>JAZDKB010000014.1:0-4653 GCA_043803405.1 Spirochaetota bacterium | reverse complement strand
GATGAACTTGTATATACGAGAAAAAGAGATGCCAGAGTTGCGCCGTTCAATGCGGCATAAAGTATAAACAAGGATGTTGCGGTTGATGCCTGAATTTTATTGACCCGGGCGCTTATTATATAAACCAGCGCTAATTCAGCTATAATCAGGCCAAAAAATACAAGTTTGTTTCCAAATATTAAATTTTGAATCTGGGCATTGTTTGAAACAAAATAAGCGATAAAACCTGTAAGGGCCAGGCCGATGCCCATCCAGTTATATACGCTTCTAATAAATTCATTAACAATAACATGTGTTTGCGAACTTTTTACAGAATATGTTTCTTGCATATGATTCCTCCTTTTAAATTATAGATATTATAATAACACATACCGGCATTTTTTCAAGAGGATAATTGCATATGAAAGCGGATCAATTATTTCTGGAAATGAAATTAATTGCTGAAAAACTTGATGTAACCGTCAGCGAACAAAATTTTCGTAAAACAGGAATTAGTATAAAAAGCGGATTCTGTAAAATAAAAGGCGGCAATTATTTTTTTATTGATAAAGATCTGCCTGTAAGTAAAAAAAATGAAATTATTGCTGAATTTTTAAGCGGACTGGAATATGATAATATTTACATTATCCCGGCGGTGCGTGATTTTCTCTGCATTTATGAAAAGCCGTCGTTCAAAAATAATATGTAATTATTCAGAAGATAGAAGTCAGAATTCAGATGCCAGAATAAAAAGGAAATCTGCTTTGTTTATGTTGATGAATTTGCTCAATACTAAATTTGAACAAGTTAGTAAGTTGCGGGAGACAACATTGCATCTAATTCCGGATTCTGGCTCCTGAATTCTGACTCCTGAGCAGTTACCATGAATGGTTATTTTGTAAAGGCTCCTAAGCGATAGTTGGAGGAGGGCGTTTTCGCACAAATCCGGTTTTTAAAAATTATTCTTATTAGTTTACATAATATTCATTATCAGACGTTATGTTTAAGGGCGGTTTTAAAGCGTTTCTTCGGATTCCCGATTATCGACCTGGCGGCGCGACCGAACCCGCTGATGTCTTTCGTGTAAATAATAATTTATATACCATACTATCATTGTGTTATAATATGTCTTTGATCATAAAATGGAAACAAAAATCTATTCTGTAACAGAGCTGACATCCGAACTAAAGAGTCTCATAGAAGATAAATATCCTTTTATATGGATCTATGGTGAGATCTCTAATATAAGCGCCCCCCTTTCAGGCCACTTATATTTTACCTTAAAAGATGAATCGGCCAGGATCAATTCCATAATATTTAAAGGACAACTCAAAAACTTAAAATTTAATCCTGAAAACGGGATGTCTGTTATCGGATTCGGCAGATTAGGTCTTTATGAATCAAAAGGAACCTACCAGATTATATTCGAATATCTGGAACCAAAAGGTATCGGTTCTTTACAGATAGCCTATGAACAGCTTAAAGCAAGATTATCGGCACAAGGTCTTTTTGATGTTTCTCACAAAAAAGAATTACCATTTATACCCGAAAATATCTGTATCATTACTTCAACTACCGGCTCAGTACTATATGATATTCTTAATATTATAAACAGAAGATACCCTGATGTTAATATTCGGATAATACCTGTAAAAGTTCAGGGCGAATCATCGGAATCGGACATTGTAGCAGCCATTAAATTATTGAATGAATACAGTTATTCAGATGTAGCTATAATTGCCCGTGGAGGAGGTTCTTTAGAAGAATTACAGGCATTTAATTCGGAATCAGTAGCAAGGGCAATATATGAATCATCTGTTCCAATAATATCTGCTATTGGACACGAAACAGATTATACCATTGCAGATTTTGTATCAGATTACAGGGCTCCTACACCCTCGGTTGCCGCCGAAATTGTTGTTCCATTAAAGGATGAACTTAATATTAAAATCGATAAACTGACTATTTCTCTGAAATCAAATTATTCAAGATTCTATAGTTATTATAAAAACAATTTGAATACTTTAATTAACAGGCTTAAAAGTCCAAAGAGAAAAATTCAGGACCTGATGATTAAAAACGACGATCTATCCCGGCGAATCACAAGAGCCCAAATTAATATAATAAATCAGCTTAGAGAGCGAACCGAATGGAAAAACGACAAAATATTATTCAATAACCCAATTAAATATATAATTAAACATAATGAACATATTAAAAATATACTTTCTAATATACTAATATCAATAAATATAATGATTAATAACTACAGGCATGTATTGAATGAATCCGCAGCAAAATTAAATGCATTGAATCCAAAGGCTATTCTTTGCAGAGGTTATAGCATCACCAGAACTATTCCTGATAAACATATTGTAATTGATTCAAATAATGTGATGATTGGCCAAAATCTTGAAGTGGTGGTTGCAAAAGGGTCTATAATATGCAGTGTTGAAAGGAAAATATGAGATATGGCAAAAGTAACATTTGAGGCTGCAATGAAACAGCTTGAACAAATTGTCCAGGAGCTTGAATCAGGGAACCTTTCCCTCGAAGATTCTATAAAGAAATTTGAGGAAGGAATAAAACTTTCAAAATTTTGTTCTTCCAAACTTGATGAGACTGAAAAAAAGATAACTCTCCTTTTGAAAGATCAGGATGGAAATGTAATTGAAAAATCGTTTGTTTCTGAGAGAGTAACAGAATGAATTTGAAAAATTCCAATCATGATTTTTCAGGTTTTGATTTAAACTCATACATCTCAAAAAAAAATATCCTGATAAATGACGAATTAAACAAAATCATTAATTCTTCACTGGATTCAAGTCTTTTAACAAAAGCAATGAGTTATTCTCTCTTATCAGGAGGAAAAAGAATACGACCTGTTCTTTGTATTGCCGCTTCCGAAGCTGTCGGCGGTACTGAATATGATGTATTACCTGCAGCTTGTGCACTGGAAATGGTACACACTTATTCTTTAATTCATGACGATCTTCCTGCTATGGATAATGACACTCTAAGAAGAGGGAAACCGACCTGCCATGTAGCTTTTAATGAACCCACGGCGATACTTGCAGGCGATGCTCTTCTTACCCTTGCGTTTCAGATATTTTCTTCGATTCACACGAACAATAGTGCTGCAAAATGGTTAAAGGTTATTCACGTGGTTTCCCTTGCCGCAGGTTACAGAGGAATGATCGAAGGACAGATGCGGGATATAGCTTCTGAAAACAGTTATATTTCATTGAAAGAATTAGAGGATATGCACTCATTGAAAACCGGGGCGCTTATCGAAGCATCGGTTGAATCAGGGGCAATATTAGGGAATGGAAATTCGGAACAAATAGAGCAGCTTAAAATTTATGCAAAAAATATTGGTTTAGCTTTCCAGATAACCGATGATCTTCTTAATGTAAAGGGTGATCCTGCAATAACAGGAAAAGCCGTAGGAAGTGATAAAATAAGAAATAAAAGCACCTACCCTGCCCTGCTTGGGGTTACCGGATCGGAAAATCATGCAAAAAAACTTATAACAGATGCCTTGCATGCGATCGAAACATTTGATAATAAGTCTGATTCGCTCAGAGCACTTGCATTATATATTATTGAAAGAAAAAGATAACTGCTCAGGTGGATAGGCTGTAGACAGTTAGCCTGTAGGATGAAAAAGAGTTGGATGTTCCCCTGATTCGACTCGAAAATGGTGGAGACAGGGAAGGTTCTGAGTGCCTTGATTCGTGACTAACAGCCTTCAGCCTACAGCCTAAACAACCTGAGTAGTAACAAGAAAATGATAATTATAAAGGACAATCATAATTGAGCATTCTCAGCAATATTAACTCTCCCGACGATTTAAAGAGTCTTTCCCGTTCGGATCTTCCGGCGCTTGCTTCCGAGATACGCAAACTTATTGTGGATGTCGTATCAAAAAACGGCGGTCATCTTGCATCGAGTCTTGGCGCTGTGGAACTGGCCATAGCCATTCATTATGTTTTCGATGCTCCTGCAGACAAGATTATCTGGGATGTCGGACATCAGGCTTATGCGCACAAGATTATTACCGGCAGACGGGATAAATTTCATACACTCAGAAAGCATGAAGGTATTTGCGGATTTACCAGGATGTGTGAAAGTCAATACGATTCATTTTCAACAGGCCACAGCAGCACTTCAATTTCTGCCGGGCTTGGAATTGCATGTGCGAAATACCTGAAAAAAGAAACCTCAAAAGTCATAGCCGTTATCGGGGACGGCTCCATGACTGCCGGCCTTGCCTATGAAGGCCTGAACCAGGCCGGATATCTTCATAAAAATAAAGATATTATCGTTATTTTAAATGATAACGACATGTCTATAGCACAAAACGTAGGCGCCCTCTCCTCTTTTTTAAGCGGAAAATTATCCAAGAAATATCTTCAGGATCTAAGGAAAGAATTTGGAGAATTATTGAAGTCTCTTCCAAAAATCGGTGACGATGTATATAAATTCGCCAAACGCTCGGAAGAATCATTCAAAGCATTTGTAACCCCAGGCATGCTTTTTGAGGCTTTTAATTTCGAATACTTCGGTCCGATTAATGGGCACAATATGGACCATCTTATAGATATACTCAACAATATTAAGCATATGAAAGAACCGGCCCTTCTTCATATAACTACGAAAAAAGGAAAGGGA
>JAZDKB010000013.1:0-88657 GCA_043803405.1 Spirochaetota bacterium | reverse complement strand
ATTAACAAGAAATATCCCGAATCCTATCGGTAAAAGCAAAAGAGGTTCGAAATTTTTCCCTATGGCCAGGTAAATAAATGTAAGGCCGATTATCCACATAATTACCAGTTGCCAGGTTATATTCATTAAACCTGAAGTGGTAAAGATAGTGGAAAGCATACCAAAAACTTCAGCAGCTGACATAACTATTTCTCCTAAGTATTATTTTTTTATTTCTTGAGAGATCGAACGACCGCTCTCGAATATTCCCCCATGCATTCGCATTCTCTGCAAAAGCGTCATTAAACAATTACAAAAATTCTAATAATCTTAATAAAAAAATCCGGGATATGAGGCAATTAAAAATTCCGGATATTATTTTGGATTCCAGAATATAATTTTACAAAAATAATTAATCACATCCTTGCTAAAATAAAGGTAGTGGAAGTCAACATAATTTCACGAATCAACAACAATTTTTTATATCTTTTGTTGTCTAAAATATACTGCTGCTTTTTGCCGATCAAATTGTTAATTTATACTAAAAAAAACATCTGTATTTTTAATTTTTAATAAATTATTTTTATTTCTATTAGAAATTAATTATTAGGATATGCCGGTTATAATTCGTAGTTTCTTTGAAGATTTTTGTATGATAATGCTTCCAAAAGATGGCTTTTTTTAATGGATTCCGCAGCTTCGAGATCCGCTATTGTCCTGCTCACTTTCAGTATTTTAAAGAAAGACCTTGCAGAAAGATTCATTTTCTTTGCAGCCATTTCAAACAACCCTTCTGTTTCAGAGTCTATTTTACAGTGCTTTTTTATATCCGCATTGCTCATCCTGGAATTGAATATACCCTTGTCGTTAAAACGCTTGTCCTGGATTTCCCTTGCCTTAAGAACTCTTTCCCTGATGGATTCCGAAGATTCTTCACTGCCCTTGCCTCTGTTCATCAGGTCGCGGTATTCCACCCTGCCTACCAGCACTTCTATGTCTATTCTGTCGAGAATAGGGCCGGCTATTTTCTGAAAGTAATTGCGAACCTTCGCAGGAGAGCATTTGCACGCTATCTCCGGATCGAAAAAATAACCGCACTGGCACGGATTGCTGGAAGCTACAAGCATAAAATCCGCAGGGAACTTAAAGCTGCCGCTGGCGCGCGCAACAGTTATTTCGCAGTCTTCGAGCGGCTGTCGCAGCGCCTGCAGCACATCGTTCTTGAACTCTACGAATTCGTCGAGGAACAGGATGCCGTTGTGCGCGAGCGATATTTCACCGACGGACGGGATCTTTCCACCGCCTACAAGCGCAGCGTCCGAGCTAGTGTGATGGGGAGAGCGGAAGGGCGGGCTGGCAACAAGGCCTTCATTGCTCTTTAAAGCGCCGCCGACAGAATGGATCATCGTAGTGGCAATGGACTGCTCTTTGGACAGCGGGGGCAAAATGGACGGGATGCGTTTTGCCAGCATGGTTTTGCCGGAACCAGGTGGCCCGTACATTAAAATATTATGGCTGCCTGCAGCTGCAATTTCTATTGCCCTTTTTGCCGTTTCCTGGCCTTTTACATCTTTAAAATCATATTTAAGTTCATAACTAATATTCTGATCTTTCTTTTCTTTGAAGGCTTCCATTTCCCCGCGGCACGCGGACAATGCTTCCATTATATTTTTAACAGGATATATTTCAACTTCGTCTATTGCGGACGCTTCGTACCTGTTTTCAAAAGGCACTATCATCTTTTTATAATTCAACCTGTAAAGGGAGATTGCCATTGAAATTGTGCCTTTTACAGGCCGCACTTTGCCGTCCAGGGACAATTCCCCGACTATGGCGACTGAACTTAAATCAACGCTTGCCTGGCCGGTTGCATTCAGTATTGCTATTGCAATAGGCAGATCGAAATTTGCGCCCTGCTTTTTAAAGCCCGCGGGAGCGAGATTTACAACAAAGTTCTTTGGAGCGAATTCCATGCCGGAATTTTCTACTGCTGACCGTATTCTTTCCCTGGATTCCTTAATTGTAGAATCCGGCAGCCCGACAATTGTAAAATTCGGGAGCCCTTTGATAATATCCACTTCTATTTCAACAATGTGCGCCTCAATGCCGTGCACATCAAGAGATATTGCTTTTGCCAGCATAATTGCTCCGGAAATATATCAGTGATTTTATTAAACCTTAACTGTAAAATTTGAAATAAAAAAACTAATACGCAATATTGCAAGTATTTTTTATGTTATTTTTGTGTTTTTATTTTATTTGAAGAGAGGTTTTCCCTGAAGGTTTTAACATCGCGAAGAAGTTTATTAAATTTATCATAATCCTTATTCGAAAGAAGCTTTTCTATAAGGGCAAAATGCTTTTTATATTTTTTTATAACATTTAAAATATTTTCCCTGTTGGATGAAAAAATATCCATCCACATTGACGGATCTGCCTGCGACAGGCGCGTTAAGTCAAGAAGCCCGTTCGCGTAAATATTGTTGAACAGGTCTTTGCTTCTGCTGCTTTTCATGCACGCGTAAGCAGTTAAACATGAAATCAGGTGCGGTACATGGCTTGTCTCGCTCACGATTTTATCATGTTCGGCGGATGTCAAGTTCACAACAATTGCACCGATGAACTCCCAGAACGCGTTTATTTTTTTAAGGTTTTCCTGCGAAGTGTTTTTATCGTTGATTACAGCGACAATCGATCTGTTAAAAAGGTTTGCAGAAGCGGCTTCGTGGCCATTTTTCTCGGAACCAGCCATGGGATGAGAACCGATAAAAAAGCTTTGTCCTTTTTCTATCTTTGAGATATCTTTCAGGAGTTTATGTTTTGTGCTCCCTACGTCTGTTACAAGCGTATCACTGCGAAGAAAGGGATATATCTTTTTATAAATTTCAGCAATGGAACATACCGGAGTACAGATAACTACAAGATCGGCATTAGCCGTTTCCGATTCTATGGAAGTAGAGTACGCATCAATTATACCGGAAGACTGCGCTTTAACAAGTTTCTTTTCATCTCTTCCTATGCCTGTTATCCTGCACTTAAAAGAACGCTCTTTTAAAGCAAGCCCTATTGACCCCCCCAACAGGCCTACACCAACAATGGCAATTCTATTAAAATGCTGACCCGTGATCAAAGCTCCCTGCCGATTGCCATGCAGATTGGTTTTAATTCAAGCATCAGTTTTTCAAATTCAGACGGAGAAAGGCTCTGCCCGCCGTCTACAAGCGCTTCTTCGGGATTCCTGTGAACTTCGATTATAAGCCCGTCCGCGCCTGCTGCTACAGCGCCCTTTGCCAGCGCAGAAACATATCTTCTGTAACCGGAAGCATGGCTCGGATCAACAACAATCGGCAGATGGCTCAATTCCTTAATAACAGGAATAGCGGAAATATCCAGGGTATTGCGCGTGCTGTCCTCGAACGTCCTTATCCCCCTTTCGCATAAAATTACATTGGGATTGCCCTCGGACATTATGTATTCGGCAGACATCAAAAGTTCGGTAATCCTGGTCATCATGCCCCTTTTAAGGAGAATCGGTTTCCTTGTTTTGCCGACTTCCTTTAAAAGATTAAAGTTCTGAACGTTCCTTGCCCCTATCTGGATAATATCTGCGGAGTCCGCAACAAGCTCAACATCCCGCGTATCCATAACCTCAGTGCATATCGGAAGCCCTGTTTCCTTTTTTGCCTGTATGAGTATTTCCAGCCCTTTTTCCCTTAGCCCCTGGAAATCATAAGGAGATGTTCTGGGCTTAAAAGCGCCGCCTCTGAAAAAACCTGCTCCGCCGTATTTCACTTTAACTGCTGTTTCTACAGTCTGCTCTTTTGATTCCACAGCGCACGGGCCTGCAATAATTGCGATCTTTTTCCCTCCTATCTCCGAACCGTTTATTTTAATTATGGTATTATCCGGATGCATTTCCCTGCTTACACGCTTAAAAGGTTTTAATATGGGCTTTACTTCTTCAACGCACGAAATCGCGTCCAGAGGCATGCTCTTTACTATTTGTTCATCGCCGATAATGCCTATAATGGTTCTTTCAATACCCTTTGAGACATTTGTCTTTAAACCGCGGCTTTCAATTCTTTCAATCAAATGATCTATTTCTTCATCTGAAACATGGGGCTTTAATATAATAATCATTTTTTCCTCATAAAATATAAAAATAATTGCTTAGTCATCTTTCAAATTATTATTCTTTTATGATACTTCTTGGATACGATCCGAGTATCTTTGTCTGAAGAGAATAAGGTTTAATTTCATTAAGAGCATCAATAATATTCTGATCCGTAATATGCCCCTCGCAATCAATAAAAAAAACGTAATCCCAGGGCATTTTCTTTGTGGGCCTTGATTCAATCTTGGTAAGATTTATATTTCTTTTTGCAAACGGCTGCAGTATCCCTACAAGAGCGCCGGGTTTGTCGCTGATTCCTATCATAATTGAAGTTTTATCAGTACCTGTGCGGTCGCAGTCTGTTTTGCCGATAACGAGAAACCTCGTATAATTTTTCGGAATATCTTCGATGCCGTTTTCCAGTATTTTAAGATTGTAACGGTAGGCGGCATGTTCGGTTGCGATGGCGGCAGAATACTTGTCCCATTCGACAAGCTCTGCTGCTTTTGAAGAGCTGGATGCTTCGATCTTTTCTGCATGGGGAAGATGATTCTCGATCCAGAGCCTGCATTGGGCAAAGATCTGCGGATGCGAATATATTTTTTTTATTTTCCCGATATCATCCTGTAAGCTTAAAAGGCAATGTGTTACTTTATAAAGAGTCTCTGAGCATATTTTTAGCGGGCTTTCCATGAACATATCCAGCGTGTGCGTTACAAGGCCCTCGTAAGAATTTTCGACAGGCACAAGGCCGTAATCCGCCTTCCCCTTTTCTACCTCGTAAAAAACGTCGGTTATGGAAGTAAGCGGGATGCTTTGAACGGAACTCCCGAAATGGCTGATGCTTGCGGAATGAGAATGCGAGGCTTCGGGGCCAAGGTATGCCACTACAATATTCTTTTCAAGCCCCCTGCATGCCGACATCATTTCAAGAAAGATAAGTTTGAGAGCGTTTGTCGGGAAAGGGCCTTTGTTCAAAAGCTGAAGCTTTTCCATGATAAGCCTTTCTCTTTCCGGCTTATAAAAAGGTATGTTCTGCTCGCTTTTTATCTTTCCGATTTCCAAAGCAATCTTTGTGCGTTCATTGATAAACTCTATCAGGTTTTTATCAATATTATCTATTTTTTGCCTTAATTCTTCAAGGTTCACTGTTATACTCCGGAACGTATTGATGAAAATATTAGAAGTGAGGGATTTCGGGAAGCCGGTAAAAATTATCTTATTTATCTTTCAAATATTATACATTAAACTTCAGTTAAATGAAAAATAAAAATATTTTCGTCAACAGTCTTCATTGTTATAATTTATATTCAAATAGTTGTTAAATTGCTAGAAATAATGAAGGCGGAAGTCAACAGAATTTTATATTTTTTACTGTAATTTTTCAAAGCGTTGCGGGATCAATTCTGAATTACCGGGCTGCCCGGCAGCCGGATTTACAGAATTATGCTCAGCACAGGTTTGGACGACAACCGCACTACTTTTTCGGCTGTTGTGCTTTTTATCATTTTAATAATGCCGGAAACCGGTTTGCTCCCGACAATTATCAGATCAGCTTTCACAGTGTCCGCAATGCGAGCTATTACATCCGAAGGACTGCCGGAATTGACCAGAGGTTCAATATCGGAGTACCCGGCCGAAAAGCGCTTTAGATATACCTTCATTTTTACCAGGGTATCGATCACTGCCCTGTCCCTGTAATCTTCCCACAGCTTGTTTGCATTCGCGCTGTAAGCAACCTTGGGCATCTCCTTTAAAACATGAATAAAATAGATCGATATATCGGCTCCGCCTGTGAGGCGCGATATTTCCTTATAAAGATATTCCGGATCTTCTTTTAAACTTAGCCCGGCAAGGACAAGCATCTTTTTTTTCGCGGCGGTTTTCTTCATTTCATCATCCTCCTAACGAAGCCTGTATTCATCGATCAGTTTTTTGACAAGATTATTCCCTTTACCCTGGATATCCTCAATCTGAAATCCGCAAAGATATGTATCTTTTTGCTTTTCATCGCGGCGGCACCAGCGGCACTCTGATTGTATTTTAACATAATCGCCGTGATCCTCGGAAATAACAGGAGGCACTTTTACGGAAAGCGTGTATGTTTTGCCTG
This sequence comes from Spirochaetota bacterium, assembly GCA_043803405.1. GTDB lineage: Bacteria > Spirochaetota > UBA4802 > UBA4802 > JAFGDQ01 > JAFGSG01. The sequence continues at coordinate 82,451 of JAZDKB010000013.1, read as the reverse complement.
TGCGCAACTCCTTTTCCGACATAATCATCAGCCCTTTCAGGGAGATATCGAGAAGAAAGCCGAGTAATGAAGAACCCTCGAAAATCCTGAGATAAAATGTAAAATATACCCTCTGATGCTCCCTTTCAGGATGCTTCATGGCAGACCTCCCCTAATATTTAATAATAATGTAAAATTACCCGGGCAACCGGATCGGGAGTAAATGGCCGGTAATTTCCCCTGCCTATATTTTATATCTCCGATAACTGCAAAAGTCAACAGAATTTTCAAATCGCAGCATATTTAAAACTATAGCGGTTTACGTAATGATTAGTGCTGTATCATTTCGAACAAATGTGAAAAATCTCCTGATTAAGTGTAAAATAATTTCTCTGTCGCTATCGGCCGGACGCCAACGAGCTAAAATTATTATTGAGTTGACATTCTCTTCTTTAAACAACAAAATTTTATAATTAATAAATTAAGAGGAAAAACATGAGCAATGAAATAATAAAAAACTTACTGGCTGATATGGTAAATTATCAGAAAGACGCTGTTGTAAGCAAAACCATAATTGAAAAAAAAACCGGTACAGTAACACTGTTCGCGTTCGATAAAACCCAGGGATTAAGCGAGCATACGGCGCCTTTTGACGCTCTGGTTCAGGTTCTTGACGGTGAAGTCGAAATTAAAATTTCGGGCAAACCGTATAATGTGAAACAGGGCGAAATAATCGTAATGCCGGCCAATGAACCGCACGCGTTAAAAGCCGTGACTGATTTTAAAATGCTGCTGACTATGATAAGATCATAATTTAAAATACAAAAATATATGGAAGATAAAAAAAATAAAACATCAGCAGCCAATGTAATACGGCTTTCTCCGCCCGAGCTTTTCGAGGCGCTGCTTGGCGATCCGGAAGACAGCGGTTATGATGAAGATACGCTTAAAGAAAAATTCGAAAAATCGGCCGAGTTTGCCTGTGATTCCAGATCATCAAGAACCTGGATTGAAGATAATAAAAAAAGCGAACGCAAAACCGAAAACAAATAATTTGCTGCTTAAAGGAAAATTATTATGGGCACATTAGATCCTGTTGAATTTCTTGACCAGCCGGCAATTCATTCCATACTTTTTTATCCTGTGCAAATGCCGGAAAGCGCGAAAATCGATCCGCGAAATATTTTTATTGAGGTTGAACCCGGAGTAAAGATAGGCTGCCGCTTTTATAAAGCAGACGAAAAATATCCGACTATTCTTTTTTTTCACGGGAACGGGGAGATCGCTTACGATTACGACGATATCGCCCCGGTATACAACGAAATGAAAATCAACCTGCTGGTTGCGGATTACAGGGGCTACGGCCACAGCGACGGTTCTCCGACTATCGCCCATATTCTTAATGATGCTAAAGTAATATTTTCCTTCGTAAAAAAAATGCTGAGAGAGAAAGGATATTCCGACCGGCTGTTTATCATGGGCAGATCTTTGGGGAGCCTCTGCGCAATGGAAATAGCGAAAGAGAACAGCGATGATTATGCCGGACTTATCATTGAAAGCGGTTCAGCAACCAATTTCCGGAACTACCTTGCGATGTTCGGCCTTGTGCCTTTTGAACATCCTGTATGGGACGAAGGCAGAAATTTTTTCAACAAAGAAAAAATACGCCGGGTTAGTAAGCCAACGCTGATCATGCATGCCGAACGCGATTCAATAATTCCTCTGGAAGAAGCAAAAGTCAACTTTGAGAATTCCGGTGCAAAAAATAAGAAACTTGTGATCATCCCGGGTGCGGATCATAACACCGTAATGTTTGCGGACCAGGATCTATACTTTAACAGCATAGCAGAATTCGTAGGATCGGATTAAAAGCAGCCTGCGACCGCCTTACTCTCTGCTTTACGGTGTTATCTTAAACTGCAATAATTACCGGATTACTCCCTTACTTTTCCCTTAAATATGCGGTAAACATAAATAGTGTACGCAAGCACTATCGGCACCCCGATCAAAGCAAAGGTGAGCATTATACGCAGCGTAAGTTTGCTTGATGATGCGTTGTATATGCTCAGACCGTTGCTGCCCAGCCCATTCAGCAGATTTGGATACAATATTACGCCTGCGCATATCCACAGTTCCGCAAAAATAAGAGATGACAGCAGGAACGAAAGCCCTGCTTTTCCGCTATAACTGAATTTTTTAAATAAAAACAATGCAATAAATATTAAAAGAGACAATACCCACATAACAGGATTATGCGATTTTTCCAGGAAGAAAAGAAAAATAGATATCACCGCGACTATTAATACAAAGAGCGCAAAGAACCATATCCTTGATGCAACCCTCTCAGCTTTATCGCAGAGGCTGCCTTCGGTTTTCAAGGCTAAATAAGATGCGCCGTGCATTATCATAAAAACTACAGCAAGAACTGCGCATAGCACAGGAAAAGGCCTGAATATCAATGAAAGCGTGCTTGTAAACTGAAATTTGTCGTTCAGCGGCATTCCAAGTAAAATGTTGCCGATAATTAGCCCAAGCAGCAACGGAGGCAAAAAGCTCCCTATTGAAAAAGCCGCAGCCCATAAACCTTTTCTTTTTTCATCATAATACCAGAATTCCATTGATACTGCCCTGAAAATAAGCGCGAACAGTGTAAGCATGAACAGCAAATAAAATCCGCTGAACACCGATGCATAAGCAACAGGGAACGCAGCAAAGAGCGCACCTGCCCCGGTCAGCAGCCACACTTCATTGCCGTCCCATACAGGCCATATTGAATTTATAAGGATTTTTCTGTCTTTATCTTCGCGGGTGATAAAAGGCATAAGCATCCCGACGCCTAAATCGAATCCGTCCAGTATTGAATAGCCTATAAACAATACCCCTATCAGGATAAACCATGTATTTCGTAATAAGTCTGTATATTCCATAATTCCCCCTTTTCTAATATGAACCTTCGGATCCGAAGCCTTTGTTTATAAGCCTGACGAGTATGTATATAAACAGGCAGAAAAGCAAAAGATAGATAATGCTGAACATGATGACCGTAAACAATATCTGGCCTGCAGGCACAACAGCAGAAGCAGCGTCCGACGTTTTAAGCACGCCGTAAACAGCCCAGGGCTGCCTGCCCACTTCTGCGGCTATCCAGCCAAGCTGTATGGCAAAATGCGGAAGAGGAATGGCAAAAACAAGCGGCCAAAGAAAAATCTTTTTATCGTACAATTTATTTTTAAAAACAAGAAAGCCGTATAAAAAAGCCATTGCTATAAAAAGCATTCCAAGCCCGACCATTATGTGATAGGAAAAATATGTCGGGAGCAGAGGCGGGAGCTCGTCTTTCGGGAAAGCATCCAGCCCCTTAACCTCGGAATCCGGATCAAAGTCGATCATGAGGCTGAGGAGTTTCGGAACGCTTATTTCCATGTATGTCTTTTCTTCTTTCCCGCACGGAAGCCCTATGAGCGACATGGGCGCTCCACTCTGCGTTTTCCACAAAGCTTCGAAGGACGCCATTTTCGCTGGCTGTGTTTTAGCTACCTGTATTGAATGAGTGTGCCCGGAAACAAGTATTGCAAGCGAAGAAAAAATAAATATGATAAGCGACGTCTTAAGAAGGAGCTTTGCCTGTTCACTGAATTTTCCTCTTATAAGGTAAAACGCGCTTACGCCTGCCGCGAAAATTGAACCTGCGACCCAAGCCGAGAGAACAACATGGACGAGGCGTATCAGTGTCGAGTGATTAAGAGTTGCTTCAAGGAAATTCTGCAGCACTGCCCTGCCATCGATAATTGCAAAACCGGCCGGGGTCTGCATCCACGAATTCGCGGCAAGTATCCAGAACGCGGATAAATGCGCACCGAACGTTACGCAATAAGCCGAGACAAGGTATGCTTTTTTAGATACTTTTTTGCGGCCGAAAAGAAGAACGCCCAGGAAGACAGACTCAAGGAAAAATGAGAATATTGCTTCAGCAGCGAGCGGCGCTCCGAATATGTCACCCACCATCCTGGAGTATTCAGCCCAGTTGGTGCCGAACGAAAACTCCAGCACAATCCCGGTAGCGACTCCGAGAGTGAAAACCAGCCCTATTATTTTAACAAGAAAAGAGGAAACAGCCTTGTAGTTTTCATTGCCCGATCTATAATACAGTGTTTCAAATATTGTCGTAATAAATGTCAATCCGAGTGTCAATGAAGGGAAAATAAAATGAAACCCGACCGATATCCCGAACTGAAGTCTTGAAAGAAAAACAGCATCCACGTTGTTCCTCCTGAATAATTGTTTAATTAATATATAAAATAAATCATTATTATTTATATTATTAATAGGATTATATATGCGGTATTTTTAAACAAAGTCAAGACAAAATAATATCGTTCATGTTCAGGGAACCGGGCACGACAAATTTATTAATAATTATTCTTGCTAAATAAAAACAAACAATTAAATTGTATTATATGAATAGCAATTTTTTAAAAATGCCGTTTTATAAAAAAGCAGCATGGCTGATTCTTGTCTTAAGTTCGGTTTCGCTCTTTTTTATTCTTCTTTTTCAGAGCAGCAATGTGTCCACACTGCCCGTCGGCTGGGACAAAACATATCCTGTTGTTCCTTACGATATCTATGTAAAAAATTTCAGACTTACACAAAAGGGAAACATAATCGCGGTTGTTTACGAGGGCGAAAAAAACAAAGCAGCCGGCATATATGTTTCACTCTCATTCGACAACGGTATGAATTTTCTCCAGCCGGTTAAAATAGCACCGATTGATTCCAGGACAGAACCTAATCCGGACATTTCAGTTTCCGCGAACGGGCATATTGCCGCAGTATGGCAAATACTTACCGAACAGGACCCCAACAGCCGCATTTATTATTCCACTTCGGCTGATACCGGCGCAACATGGAGCGCGCCCACGCGCGTTCAATCCAAAACTCAGATGGAACTCATGCCGAAGGTTCTTTACGACGATAAAAACAGGCTTCATATATTTTACAACGCGTATATGGAAAAAGGATTCAGCCTGTTTCATATAATAAGCGAAGATGAAAAAAAATTCGATGATCCGGACAGCCTTGTTAATATTTCGGAAGGTCTAAGAGGAGCTTTTTTTCCTGCTATTGAATCGTCGAACGGCTATATCTATATTGTATGGCAGGAAAAAGAAAAAAGACTGGAAGCGTTAACCGATGATCTTTATTTTATCAGGTCTGCCAATAACGGCAACAGCTGGACATCCAAAAAACTTATTACAAAAGATAAGGCTAAAGACAGCGCTCCGTTTATCAATGTTTATGATAATGAAATTTATCTCGTATATCAGAATAATGAAACAAAAAACTGGGCAATTAAACTAATGAAGGGAAGCGACAGAGGGAATGTATGGAGCGATCCGGATACAATTTCAACTACAAACGCGGATTGTTTTTCTCCGGTAATCGTTAAATCCGACGACGATAATCTGTTTGTAATATGGTACGATACGCGCAATAAAATACCGGGGGTGTACGCAAGAAAAATGCCGCCTCAAACGAAAAATCCGCCTGCGGAAGTGCTGCTTTCCAGGCAGGGCGTTCCTGCAAGAAAGCCTCTCGCTGTTCAGATGAACAGAAAGATTATGGCGCTGTGGGAAGAATCCGGAAGATTAATGGCAAAGACATCCGATGTGCATGTCGATCCGCCTGTAGTGTATTCGCCTAGTCATCCGGAGGACGCGTGGTCAAAAGCTTCAACAGCAATACTGAAATGGCAGGCGCCGTTTGACGAGTCGAATATAGCAGGATACGCAACCTTTTTAAAAAAACCAGGCGATTACAATCTGCAGGATATCGATCCCACCATTATTAACCTTGCAGGCAATATAACGGAATACAGAAGCCAGGAACTCGAGGATGGCATTTCCTATTTTTATATACGGGCTGTGGACGGCGCCGGAAATTACAGCAGGACAGTGCGCTATAAAATACAGGTGAGCAAAAATCCCCCTTCAATGCCTGTCGTTAAATCCACGACCCATCCTGAAGGCAAGCCCGCGGACGCCACAACGGCAGTGCTGAACTGGTCAATGACAGATGTAACCAGGCATAAAGGTTTTTTGTATAATATTTCCAAGGACGCGATCAATGCTCCGGATAAATTCACAACCGGCCTGGAAGTTAAATTCGACCACCTGAACCAGGGCAGGTATTTCTTCACATTACGCTCTGTAGATAAAACAAATGCGCTAAGCCCTATAGCCACGTACGAAATTATTATAGGTAAAGCCGCAAAGCTCGATCCTCTACTGGTACAGAAAATAACCCAGGGGACAATAGAAGAAAAAGTAAAAATTAAAGATGCCCTTAAACCAAAGATCCCTGCAGTTGAACTGAGCCTGCCGTTCGATATTTCAAAGGCTTACGATAAAGCTGCATTTACAGCAGAAATTAACACTGTTAATATTACAGAAAAAAATATAGCCGGATATTCATATTTTATCGGAAAAGAAGATAAGTGGTTTTCGGACAGGATCAACCTGAAAAGCAATATTTTAACAGCAGTTGACCTTACAGACGGGGAATATTTTATAGGAGTTAAATGCAGGTATTTCAAATACAGAAACAACGTCAAAGAATATTTCTGGACAGAGCCTGCAGTGAAAAAATTTAGTGTTTCAATTGCAGGAGAAGATCCGCCTGCAGTGGCATACCTGAAAGAAATCATAGGCAGGCTGTCAGGGAGCGGCATGGCTGTTTCAGTGCCGCTTGTCGGAATGCTGCTTTCTGTTATGACTATCGGCCTGGGCGCAAAGGCTTCATTTTACCTTAAATTACTGCGGCAAAAATTTATAAGTCTCTTCAGTATATTTTAACACAAATTCCGGTTCTTTATAAAAAGAACTCTTTTTCGTAGAGTACCATTTGCAGACTTCTGAGTTTGATAAATTAAATCAGGGAATGTTTTTAGACAGGATACAACGCTTGCGGAATACAATAAATTACTTGACAAAATAGAGTATAAAATAGTATTAAAGTACAAAATTTTTAAAAAGATAAAAAATTAATTGACAGATACGGTTAGAGCAAACGCCAAGGTTAATCTTCATTTAGAGGTACTCAACAAAAGAAGTGATTCTTATCACAACATTTTTAGTCTTAATGCAAGTCTTGATCTTTTCGATCGGTTAACATTCAAACGGCTGACTATTTCTGAAAAATGCAGTGACATTCGTATAGATGTACACGCTGATGGCGGCGTATACGCGGATATCATTTCATCTATTGCAGTTGAAGATAATCTTATCACGAAAGCAGTCAAATTATATTTAAGCAGGACTGGAAAAACCGGAGAGATTTCGGTTCTTGTGGAAAAAAATATTCCTTCCGGCGCAGGACTTGGCGGAGGAAGCAGCGACGCTGCAGCAGCCTTAAGACTGCTTAATGCTCACTGCAGCAAATTAAATGTAGGGCTGGAAGAAAGCGAACTCCTTAAGCTTGGAGCAGAACTTGGAGCAGATGTTCCATATTGCTTGTGCGGCGGTTACGCGGTTTGCCGGGGCATAGGGGATGAAATAGAAGGTATAGAAGGAAAATTAAAATACTGGGTATTGCTTGCCAACTGTGGTATTATGGTAAATACCGGGAAGGCTTATAAAGCTTTAAAAAGAGAAAACAATACTCCGGTAAACGAACCGGAAATAAAAAAGAAAAAAGCCCTGTTTAAAGAAGGAATTAAACAGAGAAATATTAATATATTTAAAGATATTTTAAAAAATGATTTTGAAGATCCTGTCTTTTCGGAATATCCTGAAATACGGAATTTAAAGAACGAACTTGCCGATTATAATCCGGATTATGCAGCAATGACCGGAAGCGGTTCAACTGTTATAGGACTTTTTAAAGATAAAAGAAGGGCAGAAATTGCAAAAGATGCGCTTAGCAAAAAAGCAAAGGTAATAATAGCAAAGTTTGTATAAAGTAAGAATTGAGGCGTCGCCAAGCGGTAAGGCACCGGGTTTTGGTCTCGGCATCCCCAGGTTCGAATCCTGGCGCCTCAGATAATTTCCCGTAATGTTTCTGGAAAATATTTTTATTCGGCAATTAGGATAAATTTCATATAGCATTCGGGGATCATTATTAAAAGATTAAATAGTAATGACGGGTTCGGAACCCGCAGCTATGAAATTATAATAATAAAATTTAATATTTATAGAGAGTAAACAATATGAACGAGCGAACATTAAATGTTGAGTTAAGAACCGGATACGGTAAAAATGAAAGCGGCCGATTAAGAGTTAAAGGTTTTATCCCTGCTGTTTTATATTCGCATGGAAAAACTGAATCAATAAAAGTCCCCCTGAAAGCATTTACGTCGATATTCAAAGGTCGTATCTCAGAGAGCGTTTTGATAGATTTAAATATTGCAGACAAGCCCGGGGATGCGCAGCATAAAGTTTTTGTAAAAGATTACAATATTGATCCTGTTTCAAATCAGATAATGCATATCGATTTTTATAAAGTTACAGCAGACGAAAAAATCCGTACTGTCGTTAAACTGGAAATTACAGGGGCTCCTGTAGGAGTTAAAGAAGGCGGAGTACTTGAAATATTCGAAAGAGAACTTGAAATTGAATGTCTTCCGAAAGATATGCCGGAGCGCGTTGCAGTCGACGTTTCCAATCTTGCTATTGGACAGTCGTTCCGCGTAAACGATATAAAAATCGGCGAATCGGTTAAATTTTTAGGTTTGCCAGAACGTCCTATTGCGTCGGTTGTTATACCTCATGTTAAAGAAGAAGCAGTTGAAGCAAAAGAAGGCGTAGAAGGGGCGGAGGAAGGAAAGGAAGTACAGGCTGAAGGTGAAGAAACTAAAGCTAAGGATAAGGAAAAAGCAAAGGAATAATAAGTCTCTGAAGTGCCATATCTTTTACAGGAGGTAAATCAAAGGCTTGAAACTAATAGTTGGTTTTGGAAATCCCGGAGAGCAATTTTTAAACAACAGACAGAATATTGGTTTTAAAGTAGTTGAGATATTAGGGAATAATGAAAATATCGAGATTAAAATTAAAAAGAAAAAATCCCTGATAGGAAGAGGAGTAATTGATAAAACAGAAGTTGTTCTTTTAAAGCCGCAGACTTTTGTTGATCTTATCGGGGAGTCTGTTCTGTATATTGCTTCCTTTATCAGGATAACGGTAAACGATATTATTTGCGTTCTGGGCGACCACACTTTGAAATTCGGAGAACTGAGAGTCGATTATCTGCTCTCTTCGCTTGATAATCCCGGTGTAAAATCCATGGCAAGAACATTAAAGTCCGATAAATTCGCAAAAGTCAGGATCGGCATCGGGATGCCTCCTAAAAATGAAACCCTTGAGGAATATCTTTATAAGGATTTTACTGAAGAGGAAAATTTATTTTTAATAGACGTCCTCAATAAAACCGAGGATGCTTTAAGGATGCTTCTTACACATCCTATTGAGGAAGTGCAGAACAAATATAATCCCGAAGGAGCGCCTAAAATAAAAAAGAGAAGGATTAAGATGATCCGCATTCCTCTTAAGCGCTGATTTTCCCTCACAATATTTCAATAATAAACTATTTATATCCGGCCGATAATATATTATAATTCATGTCTTATCCGGTTTTATGTTATATATAAATGGATATAGAAAGTGGACATTGCAATCTCTAATCCGGCATACTCCCGAAGGGGGAATTATAAATCATAATTATATTATATGAATTATAAATCATTTACCGTAATTATTTCCTGCAGTATTATTTTTCTTTTTAACTTACCTGCTTTGCATGCACAAAAGCCGGTTGAAAAAACCGGATCTGCCGATTATATTCCATTATACGACAAAAATGATTATGACGGTGCGCTGAAGATAATTAAAGAAAGACTGGCTGTTATTTATAGCGCAAAAAATTACGATAAAAAGATTCCGAATGATTACGTTTTCGTAAAGAAAGAGGAAGACAGGAAAGATATTAATGACCTGTTCAGGAACAGAAAAGCGGAATCCTTTTTTATCGAAGATAATAAAGAACTTTTTAACCTGCATCTTTTTGCCGGCAGGTGTTATTCTAAGCTGGGCAGCGGGGACTCCTCGCTTAATCATTACTTTGAATCGCTTCGTTATAATCCTGTGAACTGGCAAAAAGATGATGCCGTTTTTTATGAGATCGCGCAGGTTTATAAAAAGTCGAATCATTTTAACGCGTATACAAGATCCCTTGAAACCGCTTATTCCCTGAATAATTTAAAATTTGAGTATTCGCTGGAACTGGGGAAAGCGTTAGGGCCTACTAATGAGAAAAAAAAAGCTATATATCATATAAAAAGATATATTGACTCAAAAAGCGACGATATTCCGGACGCGGCTCTTTTTTTGAGTTTGGGTAATCTTTATGAAGATGTGGGTGAGTATCTTGAAACCGCGAAATACTATAAAAAATATCTTGAGAAGAAAAGCGATGACGGCTACGTAAATTTTGCTCTCGGATACCTGGCATTTAAAAGAACGGGCGATCACAGGCTGGCGCTAAGCTGCTTCGAAAAATCAGTAAAATATCTTCCGGAAAACGAATTGTTCAGAAGATCAAAGGCAGCCGAGTATCAGGCGGATATTTACATGAATGATCTGGAATACGAAAAGGCGATTCAATTTTATCTTGAAACAAAAAAATATCATGATAAAATAAACGCGGACATCCTGGAGAATAAAAATAAAATATCGAAAATGGACAATGAGCTTCGCGTTGCAGCTGCAGAGATGAAAACGCAGAAGCTTCATGAAAGGTATACTAAATACGAGAATTTAAAAAAAGAAAAAGGAAAGCTTGAATTCGCAAACAGGGAAAAAAATTACGAATTCGGCAAGTTAAACCAGGGCAAGATCAGGTGGAACATTGCTCTTTCGTATGAGAGAACAGATAAACTGGAAGAAGCTGTTCAGTATTATAATGATGCATTATCTTTTAATTATAATTCAGATGAAGCAAGGGATAAGATAAAAAAATTAAAGTTGAAAATTAAAAGGGGTTATTAACATATTGCGGTAAACCAGATCGCAGATTGTCGTATATAAATAAGAATTATATTACATCCAGAAAAAATTATATGAGGTTCTCACATGTCAGGTCATTCCAAATGGTCAACAATTAAAAGAAAAAAGGGAGCTGCGGACGCTAAGAAAGGCGTTCTATTTTCCAAGCTGATAAAAGAAATAACAATGGCGGCAAAGTCCGGCGGTGAAGATATCAACGCGAATCCCCGGCTGCGTACTGCGGTTCTAAAAGCCAAAGAAAACAATATGCCTAACGATAATATTGACAGGGCGATTAAAAAAGGTACCGGCGCACTTGAGGGCATAACTTACGAAGAAGTAAGATACGAAGGATACGGCCCGGGCGGTGTTGCGTTGCTGATTGACTGCGTTACGGACAATAAAAAAAGAACAACCCCTGAAATCAGGACTCTGCTGTCGAAAGCAGGCGGAAACCTGGCGGAATCCGGCAGCGTTTCGTATCTATTCGAAAGGAAAGGAATGATAGTAATCGAAGCCGGGCAAACCACGGAAGATGAAATGATGGAAGCGTTGATAGATCACGATGTTGAGGATATTAAGACAGAGGATAACAATATTATTGTTTTTACCGTACCCGAAAAATTCAATGATATTTACGATTTTATAAAAAAGAAGAATCTAAATACAAGTTTCGGCGAAATAACACAGATACCGTCTACAACAGTTAAGCTGGACGAAAAGAAAGCGATGCAGTGCCTTAACCTCATTGAGGCAATTGAAAGCCATGATGACGTGCAGAATGTTTATTCGAACTACGACATCTCCAATGAGATAATGGCCAAAATCAGCGAGGCCCAGTGAGGATTTTAAGCATTGATCCCGGCTATGCTACTCTGGGCTGGGCAATCATTGAAGGAAGCCTTAATATAATCGGTTACGGATCAATTGAAACAGACCGCAGTCTGGAAATAGACGAAAGGCTTTTTATTATTCACCGGCAATTAAATCAGATTATTGAATCCCACAAGCCCGACTGCCTGGCAATAGAAAAACTGTTCTTTGCAAAAAACACAAAAACTGCGATTGATGTTGCAAAATGCATTGGCGTAATTTTACTTACGGCGAAGATTCACGAATTGAGTTACAGTGAATACACTCCATTGCAGGTAAAAGCTGCAATAACCGGCTACGGCAGGGCTGCCAAAGGCCAGATTCAGAATATAATAATGAAAATTTACAAGCTGAAAGAACTTCCCCGTCCGGACGATGTTGCGGACGCGCTTGCTATCGCAGCATGTCATTTTTTAAATATGAAGAGCGTAAGAATTAAATCAAATGATCGCAAAACTTAAAGGAAAAATTGACGAACTTAAACCTACGGAATTAATCCTCGATGTTAACGGAGTCGGGTACCAGGTATTCATCCCATTTACAACTTACGAAAAAATACAGGGCAATAACGAAGCAGAGCTTTTTATTTATACACTGCATAAAGAAGACCAGTTTAAATTATTCGGTTTCTATTCCGAAAGCGAGAAACATCTTTTCAGCATTTTAATAAGCGTTAGCGGCATAGGCCCTTCTATTGCGCTTTCCGTTCTGTCAGGGATTGAAAGCGCAAGCTTAATTGAAGCAGTGCAGAATGATAATATAATGATTTTAACAAAGATACCGGGTATCGGTAAAAGCAAAGCCGAGAAACTGGTATTTGAATTAAAAAGAAAGATCCGCAAACTGGATAACCTGTCTGTTCCTGCATCAAAGAATTCTTCAGTGCGAAGCGATGCTGTTGAAGCCCTTGTTTCCCTTGGATTCGATGAATCAAAGGCATTAAAATCCGTTAACGAAATAATCGAAAAATTCAACGACATCCCGATTGAAGCATTAATTAAAAACGCTTTAAAAAATCTGTCAAGTTAGCGAAAATAATTTTTATTTTTGCTTTTTTGTATTATAATTTACTTACTCGACATATTTGTCAGCGTATAATCATTGACATATAAAATCCTGAATTCAAGCATTTCTTAACAGCTTAATATTTATATTAATATCTTATAAAATATTTTTTTATAAATTAATACTATTTTAAAAAACAAGATATGATACTTAAGAAAAAAGAAGTCCCTGAATTCGCAAAGATCAGAAAGAAATACGATATTGTAAATCCGGAAGAGCCGAATCTTTACCGCGAAGTATTTCCTTATGATAAAGTATGCATGATTCCCTTCGACAATACTATACTTCCGATAATTCCTGCGGAAAAATTCCGTATTTGCGATACTACTTTCAGGGACGGCCAGCAGGCAAGACCGCCTTACACGGTTGAGCAGATAAGCACAATATTCGATTATCTTAACAGGCTTTCCGGCCCGCAGGGGCTGATATCACAATGTGAATTTTTTATATATACGGATAAAGACAGGGAAGCAGTGGAAGAATGCAGAGCAAAAGCATATAAATATCCCAGGATCACAAGCTGGATAAGGGCAAATATTAAGGATTTTGAAATTGTTAAACAGACCGGCCTTGACGAGACCGGTATTCTTACATCCGTATCGGATTATCAGATTTACTTAAAGCTGAACAAAACCAGGACAGAGGCCGCTGAAGAATATTTAAAAATAGTTTATGCCGCTCTTGAAGAAAATATTATACCAAGACTGCATTTTGAGGATATTACAAGGGCTGATATATACGGGTTTGTAGTGCCGTTTGTTCAGCAGCTTGTAAGGATTTCCGAGGATTCCAAAAAGCAGATAAAGATAAGGCTTTGCGACACAATGGGGTACGGCGTAACGTACCCGATGGCAGCTTTGCCGAGATCGGTTCCGAGGTTAATACGGGCGCTCATCGACGATGCGGGCATGAGCGGCGGGAATCTGCAATGGCACGGCCACAACGATTTTCACAGGGGATTTACAAACGCTTCGTACGCATGGCTGTACGGATGTGAAACTGTTGATTCGACTCTGCTTGGATTCGGGGAGCGCACTGGCAACACACCGCTCGAGGCTATGGTCATTGAATATGTCGCGCTTACCGGCGATGACGAAGGCATAGACCTGACTGCCATTACCGACATGGCGCATTACATGGAGTCCATCGGTTTTGAAATACCCGCTAATTATCCTTTTGTAGGCGCGGATTTCAATGTGACAAGGGCAGGTATTCACGTTGACGGACTGATTAAAAACGAAGAGATATACAATATTTTCAACACTGAAAAACTGCTTAAAAGGCCGCTTGGCATATCGATTGCGGACAAGAGCGGCACAGCAGGCATTGCCAAGTGGCTGAACAGCCATCTCGGGCTTACGGGGGATCAGGCTATTCAGAAAAAGGATCCGGGCGTTGCAAGGATGCACAGGGAAATAATAAAGCAGTACGATAACGGCAGATCTACTTCCATGTCCAATGAAGAGCTGGAAAAACTGGCAAGGAAACATCTGCCTGCTTACTTTGTTTCCGACTTTGACAGGATTAAAAGCCGCGAAAACAAATTCGCTGCTGCGCTTCTGGAGAAATACCTCGAACATCCGGATATTCTATCAATGGTTCACGACAGGCAGGAAAGTATTCTGCAGGAGCTTATAGATAAAGATCCGTTCATCAGGTTTGCCTATGTGGTAAATCCTGAAGGGAAAAAGATCACAAAAAATATTACACAGATTACAGACAAGTCAAAATACAACAAAGAGCTTATCGATACGGATTATTCAGACAGGGACTGGTTCATCAATGTAATGGAAACTGGCGATATCTATGTTTCCAATATTTTTACTTCAAAAATTACCGGCAAATTAATGATAACAGTATCTGGCCCTTTGACTGACGAAGAAGGCAAAATAATCGGCATACTTGGACTGGATATCGGATTTGAAGATTTTGCCAAGATTGAGGAAGAAGGAGACGTATAGAAGCTACGACTTCAGCCATTCGATAATATTATCCCGCAATATTATTAAATCGGAATCCCTGCTTAAATTGTGATCCCCGTCTTCTATTAACACCAGCCGTTTTTTGCATTGAATGCTTTTCATTAGCACGGACGCGTTGTTTACAGGAACAACAGCATCTTTCCCGCCATGTATAACAAGAGTCGGAACAGTCAGATGATTCATCAGCAAACCAATATCTATTTTATCGTATTCTTTAAAAAATTTATTATTGATTTGAATCCCGTCAACAACAGTAAACCCATCTTCCGGCAGTGAATCGATATCTTTCTGGGCCATTTGATGCATAATTTCACGCAACAGCACAGGCGCAGCAATAAGCGTCTGCGAGCTGATTCTGTCCCCCAGAATAGATGAAAAAATCAGGGATACAAGGCCTCCCATACTTGAGCCTACAAGGTGTATTTTTTTAATGCCGTAATCGCGGAAGAATAAAAAAGCGTATCTTAAATCTTCAAGTTCCTGAAGCACTGAAAGCTCGGATATGTTTCCTTCGGATTCTCCCACAAAAGAAAAATCGAATGCCAGCAAAGTATAACCTGCGTTGACAATATCTTCAGCCAGATGGGTGATCTTGTACCCGTCTTTTGTGGAAAACAAACCGTGGCAGAAAATAACACCGTCCGGCGACAAATCGTCCTGCCTGTATATTTTGCCAACGATTCTTTGCGCTTTGTTGTTTTTAAAAAATACTTTTTCTGTTTTCATAAAATTATGAAGAAAATAATTATTTATGTAAGATTATTATTAATATCTTGAAAGGCTTATTTCTGGCTCAAAATAGCCTTTGGAGTCGTTTCCGTCAATTATTGTTTTAATGGATGTTAATGTAAGGATTTTATTTTTATTAAGCTCAATTTTAAAAACAAAATATGATGAGGCTGTTTTGGAAAATTTATTCCAGAAATCTATTCTTCGCCAGTTCTCTTCCGTTTTCATTTCGTTGATATTTATCGTGAGCCTGTCTTTCTCAATAGCGAAGATGCCTTTAAAGATGATGGCGTTTGCGCCGGAATAGAGAATACAGAATGCCCTGTAATTGCTGTTGAAGCGGAATTCGTAGCCGCAGTTGTTTTTATACATCAGTCGCCATTTTCCGGATATGTCGTTATAGCCGATATCCGGAAAGGCGCTTGATGAAACAAGGAAGAAACAAAACAGTAATGAAAATATCTTGCGGCAATATTTCATTATTTTATTTATTTTTCCATTGTCTGATAAACAATCTCTGCAAGGTCATAAGTTTCAATATTTTTAAGATCGAGCTCGTTTGCTCCGTCCGAAAGCATTGTCATACAGAAAGGACATGCTGTGCAAACTTTGCTTGCTCCTGTGCTGTAAGCGTCCTTGGTTCTGAACTGGTTGACCCTTGTGCCAAGTTTCTCTTCCAGCCACATTCTTGCTCCGCCTGCGCCGCAGCAGAAGCTTTTTCCGTGGTGCCTGCTCATTTCCACAAAATCGGCTCCGGGTATGGCTTTTATTATGCTTCTCGGCTGATCGTAAATCTCATTGTATCTGCCAAGCATACATGAATCATGATATGTGAATTTTTCCTTCATTGTATCCTTGATTTTAATGCGGCCGTTTTTAAGCAGGTCCGAAATTATTTCCGAATGATGATAAACTTCATAATTACATTCAAGCGGGTTGCCGCTGGAATCTACTCCTGCTGCCGCAAGCAAAGGATATTCCTTTTTCAGCACGTTATAGCCGTGAGGACATGAAGTAATGATCTTTCTTATGCCGTAAGTCTTGAATGTTTCCAGGTTCTGTGTTGCGAGAGCGTGGAAAAGATACTCGTTTCCTGCTCTGAGAGCCGAATCTCCGCAGCATGCTTCTTCCGAACCCAGTATGCCGATCTTGAGCCCTGCTTTTTGCAGTACTTTTACCAGCGCTATGGCGACTTTCTGATTTCTCTTGTCGAACGAGGCCGCGCAGCCAACAAAGTAGAGATAATCCACAGCCGGATCTTCAGCCAGCGTTTTTAACTGTAAATCTGCCTGTACCCAGTCTCCTCTTGTTGCAAAGCCGAATCCGTAAGGATTGGAGTTGTTTTCCATGTTTCCGAACGCGGTCTGAAGTTCAGTAGCCATTTTGCCTTCCATAAGTACCTGTGACCTTCTCATGGAATTTATCGCATCAACATGTTCAATCATAACAGGGCAGTTTTCAACGCATGCAGCGCAGTTTGTGCACGACCATATTTCATCCGGCAAAATCGATTCGCCTATTAAAACTTTAGATTCGATCGCAGTCAAATCGAGCGTTGATTTATCTTCAAGTACTGCTTCTGCTGCCAGTATTTTTGCGATCCTTTCATCTTTATTATCTTTAATATCATTGATGATTTTTTTAGGGGATAACGGTTTTTCGGTCAAATATGCCGGGCAGTTATCCTGGCATCTGCCGCATCTTGTGCAGGCGTCCCCGTTCATAAGCTGTTTCCATGTGAACTGTTCAACACTGCTTACGCCGAATGTCTCTGCAGTTTCGAAATCCTTGGGAGGAATAATGTTCAAAGCATATTTTGTTTTCGGATCTTCATTTTTGAGATTCATGAAGAATATATTGAGGGTTGAAATTATAATATGTCCCAGTTTATCCGTAGCGAGCAGTGAGATGAATGAGAAGGAAACCAGGATATGTATCCACCAGCTTATTTTATGGAAAACCGAAAGAGTCGGTACGTCAAATCCGCCGAATGCCAAAGCAAGCCCGTAGCCGAACGGCGACCATACTTCGAAATTCGGATATCCCGACATTGTGATTCTAAGAGCTTCTGTTAAAAATCCTGTGATTATTATTGCTACGAGGATCATCAAAGCCAGAGTGTCCGTAGGCTTTGTGTCCAGCCTGCTCGGCTTGGTTACGTATCTTCTTATTATTGCGAGGAATAATCCGAATAATACCGTTATGCCGCACAGATCCGCAAACAGCGACCATATCAGGTATGCGTTGCCGTCCAGGAACTTATAATGGAAAAATAGTTCGGTAAAGTCGTCCTGGATCATAATTAAAAGCGTTACTGCAACAAGTCCAAGGAAGGCAAAGAAAATAGCAGCATGCATTATCCCTGCATAGGCTTCTTTTAATATCTTTGCCTGAAAACCAACATATTTTACAACCATCATTATTCTTTTACCGATTAAATCGGTTCTAAGTTCTTTTTGCCCTTTTTTCCAGATTTTTATTTTTTTTGAAAGAGTATAAACCAAATAGATTACTGAAGCGAGGAAAAACAGGTATATCCCCCACCGCATAAAGCCGTGAGGCCCGCCGATATTGAAAAAAGATTCTCTTGTGATCAAATTCCGCGGCAAATCATACAGTCCGGCAAAATCCATAACAACCTCCTCATATTTTAAATAATTATAATACCATTAAATTTTATTCTTTATTCATGTCAAATTTTTTTTATACCAGATAAATGTATTAAGTCGTATGATATAGTCATTAAAAAGCTTCTATTATATAAGGTTTGTCAATTTTAAAATATTTATTTTATGAAAAACAAACTGACGGGATTCCTGTTCTAAATAATAATTGACAGAATCAACTTTAATGTGTTTTTAACAAAACACTGGTTTTCACGGAGAGTGTTTGTTAATGAATCTGATATTTCTCAGGCTTACTTCTGCTGTTCGCATAACAGGAATTTTGTTTTCCATAGCCCTGTCTGCTGTTCTGTCAATACCATCTGCAATTATTGACCGTTCCGGATATTTTGGGCATTTATTCGCAAAAATGGGCGGCAGGCTTATATTATTTTTTGCCGGGGTAAAAGTAACTTGCAAGGGAATTGAAAATATTGATAAATCCAGAACGCAGGTTTTTGCAGCGAATCATCTGAGCAATCTTGATGTTCCGCTGCTCTATTCCATAATTCCTGTGCAGGTCGGCTGGCTGGCAAGGAAAAGACTGTTTAAGCTCCCGTTTCTCGGCTGGCTTATGAGGGCGAATAAATTCATTCCTGTTGAGGAAGGAGAGGGAAGAAAGGTTATCGAGAGCCTGAACTCGGCAGTGAAAAAAGTCCGCGGCGGAACCAGAATAGTGATATTTCCGGAAGGCACCAGAAGTATGGACGGAGAGCTTCAGCCTTTTAAAAAGTTATTGTTCCGCCTGTGCCTTAAAACCGGGGTGCCAATTGTGCCGATTTATATAAAAGGCACTAACGATGCAATGAAGCGCGGATCTTTATTGATAAATCCCTGTAAAGTATATGCCAGGATAGGTAAAGAGATTGATACTGTAAAATATCAGCCGAATAAAGCTGCTGATTTAATGGATGAACTAAGGAACCGTATTTTGAAATTGCGTGAAGAATTACATAAGGAAGAAGCCGGTAAGTAGCACAAACATATAAGGTATCCTATAATCAGGGAGTAAAGTACATGGCAGACAATCTAAAAAAAGCATACAAAACAATCATGGACGATCATTTTCCGCAGTCCATGACAATCACATTCGGAGACAGAACGTTAAAATATAAAAAGAGGTCCTGGCTCATTGAGGAAAACGGAACCACTATTGAAAAGGGATTGCGCTACGGCGAAAATCCCGGACAGGAAGCAGCAATGTACGAGCTTGTAGAAGGAAACCTTACGCTTGGAAACTGCAAATTCATTGATCCGGGCAATTCCCTTTCGAGCGGCATAGATGAAAGCATGATGGTGCAGTTCGGCAAACATCCGGGTAAAATCAATCTTACTGATATTGACAATGCGCTGAATATTTTAAAATATCTTATGAACAAACCGGCTGCTGTTATTGTTAAGCACAATAACCCGAGCGGCGTGGCTTACGGTTCCACGATAGCCGATGCATACAGCCGTGCTTTCAGAGCGGACAGGATTGCCGCATTCGGAGGATGCGCAGCTTTGAACCGCGCTGTTGACAAAGAGACTGCAGAGCTTATGTCCGAGCTTTACCTTGAAGTGGTTGTGGCACCGGACTATACTGGTGGAGCGCTTGAAATTCTGAAAACAAAAAAGAACCTCAGAATTGTCAAAATTGAAAGAATAGACAGTCTTGAAAAATATAAAGATATACGTTTTATAGATTTTAAATCGCTCATGGACGGAGGAATAATTGTACAGCAGTCTCCGCTTAATATTGTAAAAAGCAAGGATGATCTGAAGCCTGCAGAGGCAGAATACAAAGGCAAAACCTATAAAATCGGAAGGCTCCCAAGCGACAAGGAATACGATGACCTGCTTTTCGGATGGTTTGTTGAGCAGGGAGTCAGTTCAAATTCAGTGCTCTATGTTAAAGACGGAGTGACCGTAGGCATTGGCACAGGCGAGCAGGACAGGGTTGGTGTTGCCGAGATTGCAATATATAAGGCTTACACAAAGTACGCAGATCTTCTTTGCTGGGATAAATTCCGCATCTCATACAAGGAACTTGAACTTGCGGTGCAGAAAGGGGAAAAAAAGAAGTCTGATGTTATTGAGATCGATAAAAAAACAAAGATCGAGAACGGCGGCCTGATCGGCTCAGCAATGATATCCGACGCGTTTTTTCCTTTCAGGGACGGTGTCGATGTCGGTATACGGCAGGGCGTCACTTCAATAGTGCAGCCCGGAGGCTCGGAACGCGATTTTGAATCCATAGAAGCGTGCAATGAAACAAATCCGAAAGTAGCTATGGTCTACACTGGCCAGAGGGCGTTTAAGCACTAGAATATATAATAATTATTGCCTAATCATAATAAAGAAGCCATATAAAAGTTCGAATTAATTTTTGTTGTGAATCTTAACTTTTGTACCCTGCATTTTTAGAAATTCCAGTAAAGTGCTTTCATCCAGATAACCGAGATTCATAAGAATAGCGCCAAGAAGGTCCCCGTCTTTTTTTTGAATTTTAAGCGCTTCTTCAAGCTGTTCGCGTGTAATTTCCCCGCCGTCAATTAACAATTCACCTAGCAGTTTTTTCACTTGTTGTCTCCGTTAGATCTTATTAGATTAACTCTTTATCTCATCAGCTTTTTAACTGCATTAATAAGTATTTCCGGTTTAAAAGGTTTTAAAAGAACATGGGACGCGCCTAATTCCCTGCATTCGTTTATTAATATCTCCTCTGCTTCAGTATGCAGCATTATAACAGGAATGTAATAATATAATTTTTTAAATTCCTGGAGAAATGTCATTCCGTCCATAACAGGCATATCTATATCCGTTATGCACAATGAAATATCATCACCTTTCTCCATTATTTCGCTTATTTTTGATAACGCGTTTACGCCGTTTTCCGCATGAATTACCGCAAAACCCTGACTTTTCAATACCAGTTCAACTATTGCTCGAATAGTTATCGAATCGTCGATTATCATTATATAATTCATTTTATAACCTTGTTCAGGCAAAATAAACAGTGGCCATTGTAATAGGCACCTGAAAAATTATAACGCCGGATGTAAATATATGCAAATAAAAAATTATATGAGTTATTAAGGGGCAGGGATAATTAAAGAATGTATTGACTGAATAATCCGGGGCGCGAGCTCTTTTATTTTAATAAGTTCTTCATCCGAAAAGTCGGATAAAAGATAATCTGCAACTTTAATTCCGGAGTCCGGAGGCCGGCCTACACCGATCCTTATCCTGTTGAAATCGGCCGAACCTGTGCTCTGAATAATTGACCTGATGCCGTTGTGGCCTTTATGCCCGCCGCCGAATTTAATTTTAACAACGCCGAATTGCAGCTCGATTTCGTCGTGAACCGCGATCAGATCTTCCGGGTTTACATTATAATATCTCATTACTTCGTTTACTGCAACACCGCTGCTGTTCATAAATGCATCGGGAAAGATCAGCAATACTTCATTGCCTTCCAGTTTTACGCTTCCGATATAGCAATGAAATTCCTTTTTTTTCGGTATGATGTTAAAATATTCTGCGGCAAGTTTGCCTGTAATGAAACCCGCATTATGACGGTTGTGTTCGTATTTTCTGCCCGGATTTCCAAGAAATGCAACAATTTTCATAGTATTAAAGTATAATGCCGGATAAAATAATTATTTTGTTAAAATGATTTTAATTGAAATTGCAAGAAGCATAAAACCGAATACTTTTCTTAATATCGTTGCATCTATATGCTCGGCCAGCTTTGCTCCTGCGAACGCTCCGGCTAAAAAACCCGCAGCGATCAATATTGCCACCTTCACATCAACATGCCCGTTCTTATAATATTCGTAAGCCGCAAAAAGGCCGATTGGCGGGATCATGGCGGCAAGGGCGGTTCCCTGAGCAAGGTGCTGGTTGAATTTTAGAAAAATAATCAGGGCAGGAACCATTATTACAGCTCCGCCAATGCCCAGCAGTCCGCCTAAAACGCCTGTGCAGACACCGATAATGATCGCTATTATATCCATTATATTAGCCTCCTGTAAATTAATCTATTCTGTGCATTCCTATTCTCAGATACTTTTTTGCCAGATCAATGTAAAGCTGCTTGCCCCATGTCCAGAATTCTACATCTTTAGTGCTAATGTCCCGCACTATTTTTGCCGGATTTCCTGCAGCAACAGCTTTGTCAGGTATTTCCTGCCTTGATTTAACGACACAACCTTCGGCTATTATCGCCCACGCACCGACTTTGGAGCGCAGGCCGAGAATTGCTCCAATGCCTATGACCGCGTTATTCCCGACTTCTTGACCATGCAGTTTTGCGCCGTGGCCTATCGTAACTTTTTCTCCTATATTATTTAAGCCGTCCGGCGGAGCGTGCATAATGGCTCCTTCTTCCACAGCGCTTCCGGAACCGATTTTTATGGTGCCGTAATCCCCTCTTAATATTGCTCCATGCCCTACATAGCAATTATCGCCTATAATAACATCGCCTATTAAAATTGCGGTTTCACTGATGTAGGAATCAATGCCTATGGTTGGTTTTCTGCCGTCAAAACTGTAAAGCATTTTCTTCTCCGGAATTTAATGATAGATTTTATTCAAAAAACATTCAGGGGGAAAATTCAATTTAACATAGAATATTTAATGCGGAAAGCTGTCCTGAAAAAATTAAACTACTGCAATTTTAAAATTGGTATAATAATTTCCAATGTCTTAATATAATAAATTATAATGCTTCAAAGGTATTTTATATGTACCCGCCGGTATTGTTTATAGTTAAAGTTTTTCCATTCAGTTTGACCTGTGCTTCAAGGTCTCTAAAATCAGTAACGTCGTCATATTGAGGGAAAACGACAAAATTGCCGGTTTTATCAATAAAACCCCATTTTTTATTTGATTTCTGGTCATAGATCATAACTGCGGCAAGGCTTTCGGAAAAGCTGCGCGCTTCATCGAATTGCGGGCGTATCACAGGTTTGCCTTTTTCGTCGATAAAACCGTATTTATTGCATACTGAAATTAAGGCCAGACCTTCCTTAAATGGCAATGCCATTTCAAATTGCGGTCTGATTTTATAAAAACCTTTATCGTCAAGATAGCCCCATTTCCCGTTAGGGGCTTTTTGCGGCGTAAGGCCAATATCAGTTTTAATATTGGCAGGCAGTATGTTTAAATTTATTATTAAAAAGAAAAAAATAAATAAAGATCGCATGTTCATGCCTGTACCCCCATAATAAAAAAAAGATAAAGCGGAAATAATAATAAATCTGCAGATAATAATTTTACTGAAAAATATTATTTAATTTGCTGCAAATTAAATAATATTTTAAGAATGTCAGCCTGCTAAATTTAGTTTTCGGAATATTTTAAAAATTTAATTTATTTTTTGTCCAGTAAAATTTTTGTTATCAGAGATAAATCGGGTTAAAGCTTATGAAAAATAATTCATTTTTTTCCTGATAGAATTATTTTTTCAACTATATCCGAGAAGTTCTGATGTGCGGAACTGTCTTTTTCCCTTTTACTGGCAAAAGGCTCGCCGGAATCGCCGTTTTTTGTAATCTGTGCTTCAATAGGTATACTCCCAAGATAAGGTATTCCCATGCTTGTCGCCATCTGGAGGCCGCCGCCTGTTTTAAAAATATCCGTTGTTTTCCCGCAATGAGGGCACGTAAATCCGCTCATATTTTCAACTACTCCCAGTATAGGCAGATTAATTTTTTTGCAGAATGTGACCGATTTCCGTACATCCGAAAGCGCGACATCCTGAGGAGTTGTGACAATGATCGCGCTCCTCGGTTCTTCAATGAATCTGCTGATCGATAGAGGCTCATCGCCTGTACCGGGAGGCGAATCGATTATCAGGTAATCAAGATCGCCCCATTCAACATCCTTTAAGAACTGTTGTATAAGACTGTGTTTAACAGGACCACGCCAGATTACAGCGTCGTCGCTGCTCTGAAGCATGAACCCGATTGACATTACTTTAAGATATTCGTTGTAGCTTACAGGCTGGATTTTTTCGTTCGCAATCTGCAAAGTCTTGTTTTCCAGACCCAGAAGCTTCGGCACGCTTGGGCCGTGCATGTCTATATCCAGAAGCCCTGTCCTGAATTTCTTTTCAGCAAGCGAAGCTGCAAGGTTTACTGCAACAGTGCTTTTCCCTACCCCGCCTTTGCCGGAAAGTACTATGATTTTATTCGCTATCCTGGCCATGTTTTTGCGAAGCGCTTCAGTATCTTCAGCCTGTTTATTTTGGCCATGAGAACCTCCCCCATTGCCTTCTTTCTCTAGGTTTTCTTTTTCTTCAGCCATATCTAACTCCGTTTTATTATTTTATATTCAAAATCATTAATGTGATTCATTTAACCAATCGTCACGGCTGCCAGTTTTTGAAATAACCGGCTTCCGTTTTCCAGACGTATATTTTGTCATCCATCCGGTTTTTACATCCAAGTTGTTGACTGTATCAAATGCCGGATTATACGGTTTTATATCAAGCAGCGGAGTGCCGTTTAACATATCCGCGCCTTTTATTTTAATTACGCCATTAATTATACTGATAATTTCTACAAGAGTCAATCCTAAATGGTTCGGCCTGTGCGGAAATCTCGAAGAGAAAATCCCTCTTGTTTCTGTATCCATATACGGTTTTGCCGAGAGTCTTTCTTTTTTGCTTTTATGAAAATAATATATAATAATTGCATGGGAAAACCCGTCAAGGTCTTTGCACGCGTCCAGGTATTTTTTATATAATTTAATATAACCTTCAGCTTTAGGAGCCATGCGTCCCTGTATGGGAACATTATCCGAAACGTCTTTAAACGGCGTATATATTATACCGAGAGGCTTTAAAATAATTTTATGTAATGCCATTTTAAACTCATTAAAAGGATTTTATTGCAAATTGCATTTATTATTTATTTTTATAAAAATAGCGCAATTACATACAAGTAAAATATTTCCAACACCTGGTTTTAATTGTATTGTAAATTTGCTTCAAAAATCAACAGGCATTTTTGTTCTACCTAAATTTATGCCTTTAGCATTCTAAAATTCAAACACAGTTCCCGCAGAAGCGCGGCAGAATGTATCTTTAAATTCCTGTTTAAATAAACATTCTATCTCAAATCCGCTGCAATGACAGGGAGCAATTATTTTTACTTTATAATATCTCAATGTATCAATAGCTTTTTGTACATATTCTTTCGGCGCACCCGCAAGATGAGTTCCACCGATAACTGCAAAAAATTCCCTGTGTCCGGTACACGATGAGATATCGTTCAGTATTTCAATGATCCCAGCGTGAGCGCAGCCCAGAAGAACAACAGGGCCGGAATCCGTTTCCACGATAAGCGAAAGATCATCCATAAAGGGATCGTCAACAATCTCTCCGTCAGTATTTTGCTTTAGGCGAACGTCCCAGCTTTTCCAGCTGGACGGCCTCCTGACTTCGGAAAGGGCAGATATTTTTTCAGTAATGGAAGTATAACCTTTAATAAATCTGAATTCAGCACCGGCTTTTTCGTACACTGCCCGTTCTTTCTGAATCCCGATATACCTTTCAATGATCGTTCCCATTTCGGAATGATGGGCGTATTTGCGGTTAAAAATGCCCGGATGGGCATATACCGGAATTTTTCCGCCGATATCTTTCAATACCGGGAACAGCCCGCCCGTATGGTCATAATGTCCATGGCTTAAAACAATACGGCGTATGGCATGAATGTCTTTACCTGTAACAGCCAAATTATTTATAATGCCCAAACCCTGTCCTGTATCGAATAGCGTTACATCATCGTTTTCAATATAAAATGAAAGCCCGTGCTCGGCGATTAACCTGAAAGGCAGGTAAACGCTGTTTTCACATATTACAGTAATTTTAGATTTCATGTCTGCATTGTCTTCGCCGCTTAACGCGACTGCACTTGCGCATATCAGGAATTATTGAATATAACCTGTTCTTCAAATATAAGTCAATGATATTGTCAACCGGGCCGCTGACCCATGAAAACAGCTTTAGTCCTTTTTCATGGATTATTTCAGACATGAAACAGCTGACGGCTCCGCCGATAATTACAGATACACCTATCTCTTTTAGTTTATCTATTCTTTGCGATTCATCATCAGTATGTATTTCAGCAACGATTTTTTGTTTAATTTTACCTTCTCTGATCTCGTATATGGCAAATTTTTTCGCAACATCAAGTAAAGGCGAAACCCGTTCCTTATAAACCGACACTGCTGTCATTTCATGTTTCATATTAATAACGCATTAGCTGTTTCTTTTAAATATGGAATTAACGAGCTTAGTAATAATTTAATACTAAAGCGGGCAACTTAATAAGAATTATAAAATAATTATTCAATAATTCTTTTTTCTTTTCCCGGTAAATTAATGATCGCATGTATTGGCGCCGGTCTGAAGAGCTCCTTTAAGATATTGTTCCACAATTTCTTTCGGCTTGCCGCCCATTGCACCAGTAACTACTTTTATGCCGTTTGCTGCAAAAAGCTGCTGAGCGCGGCTTCCCATACCGCCGGCAATTACACAGTTAACTCCTTTTTCAGAAAGCCATTTCGGCAAAAGCCCGGGTTCATGAGGCGGCGGCGTTACACTTGTTTCGGTTACAAGTTTGCCATCCTGGTCCGTGTCAATAAGCGCGAAAGTTTCACAATGTCCGAAGTGAGCACAGAGTGTTCCTCCGTAAGTTGGTATTGCATATTTCATAGTAGTCTCCTTAATTGATTACTTTTTTATTTTATAAATTATGATTAATATTTTAACCAATAATGCCTGCTTCTATTCTGCTATATATTTTCCAGCATCAATTGCAGTTTTCCAAAAATAACCTCAATGGCAATGCTTGCCTCGCATTCTGGCTTATACTCAATAATGGACTTCCCTGCCTTCTGTGCTTCCGTGATCGCGGTTTCATAAGGTATTTCCCCAAGGAAATAATGATTGTTAATAGTGCAGTAATCTTTTACCGCGTTCAGCCATGTAAGACTGATATCGCTTTTATTGACCACGACAGCGGTTTTTATTCTAAAATGATTCGCAAGCGCAATTACGCGCTCAAGATCATGCATTCCTGACGGAGTTGGTTCCGTAACAACAATTACAAGTTTTGTACCTGTTATGGAAGAGATTACCGGGCACCCTATGCCAGGAGGCCCATCAATTACAATAAGACTGCTGTTTACCGAATCAGCTTCGATGCGCGCCTCATTGCGCACAGCTGATACGAGTTTACCGGAATTGTCCTCACCCGGAAGCATTTCAGCGTAAACAAAGCGTTCGTTATTGCCCATGTCCGTCACATACCAGTGGCCCCCTGTATGCTCTGAAAAATCAACTGCACAATGCGGGCAGAGAGCAAAGCATGCTCCGCACCCTTCGCATAAAGCATGATCAATGATAAAATCCGGAGATATTGCGTCAAAGCGGCAGGATTCAATACATACCCCGCATTTTGTACAGCGTTCGGGAACTATATCCGCTTTTTTGCCTCCGGTAAATTCGCTTTGGCGTATTATTTTTTCCGGGTTAAGTATCAAATGCAGATTTGCCGCGTCAACATCGCAGTCAACCATGACCTTGCCTTTAAACAATAAAGCAAGCGATGCAGTCAAAGAAGTCTTGCCTGTGCCTCCTTTCCCGCTGACTATGACGATTTCTTTTATTTTTCCCATTTAATTTTTAATAACCTTTAATTTAAGTAACTCCAGAATAGTATTCTCTAACATGATAAAATTTTTCGCGTATTGCGGGAATGAGTTTAGAATAATCTCTCCGCGTGCATAAGCCTCAGCTATTTCTTTTTTGTCAGGCAAAGTCATAAGTAATGGGATATTATTCTCGGCAAGATATTCTCTTAAAGGCGGGTATTCTCCATCTCTATTAATAACCACTCCAACAGGTTTACCCATGTTAATAGCAACAGACACTGCTATTTTTAAATCGTGAAGTCCGAATGGCGTCGGCTCCGTGACAAAAACAACAAAATCAGAGTCAGCAATAGTTTTCACAACAGGGCACGAAGTACCCGGCGGAGCATCTATAATCTTTATATATCCGTCTTTAAAATATTTTTTCACTGCCATAATAACAGGCCCGGCCATCGGTTCGCTTACATTAAGTACACCCTGAATAAAGCTGATTTTATTCATTGCCATGCCTTGCTCTATGTACCCGATTTCCCGTTCTTCTTCTTTTATCGCTCCTTCAGGACATATTTTTACGCAAAGCGCGCAGCTGTGGCACATCTCAGAAAAAATCATAACTTTATCTTTCAGATTTACTATTGCATTGAACCTGCATTCAGCGCCGCATCTCCCGCAGAATGTGCATTTGTCCGGATCCACAACCGGCACCATTACTTTTACAGGTTTTTTCTCCAAAGCAGCCGGCTTAAGAAAAAGATGTCCATTTGGCTCCTCAACATCGCAGTCAATGTACTGCACTTTTTGTCCGGTCTTAGCAAGATGATAAGCGAAATTGACCGCAATTGTAGTCTTACCGGTTCCGCCTTTCCCGCTTGCGAATGCTATTTTCATTTGCTTTTTATCTTTTTTTATATTTTATTTTAGAGATTATTTGCTGCTTCGACAAATTATATCCAGTGCCCGCTTACATTGGCGTCTGTCAGTTTTATTAGCTTTCCTTCTTTAAAAGCTTTAAGCGCTTCACTGCAGGTCATGTCCGAAGCAACGTATGCTTCAATGCCTGCAGCAGCAAGCACCTTGAACGCATTAGGTCCCATATGTCCGCTTATAACAATTTTTGCTCCTGCATTAATAACATTCTGTGCAGTTTGAATGCCTGCTCCCTGTGGAGCATCCATATTGAGCTTGTTGTCTATTACTTTGCTTTCCTGAGTTTCAGAATTATATATTACGAACTTTTTGGCCCTGCCGAATCTCTCATCCATCCTGCCGTCCAGAGTCCCGTCTGTACTTGAAAGGGCAATCATTGATTTTCTCCAGTTGTAAAATTTAACTATATTATAAATAACTTTCTTCTGACCCAAATAACCTGCTGCCTTTGGTCAATAAGTTATTATAATACATGTTTATTATGCATAATCCGTGCCAAATTTTAGTGATTATAATAAATAGTGAGATAAATATTAACAAAATATAGAAATTATTAGGTTTTTGATTTAATTGTTATTATGATTTGGTAAAGTTGCGGTATTCTTTTAAAATCTTATATGACTATTTGTATTATTGTTATAATTAGCTATGTTTGGATTGCATATTGCAAGCTTTTATTTGTTCTTAAATTGCAATATGCAATACAGGATAAAATTATAATTGCGATATTATCCATAAACAAATGATTGTTTTTACGTAAAAGATAATCTATAAATTGCAATGGCCTTATATAGCTGAATTTTTAAAATTTTTTCATTAAATATTTCAGTTGCCGGATGCGTAAAAAACGCACTGACGGGTTACATTCTTTCCATGCGTAAAATATAATCAGCAATAGCTTTATCCAGAGTCATCACAGCCAGAATTGCACAGTGAATCTCAAATACCGGGTTGTTTTTAAGTTGGTTGATAATGTCTGCCGGGGAAATACTCAGCGCCTCATTAATTTCTTTGCCTTTCGCCAATTCAGCAGTGGCAGAACCGGCTGCTATTGATGAAGCGCAGCCGTTTGTAAAAAACCAGGATTCGGAAATTTTATTATTATTTATGATTAGATACATCTCCATTGTATCCCCGCATAATCCGGTTATGGAAGCCGCTCCGTCAGGATCATTCATTCGTCCCATATTTACCGGGAGATTTTTAACTGTATTATTATTCATTTTTAAAACCTTTGATAAGTATTTTTTTAATTAGCAAAATTTAAATTTATAATCATTTTAAACAACTATGAATATAAAGCACATTGTTGAATTATTCTTCTGTTTATTTAAATAATCTCTTTATAGCATTAAAATAATGTTTACCTCCTGTTTTAAGCAAAGACAGCATACATGCGAAAATCCCTGTCGTGCCCTATCGGGCAGCCCGTTTGCCCGCATATAGGGCAAACGCTGAAAATAGTAATTCCTCCTGCAAAAATAAACCACCATCCGAAGAATCTATATATTTTGGAGCGTATCGGATAATTTTTTGATAACTTCCCAGTTTGATTCAGCCTTGGAAAAATATGATCTCAAACTATCTTCACGCATATCGTCGTTTTCTTTAAATTTCAGCTATTCGTTTTTCAGTTTCTTTTAGCAGAAAAACCGGATTATAAAAAAACTGTCTGTTTATACCAATTTTTTTTTCCCGAGCTGGCAATATACACAGGAATACGTGCAGTATTTCGGGGGAATATTATTAATGCCGAGGCTCCGGCCAAGCCGGCGGGACGGGACAGGACCGTAAACAACATTCGATAATAAGTCAAAATGTTTTCCCATCAACATGTTCCAAAAAGAAGTTTTATTTAAGTATAATTTATTTTTATATAAAATTCGTTTTCATAATTTTGATCAATGCATCTTATGACAGCCCCGTCTTGTATCCCGCCAGGCAATTTAATATTAACCGCTTTATCCAAATAGGTATTGCCGGGTTTTACGGATATTTCAATACCCTTACTTGCTTCTTCTGCACTAATTGAAATATTATGTACTGCAATCTCATTTTTAAAAAAGTTACCCATCCGGTTATTATGGAAATTTCTGAAGCCGCATCCTCTTCCAAATCCGCAGCCCATTCCGCGGCCATGAAAACCGTTAAAATTCGCGAAAGGATTTCCGCCAAACTCACTATTCCTGAATTTATTGTAATCATCTATTCCTGTTCTGTCATACAATGATCTTGTCTCAGGATTTATTAGCACTTCGTAGGCTTTGCTGATCTCCTTAAATTTTTCTTCAGCATCTTTATTGCTGTTTTTATCCGGATGGAATTTATGCGCAAGAGCTCTGAATGCTTTTTTAATCTCTTCAGCAGATGCATCTTTTGCCACATTTAAAAGATTATAATATTCGAATGCGTTAGTTGACATATTATAATATTCCTCATAATGATTAAATTGAATATTGTGCTGACCGGATTACTGCGCCGGAACCTACAGGAAATCCGGTATGTTCCGCAATTACCGGGCACTTGATCTTGAGCAAAAAATAAATATTTTTTTTCTCATCGCAAAGAGTTTCGTAATTTCCCTGTCCCTTTGATATCACCATGTCCGCTTCTGCAAAATATCTGCGGAACTCGTCGCTGCATTCTTCAACAATTGTGCCTGGCGCATCAGATCCGTTTTCTATAACTTTTACTGCTTTATCCAGTCCCGCTGCTGCCGCGTCCTCCATGGTCGCATCGTTTATCACCGGATTTCCCCGTACAGCAAGCGTTATATTCGGATGGCCCAGCTTCTCAATAAGCAGACGGTCAAAAAAAATCTCTCCGGCATTATCCGCCAGAAATAAAATATCTTTAGCTTTAAGCGCGTTTTTACTGAATTCATCAATATCGCCCATAACAGTTTCAGTAAAAACGCTATTTACCGTATCTTTTATTTCTTTTTCCGAAAGCCCTGTCTTGGCTCCGCTGTCAATGATATTCCCTGCTATTGCCAGTTTTACGGCAGAAGCGAGGGGATCGTGAGACCGGTTTATCTGCACAGCAAGTTCATTCATGAGCGACGATGCGAGGGCATTAAATCCTTCTTTTGCCTTTTTATATGGATCAGCAATTCCGGATATTTCCCTGATTTTTCTGTGTATCAGTTTAGCCAGAGCAGGCGGTGATTTTGAAAGGTCTGTATTCAACAGCGTACTCAACACGCTGTCAAGAATTAACTTTTGAAAAGATTCGTCATTGGAAATAAACCGTGCAGCTTCGATTGAATGACGGATAAGGCATGGTACGCAATCTAGCTTTAATTTCATAAATATTAATTATCTTCAAATTCCTTGTAGGGATTATGTTTATGTTCTCTATCCTTTACAATAAGAGTAGTTACAGGGGCTTTGGACTTCTTGTTGAAAACAATATCGTGTCCCATGCAAAGTCCAAATAAAATATTTAGTTCTGTATTGTTTTGTGCGAGATAATCAGCCTGCCCTGCAGGATTGCATGAGAAACCTCTGGATTGATTGTTTAAAAGTTCTGCTGATGGGATTTTACCGATTTTACAATCGACAGCAAATACTTCAAATTCCTCTTCGAGAGCCTGTTTAAGCTTGTTTGCTTCTTTTTGCAAGCTTATACAATTTGCAATACCAATGCGTTTAATGCCTGAAAAACGCGCATAGTTTTTTATTTCTTCCACCCTGTTTTTGCCGGGCAAACGGGATTCTTCGGCAATCCGCATGATGCGGATGTCGTCTTCGAAATATAGTTTTTTCTGATTTTCCATATACTTTATTTTTAATGCAGTTATTATTTATTTGCTAATCATAAGATACACGAGTTTCCTCATCCGCAAATGTCGGTTGAATAATTTTTTTCCACTCAGGATTATCCCATGTGCCCAACTTGTTGTGCATATTCAGGTATTTTTGAGGTATGGGATGAGTGCCATAAACGACTTCGAGTTCATACTTTGTTTTGATAAAGTCATGAAAGTTTGTGATATAAGGACATGGAGGATATCCCACAACCAGCCCGGTAGCAAGATGTATCGACTCCGCTCCGTTTCCCTTCATTTCCTCCACAGCATATTCAACATTACCGCCGGGACAACCGTCGCAACTAGTATACCCAACGACTTCAACTTCCATATCCCTGTACCGGTTAAAGGCACCTTCTCTGTTCATTAATGATCTGAAGCATTTTCCGCCTGCACACCTGCGGTAACGGTCACAGATTATTATACCAATTTTTGTTTTTGCCCCCATGTCATCTCCTTCTTTAAAAAATCAGGGATTATTTCAATTAACTTGAAAGTATCAATTATGCTATCAATTCTTTAATCGGTCAATAGTTATTAATTCGCCATGGCCTGGAATTATTACATCCGCATTTTCTTTAATGAAAAGCAGTTGTTCAGGAATCCTGGATGGATCCCAGGAAGATCCTGGCGGTTCCATTCTTTCAAAATAATCCTTATTAAGAAAAGCATCACCTGCAAAAGCATGAACTTTCTTGTTAATGGAAGCGAATATTACAATTGATCCCATGGTATGACCAGGTATCAGATGAATATATAGTTTATCATCAAGTAATGCCAAATCCGGAATATCGGATGTATATTTAACTACAGGTTCGCAGCTTTTTTTAAAACGAAGCAGGCAGGATCCATTCAAGACAAGTTTCTTATCGTTCTTGAAATAGAAAGTAAATCGCTCAGAACCCTGGAAGATGAACACTGCATTCCTGAACTTGTCTTTATGACCCATGTGATCAGGATGCAGATGGGTAAAGATAATGTAATCGACATCATCAAAAGATAAACCTGTCCGAAGAAGGGCTTGTTCGAACTCTACGCCATCCTCTTTCGGATGCTCGGTATCGATCAATACATTACATCCATTGGTAATAATCAGGGAGGAAGACGGCCTGCTATCTTTAACCCCCTCCTCCTTTGTTATCTCGATAAGTCCCGATTGGACTATTTTAAGGTCCATTGCAGAGGTCACCTAAAATTATTTGCATTTTTATAAAAATGCTAAAACCTTTCATGATCAGATTAAGCAATTCTAAAATAATAATGAATACAAATTTACTTTACGGAACAATTTCTTATGGCTGAATATATTTTTTGATGTTCATACTCAAAAACATTTACATGAAAGTTAAACTCTTTAAGATAAATACCCACAATATCAAAATCGCCTGATAATATTTTGTGTGTTTTCCCTTCATGGTTTTGTACTTTTTCGACAGTCTGAAAACCTTTCAGGTTAAAATCTGAGATGACAATCTGTCTGTCTGCAAGCCTTATCATTTTTTTTAAATAAATTATTAAAAATATTCTGAATCAGCTTCGATATCAATTGCAGAGCTGATTCAGTTTTAAATCTTGCCTTGTGTTCAGGATTTGTCTTTTTGAACTGAAGCAATATTTCCAAGTTCTTTTATTCTGTCTTGTATTGCAGAGATTTCCTTTTGCATAAACTCAGCTTGTTCTTTAAGAATCTTTGCCTCTGCTTCTCTTGTCAACTCGGGTGCTGGATATCCATGGTCATATCCATACGTTTCCTGATATGGCCTGTAGCCACCGCGCGCCCAATTTGGCTGGCCTGTAGCATAATACTGGTTTCTCCAGCCTCTGCCGCCGCCTCCTCCGCGGCCTCTGCCGCGTCCATAAAAACCTCCGCCTGTTACGGGATTGGCATATCCGGGTGCCGAATATCCTGCACAGTAGCCTGTGCCGCGTCCTGTAATTGGGCCTAGTCCTCTGGGGCCTGTTCCGTTTCCTGCTGGCATAATTTGCCTCCTTATTTTAACAAATTTTGCAAATGAAAACCATTTTCAATGAAAAGCTAAAAAAATTTTAGAGCTAAGCTGTTGTCTTACTGCATTGTTCGCATAATCCGTAAAAATTGATCATATGCCCCGTTATTTTAAAATTATATTTCTTAGAAAGTTTTCCTTGAGTCTTTTCGATAAAGTCAACCTCATCATTAATGAATTCAGTATAATCAATTATTCTTTTACAAGTCATGCAGATAAGATGATGGTGATGATCCTTGGCACCCGGGTTATTGATAAGCTCATACCTGGCCATCCCGTCTCCGAAATCGAATTTTTGTACAAGCCCGGTTTTTTCCAGCATTTCGAGTGTCCGGTAAACAGTAGTAAGTCCGATTGCGGGATTTATTGCATGGGCTTTTATATAAATATCAGCCACGTTTATATGCTCTTTCGTATTGTGAAGAACATCCATGATGATTTCCCTGCCTGGAGTTATTCTCCAGCCATATTCCTGAAATTTATTATGCCACCATGGCCCTCGTCCGCGTCCCCGCAATTTTAAAATCCTCCTGTTTAAAACTTTCATTTTTATAAAATTAAAAACTTTAAATGAAAATGATTTCCATTATCAATATAATGCCGTATTTGCCTTTTGTCAATACTCATATTAAAAAATTGGAAAAAATACTATAAGAATACAACTTTCTATACATTTTTTAATGCCTGCTCCAGGTCATTTAAAATGATCTGAATATTTTCTATTCCTGCAGACATTCTGACTGTATTTGGTTTTACTCCGAAGGTTGTCCTGCGCTCAGGCGGCATGTAAAGCATGGTAGTAAGTACAGGCAGACATACAAGACTTTCTGTGCACCCGAGGCTTACTGCGTGAATAATGCTTTTCAGGCTTTCAACAAATTTTTTGGCGTGATCCTGCGTGTCGCCTACATCAAAAGCGAGCATGCCACCGAAGCCGTTTTTCATCTGTTTTTTAGCTGTTTCATGACCTATGTCAGTTTCAAGGCCCGGGTAATAAACTTTCGTTATTTTTGGGTGATCTTTTAAAAAGGACGCTATTTGTAAAGCGTTTTCAGACATTTTTTGTGCACGGATCTCAAAGGTTTTTAAGCCTCTTTCAAGAAGTGAAGCGGAAAAAGCATCAAGAGTTGTTCCAATAGCCTGTCTGGTAAACCATAATTTGTCATACTGTTCTTTTGTTGCACATGCAATGGCTCCAGCCATCAGATCATTGTGACCTCCCAGCCCTTTCGTGGCGCTGTGAATTACAAGATCAACTCCCATTTTCAACGGCTTTTGATGATAAGGAGTGGCAAATGTATTATCTACCACAAGCATAATATTATTGCGTTCAGCCTGTTCCCGAAGATATTTAATATCAATTACCTTTATCAGGGGGTTGCTTGGAGTTTCACAAAATATCATTCTTGTGTTTTCTTTTATATTTTCCTGAACTTTTTTATAATCCAATGCATCAAGCCATGTTATTTCCACGCCGAATTTTTCAAGGATTAAAGATACTTTATAGTTTGCCCCGTAAATATCATGAAACGTAAGAAGATGATCACCCTGTTTTAAATAAGTAAGGAATGTCATGGTAGCGGCTGCCATTCCTGTAGTACATATTACGCAGTCCTCAGCTTCTTCCAGTAAGGCGATTTTTCTTTCCACAGTGCGTACAGTAGGATTATCATCGCGATGATATGTATAGCCGTCTATCTCTCCGTCTGTAATCTGGCGCAACACTTCAAATGATGTATATTGATAATTTACAGCGGAAACAATCGGAGTAACCATGGGTTTATTCCCATAAGGTGTTAACGGATCATTTTTCATATTCTTGCTTACTCTCCTGTTGATTTAATGCCCTCACGTGCCGGCCGGACAACTGATTATTCACATCAAATAGTATGATACAATTGCTCCTGATAAATTCTGTATCATAGCCAATAGGTCAATTATAATTTTAAATCGTTACATAAGTGCTCATCTTGGCTGACTTTTATTTTATCGGTTCGTCTATGTAGTTTGTTTAAAAAGTCAGTCAACCTGAGTAAGTATTAATAAATATAATTAAAGTAAAAAATTATTAGAACTTCTGGCTATAACGTTCATTAAAATAATAATCATATCGAAATTATTTGTAAATATAGCAAATATTGTTTTTTTAATTTTTCTAACATTTTACGCTATAATATAAAATCCGTTGTCTCTATGCCGTTGCCTTTAGTACGATTTCCGCGATGTCCATGACCTGCAGTTTCTCATCCAGATCTTCGGATTTGATCCCGTCATCCAGCATCTTGGCGCACTGTGGACAGGCTACTGCCACAATGCCGGCGCCGGTTTCAAATGCCTCTCTTATCCGGATACGGTTGGGGCTGTCCTGCCCTCCGCCGAGTATATCGGTGAAGAAGTTCCCCCCGCCTCCGCCGCAGCAGAAAGCGTTCTCCCGAGACTGCTTCATCTCAATCAGTTCAAGTCCTGGTATTGCGCGCAGGATCTTCCTCGGCGCTTCAAACTCGCTGCTGTGGCGTCCAAGATAGCACGGATCATGATAGGTTATCTTGACATTATAAGGCTTTATAAAAGCCAGCTTCCCGGAGTCTATAAGTGAGGCAAGTATCTGTGTGTAATGATAGACCTTGAATTTTCCGCCAAGTTCGGGGTATTCTTTCTTGAAAGCATAAAAGGCATGGGGATCAAGGGTAATGATCTTCTTTATCCCCAGTTCCCCGAAAAGATTGATGTTCTTTTCGGCCAGGTATTTAAAGAGCCCAATTTCACCGAGAACTCTCACCTCATTGCCGTCGCACATTTCCCGTTCTCCGAGTATTCCCATAGAGACCCCTGCATTAACAAGGACTGTGCCGACAGCCTGCGCGATCTTTTTCCCGCGCTCGTCATAGGAACCGACACAGCCTGTATAAAAAAGATATTCCTGTCCCTTGTAAGCCTCAACAGGCGTATCCTTTGCCCAGGCTCCCCTTTCATTCGCAGGCTCCTTGTAGGGATTGCCGTGCCTGTAAACATTTTCAAAATAACTTTTTACCAGAGCAGGGATATGCCCCTGGTTGACTATTTCCTCCCTTGCCGCTGTAAAGATGTTGACAAGATCTTCTTTAAACGGAAAGGCGCAGTGCACTGTGCAGCTTCCGCAGGTTGCGCAGGAAAATATGATCTCCTGAAAACGCTCACTGTTCTTTATGTCGCCGTTCAGCCATGCACGAATAAGCCACATTCTTCCGCCCGGGGCGAAAGTATCAAACCGGTATTTTCTGTACGAAGGGCAGTTGAATTCCGAATAGTCGCTTGTAAATTTACACCAGCCGCAGCGGAAACAGCGGTGGAGTATTTCCTCGTATTTCATTTAACCGACCTCCCAGTTGCCGGGGTTCATGATGCCCTCCGGATCCAGGTTTTTTTTGATGATCTGCATAAGACGACGCGTTTGAGGATTCATCTTATCGAGTAAAATCTTCTGTTCATCAACAGTGGGCTTCCAGAAAACACCCCCTGCGTCCAGTGCATACCGGCTTGCTTCGTGAACTGCTGCAGCCGCCCTTTTCATCATATCGCTGTCAGCACGGTTAAATGTAAATGAAAAGGCGAACATCATTGCATGTCCGCGTCCTATGATCCGGGCAGTAGCATGGTATTTCAGGTCGTGCTTTTCTGCCAGTTCATCCAGCTTCCGGGAGCACTGGGGATATTTTTCAACCAGGATAATGGGGCCGGAATACTCAAATCCGCCGCCCTTGGTTACATCCGCAAAAGTGCTGGCGCTTTGCTGGGGCATATCAAGAAGCGTTGTTTTCATTCCGGCTGCTACTGACATAAATCCTCCATCCTTGTTCCGGATGAAAGGATCCAGTGCATGGAAGACCGTTTTTTTCTTGAATTCCAGTTCCTCGTCCGTATCCCCTGTAAAATATATAACAATATGATGATTACCTTTAAAAATTACAGGAAGCGGCTGGGCAAAAATATTGATGTCTTCCGTCATCTCCGTATGCGTGATTTCATAAATGATATCCGGAATAAAGTCCGGGCTGTCTGTTATGAAAATCTCCACATCACGCATTTTTTTTCTGGGGTAAAGTTTAATGCCTACTTTAGTGATGATCCCGGTTGTGCCGAACCAGCCCAGGAACAATCCGGAAAGGTCGGGAATAGGCGCTCCTTTGGTAAACCAGTACTGTGACAGGGCATTGGACCCAATGGGGCATATCTCTCCGTTCGGCAGTACCACTTCAAGGCCGGAGACCATATCTGAATTAAAACCGTACTGCTGGGTGAGGCGTCCCTGTCCGTGTATCATCACATTGGCGGCAATGGTCGATGTGGCAGGGGAATCCGGAATGCTGTAACGCAGCCTGGGATGATTGTCATCCAGATAAGCTTTCAGCTTCCCTGTGGAAGTGCCGCCTTCCACGACCGCGTAACGGGCCCTTTCCTGAACCTCCAGTATGCGGTTCATCCTCTTCATATCCAGGACAATGCCGCCTTTGAGCGGAATGCAAAGTCCGGTCAGAGACATGCCTGCACCGACCGGTACTATGGGCACCTTATTCTCATTTGCGAATTTTACGATTTTCTGTATTTCTTCTACTGTCCCTGGCAGCACAACACAATCCGGTTTATGTGCCGGCATTAATCCGGAGTCACGCCCGTAGAAGTATAGTTCTTCCGCCTGATTTGAGACGAACTGTTTCCCTACAACATTCTCCAGCGCTTGAATCATTTCGCTCATAATATACTCCCTATTTATCCGTTCCTTCGCATATAGCCATTTTGCATAGTTCCACTATATGTATGGGTTTGATCCCGGCTTTAGACACCCTTGCGCTAAGGGCATTTTCGCAGCCATGACAGTTGAATACGCAGTATTCAGCACCGCTTTCCACCATGTCCCTGATATTCCTTGTCTGCACATCTGTAAACAGATCGTATCCGTACATGGCCCTGAATATGCTTCCGCAGCACAGGGAGTTTTCGTCCTGATAGGTTCGTTCGACCAGTTCAGCACCGATAAGCTTCATGATTTTAGCGACATAGTGATGAGTATTTTCGCACATCCGGTTTGAACAGGGCCTCTGATAGGCCACTTTAATATGAAGGGGCCGGATCTCATCCTTCAGTTCCTGTAAACGATTATATAAATACTCAAAGTAATGTACCGATTTAAAGGGCACCTCCATGCCATAAGCAGGCGCCAGTGATGTGAATGCAGCGTAGCACTCATCGTGCATAAATATTACTTCTTTAACTCCCAGTTTTCGAATATTCTCGATAACAACAGGCATGCGCTCCTTAAAAGTCTTTGTATTGGCAAAATGGACATAGACCATATTACAGAAAAATTCCTGACCGAAAAACCATGACGGCATTACATCCTCAAAGAGCCTGCC
Organism: Spirochaetota bacterium; assembly: GCA_043803405.1. Classification (GTDB taxonomy): domain Bacteria; phylum Spirochaetota; class UBA4802; order UBA4802; family JAFGDQ01; genus JAFGSG01. The sequence goes on along the minus strand of JAZDKB010000013.1, from coordinate 42,345 downwards.
TTTCACAATATCCCTGAACTGGGGCATAAACCCGAATGACAGTGCCTTTGCTTTAATTTTGCCTGTTTCAATTCTGCCGCGTGGCTCCCCGATATTGATCCACTGCCGGTTGATCGCCCTGGGCGCTGTTAAAATCGCCTTATCTTCTCTTCTTTGAGTGATAAGATAAAACGGGTGATTGCCGCGCCTGCAGTATTCTTCACAGGCATAACATGTCACGCAGTCATGAAGCACCCTGGAGTCCTCTCCCCGGCAGATCTTCAGCATCTCCTGTTTGGCCTCATCTTTGCCGATCTCCATATACTGGCACTTTGCCAGGCACGCGCCTGTAGGGCAGGCCGCGCATAATGTTTCATCAAATTTCAATTCAAACATGGAATTTCCTTTCCGAATATTTCAGAAAATCTTATTGGAATTCTTAACTATATATTCCAAGATATTATTGATTTTCGATAGACTTTGAATTTTAATCTAAACATCGACGCACTAGTCTTGACTAATATTTTACCGGCTTATCTCCCGGCTTTGATCTTCAAAAAAAGGCTCATCATGCACGTGTTACTTACATCGAGAATGCCAGCATTTTAAAATGCGAAGCAACTCAATAATATCTTGTAAAATGATACCTCAGTACTCACCTCAGCCTATGGCAACAATAACAACGACAGATTTGTAATTTTTTAATCCAGATTACAGCGATAAAGCTTCACTGGGGCATTCATCAATACATGTTCCGCATTCAGTACATTCATTTTCATCTACCTTAGCTATATCATTTACTTTAATTGCCTCTACCGGACAGACATCTGCGCATGCGCCGCAACCGGTACATTTGGATTTATGTACTTTAACAGCCATTTTATTGCTCCTTGCTGAAAATATTAGTTGAAAATGATTTTCATTACCAATATAATGACCATAATTTCACAAGTCAAGATAAATATGAGGAGGTTTATGGGGAAAAAAGAATTATCGACTGAACTCGGAAGTGCCATTGAAAAATGGGCAGATGAAGGCCTTGAAAGCATAGGAGTATTTAAAAATAAGTCGCCTGAATATGAAAGATTTAAAAAACAGATTATTGCTCAGCTAAGATCGCTCTATACGGATAAAGCAATTGATCTTTTTTTGAGGGCAAAAGACAATAGAAGGATTGAGGCGCCGGACGGATTTGCCAGAATTACAGGCCCGTGCGGAGACACTATGGAGATATTTCTTAAAACGAATAACAGCATAATCATTGACTCTTCATTCCAGACAGACGGGTGCCAGCCATCCATCGCTGCAGGAGGTATGGTAGCTGAGATGGTCAAAGGTAAAAATATTGACGAGATCAGGAATTACACGCAGCAGGATGTGCTTGATTCATTAGGAGGGCTGCCTGATGATCATAAACATTGCGCTTTACTTGCAATAAATACACTGAAGGAAGCAATAGATAATTTTTATAAAAAAAATAAAAATTGATTATAGAAACAATTTTTCTGAATACTCTATCTCTATAAATCTGATAAAATTTTCAGAATTTGAAACCCTAATGCTATATTATAAATGAAGAGGAAAAAATGTCTGATCGTCTTGATGATTTTGTAAATGAATTACAGGAAAGGATATATAAAGATACACTAAAGGATTACGGCCAAAAGGCATTTGACACATGGAACAATCCAACGCATATGGGGCCAATGGAAAACTCGGACGGATACGGCTGTATTAAAGGCCCATGTGGCGATACTATGGAAATTTTCCTGAAATTCGAAAAAGGTGCAGTCAGGGAATCGTCATTTCAGACTGACGGATGCGGTCCGAGCATGATTTGCGGCTCCCTGGCAGCAGAACTTGCATTTGGGAAAACGCCGGACGAAATAAAAAAAATTTCAAATGAAACCATTCTGGATACAATAGGCGGTCTGCCTGAAGAGGATCAGCACTACGCGCTGCTTGCCGCCAACAATTTGCATAAGGCTGTTGAAAATTCTAGGAATAAAAAAGCTTAGGCAGATCGGATTAATTATTTTTTAAATGAAAAATCGGGGGTGAAAAAATGTGCATGCCAACTGTTTGGATAAAAAATAATTCAAAAGAAGAACAAATTTTTGCGAATACCGCGACATTAAGAATTGATGATAACAATATAGTTTTATCAAGTCTTTTTGAAGAAGAAAAAGTGATAAAAGCAGTAATCGAAAAAATTGATTTCATCAACTCACGGGTTATTTTAATAAAAACAAACTAATAAATATTTAAAAAAAAATATGATATTTTAGCTTTCAAATATAGTCTTTGATGATGGAATAAGACTTGAAGATTGTAGAGTTGAGGAAATCAACATGGTTGACAATTATATAATTATAATACTAAGGGATGCGGGAGGTAAAAACAATGCATGAAGATAACGGGCATCATCACGATCACGGACACAGTCATGAACATGAGCATGAAAAAGATCATGCCGGATTTGATCCGGAACAGCTCAGGACGCTTATTCCATATCTCATAAAGCACAATCTGGATCATGTTGATGATCTAAAAAAATGGCATAAACAAACAATGAAATCCGGTTTCAATGATATTGCATCGGAGTTTCGAAAAATAATCAAGCTTTCGGAAAAAATTGACCGGCATTTCAATTCAGCGCTGGAAAAAATGAAAAAGCACGGGCAATGATATATGTTTGTGATTTTTTTAAAAAACAGTTACTGTATATATCAATCATTAAAATAAAATTCGTAATATAGAGGACAGAAAAATGGCGGAACCCACAAGACCATGTCTCACGAAAACTGTTACAGGCGCAGGCTGAGCCTCCAAAGTCGGTACGGAGGACATGGACAGAGCGCTTTGGTCTTGACCGTGCGGATGATGCCGGTGTTTACAAAGTATCGGATGACCTTGCTCTCATCCAGACAATGGATTTTTTTACTCCAATCGTGGACGACCCTTACTGAATTTTTTCCGCTTCTATGACTTCGCTGGTATTCTGAAAAACAAATATGCCTCGCTCAACGGATAACCCGCGATCTTCTTTTTTATTTTTAAAAAATTTAAACAAAAATTTTTATGCTTTTGTGATCGAAATTTTAAATCCACTGCTTTCAGATAAAATTTCGTTTGTCTTGCACCCCTGATTTTCAGCAGCACTGCTTACATTTTCTTTGGATGTATCAGTATCGACAAGAATTATTATATCTTTATCTTTTCCCTTTTTAATTTCATTTAAAACTAAAATTACGGGCTGAGGGCATGAAAGCCCTCTTGCGTCAACTGTTGTTGCTATTATTTTATCTCCTTATGCGATTTTTTTTCTCATTGTAAAACCAAAAAACAGACAGACAATAAATCCTGTAACTACAGCTGCAATGCTGTGAGGCCCGATTCCGGTAGCGGAGCTTGCCTTGCCGAACTTATGCGCTATTCCGGCTCCAACGATCATGCCCAGAACAAAAACTGCAGCGTCTCCATCGCCTTCGCCGGCGAGAAAGAGCTGTCTTACGAGACATCCGCCCGCAAGCCGGAGGGCCGATCTCCATATACTGGCACTTTGCCAGGCACGCGCCTGTAGGGCAGGCCGCGCATAATGTTTCATCAAATTTCAATTCAAACATCAAGTCCTCTTTTTGATGCCTATTGTTAAGCTTTCACAGATCTTTTTCCGGATATCTATTAAAATTTAATATTTCAATGCCTTCATCCTCGACATAAGCGTCGAGGTATTACGCTTTGAAATAAAAAATCGATCAAGCATTTTTAACAATTTTAAGCAATGAATATAATTTGTGCCGGTCTTAAAATTATTGTGATTATTTAAAATGAAACAAATGAAAGAATTATTCAAACATGCAATATCATGTACAAAATGTAAACAATGGCTGAAAGCTATGCAATAGCATCACAAAAAAACTATTCTGACTGGACGCAATTCTGGCATTTACCAAAGAAAAACAGAATATGATTTGTGACCTCAAAATTAAAATTTTTATGAATATCTTTTTCAATTTTATTAAGGCCGCAGTACGGTACAGAATAGAAAGTGTGGCATTTTTCACAATGCAGATAATGAACATGTTTTTTATCCGTATGATAATAACGGAATTGGCCGCAGTTGCATGGGATAATAATGGATTTTATCGCACCTGTAGATTCAAGGTATTCAAGCGCTCTGTAAACAGTGGAAAGATCAACGTCTTTGTTAACCGAGTGTATGTCTTTTACGCTTAAAGGAATACCTTTTTCATCTAGTAAGCTTACTAACTCTTTTCTGAACTCGGATAATCTTGGCCTCATAAAAAACCTGTATTTATTTATGTTTATATAATCAAGCAATATTTATTAGTTCCATGCCAGGCGCTAATAAAAGGGGCGGGGAATAGCCGCTCACTTTTAGAACCGATACCTTAGCATTTAAAATGGATAAACATATTGATTTGCCGGTTTAACGGTCTTTACGGCTTCCATGACCTTTATTACTGGTATATCGGATTTCTCTAAATTGATTATCTCTATTACTCCGGATATTTTATACCACACGTTCGCCGCTATTGAAGTCGCGTCTTTATACCTGCAGATGAATCCCGCTGGCTGAACATCTGCAGCGCAGCAAATCATCATCATTCTAGCTACAGCGAATTCTTCTTTGTTGTCCGCGTATTTTCTTTTTAACACTATCCCTGAAACGGAGATCGACTTACCTTGATATACGGAAGGATTATTGTAAATATCGTCGATAATCGGTACAAAATGTTTCTCAACCATGTTTATGCTGTCCTTTTCTCTTGCGTCAAGGATGAAATCGGGAAGCATTTCAGCCGGCATTTCTTTGTTTGTATCCGGGTATTTCGAGGCGCCGCCTGCTGAAGAAAAATTATCCGAATAATTTGTGTCCATGTTTCGTGTTGTAAAAGCGAACAGAAGCGGGAGGATAAGCAATATAATCCGGCCTGCGGAAATTTTAGCATGAGAATGAGATTTAACGGACAGGAGCATTACGGTAATTATTACTGCGGATACTGCGCATGAAATAATTAAAAATATATTATAGCGAGGATGAACATATTTAGCCACAGAGCCGCTTAGTATTATATTCAGAAAAAACGCGCAATATATTATGAGCAGCAATGCCCTGAAAAGGATTACAGCGTTTATTTTGCCTGATCCGGTCATAGCAAACCTTTAAATAAAAATGATAATAAAATTATTAATAGATAAACAGTGAAGAATATGAGCAAGGTAAGAATTGCCACAAAACGTTTTTTAAAATATGATGAAAGCACTATTACGTTTTTTACGTCTATCATTGGCCCCAGGATCATAAAACCCAAAACAGGGCCTGCCGTGAAATGGCCGTAAAAAGATCTCGCTACAAAAGAGTCAGAGGTGGAGCACAGGGAAAGTAAAAACGCGGCGGACAGCATTATACCGGTCTGTAAAAAAATCCCTGCAAAGGCGCTGTTGGATTGTATTATACTTTTAGGTATCCATAGCTGGAACATGGAGGATATAAGAGAACCTGCAATTATATAAGGCAAAACATGGAACAATTCATCGCCGGTGTTCAGCAGAAGCATACGTAATTTTGATATTAACGGCATATTTAGAGCAATTTTTATCTCAGCAGCGCAATGTTCACATCCGCAAATTTTATGTTCATGATTACTTTGACGGATATATGATGCATTCGGCCCTCCGAATATCCTGTGCATAATTAAGGCTACAATAAATGCGGTTAATAAACCGATAGCAATCCGTATAATTACCATCTCAGTTTTTCCGGGGAAAGCGAATATTGTGGCTGCAATCACTATTGGATTTACTATGGGAGCGGCAAGCAGGTAGATAATAACCGATCTCAAAGGGAGGTTTTTTTTAACAAAGCCTGCCGCAACAGTTACAGACGAACAGTCGCATACAGGCAGAATGAATGAAGCAATAAGAGGAAAAAGCAAAGATGCTTTGCCTGAAGAGCCGGCAAGCGCGTCGAATTTCTCGCGGTTAAAAAATATCTGAATAGATGAAGAGAGAAGTGCGCCTGAGAGAATAAACGGGAATGCCTGTATGAATATTCCCCAAAAAAATAAATTCAGCTTATACAGAGCTGAGAAATCGTATAAAGAATAGTCTATCTGTACGGAGTCGAGTATTATATACAGAACGATTACCGCCATTACAATAAGATATTTACCAGGTATAAGAAATTTTTTGCCTGGCGGACCGGATGATTCCTTTATTAACATAAATCCCCATCCCTGAATTTTACAGAACGCAATTTGTTTGCGTTTTATAGTTGACAAATAAAATAATTATTTTACCGTTTATTTTGTAAACGCGATTCATTTGCGTTTTATTTTTTCCGTATCGTTTGTCAATTATTTTTTAATAATAGATTATTAGTGTCATGCTTTATGCTATCAATAACCGCGTATAAAAATCTCATCTCCGCAGATACGGGAAGGCTCTTGTTTTTAGAAAACTTAAATAAACCAGGAGGTTAGGTTATGAAAAGAACATCGTTGATTGCATTCGTTGTAATTTTATTTTTAATGGCTATCGGGTGCGCGAAAGACGGTGCGAAAACTGAAGATGGAAAATTTCAGATCGTAGCTTCGTTTTATCCTGTTTATATTATCGCTAGGAATGTCGCCGACGGCGTTAAAGGTGCTAAGGTTATCAATATGACGCCCCCTGTCACCGGGTGTCTTCATGATTACAGCTTAACCTCTGAAGATATGAAGCGCATCGAACGGGCCGGCATTTTCCTTGTTAATGGCGCAGGCATGGAATCCTTTCTGAACAAAATAACCGAAAAATTTCCTGCTATGAAAATTGCTGAGCTTTCAAAAGACATTAAATTAATACGCGGCAAGGAAGGCGACAATCCTCATGTATGGGTAAGCGTAAGCAACGCGATAGTTATGGTAAATAACTGTCAAAATGCTTTGACTACAGCAGATCCAAAAAACGCGGGTCAATATAAAGAGAATGCTTTGAGATATACAAAACAGCTTGAAGCTTTAAAAATAGAAATGATCGCAAGCCTTAATCAATACAGAGGTAGAAAAATAATTACATTTCACGAAGCATTTCCGTATTTCGCGCAGGAATTCGGATTTAAAATCGCTGCGGTCATTGAAAGAGAGCCGGGCAGCGAACCGTCGGCGAAGGAAATAGCAGAAACTATTGAGATCGTCAGAAAAGAAAAGATAAAAACTCTATTTGCCGAGCCGCAATATCCTTCATCATCTGCCGGCACCATAGCGAAGGAAACCGGAGCTACTGTATATACACTTGATCCTGCTGTTACAGGTGATGACGACAAAAACGCGTATATAAACATTATGCGTAAAAATCTTTCAGTATTGAAAAAAGCATTCGAGTGAACGAAATAAATATTAAATGCGGCAAGGAAAATCCCTGCGGCCAATGCTGTACTGTCATTGAAAATTTGACGGTAAAATATGATAAACATACAGCAGTGGAAAATATCAGTTTTAAATTTCTATGCGGGGAGCTGACTGCGATTATAGGGCCAAACGGCGCCGGTAAAAGCACTGTTCTTAAGTCTATTCTTGGGCAGGTCAAATATAACGGCTCGATACTATACTGCTCTTCGATTTCAGACAGCGGCAAACCAAGAATAGGATATGTGCCTCAGAAAGCCTATATACAGCAGGATTCTCCTATTAATGTTTGCGATTTTATACTCATATCCGCCGGGTTCCTTCCGGCATGGATTTACATACCGAAGAAAAAAAAGAATGAGATAAAGACAGCCCTTTCGCTTGTTTCTGCCGAAAAGCTTATTGACAGGAAAATCGGAGAACTCTCCGGCGGAGAACTCCAGAGGGTGCTGCTTGCGTGCTCGCTCAATCCTGTACCCGACATACTTCTGCTCGATGAACCGGTTTCGGCTGTTGACGCGAAAGGCATGGATATTTTCTATGAAATAATATGCGATCTGAGAAAGAGATTTCATCTGGCAATTGTGGTTGTAACACATGACATCGGCTCTATAGTGCGGCACGCGGATAAAATGATACTGATAAATAAAAAGATCCTTGCGCAGGGCTCTCCTCAATATGTTTTAAAACATCCTGCTTTTAATATTTTAATGGGTTCTGTGTTTCATAACACAATAGAAAATATTCCCGATACGCATCATGGAGAAAGGAATGGTTGAAGCATGGTACACGCTTATTGAAGTTCTTCCTTTTTCATGGACAGAGTATGCGTTTATGAAAAATGCTCTGCTGGCCATACTCATTGTTTCCCCGTGCTTCGGGCTGATAGGCGCCGCAGTCATCTCAAACAGGATGGCATTTTTTTCGGACGGCATGGGGCATTCGGCACTCACAGGAATAGCGCTCGGAGCGCTGATTGGTTTTTCCGAGATGTTTATTCCAATGATTTTATTCGCAGTTGTTTTCGCGTTTGCGATTAATTTTTTTTCAGAGAAAACCGGGGCGTCAAGCGATACGGTAATTGCTGTGTTTACTTCTTTTTCAGTTGCCTTAGGCATTGCGCTGCTTACAGGCGGAAGCTCATTCAGAAAATATTCGGTTTATCTTGTAGGCGATATTTTAAGCGTTAATCCGGCTGATATTTTTTATCTTTTAATAATGGCATTTGTTGTGTTTGTGTTTTTTTTATTATTCGGCTCTTATTTAAGCCTGATAGGGATTGAGCCTTCGCTTGCGTACAGAAAAAGCATTCCGCCTTATGCAGTTAAAACTCTTTTTTCCATTCTTCTCGCTGTGCTTATTGTTCTATCCATAAGATGGATGGGGATTTTAATCATTAATTCTCTTTTTATTCTTCCTGCGGCTTCAGCCAGGCTTTGGACGCGTTCTCTTAAAACGTATAATTTGATATCAATAGTGATAAGCCTGATATCCGGAATTACCGGATTGCTGATATCATATTATTCAGGTTGCTCATGCGGCGCAGCAATTGCGCTTTGCGCAGCGTTCATATATGCGGGCGCAATTGCCGTTAAATCCATAATTTAACTTCGTATCATTTGAAATTGTTCCATGTACGGTTTCATAAGCAATTCACTGGTGCCGGTATCATTTTTTGTCTTTCCCAGGCAAAATAACCGTGATAAGCGCGCACAGCGAATTGCAGAATACCAGCGTATATCCTGTCGGGAAATCGAACCTGTAGGAAACAATTATCGATACCAGATTAATTACTGTCCCGGCTATCCATGCATTGATCAGCGGTATTCCTTTCTTTATATGCATCGAAATGAGAGCAGGCGACACAAGAAGAGCGAAGACTATAAGAACTCCTGCAAGCCTAACGGAACTCGTTACCGTTACAGCGAACGAAGTAAAAAAGATAGCGTCTCGTATAAATCCTTTTGATCTTCTGTATAGAAAAAACAGCACCAGCCCGACACAGGCATAAATGATCGCAGTCTTTATTATTTCTTCTACTGGTGTAAAAAGGATGTCGGACGCCATAAGCTTCTGGAACTCTTCCATGCCGTGATATGACTTGGAAAGAATGATAAAAACGCCCGATATCCCGAACGCATAGAGAAGGCCGATGAACGCCTCTAAATTATTTCCCTTTTTGCGTCCGGCCAGCGCTATAATAAGGCCGCCTATCAGCGCAAAAGAGAGCGAAACGGGATATAGAAACGCCCCATGCAGAAAAAACATCGAGACAGCCGCGCCTAGAGCGGCTGTCTGTCCGATCGCAAGGTCGGTAAATATGATCCCTCTTTTTATTATTTCAAGGCCGTAAAAAGAATGTATGCCGACAAGCACTAATGACAATATAAAAGCGGAAACAAGAATGTCACTCATTGCGTTAACCTCCGCACTATTTCATCAAATAATGAAATTATGCCTTCAGCCTCACGCACGGCGCCGACATCGTGCGGCAGTTTAATAAGTCTGATTCCGTATTTTTTTGACAGATGATTGGCAGCTTCGTCCGGATTGTATACGTCCTGAAGGATAAAATCGATCTTTTTTGCGCCTATAATTTTTTCAAGGGATGCTATATGATTTGCGCTCGGCGGGATCCCTGGCAGGCTTTCGACAGTTCCGATAAGTGAAAGGCCGAATGCGCGAAGAAGATAATCATAATTTTTATGATATTCGATGACACTTTTTCCTTTAACCAATGAGAGCCTTTTCTTCCATTCTTCGGTTTTTTTGCTCCAGATGGACAAAAATTCCTTACAATTAGTTTTATAATATGAGCTATTTTGAATATCGATTTCGGAAAACTTTTTTGTTATTGCCTCGGCAAGCAAAGGAATGTTACCCGGGTTAAGATAAAAATGCGGGTTCCCGTCCGGATGTATATCTCCCTGATCACGCGAAACACTTGTTGGAACATCGATTAGTTTTACGAATGTTGACAGATCGAGAAATCCCGGGCGTCCCGGATTTACAACAGCGTTATTTGCCTGCTTCAAAAGCGGAGGCAGCCACCCTATCTCCAGCTGGGCTCCGCTTATAATAAGAAGATCTGCTTTGCGGAGCTTCGCGATGAATGACGGTTTCGGAATTATTGTGTGCGGATCATAGTCTCCGCGCGCCAGTGCATTGGCCTTTATCCGGTCTTTACCTATCTGTTCAGCAATGCTTGCTATATACGGGTAGGTAGTTACTATATGCAGTTTTTCAGCATAGGCTGCTGATATAAAAATAGCGGAAATCATTAAAGTCATTAAAATTTTTTTCATTGTTATTCTCCTTAAATTACATTTCAACTTTAGTTTTTTCATCAGGCACCCCCGATAATATTGTTGCCCTTGCGTGATGTGTATCTGTGAATTCCTTGATTTTAACTACACCGATGTACTCTTTTTTCCAATAAGCGCCGTAATGCGGTTTATGAACGACATGTTTATAAATTTTAAACTCTTGTCCTATCTCAATCTTTTCAACGCATCCAACACAGAATACTATCTCCTTTTCATTCATTTCGATAATATCGCCTTTTTTGAAAATAGAATAGTATAAGTTACCGGCACTCGAACAGCCGGCCATTGAAACCGACATCATGAAGAATAAGACTAAATATTTTACTGATAATTTTTTTAACATATTTTTCCTCCTGAAATATTAAAACGAATGTGCGCCGTGCGCGCCGATCGCTAAATTAATCTGTAAAAAAACCTCGTGATTAATCTTCCTGCTGTACGTATCTCCGGCAGTTTCGTATTTGCTCATATCGCAGTTATATTGAAGCCGTATTCGGGAAAATTCAGTCGGATTGTAATCTGTCATTGCCGAATATCTCGGCAGATTATCCGGTAAATTCTTCTTACTCCCGTTCTCTTTTACATCGTTCAACTGAAGGAGATCATAACGAAGTCCGATTCTCCAGCGTTTTGAAAACTTGCCGACGAGCTGGGAATAAAATCCGGATTGTTTTTTATCAATGTCGGATTCGGAAACAGCATCGGCAGCATCTTTTTCATAAAGCGATCCCTTCATATTTCTGTAAAGATATTCTGATTGAAGCGACAGGAAACGTATTGAATCGATCTGATATTTCAGAGTGAGGTCGCCTCCAAGCACATACGACTTTCCTTGCATCGCATGGCCTTCCTCGCCGGATATATCAATGCCGTGATTAATGCGGGTTCTGCCAAAAGCGCCGGATGCGCCCGCGAGCACAACCAGATCACCCATATCGAAGGATGTTTTTACATAACTGACGCTTAGATTGGGGCCGTTGTTTCCTTTAACATTTACAGATCCGTCAGCACTGGTAAATCCTTCATTTCCAAAAGTAGTTTCATTGCTCCCCATGAGAACTTCGGAACCGAACATTAAATAAAAATCAATCGGCGCGACCCATGTGAGCCGTCCCCCGGTTTCATTAAGTCCCTCAGCCCCGAAAAAGGTCTGGTATGCCAGCGGTATCTCCGCGAAATCCCAGTAATGCGCATGCTGTTCGTTTATTCTTCCGAAATGACTTAAAAAGTTGCCTCCCTTAAGCTGAAACCCATAAGGCAAAGCAGTTGTAGTGAAATAACCTTCTTCTATCTCGGCTCCATCCTTTGAGAAGTGACATACCGCGAAAAGGTCAAAGTATGGATCGACAACGGAATAAAAAGTTAGTTCAGCGTAATTAAAATTGAATCCGTTGCGGGAGTTCATATTTTCGTGTGCATCCTCTTCAGACATGGCATGAGTAAATTCAGGGCTGCTCAGAGTATTTATTTTCTCGTCCTTAATGCTGCGCCAGACATACGATGCATCGAGTATAAGCGATATATCGGGAACAAATTTTGACTGAGAAAACGGAGAGCCTGAAGACCCCTCTTTCTGAACACTGATACTAAAATCTTCATTTGCCTTGTTTTGAGCAAAGGCGACTGATGAAGTAAGAATCATCAGTAATAAATATATTAATATATTTTTCAATTATTGATCTCCTTTGAATTATTTGGATTTTAAAAACTCCTGTACAGCACAGCTGGCTGAAAAACTATTTGTCTTTACAGTGTATTTTTAAAACTCACATGCAGATAAATTCAGCGTTAATGAGCATGACTGTAACAGCGTTTAGTCGAATATAAATATTTTCTTTAATTAACTATCAAAGCAGATATACCAATATTGATAATTATTATGGTAATCTCGTTGCTTGAATGATAATGCTGAATGCCAACCTGCATATTCTGAACAGGCCGTCTTCCAGTCAGGTATATAACATGAAATTTTTTTAGGAGATAAAAGGAGGAGCGTGCGGGTATGCGCTCTTGTGGATAAAAGTTTTGTTAATGATTGATGATAAAAATATCAGATAACAGCATATAAAAACGTGCGGAACAATTACGATGATTTTTTGATTAACGAGTGCAGCTAATCCGGATTCCTGCAGTCTGCATATCGGGCAATCAACATGAATTTTGCCGTCATCATGGTGATGAAAAGCCACGATGAGCGTACCTATAACTATGAGGGCGACTGCCAGCAGAGCATAGATTTGTTTTTTGCGGATTATTTTTAAAAAGCTTTGAAACATCATTTGTCCTTAGTCATTTGGAATAAAATATTATTAAGTAACGATTATTAAAGTCAAGAAAATTTATTAAAATAATTTGTTGTATTTCAAAGAACAATGATTTATTCTCAGAAGAAATCATTAAGCAAAGATAATTTTAAAATGTTTCCTGGTGAGAAGCAGTAAAAACTGATATAGCGTGATATCTTTTATGAATTCAGAAAAATATAAAATTATGGACGAATGCAGGGAAAATTTGCTTAAATATACTTTTAAAGCATTTTCATTAATCCCTAAACCTGACAATCCTATAATCCTGGACATCGGATGCGGAACAGGAGTTCCGACTCTTGCTTTAGCTGAAAATTTTAACGGTATAATTTACGCGGTTGATTCTGATAAATCGAGTTTAACATGGCTGCAGAAAAAAATTGATGAATCAAAATATTCCGACAGAATTAAAATAATCCATGCCTCTATAAATGAAAATTATTTATTCAATATTAATTTTGATATTATATTAGCGGAAGGTTTTCTGAATGTAATCGGATTTGAAAAAGGATTACCCGTTCTTGTTAAACATATTAAAAGCAAAGGATATATCATAATTCATGATGAGATAAAGGATGACGCGCGAAAAAAAGATATATTTAAAAAATATAATTTGAACCTCATCGGGTCTTTCCGGCTGGATAAAAACGAATGGTGGGATGATTATTACAGATGCATGGAAGCAGGAATAAAATCCTTAAATGATGATTCGTTGTTTAAAAATGAAATTTCCGAGATAAAAGAATATAAAAAAAATCCGGAATCATTTAAATCAATATATTACATTCTGCAATTTGCCGGTTGATATTCGACAAAGGTGTTCTTACAGTTTAACTCACATTTTAAAAAAGAGTTGGTATCTTCATTCTTTATATATCGTGCTTCAATGAATTTTAAAAAATGGAAATAAAATACGCTGAATAGACAGATTTATCGGATATCCTGATATTATGTATTTTATTAAGTTTCGATTTGCAGTTCAGGTTTTCCGTCACTATTGCGGAACACAATAACATTCGATTTTTCTGTTCCTGACAGCCTTTTGTCTGAAGCCCGCAGTGCCCGGAAATCCGACTTAAGCAAAAATTCTCTGAGAAGCTCCAGTTGCTCCATTGACGTTTCTTCGTCCCTGTCCTGCGAGCTCATGAAATTATCCATCAAATGCTGAAACTCTTTTTTTGCTGCGGTCTCAATGCAGTGGCCGTCAAGTTGAAGCCGTACAATAATATTTTCCATAAGCTGCACTCTTGATTGATATTTATCCGGCTGTTTATCAGTATTTATATTAATATCTGTTTGCCATTAAAAGGAATCAGGTTATATTATATTTTTTTATTTTTCTCCATAATGTTGAAGAGTCTATGCCCAGATCGGCCGCGGCATTTGATTTATTTCCGTTGTTTTTTTCCAGCGCGGAAATAATATAAATCCGCTCCATTTCCGACAATGTCATTTTTGGGCCGGCACCCGGAATGTTTCCGCGAAACTGCTGAGGAAGATGCCCCCGCGCGATATAAGCATCCCTGCAAAGTACGAAAGCATGCTCAATAATATTTTCCAGTTCCCTGATGTTTCCCGGATAATCGTAATTCATTAGAATATTCATGACATCATCGGAAACACCCTCAATGTGTTTGCCTTTAATAGCATTGAATTTTTTTATAAAATGACTCACCAGAAGCGGGACATCTTCCCTGCGTCCGGCTAAAGGATCGAGTTTAATATTGATCACATTAAGCCTGTAGTAAAGATCGTCCCTGAAAGAACGGTTTGCAATACCGGACAGCAAATCTTTATTGGTCGCGGCGATTATACGCACATTTGCATTTATGGTAGAAGTTGATCCAAGCGGCTCGTATTCCTTCTCCTGAAGAAAGCGTAAAAGCTTAACCTGTATTGCAGGCGATAGTTCGCCTATTTCGTCAAGGAAAACTGATCCGCCCTCAGCCAGCGCAATCCTTCCGGGTTTATCCTTCCTTGCATCTGTGAACGCTCCGGCTTTGTACCCGAAAAGCTCGGACTCGAGAAGATTGTCCGGCAAAGCGGCGCAGTTAATGGCTATAAACGGCTTTTTTTTCCGCGAACTCAGGGAATGAATGGCTTTTGCTATAAGTTCTTTGCCTGTGCCTGTCGGACCCTGTATAAGCACGGAGCTGTCGCTCCGGGCTATGTCAGGTAAAATGGCGAACAATTCCATCATTTTTTTATTCTTGGTTATTATATCATTAAAAGAAAACTTTGCCTCAATCTCCCTGCGAAGGGTTTCAATATCCGTTATGTCGCGGAATGTCTCGACTCCTCCAATAACTTCGTTTTTATTGTTTTTTAAAAGCGCTGTGCTTACGCTTACCGGTACCCGTTCACCTTTGGAATTTACAATATAAATAGTTTTATTTATAATATTGTCGCCTGTATCCATTGTTTCTTTTAATGCGCAGGAATGCTCGCATATATTGGCGTGGAAGATTTCAAAGCAGAGTTTGCCGACAGCTTCCTCTTTTCGTATGTCCAGAATTTTGGCGCCTGCCCTGTTTATTGATGTGATCTTAAAATCCATATCAACGGTAAAGACACCGTCCGCTATGCTGTCTAAAATAATATCCTGTCTAGTTTCTTTATGCATAATTTTGAGAAAATAGTGAGCTTTTTTTAAAAAATAAAAATTTTATGTTGACGATTTATGAGCATATGCTCATTATTATATCGGGGTGTTTAAATGTCAAGGCCAAAATGCTGCAGAAAAATAGGATGCTCTCCGGATGCGAATTATTTTAAGCCGAGAGGCATTCCGTCTTTAGAGTTAGAGGAAATTGTTTTAACGCTTGATGAATTTGAGGCTATACGGCTTGCGGATGCCGAAGGATTGTACCAGGAAGACGCTGCTGCGAAAATGAACATTTCAAGGCAGACATTCGGCAGGATAATAGAATCCGCTCACAAAAAAATAGCTGATGTTTTAATAAACGGAAAAGCACTCAAAATAGAAGGCGGGGAAGTTGCGATGGAAGAAAAAGGACGCATCAGATGCAGTGTATGCAAAAAGACATTTAACTCTTCTCACGAACCGGCAAATGAATTTATTTGCCCCAGATGCGGGAAAAAAATATTAAACAATAAGGAGTAAGATGTAATGAAAATAGCATTACCTTCAAATCAGAATATGGTAGATGAACATTTCGGGCACTGCCAGTATTTTACAGTTTTTACTGTTAACGATAATAAAGAAATAGTTTCGGAGGATAAAGTCAATTCCGCAGCAGGATGCGGGTGCAAATCAAATATTGTGAATACTTTATCCGCTTTGGGAGTGAACCTGATGCTTGCGGGCAATATGGGCCAGGGCGCTGTCAATGTTCTCCAGAGCTTCGGCATTCAGGTGCTGAGAGGCTGCTCAGGCGACGTAAGGTCAGTCACAGAGCAGTGGCTTGCAGGCAAACTCAGTGACTCAGGTATCGGATGCGCCGAACACGAGCACGGGTGCCAGGAACACTAAAAACACTTGTAGTGCAAATATGCTTGCTGAACATTCCGCGTTATATGCGGAATGCGCAAAGTCTATTGCATGATTCTGCGCAGAACGCTGAAACAAATGCAGCGTTTGGCGCAGAATTAATCGTGCATCTCACCGCTTGATCAGCTTCTTTTGCGGCAAATCCCGCGCTTCTTCACTGAATTGCTGTTGACTTTTTTATACTTATATTATCAATATTCATATCGATTGTATATTTAAGAGTCTGTTTTAGAAGACTTGCGCGTATTCAAGAGAAAAG
Source organism: Spirochaetota bacterium (assembly GCA_043803405.1). GTDB lineage: Bacteria > Spirochaetota > UBA4802 > UBA4802 > JAFGDQ01 > JAFGSG01. The sequence goes on along the minus strand of JAZDKB010000013.1, from coordinate 25,549 downwards.
TGCCTTGAAAGATGCAATGAGTAAATACAAAAATTTCTTTGGATCTTCTTTCTAGGCAAAGAGGATACAGCAAATATTTATGGATAAAAAAGAGAGAATAGCTTTAATAAGAAAAGGAAATGAACTCTTTAATAAGGGCGAAATCGATAATGCTTTAAAAATATTTGTTAAAACAGATTACAAAGACGGCATTGCCAGGATAGGCGATTTTTATTATTATGAAAAGAAACAGCCGTTAATGGCTTTTAAGTTTTATAAAAAGGCCAATATGCACAACAAGGTCAATGAGATATTCGAAAGAATGATAAGCGCCCTCGGCCAATGGATATACGAAGACAAGTCAAATGCGCAGTCTGCTGCGGAAAAGAATATTCATGTAAATGTCGATCCGCAATTAAAGAAAGCTGCCGAAGAAATTCTGAAGAACAATAAAGATTAGTATAAATAATAGTAAAACACTTAAAGTCAAAGGATATAGAATGAAATTATTAAAAATTATTATAATAATGTTCTGGTTGTCGCTCCTGACTACTACGGGCCAGGCAAAAATAAACGATGCAGGTGAATATTTAAAAAACAGCGTTGTGCAGAAAACAATGCCAAACGGCATTAACGTAATAATGCTGGACCGCGGTTACACGCCTACTCTTGCCCTGCTTATCTCTTTTAAAGTCGGATCTGTTGACGAGAGCGAAAATTCCATTGGCATTGCACACATGCTGGAACACATGCTTTTTAAAGGCACTGATGTTATAGGTACTACGGATTTTAAAAAGGAAAAGATCATTCAGGATCAGATTGAAGAAACAGGCGAGAGGATCAATTATTTAAACATTAAGGACCCCGACAGCAAAGAAATTAAAGAGCTGACTGCCAGGCTGAATAAACTTCAGGATGAACAAAGGAAATATATAGTCGCTTCCCCGTATTCCAGAATTTATACGGGAAACGGAGGAGTTGGATTTAATGCTTCAACATCCAGGGATATGACGACTTATTATATTGAGCTTCCTGCTTCAAAACTGGAAATATGGGCGGATCTTGAATCTGAAAGACTGAGGAATCCCGTTTTAAGGGAATTTTATATGGAGAAAAAAGCCGTGCTCGAAGAAAGGCTTAGAAGCTATGAATCGCACGGCGAAGGCAGCCTGTTTGAAGAGTTTATTGCAAATGCATTTATTGCCCATCCGTACAGGCATCCGATCATAGGATGGAGATCGAATATCGAGCGCTTTTCAATTAAAGATGTAAGAGAATTCTATAAAAAAAATTATACAGCATCAAGAATGACAATTACGGTTGTGGGCAAGCAAAATACTGATGATACGTTTAAACTGCTAATTAAATATTTCGGCAAACTGCCAAAAGGTGAAGACCGGCCGGAAATACATACTATGGAGCCTTTGCAAAAAGGAGAAAAAAGATTCGATCTTGTATTTGATTCAAATCCATATCTTATATTAGGCTGGCATAAACCTTCATTCCCTTCAAAAACCGATTATGTATTTGAAATAATCGAAAGCGTATTATCGGAAGGGAATTCTTCAAGATTGAACAAGTCGCTTATGATCGACAAAGGTTTAGCAGCCTCGATAGGCGCATGGAACGGGTACCCGGGTGCAAGGTACGACAACCTGTTTGTAATAGCTGCAATGCCCAAATATCCGGCTACACCGGAAAAACTGGAAGAAGCAATTTATGAAGAACTCGGAAAAACAATGACCGGTTTAACCGACGATGAATTAAAAAAAGTAATAAATCAAAAAGAGTCTGCGTATATTTTTCAAATGGACAATAACATGGGTATTGCGCGGATGCTTTCATATTACCAGACGAATTTCGGGAACTGGAAATACTCTCTTGATTATTTAAAAACACTTAAAAGTATAACCATGCAGGATATAAAAGAAACAATGCGCATGTATTTTACCCAGGAAAACAGGACAGTCGGCATTTTAAGAACCAGCGGGAAAAAATAAATAAGGCAAGCGGTATGCCCATGAAAAAATATTTTATTATTATTTTAACGATCATTCTTGCAATAAACGCTGAGCTGAAATTAAGCAAAGCGCATGCGCAATCAAAATCGATAACGATAGATAATATAGCGCTGCCTTCGGTTAAAAGTTCAAAAATTAAAAACGGGCTTAGAGTCTTTTATATAAAGGATGAACTCCCGCGTGTAATAATAATACTTTCTGCCGGCTATGGGAAATTATACGAGAACAATAAAAACGCGGGCATATCCGATCTGCTCGCAAAGACATTGTCCCTTGCGGGCTCAAAGAAATATCCGGCAGATGTTCTGCATAATACCATTGAAAATATCGGGGGCAGATTCGCGGTTGAATCGTCCTTTGAAGAAACCGTAATTTCAATACAGGTTCTGGAAAAATATTCGGATACGGCTTTTGACATTTTACATGATATTATAACGAATCCTAATTTAGACGCAAAGATAATTGAGAATGCACGGTCACTGCTTCTGGAAGACGTCAGAAGAAAAAAAGATAATCCGGATATGCTTGCATTTGAAAAGGCAAGGGAAATCATTTTTAACGGGACAGGCTACGGTGCATCTGCAACCGAAGAAAGCCTTAAGTCAGTTTCAAAGGACGATCTTGGAAATATTTTTCAGAAATATTTTACTGCAAAAAATATAATTATTGGAATTGCAGGATCGGCTGATTACAGCGACATTGAAAAGAACCTTGAAAAATTTAAATCGCTTAACGCAGGGGAAGCAATTGCTTATACCTTTGCTTTAAACGAAGCTATGGCCTCTTTAAAGGATAAATCAAAAAATATTTATCTTCTCCCGAAGGATATTCCGCAGGCGACTATTGTTGCAGGAACCATTGCACCCGACATTAAAGACGCAAGGATATATGCTATGTCGCTGATGAACGACATACTAGGAGGCAGCGACTTTAATTCCAGGCTTATGCAGGAGATAAGAGTAAAGAGAGGCCTTGCTTATGCTGTGCAGTCAGTGTTAAGGCACAGAAAAAATACCGGGGTTTTTCTTGCCTATGCACAGACAAAAAATGAAACGGCTGACACTGCTTTATCGCTGTTGCTTGAGAACATTGAGCAAATGGCCGGTTCTACGGTTAAAAAAGAAGAGCTGCAGCTTGCAAAAGATTCGGTAAAGAACAGTTATATTTTCGAATTCGATACTTCCATAAACATTCTAAGAAAATATTCTTTTCTGAGCTATAACGGCCTGGGCGAATCTTTTTATCTTGATTATGTAAAAAATACGGAAAGCGTTTCTACGGGCGAAATTCAAAAATGCGCATCACAGCTATTCGGCAGCGGGCTTGTAAAAGTTGTAATCGGAAGTAAAGATCTTGAGAAAAAACTGGGCAGGTTCGGGAAGGTAATTATTATAAAAGAATAACCGGGCTTTTTTCAGGTTTTAAAAATTTTTTGGATTGTTCAGATATTCTTCATATTCTTTTAAATTTTCCAGCAGTCTTGTACTTTCATCCATAGTATTTTCCAGTGAAATTTTCGCATCTGCAAAATACTGCCTTTCTGAACTCGTAATATCCTTGGGTTCTCCCGGGCTTATTATACTTATAAAACGATTTAAATCATTCAGTATCTTAAACAATGTCCTGTATAGAGTTTTTAAACTGTAAAACATTTCTGCAGCAAATACGAAAGACATTTTTTTTACGTCTGTATCCAGTTCGTCTGCAACTTTTCTGTTTTTAGAATCCAGTTTTGATAAATAATAAGTGAGCGATCTCGGATAATTTTTTATTTCTTTATAATCGGTAAGCGCTTTGTCTATTCTTACCAGGCCGTCTATTTCAAGATTTCTGAAATAATCATTTAATTGATTATAATTCGGTTTATCTTTTTCCTGGATCATCCGCGAATTTTTAATATTCATCATTATGCCTGTAAGCCTTGTTTTGTGTGTATGCATAATTTCGACAGATTCATTAATAAACTTATTCAGATCAAAAGGTTCTTCCTTGTTTAAGGTATCATTATTTCTAAAAAAAGCGGATCTTTCTGAAATATTTTTTTCAGGGGCTATACGGGCACTGATTTTGTTTTCTATTTTCTGCGTTTTCAGCATTTGATTAAAATATTCGGCGGATTTTGCAGGTGTGCGGATTATTCTTATGATGCTTACTTTTCTGGTTTTTCTGTTGTATTTTAACCCATACATTTTCCCTTCTTTATCAATATACCTGTTGTTCAGGTCGTGAACAGAAACCTTTGCAGTATTTATTTCCGATATGCTGTTTATTTTTATAAAATTAGTATTCATAAATTACCAATTAACCCCGCATTTGGCGGATTTATTCAGGAACATACTCAATAGGGCTGTCGAATTTTACTGCTAAATATGCATCTCCTTTCGCTTTCCGGCCTTCGTATTTACGGACAATTTCGGAAGGGTTATTTTTCATTAATCCGGTTCTGACTATTGTACCGCTTATCGTATTTTTTTGTCCTTTTAATGAATAATTCAGATATATAGGCATGTCGATGTTGACCCTGGAGTTGGAGACAAGAAAAAGCCCTCCTTTACTCATATCCAGTATTACGCCTTTGCCTTTTACGGATTCCGATGATTCAACATTGACTTCATCCGGATTACCGATAAAAAAAGCAAATTTTACCGGAATTTTACATTCATAACGGGGAAATTTTCTATTATCATTCATATTTTAATCACCATTCTATATTATAATATTTATTAACTTTCGACAACACGATTGTCAAGCTTTGTTTAAATACTATTTCATCTGTGTAAATAATTAAAGTAATATTCTACTTTTATAAGTATCGATAAAAATCATTATTGACTTTAAATTCGGATTTTTGATAAAAATAATCGTTCGGGTTACTCAGGTTTTGCACAGCTTGCTTTTTAATTTACAGCCTGTTTTAGCTGATTAATTGATTTAAACAATTTTTTTCTGCTGATGCAGGCATTTATTCGAAAAGGAATGATAGTATGAACAGCAAAAAAACGAGATTCATTTTTATTACTGGCGGTGTATGTTCCTCTCTGGGAAAGGGTATTTCGACTGCATCGCTTGGGCTATTGCTGGAAGGCCACGGATATAAAATATCAATCATAAAAATGGATCCTTATATTAATATTGATCCAGGTACAATGAGTCCGTTTCAGCACGGCGAGGTTTATGTAACGGAAGACGGAGCCGAGACCGATCTTGATCTCGGTTATTATGAAAGATTTACAAATGCAAAACTGACCAGAAGAAATTCTATTTCAACAGGTCAGATTTACAATACGGTTATTCAAAGGGAAAGGAAGGGAGAATATCTCGGCAGGACTGTTCAGGTAATCCCGCATATTACAAATGAAATTAAAAAACGAATTTATGATGTTGTTAAGGATGATGATCTTGATTTCGTTTTAATTGAGATTGGCGGAACAGTAGGAGATATTGAGTCGTTCCCGTTTCTTGAAGCAATGAGGCAGGTGCGCCAGGAACTGGGAGCAAAAAGAGTAATGAATGTGCATTTAACACTTGTGCCTACGATCACTGTTGCAGGCGAGCAAAAGACCAAACCCACGCAGCACTCTGTTAAGGAGCTGATGCAGATAGGAATTATCCCCGACATTCTTTTATGCAGAACTGCAACCGTGCTGTCCGAAGACATGAGAAGCAAGATTTCGCTTTTCTGCAATGTATCCACCAGAAATGTTATTTCCGCTGTAGACATAAAAAGCTCTATTTACGAAATTCCGGACATGCTTCACAACAATGAATATGATACTGTTGTTCTGGAACATTTTGGGCTGAACGCATCGAGATCAAACTTGCCCGAATGGGAGCGCTTTATGAAGTCGCTCAGGGAACCTTCAAAGAAGGTCAATATTGCCGTTGTGGGCAAATACATATCTTTGCAGGATGCTTACCGTTCATTATACGAAGCGCTTCTGCATGGAGCTGTCGGAAACAATGCAGAGCTTAATATTACAAGAATTGATTCCGAGGAAATTGAAAAGCAGTGTGACGGCGATATTTCTTCTTTTTTTAAAGAGGCGGACGGCATACTTGTACCCGGAGGATTCGGCGACAGGGGTATTGAAGGAAAGATTGCTGCCGCAGGTTTTGCAAGAAAAAACGGAATTCCCTATTTCGGTATATGCCTTGGGCTTCACTGTGCCGTTATCGAGTTCGGAAGAAACGTATGCGGACTAAAGGGCGCTCATACGCGGGAGATCGATCTCGATACCCCGCATCCTGTAATATCATATCTGGCAGATCAGGAGATCATTACGGATAAGGGCGGCACCATGAGGCTTGGCGCGTACAAATGCGATTTTAAGGAAGGCAGCCATATAAAGAAAATTTACGGGCAGGATTCTTATATGGAAAGGCACAGGCATCGTCTTGAGTTCACTTTAAAATATAAGGATATTTATGAGAAACACGGCATGGTTTTCGGCGGGGTAAACCCTCAAAGCAATTTAATAGAAACAATTGAACTTAAGGATCACCCGTGGTTTATAGGCACGCAGTTTCACCCGGAATTCAAATCCAAACCGACGCAGCCGCATCCGCTCTTTAAGGATTTTATAAGGGCGTCCATTGATTTCAGGACAAACTATTCTTCTTGACAATTTTTTTTTAAAAAACACAAAGTACTATTTAATATTAAGCAGCCGAAATTTACGTTACAGTAAATGCGGGGGACCCGGTTTTTCGGGGCGCATGGATATGTTTAAAAACTGCCACACAGACACAGAACCTAAAATTCAGTGTCTTTGCAGTAAAATATTTTAATAAACATCGTTCCTAGGATACTTCCAGATCCAAGTCCGTCAGCTAACCTCGCAGGCATGTGGAAGGGCTATATTCAGAATCCGAAACCGGAATAGTTCTGATCTGCCTTTCCGTTGGAGGATTAATGACCGATTCAAACAGCGAAACGCCGCTTCTTACAAAAGTAATCCGCAAAATAATAGGGCCGCCCAGAGACATAAACGACCCTGGCATTTTTCATAAGCTGGCGTTAATCCCGTTCTTCGCGTGGATCGGCCTGGGTGCGGACGGTCTTTCGTCATCTTCGTACGGCCCTGAGGAAGCTTTCCGCGCGCTCGGGGATCATACTTACCTTGCTTTTTTTCTCGCGATTGTCACTTCAGTTACAGTATTTATCATATCATACACATATTCCAAGATCATAGAACATTTTCCTCACGGCGGCGGAGGCTACCTTGTCGCAAGCCACATGCTTGGGAAAAAAACAGGCGTAATTTCCGGCGGAGCGCTTATAATCGACTATGTGCTTACAATAGCGGTATCTATTACATCCTGCGTGGATGCTCTGTTCAGCTATTTGCCGGTTGAATATCAGCAATTTAAAATTTTAACTGCTACTATTCTAATTATCATACTCATTATTTTAAACATCAGGGGAGTTAAGGAATCTATTGCATTCCTGGCTCCTATATTTATTATATTTATTATAACGCATGTAGTATTGCTTGGATACGGGATATTCAGTCATATAGGAGAAGTTGGTTCAGTTGTTGAACATGTCGGCTCCGGCCTTTCGCAGGATTTATCAACCATGGGAGGGATGGGAATTCTTCTGATATTTTTACGGGCATATTCCTTCGGAGGCGGTACATATACGGGGATTGAAGCTGTTTCAAACGGTTTGCAGATTATGCGCGAGCCGAGGGTTCAGACCGGCAAGCGTACAATGGCATATATGGCTATTTCGCTGGCAGTTACCGCAGCCGGCCTTTTCCTCTGTTACCTGCTTCTGGATGTAAAGCCGACTTTGGGAAAAACACTTAACGCAGTTTTAGCTGATGCCCTTTTCGGTAATTTTAGCTTTGGTTATGGGCTGGCGCTTGTAACAATTTTATCCGAAGGCGCCCTGCTGCTGGTTGCCGCCCAGGCCGGACTTATAGCAGCGCCCAGGGTTATGTCCAACATGGCGATCGATTCATGGCTGCCTCACCGGTTTTCCGCATTCTCGGAAAGACTTACAATGCATAACGGCGTCATTATGATAGGAGCTGCAGCTTTACTGATTTTGTTTTATACGCGCGGTTCAATTTCAGCTCTTGTAATTATGTATTCGATCAATGTATTTCTTACGTTTTCTCTTTCGGAACTCGGCATGCTCCGGTTTTTTTACAAGAACAAGGATAAGATTGCAAAATGGAAAAGATATTTTGCAGTATTTATTGTAGGATTCCTGCTTTGTGTTACAATTCTGGCAGTAACGGTTTATGAAAAATTCGGAGAGGGCGGATGGCTTACTCTTGTTATAACATCTTTATTAATAATTCTCTGCTATATGATCCGGCGGCATTATGACCGCATTTTAGTGGATATGCGCAAGCTTGACGAGCTTCTTAAAGACGTGCCTGCCGTGGGCGAGCTTAACGAACAACCTGTGCATAAAAAGAAAATGACTGCCATTCAGCTTGTAGGCAGCTACAGCGGATTCGGAGTGCATACATTTTTAAACATCAACAGGTCTTTCCCCGATCTTTATAAGAATTTTATTTTTATTTCAGTAGCTGTAGTTGACCAGGGATTGTTCAAAGGCGAGGAAGGGGTTGATGATTTAAAAAAGTCTGTTGAAGAATCCCTTAAAAGATATGTTGAACTGGCGCGCAAGCTCGGTTTCCCTGCAGAGTACAGGATGGATGTGGGAATAGATGTTGTTGACACTGCTACGAATTTATGCAACGAGACAGTTAAGGAATTCCCGCGCTCTACTGTGTTCACAGGCAAGGTTGCTTTCCGCCAGGAAAAATTCTACCATAAGCTGCTGCATAATGAAACTTCGTACGCGATCCAGCGACGTCTCCAGTGGAGCGGAATTACAAACGTGATTATGCCTATACGCATGGATACGTAGCGAGCAGAAAGTATTCAAAGTAATAATATTTTCTTGCTTATGGGAATTGTATTTATATATGTATATATATAGAATATAGTAATATTCTTGACATAAAACGGCTAAGTCAAAATATAACCTTCAAAATCTTATGTAGCCGAGATTTACTTAACAGTAAATGCGGGGGACCCGTTATTTTGGGGCGTATGGATATATTAAAAAATTGCCGCAGAGTCACAGAGTTTTAAAAATTTGTCTTTGCAGTAAAATATTTTAATAAGATTCCTAGGATACTTCCAGATCCGAGCCCGTCAGCTAACCTCGTAGGCAATTGGGAGGGCATTTGACAGATATGAATAATCTGCCATAACAGCGGTTTTTTACGCTATGCCTTTCGAAAACAAGGAGAGGTCTTATGGGTACAGATAATTCAGCATCATCTTTTTCTAAAAAATTTATCCGTAAAATTATAGGCCCGCCGCGCGACATCAATGATCCGGGCATATTTCATAAGCTGGCGCTTATCCCGTTCTTCGCGTGGATCGGCCTCGGAGCAGACGGGCTTTCATCATCATCATACGGCCCTGAGGAAGCTTTCCGCGCTCTGGGCGAGCACACTTATCTCGCATTTTTTCTTGCAATAGCAGCAGCATTGACTGTACTCATTATTTCCTATGCTTATTCCCGCATCATCGAACATTTTCCCCACGGAGGAGGAGGCTACATTGTAGCAACACATACTATCGGAAGAAAAGCTGGTGTAATTTCCGGAAGCGCGCTTATTATAGACTATATACTAACAATTACCGTATCAGTTACTTCCTGCGTTGATGCCTTATTCAGCTACATACCTCCTGAATATCAGCCGTTAAAAATTTTAGTCGCTTCAATGCTTATCATATTGCTTATGATATTGAATATCAGGGGTATAAAGGAATCCATAACATTCCTGGCTCCCATATTCATTATCTTTATAATTACTCATGTGCTTCTTCTTGGTTACGGCATATTCAGTCATTCCGGGGATTTAAAGCCTGTTATAAGCCAGGTAAGCACGGGATTTTCGCGAGACTTAAGCGCTATAGGCGGGGTTGGTATTCTGCTGCTTTTTCTGCGCGCTTATTCTCTTGGCGGAGGTACATATACCGGTATTGAGGCCGTTTCAAACGGTCTGCAGATTATGCGCGAGCCGAAAGTGCAGACAGGCAAGCGCACAATGGCTTACATGGCAAGTTCTCTCGCGATTACTGCAGGCGGGCTGTTCCTGTGCTACCTTCTTGTGGGAGTAAAGCCAACGTTCGGGAAAACGCTTAACTCCGTGCTTGCAGATTCGCTTTTCGGCGGCTGGAGCTTCGGTTACCTGCTTGCCCTTATAACAATTCTTTCCGAAGGCGCTCTTCTGTTCGTAGCAGCACAGGCCGGGTTTATAGACGCGCCGCGCGTAATGGCAAACATGGCTGTTGACTCATGGCTTCCGCACAGGTTCAGGGCGTTCTCGGAAAGGCTCACTATGCGCAACGGCGTGCTGATAATCGGCGCAGCATCTATTTGCGTTCTGATATACACCCGCGGCTCCATTTCCGCACTTGTAATTATGTATTCGATAAACGTATTCCTTACATTTTCGCTTTCAGAATTCGGGATGATGAAATATGTCTTTATTAACCGGAAGAAGCACAAAAACTGGAAAAAGCATATTGTGATTTTTATAATAGGATTTCTGCTCTGTCTCACAATTCTCATCATTACTATCTTTGAAAAATTTATCGAAGGCGGGTGGCTAACTCTTGTAATAACGTCAATTCTGATTATGCTTTGCTACATAATCCAGAAGCATTACACCCGGATCGGACATGATATGCGCAAGCTGGATGAGCTTCTTAAGGATATGCCTTTAACGGAAGATGTGATGAACACTCAGCCTGTAGACAAAAAGAACATGACCGCGATTCAGCTTGTCGGGAGCTACAGCGGCTTCGGAGTGCACACGTTCCTTAACATAAACAGATCGTTCCGGAATTTGTATAATAATTTTATTTTTATTTCAGTCGCTGTTGTGGATCAGGGTTTGTTCAAGGGAGAAGAGGGGCTGGACGACCTGAAAAAGTCGGTTGAAGATTCGCTTAAAAGATACGTAAACCTTTCGCGCAGGCTGGGCTTCCCGGCAGAGTACAGGATGGGTGTTGGCACAGACGTTGTAGATGTTGCGACCGAGCTGTGCGTTGATACTGTAAAGGAATTCCATTACTCTACGGTGTTCACAGGCAAGCTCGCTTTCCGCGAGGAAAAATTTTACCACGCGCTTCTGCATAATGAAACGGCCAATGCAATACAGCGGCGTCTTCAGTGGAAAGGCATCACAAACGTGATCATGCCCATACGCATGGATTCGTAAAAAGGTTTGTCCGAAAGTCAAATTACTGATTTAAACTTGACTTATTATTTTTAATGAACTAATTTATTATTTGAATAAGTTTATTAATTAAACGATGATATTATAATAACAGGATTAAAGTAATTATGCACACTGTTAAAGAAGAAGCGATGAACGCAATAAATTCCCTGCCAGATTCTGCTACCATAGACGACATCATGTACAGGCTCTATGTTATAGACAAGATAAAGAAGGGTCTTGATGCAATCGATAAGGGGGAAACAATTACCATAGATGAGCTTCAAAAAGAAGCAGATTCATGGTAAAAATATCTAAACCAGCCCGTGAAGATTTGAGGCAAATTCATGATTATATTGCCAGGGATTCCCGCCATTATGCACACGAAGTTATAATAATAATCCTGGAGAATATTAAATTAATCGAGTCCTTTCCTCGTAAAGGACGAATTGTTCCCGAAATCCAGGATGACAATATCCGCGAAATTTTAGTTTATTCATACCGTATTGTTTACAGAATTCGCACTTCAGTTGAAGTGGCAGCTGTCGTTCATGCAAAGAGAGATTTTTCAAATGCAGTTAAAGATCGTTTCTCTCGATAACTTCTTTTTAAAGTTATTTTTATTTATAATTAATTCGTATTGTTTTATATGTCCTGCTTGCTTCCTGTAATTTGCAAATATTAATCAGTATAATTTTTCCAGTATTTATCTTGACTTAAGATACTAACCGGCATTTGATCATAAATGCCAGACAACCTAATAATCAGTAATATCATTTTAAATAAATTATCTTATGAAGAACATTGCCGTAATCGGCGCGGGCGCATCCGGAATAATTGCAGCCCTGTTTGCCGCAAAAAAAATCAACAAGGTAACCCTGTTCGAAAAGCAGGATAGAATCGGCAGAAAAATACTGAGCACAGGCAACGGAAGATGCAATATTTCGAATAAGAATATTGATATTGCGAATTATCACGGGCATAATACAAAGTTTGTTTTGACTGTGTTTGCAAAATTCGGGCTTAAGGAAACTGTTGATTTTTTTGAATCTGTAGGCCTCCCGCTTATTGAAGAAAATGAAGGAAGATTATTTCCTGCTTCTATGCAGGCGTCGAGTGTTGTCGATATTTTGAATTACGAGTTAACCAGGAATAATGTTGACCTGAACCTGAACAGAAAAGTTGAAAAAATAATTCCTGCGAAAGATAAATTCAGGATTGTCACAGCAGGCAGGGAAGAGCATGTTTTCGATTCCGTGATATTATCTGCCGGGAGCTCTGCTTATACAGGGCTGGGAGCGTCGGACATAGGCTACGAACTCGCAGGCTCTCTCGGCCACAGGATATATGAGCCTTTCCCCGCAATCCTGCCTGTATCCGTCCCGCTTAAAATTCTGCATACACTGGAAGGCGTAAAATGGATTTGCGGCGCGCGGGTTGAAACCGGGGGCAGAACAGTGTCCGAATCAGCAGGAGAACTTCTGTTCACTAAGTACGGAATATCCGGGCCTTGCGTCCTTAACATATCGCGTGCAGTTAACCAGTATGTTCTTGAAAAAAAAGACCCTCAAATAATCATTGATTTTTTCCCCGAAATGACAGAGCAAATGCTGGCTGATAAAATCAATAAACTCTGGGTTGACCCGGACAAGAATGTTGCTATAAGTCTGTCGGGAATAATTAAAAAACGAATACCCGAAGTGCTGCTTAAAACTATAAATATTGACCCTTATAATCAAATAAAACATTTGTCAGATAATGAGAAGCGGGCTATAATTAAATTATTTAAATCTTTTACAATAATTCCGGGCAGTCCCAGATCATTTAAAGAAGCCGTGATTGCTGCGGGCGGTGTTGATGTGGATGAAATAAATTCTTCTACAATGGAATCCGTGATTATAAAAAACCTTTTTATTACAGGAGAACTGCTTGACATTGACGGCGATAGCGGTGGATATAATTTGCAGTTTGCCTGGAGCACAGGCGCTATTGCTGGAATGTCGCAGTAAAGATTATCGGTGAAAAAATGGATTTGAAAATATTAAAGCAATTTATAAAAATAGATCAAATAATTTTGATTTTATCCCTTGGATATCTTGGCCTGCTTTTTGCAGGCAAAGCGTTTATTGAAGTCTGGCTGCTTTTTACGCTTGCCATTGTTTCTGCAGGAATTGCTCACGAGTCCTTTAAAAAATTTCAGGGAGAGAAAACCAGGCTGGGTAAACCGTCATTAAAAGACTTTATAGATTCAGCAGGCAATAAACAAAAACGTCCTGTACTGTTATCCGGTATTATATCGTCCGCAGTATTTATACTTTCCTCTTTCTGGATAAACGACCCGTCTTACTATCTGTCAATATTATCAGTTGTTATTTTAATCGGGTTTCCCTTTCTTAGTAAATACAACTCTATGCCCACATTTAACCTTGGCATTTTTTTCGCGCTATGCCCTGTAGGCGGATTTATTGCCGCAAACAACAGGTTCGAGCTTATTCCGGCAATCCTGTTCGCAGCTGTTCTTTTCTGGACAACTGGCACGGAAATATCGGGAGCCATATATGAAATTCAGAATGATAAACATAAAAAGAATTTCCTTTTGGAAAAAATCGGCATAAAAAAAGCCAAAGCATTATCATTCATTTTCTTTATTTTTTCTTTTTTGATTTTGATACTGGCAGGGTTTATCGCAGTGCGCGGTCTGGCATACTGGATATCGCTGTTCTGTTTTGCGATTGTTCTGATAAAACAGCAGGTTTTATTAAGAAGCAAGGATACTGAAACAGCAAAAAAAGAATTTATTCAAATAAATAATTTTATCGCCCCATTGCTTTTAGTAGGGACTTTTATTGATGTATTTTTTCATTAAATTTTCGGTTTAGCGTAAAAAGCAAATGTATATTACGGCTATAACAGGTGCAAGCGGAGCAGTGCTCGGCATAAGGCTTGTTGAGGAGCTGCTTAAAGCCGGTAAAGAAGTTGGTGTTATTGTTTCAGCTTCGGGCCGGAATATTATCAATTATGAAATTTTAAAGAATACAGAAAAACACGCGACAATAAGCAGTATTATTAAAAACAGAAATGCCAAAATAAATATTAAAAATTTAAAAGAATACAATAACGACGATTTCTTTTCCCCGCCTGCAAGCGGTACAACAAAATTCGAAGCTGTTGCAGTAATGCCCTGCTCCATGAAAACCCTTGCAGCCATTGCGTCCGGGTATGCGGATTCTCTTATCACACGAACCGTTGACGTAGCTTTAAAAGAGAACAGAATGTGCGTACTTGCTCCAAGGGAAACACCGCTTAACCTTATCCATATTGAAAATCTCTTAAAAGCAAAGCGGGCAGGCGCGCATATACTTATGCCTGTGCCGGCTTTTTATACTCATCCTGCCACAATAGACGATGTTGTGAATTTTATAGTTGGAAAAACGCTCAATTTGCTCGGAATAGAGCATAAGCTTTTTCCAGCGTGGCAGGAAATTTCCGAAAGCATGCTTCCGAAATAAAGCTCCTCTTTTTAAGATATTGTAATTTAAATGCATAGATTACAGAAAACTCAATGGAATATATTTACATTTTTTTTATTTCACTCTGTTGACAAAAACGCTAATCTGGTTTAAATTTAACTTGTTATATAATTCAAGGGGGATTTTTTATGAAAAAGTTATTATTGTTTATCTGCTGTATGGCGCTTGTTTCGTTTGTAAACTGCAATAAAGACACGTATACGTTGACAGTCTACATTAGCAGCACTGTAGGAACAAATTATACTGCTTATGCAAAGCTCGTTAGTGAGGGCGGAAGTGAGAATACTGCGCCGGAATATTCAGGAAGTTCTGCTTTAATATCACCTGGAGTTGCAACAATTACAATAGATGATATTGAAGACAATACATATACTTTGTATACATTTCTTGATAATAATACTACTGGTCAAGCTGATCCAGCTAATCCGGTGGCAGAAAGTGGTGACTATGAGTCAAATTTTTATTACGGGGCTTCTATAACAATGGATGATGATGCGGTTATTACTGCAAGCAATTGGACTGGTCCTCTATGATAATAGAGTTATATAGTTAATATATTTCTTATTCTGTCAATCGATATTCCAAGCTTAACTTTTTAGCATTAAACAATCTTTTAAACAATACCCCGGCAATCAAGTCGGGGTATTTTGTTGTTTTAGCAAAGTGATGTGCCCTCACCCTCCTAACCTCCCTCTCCCAAAAGAAGTTGGGAGAGGGAGGGATTTCCCCTTCTCCCTTAGGGAGAAGGGGGTTCGGGGGATGAGGGCATTTAATAATTACTTTCCCTATTTTTTTTAAGCATCATTTTCATTCTTCTCTTCTTCTTCAAAGGTTTTTTTATCCTGATTGACTTTTTATTAAATATAAGTTAGTAATAAAAGTTAAGTAAAATCAACGCAGGGATATATTAATGAAAAATAAAAAAGTAATTATAATAGGCGGGGTTGCTGGCGGAGCTACTGCGGCAGCAAGGCTCAGAAGGCTGGATGAAAAAGCTGAGATCATTATTCTGGAAAAGGGCAATTATATTTCATTCGCGAACTGCGGGCTTCCGTATTTTATCGGGGATGTCATTAAAGAACAGGCAGACCTGGAGCTGATGACTGATGAATTATTCAAAAGCAGATTCGCAATCGATGTCAGAATAAATAACGAAGCAGTGGAAATAAACACAAGCGATAAAAAACTGAAAGTACAAAACCGCATAACTGGCGAGCAGTATTTTCTCGATTACGATAATCTTGTTTTGTCTCCGGGCGCATCGCCCATTGTGCCTCCGTTCCCCGGTTTAAACGAAGTTAAATATTTTACATTAAGAACAATCCCGGACTCGGTTAAAATAAAAGAAGAAATAAAAAACAGCGGAGCAGAAAGGGCGGTTGTTGTAGGCGGAGGCTTCATAGGCCTGGAAATGGCAGAGAACCTTCATTGCATAGGTGTTAAGGTCACTGTTGTAGAGATGCTTGATCAGCTAATGATCCCGTTCGACCGGGAAATGGCTCAGTTCATTCACCAGGAATTTTTGCTTAACGGCGTGGAACTGATTCTTCAGGATTCAGTAGAGAGTTTCGGCAGGGTCGGGAATAACCAGTTTGTTAAAACAAAAAGCGGGAATAGAATAGAAGCTGATATTTTTATTATGGCAATCGGCGTAAAGCCTGACACTGCAATTGCGGCTAAGGCAGGTTTAAAGCTCACCGAAAGAGGCCACATAATTGTAAACGACTACATGCAGACAAGCAATCCGTCAATCTATGCTGTAGGCGATGCTGTTCAGGTTAAGAACCGCATCAGCGGGAAACCGGCTGTCCTGGCTCTTGCAGGCCCTGCAAACAAGCAGGGCAGGATTGCAGCTGAAAACATTGCAGGCAGAAAAAACGCTTTTAAAGGCATAATAGGCAGTTCAATCCTTAAAATCTTCAGTATATCTGCCGGGTGCGCAGGGTTAAACGAGAAGACTCTCTTAAGCGAAAAAAATACGGATTTTGAAAAGATATATACGCACCCCAATCATCATGCCGGATATTATCCCGGTGCTGCTCCAATGACAATAAAACTGCTGTTTCAAAAAAGCGACGGCCTGATCCTGGGAGCGCAGATAATAGGCAAAGAAGGGGTTGATAAAAGGATCGATGTCTTTGCTTCCATGATCCAGCAAAAAGCGACCGTGTTTAATCTTGAGGAGCTAGAGCTTTCTTATGCACCGCCTTTCAGCTCTGCAAAAGACCCTGTGAACATGGCAGGCTTTGTTGCTGCAAACGTTGTAATAAAAGACATGGACATAGTACACTGGTCGGAAATTGACAGTCTAAGGGAAAAGGGCGCTGTAATAATAGATGTGAGATCTGACCTTGAATTTTCAAGCGGGCACATTACAGGCGCAATAAATATTCCGGATACGGAACTTAGGAACAGACTTAATGAAATTCCGAAAGACAGGCTGATACTTGTTTATTGCCAGGTTGGGTTCCGAGGATACCTTTCTTACAGGGTCTTGATACAAAGCGGCTATAAAGATGTAAAGAACCTTACAGGCGGATACAAACTTTACAGCATTGCAATGATGCCTTATGAAAAATTAAAAGAGTATTTTTTTATTCCGTTAAAATCCTTTAAAACACAGTATAAAGCCGGCGGGCCTGTGGACGATATTGTGCATATGTCCGCAAAGCCTCAAAGAACTACACTGGATTGCAGCGGATTATCCTGCCCCGGCCCTATTATGAAGCTTGCTGAAGCAGCAGCAAAACTTCCGCAGGGGAGCGAGATTGAAATATCTGCCACTGACCCGGGATTTATAAAGGACCTGCCTTCATGGTGCAGAACTACAGGCAATGAATTGCTGAATTTATCCAGGGAAGATAAGTACATAAAAGCTCTTATAAGAAAGAATATAAAACTGCCGGAAATATCCCAGTTCGCGGCAGGACTTCCGAATGATAAAGCAATAATATTATTCAGCGGAAGTCTTGATAAAGCTATTGCCGCATTCATTATTGCAAACGGCGCCAGATCAATGGGAAGAAAAGTGACTATGTTTGCGACCTTCTGGGGGCTGAATGTGCTTAAAAGGAAAATAAAGCCGACAAAGTTAAAGAAGAATATCATAGAAAAAATGTTCGCAATAATGCTGCCAAAATATGCCGGTAAACTGCCTCTTTCACAAATGAACATGATGGGCATGGGACCTGCTATGATAAAAGGAATAATGAAATCGCATAATGTTGATCAGCTGGAAACAATGATAGCGGACGCAATCAGAAGCGGGGTAAAAATAATTGCCTGCCAGATGAGCATGGATCTGATGGGCATTAAACCGGAAGAACTCATTGACGGGCTCGAGATCGCAGGCGTGGCGAGCTTCCTGGAAGCAGCGGAAAAATCGGATACTACTTTGTTTATTGGGTAAAGAGATATTGCTCTAATTTATTTTTTTAATCTGTTCTTTTAGAACAGGCAAATCATCTTGGATAGTTTTCCAGATAATATCCGGATCAATTGTAAAGTAACCGTGTGCAATAATATTTCGCATACCGATCATTCCGCGCCAGTCAATTTCACTGTATCTTTCGTGAATCTCTTCCGGAATTTTTCCGGCTGCTTCACCTATAACAAAAAAATTATGAATTATAGAATCATAAGTCTTTGAATCTTTCTTAAAGGATTCAAAATCAATATTTGTAATGTATATCTGAATTTTATCTATTGCTTCTTTAATGTCCTGGATGTAAAGTTTATAGCCCCTCAATCCATTCCACCTCTTTAAGTATACTGTCTTTTAATAAAGGTTTGATTCCGTTAACTGTAACTATATCAACCTCATGGTTCAAAAAGCCGGTTATTGAATCGGAAAGATGAACGTATTGTAAAAGTGTGATTGTATCTGAAAAACCAAGTAATATATCAATATCACTTTTATCTGTTGATTTTCCATTAACAAAAGATCCAAAAATGCCAATACGATTTACATTATATTTCTTAAGTATATTGACATTTTGTCTTAATTTGTTTTTTATTTCTTCTTTAGTAAGCATATTTAATAAATATTTAAAAGATTGCAATATGTCAATATTATTATATGTTATGTTTTAAATTACTAAATCATTAATTAAACTTTTTTCAACATGCCTAAACCCTTTATTAAAAATCTGACACTGGAAGAAGCGGAAACGCTTTTTAATATCTTCGGAGAAAAGCCGTACAGGGCAAAACAGCTTTTCAGCTGGCTGTACGAAAAGAACATAGAAGCATTTTCCGAGATGACGAATTTTTCAAAAGACCTGAGAAAGTATCTGGAAGATGCTTATTCTGTTTCCGCACTTGAACTTGAAGAAAGGCAAATTTCAAAAATTGACGATACTGAGAAATATCTTTTTAAAACCGCAGACGGCAATTACATTGAGTCCGTGCTGATTAAGAACGATACAAACGAGAAAGAAAGGCTGACTATATGCGTTTCCAGCCAGGTCGGGTGCGCAATGGGGTGCAGGTTCTGCAACACTGCAAAGCTCGGGTTTAAGCGCAATCTTGAGCCTGCCGAAATTCTTGATCAGATAAACCAGGTAAGAAGGATATCCGGGCTAAAGAACAACAACATTGTTTTCATGGGAATGGGCGAGCCTTTTTTAAATTATGATAATGTGCTGAAAGCCGCGGATATTATGAACTACTCATTCGGGTTCCACATTTCCGTAAGAAAAATTACCATATCGACCTGCGGGATCACGGACGCAATAGAAAGATTTATTGACGAAAAGCGCCCATATAATTTAGCAGTATCTATTAATGACACTGATCCCGAAAAGAGAAAAATAAACATGCCTATTCAAAAAAAATATCCTGTGGCAGGGGTCATTGAATTATTCGAAAGAAAGTTCCCGGTTTCCAGGAACAGGCTTACTGTTGCTTATGTTATGAGAAAGGATAATATTTCGGGAGATGACGCGAAGAGGCTTAAAAAGCTTTTTAAGCACGCAAGGATCAAGCTGAACCTTATTGCGCTTAATCCGGGCGTTCACAAGCTTGACGCGCCTTCGCAGGACGAGATGGCCGCGTTCATTAAAGAGCTCGAGATAATAAACGTGCCTGTTTCAGTGCGCAAAAGCTTCGGCACTGATATAGACGGCGCGTGCGGCCAGCTTGCGGGGAAGCATTAGTACACTATCACGTTCGTTTTTTGGGATTAATAGCGCTAAAAATTGAAATACATAAAAATATTTTTAGGAATATAAAAATGAGATTCAAAGAAAATATCTTTAAATTAAAAGAATTATTAAGGGACTGCACCCTTTGCCCGCGTGCATGCCATGTAGACCGCACACGCGGCGAAAAAGGTTTTTGCGGGCTGCCTGCAAAGATAATCATGGACTGCGCGCTTGCGCATCACGGCGAGGAGCCGCCGTTATCCGGAACAAACGGCGCAGGCACCATCTTTTTTACTTCCTGCAATCTGGGCTGCATCTATTGCCAGAATTATCAGATATCCCACTGCACTAAAGGGAAGGAAATCAGCCCGTCCGATCTGGCATACATTATGCTGGATTTGCAAAACAGAGATTGCCATAACATAGAACCTGTGACTCCTACACATCAGGTCCCTTTAATTATGGAGTCACTGTATTTTGCTCGCCAGTATGGCCTCACTATCCCGTTTGTTTACAACTGCGGAGGATATGAAAATCCTGAAATAATAAAAACGCTTTTCGGCATGGTAGATATTTATCTTCCTGATTTTAAATACGGATTGGAAGAAGACGGGGTATTGTTTTCTTCAGCTCCGGGTTATCCTCGTTTTGCCATGGATTCATTAAAAGAAATGGTAAAACAGGTCGGGGATACGCTTGAGATAAAAGACGGCATAGCCAGGAGCGGAATAATTGTGAGGCACCTTGTATTGCCTGGCAGAATAGAAAACTCCAGGGAAGTTTTCAGGCTGATTAAGAAAGAGATATCGACTTCAATCCCGATAAGCCTGATGTCGCAATACACTCCTGTTGATAAAGTGCGCGATCATCCAGTGCTTGGCCGCAGGATTACGAGCGATGAATATAACCAGGTTGTGGAATATGCACTGGATATGGGATTCGATAATCTCTTTGTTCAGAAAGTGAACGAAAGCGACCTGGCGCCGGATTTTAAAAGCGAAAAGCCGTTTAAATTTTCCCGGCAGGAATAGCCTGTTTATAAATTATATTTGACAATATATATTTTTAGCTGTTTTTTAACAGGCATTATTAGAAAATAAATGCCATGTTTAAAAAAATATATTACTGGATAATAAATCACAAGGCAGTTGTATTTATATATTGCCCTGTAGCTGTTATTATATTAATAGCTCTTTTTATTGGGACAATATATTTCAGCTGGCTTAATGATAAAAATAAAGCACTCGACACTCTTTCAAGATATAAAAAGCTTATAGACCGCACTGAAGAGCTGAAAGCCGGCCAGACCTACAGTTACAGCCAGATCGACCTGACAGCAAAGGTCGTTGATATTCCCACCAGGATTTACGACAGGAATAATGAAATTATTGGCGAATTCTTTGAGCAAAAAAGGGAAATAGCGCCATATTCTTCCATTCCCCAATGGCTTGTAAAAGCAGTTGTGGCAAGCGAAGACCGGGATTTTCATAATCATAAGGGTTTAAGCTACAAAGGAATATTCAGGGCTGTTGTCGCAAATATCGTTCATTTCCGGGTTGTGCAGGGCGGAAGTACTATAACACAGCAGCTTGCCAAAGTCCTTTTTACGGACATGGAGAGAGAGTTTAAACGCAAGATATACGAAGCATTCTGCGCCCTGGAAATAGAAAAGAGATACGACAAGCAGGATATCCTGTCAATGTATCTTAACCTTATATATTTCGGCAACGGGGCCTACGGAGTGGAGTCTGCCTCAAAAATGTTTTTCGGCATGTCTGTAAAGGATCTGGACGAAACCGAATGCGCGATGATAATAGCGACAATTGCCAATCCTTCGATTTATTCTCCCCTGTCCAGTCTTTCCAACTCTTTAAAGAGAACTAAAGCGATTATGAGATCCATGATCGAAGCGGGTTTTATAGAAGAAAAGACCGCGGATAGTCAGTACAAAAGATTTGTAGCAAAATGGGATTTTTCATTTAACCAAAAAAAGGACCCCGAAACATCCCTTATCGGAAGCTTTCTCTACAGTTCGTATAAAGTCAACAGGGCTCCGTTTTTTAACGAAAACATAAGAAGAATTCTGGTTAGTAAATTCGGGGAAGATGTTTTAAAAAAAGGCGGGCTTGCCGTATATACCACAATTGATGCAAAAAGCCAGGATATTGCTACAAAGGAATTGCAGGAAGGCATTTTAAAGCAGAAGGAATATCATAAAAAAAATGCTGACGATCACATTAACAGCCCGGACTCCAAATTCGAGGAAGAAAAAGCCAACAATATTGAAGGTGCCTTGGTCGCGATAAATCCTTCAACAGGCGAGATAATTTCATACGTGGGTGGTTATGCTTTTTCAACCAAGAGCCAGCTTGACCATGTGTCACAGATAATCAGGCAGCCGGGCTCGTCTTTTAAGCCTGTAATATATTCTGCAGCATTTGAAAACAGGACAATTACTCCGTCGAGCGTCTTTGTTGACGAAAAAACGGACTTTAAAGGCGAGTATTCCCCGAAAAATTATAATAATGTTTATTCAGGAAAGGTCATTGTAAGAGAAGCATTAAGAAAGTCAATTAACGTAGTGGCAGTTAAAGTGCTGGAAGAAACCGGGTATGAAACTGTTTTCAGGATTTTAAGGGACTCGCTCGATCTTTCGGATACAAGCGTTAAAAAAAGGTTCGGGCATACATTATCGCTTGCGCTCGGGACTTATGAAATATCGCCTATGGAAAACTGCATTCTGCATTCAACTATTGTGAACGGCGGCAAATTCATTCAGCCTTACGGCATAAAGTACGTGAAAGATTATAACGGCAATGTTGTTTGGCACAATGAAAAAGAAGTAATGGATTATGTTGAAGAAAAGCGAAAAGAGATTAATAAGATAATTGATCCTGTCGCATGTGCTGTCACAGTATCCATGCTTAAAGGAGTATTCGAACCTGAAGGAACCGGCTATTATGCTTTTCAGGGGAACAAACCCGCATTCCCGATCGCAGGCAAAACAGGCACTTCGTCCGATTTTTGCGACGCGTGGTTTGCCGGCTACACTGCGGATCTGGTCACTGTGATATGGATAGGCAATAACGCTGGAGCTATTTCGCTTGGTAAAAACCGTTCGGGCGGAGTAGTGGCCGCGCCTGTATGGGCAAAGTTCATATCGCAAATATACACGAACGCAAAACCCGGCGAATTTTCCATACCGGACGAAGGCGTTACAAAACAGACTATATGCCTCGATTCCGGCATGGTCCCGCGCAAGGAAAACCGGTGTCCCAAAACTGCAATTGACGAACTATATTATGCAGGCAGCGAACCCGGAGAATATTGCAACATACATGTTGAAAAGAAACAGTAAGTTTTATTTTGGAGAGAAAAATAATGAGACCGTTTGATAAATGTCTATATAATAAAATTATCTTTTACATCTGCCTGTTCCTGCTTATAGCGTTTAACCTTTCTTTCACATGGCCTATGGAAAATTTCAGGATCACGTCAACATTCGGAGAATCGAGAGGCGATCATTTTCACAGCGGGGTGGATTTGATTTCCGGCAGCACAAAGATATATCCAGCCGAGGAAGGCGAGCTTGTGTTTTTCTGGGATAACGCACTGTTCCCTACTGAGAATTATCCAGGCGGAGGAAACTATAAAATCCTGAGGCATAAGAGCGGCTATTATTCGGTTTACATGCATCTTAATGATAATCCTTCTGTTAAAAACATATATTTAAAGAATGATTCAGTCGGCGAAATGGGTGCTACAGGCCATTCATCAGGGAAGCATCTGCATCTTTCAATTTTTCACTCAGATACAGGGAAATTTGTAAATCCGGTATCCGTTTTTCCGAAAGTTGCGGATAACATTGAACCGGTTATTGAAGAAGCGTATGTGAGGATCGAGAACAAATATTTCAGGATCGGCAACAACGACAGCATAAGGCTTACAAAGCATTATCCTTTGCTTATAAATATATGGGACCTTATGCACAAAGGAGACAGGCTCGGAGTTTACAAACTGCTTATAACTTTAAACGGCGAGAAAATTGTTAACAATAATTATTCCGATATTTTAATGAAGGATAATGCTTTAAGAGTTTCCGGCAAGGCATTTGACGAATTATTTGACGAGAAAGGATATTATAAAGCAGATAAGATAAAATACGTTGACGGAGTAAACGATTTGTCTGTAACAGCTTCAGATTACTCGGGCAATGAATCCACAAAAAAACTTACGTTTACCGTTAAGCTGGATATGCAGCAATGAAAACAGCTGTAGATATTAAAGCTGTTATATACGATGAAAACGAAAAAGAAAATGAAATAATCCGCAGATTCCTGCAAGTAAAAGGCCCCGAGTTTCTGTCATTTAATAATGATGAAGAACTTGTGAATCAAATCTGGAATATTAAAAAGCATTATAACTCAAAAGAAGTAATAATATTAAAGCCCTTTAAGGGAAGGTTCTTTCAGATTTGCCCAGGCTCACGCGGAGTTACGTGCTGCAATTACAGGCTCGTAAACACATGCTTCAACTGCTTTTATAACTGCACTTATTGTTTTTTAAACTCATATTTAAATTCATTCGGCATTACCCAGTTTACTAATCTGGAAGTACTGTATAAAGAAATCGATCTGTTTTTAAAGGATATTGATCCCGGATTCGTGTACAGGATAGGTTCGGGAGAATTCACGGATTCTCTTATGATGGATGATATTACCGGCACAGGAGAAGCTCTTATTAATAAATTCAACGCATATAAAAACGTTATGTTTGAGCTGAAGACAAAATCTGACAATGTTGATCATTTGCTCGGAATAAGGGAAAAGGGAAGCGCGGTTCTGGCATGGAGTTTAAATACAGAGCGCAATATTGCAAAATACGAAAACGGGACTGCCCTGTTAAAAGAGCGGATCGCGGCAGCAAAAAAAGCCGTAGAGGCAGGCTATTTTCTCGCATTCCATTTCGATCCGGTCATAATATATAATGACTGGGAAAATGATTATAAAGAGCTGATACACACTCTGTTTAAGAATATTGATCCAGAAAAAGTTGTGTGGATTTCTCTAGGGTGTTTCAGGTATGGTCCGGGATTTAAGGATATTTTACGCGATAAGTTCCCGGATGAGGAGCTTACTCTTGAAGAAATGTTCCCGGGCGTTGACGGAAAATACAGGTATTTAAAAAATAAAAGGACAGAGATATATAAAACAATAAAAAATTATATTAATAATTACACTCATAAACCATTTATTTATTTATGCATGGAAAGCGAAGATATGTGGCATTCTGTTTTTGATAAGCATTATGATTCTGCAATGGCGCTTGAAAATGATTTTGGCGCTTACCTCAAAGATAAGTTTATTAATACATAAAATATCCCGATACAATTATTAGAAGTCATCTCAAAAGCATGTTTTATAGTTTGATAAATCGGAATATATTACAAAATTTACTCCGGAATCAGGCCTTCCTAGTTAGCAATCCACCGGCGGCCGCCGGACAAATATGAGAGAAACGTAGATGAGACAGGCCGATAAAAAAGTGTGAAGTATTCTGAAAATGACTGAAAAACCTATGGAGTCAAGAACCCGTTAGTTAGCATAGTCTCAGAC
>JAZDKB010000012.1:0-28778 GCA_043803405.1 Spirochaetota bacterium | reverse complement strand
CTCCGGATTAAATCCTCCGGCTCGCTACGTTCGCCACCTCCTTTATTAAAGGAGGTTTGAAAGCTTTTTACCCCCTTTTTTTAAAGGGGGTTAGGGGGATTTTCATCCCAAATCCCTAAATTCAATCGGCTTCACCTTAGCGTGAGACAGCCCTGCCCTCACGCTGTTCTAATTGAAACACAAAAACAAAATTAATGTATAATATTTTCCAGGTACGTTTTTATGCCATTCAGGCTTATAACCGCCGCGTTTTACGAAAAGCCGGAATTTACCGCCAAGCGTTCATTACGTTTTAAGTAGCGTTCATTTTAAAATTCTACTTTTGCAAAATATATCTTTTAAAAATATTTATCAGCTCAACTCTCTTTTTAATTTCCAGTTTGTTATAAATATTCACCAGATGCGACTCTATAGTCCTTTCGCTTATATTTAATTTTTCGGCAATTTCGCGGCTCGAAAGCCCGTTTGCGGCGTGTTTAATGACATCCAGCTCCCTGTCCGTTATATTATACTCCGCAGTAAATTCCTTTATGCCTTTTAGCTGCTGCGCGATTATGAGCACGCCTGTCCTGTCATTGTATTTATCTTTAATGACCGAGAATTTCACCAGGAACGCGGATTTTGTTTTATCTTTATATACACCCACTATATTTTCAGCACAGCTGTTTACCGGTCCCTTTAATAATTCATCGGCGACCTCTGCAACGCTGCCGAAGCCCTGAATGAATTTATATTCCGCAGCATTGCCGAAGATCGCTTTTTTTGCGCCTGAGTTCGCAAATACTACATCTTTGTTATGATCCAGTACAAGCACAGACTCATCTATGTTTTCGAAAATATCGTGCGAGTAAAGTCCGGGCGAAACGGACAGGAAGCGGTATCTGATAATGGATATGCCGATCCCTGCAGGCCATATAAAAATATAATGCGCGAATATACCGAGATCCCGGTTTGTAAAAAACCTGAACACTACGTAGTCAACAAATGTAAATATAAATATTAAAACCAGGGAAAACAGCAATACAAAGCTCTGCTTTTTTTCCCGCAGAAAATTTGTTTTTCTATGCCAGTTGATCAGCAGGATCATTGTAATAATAAATATCAGGGCATAAGTGGCCATATAAACAACAGGAATGAACCCTGCCTCGATCCTTATATAATTCCAGTAACCGTCAATCCTGACAAAGTCATTATACATTAAATTAAGATTAAAATTCTGATAAAGAAAAAACACATGCGAGGAGTAAAAAACAGCCAATAAAGGAACCATTATTTTTCTGCTTAATTTTACTATCAGCATTACAATATGAAGGGTCATGGGAACAAAGACAAGTGCAATGCATCCCATTTTATACCAGAAAACAAATGTTTCCTTGTCTCTAAAATATATTTCCCCAACATTAATAAAATGCCAGCACGCGAGCAGCATCATCATTAAAAAAAACAATCTATGGATAAGCTTTTTGGGATCGAGATATAATATATAAATACCAAGCAGCAAGGCCAGGATGCCGAAGAAAGCGGATATTAATTCAAGCAGGTTCATAGTAAGAATAATTAAGAAACAGATAAGCTATCAGTTATTTAAATAAAATCATTATTTGAAATTAGTTCAATATACTTCTACCATAAAGACAAGATAAGCAACGTTTTGTCTATGTATTTCCACGAACATTAATAAAAAAAATAAAAAAATCCTGATCTATGTATTTCTACTGATGGCAATACAATGCTGATTTACTAAATTATAATATTATAGAAGGGTAATTTAGTTTATCCATTACTTCTTGAACATAAATATTAAACAAAATCCGGAGGATAGATATATGAAGAATTTATTTAAGGCAATTTTTTTATTGCTTATCACTGCGCTGGCGCTTGTCTTTACAGCTTGCGGAGGAGGAAGCAGCAGCTCTAAAGGCCAGACGACACCGGTCAGGACATATAAGTATGTTGCTGCGGGCGAAGGCGGTCTGCATGTTATGGATATTACTGATCCGGCAAATCCGGCAAGAGTAAGCAAATGCTATTTCGGCGGTGACGCTCAGGATGTTGCCGTTAGCGGAAATTATGCCTATATAGCCGACGGAATAGCAGGTCTGGTTGTTTTTAATATCAGTGATCCTGTACATCCGCAGAAAACTGGAAGTTATAATACCGGCAATGCTTACGGTGTGGCAGTCAGAGGTAACTATGCTTATGTAGCTGATAGTGCAAGCGGACTTGTGATCGTTGATATAAGCGATCCTGCCTCTCCTGTTTTTATGAGTCAGTATAATACAGCAGGAAGTGCATACGGGGTTGCCCTGGACGGCAATTACGCGTACATTGCCGACGGAGCAAACGGGCTTTATATTATAGATATAAGCGATCTGTCGAGTTGTACTGAAGCAGGGCATTATGATACTGCTGGTTTTGCTAATAATGTTTATATAAAAGGAAGTTATGCTTATGTGGCTGACAACTCCAACGGACTGGTCATAGTTGATATCAGCAATATGTCGAGCTTATCGGAGGCCGGGCATTATGATACTGCTGGTTTTTCCAATGACGTTGTCGTGGATAAAAATCATGCTTATGTGGCTGACAAGGCCAACGGACTGGCGATCCTCGATATCAGTGATTTATCAAACATTACTGAAGCGGGACACTATGATACATCCGGCAGTGCGTTTGGCATCAGCTTAAGCGGTGATTACGCGTATGTAGCTGATTATATGAACGGGCTTGTGATAGTTAATGTAAGTGATCCGGTACATCCTGCAGAGGCAGGGATTTACATGCTGGGCGATTCACGCAGTATTTGCGTTAACGGCAGCTATGCCTTTCGTGCTGCGTCAGCCGGAGGACTATTGATAGATAACATCGCAGATCCGCTGCACCCCTCGGATTCCGGGAATTATTCCACGGGCAGCGATATATCCAGTGTTGTTGCGAACGGGAGCTATGCATATATAGCTGACTCCGATAACGGTCTTCTTATTTTTGATATTTCTGATCCGGCTACTCCAAAGCAGATCGGGCAGTTCGATACCGACGGTTATGCCTGTGGAGTGGCAGTTAACGGTAATTATGCGTACGTGACTGACAGCGATAACGGACTGGTCATTGTTGATGTTTCCAATAACGCTTCCCCGTCATTAGCAGGTCATTTCGATACAGTTGGAACTGCTTCAGGTGTTGCGGTAAACGGCAGCTATGCGTATGTAGCTGACACAGATAATGGTCTGGTAATTGTTGATATAAGCAATTTATCCAGCCTGAGCGAAGCCGGTCATTACGATACGGCAGGTTACGCGCATCGTGTAAAGATAAGCGGGAACTATGCTTATGTATGTGATGATGACAACGGACTAGTGATTGTTAACATCAGCAATCCTGCAAGTCTTACAGCAGTAACGTATGATACAGGCCAGGCATGGGATGTTACAATTAGCGGGAATTACGCATACGTAGCTGATCAGACAAATGGCCTGATAATACTGGACATAACCGATCCCACCGACCCGGCAGAAGCCGGAAATTTGAATTTTAACGGAGCTGCATATGGCATTTCTCTTAGCGGGAATTATGCTTATATAGCAAACGGACCTTATGGCATGGCAATTATCGATATAAGTAATGTAGCTTCACCAACTGTTGTTTTTAAAGAAGGCCTGTATACGAGTATTTACTGAGGAAATTACGCAGATTATTTTTCTGTAAATTTATGTAACTGCTCAAGTTTTCGTAGAGATATCCGGATTTAGCTGAGCAGTTACAAATTCATTTAATAACTCCGGCATTAAAAACAGGACACAATGTCCTGTTCCCGCAAATTTTTCATGTTACGATCAGGGTGTAAATAACGCTAATAATCAAATACAGAAAAGTTTAACTTTTTTTTGTGACGATTCTGGCAAAACCGGGACTACAATATAAGGAGAACAAAAATTTATCGTTCGGATTATCAGATCATATATTTATCCGATCCGGATAAAAAACAAAAGCTCTTTAAAACAGCTTAAGAAAATATAATAAAAATAATCAGGAGGATGTATGAAAAATTTGTTAAAGGCAATTTTTGCAATGCTTATTACTACGCTGGCGCTTATCTTCACAGCCTGCGGCGGAGGCAGCAGCGACAGCGGCGGAGGCGGCGGAACGCCCGCGGGGACGTTTACGAAAGAAGTAGCATTGAGTGTATCAACTAACTACAATGTGGGAATATTCGGCACAAATGCCTTCCGTCATTATCAATTATTGTACAAACCAGCTGATGTTGCAGGAGCGGGCTATATAAAATCAATATATTTTAAACGTAATGAGACCATGCTATCTGCAACGACGTGCCCTAATGTTACAATTAAACTTGCCCACACAAATGTAACTGTAACAGACTTAGCCACTGATATGACTACAAATATTAAGGATAAAGGATCGGCTATAACGGTTTTAAATAATGCAACTGTTACAGTACCAGCTGGAAATGCCGGTGATTATTTTGAAATACCATTAAGCACGCAATTTAACTATAATGGGATTGACAATCTTGTTATAGATTTTACCCGTACTGTTGCATGTTCGCAGGTGGTGCAGGTAACTATCGGACAAGGAACAACAACATATACTGCTCAAGTATATTCTGATGATAGTTTGGATCCGGATACTGGCACCACTAGTCTAAACGTTCCTCATACTAAGTTTGCGTTCGCGGGCGGGGATAATACAGCTATTTCTTCTTCCGGCAGCAGTAATTCATACCCATTTACCACGGCTTTGAGCGGACAAAAGGTGCAACAGCTGTACCTGGCAAGCGAGATCAATGGTTCCGGGCCGATTACCGGTATGGCTTTTCCGGTCTTAGCAGTAACAGAGGAGCGGACATATACCGTTAATGTCAGAATGGGGCATACTAACCTTACGGCTCTGACCGACTCATTTGCCGGTAATTTTAACGTCGGGGAGCCAGTCACCGTTGCCAGTGCGGTCAATGTTGTCGTGCCCAATGGAGTTCCGACCGGTGAATTCGTCTGGATTCCCATTCCGGACGGAACATTTAACTACAATGGAACGAATAATCTTATTATTCAGATCGAGGTTACCGCGCCAAGTCACAATCTTTTCAGGTTGTATAATACGGTTACAGGAAGGAGATTATACGCTGCAGTTGGAGACAATACTGGAACTGTTAGCGATGTCTTATATGCAATCAAATTCCGTTTCTACGGCGGGACTGTGGATGTGATTACGGACGAAGGTGATGATACCGGATTTATATTTGGCCAAACTCCCAATGGAAGGATAAACCTATACCGTGCTTCCGAATTAGGTACTACTGGTACTATTACATCAATTTCCTGCCGTCTGAATGACAATATCACTACAAGTGCAACAAGCTTTGCAAACTTTAAACTAATCATAGGTCATTGCCCATTAGATACACTTAACACTGATCCGGCATTAGATTTTGTAAGCCAACTAACAGCAGTAAACAGTACTGTTACAGTACCTGCGGGTTTCATTAAAGGTGACTGGATTGAAATCCCATTATCTATGCCTTTTGCATACGACGGGAAAAGCAATCTTGCTGTATGGATGGGAACAACAGCTTCTTCCGGATCTGGAATATCCTTTAATGTGTCAAGATCCGCAATTAATGCTACAAGGTATCCAGGCCAAATGGGAGAAGGCATACCTGGTGCTGCAAGTGTAACATCTGTAAACTATAAATTAGATACTAAGTTTACAATAAGCAGATAGCAACATTTTACTTGGTTTACATTATCCAAACCGGCGCTCACCCCGCCGGTTTTATTTTTAAAAAATGATTGTTTTCTTTACATAATATCTTACTATGTTTTAACATTAAAAAAAATTTAAAAATATAATATATACGTTGCCTATACTCAAAGGGATAACTTAATTTAAAAATGCTTTATACAGATTACCAGGGAAAAGAAATAAATTTATCGCCGGAAAGATGGAAGCATATAAACAATAAACATCCGGAGACCATGCATCAGGAAAAAATTGTTAATGATACCATAACTGACCCGGATTATATTCAGGAAGGCAGCAGGGGCGAAAAATTATCGATTAAAAAGTTCGCCAAGACACCTGTATCGGAAAATAAATATTGCATTGTTGTGTATAAGAATATATCTTTAGATAAAGGTTTTATATTAACGGTATATTTTACAAGAAGACCTTCTTTTAAAAGGAAAATAATATGGAAAAAGTAAAGCTGCCAGCAGGTAAAACAGTTTCAAGCTTTTTTGATGAAGAAGCAGATGTTCTTTATGTTTCTTTCGGGGAGCCGGCAGAAGGCGAAGTGCTCGATACGGGTGAAGATTTGCTTATTCGATTCAATCCAAAGAGCGGTGAAATTATCGGTTTTACCGTATTGAACTTTTCCGAATACGGGCACGAAATCGAAGAATTAGTAAAAAAAGCCTGTTAGAAAAATCAATATATTTCTCATGCAGAAAGCCGCATACGGCCGCTAATTCAATTATTTTTAAATATTGTTTTACCATCTTAACAAACCGGCGGGACATCCCGCCGGTTTTGCTTTATAGAACGCTTTTTATTAACATACCGTTCCAGCGCAAATATTATAAAATCAGTCTCGCTTTACTTCTTCCCGGGCAGAAGTTCGCTGGTCTTAAGCTTAGACGGCATAAAAATACCGACAACTCCGTTAATCCCGAGTGTCATTACAATATTAATAAAGAACGCAAGGAATCCGAGTAAAAGAAGGCATCCCGCAAGCGCGGCAAGCACCATAAATCCGGTAAACTCCCCGTCAAAACAGATATTGCGCCGGAGCATTCCCCGCAGGCCTGCCATGCCCATGAACGCGCCCATGCCTATACCGCCCAACAGATGCGCCCAGAAATGAATGTTCGCCAGCTTTTCGCTGTAAAGCTTTGCGCCGTTTGTCAGTAAAGGCAGCAGATAATATATGGCCGAGTAAAGGGTCATTGTAAGTCCCACAAGAACCGCGACATGTACATGCGGCCCCACGATCCACTGCGTATTATGCAGAATGCGGTTAAGGCCGAGATCGGCCTGTATAATGCCTGCGGGAACAGCCATGGCAAATCCGAGAAGCCCGCCCAGTAAAAACTTAAGCGGGTTCGTCATCTTAAGCGGCCGCGCGCTCCACAGCGTTACAAGCGTTATAAAGAACGCGAGCCCCTGCGTAATAAGTTCGAATGCCGTGACCATTTCACCGGACACGACCTTGAGTATGCCCGGCTGCGCCTGGTCGGACATCAGGTGATGGGACCATACTGTCCATGAAACCACGAGTTCCACTAAAAGGGCTGCGCGAGCTATGTTTTCCATAAACAGCTTTTTGCCTGTAATAAGCGTTGCGAGCAGGTACCATGTGCCTGCAACATAGATGAGCACAAGGCCGTCCGCAATAAGATCCAGCCCCCACCAGAACCAGTTCTTGTACAGTAAAGCATCGATCGCGGAATGCTTTAAGCTGAACCCGAGTATCTCTGCTATCATGTAAATGAGTATAAGCACTCCTGTAAAAGTAATCACGGCAGAGTTAAACAGAGTGTCCACAGTGCCGCGGGCTATTGCAGCCACGGGCAACGAAACAAGATGCTCTTTTTTATTTTTCGAAAAAAGATTCCTGAGACCGCTAAGGCCAAGCGCGGAAGAAAGAAGCGCGCCCGCGGGCTGTTTTGAAGCACCCGCGGGCGTGTATGTTATTGTTTTAAAGATATTGATAACGAAGCAAATCGTGCCGATCATCACTACAGCAATGCCGGCAATAAAGAAAGTCCCGCCCCATACGCTGAACTGCGTAAAGTCCGCGGGAAGCGGCCAGTACAAAGTGTACAGCGGCGCATAGTGCGTAATAAATCCCGAGAACCAGAAAACGAAAGTTCCTGTTGCCACAAGCCCGCACGTCCAGCCCGCAAGCTTAATGCTCCAAAGCGGCTTTTTCATAAGAAAAGGCACAAGAAATAAAAACGCGCCGAATACAATCGAATAGGTTGATCCGAAAATCCCGATGAGCGGGTGAGCTGTCAGAATCGCATAAAACTGCGGAGGCGGAATAAGATCAAAGGGCTTCACAAGGTATACTCTCATTATCATACCTTCGGTAAGAGCAAGTCCGTAATACAAAAGGCCCACTACTACAAATCTAAGAGTCATTTTCTGCATAGGGGTCAGGGAACCGGGCTTAAATAATCCCTGCTCGCCTTTTATTAAAGTTTGTATAAAATTCATAATATTATTCCTTATGTTTATTAAAATAATATCTGCCGGACTTCATAATCAGTCGGCAACCTCAACCGCATCCTTCTCCATCATTCCAATGCCTTTAGGGCCGGAATACTCGGTTGACCGTATTGAGTAAATGCCCGGCTTGTCGAAATGCCACACAATATCGTTTACATACCCCGGCAGCACCTGCATCTGAAAAACCATTGTGTTATCCTTTCGGAATAATCCGAATCCGTAAGTCAGGTCATCGGATGTAACATTGAACCTGACAACATCACCTTTTTTTATATATATTCTTTCTTTCGGTAAAATAAATTTATGATCTATAATACTGATGCCGAATGTCCTGTCAGTTATTACCGACTGCCGGTTAAGGTCGACCGGTTTCCATGGTATTGTCGCGTGCGTAATGAGGTGCAGCGATACGCCTACAATGATAAGAAAAGCAACGAAGGCATAAAAGATTGCCGGCTTGAACTCCCTGCCATTCCCTTTTTTCGTAACCCTGTACCCGAACCACCCGACAACAGACATGATAGCAACAGCATACAACGTGTACGCGATTGTCTGTCCCCAGAGGACAATTATCGAGTCAACCATAAATCCCTCCTTAAAAAAATGTTGTATGATATTTTATCGAATGCGTAAAATTCTGCAAAAAATACAAAATTTATAGCTATGGCAAGAAGTACTTATGCTTTATAATATCAGCGCACATTGACTTAAGTCAAGAAAGAAAGATATTGCATTGTTTTGTTCAATAATATAGATAATATCAAAAAAATGCTTGCACATATTTATCTGTGGCAGGTATTACCTATTCTCAACCGGAAAACTAAAAAAAAACCGCGTCCCAAAACCTGTATATTGTCCCGGATTACGATAAACTAAAAGGTTTGGTGACTTACTCTAAATAAAAGTATTTAAAATTTAATAGATATGGATTTAAAAAAAATACGTAACTTCTCAATTATAGCACACATCGACCATGGGAAATCGACTCTTGCCGACCGCATAATAGAAAAATGCAAGCTTGTCGACCCGGGAAGGCATGCCGAGCTCCTTATGGACAGCATGGACATTGAAAAAGAGCGCGGAATAACCATAAAGACAAATACAATCACGCTTAATTACATTTCAAAAAGCGGCGATGAATATATCCTTAACCTGATTGACACTCCCGGCCATGTCGATTTCACTTACGAAGTTTCAAGGGCGCTTGGCGCATGCGAAGGCGTGCTTCTGCTCGTGGATGCAACCCAGGGCGTCGAAGCGCAGACAATAGCGAACATGTATCTCGCGCTCGAAAACAACCTGGTAATACTCCCTGTAATAAACAAGATCGATATGCAGAACGCGGACATAGAAAGAACAAAGCAAAGCATAGAAAAAAGCCTTGGGTTAGACGCGGACGAAGCTGTTTTAATATCCGCAAGAATGGGAACAGGTGTCGACGAGCTCCTGGAAAAATTAATCGAAGTGATACCGCCCCCTGAAGGAAACCCGGACAAGCCTTTCAAAGCATTGATATTCGATTCTTATTTTGACAAGTACATGGGCGTGCTTATAAAAGTCAGGGTGTTCGATGGCAGTGTAAAAAAAGACGATCCCATTCTGCTATATTCTACTAAAAAAGAATTTAACGTAACAGAGGTTGGTTTTTTCCGCCTTGAAAGAGAAAAAAAGCCCAGCCTTAATCCCGGCGATGTGGGATATATCACTGCAGGAATAAAATCAGTAAGCGAAACAAAAATAGGGGACACTGTAACGCTTGCGGGTAATCCGACTGCGGAGCCGCTCAAAGGCTTTAAGGAAGTAAAACCTTTTGTGTTTTCAGGGCTGTATCCCATTTACAGCGACGATTACGAGAATCTGAAAGAAGCACTAATGAAGCTGAAGCTGAACGACGCCGCTCTTCTTACAGAGCCGGATAATTCGTACGCGCTGGGATTCGGCTTCCGCTGCGGCTACCTCGGGCTGCTGCACAAGGAGATCGTGCAGGAGAGGCTCGAGCGGGAGTTCGGGCTATCACTCGTTACAACAGCACCTACGGTTGAATACAAAATCACCACGACAAAACAGGCAACGATCATGATCGACAACCCGGTAAAAATGCCGGACGTTTCGTCAATAGAAAAAATAGAAGAGCCCTATGTGGACGCAAGCATAATTACACCTACGGAATTTGTCGGCAACATAATGTCGCTTGTGCAGGACTCAAGGGGAATACATAAATCCATGGATTATATAACCTCGGAAAGGGTGGAATTAAAATACGATATGCCTCTTTCCGAAATAGTTTTTAATTTTTATGATAAGCTGAAGTCATGCTCAAAAGGTTACGCGTCATTCGACTATGATTTTAAAGATTATCGGGCTGCGCAGATGGAGAAAGTCGACATTCTTGTCAACGGCGAACCGGTGGACGCGTTATCCTTCATAGTGCATAAAGACAAGGCATTCGCGCGCGGAAGGGAGCTTGTCGAAAAGCTCAAGGATGTTATACCGAGGCACCAGTTTAAAATTCCTCTCCAGGCTGCAATCGGGGCAAAAATAATAGCAAGGGAAACCATTTCGGCTTTAAGGAAAAACGTCACTGCCAAGTGTTACGGCGGTGACATTACACGAAAACGAAAACTTCTGGAGAAGCAAAAGGAAGGCAAAAAGAGAATGAAGACAATTGGATCGGTCGACATTCCCCAGGAAGCCTTCATGACAATTTTGAAGATAGATTAATAATTTAAGTTCCAGGCCCCCTAAAGGGCACGAGCCCCTTGTTTTGCACCTTCTGATATATATTTTATGCCCAGGTGATCAGCCCGGGAGTGTACTTCCTGAACATGTCGTGATGATACGGAACAACACGCGCGGTAAAGCCGAACTCTCCGGATTTTAAACAAAGCAGATATCCTTCGTACTTATATTCGCCGTTAGTGATATTCGAAACCATCTGCATAGGAGTCGCAGCACCTTCGAGTATCTCTCCTCTTGAATTAAGACATCCGAAATAAAGCTCTACCTGCACCTCGTCCGGCGTAAGAGTACCTATGTCCACTACCGCTTTTACATTAATTCTTTTTCCTACGACTATTTCGTCTCCGCCCTCGATAAATAAATCCTTTATCGAAATGCTGCTCCATTTCTCCGATATTTTTCTCTGCCATTGCGTAAAGGCTCTGGTCCTGTTGAAATTGTCTTCGGAAAACATTTTATAGTTCTTATGCGAATCTAAATATAATTTCTCGGCATATTCCCTTACCATTCTGTTTGTGTTAAACATAGGGCAAATGGTCTTCATTGATTCCTTTATTCTGGCAACCCACTCTTTCGGGATATGGTCTGCTCCGCGATTATAAAACATCGGGATAATTTCGTTCTCGAGTATATTGTATAATGCTTCGCTCTCAACCGAGTTCTGGTAATCCCAGTCATCATATTCTTCACCATGGCCGATAGTCCACCCGTTAGTGCCGTTGTAAGCCTCGTCCCACCATCCGTCCAGTATGCTTATATTAAGACAGCCGTTCGGGACAACTTTCATTCCGCTTGTGCCGGATGCTTCCTTGGGCCTGGTCGGAGTATTGAGCCATACATCCGAGCCCTGAACCATATATCTTGCAATATTGATATCGTAATCTTCGAGAAAGACTATCTTGTTTCTGAACCTTTCATCACGGGCTAAGTTAACGACGAGCTTGATCAGATCTTTCCCCAGGGAATCCTTCGGATGAGCCTTGCCCGAAAAAACGAACTGAACCGGCTTTTCCTTGTTCAGAAGGATTTTTTCGAGCCTAGCCATATTCCTGAAAATCAGGTTGGCTCTTTTATATTCCGCGAATCTCCTGGCAAAACCAATTGTAAGGGCTTCGGGATCAAGCACTGCATCCGACTTTGCTACTTCATAGTTCGGCAGGCCCCTGGCCTGCAACTGCTGTTTTAATATTCTTCTCGCAAATCCTACCAGCCTTTCCTTCATCCTTTCCCTGCATCGCCATAATTCGGAATCAGGTATGGAATCGACATTTAACCACACAGATTTATCCACCGGATTGTCTATCCAGCGCAGTCCGAGGTACCTGTTAAGGACGCGCATCATTTCATCGGAAGTCCACGAAAGAGTCTGCACCCCGTTAGTAATATGTGTTATCGGAACATGATGTACCGGCAGCGATGGCCAAATATTCTTCCACATATTCCTTGATACTGCACCGTGAAGCCTGGAAACGCCGTTACAGGCTGCTGCCGTCTTAATCGCAAGCACAGTCATGCAGAAAGTCTCTTCCTTATCCAGGGGTTTTTCCCGGCCGAGCGCGCGAAATTCCTCTTTTTTTAATCCCATGTCTTTAATATAATATGTAAGATATTTTTCCACCAGCTCGGGCTCAAACCTGTCGTTTCCGGCTGGCACAGGAGTATGCGTTGTGAACACATTTGTCGAAGTTACGAACGAGAGCGCTTCGTAAAAAGTAAAATTGTTTTCCTTCATTGCAAGGCGTATTCTTTCGATACTGAGAAAAGCCGAATGTCCTTCGTTCATGTGATAAACCGAGATTTTTTTTCCAAGCGCCCGTAATGCCCTTACCCCCCCGATCCCCAGCAGTATTTCCTGTTTAACACGCATCTCATTATCTCCGCCGTAAAGCTGGTAAGTAATCGATCTGTCCTCAGCAGAATTCCTGTCGATATCGGTATCCAGCAGATACAGCTTAATTCTTCCGACCAGGACTTCCCATATCCGGGCGAATATTTCCCTTTCATGATACTCGACTTTTATAAATATTGTTTCTCCGTTATTATCCTTAACCAGGTTTACTGGTATATTATTGAAATCAGTTTCCGGAAACCTTTCCTGCTGCAATCCGTCAACATTCAGATATTGATGGAAATATCCAAGCCTGTACAGCAAACCTACCCCGTTCAAAGGCAGCCCCAGCTCGCTCGCCGATTTCAAATGATCGCCTGCAAGAATTCCCAGCCCGCCTGCATAAATCGGGAGGCATTCATGAATGCCGAATTCAGCGGAAAAATATGCGATCTCCATATTCTCGTTGCCGCTCCTGTTCTCCTCGAACCATGTCTTTTTTGTCAGCTGCCAGTTCAATTCATCTTCAACGCGTTTCATGTGCGCAATGAAACTTTCGGATGATGCCGCCTCATCCATTGTTTGCTGTGAAAGGGAGCCCAGCAGGGCTATAGGATTATGCCTTACTTCGCGCCAAATATCCACATCCAGTCTCCGGAATAATTCAATTGCTTCAAAATTCCATATCCACGATAAATTCTGTGCTATCTTTAAAAGAGGCTTTAAGGCCTCCGGCAAATATGGGAACACACGAAATTTCTTTATTTTAGCCATTTCCAGCTCCTGCGATATCAGTATTATCAGTTTTTATAAAAATATAGTAAAATATCTTTATTTATATCAAAATATATATCGATTACAAATAACTATATAATACAATCTCCCGCTTTCACAGGCGGGAGATTGAATCAACCGGCAATCAGAAATATGCAAAGTAAAATAATTTCAGCATATTGGAATGAATCGAATTATTATATAGAATGTCAAAAATTTTGCAATCAATTTTAAAACTTTCCCCGGAAAGGAGAATAAGGATGTGTCTAAATCCTACTAATTACAGTAATATTTAAAAAGCAATAATCATCAATTTTCAGGGCACTAACACATAAAACAAAATTTACTTGACTCATTTCATGTTTAATATATTTTTGTATTTGTATATGCGGGTGTAATTCAGTGGTAGAATTCCAGCCTTCCAAGCTGATAGCGTGGGTTCGATTCCCATCACCCGCTCATGGAAAACCTAAACCCTTATAAAAATAAGGGTTTTTTTAATTTATAATTTTAATAATTACCTGATGAAAAAATAATATATTTTTATTGCGCTTTTAACCCAGAATACTCAGCAGAAGAACCATAACAAATAATGCAACCGTCTCAATTACGCCGATAACCATTATAAAATTACCGAAACCCTTCCCTGTTTCAGCCAGCGCGTCACAGCCGCTCGCACCAGCTTTTCCCTGAAAGAGCGCCGACATTCCTATGGCTATTCCGCCGAAAACTCCGGCAGAGAGTTTAATAACAGGATCGGTGCCGGACGCGGCCAGCACTGCGTTCATAAGAATCATCCCGTATATCGTCTGCGAAAGAGGAGCCCCTACAAAGACAATAAGCAGGAACGGCGCGGGCTTGTTCTGAATAAAGCATTTTTTCCATGATCCGATCGCGGCCATTCCGGCTATACCCGATCCGGCAGCAGATCCGCACGCTGCAAATGCAAGCGCGGCAGCAGAACCAAAAAAATCAAAATTCATGTTTTTCTCCTTTTAATATATAAGTATCTATATTTACATCCACAACGCAAATACCCAGAAATTTCGCTTTACAACAAACTATAGCATTTTTCGATTGAATAAATATATCAAATTGTCATTCCGAAGGAGCGATAGCGACTGAGAAATCTATTTTTACACTTAATCAGGTGATTTCTCACATCCGTTCGAAATGACACAGTACTAATCATTAGGTAAACTGCTCAAGTACGCTGTTAATAATTAATTTATTCTTTTTTAAAAGGCTTGTATTCTGTCCCTGACCATCCCATGTTCAGATGCCCGGAAAATTCCAGCATGTTAAGTCTTACCCCATGAACAATGAGCGACATCGCGCTTAATGTTATATTAAGACAATGCCCTAAAAATAATATTAAAACAGATCCTATAACCGCAAAGAAACCTGATCCGAGCGACATAGCCATTGTATTAAAACTCTTTGCGACTTCCAGCGAAGCCAGCCCCACGGCAAATAATCTAACATAGGAAATAATGTCGGAAAAAAAGCTGATGCTGTTAAGTGTGATGACAAACATGCCGGCAAAGCTGTCCAGTATCCCTTTAAAGAACCTGCCCTTTTGCTCGGAAAAAATAATGATTAATCCTAATCCTCCAAATAAAAGCCAGATAGTTACAGGATGCAATTCATGATTCAATACAAGCCTGCGTGTTAAAAAATACAATGCCCATATTAAAGATAGCCTCCCAATCTCAGAGTAAGCTTTTAATGAAGGCAACATACGGAAAAAATTCAGCAAATGCGCGATGCTTAAATGCAGCGTGCCTAATGCAAAGCATAAATTCATTAATATTTTTTCCGTACCGCTATTCGGGCCTGCAAAGCTTGAAATAGACGGGATAATCATCCACGATAAAGCCCCTTGCCTGGAAAGTGCTTCAGATCCGAACCATGTCCCTGTAATTGCGCCCCAGATAATTGTAGTTATACTTGTTATATACAGAAGAAGGAATGGTTCAAAGGATGCATTTTTAAACTTTATCCTTCCAATAATTGACATAATAAGAAACAGTATGCCATATCCGGCATCCCCAATAATCATTGCCCAGAATATGCTGAAGAAAACCATGAACCATAAGCTGATATCAAACTCCCTGTATCCCGGTATTGTTCCAAGGAGCTTAAATACTGGCGAAATAGCATTTACCCATTTCGGATTTTCAATTAAAGTCGGAACCGGATCGTCACCGGAAGGATCGTCTATAACAAGACCCCAGCTGTTTTTTGATGCCGCAGTCTTAACGGCAGCGATTTTATTCTCCGGAACATAACCGGTCAGGTACGCTATTTCCCCTTCTTTACTCATCGCTGCTACCGCATGCTCAAACTCCAGTTCTGCGTCAATTTCTTTCATAGCATATTTAAGCTCACTCTTATGCGTGCTTAGTCTTTTCAGCTCCAGTTGAATGGACCTGATTTCTCTTATCGTATTTTCGCGTTCTGAATTAAGCTGTGACAGAGACTGCTCCGGCAACGATACCTGCTCAAAAGGAATGTCCTCATTATTTTCTCCTGTAAAGATAACAGCTACTCTTATTACCGTCCTTTCTCTATGGATAATAAAAAACAGTTTGTTTCTCGGGATTTTATTGAACTGCTCGGGAGTCAGCTCATACAATCGTATGTCGATTCCCTTTCCTTTTAATACTTTTAAATCATGAAATTTAAAATCGCCCCATGGCGACAGTCTGTGGATCTCCCGTTCTACAACTAAAAGTTCTTCGTTACATGTAAACTGCCTGGAGCCAAGCTCATGAATCATATAAGCTGTTTCCATGATGCTTCCAATATCAGTTGAACCTGGGCTGATATGGTCTGTTTCATGGTCGGCCAGTACGGCAAGGGAATTTTCCAAAATGAATCTTTTTTTATGAATTTCCGCAATTTGTTTATTCCCTCTCGGAGTTATATTGAGATGCATAACTCCAGTATCTCTCAATTGCTTCAGGGATTCTTCAACTTTAGAATCCAGAACAACAACTGTTGTCTTCTTCATCTTTACGATCATGGTTATACTTCAGCCGTTTTGGTTTTAGCTATTTTACCGCGCACAACAGCAGCAGTCTGCTGGTCTCCCATATATATTTGAATTATTCTAATATTATTCATTGCTTCGGGAATCTTAACTTTTTCAAAAAGATTCACACGCTGAGAAGTAATTCTCAGTTCCTCTCTTAAAAGTTCTAATTGTTTCTGAAGCACTTTCAATTCAGCAATAATCCTGTAAATATCTATTAATTTATTAACAGCCCTGTCTACCCAGAGAGGCGTTAAAAAAAGATCATAGGAAATTACTTCAAATTCAGCGTCCCTGAATACCGGTATCTCGATTCCTGCTATGTTGCCTGTTTCTGTGTTTATCTTTTTAAATTTAATTAAGGTCTCAACTCCTGTTTCTTCACCGAACACATCCACCCATTTCATTATTTCTTCCTTAATGAATTCTTTAGCAGAAGAACTCTCCCTGTATTTGGCTTCAACTGAATGGATTTCAAATTGAAGCTGTTGCTTTTTCAGCTGCAGGGTTGGAAGATACCTGTTAAAACGCTTCAGATCATCCTTCTGATGCTTTAGTTCATTTTTTGTCAGCTTTATCTTAGCCAAATTTTATTTTCCTTTATTGTTTAGGCCAGTATTGATCCGTAAGCCCTGTTCTCATGCCTGTTTCTTCAGGAGTAAAACAATCCGCAAATATCTCCCATCCCTTATCCAGTGCCTTTTCCAGCGGCATATTTACCGAAAGATCCATAAGCTCCTTTTCAAAAAGAGCGCCGTATTTTAAAAGCTTCCCGTCCCAGTCAGACATACGAAATCCCATGGCCTTCTTTTCAAGAGTCTCTTTAAAAGACGCGTATAATTTTATCATTCCGTCCATTAACGGCCTGTGATCGTCTCTTGTTTTCCCATTAACTAATTGTTTTAATCTTGAGAGGGAGCCGAAAGGCTCTATCCTTCCGTTCCTTAAATAGAACTGGCCTTCGGTAATATAGCCAGTATTGTCCGGTACAGGATGGGTCACGTCATCGCCAGGCATTGTAGTGGCAGCCAAAATAGTAATTGAGCCCTGTCCCTCAAAGTCCACGGCCTTTTCGTATCTTGAAGCAAGCTGGCTGTAAAGATCGCCCGGGTATCCCCTGTTAGAAGGGACTCTCTCCATGGTGATTGAGATTTCCTTCAAAGCGTCGGAAAAATTCGTCATGTCCGTTATTAGAACAAGAACCTTTTTGCCTTTTAACGCGAACTTTTCCGCAACCGCAAGGGATAAATCCGGAACCATAAGACACTCTACTACAGGATCGGACGCGGTATGTATAAAAAATATAGACCTGCTTAAAGAACCGTCTTTTTCCAACCTTTCCTTAAAGAAGAGGTAATCGTCATATTTTAAACCGCACCCACCCAGTATAATCAGATCGACTTCCGCCTGGGTGGCTATTCTGGCAAGGAGTTCGTTATAGGGTTCACCCGAGATTGAAAAGATGGGGAGCTTCTGTGACTCGACAAGAGTGTTAAAAAGATCAATCATCGGAATGCCGGTACGGAGCATATTCCGCGGGATTATTCTTTTTGCGGGGTTGACGGATGGCCCTCCGATTTCGATTAGACTATCTGTTAATACAGGGCCATTATCCCTCGGATTTCCCCTGCCGTCAAAGATTCGTCCTAATAAGTTGTCGGAAAAAGAGACCATCATAGGCCTTGAAAGAAAGCGTACCTCATCGCCTGTTGAAATGCCCCTGCCGCCTGCAAAAACCTGCAGCGAAACTTTATCTTCGTAAAGCTGGATAACTTCAGCGAGCGATTTCCCGTGTCCGGATGTTATTTCCGCGAGTTCTCCGTACTTTATGCCTTCCGCGCGTACTGATATAACATTACCTTTAATTTCCTCAATCCTGTTATATATCTTTCGCATCTTTCACTCCAGAAAATATAATTACTCATCTTTCAAATTTATCAGAGCAGCTGCAATTACTCTGGTTTACTTTGCCATAGATATAACAAAATCCACAGGTGCAAGCCAAAGGTGTTAAATTAAGCTGTTTAATTTTTCCGTAATATTCTCTATAGACTCCATACTTTTGCTTTTCAGCATTGACATTATTTCGTACTCTATTTTCTTAAACTCATAGGAATCGACGGGATTCCCGTTCCAGTCCAGGAATTTCTGCCTCAACTGATTAAAGTACGAACGGGCTTCATCTTTGTGCGCCAGTTTAAAACCGGCCAGCAGGATCATAAGCAATCTGTCGAAAACATAGTTTTGTCTTTCTTTGGAAGTAAACGCGTCAACCTTATCAAATGCGTTCTGCTGCAAATAAACGGAATCAAAAAATTCGCTTTTAAGATAAATTATATAAT
This sequence comes from Spirochaetota bacterium, assembly GCA_043803405.1. Lineage (GTDB taxonomy): Bacteria > Spirochaetota > UBA4802 > UBA4802 > JAFGDQ01 > JAFGSG01. The sequence continues at coordinate 9,808 of JAZDKB010000012.1, read as the reverse complement.
CCTCTATGCTTGTGCCTTCTTCCCCGACAACCTTCATCATTTGGGATATCTCTTCGCCTTCAAACAGTATCTTTTTCGCATAAGAGGTTTTTCTTTCACTTACAATACCGCTGTATATACTCCAGCTTTCCAGAGGATGAATGGCAGGATATCTTCTCGCATCCGAACGTTCTCTTGACAGGCCATGAAAAGCTCCTACGACCTTTAACGTGGCCTGAGTAACCGGCTCTTCGAAATTTCCGCCCGCAGGGCTGACTGTTCCTCCGATTGTAATAGAGCCTGTGCTTTCATCGATGTTTTTCACAACACCTGCCCTTTCATAAAATGCGGCAATAACAGAATCCAGATATGCGGGGAACGCCTCTTCTCCCGGAATTTCCTCAAGACGGCCGGACATTTCCCTCATAGCCTGCGCCCACCTTGACGTGGAATCCGCCAGCAGCAATACCTTGAGACCCATTTGCCTGTAATACTCCGCGATCGTAACAGCAGTATAGACCGATGCTTCGCGCGCTGCCACGGGCATGGAACTCGTGTTGCATATAATCACTGTCCTTTCCATAAGCGGCTTGCTGGTTCTCGGATCGATCATTTGCGGGAATTCCTTTAATGTTTCCACAACCTCGCCGGCGCGCTCTCCGCACGCAGCCAGAATAACAATATCAACATCTGCATAACGGCTGGTCAGTTGCTGTAATACGGTTTTACCGGCGCCAAAAGGTCCGGGTATGCAGTATGTCCCTCCTACTGCAACAGGGAAAAGAGTATCTATTATCCTTATCTGGGTTACCATCGGTTCGGAAGGCTTCATCCTTTCCTTATATGCTTTTATGGCCTTTTTTACAGGCCATTGAAATATCATTGAAACAGGAATGACATTGCCATTTTCATCTTCAAGTTCAGCTATAGTCTGTTTTACAGAATAACTGCCTTCAGCAGCTATTGACCTGACTTTATAGATATCATAAAAATTAAACGGAACCATAACCTTATGCTTGAAAATTCCTTCAGGGACTGTACCCAACTGCTGGCCGCGAACAACACTGTCGCCTGCTTTTACTTTTGGAGTAAATTCCCATTTTTTTTCATCTGATATGGATTCCAGGTATATTCCCCTTTCAAGAAAAAAGCCGTATTTCTCTGCAAGCTGGGGAAGAGGATTCTGTAGACCGTCAAAAATCTGACCAAGCAGGCCCGGGCCGACTACAACTGAAAGAAGACTCCCTGTAAATTCCACATCATCGCCGACACCCACTCCTTTAATTATTTCGAAGACCTGTAACTCGGCTCTTTTACCTTTGATGCGTATTACTTCTGATTTTAAACGTTTATCCTGATAAGCAATATAAGCGACTTCGTTCATTAAAACATCGCCGCTGAATTCTACAGTCACAAGATTTCCGTTTACGCCTACTACTTTTCCTGATGCGGTCATTGTGTTTCTCTCCACTCTGTTTCACGACTAAATTGCATCTGCCTGTGCATAGTTCGCCGCAGTAAAATACTATTTATTGCTAATAATATAAAATATTGATATATTAAATTGTTATATTTTGTAATTCCAGTAATTGACCGAACTTACGCGTTCCGCTTTCTTTATTTAAGGAATGTTTTCTCCATAGTATCTGCAGTTTGATATAATAAACAATCAGGTTTATTTCATCAAAATAATGGCCGCTTTCAATATTATCAAGGAAAGACCATCTCTCCAGATATAAAATTTCCTCGGCATTTAAAGGAGATTCGCTTTCATACGCTTCGCTTATGAATCTGTAATTCAGCGGGGTTTCCTGATTCTCTCTTAAGTATTTCTCGGGGAGTTCATTTTTATCTTCCGCTCTAAGTAGAACAAGATTGTTCCTTAAATTTCTTTCCCATATTAACCAGTCATTCAATAACTTATTACTTGTTAATGGCTGTTCAGGATTATCCAGGTGTGCGGATTTAATCAGATTCAAATGTTCAGGCTTAAGATTGCGTTCGCATATTTCAAGAAATTGTTCAATCGGAAAGATATTCTCCATATCATATTCCAGATGTGGCAGCGAGGCTACTGCAAAATAATACTTGGACATTTTATTTCCCCGATGCTGCTTTTTTTATAATATCCGTCAATACAGGATTTAAATACCTCACAAGATTCTCAGCTATTGCAGAATCGGTAAAATCATAATATAGATCGCCGTCTTTTTCGGTAACTCTGAAACCGGCTTTAACTTCAGGATGAGCTTTTACGGTTACATTATTTTTAAGTTCAGCGGCTAATTTATTAAATAAACTTTCTTCAAGTTTTACTCTGTCCTCTTTAGACAGGAATACTTCAATATCCTTGCCATTATCCGTCCAGTTTTTGATAATCACCGGAAGAATTTCCGCTGTCACTCCATCAGTAAGCGCTCCGGAAACTTCCTGTTTAATTATAGAATCGAACATTAAAATCAATTTCTCCCTTATTGAGAGAATCAGATCGCGGCCTGCCTGTTTAAGTGCTTCCCTGCCGGTATTCTCAAAATGCTGCTGTTCTTTTTTTGCATTCGATATTATTTCCGAAGCTTCTTTTTTTGCATTTTTAATTATCTCGGAAGCCTCTTTTTCTGCGTTATCAATTATTTCAGCAGCTTTCTTTTCAGCTTCATCAATGCCGTCTTTTTTTATTTTTGTGATTAGTTCGTTTAACTGAATTTCCATTTTACCCCTTCATATAAATTCAGAAATTTTTTGTTTTGATTTATAATGGAATAATTAAACCGGATAAAAGACTGTCATTTTGAAGATGCCGGAGGCGAGTTATTTCTCAACTTTAACGGATTTCTCTTTTTCGGTCAAAATGACGCATCAGAACTGCTACAAGTCTAATTATCATCCATTATTAAAAAAAATTTTGGTAAACCGACTGCTTTACAAGAAACCTTCTTAAAAATATCAATCTGTCCCGCAACCGGCTATCCGAACAAGCCAGGTAAGGGTATAAAAAAGATATGTTTTAAACTGCCGTCACGGGCAGCATAATTGAGAGAATTAAATAAGGGAACCTCTAAAAATAAGGTTTTTTATTGTTGTATCAAATAAAAAACCTTATTTTTACTGCAATTTGTTCCAAGAAACACGATGTTTTGCATGCCGTATTTGACACGGATGTCAAAAATGCGGCCAATGGTTACATCAATATTTAATTATTAGAGGGAACCATAAATGGAAAATTAAGCAGCAAGGGGAAAAAAGTCAAGAAACATTCACCCGAGTATTAATATAAAATTATATATTCATTACGATACTCAGATAAAAATCATATGGTGTCAGGAAGTTTTTTTGCACGTTTAGTAAGAGAATATTTTTTAAGAAATAGAATTTTTTTAAAAGAGTTTGAACCCCTGATGGCAATATTTTTTATATGGGGAGGTATTGCCTCTCAGGGGTTCAAATAGTTTAAGCTAAAATCGATCGAGGAATCTATTTTTCTCAGGAGTCCGTTAACAACCTTTTATTAATTTAGTTAGCATCCACAACATAAACATCATCCGGCAATTTATCCATATAAAGCCGTTCCACAATTTCCGAACGGTGGTTTAGAACAGCACTTTGGTTAATATACCCTTTGTCCGTTGTCTCATTTTTATCAAGGCGCGGCGGAGTTGTTAAAATTGTAAAGCGCTCAATTTTCCCGCTGCTGCCGTTACCGTTACCCTTTGTATTGTGCTTAGAAAAAACAATATGGAAATAGTTTACAACATCCGGACTTTTAAGAAAAGCTTCTTCATCCGAATGTTTTTGCGATGCTTCTGAAAAACGGCTTCGTAGCGCCGGACTATTTGGGAAAACAAGCGCGGATAAATATTCTTTATTAGGCGCAGCAGGGACTACTTCCAGTAAAAAAGGCTGTCCGATCTCATTTATGCTGTTGCGTAGTTGACCGTTGTTTACCCATACGCCGGTGTTTAATTTAAAATCTTCCCCTATCCGGCCGTCAAAAATCAGTCCTGCCGCAGGTTTATTATTGTCCAGAAATGCACCCGCATCACCTGTGACAAAATAACCTTCCTTATCAAACGATTTTGCCGTAGCTTCCGGGTTATTATAATAACCGGCGGTAACATTCGGCCCATTAACACGCAGTTCCCTCTTTCCGGAAGGATCATCTACCAGTTTTATTTTTACTCCGGGAATCGGCAACCCGATTACCTTTGCCTCTTTTGTATGCCAGTAAACCAATGTCGAATCAGGAGAGGTTTCCGTGCTTCCCCAGCCTGCAAAGAAAGGAACAGGTTCTCCGCGCACTTCTGAACTCATTGTGTGCAGAGTGTTAAAGGTGTTCTGATCCAGGGCTGCAGCTGCGGTGAACATGAATTTCAAATTTTTAAAAAAAGCTTTTTTTAATTCCTCATCCTGTTTCATTGCAGCAAGAAGAGCCGTATAACCGCGCGGCACTGAAAAATATATTGTAGGCGATACATCCTTTATATTTTGTATTGTGTTTTTAAGTCCCTGCGGAGTCGGATTGCCGTTATCGATATAAAAAGTCGTAGCATGCATCAATGCCAGATTAAATACAAAGTTTCCGCCGAAAGTATGATTCCACGGCAGCCAGTCGAGCATAACTTCATTTTTAGTTAAGAACGGCCACATTTGAGCCATCCCTGTTTGATTGCTGAGTTGCATCCCATGAGTTACCTGAACGCCCTTTGGCAGATTTGTCGATCCTGATGTAAACTGAATTTTTGCAAGGGTGTCAGGTGTAACATTATTAAACAGTTCCTGTGCAGCTGATGTAAGCTTATTGCTTCCTGTCAATAAAGACTCTAATGGCTGAACATTGTTGAATAATTCGCTGTTTGTAAATGCGAACATCTGCAAATCGCCTGTATTCCATTGTTTAAGTTTCGTCATGTGAATGCGTGCATCGGACATAACAAGTATGGATGACTTGGAAACATCCAGAATATGTTTTACCAACGAACCGGTTTCGGATCGAACTGAATATGCATAACTGATTGGAACAACCGGTATTCCTACCTGCATGGCTGCAAGCTGTACCAGTGCCATTTTAATGCAATTTTCACACAAGAGTGCAACAGGCCGGGCTGTAAACCGGTTTAATTCAACAAGCTTATTACTGATTTGGTTCACCATAGCCAGCGCCTGGCCATAAGTCACACTATCCCATTTACCCTCCGAATTCCGTTCGAGTAAAAAATTTTTATCCGGATAGTTTTTACCGTGAGAACGAAGCCATTCACCCAGGTTATTAGGATAAGGCGCAAGAGGAACCTTATTTTGTATTAACTGAGCTCCATCTGCTGCTTTTACTACTTCGACTTCAGGTTGTATCCATTGATTATTTAAGGACATAATTACCTCCATATTATCAGCATTATGTTTCTATTCGCAGTAACTACTTTGGAAACGATACATATTGCTTATTTTTTTATTTAATGCTGATAATATATTTAGCAATATATGTGCCAGGATGTCCGGATAATGCGATTTTCCTTTATATGATATTGCAAAAAAATAATTTTTATTGTTTTAAGCCATATTTCCTGAAAGACCGATGATGAAACCGAATAATTTAATGATGGATTGGATTAAATATAGAGACAAACAGCCATAGATAGAAGTAATTCCGACCTCATGACTGTCTTAATGAATGATGTAAAATGATGGAATTTGTATAGAAAGGATACAATATGTATAATAAATAGCTAGCTTAATTGGATTACTTTTAAATACGAACGCTGGAGATATTTTTACAATAAAATATCACTTTATGTTTTTGCCTATCTTGCTGTAAAGCGTCTTTCTTGTTATGCCTAAAAGACTTGCAGCTTTGCTCTTGTTGCCGCCTACGGAATCCAGTACTTTTTTTATATGATCCTGTTCCAGATTGGTAAGTTTCATAATGTCATTTTTTATTTTAACTCTTTTGCTTTCTTCAGCTTTAGGTGACGGTTTCAGCATTCCTTCCGGGAAATCGCTTATGAGTATTTCGTCCCTTTTGGCACTCAACAGCACTGAACGCTCAATTACATTAGCAAGCTCTCTTACGTTACCGGGCCAGTCATAGGACGTCAATAGTTTAAGCGCATCCGAAGAAAAGCTTTTCCTTTTTCCTCCTCCGGAAAATTTTTCCAGAAAATAATTTGCAAGGTAAGGGATATCTTTTTTCTTTTCTCTAAGCGGCGGAAGATTAATTACAAAAGCATTCATTCTAAAAAAAAGATCTTTGCGGAATTTACCGCTTTCTATCTCGCTTTCAAGCTCCTTGTTCGTAGCGAAAATAAATCGTATGTTTACTTTTATTTCTTTCGTATCTCCCAGTTTCATAAAAGTGCCTGTCTCAACAACTCTTAACATTTTAGATTGAATTGCCAGCCCCATATCGCCTACTTCATCTACAAAAAGAGTGCCGTTGTTCGCTATTTCCAGAAGACCAAGCTTGTTATTCTGCGCGCCTGTAAATGCTCCCTTCTTATATCCGAAGAGTTCGCTTTCCAGTATACTCTCCTGAAGTGAAGCTGCGTTAATAGCGACAAACGGGTTTCCCGCCCGCTTGCTTTGTTCATGTATGGCGCGCGCCGTAAGCTCTTTGCCTGTGCCTGTTTCTCCGAGTATAAGCACTGGCATGTTTGAATCAGCAACAAGTGATATGAGCTTTTTAATTTTTTTTATTTCTTTGCTTTCGCCGATGAAATCATCATGGTGCCCGATTCTCTGGATGTGTTCTTTGAGGACAATATTCTTTTCCTGCAAACTCTTTTTTTCATAAGCTTTTAATATTACTTTATGGAGCTCCGATATTTTGCACGGCTTTGTAAGGTAATCGTAAGCGCCGAGCTTCATAGACCGAATCGCAGTGTCCACTGAAGCGAAACCCGTAAGCATGATAACTTCCATGTCGGGCTCTGTTTTTTTCAGCTTTAAAAGAAACTCAACGCCGTTTATATCAGGAAGCTTAATGTCAAGTACTGCTACATCGAATCTTTGCTTTTTCATAATTGCGATTGCTTCGGCAGCAGATGGGCAGGCAGACACATCCATACCTTCTTTATTTAACTGCGTTTTAAAAGCCTCGGTAAGCTGAAGCTCATCATCAATTATAAGAACACGGATCATTTATAATCTCCATTTTATAGCGGTTAACGAAATGATTTACATTCCATGCACCCTCCGACTTCGAGACTATGTGAAAAGTAAGGCTTTTATGCTCCCGGCCCCCCTAAATCCCCCTTGAGGGGGACTTAAAAACAAAAAAGCACAAGCCTTTCTCAATAAAAAAAGTTAAAAGTCCCCCTCAAGGGGGATTTAGGGGGCCGTAGCAGCAAAGGTATTCATTTTCTCACACAGCCTCTTCGCTCTGGGTGCGATTTTTCCGCTTGCCGAGCGGAGTCGAGGCAAGCAGAATGTACTTTAAAATACTATAGTATAATAATATAATCATTCGAATAAAATTTTTTCTATTAATTTTCCGCAGGAAGGGAAATAACAAACCTGGCCCCGCTTCCGGGCTGGCTTTCTGCAGTAATAGTTCCGCCCATATGAGTTATAAATTCATGACAAAGCGATAATCCCAGGCCTATCCCTCTTTTTGATTCCTTTGTTGTAAAGAAAGGCTCAAATATTTTTTCTGCGATCGTGTCCGGAATACCGCTGCCGTTATCTTCTATTTCTATCAGAACAAGGCCGTGTTCTGTTTTTGTTCTTATCCATATTGTAGCGTCCATTCTCCCTTCAACTGCGTCCGATGCATTGTTTATCAGATTCACGAAAACCTGGCGCAATGCCCCGATATCTCCGCTGACATAAGGAAGAGGCGAACCGAGTTCTTTTACAATCTTAATGCCGGGCTGATCAATATTTCCAAATTCCAGAACATTATCAATAAGTTTATTAATATCCACGCTTTTTAATTCAAGTCCTTCTTTCCATGGCAGGCTCAATATATCGCTTGTTACATTTTTACAGCGGAATGCCTGTGTCTCGATTATATTAAGATAACCTTTAAGCTCTTCCAGCACAGGTTGCTCTTTTTTATTTTTCCGAAGGGCTTCCAGGCAGTGACCGGCAAGCTCAGAATGAGCTACAAGTGTTGCAAGCGGATTGTTCAGCTCATGGGCAATACCTGCTGCCAGTTTACCTATTGCAGCCATCCGCGCTTCCTGCATCAGCTTTGCCCTTATTTTTACGCGGTCGGTGGTTTCTTCAATTATGCAAAGCAGTCCTTCTATGTTCCCACCCTTTCCTTTTAGAGGAACTCCTTTAAAATCCATATAAAGATTCCTGTCGCCGCGGAAAGTAATAAAAGGAAAGTCCCATAACTGGAATGGTTCACCCTGCAAACCCTTTTCAATTTGTCGGGCCAGACCGCATTTTATAGTATACGGATTTTTAAGCCAGTTAAATCCTATTAATTTTTCTTCAACTCGCAGCCCAAGATCGGATATTATAGCAAGAGCAGGATTAACGCTTCTAACAACGCCGTTTTTATCCAGAACGAATATTGCTACGGGAGCATTTTCAATAATAGCAGTGTTAAATTCATTCAACCGGCGAAGCTCATCTTTTGCCTTTTTTTCTTCAGTGATATCTTCAACGCTGCCCTCATAATACTGAATTGAACCGTCTATTTCGCGGACAGCGCGGGCATTAATCGATACCCATATTCTTTCCTTACTTTTTTTAAAGAATTCACATTCGAATCCGACAGCAAGGTCTTCTCTCCTTAAAATATTCATAAAATCCGAATAACTCGAAGGATCAGCGTATAATTGCAATATATCCGTAAGCACAGATATAACTTCTTCCGCAGAGCCGTATCCCAGCATTTCCGCAAAGGCAGGGTTTGTTACAATAAACTGTCCATTCGGGGTGCACTGAAAAATACCCTCAACTGAATTTTCAAATATACTGCGGTATTTTTCCTCTGCCAGTTTTCTTTTTGTAGTATCAAGCAATGTCCCCATAACAGCGGGCTCTCCATGATACATTACCCTTGATCCGTAGACTTCAATACTGACAGGTTCCCTGTTTTTTTTAATCCCTATAAACTCATAATGAATTGAAACAGCCTTGCCGGTCAGCCTCCTTCGGATATTCCCGCTGACAACAGGCCAGTCTTCCGGCAAAACCATATCCTCCGGACGCATTTTGTTTTCTATTTCATCAACAGTATAACCGAATATCTCGGCAAACCTGGGATTGGCGTATTTAAAAAAACCGTCCTGTATTATATAAATACCTGCAAGGGACTTTTCAGCCAGTTCCCTGAACATATCTTCCGAAGCATTGACGGCTTTTTTAGCGCTTTTACGCTTCACTATAACGGCACTGGCTTTCCCCCTGCCTTTAGCTTTATCTGAATCATACCGCAATTTGCCCTTTATTTTATCTGTGCTTTTTTTAGATGTAGATACCGGCTTTTTTCTAATTTGTTTATCAGACATATTGACGGGATTAATTGACTTTTTATTTTTCATAATTGTAAGCTTTGTTAAAAACGCGAATATTTCAAGCTAAAAACAGATGTATAAATTTTAAAATAATAATCCGATGATTTCAGGAAAAAATAAAGAGGAGTTATACTGGATGACTTTAAAAAATCAGATATGATTTGCTGCGTGATGGCCCGCAGGGCTGTCTCATGCTAAGGTGAAGCCGATTGAATTTAGGGATTTGGGATGAAAATCCCCCTAACCCCCTTTAAAAAAAGGGGGTAAAAAGCTTTCAAACCTCCTTTAATAAAGGAGGTGGCGAGCGTAGCGAGCCGGAGGATTTAATCCGGAGCAGGAATTTCAGAAGTTATATTTAGCATGAG
>JAZDKB010000011.1:0-3051 GCA_043803405.1 Spirochaetota bacterium | reverse complement strand
AGGAGCTTTTCCGGGCAAGGGGAAAATCCTTAAAAAGAATTGCTTCAATAGCAAATTATAATTCTTTAAAAAAAGATTCTGCTGAATTTGCCCTGATTAGAATTCTGGTTGATCAGACCGATAAGACCATAGATATACTTTCAAAGAATGAATATATATTTGATATAATGCCTGTTATTGCGATCAAACTTGAAAATAAACCAGGATCGCTTGCCGAAGTAACCACTAAATTCGGGAAGGAAGGGATTAATATCAATTATGTCTATGGATCGGTCTCATCTCCAAAAGAAAAGTGCCTTTTTGTTTTTTGTCCTGAAGATATTGAGCTTGCCGCAAGTATTTTTAAGGAATGAAATATCGTAATTATTTTCTAAATTAATTATCCTGACCCTTGCTGTTTCATAATAGGTGCATATAGTTAAATATGATTTTTCGCATCTGATTCTGATAACCTGTAATAATATGGAAAGCTTTATCAGGAGCCGTTACTAAACAAACTGTACTTTTTTTGATCCTTTCGTTACGGCTCCTTATGCCGGTTACGGCATCCAAATGTTCAAGTTATTTTTGAACGACGGCTTATCAGGAATCTTGTTGACTAAATTCAATAAATAAAATATGTAATGATTTCTAAAATAAATCTGATTCATAACAGGGTGGTTGAATGGGTATTCAGGAAAGGAAAGAGAGAGAAAGAGAGAGAAGGCGGCAGCAGATAATAGTTGCCGCAAAGAGGGTATTTTCAGGCAAAGGCTTCAACAAGGCAACAATGGAGGATATAGCCAGTGAAGCCGAGCTGAGCCCCGGGACCTTGTATTTATATTTTAAAAACAAGGAAGAACTTTACGCATCATTATCTTTAAGGATACTCCAGTATCTTCTGATACGCTTGGAGCATGTAAACAGGGAAAAAGATTTAAAGCCTGAAGATAAGATGAAATTATTGATTGAGGCAATGTATGATGTTTATGCGTTTGATCCTCTTATTATAATAAACATGTTTCACCTTCAATCGAGTGAAACATTGAAAAACTTATCTCCGCAGCTTTTGTCGCAAATAAAGGACCTTTCACGCAAATCCCTCGGAACGATTGCAACAATATTTGAAGAAGGGGCTGAAAAAGGAGTATATATTAAAAAGCATCCTGTTGCACTTGCCGATATTTTCTGGGCTCTTTTTTCAGGTGTTATTCTCTGGGAATCAAGCAAAAAGATAATTAATGACGACAAGGATTATCTGAAACAGACTCTTGAGTTAGCCTTCGAAATATTCAGCAGGGGACTAAGAAAAGACTGACGTTCCCGATTATTTCGTAATTCCTGCCCCCATTTATAAGAGTAAACCTCATCTATTCTCTTGATATTGTTGTCATCTCGTATGAAACCAGCGCAAGCTATAATAATGAAAGCAATATCGATAAGAGAAAAGCCGAGTTTCACTTGAACCCTTGAATCCTCTCATATTAAATCACCATCAGGGTCATATCAGGTGGGCGTAGTCGGTCTTGATTATATCGAAAAGTTCTTCCCCTATTGCAAGTCCGATATCTATGAACCGGGGTCCATATTTCTTCCCGGTTCCGGTGCGGAATGTATGTTTGATTTTAGAAAGGCTTTCCATTCCTTTCGGATAATGAGCCACAAATTCTGAAAAAGGCGGATTGAAATATGATACCATTTCCCAGAGTGTGTTCGTGAAATTATCCGGACCCCACCTGAACTTGTCCGAATCATAAAGACAGTCGGAAACAAGTTTCCCTTCAGGGGTCTTTGATTCAATAGTAGTTTTAAATGCTTCGTGATTCCTTATTGCAATGCATATATCATCCAGTTCTTCGGGGGAAAAAGGGTAATCTTTCATAACTTCACGCGCAAAAGCAGCCCCTTCGATCGAATGATTTTTTTTCTTTCGTTTTATATCGTGCAGCAGACCTGCACACTGGAGAATCAGAACTCTTCGCCTGCAAAAACTACCCTCGTATCCGGCAAGCCCGCTTTCAATAAGCATCAGAGCTCCAGCATCCATGGTTACTTTAATAGCGTGATCCAGGCCGTGACCAAAATCATCTTCAAGGTGTGTTGCTACTAACTGGCGAACCTTTGCTATCAGCGGATCTGTTTCAAAAATCTGAACAGAAGATTTAATGGCTGAATCATGGTCTCCGTAAAAATCAGGGGGAGGAAAGCTGGAGGCTATCCGCCGGGCTACCTTTTGTATATGAGCGTAGATAGTCTCCATGTATTCGATTTATTCACCCGACAGAGTCCGGACTGACAGAGTTAAACCGGAGTCCTTTTTATTGATGGGATAAAGTTTTAAAACATTACAGTAATGAGAAGGGCTTGCCGCAGACTTTCCATTTGCCGTCTTCCATTATCACGGTAATGGTGTCGTCTACCTTGTGGATTTTACCTAAATGGAACAGTTTTGAAACAAGAGCGTATAAGGGGTTAATTGCAACAATCCTGTCTGCAGATATTTTTAAGGTTATTTCTTTATCGGTTCTGCTGATTGTTTCGGTTTCGATGTTGAATAATCTGCTTTTCATGAAATCCGGGCTCAGGCCGCGTTCTGCCGCTTCATTTTCGGCATTTTGAATATATTTTTCAACAATGTTTCCGTCTTTGTTTTCATTTTCGGATGAGGCCAGAGTTTTACACAGATAGCCGGCCATGGACTTGTCCAGTGTGAAATATGCCTTTGTGAATTTCACTGCCGTCTTGTTAGGTGTTTCTTTAGCTTCTACAAACATGAAAATTGCCTGCAAGAAAATTCCAAACAGAATAACCATCGTAAGATTCCGTATTTTATTGTCCTGCTCCATCTGACATTCCTCCTTATAAAAAACTTATATCCTGACAGAATAATATATGACTTAAAAATATACTTGAATCTCTTCAACACTGAAAACGGAAAATTTAATAACATGGAATTTACTATAACACAAGGAAATTTGAAGCGGCATAGGTCGTTGGAATAAAATAACCGTACCATTTATGGCAAGAACGGCATAAGGAGCCGTAAGCCGTGACTGGCATAAGGAGCCGTAA
>JAZDKB010000010.1:0-144685 GCA_043803405.1 Spirochaetota bacterium | reverse complement strand
AGCGCTTAATTAAAGAAAACGAATAATTAAACTGTGCATAAAGCACGAATAGCGGGTTGGAAAAATATCTTCAAACAAGCAGCAATTTAAAATTATTTTTAAAGAAATAGCCTCAAATCCCTTGACTACTACATAGCGGGGCCGGGGGGTGAGGTTGACTACAGCAACGCGCGCTTTTGCTTCTTCGCCCGCCTCTCTGCTCCCGAGAGCTTTTGCCGATGCTCACGAACGCTTGCACTGACACCAACGCATCTCAGTTCCCGTTAACCTGTAATCGTCTCTCTGCTTCCGAGTGCCTTTGCTATAAAGATTGATCTTGTTTGGAAAATCACTACGAGAAAATAAACTCAAATGCTTCGTTATTCTTTTTTTTTCTTACTAAAATTTTTCTCTGAAATAATTACTCCATTTTTATATATCGTCTCACCTAATTTTACTCCATTGTCGTCCCATGCTTCCCATAAACTTTCTTCCTTATCTGCTACAAAATTGCCCTTTCCTTGTAATTGACCATTCGGCCACCACCATTGCCACAATCCTTCTGCTAAATCATTTTTATATACACCTTCCATCTTTTTATTTCCATTCTCGTACCATTTAGTACAAAGACCTTCGTGCTTTCCATTGATTGTTCTGGCTTCTTGCGCTTTTTTACCATTTGGGTACCAAAATGAATATACCCCAGTCTCCTCCTGATACATCCAATTATTTTCCTTTTCAGACCATATTGCTCCTTTTGGAATATTCTCTGGTCTATTAGGTATTGTACTAAGTGAACTCGAACAATAAATAAAGCTTGTAAATAATATTGAAATTATTAAACTAATATATTTAGTATTTAATTTGTCCGAGAATAAAATTAAATATTTTTTCTTTTGGTGGTTCTTTATATTGAACTGGCTTTCCTTCATTTTGTTGTTTCTCCTTTTCAGAATTAGTATCAGACGAATTCTTTTTTGATTCGTTATATAACTCTTTGCCAAGTTTAAGACCTTCTTTAAAATTTGGAACACCTATGGGGAATTTATCTTTTAATTCAGCATATTTTTCCTTAACATCAGCTTTTGCGTGTTTCAAAGTCAATTTTACTTTATCATAAGCATTATCAGCATTTTCAGGAGGTTCAATATATTTTTTCTTAGGTAATAGCGGATTCATCATATCATTAGTCTGGTTAATAGCTTCATATACTTTAATATCCTCTATTCTAAGTCCTTCGGTAGCACTCTTAACAGCACTTTCTGCTGTTTTGCTTGGCATACTACTTGTAGTCCTGTCTTGACCACCTTTATCTTTCTGCATCTTGCTTTCAACTGCTTCTTTTGCAGCCTTTTTTACACTTGCATCTGAATCCGAAGTTTTTGTTCCAGAGATAGCTTTTGAAGTATCTGATATACTTTCTAATAGTCTATCTCCTACTTCATTTCCTGACTCAAGTCCAGTAAAATCATAATGCCCTGTCGGATCTTTGTAAATAATCGGATTATTTGAGCAGTAGCTATATCTGTTCCAGCTTTGTGTATCGAGTTCTCTCGGAATCATCGTGTCAGGCGTTACAAACCTCGCCACATCCTGCGAGTAATGCCGCGCGTTGTAGTAATAGAAGTTCGACTCTGTATCAAGTTCCTGTGAGTTATACTTGGGCGCGTTGTTGGTGTCGCCTTCCTCAAACCATGTTTCGCCGTATGGCATGTATTCCATGCGGCTTACTGCAAGCCCGTTGTCGTCTGCAACTACCTTAACAGAGTCAACCTGGTCTGTCAAATAATATCTCGCGTCCCCGGAGGGTATTACTGCTGCAATGCGCACTCCGTCAAGATAAATGTTGTTAACTGAATAAACCGAGTTAGGCACTTCAGTGCCTGCGGAGTCTCTCTGCTTTTCAAGGCCAAAGTACATGGACGGGTACAGCACCTCCACCTGTCTTGTTTCGCTGCCGACTACGCGTTTCGCGACCTTGCGCACGCGGAAGCCCTGATCGTCGTACCAGTACCGGCCCACAATCTCGCTCGTGTCCGTATTCGTTACGCTGATAATTCTATTGTACGAGTCATACGCCATTGCCTTGGCTGCAGGGGCCGATCCCCCCCTGTACTTCCAATAATATTATTAACATTTATTAATCTTGACTAATAATTAATATTATCTTATTTTAATTACATCAAGGATATCTTTTTTATTAAGAATATTAAAAACCATTATATAAAACATTCAAGGTTATACTCAAAATGCAAGTTTCAGTTAACAAAGATGAACTTTATTCCATGATCAAACAAGCTGTAAAGGATGTTATTCGCGAGGAGCGCATTGATTTTATCCTGCAGAATGTTCCTTTTGTTTCTGACGAAGAAATGGAGGATGTTAAAAAACTTTACGGCAAAAAACCGCCTAAAAAAATCGACATTGCACGCAGAGAGATTATAGACTTATGAGCTGGTCTGTTGATTATTCCAAAGACGCGGATAAATTCCTTAGCAAAAATCCAAATCTAAAAAATTCAATTAAAAGCGAGATCAAAAAATTTATCCGGAAAATATCCGGCGAAACCGTAAGCATTGGATTCAAGAGACTTCACGGTGAATGGGCCGGATATTGCCGCATTAGAAAAGGCAAGGTGCGAATCCTTCTTAAAATCAACGATAAAGAAAAAAATATTATCGTGTTCAATATCGATTTCAGGGGTGATGTGTATAAATAGCATCTTCTGCTGCTGCGACAGCTTTTCTGTTCCCGAAAATCCCCGATCGTCTTTCTGTTTTCTGTGTGTCTGTGCTGTTAAGTATGAATCTGTAACCGATATATATTGTTGAAAATAAAGCTGGTGCTGCTGCTTGACCTCATCCCTCTAACTCCGTGCGAAGCCTCCTTTAGGACTTCTCCCATGTGGAGAAGAGAAGACTGATTTGTGCTGCTCAGGTTACAAATTTTTAATAAGGCAGCTCCTACGGGCAGGTCTCACGCCCCTGCGGCTATGCCGCCTGTACTTACGGGCAGGTGACCCGTCCCTACGGTTGGGGCACCCGTTCTTACGGCCAGGGGACACTCTCCCTACGGCAAGGTCACCTGTCCCTGCGGCGTAAGGACACAGGGAAAGACCAGTAAGGATGTATTCAGAGACCGTTAAAGGTGGAGGGAACAACTTATGCCGCAATGATTTCTTTAATAGTCAAGGCTGTGAGGGCTTGTTTACATTTTTCCCGTTATCGTCTTTTTATTGTCAGTGCGTCTGTGCTTTTACCTCGCCTGTGCCTGAATAACTTTTTTCTTGCTCCGAAATCAAATAGCCCACGGCCTACGGAACCGTGGGCTATTTCTGTGTTTACATCTCTTATTACTTCGTCATTCGTAAACCGAAGCATCGTTAAGCCGTGCTTCTTTAATGCTTTGTCGCGTTCTGTATCGTATTTCTTTGCTGTTTCTGCATCATGCACTGCGCCGTCAATCTCAACACACAGACGCAGTGCGTCGCAGTAAAAATCGACTACAAAGCCCTCGATAATCTGCTGTCTTCTGAACTTAAATTTTCTGAATTTTCTTCCGCGTACAGCAGCCCAGAAAATCTTCTCAGCTTCGGTCATATTTTGCCGAAGCTCCTTCGCCCTGGTTAGCTTTTTGCTGCTTACACGCTGATTCTTTACCAGGCCGCTGTTACGCATTGACCTCATCCTCAATCGGACGCAAATGGACATCATGTCCGTTTGCGCCTTACTGCCGGGGGGTGAGGTTGCCTACAGCAACACACGCTTTTTCTTCTTCGCTCGCCCTGATACTCCCGGACGCCGGTGCTGTTTAGAACGAGTTTGCTTCGATGACTTGTGCGGATGAACAACGATGTTGCTGCTTCGCCCCCCCAAACCCCCCGAAGGGGGGCTTTCAGTCTGTGCAGCTTAATTTGTTTTTTATTTTTTCTATTACTTCATTAATGTTATTGATCATTTCTTCATCTTTAAACCGTAATGTTTTTATTCCCAAACTTTCCAGCAGTTTATCTCTGTATTCATCATACTCTTTGTTTTTATCGTGTATTCCGCCGTCTATCTCAATTGCAAGGCTCTTCTCAGCACAATAAAAATCGAGTATGTATCTGTATACCGGATGTTGTCTCCTGAACCTGTATCCATCTATCTGTTTTTCTTTAAGTCTATCCCATAAAAGCTTTTCTGTGGGTGTCATATTCACACGGAGTTCTTGTGCTCGTTCGATTACATATTTGGGGGTTCTTACTTCGGGGTTCATATATAAATCTTCAATGATTCTTCTTGACCAATATGTTTTTTTATTCTCCTTTGTCCCACAAGGAGGTTTCGCAAAGGGGCTTTTTGTCTATTCTGTACTACTCAGCGCTTTGCTTTCTGGTAAACTTGCATCGCTCGCCTTTCAGCAACAACAGTTCCCG
This sequence comes from Spirochaetota bacterium, assembly GCA_043803405.1. GTDB lineage: Bacteria > Spirochaetota > UBA4802 > UBA4802 > JAFGDQ01 > JAFGSG01. Next base: position 140,289 of record JAZDKB010000010.1, on the reverse strand, counting down.
ACATTCTTTTTCAAATCAAAATTCTTTTTCCAAAACAATGCCAGTGCTTTTAAGCCCCCCTTCGGGGGGCTTGGGGGGCAACACGCGCTTTTTCTTCTTCGCCCGCCCCTCTGCTCCCGACAGCTGTTGCCAGTGCTCCCGAACGCCCCTGCTACTACGATCGCTTTTCTGTTCCCGAAATTACCGATTGCCTTTGCTTCTTCAAGCTCTTGAACTCGAATCTTTCTTCGTCTGTATTCGTCTCTGCTACTACTCTGTCTCAAAAAATATCTTTCCAATACAAGTATCGTTATATTTATTACTCTTATATATTTCCTTTATTGTCATTTTCAACCATTCGGCCTTTATATTTATTTTAAACCGCTGTAATTCTAAATCATCATCATGAAGATTAAGAAATACTTTCTCCCCTCCGCTAGTTTCAACTTCAATTCTTTTCACTCTATTGTTTGCAAAATATAACTCTTTATTTTTTCCTAACCCATTTACAACTAGTATTCTGTAAAGATTAGTTATTCCTTTTCTTTCTCTTAAATTAATCGGTATTACTACTTTAATCCACTCTCCGATACCATTACCATTTACACACCAAGCGGTATCCCAAGTTCCTCCTAAAACATTATTAATACTATAATCAATCCCAGTGTTATCTTTTATATAATTAGAAGCTTTTATATCTTTTATTATAATTGGCCCACCCCCTTCTGGGTCTTCCATCGCACAATGTCCTCGTACAGATTTTACTTTACTTGGATATAATTCTATTTTCTCTTCTTTACTGTTAACAATGTGATTCATTAAAAATAAAATAAATATTAAAGAAATAATACAAATTATATTACACTGTATTCGTTTCTTCATATTTTAATCCTCTTTTTTAGTTGTAATCATATCGATTAAATGATAATCACCAGTTACTTTGGACTCATTTTTTTTACTATATTCTTGTGCCCATCCTTTAAAACCAGCAAGTGCCTGACAACCAATACTTCCAGACCATGTTTGACTTTTAGCAATATCATGTATTAATAGTTTATCTTGAGTATTGTATTTCCCACCTGTTGAAGGCATTGTTCGGTCTTTAGCTTTCATTTTAGTATCATTTTCATAAAGTTCCATTTGACCTTCTTTTAAATCACCTTTAAATTTATAGTTTCCTGGTTTTAAATTATTATCTGCATTAACTGCCGTATCGAAATCTTCTTTACTATCCTTCATAGGAGTAATGGAAGATTTTGATGTACCTGGATTAGTTTTTAAAATGTTACCGTCTTTTATTATATAGTAATCCCCTTTTATTTCATCCTTTCCCCTTTTAAATCCTTCATTATTATTTTCCAACATTACGATATGCAAGCCTTTATTTAAATCAATCCTATCACTTCCAGAAGCTTTAGCATTAACGATTTTATTTTCTAACTTTGCAATTGTTGCATCGTTTTCTTCCTTGCTCATTGTAGGTTTTGATGGTTCTTTAGCCTTTTCTCGAGGTGTATCAAATCCCGAATTAGCCCAAGCGTCTGTCAGCGCTTCGCTGCTAAAGTCGCTTAACGGTGCATGCCCTGTCGGGTCCTTATAGATAATCGGATTATTTGAGCAATAAGAATATCTGTTCCAGCTCTGTGTGTCAAGCGGGTTCGGAATCATCGTGTCAGGCGTTACAAACCTCGCCACATCCTGCGAGTAATGCCTTGCATTGTAGTAATACAGGTTCGATTCTGTATCAAGCTCCTGTGAGTTGTACTTGGGCGCGTTGTTAGTGTCGCCTTCCTCAAACCATGTTTCGCCGTATGGCATGTACTCCATGCGGCTTACAGCAAGCCCGTTGTCGTCTGCAACTACCTTAACAGAGTCGACCTGGTCTGTCAAATAATATCTCGCGTCTCCGCTTGGGATAACTGCTGCAATGCGCACTCCGTCAAGATAAATGTTGTTAACGGAATAAACCGAGTTAGGCACTTCAGCGCCTGCGGAGTCTCTCTGCTTTTCAAGGCCGAAGTACATGGACGGGTACAGCACCTCCACCTGTCTCGTTTCGCTGCCGACTACGCGCTTCGCGACCTTGCGCACGCGGAAGCCGAGCCACAGGACGGAAATGACATGGATGTCAAATTTCCGGCCTGGTCGTCGGCCGATGCTTGTGTGCATCCATGCACGCATCGGCACTAGGACATCCATGTCCGTCGTACCAGTACCGGCCCACAACCTCGCTCGTGTCCGTATTCGTTACGCTGATAATTCTGTTGTACGAGTCATAGGCCATGCTCTTAGCTCTTAAGTCCCCCTCCGGGGGATTTAGGGGGCCGGGGGCAGAGGGGCTCGTCTGCCCGGTCATATTCCCTACCGCGTCATACTGCATCGCGTACTTTTCTTCGCTCGTAAGCCTTGACGTAATGCTTGTAACAGCATGATTATTCGCTCCGTAAGTGTATTCAATCGAATCCGATAATGCGTAGCTTGCAGGATCGAATGTGTCTTTGCCTGTCATGTTTCCGTTTGGCGCGTAGCTGAATCCTGTTTCGAATCGTTTCAGCGTCTCCTGCGCTGTGGAGTTCGGGGTTGCGCCTTTTGTGTAAATGCCTGCTGCTTTTACAAGGCGGTTAAGGCCGTCGTATCTGTAATTGTATGTCACTGTGGACAGATACGCGCCGCCTGTATCTATGTCCGGCGTGTTCGTGACCCCTGCAATGCTGTTGTCTATTTTAAAAGTGTAGCTAATTATTTTATATGTCTATAATCGATTCCTTCCCCTAATCTTTTATAAAATTCAACTTGCCAAATAAAACATTTATCAGAAAATAATTCTATTATGAATATAACCGGTAAATCAAAGATACCTGCTCAGGTCGTCATACTCGGCCTTGTAAGTTTTTTTACGGACGCGGCAACCGAGATGCTATATCCCCTCATACCTGTATTCGTATCCCTGCTCGGATCAGGAGCAATTGTAATCGGAATAATCGAAGGCGTTGCGGAAACATCATCCAGTTTTTTAAAATTTTTCGGCGGGATAGTCTCGGATAAAACAGGCAAACGGAAAATTTTTATTCTTGCAGGATATTCAATATCCTCGCTTGTGAGGCCGTTCACCGGATCTGTTTCATCAGCATGGAACATTGTGTTCATACGCTTAATTGACCGCATAGGTAAAGGCCTTCGCACTGCTCCGCGCGACGCCCTTATTGCATCCGCAACCGAACCAGGCGTGCGCGGGAAGGCTTACGGGTTCCACAGGGCAATGGACCACGCCGGCGCAGTAGCCGGTCCTTTCCTTGCAATAGCATGCCTGCTTATAATATTTTATTTTTTGTCAGATATAACACCGCTTAACGCATTAAGGATTACCTTTTTTGCAGCCTTTATTCCCGGACTAATAGCGGTATTAATAATCATCTTTTTTATAAAAGAAAAAGCACCGGATTCCTGCATTGCGGACAGGCCGAAGATCACATTAAAGTCTTTTGATAAAAATTTTCTCGCCTATCTGTCTGTAGTAAGCCTTTTTACACTTGGCAATTCTTCGGATGCGTTTTTGCTTTTACGCATTGCGGACCTGCTTGAGCAGTCAGGCTCGCTTATAACAATTACCGATTATCTGCCGTTCATAAAAATAATACTTAACCGCTTTCCGGATGTTGAAACAAAAAAAAGCATTATCAGTATTTTCACCCTTCCTTTTTTCTGGGCATTTTTCCATATATTAAAATCCGCTTTATCCACTCCGCTAAGCGCGCTTTCGGACAGGATCGGCAGAAAAAAAGTGATAAGTACAGGCTGGCTTGTTTACGCGTTTGTATACGCCGGTTTTGCGTTTTCCGATTATATTCCGGAAGGTAAGCGAATATTTGCGTATGCCGCGCTTTTCGCAGTATACAGTTTCTATTATGCTTTCACCGAAGGAACCGAGAAGGCACTAGTTGCGGACATTGTTCCGGAAGGATTGCGCGGCAGCGCGTTCGGGGCATACAACTTTGCAATCGGCATATTCGCATTGCCGGCCAGCGTAATATTCGGTATCATATATTCTGCAACAGGGGCGATGTACGCGTTTTTATCCGGAGCTGCAATCGCGCTCGCAGCAACGGGAGCATTGCATTTTTTTGTACGGGAAAAAATGAAGTAATAATCGTTATTATTTTTTATTTCCCTTTAAAAGTCCGGGCACCCATATCTTTATTCCGTCCTGCTGCCAATGAGTTGCCTATAGATTGATTTATCCGGTAATGGTACTGGTTCAAATATAAAATCTTCATCTTAATTTTTATTTGACAATTTCTTTATATTTTATTAACAGGTTAAAACATGAAAAATATAATAAAATTGTCTCTAATAATAACAGCCTTAATCATTGCAATTTCAGCTTGCGGAAAAAATAAGCTCTCTGTCACGGTTGCAGGTTCAACCGCGTTTCAGCCCTTTGCAGAAAAGCTTGCCGACCAGTATATGAAGCTTCATCCGGACACCAACATTACAATACAGGGAGGCGGATCGTCAGTAGGGATTCAGTCAGCCTTATCCGGCGCCGCGCAAATAGGAATGGCCGACCTGGTAATATTGCCTGCAGAAGCAAAAACCCTTTCCTCTGTTGTTGTCGCAAGAGACGGAATAGCTGTAATTGTAAACCTGAAAAACAAAATAAACAATTTAACATTTTCGCAAATAAGAGATATATATAACGGAAAAATAACAAACTGGAAGAATGTAGGCGGAAACGATCATCCCATAACTGTTATTTCCAGGGAAGCGGGATCAGGCACAAGGTCTTCGTTTGAAGCAATAATAAAGGATGTTATGCTGACAAACAGTGCGATTATTCAGGATTCAAACGGGACAGTTCGTGAAACCGTGAATAATGATGTAAATACGATCGGGTATATTTCACATGGCCTGGTTAATGAAAAAATTAAACCTGTCATGGTCAACGGTGTGGCAAGTTCAACAGAAGAAATAATTAATGGAAAATATTCACTCGTAAGGCCTATATTCTTTTTAACAAAGGAAGCCCCAAAGAATAAAATTAAAGAATTTATCGATTATATTCTTTCAAAGCAGGGTCAGGAAACCATAAAGCAAAATGGTTTAATACCTGCAAATTAATAGAGTTGTTGCTAAACTGTACCTTCGGACGAAGCGACAGTAGAGATATGCAACAAGTTTAATATATATTTCCGGCTGAAATAATGTTTTATTAAAATATCTCCGTATTTCCTGTGCCTCTGTGGCAAATCATTATAATTTTATTCACCCAAGGGAAACCTTAATACAAAGAAAAAACTGCCGATGAAGCTTATTAACGAAAAAGGAATATACAGACTTTTAATGATAATAGCCTTGTCTGCTATTACCATGCTTTTCCTTATTGTTCTGTTTATACTTAAGGAAGGTTTGCCTTTCATTTTTTTAACAGGATTAAGTGATTTTCTTTTCTCTTCCGAATGGCAGCCCGCTTTAGGCAAATTCGGAATTTTCCCCATGATTGTCGGGTCTTTATGGGTTACACTGGGCGCAATGCTTGTCGGTGTGCCTCTTGGACTTGCGGGCGCTGTTTTTATTTCGGAATTTATTCCCAGGTGGGCAATGAAAATAATCAAGCCCACAATAGAACTCCTGGCCGGCATACCGTCCGTTGTATATGGTTTTATAGGTGTGATGGTGCTTGCCCCGCTTATAAGAAATTATTTTGGAGGCCCCGGCCTTTCCATTGCAGCAGCTTCAATAATACTCGGAATAATGATATTGCCTACTATATTGAGCATATCAATCGATGCAATAAAAGCGGTGCCGAATTCCTACCGTGAAGGCGCGTTCGCTTTGGGAGCCACGCACTGGCAGACAATTCACATGGTCGTGATACCGGCAGCCCGATCGGGAATTGTCGCAGGCATAATACTGGGGCTGGGACGCGCGATCGGGGAAACAATGGCAGTCATAATGGTCGCAGGGAACGCGGTTAAGCTGCCGGGTTCGGCTCTCGATTCAGTACGCACGCTTACCGCGAATATCGCACTTGAAATGGGTTACGCAACAGGCAGGCACAGGGAAGCGCTGTTCGCAACCGGCGTAGTGCTCCTTGTAATTATTATGATTCTGAATTATGCAGCCACGGCAGCCATTAAAAAGGGAGTGAAAAAATGATACTGCACCCCAGATACACACAGCTCCTGGCGATTGCGATACTTGTGCTGCTTACAATATTCACGCTTGCCATTCTTGTTTTTATAATAATTTTCGTTTTCAGCAAAGGGCTTCCGTATATCAGTTTCGACTTTCTTTTCTCAAATCCTCTGGATATGGGGAAAGCAGGCGGAATATTCCCGACTCTGATCGGCACTGTTGTTCTGCCTCTTCTAGCGATAATAATCGCAACTCCGCTGGGAGTCGGAACTGCGGTATATCTGACCGAATATACAAGAGAAAACAGGATTACGCGCATAGTGCGATTCGGAGCAGATTGCCTTGCCGGGATACCTTCAATAATTTTCGGCTTGTTCGGTTTCATCTTTTTTGTTACTACACTTGAGATGGGCTGGTCCATTTTATCCGGCTCGCTGACGCTTGCATTTATGATACTTCCTACGATTATCCGTACCAGTGAAGAAGCAATAAAGTCGGTTCCGTATTCTTACAGAGAGGTCGGTTTTTCGCTAGGCGCCACACTGTGGCAGACTGTGCGTAAAATCGTTCTTCCGAACGCGCTTCCCGGTATTGTAACAGGCATTATGCTGAGCATAGGACGTTCTATCGGCGAGACCGCGGCCGTAATATTTACCGCAGGTTCTTCCCTTAGAATACCGGACTCGGTTCTGGAATCCATACGCACAATGTCGGTTCATTTTTACATTCTCGCGCGCGAAGGCATATCAAGCCAGAATGCTTATGCGACCGCAGCAGTGCTCATTATTTCAATATTATCGATCAACCTGATAACTTACTGGTTAATGAACAGATTTATTGCAAAAAAAACAAAGTAAGGCCGCAGGAAAATTATAAAGGCAAATGACGGATCAGATGGAACAAAATAAATATACTATAAGCAATCTTAACGTTTTCTGGAATAAAACGCAGGTGCTAAGATCGATCAATATGGAAATTCCGGCAAACAAAATTCTAGGCATAATCGGCCCGTCAGGTTCAGGGAAAACCGTGTTTTTAAGAGCGCTTAACAGAATGAACGACCTTGTGCCCGAGATCAGGCTCGAAGGCCGTATACTTCTGGATGGAGAGGATATTTATCATCCCGGCTGCGATGCAGTACATATCAGAAAAAGAGTAGGAATGGTGTTCGCTCTTCCTGTGCCGCTGCCTGCGAGCATATATGACAATATAATTTTCAATCCGGGGCTCTCCGGAATACGGGACAGGAAAAAGCTCAATTCGCTTGTGGAAAGCAGCCTAAAAGATGCTTTTTTATGGGATGAAGTCAAAGACAGGCTTAAAACTTCCGCCATGAGGCTTTCCGGGGGACAGCAGCAGCGCCTTTGCCTGGCCAGGGTGCTGGCAATGGAACCGGAAGTCATTCTTCTGGATGAGCCGTGCTCCGGGCTTGATCCGATTTCTACAGCGGCTATTGAAGAAGCCCTCAGAATGCTGAAAAAAGATTACACGATCATTCTTGTCACCAATAATACTAAGCAGGCCGCGCGGGTAGCAGATAACACCGCGTTTTTTTTGATGAGCGAAATGATCGAGTTCGATAATACTGCCCGGATATTTACAGTGCCAAAAGATAAGCGCACTGATGATTACATAACGGGACGTTTCGGATAAAACAAATTATTTATTGCGAAAACACATAGACGTAAAGAAAAAAATATAATATATTAATTAACAATAATAATGCCGAAAATAATTGAAATTAAAAATTTAGACTTATTTTACGGGCAATTTCAGGCGCTTAAGTCTGTAACTATGTCGGTTGAAAAAAATAATATTATAGGCCTTATAGGCCCGTCCGGATGCGGCAAGTCCACTCTTTTACGCACCATAAACCGGATGAATGACCTGATAGAAGGAGTAAGAATTAAAGGCCAGATACTTCTTGATGGCGTAGATATTTACAGCTCCAGACTTGAAATATATGAGCTGAGAAAAAGAGTAGGGATGGTTTTTCAGCGGCCTAATCCGTTCCCTCTTTCTATTTCCGAAAATGTTTCATTCGGATTAAAAGTCGAAAGATTTACTGATAAAAAAAAGACGGCAGAAATAGTTGAAAGAAGCCTGAGGTCAGCATGGCTATGGGATGAGCTTAAAGACAGGCTGCACGAGCCTGCTTTGTCGCTTCCTCTTTATCAGCAGCAGCGTCTTTGTGTAGCCAGGCTGCTGGCAGTTGAACCGGAAGTCATTCTCATGGACGAGCCGTGCTCGGCTCTTGACCCGATAGCGACAATGAAGATCGAAGAGTTAATGCTCGATTTAAAGAAAAATTATCATATTATAATTGTAACTCATAACATGCAGCAGGCTTCCAGAATATCGGACATGTGCGGATATATGCTTCTTGGCGAAATGATTGAATTCGGCAAAACCTCGGATGTTTTCACGAATCCCAGAGATAAAAGAACTCAGGATTATATAACGGGAAGATACGGTTAAACATACTGACCGTATCCGGATAATAAATTGGAGAATTAGAATGGATAGACATTTTTTCGAAGAATTAAACGCCCTTAGGGAAATGCTTTTAAAGATGGGGTCCATTTCGGAAAAAATGGTGAACATGGCAATAAAGTCGCTTGTTGAACACGACATTACAATCCTTGATGCGATAAAGGAAAACGAATCCATGGTAAACCATTTGCAGGTTGACATCGATGAATTTTGCCTTAAGTTAACAGCGCTTCACCAGCCTACTGCCAGCGACCTTAGATTTATTCTGGGGATAATAAAGATCAATGCCGAGCTTGAAAGGGTCGGTGACCACGCAGTTAAAATCGGCAAGGAAATTGTAAAAATTTTACAGCATGACCGGCTTAAACCCTTTGTTGATATGCCTAAAATGGTGGAAATAGTCAGTACTATGTACAAGGAAAGCCTTTATGCCTTTTTAAATCTGGATGTTGATAAGGCAAAAAGCATACTTTTACGCGATGACCAGGTTGATGAACTCCATTATAAAATACGGCAGGAATTGATGGATATGATGGCAAAGGATCCGTCAAAAGTCCAGATCGCCGTTAGCCTGATTCTTGTAACAAATCACTTTGAGAAAATAGCCGATCACGCTACTAATATCGCGGAAGTCGTTATTTTCGTTGCGCAGGGAAAAGATGTTCGGCATCATTTTCAGGATTTGCCGAAATAATTTTTGCTTTTAACTTTTTATATCCTGCCTGCTGATTTTATTTTGCCTCCTCAATTGCGTTAAGAACATCCTTTTCGCTGTAAATGTCCCTTAAACATACAGGCTTTAAAAAATTCTCCCCTGCCGGGAACACTGCAAGGAAGGGAATAGAACGGCTGCCCAGCTTAGTTAAAAGAGCAGATGCTTCAGGATTTTCCTTTGTCAAATCCGCGGTGAGGAATTCTGCTTTGCTATTAGAAATCGCTTCCGCAACCTTTTCGGTAAAGAGCGATGTTTTCTCCACCAGTTTGCAGTTTGGGCACCAGTCTGCGGTAAAATCAACAATCGTGATTCTGCCATTGTTCCTGTTTTCAAAGAGGCGTGATATGCTGAAATTATTTCTACTGATTTCAAAAGAAACCTTATTCTCATCAATTGCAAAAAAATAATGATAACTTAAAAAATAACCTGCTGCAATTATAAAAACGGCAGCCAGCCTTGAAATAATTCTGCTTTTTTGAGAATTAAGAACAGATCCGTATCTGCCATATTGACAGAATGCAATGCCTGTAAAAAAAAGAAACCATAGAGTAGGCAGTATTAGTCTTTGTTCAAGTATGCCGATCAGGTAAACGCATGTGCCGAGCAAAAGAAAAGCCATTACTTTTTCAAAAGTAATCATCCACTCTCCCGGCTTCGGAATAAATTTCATCAATCCCGGGTTTGCTGTTAAAATCAAATACGGAAGCGACATGCCGAATCCGACGCTTAAAAACACAATGAATATCACGATATATGACTGCGTAAAAGCCCAGGCAAGCGTGCCTCCAAGAAAAGGCCCGCTGCATGGAGTGGCAAGCAGCGTTGCCAGCAATCCCTTTGTATATGCATTTATGTGACTTCCGGAAGATGAGCCTGCAATCCTGCCGGCAAATTCCGGAACATTTATTATAAACACTTCGAACATTGAGAGAGCCAGAACAAAAACAATTGCAGTCATTATTATAAGAAAAAAGCTGTTCTGGAAAAGGCCGCCCCAGCTATATCCAAGAAAAGCTGCAAGGAACGCAAGTGCTGCAAACGAGGTTAATATGCCGGCAGTAAAAGCGAGTCCTGTCTTCATTGTCGTTTTTCTGTCGTTACCGGACTGTTTAACAATATCCAGTATTTTAATGCTTATTACAGGAAGAACGCAGGGCATAAAATTAAGAATAAAACCTGCAATAATTCCGTAAATGATCGCCTGAATAATACCTGAGATATCGGCCGATGAAGTAAATCGCGGCCGGAATTGAGATGTTTCCCGGACAAATTTAGCATCACTATTTTTGTCATTGGTTAAGGCAATATTACTTTGATTAATTTTGCTTTCAGATTCTGAACCTGTGAACGGCAAAAACTTACTGTTAGTATTAACTGCTCCGTTCCTGCCCGTTCCTGCCAGCACTGTAACCGGATGGTTTATTTGAATATCATAGGGAGTACAGGCTTTATCCGAACACAACAGCGCCTTTACAAAAACCGAAAGCCGGTAGTTCCCTGGCGCAATGTCTTTTTTCATCCTAAAGGGCAAATCGATTTCTGTTTCTTTTTCATATATCCATACAAAATCAGCTTCGCCCTTTGGCGTGTACTTTTTCGGAAGCGGGAACTTCGGCGATTCAAATATAAAACCGGGTAATTTCGCTGCTTCTATTACAGTAGGTTTACCTGTTCCGGGTCCATTTGGATTCCCGTATATATAGTGCTTATACGGTATTTCTATTTTTATTGTAAAGATGCCGGATTCACCGGCATGTATTTCGGTTTTATCATCGGCTGAATATGCTTTAAGAACGTTTTGATTGTCCGCCATTGACGGCAGTTGAAAACAAAACAGAATGAAGGCGATAAAATAAGAATTTATTTTCATCCCTGGTGCATTACCTCTATCCGCATTATATAACAGTCTGCTTTTAAAAATGTCCAGCTAAAAAATGGCTTTACTCTATAAAGAAGATTTAATAAATTGATAAGCACAAAATATGAAAAAGCAAGGACATGTAATGAACAATTCCGGCAGAAGTATTTACAATGCATGGTGTTTCAGACTGCTAATATTGAATATAGTAATATTCGTAATACAGTTTTTCGCGGAACAATACCGCATGAGTTATACAGTTCATGGGGTCGACACACAGGGACCGTCTGTACTGACTTTCTATATGGGGCTTATACCCGCTCTTGTAGCAGATAAAGGCTATGTATGGCAGATCCTGACCTACATGTTTTTGCACGACACAACCAGCATTGTCCACATACTTTTTAATATGTACGCGCTTCTTATTTTCGGCATGCCTATTGAACAGGAATGGGGCGGCAAAAAGTTTGTTTTTTACTATATATTCTGCGGAGTAGTTGCAGGCATAACTATTTTTCTTATAAATTATATCGACCAGGGGTTCGGATATTATGTGCCTACTATCGGAGCATCAGGCGCAATCTTCGGTCTTTTGCTCGCATTCGGCGTTCTTTTCCCGGATCTGCAGCTTATGATCTTTTTTGTATTTCCCATTAAAGCAAAATACCTGGTCATTCTTTACGGCGCAATAGAACTATTTCTCCAGTTTTCCGGTACAAACAGCACAGTATCCCATATTGGCCACCTTGGAGGGCTGGCTGCGGGGGTTATCTTTTTTCTGTTTATCAACAGACGATCTCTCAAGTTTAAGTTTAAATTAAAACAGGCATCCGGCATAATAAAAAAGAAAACAGCAGCCAAAGGCCCGGAATCTCACAGCAAAAATGAAATGATGGATATTAATAATACAGAGTTACAGATTAATATCCTGAAAAAATTAAAAGACACAGGCATCGATTCTCTTTCGGACGACGAGTTTCAATATATTAAATATATTGAGATTATGACTGAGGACAATGACCAGAGCGTAATCTGCAATGAAGATGATTTTAATATTGAGGATGATCATTGCAAAAATTGCGAGCATTTTAAAGTGTGCTTTATCCGGGAAGTAAAAAAATATACGGGAAAATAAAATTCCGGATAATGATTTTTGTTAAACTCCTGCATTGTTTATGTAAACCGGCCTTCATATAAAAAATTTTCTTGTAAATAAGGATTTATATGTGATAATATAAATCCTTATTTGAAACAATAAATCCCGATTATCTTTAATAACATCTATTAAATATGAAAAAAAACGTTTTTACGTTCGGAAATCGTATTGCAGAAGGAAATGCGCAAATGAAAAATCTTCTTGGTGGAAAAGGCGCCTTCCTTGCCGAGATGTCAAATCTTGGCATATCTGTTCCTGCCGGTTTTACTATTACAACTGAAGTTTGTAATAGTTATTTTAAAAATAACAGGATGTTCCCAAAAGGATTTACCGGGGAAGTCGATAAAGCAATAAAACATGTTGAAAAAATAATGGGCGCGGGAACGTACGGTAATGCCGAAAATCCGCTATTGCTTTCCGTGCGTTCAGGCGCCCGCGTTTCAATGCCCGGTATGATGGATACTGTGCTTAACCTCGGTCTTAACGACGAAACGCTTGCAGGCATTATAAAAAAGTCCGGCAATGAAAGATTCGCGTGGGATTCGTACAGAAGGTTCATTCAGATGTACGGAGATGTTGTACTGGGCTTAAAACCGCTTCGTAAGGAAGATACAGATCCTTTTGAAGAAATAATGGATAAACTTAAAAAAGAAAGGGGTGCAAAAACCGATCTTGACCTTACTCTGAACGACTTAAAGGAACTTACAGGGAGATTCAAAGATCTGATAAAAAACAGGCTTGGAACCGCTTTTTCCGGCGATCCGGACGAACAGCTCTGGAGAGCTATTAAAGCGGTATTCGATTCATGGAATAATGAAAGGGCAATTCTCTACAGAAAAATGAACAATATTGACGAAAGCTGGGGCACTGCCGTTAATGTACAGGCAATGGTATTCGGCAACATGGGTGAGAATTGCGCTACAGGTGTGGCATTCACAAGAAATCCGGCTACAGGCGAAAAAATATTTTACGGCGAATATCTCATCAATGCCCAGGGCGAAGATGTTGTGGCAGGCATAAGAACTCCCCAGCAGGTAACGCTTGCAGGTTCACGTGACTGGGCAAAGAGCAGCAATATATCCGAAGATGACCGGAAGAAAAAATATCCTTCACTGGAAGAATATATGCCCGAAGTCTTCAACGAACTTGTTAAGGCATATAAAAAACTTGAAAAGCATTTTAAAGACATGCAGGATATTGAATTCACTATTCAGGATAAAAAACTCTGGATGCTTCAGACGAGGAACGGTAAGAGAACTGCGGCCGCAGCCGTAAAAATAGCGGTTGATATGGTAAACGAAAAATTGATAACGAAAAGGCAAGCCATACTGCGCATACAGCCGGATTCGCTGGACCAGCTTCTTCACCCGACATTCGATCCCAAAGCTGAAAGAAAAGTAATCGCAAAAGGGCTGCCTGCATCTCCCGGAGCAGCTACAGGCAGGGTCGTTTTCAATGCCGATGACGCTTATGTGTGGAGCGGCCGGGGGGAGCGCGTTATTCTTGTAAGGATAGAAACATCGCCCGAAGACCTCAAAGGCATGTCTGTCGCCCAGTGTATTTTAACCCAGCGCGGCGGACAGACTTCGCACGCGGCTGTAGTGGCGCGCGGCATGGGTAAATGCTGTATTTCGGGTTGCGGGGAACTCGATATCGACTATTTAAAAAAAGAAATAAGAATTAAAGACTTAATTATAAAAGAAGGAGATTATATTTCACTGGACGGATCGATCGGCGAGGTTATGCTTGGAGAGGTAAAGACTGTTGAAGCAACCCTTTCAGGGGATTTCGGTATAATAATGAAGTGGGCGGATGAATTAAAAAAACTTGTAATAAGGACCAATGCCGACAGGCCGCACGATGCGCGCATAGCAAGAAATTTCGGCGCGCAGGGCATAGGGCTTTGCCGCACCGAACATATGTTTTTTGAAGGCGACAGGATAAAAGCAGTACGTGAGATGATACTCTCTGATAATCCCGAGGGGAGAAAAAAAGCACTCGCAAAACTTCTTCCTATGCAGAGAGACGATTTTTTCGCAATATTTATAGAGATGGAAGGTTACCCGGTTACAATAAGGCTTCTTGACCCGCCGCTTCATGAATTTGTTCCTCATGAAAAGGAGAATCAGCAAATAATGGCTGATGAAATGGGAATTCCCCTGCAGGAAATTAAAGCAAAAGTGGAATCCCTGCATGAGTTCAATCCTATGCTGGGGCACAGAGGCTGCCGTCTCGGTATAACATATCCCGAGATTACGGAAATGCAGGTGCGTGCAATATTTGAAGCAGCCTGCAGAGTAAAGAAAAAAGGTGTCAAAGTAAAACCGGAAATAATGGTGCCGCTGGTAAGTATTGTTAATGAGCTTATTTTGCAAAAGAAACTAATTGTAAGCGTTGCTGAAAAAGTAATGAAAGAAATGAATGTTAAGATCGATTATCATATAGGTACTATGATAGAGGTGCCAAGGGCAGCGATAACGGCAGATGAGATAGCGCGCGAGGCCGAATTCTTTTCGTTCGGCACAAATGACCTGACCCAAATGACATTCGGCTTTAGCAGGGACGACTCAAACAGTTTTTTGCCGTATTATATTGAAAAAAAAATAGTTCCGAATGATCCGTTTAGTATACTCGACATTGACGGAGTAGGCAAGCTTATGCAAATTGCTGTTTCCAAAGGACGTTCGCAGAGACGCAGCCTTAAACTCGGGATATGCGGGGAGCACGGGGGCGAACCAGTCTCAATTGCTTTCTGCCATACGGCTGGATTTGACTATGTAAGCTGCTCGCCGTTCAGAGTACCTATTGCAAGGCTTGCAGCTGCTCAGGCAGCAGTAAACGAATCGGAAGCAATCGGTAAAATACATAGAAAATCTGTAAGGCAAATTATTCGTATAAAAAAATCCAATGAAAATAAAACAATTAGGCAATCCTCAAGGAGAATAAAAAAATGAAAAAATTAATATCAGTTATTATTTTTGTTATTTCAATAAATTCAATTGTGTCCGCTTCCTATAAAGAAGCGCTTTCTTTGTACGAAACGAAAAAATACAAGGAATCTCTTGCAATAATTGCCAAAGAACTTGATCCGAAAAAAGATATGGAAAACAATTCTCCGAATTACGATTTAAGATTTCTTGCTGCTCATAATCACTGGAAAATGGGAAATATTCAGGCTGCCATAGGGCATTTCAGGAGATGCGCGGAAATTAAAAAAACCAGCCCTGATTCTTATATTGATCTCGCGCTAATGATGCTTGAAAACAAAAGATACGGAGATGCCAACTTTTCCGCTGCCGGAGCTGCAAAAATAGCCGAAGGCCCAATGCCGTATTATGTGCTGGGAAAATCCGCAATGAAAGCAAGAAACTTTGTTAAAGCAAAAGAATACCTGGAAAAAGTGATCTCTTTTGATCCGGAATTCTGGATAGCATATAATGACCTTGGCATTACTTTAATGGAGCTTAAAAAATACAGCGAGGCAGGAACCGCTTTTTCCGCAGCTCTTGCAGTAATGCCCGGATCAGCCGAAGTCCTTAACAATACAGCCGTAAACCTTGAGCTAGTGGGCAAAAATGATGAAGCGTTAAGATTACTAGAAAAAGCGAATGATAAGGCTCCGGAGAATACTGTTATTCAGGCTAACCTGAAACGTATTAAGCAGAAGACCGCGGCAGAAAAAAAATAGGATTTGGTAAGCGCTCAAAGATAGTTAAAAAAGAAGAGCGTCAAATATATCGTCCGAATTAAAATTCAATATTATTGTTTTCTGAATCAGGTTTAATTTGAGAATGCGTATCCTGCTTTAATAATGACGCTGTATGTATCTAATGTTGCGGATGTTTTTCCCGTATAAACAGCATCTGTTTGAGGATTGGTTAAATCGAATCCCTTGTCGAATTTAAGCGTATTCCGTATCCACTCGCCGCCTATTGAAACATAAAGGCCGCCGGTAAAATAAAGAGTGCAGTTCAATTCCGCTCCATAAGAGAATCCCTTTGATTCCCTTGCAGTATCGCCCCTGTACTTTTCAGCAGGTGTAGAACCGACCGCATACTTCTCCAGAATTTTTTTAGCAACCGGAGTCGCGTTGTATTTCGCTATGGAGTATCCTATCTTCGGGCTTAAAACAAAGTCCCAGCTTTTTCTGCTTGTTGCATGAAAAGCCGGATTTATATATAAAGCGATATCTCTGTAGAGGTATCCTTTCCAGTTCTCATATTCCGAACCGAAAGCAGTGCTCTGAACAAGGTATGTTCTCCGCAAACTTATGCCTGCACCCAAATGGTCTAAAGGCATGTATTCGAATGAAGCGCCAAGTACATAGCATTGATGAGAAAGCTGCATTTCTTTGGATATACCGTTTTCGAATGTATAATATGATCCCTGAACAAATTTGTCCTCTGCATTAATCAGCTCGCTTTGAGGCCATCCGAACGAAAAAAATGCGCCCAGAAACATCTGGCCTTCGTGAGCGCCCTCCGGAGGCTTGTCGAGCTCATCGAATTCCGATGAAAGAGCAGCCTTAATAAAAACAGCGCTGAAAAGACATGTGACAAAAAGACAAATTAATAATCGTCTCGCCATAAAGTTTAATTTTACAATACCTTTATTCAATTTGCAGCGAAAATCATGCTATTATATCTTTTAGAGCGTGTCAATATAAAATATTGTCATTGTCAAATATAATAAAAAACAACTTTACTATTTTTCGATATTATAGTTATAAATGTTTTTAATAATTGATATTCCGAAGTATGAGGATCTGCTGAAAGATTATTTTTAAAAAAACAAAGAATAAGGAAGCAAAAAACGATTAGATGAAAATACTGGTAATAAATTACGAATACCCGCCGCTGGGGGGTGGAGGCGGAGTAGCAACGCGCGATCTGGCTATTGAATGGGCAAAACATGATCAGGTTGACGTGATAACTTCATCTTTCAGGGGACTGAAAAGATTTGAAAAAGTTGATAATGTAAATATTCACAGGGTAAAAATATTTTTCAGAAAATCCAGGGACGCGGCAACATTCCTTTCTTTGCTGACTTATCTGCCTGGCGCATTTATTAAAGGAATAATTCTGATGCGTAAAAACAGGTATTCAGTTATTAATACTCATTTCGTGATCCCTTCGGGACCTGTCGGTTTTCTGCTGGGAAAAATATTTAAGGTTCCTAATGTTGTTTCACTTCACGGCGGAGAAATTTACGATCCAAGCAAAAAAATGTCGCCTCATAAAAGCAGGTTCTGGTCCGCGATCGTAAAATACCTGTTTAACAGGGCGGACGCGCTTGTAGCCCAGTCAAGCAATACTGCCGCTAATGCCGTAAAATATTATAATCCTAATAAAAAAATTCATATTATACCCCTGCCTTTTCATCCACCTGCTATCGGCAAAATAAAGAGAAGCGATTTAAAAATAAATAAAGATGACTTTATTTTAACCACATGCGGAAGGCTCGTTAAAAGAAAAGCAATTGACGTTTTAATACGAGCGTTAAAAAAAATACCGTCCGATAAATTCAAACTGTTCATAATAGGAGACGGGCCCGAAAAGGAAAATCTTGAAAGGCTGGTGTCCGAGTTAAATCTAAATAAAAGAGTCATTTTTCTGGGATTTGTCGACGATGGACAAAAGTATAAATATCTTTCTGTGGCTGACTTGTTTACGCTAACATCGATGCACGAAGGATTCGGGATCGTTTACATGGAGGCAATGCATTGCGGGCTGCCGGTAATTTGCTCAAACGAAGGAGGGCAGGTTGATTTTTTAAAAAACAAACAAAATGCGATTGTAATTAATGTGGGAGACATAGATGCCTGCGCTGATGGTATTTTGCTTTTACATAAAGATAAAAAATTGTATAAAAAATTATCGGAAAATAATAAAATTAAAGTAAAAGATTTTTACGCAGGAAAAATCGCTGATAGTTATATAAAAATATTTAAAGCTGCTGCATCCGGAGAATAACGTGGAAGCTAATGTCGGATTATTATCAAACAACGCCGAACTCGCAGATTATTTTAAAGATAATGTGGCCGGCTTCAGTACAAGGCCCTATAAATCTTTAGATGCTATTAAATCTGAAGATCTGCTTATTCTCTGTGTGGACTTCGATTATTTTAAAACTATAGAAAGCGCGCAATTCCATCTTTCCAGAATCAGAAAAAAAATCCGCGAAATGCCTGTTCTTCTTATTCTTACGACAAGCACAATCCCGACTCTGGATTTTGAGTGGTTTTTCGATGATTTTATAATCTATCCCTTCAGGAAAGAAGAGCTTACTGTACGCATTAAAAAAATATTATGGGGTAATAATCTTTTAAACAATGAAGATATAATAATTATTGGGAATATTAAAATTAACCTTAAGGAATATTCAGTTTACATTAATAATATTAAACAGGATTTTACATATAAGGAATTTGAACTTTTGCGATTATTCGCCGAAAATAAAAGCATTGTTTTCTCCAGAAAGGATCTTTTGAATAAAATCTGGGGACTGGACTATATCGGAGGCACAAGAACAGTAGATGTGCACATAAGAAGGCTGCGCGGGAAGCTGGGCGATGAATTCAACTCAATTATTGAAACAGTCCGGAATGTAGGATACAGATGCAGATAGCAACAGAAAATTGCTTGATTAATTTTTAAACATACAATAATTAATGTCGATTTTAATTAAATATAACGACCCATGTGAGTTGTGAGGATAATTTATGATGCAGGAAAAGAAATTGGAGCAGATACTGAACACGGCGCTAAACGACGATTTATCCGATTATCAGAAAGTGTTAAAAGCACTTAAAAAGAAACTTCCTTTTTTAGTGGGAACGAGCAGAATCGCTTTAGCTCTTTTGAAAGAATCCCTGGGCGACATTTCCAAGCTTGACCTGTCTCTGGAAGACAGGGTGAAAAAATCCGAGACCGGAAAAATTTATTTCGAAGACGTTAAAAACGGTAAGGCAAGATTATTTATCAATATAGGAAAAAACCACCGCCTTGCACCCGGCGATCTGATCAGGGAAATAGTTAAAAAAACAGGCATTGAGGGAAAGCAGATAGGTAAAATCGATATTTATTCTACTTACTCTTTTTTTGAAGTCCCTGAACAATTCGCCGAAATGGTTCTTGTTTCTCTGGATAAAACAAGGATCAGGGGCGTTCCCATTGTAGTAGAGCCGGCAAAAAAGAAAAAAAATGACAAATGATTCGGATAAAATAAACCTCTCTGAATCGGTCTGTCCATTATGCGTATCTGAATTTGTAAAAGAGATATATGATAATCATATATCTCTTTTTAAATGCTGCAGATGCGGCATAATATTTAATGCAAAGCACAGAAATGCGGAATACGACGACAGCTATTTTACTTCTCAGTATAAAGATCAATACGGGAAAACATACTTAGAGGATTTTAACAGTATATATTCCGTTTCTATCCGCAGAATCAAAAGAATATTAAAGATAATTAAAAATACCGGCAAAATAAGCCTGCTGGATATCGGTTCTGCTATGGGCTTTTTTTTAAAGGCAGCATCGGATTCCGGCATAAAAGATGTTCTCGGAATTGAGATATCGGAATATGCTTCAAAATATTGTGCTGAAAAACTTCAATTAAACGTTATCAATTCTTCATTCGATGATGTTAACATACCTGAAATGTTTGACATAATAACCGCATGGTATTTTTTAGAGCATGCTGCTGATCCTTCAGGCGCTGTAAAGAAAATATCTAAGTCGATTAAAAGAGGCGGGGTTTTCGCGTTTTCAACTCCGTCTTTTTTCGGCCCACAGTTTTTATTTGATCGTTCAGCCTGGTTTAAAACGCACCCTTTTGACCACAGGATAGATTTTTCACCCGGTACTGTGAAAAAATTTTTAAAAGGCATGGGATTCCGGACTGTTTATGTTTTCCCGGGCGGGATACATCCGGAAAGGATTATCTCCCAAAATTCCGTTTTTTTTATGCCATTTAAAACAGTCTATTCCGGCATCTCAAGGCTACTGTCTTTTTCCGATACTATTGAAGTTTATGCAGTAAAATGATTCTTGAACAACTGAATATTGATTCGCTTCCCTTTCAGGAAAATAATTGACAAGTATGTAAAAAGTAAATTATACTTTTAATGTAATAAAGATAAGGTTCATATTATGATTAGTTTAAAAAAATTATTTTTTGGTATTATACTTATTTTATTTTGTTCTATAAATGCGAAGGCCGGTTTTGTTTCCCATATATATTACAATGAGATCAAAGCCTGCCAGAACGACATGGATGCTGAACCTCCGCCGGATATTTATCAGGAACCCGGCGAGGAACAGGATGACTTTGTTCCTGGCGAGTCTATAAATCAGCCGGAACCGGATAATCCGGATGAAAATAAATAATTATTATCTTAAGAATGATAATTTTTACAAATACCCCGGCGATAGACGGGGTATTTTATTATCAAGCTATACAAATAAATATGCATAAACCGGAGGATAAAGAAAGATAATTATGAGTGAGGAATATGTTGCTTTATTGTACATTTTTTTTGCCAGGATCGTCGACGTGTCCATAGGCACTATCAGGATAATCCTTATATCGCAGGGACATAGAAGGATAACGCCTGTGCTTGCTTTTGTGGAGATATTGATCTGGCTGACTGCGATCGGAAAGGCGCTGAATAATTTAAGCGGCATTTTCAGCTATTTAAGCTATGCCGGCGGCTTCGCAGCTGGCAATTACATAGGCATGCTCATAGAGTCGAGATTATCAATCGGGTTTCAGTCTATCAGGATCATTACGAGCGAAAAAGTAACTGCCCTTCCTATGATGCTTAAAGACGAAGGTTTCGACATATCTATTGTGAACGGGAAAGGCACTAAAGGCGAAATACAGATTATTTATACTGTTGTAAGAAAAAAGAACGTGAAAAAAATCATGGAAATGACAAATGCCCTTGAGCCGAATGCTTATATTACAATAGAAAATGTTCATTCGCACCGAAGAGGATTCATAAGCCATAAAAAATATTTTACAATATTCGGGAGACAAACCGCTAAAAAAGAATGATAGATTCTACGCTGCTTCCCCATTGATTTTTATGATATATGTTTTAACAGGGATTTTTTTACCGGATCGTTTTAATGCCTCTTCTATGACAAAATTAATTCCTCCACAGCACGGAACTTCCATTTTAACGATTGTTACTGAATTAATTTTATGGCCTGTAAATATTGCAGTCATTTTTTCAATATATTGTTCAATATGCGGATCAAGCTTCGGGCAGAACATGATAACGATTTTATCACGTAAAAATGTTCTGTGGAAATTTCCATGCGCGAACGGGACGCAGTCCGCGGATATTAAAAGATCTGCATTGTCAAAATAGGGAGCAGCCGGATTTATCAGCATAAGCTGCACAGGCCATTGGCGCAGTTCTGATTCTATTCCCACGGAATCATCTTTATCGCTTTTTGCGGATTTTTTTTCAATGCTTTTTGCAGCAGAGCCCGGACAGATGTGAAATTCATGTCCGCAACTTTCCGCTGCTTTATGTTCGGGTATAGTAATATTATTTTCTTTTAAGTACGCTATTGCTTCATTGTAAAGACCTGTTTCGCCGTGCTGTATTAAATGCAGCAGATGCGCTTTCACTGTTGCTGCTCCCTGGCGCACGATGTTCGCCATGACGCGTTTTTCATCATAGGCTTCAGCATCGCGTTCCGTCACTGTAATGGCGTTCTGCGGGCAGTTCCCGATGCATGCGCCAAGGCCGTCGCAGAAGAAATCGCTTACCAGCCTTGCTTTGCCTTCAATAAGCTGAAGTGCGCCTTCCGGGCAGCCTGTTATGCAAAGGCCGCATCCGTTGCATTTTTCTTCATCTATAGTTATAATTTTTCGTTTCATCGATTTCTCCCTTCTGTATTTAGCCGTAGAGACCCACGGCCGTAGAGACGCCCGGCCGTGCGTCTCTACGGCTTATATTTTATTTCCCGGCCATCATTGCTTCAATATCACCCTTCACTTCGCCTGTCGGTTTTATTCCGAAATTATCTACAAGCACTTTCGCAACAGCGGGCGACAGGAATGCCGGAAGTGTCGGTCCAAGCCGTATTCCTTTAAAGCCGAGAGCAAGCAAAGCAAGCAGAACTGCAACTGCTTTTTGCTCGTACCACGCAATATCAAACGAAATCGGAAGATCATTTATATCTTTTGCGTTAAATACTTCCTTTAACTTTAGGGCGATTACAGCAAGCGAATAGGAATCGTTACACTGGCCTGCATCGAGCACCCTGGGGATGCCGCCTATATCTCCCAGTTTTAATTTATTGTATCTGTACTTGGCGCATCCGGCTGTAAGTATTACTGTATCCTTGGGCAGATTCTCAGCTACTTCTGTGAAATAACTTCTCGGCTTCTGCCTGCCGTCGCAGCCTGCCATTACAACAAAGCGTTTTATTGCACCGGACTTAACAGCATCCACAATCTTGTCAGCGAGCTTGAACACCTGGTCGTGCGCGAATCCGCCGATGATTTCGCCGGTTTCGATTTCGACAGGCGGTTTGCATTTTTTTGCAATCTCAATCAGTCTGGAAAAATCTTTTTTGCCATTAACCTTGCGGTCTTCAATATGTTTCACTCCCGGATAACCTGTCATACCTGTTGTAAATATTCTGTCTTTATACGAATCCTTAACAGGGATAATGCAATTCGTAGTCATAAGAATGGGGCCATTGAATGTCTCGAACTCCTTATCCTGATGCCACCACGACCCGCCGTAATTCCCGGCAAAATTATCATATTTTTTGAATGCAGGATAATAATGCGATGGCAGCATTTCGCCGTGAGTATATACGTCAATGTCCGTGCCTTTTGTCTGTTCCAGTAGTTCCTGCAGATCTTTTAAATCATGACCTGATATTAAAATACCGGGATTTTTTCTTACTCCGATATTAACTTTGGTTATTTCCGGATTCCCGTAAGTTTCGGTGTTAGCCTTATCCAGAAGCGCCATTGTTTTCACTGAAGCATCGCCGGCTTTTAATACCCAGCTCACCATTTCATCTGTCGTGAGGTCTTTTGTAGTGCTTTCGAGAGCTTCAGCAAGAAATCCGTAGATGGTGTCGTCTTCGAATCCCAGAACAGTTGCGTGCTCCGCGTAAGCGCCTATGCCCTTTAATCCGAAAAGCAACAGGGAGCGCAGCGAGCGCGCGTCCTGGTCTCTGGTCGCGAGTATACCAACCTCTTTTGCCTTTGAGTTGAATTCATTGATGTCGTCCGAAAACCATACTGCTGAATCGTGAAGGCCTGGTTTTACCGGGCCGGTTTTTTCCTGTAATGTTTTGCGTATCGATAGTCCCTCTTTAATAAGCTCAATGATCCTGGATGAATCGAAGTTAGCATTGGTTATAGTGGCAAATAATCCTTTGATAATAAAGCGGCCGATTTCTTTATCAAGTTTGCCGTTCCTTGCGAGTTCCGCGCTATACACGGAAATCCCTCTGAGCACAAATAAAAGCAGATCCTGAAGATTGGCAGTCTCTTCGGTTTTGCCGCACACGCCTCTAATTGTGCATCCTTCGTTTTTTGCAGTTTCCTGACATTGAAAACAGAACATATTTTTTTCTCCTGAAAATTATAATTTGTATAATATTTAAAAATAATCGTTCGGAGATATTTTATTATTATATCCTATATAATCATTTCAGAACAATCATTTTTATAATTATAATGTAACATGTTGTAAAAATTACTCATTGACATAAGTCAAGAGTGGAATTTATTTAAATATTTGAATTAAAAGAAATTTGTTATGGAACAATTATGGATGCAATAAAATCGCTAAAAAATCTTGACCTGTTTAAAAATCTGAACGCACAGGCATTGTCTGCTCTGTCTAAAAACGCAATTCACAGAACGCTTGAACAGAAGGAAACTTTATTCAGCGAAGGTTTTGAAGGATCGTTCTTTTATATTTTGCTTAAAGGCAACATACGCGTTTATAAAACATCCTACGACGGCAAGGAGAGCACCATAAAGATTATCAATCCGGGAGAATTTTTTGCAGAAGCAATTCTTTTCGGCAGAAGCCATTATCCCGCCAGCGCCACAGCAACGGAATTGTCGGAAATAATCGCAATTCACCGCGATTCTTTCTGGTCCATGATCGACAATCCTGAATCAAGGAATATTTTTATTGGCGCTGTATTTGAAAAATTGCGATACCTGACAGACCGGATTCATTTTATGTCGTCCCATGATGTCGAAGACAGGTTCTTTAAGTTTTTAATTGATAATTACGGCAAAAGATACCAGTATAATATCACTATCCCGAAAAAGGATATAGCATCCGCGATAGGCACGATACCTGAGACTTTTTCAAGGCTTATTATGCGGCTCACAAAAATGGGCATAATAATGTGGAAGCAGAATAATCTTTTTATAAAAGAAGATTTCTGGGAAGATTCTTATTTTGATTAATTATCAATATTATTATGTTTTCATATTTTGTTTAGAAAATATTATTGACTTTTAGTTTGCTAAATATCGAGATTTCAATATAATTAGTTAAGGATGGTTTTTGCTTTAAGCGTTAAATATATGAATAAACAAAAAACAATCGGCATAATATTTATTATTATCGGTATTTGCATTTCACTTGCAGGCGCTCCTTTTTTAACAGGTTATTCCAAAGATAGAAGCCTTTTAGATAATGCCCTGGATATATCGGTCAGAATAAGAAATAAAACAGCCGAACCCGGCATTCCGGCAGATAAAAATAAAGTGCAGGAAAAGAGATCCTTCAATTTTATGAACATTGTGCCCGAGACAATACCTTACAGGCTTTTTCTTGCCCTTAGCGTTATTTTAATATTTATGGGGATAAGAAGAATAGATCCGGATTTGAGGCATAAAGATAAAAAGGAGAATTTGGATAATAAGGAGAATAACCAGTAGAGACACAATAAACCGCATCTCTACCGGTTATTTTATATCTATCTTTGCTGCCGAATCAGATAATACCAATACCTTTTAATACAGAGAGCATTACAGCAGCAGCCATTATAGAGCCAACCTGTCCGCCTGCATTCGCGCCCATGGCATGCATCAACAAAAAGCTTTTCTTGTTGTACTTCTGGCCTTCCTTCTGCACTACACGTGCCGACATTGGGAATGCTGAAATACCCGCAGCCCCGATAAGCGGATTTACCTTACCGCGGGTTATGACATACAGCAGTTTTCCGAAAAGCACTCCGCAGGCCGTATCCAGAATAATTGCAATAAGACCAAGAACAAGTATAATGAGTGTCGTTTTCTGCACAAATACCGGACCGCTCATTGTAGCGCCTATGGATATACCAAGAAACAGCGTAACAATGTTGGCTATTTCGTTTTCCGACGCCTTTACAAGCCTGCCGACAGCACCGGACTCACGCATAAGATTGCCCAGCATAATTGTTCCTAAAAGCGGCAATCCCTTTGGAGCTATAAGACCGCCGACAATCGTAATAACGATCGGGAAAAGAAGCTTCGTTGTTTTTGAAACTGTTCTGTGCTGAGTCTTCATTATAGTTTCACGTTCTTTCTTTGTTGTTAAAGCTCTCATTACTGGCGGCTGAAGCATTGGCACAAGGGACATATACGAATAAGCTGCAACTGATACTGCGCCGAGCAGATGGGGCGCGTATTTGGATGCTACATAGATTACAGTAGGCCCGTCGCAGGCGCCGATTATTCCGATCGTAACTGCATCTTTATAAGGAAACCCGATCGCAAGTGCGAGGAACAATGTTAAAAATATCCCGAATTGCCCTGCGGCACCTAAAAGGAACGTATATGGATTTTCAAGAACAGGACCGAAATCCGTCATAGCGCCTATCCCGATAAAAATTAAAAGCGGAAATAATTCAGTAATAACGCCTGCATCATAAATAATCTTTAAAAAACCATCCCCAACCATAAGATCAGCCAATGGTATATTAACCAGAATGCAGCCGAATCCGATCGGAACAAGGAGCAAAGGTTCAAAATCCTTCTTAATACCGAGATAAAGCAGCATACAGCCGACTACTATCATCAGTATATTCGACCATTGCAGGTTCATAAACCCTGCAGTAAGACCGTATAATCCGCTTAATAAAGCGTCTGCCATTTTTATTTCTCCGTTTTGTTTTATTTATGATTTAATTCTATTCTGTTTCCTTTTCTTCTTCTTTGCGGTAAGGAAAAATTTTTTTTAATAAAAACATAATAATACTGAACAGCATTAGAGTCGCAATTGTCCCTCCCATGCCTACAACCAGCATTGTAATTCCAAAAGTCCATTTGTCCATAACTGATCACCTTGCTGAAATTTAATATAAAGGATAAAATGATTATTCTATTTTTTACTTTAAGAAAAAGTGTGTTGCTACAAAGGCTGTGTCAAATATTATTTTAATAAAATTATTTTAAATGATAATTGACTTTATTAAAACTTATTATTTTAGATTTGTATGAATAAATGTTACACCTGTTATGGTCTGAGTATCTTCTGCGATAATATATGTTATTTGTTTTGCATTAAGAATATTTAATTGAATGAATATTATAAATAAACTGTAATGAGAATATCAAAATATAAATTGCTGACCAGCTTATTCGTTATTGCCGGCTTGTGTCTTTTTGGCAGCCGGTCATTGCCGGCTGATGAAAACACGAAAGGAATTTCTTATCTTGTATCTGTACCTGTAACTGATCTGCGCCGTGAGCCGCAGCTTCCTTCTCTGAAAAATGCTTCAGCACTTCCTTATGAAGCGGACGAACTGGAGGAGTCCCAGCTGATCTACGGAGAAGAAGTCCTTGTGTTCGGGACAAAAGGCAAGTGGTCGCGCGTGGAGGCCGTTGAGCAGCTCCAGTATTTCCGCCGCAGCAGATGGGAGGGCTATCCAGGCTGGGTGCAGACAAAACATTTAGCGCTTAAACCTGCAAATTATAAAACGAACGCCATTATTATCAAGCGTTACGCAAAATTCTTTGAAAATGATTCAGAAACCAGCACATATAAAGAAGTTCCTCTTGGAGCAAGGCTTCCTGTAATAGCCCGCGATGGGATTATGGTGTGTGTACGGAAAGTCGGAGGAGGGAAGGCATGGGTTCCGATGAACGATATCCGGGTGATGGCAAAAAAAATAACTGATGAAAACATTTTAAGAGACAATATAATTAAAACAGCTTTGCAATTCGTTGACGAACCCTATTTCTGGGGAGGACGGGCCGGACACAGACCTTATGATAAAGAGCATCCTTCGGGCGTTGACTGCTCAGGGCTTGTTGATCTGGCTTTCAGGGCCAACGGCGTGAACATACCGCGCGACGCAGGCGAGCAGTTCATGAAATGCAGACAGATCACATATCCGGAAATTAAACCCGGCGACCTTGTTTTTCTTGCTAAAAAAGACGATCCAAAGAAGATCACTCATGTTATGATTTTCACAGGAGGCGACAGCGCAATAGAAGCGACCATGGACGTAAACCGCGTACGTATTATTACATTCAAAGAGAAGATCGGCAAAGCCCTTAAGGATGTTTCTTCCGGACAGCTCGTTGGGGACCGGTATGTTTACATGGGCAGGATTTTAAATTAATCTTCTTCAGGAACTATTTCCATATAAGAACCTGACTCATAACCTGTTTCAATATTACCGTTCCATAAATACTTCCTTGTCTCTTTAACAATAATACCGCTTAGAAGGATCAGAGAAATAATGTTGGGTAAGGCCATTAGCGCATTCATTGCATCCGCAAAATCCCACACGAGCGGGAGCGTTGCGACCGAGCCTATAAAGACCGCGATTACCCACAGGACACGGTAAGGCTTTATGCCTCCTTTGCCTGCAAGGTACTCTACAGCGCGTTCTCCGTAATACGACCAGCCGAGTATTGTGGAGAAAACGAAAGTAAGCAGGCCGCCTGTTAGCACAATTGGCCCTATGACAGGTATCCTGGAAAAAGCGCCTTTTGTAAGAGCTGCCCCTGTAAGCCCTCCAAGTTCCGATGGAGAAAGAATGACCTCGCTTACAATAACAAGCCCTGTCATTGCGCATACTATAACCGTGTCCCAGAAAGTCCCGGTTGAGGATACAAGCGCCTGCCGTACCGGATTCCTGGTTTGCGCTGCTGCTGCCACTATTGGCGCAGATCCGAGGCCAGACTCGTTCGAGAAAAGCCCGCGCGCAATGCCGAATCTCGCAGCCATCATTACTGAGGCGCCGACAAAACCGCCACCGGCTGCCTGGGGAGTAAACGCGGATTTCACAATAAGCGCAATTGTTTGCGGCAGCACGGATACGTTTATAACGAGTATTATCCCGCACCCGATAATATAGAATAAAGCCATGAATGGCACCAGCTTTTCGCATACTGATGCGATAGAACGTATGCCGCCCAGAATTACTACAGCCACTGTAACAGTCATCAAAGTGCCTGTAATATACGGCGATATATTGAATGTTTCATTTACCATTACCGCAATAGAATTAGCCTGTACCATGTTGCCTATTCCAAAAGCAGCAATCGCGGTGAATATGCAGAACAGTACGGCAAGCCATTTCGCGTTAAGGCCTTTTGCAAGTGCATACATGGGACCTCCAAGCATTGTGCCGTCAGAGGTTTTTTCCCTGTATTTGACAGCAAGCACAGCCTCGCCGTATTTTGTCGCAATCCCGAACACGCCCGTAAGCCAGCACCAGAGAACAGCGCCGGGACCGCCCAGGGCAACGGCAGTAGCAACTCCCACAATATTCCCTGTCCCAATGGTCGCGGCAAGCGCAGTAGTCAATGCCCCGAACTGGCTTATGTCGCCGCTTCCTTCTTTTTCCCTTTTAAATGATAATTTTATTGCAAGCGGGATGTAGCGCTGGATAAAACGCAGCCTTATAGTCAGAAAAATATGAATGCCGAATAGAATGATGAGCATCGGCGGGCCCCATAAATATCCGTTCAGCCATATAATAATATCATGTAATCCCTGCATATAACCCCCGGCTAAATTTGCTATAAACTAATATCCGGTTTAAAAAATTCAATTAAAAATCAAGTAAGATATATAAAAGAGCGAATCTTCTTTAAATAAATATCCGAAACCTGAGGAGCAAAGCACAGGTTATTGTTAAGATGAGTTCTACTATTTTACTTCATCATATACTAAAAAGTTTTGACAACCTGCAGCATTAAAGAAATATTGTTTCACATGAACCTGTTCCAGACGCTAATAATGGCAATAGTGGAAGGCATTACTGAATTTCTTCCTATTTCATCCACCGGTCACCTTGTACTTACAGCTGAAGTGCTGAAAGTCCAGCAGACTGAGTTTATGAAAACCTTCGAAATTACTATTCAGTTTGCAGCTATACTTTCAATAGTAGCCATATACTGGCGCAAACTGCTGGTCGATCGTAGAATATTTGCCCGCGTAGCGGCGGCTTTTATCCCCACCGGAATTCTGGGGCTTATTTTTTATAA
The DNA here is from genome assembly GCA_043803405.1 of Spirochaetota bacterium. Lineage (GTDB taxonomy): Bacteria > Spirochaetota > UBA4802 > UBA4802 > JAFGDQ01 > JAFGSG01. The sequence continues at coordinate 110,457 of JAZDKB010000010.1, read as the reverse complement.
GATAGTAAAGCGTTATCTTTTAACCAATACAACGCTTATACTCTGGAGTTTGTTCCTGGGCGGAATTGCCCTTATTGTATTTGAGCTGCTTCATAAAGAGAAAGATGATTCAGTTGACGATCTTGCCAGTATCCCTTACGGCAAAGCAGTTATTATAGGCATCTTTCAATCTATTGCAATGATTCCCGGAGTTTCACGTTCCGCAGCCACAATTATTGGCGGATTAATGCTTGGCATAAAAAGAAAAACTATTGTTGAATTTTCTTTCCTGCTCGCCGTACCAACCATGCTTGCAGCTACCTGCCTGGATCTTTATAAAAACGCAGGCGACTTCTCCATGGATCAAATATCCGTTCTTTCGACCGGATTTGTCCTTTCTTTTATCTTCGCATTTCTCAGCGTTAAATGGCTGCTCAAATTTATCGAAAGTCACACTTTTATTTCATTCGGGATATACAGGATCATTCTATCAATAGTTTTCTGGCTCTTTATACTGTAAAAGACCAGGAAAAATATTTTATTATTAAAACTTAAATAAATATCCCTGGACGCCTCTAAGACAACATTTTTATTAAAAAATAGTATTGACAATAAATGCCATGTCTATTTTACTAGTAAGCCCTTTAAATTAATTTAAAATATGGCATTTTTTTTAAAAATTATAATTTCATTAACTATATTAATTAGAAAATATTGTTTTTAGATATATATTATATAAAAGGATAAGCAGATGAAAAGGACATTTCAACCGAGCAACATCAAGAAAAACAGGAGACATGGTTTCCTGGCAAGAATGAGTACCCCGGAAGGCAGAGAAGTTTTAAAAAGAAGAAGGAGAAAAGGAAGATATAGATTAACAGTCTCAGATGACAAAGTAAAGATATAATCTTGTGAAAAGATATCAATCTTTAAAAGGGAAAAAGGTATTTCGGGAGGTTATAAAAAAAGGAAAAAGGTTTTACGAGAGAGAATTACAAGTAATCGTTTATTATGTTATTAATAAAAAAGATTTTTTAAATAATAATGATACTCCTTTAAATCACATAAAAGTGGGAATACAAATTCAGAGAAAATACGGAAATTCAGTTAAAAGGAACCTGGCTAAAAGACGAATAAGGGCTGCGTGCGATGAATTACTTCAGGGAGTAGAAAGCAATTTTTATATAATAATTCGGCCTCTGGAAAATTTTAAAAATCTAAGATTTGAAGAATTAATAAAAGTTATTAAGTATATATTTAAAAGGGCCGGGATCATTAGTACTTTATGTTAAAAATAATTAATTATTCAGCTACATTGCTTTTAATCGGCACTATTAAAATATATAAAATATTCTTATCTCCATATTTACCTTCTTCCTGCAGATTTTATCCTTCATGTTCTTCTTATGCCATATTAGCGCTAAAGAAACATGGACTTTTAAAAGGTTTATTTTTATCTTTTAAACGAATTATGCGGTGTCATCCGTTTTGTGACGGAGGGTACGACCTACCCTGACCTGCTGATGCAGCCTCAAGATTGTATCTTTTCACTTCTTTGCTATTATCTTGCTAAATCAGTTATTATTTGGACTGTATATATTCTGTAAAACAGGAGAATTTTTAATTATTAAAATTATTTTTCATAGGATACATTTTTATACAGAATTCATTTAAAATTAATATTATTCAAGGAAAGAACAATGGACGTTAAAAAAATGATCTTGGCAGTTTTACTTTCAATCGGAGTATGGTTTGTCTGGATGAAGTTTTTTGCTCCGGCTCCGACACCGACCGTACAGGAAACGAAAGAAAGCGCAACTCAAAAACAGACAGTCGAAAAACAGGCTAAAGACACATTAAGCGAAATAAAAGTAGTAAATCAGAATGCAAATAATGAAACCTTAATAGATACGGTTACGGATAAATATTCTGTTACTCTTTCAAACAGGGGCGGCGTAATTAAAAGCTTTAAATACAAAGGAAGAAACGTAGAGCTTGTTGTTCCAAAAAATAAGTTCAAGGCAAAGGGTGTATTCGATTTTTCCGTATACTTCAGCAAAGAAGAATTTATGCATGAAAACCCGCTTGATAACGTTATATGGGATCACAGAAAGATTTCGGAAAATGTAATTAAGTTCTCCACTAATTTATTATTAAACGGGAAACCCATCCTGCTTGAAAAAATATACACATTCTATAAAGAAAATGATTATTTTAAACTGGATTATAACATAGTTAATTACGGCAATAAGGCTTTATCGTTCCCTAACGGCCAAATAATAATTTCACCCGGCGATTTTCTTGGGCCTGATATGGATTTTGAAAGCACATACAACAAACTTAATCCTATTTATTATAATAACGGCGATTTTAATAAAGTTGAAAAAGGCGGCGGATTTTTTTCAAAAGGCGAAAGCTTTAAAACTGAAAGCGGGGATATTAAATGGGCAGGCTTAATGAGCCGGTATTTTCTTTTAATTATGCTGCCGGAAAATTTCAGCGGAACCGGTATTATTTGCGACACAAGGGAACATACAGGTTACAGGCCGGGAATCTATGTTAATGCGAAAAACCTGGAGCCGGGCGGAAAATTATCGAAATCCTTTAAGATTTATGCAGGAGAAAAAGAAAAGGATAAACTTGCCGCTGTTGATATAAGCTTAAAAGACGCAGCGGATGTAAGCAAGTGGATTGAGCCGATCAGGGACTTTTTGCTATGGTGCCTTATGAAGATAAATCTTCTGTTCGGAAACTTCGGCTGGTCGCTTGTAGTGTTTTCCATTTTAAGCAAGATTGTTCTGCTGCCGCTGACGATAAAATCAACGGACTCCATGAAAAAAATGCAGGCACTTAGCCCTAAAATGGCTGAACTGAAAGAAAAATATAAAGGCAAGCCTGAACTCCTTAATAAGGAAATGATGAAGATGTACAAGGTCAACAAGGTTAATCCGATGGGAGGATGTCTTCCTTTGATCCTCCAGATGCCGTTCTTTTTCGCTCTCTGGAGCGCGCTCATTAACTCGATAGATTTGTGGCAGGCTCCTTTCATCTTCTGGATAAAGGACCTTTCAATGCCGGACACTGTAGCCCAGGTTTTCGGTTATAATTTAAATATTCTGCCTATCCTGATGACAGCAACTTCGTTTATTCAGCAAAAAATGATGCCGAGTGCGGGCAGCGGCCAGCAGCAAAAGATGATGATGCTTATGCCGCTTGTGTTCATTGTGATATTCTGGAATATGCCGTCCGGACTTGTTCTATACTGGACATTACAGAATACGATGCAGATACTTCATCAATTATACAGCAACAGAAAACCGGTTCAACAAACTCAATAGAGAATATATAATAATTATTAAGGAGGTTATAACTAATTTAAATGCAATTATTCAGCCGCAGATAAAAAGTCGCATGGAATATTTATCAATTATTTCAAGAATTATTAAAGGATCATTCCATGTTATTCATATCTGAAAATCCATGCGCATCGGTTTATCGGCGGTTAATATAATAAAAGATAACGTTATATATTAATATTTATAACGAGGAGGTTTTACATGAATATTTTAGAGGTTGAAGGAAGAACGATTGACGATGCTACGAAAAAGGCCTTAGCGGAACTGGGAATTAATGACGCCTCCGAAATAAAGATAGAGGTCATTGATGAAGGCAAGAGCGGAATATTCGGATTCGGCGTATCAAGGCAGGCAAAGATAAGGGTTTATTACAGCGATACGGATTCGGATATAATAAGTTCGGCAAGAGAAATATTAATCAGCATTATTGATAAGATGGGACTTGAAGTTAAAATAAAAGATATTAAGGAAGGATCGAACAGAATTTACATTGAACTGGACAGCCCGCAATCCGGGCTAATTATAGGTAAGCAGGGTAAAACCCTGGAAGCTTTGCAGTTTCTACTGAACCTGATTATTGCAAATAAAACAGAAACCAGTAAAAAGATCATTCTTAATATTGAATCGTACAGGGAAAAAAGGGAGAAAGCCTTAAGAAGGCTTTCCAAAGATATCGCGCATAAGGTTATAAGAACCGGAAAGCCGTGGACTCTGGAGCCGATGAATCCCTTTGAAAGAAGGCTTATTCATTTGACTTTGCAGAACGATTCGCGCGTATCAACTAAAAGCGAAGGAGAAGGAATTTACAGAAAAGTGAAGGTGTCTCCAAGCTCCAGAAGGTAATAAATGCAGGAAGATACGATCTGCGCTTCTGCAACGCCTGCTTTAAACTCGCCTTTATCCATTATAAGAATTAGCGGTCCTGATACTTTCAGGGCCGTTAAATCTGTCTTTAACCGCCCGGATAAAATTAAACACCGATATGCCGTCTTCGGCGCAATTGTCTGTAATGATGAACTCATCGACGATGTTGTTATGACATGTTACGAGGCTCCCGGCAGCTTTACAGGCGAAGACATGGCCGAGATATCATGCCACGGAAATCCAATAATTGTCCGCAAAATAATAATGTTGTTTAACGGGCTGGGCGTAAGGCTTGCTGAGCCGGGCGAATTCAGCAAACGTGCGTTTTTAAACGGCAAGATCGACTTAACCGAAGCTGAGGCAATCAATCATATTATCACTGCCAGGAGCAGCTGGGAAGTGTCTTCCGCAGTAAAAGAAATGCATGGAGCGCTTCGAGATATCGTCAATGAACTCAGAGAACGCATCATTAAATTAAAAGCTGACATAGAAGCAGGGATCGATTTTAGCGAAGAAGACATCGAGTTGGTTTCTTTTCAGGAAGCGCTGAGAGAGCTTGATAAAATTAAGGTGTACATTGCCGATCTGCACACCAGATGCAGGATAGGCGAGAAGATATCGCACGGGATTGATGTTCCAATTATCGGCAGGCCGAATGTTGGGAAATCGAGCATACTTAACCTTATACTTAACAGGGAAAGGGCAATTGTTTCCGATATTCCGGGTACAACGCGCGACCTCATAGGCGAGATAGTCCAGTTTGCAGGAATGCCGGTACACTTAATCGATACAGCAGGCATCACTGAAACAGACTCGCATGTTGAGCGCATGGGCATTGAGCTGAGCCGTAAAAAGATCGAATCGTCTCCTGTCATTATTTTCGTGATTGAGGCAAACTCGGAAATCACCAAACAGGATATGGAAATATTTAACAGCATTAAGAACAAAAAACATATTGTCCTTGCCAATAAAATCGACGTTGCGGATGAAGCTGCCGTGAACAGCATTAGTCAATTTGGTGCAGTGATTCCGTTTTCTGCAAAATCCGGGAAAGGACTTCCGGAACTCGAAAATGCGCTAAGCAATATTCTGAAAAACGAATTTATTGATCATGAGAATTCATTTGTTGCAGATATGCGCGTAATAGATATTCTTCAAAGAGCTCTGCTTATCATTGATGACATCCGGAATTTGTTACTGCAAGAAGGACCGCACGAAATTATCGCATTTGAACTTCAGGATTTGATTGACTGCCTTTCCGAAATTACAGGAGAAATTTCCCAGGATAATATTCTCGAATCCATATTCAGCAGATTCTGCATTGGAAAATAAAAATTTCTTTTTGACTTTAATAAAAATAAATATTAGACTTCATTGATTCCCTGAAAGAGGTGTCTTTATGAAAAGAAATAAAAAAGCCCTCATTGTAATTGATGTCCAGAACGATTTTTGCCCTGGCGGGGCGCTTCCAGTAAATGACGGAGACAGGGTTGTGCCTGTCATTAACTCTATTATACATAAATTTGGTATTATAACAGGAACTCAGGACTGGCACCCGCAAAAACATGTGTCTTTCGCTTCGAATCACAAAGGAAAAAATATTTACGATCAGATGGAGATTAACGGGGTGCGGCAGACTCTATGGCCGGATCATTGCGTACAGGGAACGCGCGGAGCTGATTTTCACAAAGATCTCGACAGCGTCAAATTCGATCTTATTTTGCGCAAGGGTGCCGATCCTGATATCGATTCGTACTCTGCTTTTCTTGAGAATGACAAAGAGACTGAAACAGGTCTTCATGGATATCTGAACGCTCTTAACGTGAGGGACGTTTTTCTTTGCGGGCTTGCTACCGATTACTGCGTTAACTTTTCTGCAAGGGATTCTGCAAAGTACGGTTTTTCAACAAGCGTGATAATTGATGCATGCAAAGGAATCGATGTTCCTGCAGGGAACATCGATAAATGCGTGAAAAACATGAAAGCTATGGGAATTAAAATTCTAAAGGCCAGTGACTTATGATATTTTTTATAAACTACTAATACACTTTCACGTTTGAAATGTGTGATTTTAAGGATATTTTTTTAATTGAAATACATAACAAAATTTTCTGCGGAATCAGGCCTTCAATGAAAATTTTTCAAATTTTTTAAGGTTTTTGCTTCAGGCCTGAAAGGCGTCCTCAAAAATTTTGTTATGTATTCCAATTAAGCGAATGCAAAACCTAATATTGAAATAGCTTTTATCAATTCTATGGCGGAAAAATGACAAATAAAAATCTGGCTTTATTGACCGATTATTACGAGTTAACGATGATGCAGGGATACTTTTACCAGTTCCCAGATGAAGACGGCGTATTTGAAATGTTTTTCAGGCATCAGCCTTTTAAAGGCGGGTACACTGTTTTTGCCGGACTTGATCCGCTTCTGGACGAAATTGAAAAGTTAAAATTCAGCGATGAGGACTTGCAATATCTGGAAAAGCAGGGGATATTTAAAAAAGAATTCATAAACTACCTGGCCGGATTTTCATTTAAAGGCGATATTTTCAGCGTAAGGGAAGGCAACATAGTTTTTCCGCTTGAACCGCTTGTCCGGGTTTCCGGCAATCTTATGGAAATACAGATTATTGAAAGCCTTTTGCTGAATTATATCAATTTCCAGTCTCTTGTTGCCACCAAAACTGCGCGTATTGTCGATATAGCAGGAGACAAGCCTGTACTTGAGTTCGGGCTCAGAAGGGCGCAGGGAGTAGACGGCGCTATCTCAGCTTCGCGCGCAGCATTTATTGGGGGCGTGTACGCTACATCAAATACTCTGGCAGGCAGGCTTTTCAATATGCCGGTCAGCGGCACAATGGCGCACAGCTGGGTAATGAACACTGAAACCGAGCTCGAAGCATTTCAAAAATATGCTGAAATATATCCTGAAAGTTGCGTTTTGCTTGTCGACACTTTCAACACTCTCAAGTCCGGCATCCCGAACGCGATCACAGTTTTTAATGAGCTTAAAAAGAAAAATCCTTCGCTTATGGCTGTGCGCCTGGACAGCGGCGACCTTGAATATTTAAGCTATGAAGCCAGAAAGATGTTCGATGCTGCAGGATTGCAGGATGTAAAGATATTCGTATCGAGCGACATAGACGAGTGGGTAATAAAGCAGATAAAGTCGAACAACGCTCCTGTTGACGCATGGGGGGTGGGCACAAGGCTTGTTACAGGCTGGGACGATCCTGCGCTTTCGGGAGTTTACAAAATAATCGCTAGGAATATCGGCGGAAAAATGAAACCGTGCTTAAAAATATCCAACCAGTCCGAGAAAATAACCAATCCTGGAGTTAAAAACATAATGCGGTTCTATAAAAACGGAAACATGCTGTGCGATCTTATGTATCTTGAAGAAGAGGAAGAAAGCCTGCAAAACATGATAGAAAAAAAAGAGCCTGTCAGGTTTAATCATCCTGCTGCAGAATATGAGGGATTTGTGCTGACGAATTATGACCGCGCCGCGCCTTTGCTTTCCAAAGTGATTGAGAAGGGGAAAAGAATTAATGCGCACGCTGAATTATCCGGCATAAAAGAATTCAGACAAAGCGAAATAAACTCGCTCGACAAAACTTACAGGCGCCTTTTAAATCCGCATACTTACAAAGTGAGCTTGTCCGACAATTTAAAAATATTAAAGACAAAACTTATAGCCGAGATAACCCACAATTCATTTAAAATTATTTAATTGATTTTTAAAACAGTTTCCTGTAATCCGTGTTAATGCTGTTCGATTTTTAAACCTGAAAAAAGGAGTATCCCGATGGAAGATGTGAAATTTAATTTAACAGGCAGGACCGCCATTGTTACAGGCGGCGGTAAAGGCATAGGGAGGGCCATTGCTTTAGGGCTTGCCGCATCCGGAGCCTCTGTAGTAGCTGCCTCGCGTACAAAAGCGGAGCTTGAGTCTGTTGTTCAGGAAATAACGAAAGCAGGCGGCAAGGCAGTCTCGGTTGTGGCTGACCTTACCGATAACGAACAGCTTGAGAATGTGATCAATACAGCTAAAAACACTTTCGGGCGCATTGACATTCTGGTAAATAATGCTGCACGAAGTTTTTACCGAAGCCTTCTGGATATGCGCGAGGACGGGTGGGACAAGGTTTTCGATACTAATGTGAAGGCTGTGTGGCTTCTTAGCCGCATGGCAGCCAAACACATGATGGAACAGAAAGGCGGGCAAATTGTCAACATTACATCCGTAGCAGTCGAAAAAGCGGAGCCCGGAATGGGAGCTTACAGCTGCAGCAAAACCGCTCTTTACATGCTGACGCGCTGCATGGCGCGCGAATGGGCTTCTCTCGGCATCCGCGTTAATGCTGTGGGGCCTGCAATGACGCGCACTGAATTCAGCGAACCGATATGGTCAAACCCGGAAACTGCAAAGCATATAATGGCAGGAATTCCAATGGGGCGCCTTGCCGAGCCTGAAGAAATGGTAGGCGCTGTTCTTTTCCTTGTTTCAGATGCTGCGAACTTTATTACAGGTCAGTCTTTGTACGTGGACGGAGGGAATTTAACTACATAATATTCTTTATTCGATTCAAAGGGCAGCCCTTATTTAAATATAAGGGCTACTCGTTCTAAATATCACTATTAATTCTTCGACCATTATAACACTTTAAAGGCGCTTTCATCACAGTATAGAAGAAACAATAATTGCATTGTAAACATTTTGATGGACTTAAGTTTCCTTCCTTAATTTTTAATGGAAAAGCCGGATCCGCAATAAGCGGCCTGCACAGAGAAATATAATCTGCTTCTCCTTTTTCTATTACATCCATTATATCTTTCGGATCATGCATCCCGCCTACTGTAAATACAGGTATCTTTACTTTTTGTTTTATTAACCTGGCAGCTTTTCTGTTGTATCCAATTGTAAAATCAGGAACCTTCATAAGTTTTTTCCCAAAATGACGCATTAGAAAACGCAAAACAGGCTTCTCATCAAAACTATGAAAATCGTCAATTAAAATATCTACCGGAAAATTTCCCCGCAAAGTCGATAGACCATCTTCCAATAATATTCCACAACTAATCTCAATCCCGTCAAATCCCAATTCTGAAATACTTTCTGCTATTTTTATTCCTTCCTCAAGCTTTAATCCTGTTTTCATATTATCATAAGCACTTAGTTTGACTAATATAGGAAAATTATCTCCGAGCTTTTTACGGCACCCAAGGTAGATTTCTCTCAGGAATCTGATCCTGTTTTCAAGAGAACCTCCCCAGCGGTCTTCTCTGCGATTAGTGTAAGGAGATAAAAATTGATTGATTAACATACCATGAGCTCCATGTAGCTGCACAGCATCGAAACCTGCTTTTTTTGCTCTGGATGCCGCTTCAGCAAAATCAATAATTACTCGTTCAATATCTTCTTCTGTCATTTCTCTTGGAATCGAAGGCGGAAATTTAATCTTTACAGCTGATGGAGCAGTAGGCTCAATTCCTATTGCAATTTTACTTGCCAGTCTCCCAAAATGATTTAACTGCATTGCAATACAGCAGTCATATTCATGCACTTTATTAGTAATTTCTCTAAATTCCGGTATAAAATAATCTTCATCTATTCTTGCAGAATATGGTATTATATTATCCGATGAAACAATAGCATAACCTGTAATAATTAATCCTACGCCACCTTTTGCCAATTTTATATATAGATTGCCAAGTTCGGGAAGCGGATGCCCTTCTTTATTGAACATCCGCTCATATGTAGCAGAACGAACCAGTCTGTTTTTAAGGTGCATTGATTTAATATTTGTTTTTTTAAACAGGTCAGACATAAAATCCTCCTAATATTTTAAATTGAAAAATATACCGATTGGTATATTTTATTACAAAAAAATTTAATACTATTTTTTTCTGATCCCTTGAATCAGTATTTTGATTTGTTTTATTGAATTAACCAAATAGTCCATATTTCCGCTGGCTTTTGAAATAAGATTTCCTCCCTGGATCAAAGAGATAACAACCGCAGCAAAGGAATCCGGATTTGCTGAAGTTATTATTTCCTTTTTCGAAATTCCTTCATTTACAATCTGGATTATAGCTTTTCTTAAACCTTCAATTATCTCTCTTACTTTTTTGTTAATTGCAATATTAGTATCATCCGAATCCGCTGCCGCATTAGTAATGGGGCAGCCGCCTCTCTTATAAGTCGCACTGGCATTCCTTAAAAAATAATTTGATATAGACAATAATTTCTCTATCGCATTATCTGCTTTATCAATATCAGATTTTAATTCTGTGATAATTGTATTAATATTAAAATTAAAAGCTGCTAAAGCTATTTCATTTTTACTCTCGAAATTTCCATAAATCGCCCCTTTCGTTAAACCAGTTGAGTCAGTCAAATCCGATATTGATGTACCGAGATAACCTTTTTTATTAAAAATAGGAGCTGCTTTTTCTATAATCATTTGTCTGGTTTGTTCAGCTTTGCCCATTCTTTTAATACCTCAATTATAAAAATATACCACTTGGTATATTTTGTCAATACCTTTTAAAATCAAAGTATAAATTATTATTACATTCAATAAATAAATCTATTTCTATTGACAAGACTTGCTTTATCATGTATGTTTTAAAGCATACCCTGCTATATTTGTTTTCAATCAATTCCAGTTCATATTTATATAATATTATGCCATACGAAGGTAATGTCTGCAGATACATCACTATGGCCGCATAAATATCAATGGTATAACAGATGATTATTTATTATTATAAATTTTAAATTAAATGGAGGTCTGTTATGAAATGCAATGTAGGGAAAACCGACAGAATTATCCGGGTAGTGGCCGGGCTGGTAATAATCGGGCTGGGATTTTATTTTCAAAGCTGGTGGGGGATAATCGGCATAATTCCTTTGCTTACCGTAATCGTGAGCTGGTGCCCTGTGTATAAGCTTCTGGGTATATCAACCTGCTCTGATAAAAAGTAATTTTTAAGATGGGTTAAAGCACAGTACTAATCATTTTGTAACTGCTATAGTGCATCTGATAAATCAAAGCGGCTTAAAAAATAGATCACTCTTTCATTTTTGTCAGGCAGTCGCCAGTCGGTTGTAAACTAATATATATTGCTATATAAACGTTCCAACGTAGATTAACAGACCGAACTCATGAAAGGATGAACCCTTTGAATTATTATAAACCGGCACAGCCCTGTCGAAATCAATTCTTGAATATGAATAAAAATAATCGAAGCCTATTGTAAGGTGGGCAGGATTAATTACAGAGTAAAGTCCAAAGCCGATGGTGCCTGAATACCCTGTAAATTCAGCAGTGTATTGGGATTTATCAAGAACAGCCAGGCCAGCTTTTTGCTGTCCTTCACGAAGTCCCGGGGCAGCAGTCAGCTCTCCGTCATGTATATAACCGCCCAATACATATAATTTAAGTATCATATTGAAAAAATCGCCCCTGGGGCTGAATACTATGTTCATTTCAGGGCCGGCATTTACTGTTCTGTATTTTAACAGCCTGCCGTCATAATTTGCATCTTTCGGTAAAGCGTCGTCATCTATTTGCTGTTCTATTTGAGAAAAAATATATGTGGTTTTAAGCCCGAATTTTACGCCCGTTATATCGAATGCCCTGGTCTGTAGAAATTTAACAGAGGGGAACATTAAGCCAAGATCAAATCCCCAGTGATAACGCGTATTATAAGTATAATTACCATCATCGTCTATAGCAGGATAAAGGATAAATGCACTCCTGTTTTCCGAATATGCACTTTCTTCTTTGCGGTAAAGATTTCCGTCCACATAAGAAACCCCGCCCTGGATGCCAAGCCGTATATATGAATCAAGAAAACCTCCTGAGCGGATAACAGGTTCAGGCTCTTTTTCTTTTACAGCTATTTCAATAGCTCCGTTGTCTTTCCGGCCTTCGGAAATCTGCAGCACTTTGCCTCCTGAGTATACTATTTTTATCACGTTATCGCTAGGCACTGCGGACTGCTTGTCTGTAAAATATATTACTGCATCCGGAGTTACTTTTACGATGGTGCACTCGATTACAGATCCGTCTTTCAGGAATAGTTTATCAATGCTTTTTACCTGGGCAATCTGGGCAACCTGTCCGTTATCATATTTAATCTTAAAAACCTGATCTCTCGGAACAATTAAAAACGGCTTTCCTTCCTGGCTATACTCCACGTTTTTATCAGTCACCTGAATTACTTTGCCTTTTAAAATGCTTAAATCATTCATGTAAATTTCATCTGCGTATGATAAACCGCAGAAAACGGTTAAGATTAAAAGTATATAAACTAATTTTTTCATGGCTGTCTCCTATTAATGTAATGATTTTTAAAAGCTATATTATTTAATTCCAGTTTAATGCTTTTTGAAACAAATTTATATTAAATTATACAATATAATATCCTCTATTATATGTTAAATAATACGACAAGCAATATTTTTTTTTAAAATAATGTTAAAATAATTTCCTGAAAAGTTTATCTGGAAAACACTGCAGTAAAAAAATCTTGACACCCCGATAATATGTTATTTATTCATTATAATCAAAAAAATTGCAGGTTAACTGAATGAATGATTTTATTTTGCAGTTAAAAAAGAAGATAATTAAAACCCTTGATCTGGAAGATGTAACTCCCGATGATATTGGCGATGACGACCGCCTGATCGGCGGCGATCTCGGGCTTGATTCAATAGATGCGCTTGAGCTTGTTATGATGATCGAAAGCGATTACGCTGTTAAGATAGACAACAAAGAGCTCGGCGAGAAAGTTTTTTCTTCAGTAAATGCCCTTGCTCAGTATATACAAAAATGCCGGCCGGAACTGGCCGGTTGACAGTATGCGCGTATTTGTTTCCGGAATCGGTATAATCAGCCCTCTTGGCAGGGATTTTGCAGAAACAAAGAACGCGCTTTTTGCAGGCCGTACAGGAATAAAACCGCTTGTATTGTTTCCTGTCCCACATTCTCCCCTGCCTGTGGGCGAAATATCCGTTTCTTTCCCGGACGATGTACCAAGAACACATTCACTCGCCCTTATCGCAACAAAGGAGGCCATGAAAAATTCAACTCCGCCGGATGCTGTTATACTGGGGAGCACAACAGGCGGAATGCCTTTTACCGAAACGCTTATTAAAGAAAAAAAATTTGATCCTGATCTTTATAAATATCATGCAACATGTTCGGTTGCGGAATATATAGCGGAAAAAATACAGTGCAGGGGAATTATTCTAACAGTATCGACAGCCTGTTCCTCGGGCGCCCTTGCCATTAAGCTTGCCCTGGAAATGCTGCGTAGCGGAGCGGCAAAGACTGTTTTGGCAGGAGGCGCGGACGCTTTGTGCAGGCTCACCTATCACGGTTTTAACTCCCTGCAGCTGATCGATCCGAAAGGAGCGCGTCCGCTCGACATTTTGCGCAAAGGCATGTCTGTTGCGGAAGGCGCGGCCATGCTGCTGCTTTCCGCGTCCGAAGAAGCGCCGGCGGATGCTGTTGCCGAGCTTCTCGGAGCAGGGCTCTCTTGCGACGCGTATCATCCCGCAAGCCCGCACCCTGAAGGAACGGGCGCTGCAGAAGCAATGAAAGCCGCGCTGGCGGACGCAAATATCTTACCTGAAAATATCGATTACATTAATCTGCACGGCACAGGCACAATTGACAATGATCTGTCCGAAGCAAAGGCTTTGCGCACCGTATTCGGAAACAAGATGCCGCATCTCTCATCGACAAAAGGAGCCTTTGGGCATTCACTTGCAGCGTCCGGCGCAATAGAAGCAGCAGTATCGGCCATCTGTATCATTGAAGAAATAATACCTGCAAACACAGGCTGCTCTGTTCCTGATCCTGCGCTTGGGCTTGATCCGGTAAAAAAATTAATATCAAACATAAAAGTGAAGACCGTGCTTTCCAATTCATTCGGATTCGGAGGAAACAATGCGGCAATTGTGACAGGCAGGCCGGAAAAACGCGCTGCTTCAAAAATGCGCGCAGAACGTAAACCGTTTTCTGTTCTTGCAAAAGTGTGCGTTACAGGCGCAGGGAACATTAACGAGACTATTGATGCATTAAAGCATTCGGGGAAATGTTCGGGCAAGGTCAACATTGAACGCGCTGCCGGGATTTTGCCGAAAAGCAAAATACGGCGCTTAAAGCGTCTCCCGAAAATGGTGCTGGCTCTTGCCGAGCAGGCTGTAAATGCCGGCGGCGGCTGCAAACCTTCATCGATATATTTCGGCACAGGCTGGGGCGCTCTTTCTGAAACTTATGATTTTTTAGATAAGCTTTTTGAAACAGGCGAGCAGTTTCCAAGCCCGACTGATTTTATCGGATCAGTGCACAACGCGCCTGCAGGGCAGACTGCGATGTGGTACGGCGCCGGCGGCGCGAACGTAACAGCTACAGGAGGCGATTACTCTTTCGAGCAGGCACTTTTCTGCGCAAGCCTTTTGCACCAGGGCGAGGAGCCTGCTATGCTGATATGCGCGGACGAGTATCACGATGTTTTAACATGCGTTCTGGACAGATCTGCAATTGGCGTTTTGCCGTCAGACGGCGGAGCCGCATTTTTGATTAATAGATCGGAGCAAAATTCCGGCCCTAAGATATTCCCTTCGTTCCTTGAATTTTCACACAATAACAGCAGCATAATAAAATCTCTGGTCAATAGTCTTGGAGGAGTAGAAAGAATAAACAGCTCGTTCGGGGTAATTTTCGCAGGAATGCCGGCAGCTGAAAGAAATATCGCGGAAAAACAGCTCGCTGAACTGCAATCAAAGCTTCTGCAAAAAATGCCTGTCATTGATTACAGGACGATTACAGGCGAGTTTGCTTCTGCTTCGGCAGTCGCGTGCGCAATTGCTTTCGAATGGGTTAAAAGCGGCCGGTTGCCCGCGCTTGCGGGTGCCCGCGAAACCGATCTGGCCGGCAAAGGAATACTAATGATAGGGCTTGGTAGATTTGTAACCGCTGTTGAGATTTTATCCTGAGTCAGATGAAACTGTATTAAAATAAAAATTGTCGTTTAGAATTCCAGGTAAAGTATGGCTGCATCATGCTGAAAATTTTAGTAAATTATGAAGTACAGAGTCCCGGAGTGTAAAGACGGAAATCACCCTGCAAGTGATTCAACCTGTCTGGATATTTTTATATAAATCCATTTTAATTGACAGCACACTCATTACATCCAATAAAGGTAGCTGACTTATAAAATAATAAACGCTGAAACAGAAGGGAACAGTCTCAGGACATTTCTATGTAATAGGCTACTTCGGGAGAAAAGTATTTTATGAATTTTAATGAAATTATCAGTAGCTACAATCGTGACGGAAAACTTAAGAAATACTGCGACTTAATCGGAATGAAAAACCTGGTACCGGAAATAATGCAATACCTGGATTCAACAGAAGACGGAATTGATTTTGTATCGGCATTAATGATCCTTGTGGATCTGTCAGGAAAATCGGATTTAACGGATGATGATTATTCGGAATTCCTTTCCCGGCTAAAAGGAAATTCATTCTTCCCATACTTTAAAAAATTTCTATATCATGAACAACTGACATGGAAATCATTTGCCATCTTCACAATCGGGAAATTTCCTCTTCCTGAAAATTCAGTCTACCTGGAGGAAGCTTTCTTAAACACTTATTATATGAATAATCCGGTTCTTGCCGCACGAAGCCTGGATGAAATAGCGAGGCTTCGCAGTGATAATTATGAACAGCTGCATAATATGCTAATAGAAAAGCACGATATAATAAATTTTATGTCTTATGGAATTGAGCTGTTGTCATTTATGCATAAAGATGAACTGTATAAGGAATTACTGGATGAATATAAGGAAAGGAACATTAAAGTGGCGCCCGATAATGCAAATGAAGCTGAAGAATTCTTTTCATCTTATGATAAGTTTGTTTTTAATGTACAGCAATGGAACAACCTGAACGATTGGAGCAGGGAGCAGTACATTGAAAGTATAAATTTTTTTATAGCAAACAGATCAAAGATAAATATGGACACGAAAGAAGATTATTTTAAAATAATAAATAATATATTTAAATAATACTTCCAGCCGAATCTCCTCATTGTCGTTTTAATTGCCCGATGCTTTGATTGTTTTTTATCAGAGATAATGATCTGATAAAAAAACAATGACCGGAATTATATTATTGAATAAAAAGGAATATATGGAAATTACATCCCGGGATAGCATTGATTCTAAAGTATATCGAAAACTACAGCAAAAGTTGGATAAATTGCCCATTGCTTTTCCTGCAACTGAATCCGGTGTTGAAATCCGCATATTGAAACATTTGTTTACACCCGAACAGGCACAAATTGCCTTGTCGATGAGCATTATCCCTGAACCTGCAAAAGTTATTCAAAAACGATTAAAGAGCAAATATCCTGATATTGCTGAACTTGAAAAAATTTTAGACCAGATGTCCGATCAGGGGAGTATTGTCAGAAGCATCACCAGAAACGGACTTAAAATCTACAGTGTCATTATGCTGGCTATTGGAATGTTTGAATTTCAGGTCAATCACCTTAAGAAAGAATTCTTTGAGGATTTTAAACAATATATCGACGAAAAATTCCGCGATGCCCTCTTAAACCCGAAGTTCACTCAACTCCGTCCGGTGCCTACTAAAGGATCTATTACTCCGGATCTCAATATTATGCCTTATGATGATATCCGGCAAATTCTTGGCAGATATCGCGGTCCTTTTCTGGTGGTTGATTGTATCTGCAAAGAAGGACATGATTTACTCGGGCATCCCTGCAAAGTAACGAAAGAGCGCGAAATTTGCCTGCTCTTCGGCAATGCTGCCAGAAATTACAAGGATCACGGCTGGGGAAGGGAAATTACGCTGGAGGAAGTGTTCCGGATCCTGGATAAATGCGAACAGGACGGGCTTGTGGTGCAGCCGTCCAATTCTCAATCTCCGTTTTGTGTTTGCCTGTGCTGCGGCTGCTGCTGTGAGGTGTTATCCAATGCAAAGCTTCTGGATAATCCTGCCCGGTATTTTTACTCCAACTATTATGCGTTTACAAATGCCGATCTTTGTATTGGATGCGGGCGATGCATCGATCGTTGTCAGATGGACGCCATTGCGCTGGAAGACGGAAAAGGCAGAGTTGATCCGGGAAGATGCATTGGCTGCGGATTATGTACTACGGTATGTAATACGAATGCTGTCCATCTGCGGAAAAAGGATCAAATAGCAACTCCCGCGAAAGACACAACACGGTTTTATCTCACGCTTATGCGTGCCCGGGCCGGAAATGCAAAGATGATCCTGATGATGACGCGTCGTGCACTTGGAATGGCCGTTCCCTGAAAACCAGGCCGGTTAAAATAATTTTGAAATTATTTTAAAAAGTATTTGAGATTTTTAGAATATTAAAGTCTAATAAAATATGATGTTGTACATATATGTCCGTATACTGGATTTCTGTTTGCGACGTATAATAATAATATATGATTTTAGAAATGGCATATTTTACAGTAAGGAAATTCTTTTGTGATTAAAATGTACCTGACAAAATATACTGTCAGATGTATCTTACAATTTTTACTTCAATAAGTTTTGTGGAGTTGTTCCGCTAATATGATTCTCAATTCCTGCGTTCACACCTGCGGTACATATCTTTTTTGTTTTTTGATTAAATAATATTCTAAAGAGCGGGAGGAACTTTATGACTAAAGATAACAATTGCCCTGTAACAGGCAAATCAAATCCAAAAGCATCGGGCAGAGGCACATCGAACAGAGACTGGTGGCCTAACCAGTTAAACCTTAATATTCTTCATCAGCACTCAAATTTGAGCAATCCGATGGGTGAAAAGTTCAAATATGCCGAAGAATTCAAAAAACTTGACTTAAAAGCTATTAAAAAAGACCTGTATAATTTAATGACCGACTCACAGGAATGGTGGCCTGCGGATTACGGTCATTACGGCCCGTTTTTTATACGCATGGCATGGCACAGCGCGGGCACATACCGCATGGGTGACGGCCGCGGAGGCGCGGGTTCGGGCACGCAGCGTTTTTCACCGCTTAACAGCTGGCCGGATAACATCAATCTTGACAAAGCTCGCAGGCTCTTGTGGCCGATCAAGCAGAAATACGGCAGCAAAATCTCGTGGGCGGATCTAATGATACTCGCGGGCAATTGCGCGTTAGAGTCTATGGGATTCAAGACGTTCGGTTTCGGAGGCGGACGCGTGGACGTGTGGGAACCCGATGAGGATGTTTACTGGGGCGCTGAAAGTGAATGGCTTGGCGACAAGCGGTATTCAGGCGACCGCGAACTTGAAAATCCCCTGGCAGCAGTGCAAATGGGTCTTATTTATGTAAATCCGGAAGGGCCGAACGGAAATCCGGACCCGGTCGCTTCGGGGCGCGATGTTCGAGAGACATTCGCGCGCATGGCAATGAACGATGAGGAAACAGTAGCCCTTGTCGCAGGTGGGCATACATTCGGCAAGTGTCATGGCGCGGGTAATCCGTCGCATGTCGGCCCGGAGCCTGAGGCAGCAGGCATTGAAGAGCAGGGACTCGGCTGGAAGAGCAGTTTCGGAAGCGGCAAAGGCGACGATACAATCTCAAGCGGCATTGAAGGAGCATGGACACCCAGCCCGACAAAATGGAGCAGCAATTATTTCAAAGTCCTGTTCGAATATGAATGGGAGGTTACGAAAAGTCCTGCGGGTGCATACCAGTGGCATCCTAAAAATGGCGCGGGAAAAGATACAGTGCCCGGCGCGCATGATAAATCCAAACGGCACGCGCCAATGATGACAACAGCAGACCTCTCGCTAAGGTTCGACCCTATCTATGAGCCGATTTCACGGCGCTTCCAGAAAGATCCTGAAGCATTGGCAGACGCATTCGCAAGGGCATGGTTCAAACTCACTCACCGCGACATGGGCCCGCGCTCGCGTTATCTTGGCCCGGAGGTTCCGGCAGAAGATCTGATATGGCAGGACCCTGTTCCTGCAGTTGACCATGAGTTGATCGACGGGAAAGACATCGCCGCTCTCAAGGGCAAAATTCTTGCTTCGGGACTGACGGTTTCCAGACTGGTCTCAGCAGCATGGGCATCGGCTTCCACATTCCGCGGTTCTGACAAGCGCGGCGGCGCGAACGGCGCGCGTATACGGCTTGCGCCGCAAAGGGACTGGAAAGTTAATCAGCCCGAGCAGCTTAAAGCTGTGCTGCAAAAGCTGGAGGAGATACAGAAGGAATTTAACAGCAAGTCTGGTAAAAAGAAGGTTTCACTTGCCGACCTGATTGTTCTTGGCGGCAGCACAGGCGTTGAACAGGCTGCAAAGAATGCCGGTTTCAAAATTATCGTTCCATTTACTCCCGGACGTACGGACGCATCGCAGGAGCAGACAGACGTTGCCTCATTCAGCGTTCTTGAACCGGTCGCTGACGGATTCCGGAACTATCTCAAAGGTAAATTCGCCGTGAAGGCAGAAGAACTGCTACTTGACCGTTCACAGCTTTTAACACTTACAGCTCCTGAGATGACTGTTCTAATAGGCGGCATGCGTGTTTTGAACGCAAACTACGGACAGTCGAAACATGGAGTCTTCACCAATCGGCCAGAAACACTCACAAATGATTTTTTTGTAAATCTCCTGGATATGAGAAACGAGTGGAAGGCAACTCCCGAAAACGAAGATGAGTTCGAAGTCCGTGACAGGGCAACAGGCAAAGTAAAATGGACAGCTACACGCGTTGACCTTGTCTTCGGTTCAAACTCCATACTGCGCTCACTGGCTGAAGTATATGGATGCGAGGACTCACAGGAAAAGTTCGTGAATGATTTTACAGCAGCATGGAACAAGGTGATGAACCTTGATCGCTTTGATCTAGCCTGAGAACAGTATCTTCTGAAAGAGAAGAAAAAAGTTCATCTAACAACCGGTTCCGGGAGACGGCGCATTACCGCTGCTGAACCGGCATGTTATGTAACCGGATATTAATCTGCATAGGATAAACCAGGAAATGATACAGAAGAAACAGATTATTCTGGATTTCGGATCAATAGTTCTTGAGGCAGAACTTTTTAACACATCGGTGGCAGATAGCTTTGCTGGGAAATTGCCTTATCGAATAAATCTTGAGAAGTGGGGAAATGAATTATATGGTTCAATCGGAATAGATCTTGGTGAAGAAAAGCCGGTACCTGATATTCCTTCCGGAGGCATTGCTTATACAAACAGAGGCAATTACTTCTGTATTTTTTTCGGTCAGAGACCGGCATGGCAGGTTGAACATATCGGACAAATTAATAATAATGGCTGGGAAAAGCTTGTTGGAAACATTTCATGTAATGCAGTAACCATTCGGTTAAAACAATAATAAAATCTGTAACAGATTCCCTAAGGGGGCTTCAAAAAGGGCAGCTCAGGTGGTACAGGAATAATACTAATTAGTTAACCGCTTTTCCTTTAAAAAAAGTATAGCAAAACACGCCGTCTTTCCCGGCAGTGCGGTGCAGGTCTTTTATTCCCTGATCCCATTCCTCTTTGGTTATAAGAGAATTCTCCAGGGCATCCTTTTCCACACCTTCAATCATGGCTGTAAAAGTATTCTTTGTAAAGCCTTCAACGAAAAACGGCCTGCTGGAATCAACATAGACCATCCTTGGGGAAACAATGCAATCTTTGAACCCGGCGCGGGTAAGAAGCGGATAAATTTCTCTGCCAATTAAAGCATTGCCGCCATGCATTGCCTGTAAACGCACCTGGCAGTTAATGGCTTTTTGTGCGGCTTCACTTTTAGGATAAAAATAAGCTGAACCGTGGTCGCCTTCAATCACGGTAATTGTCCCGCCTACCCGTAATACTTTTTTTAATTTTTGCAGCGCCTTCAAAGGATCGGGCAGATGTTCAAGAACAAAACAAACAAAGATATGATCAAAGGATTCTTCTTTAAATGTTAAATTAAAAATATCGCCCATCCGAAATTCGGCATTTTTTATGTTTAATGACTGGGCTAATTTTTTTGCTTTTTCAAGCGAAGTTTCGGATATATCGATCGAAGTAAAACTGCATAAAGGATTTTTAGGAGCAATAATTTTTATTTGGGAACCTACGCCGCAGCCTGCTTCCAGTATTTTACTGTTCGCCGGGAAAACAGAATCATGGTGCAGCAGTTCGTCCAGCGTGTTTGCCTGATCCTGCAGTCTTTTTGATTCTCTGTCCGAGTAGCCATGAACATATTTTTTCATATAGCAGTCTCTTTTTTTTTGTTCAATTTTCGAAAGTAAGCCGGATAAAATTTAAATTGATTTATAAATTAAATATTTATTACTTGAAAGTAATTAAGCTATAATAATATTTTGTCAAAGGAATTAATTATACAAAGACAAAATTTGCCGGAGAAATTATTGATGGGTGATCTTTCAGACTATACGGATAAAAAATATATAATTAAAATAAAATCAGAAGATAAGCTTAAAGCAATTGAAGAGGTAGCCGGCGTATTTAAAGATACAGATGTATGCAACGATATCGAGTCGCTGACTGCCGCTCTTATTGAAAGAGAAGAGATAATGACCACAGGTATAGGCCTTGGTATTGCAATTCCGCATGCAAAAATAACTACGGTAAAAAAAATCTCTTTTGCTATAGGTATCTCGGAAAACGGAATTGATTTTAACGCGATTGACGGCGAGCCTGTTTATATGATAGTACTTGTTGCAGCAGGGGAAGATCAGCATAAGGAATATTTAAAACTGCTTTCAAAAATAATGACGGTTTTAAAAAACGAAGATATAAGAAAAAAAATAATAGTATCTAATTCACCGTCCGAAATACTTAATATTCTGAATATTTCTGCTTAACCATGCTTCACTAAAACAATAAAAAAATATTGACAATTTCGATGTTAATAATTTTTATAAATTTATAAAAACTACTCGAGGTATTTATTATGAAGACAAATAACGGTAAAGAGCTTAAAGATGTCATAAAAAAAGCCATTGACGATCAGCAAGTAACTCAGGCGGAATATGAGGAAATAATCCGTTTGTCCCAGGAAGACGGAGTTATTGATAAAATTGAAAAGGCGCTTTTAAAAGAGCTTATGGATATGATATCAAATAAAACTATCAAGCGGGTTAAGTAATTTTTTATTATTTTATTAATTGAGTAAAAAGCCAGAATATTATTTTTACATAAATTTTAAATTATTTTAAAGGATAATTTTATGAAAATTAAATCCTTATATTCTTACCTTATTGTTTTATTAATATTTTTAACTTTTATAAGTTGTTCAAGTTTACACAAGGCCGCAAAAGACGGTAACCTCATAATGGCAGATGACTTGATCAAAAAAGGAGACAATGTTAATTCAGTGGATCAAAATGGATGGACACCTCTTTTATGGGCATCCTATTATAATCACAGCCGGGTAATGGAGCTTTTATTGGATAATGGTGCTGACGCGAATTTTAAAATAAAAGATTTAAGTAGCGGGCAACCCGGAGGAGGAGTACAATCTGGCGGTAAGATTGGATATACAGCACTTCATATAGCAGCATTCTATAATTATAGTGAAATCGTGAAGATATTGTTAAATCATAAAGCAGATATAAATATTACAGAAAATACAAATAAAACTCCTTTGATTCTCGCTGCTTATTATGGTCATCTTGATATAGCAAAGCTGTTATTTGAAAAGGGTGCTGACCCTAATATGGTTGACAACAGCGGTAATACAGCTCTTGTATATGCTCGTAAATATGGTTTTGCTGAAATATGGGAACTGCTTTCTGGTAAAAAGATAGGCAAATAAATCCGAATAATATAATAACATTTAAAATAATATCTTATTTGATATACGGGAGTGGATTGACAAATTCATTTCCAATCCTGATTTGATAAAAACAAATTGCTTTTGCAGCCGAACCGGTACTTCCCGTGTAGCCGATAGTTTCGCCTTTTGAAACATTTTGATTCGGCTTGACGATCACATTCCGGCAGTGCGAGAATATACTGGAAAAGCCGTATTTATGACGTATTGTTATTTTAATGCCTAATAATTTATCCCAAACTACAGCTTCAACTTTACCAGGCGCAGTTGCCCGAATCTTTGTCCCCGGGAAAGCGGCTATTGCAACGCCTTTTACATTTGCCTTATCATAGATGATCTTGTGAGTATTTATTTCAGCTTCAGATAATATGTAACCGATCACCGGTCTGATGGACGGAGCGCTTTCAATAATATTTTTATTTTTTAAATAATTTTTTATTTCTCCCAGAATTTCAAAGCTTGCTTTTAATTCCTGATCCAGTTCTTTCATGTTTAATTCTTCAATAGACGGGGAGGATGATTCGTCGGCATTTAAAGCTGATTCACCTCCTTTTGCCCACAGTGAATTTGAATTTTCTTCGGTTATTGTTGAATACAACAAGGATATGCCGGATTTAAGTTCCTGGAATTTGTCATATAATTTGGTTATTTCTTCTTTATATTCTTTGATTTGCAGTTTTGAATTTGCATCATATAGGGTCAATTTTGAGACATTTTTGCTTGTATAAGAAAAGTTTATAATTGAGACCGAAGTAAATATTAAACCCGAAATGAATACTATTACGATCGTAATAATTGAATATATGTGTAAATTATAGTTTAAAATTTTTTTTTCATTATGCGGGACAATTATAATCGTTATTTGCTCTCTGGCATTTTTTGCCAGCATAACCCATTTGGTTTTTAAAATTTGGAGTATGGGACAGAATATATCGGCTGATATTTTTAAAATACCAGTTTGAAGATTTTGAAGATTTGATTCCGTAAACGGATTCAATAACATAAAAAATATCCTTATTAATAATATATTAATTTATAATTATATACGGAATCCGGAAAAACAAAAGATATTTTTTTTAAAATGGCGTTCTTTTACTTTAAAAACATAATGTAATCATTACAAAATCAAAATTATTTCAAAAATTTTTATATTTATCATTAAAAATATTGACAATTCCAACCAAAATGTTATATATAATAGAATTATACGTAATAATATTGTGTAATATATAATTTTTAAGCTAATAATCTTATTAAGATGAAACCATCGGAAATTAAAAATATCCTCTCGGAAAACACTATTAAGCCATCTCTTCACCGAATGAAAATTCTTGAGTATCTTTTAAAAATGAAGAACCATCCTACTGTTGATACTATATACAAAGATATTTCCGGAGACATCCCGACCCTTTCAAAGACAACGGTTTATAATACTTTAAAAACATTTCAGGACTCGGGCATTGTTCAGGCAATCACAATTGAAGACAATGAGGTTAAATACGATGCTTCAGTAGAAAAACACGCTCATTTCAAATGCAATGTGTGCGGTCAATTATATGATGTTCCAATGGATACTAAGGTGCTGTATATCAAATCTATTGGAGGTCATTTAATTAAAGAAACCCAGCTTTTCTTTAAAGGAATATGTAAGGCATGCCAAAAATAGCAAATTAAAACAGCGATATAAACAGTTTTTGATTTTATTATTTAACCAAAGATTTGCCCCGAAAAAATTTTATTTTATTATCTTATCTTTTAATTTTAATACATAAAAATACAATACCTTAGTGAAATATTTTTTTAAAAAATATTTATTTATTGACAGCAATTTGTACTAATTATATAAATGTAATCATTACAAAGTTAATTTTAATCTGCTTTAATAAATAACTTGATTTTTTAAATATTTAAATAGACACTAATTAATCCATGAACGATTTAATTAGAATAATTAAATTAAAAGGTAGGGAAAATGAAAATTAAAGGTACCAGAACGGAAAAAAATTTATTAACTGCATTCGCCGGTGAATCACAGGCAAGAAATCGTTATACTTATTTCGCTTCCAAGGCAAAAAAAGAAGGATATGAACAGATTTCCGCAGTATTTCTTGATTCGGCGGATCAGGAAAAGGAACATGCAAAAAGAGAATTTAAATTTTTAGAGGGCGGTGAGGCTGAAATAACTGCAACTTTTCCAGCAGGCATAATTTCGGATACAGCGGTTAATTTGAAAGAAGCGGCAGCAGGTGAACATTATGAATGGTATGAGATGTACCCCGGCTTTGCTAAAATTGCAGAAGATGAAGGTTTTAACGAGATTGCAAGGGTTTTCAGGGCAATCGCAATAGCAGAGCAACATCATGAAAAAAGATATCTGGATCTGCTTAAAAATCTTAAAGAGGGGACATTGTTCAGGAAAGATCAGAAAGTAAAATGGAAATGCAGGAACTGCGGTTACATTCACGAAGGAGACAGCGCGCCCGATAAATGTCCGGCATGCGATCATCCTCAGGCATATTTTCAGATTATGGCGGATATTTTTTAATTTAATAAGGAGAAGATTTTTGTTGCGTTGCTGCAAAAAATAATTTATAAAAGTAATAGGAGATTTTTATGACTAAAAGAGATCAAATATATAAATGTGAAATTTGCGGAAATATTATTGAAGTAGTTCATGCTTGTGAGGGGCAATTAGTGTGCTGCGGAAAGCCGATGACGCTTGTTGCTGAAAATACCACAGATGCCGCAAAAGAAAAACATGTGCCTGTAGTAAATAAAAACGGGAAAGATATTACGGTCAAAGTAGGTTCCGTAGCACATCCTATGGAAGAAAAACATTTTATAGAATGGATAGAGGTAATTCAATCTAACGGCAAAGTATGCCGGAAATTTCTTAAACCTGGTGAAGCGCCTGAAGCTTCATTCTGCGGCATAGAAGATATTGTAACGGTAAGAGAATTCTGTAATATCCACGGTTTGTGGAAAGCATAAATATTTAAAATAATTTTACATTTCCTAATGGAGGCATATAATGGAAACTAAAAAATTAACAATTCCAAATATCTCCTGCAAGCACTGTGTTATGACAATAAAAAATGAATTAAGCGAGATAACGGGTGTTTCCGGTGTTGAGGGAGATCAGAATGCAAAGACTATTACGGTAAGCTGGGATGCACCGGCTTCTTTAAAGGCAATTATGGATAAGCTTAAGGAAATCAATTATCCGCCTGCTGAATAGAACCATAATGTCCGAGAACAAGATAATTATTCCAGTAACCGGGATGACGTGTGCTAACTGCGCTGCGAATATTGAGAGATCTCTTAAGAAAGTTCCGGGAATTATCAGTGCGTCCGTAAATTTTGCAAACGAACGGGTATCTGTCGAATATACGCCCGAAGTTGTAAGCATTGACGGCATGATAGCTGCAATAGAAAAAGCAGGTTATGGCGCACTTAAGCCGAATGCGGAAGAAGGCGATGAGTTGGAAATCATCGCCCGTACAAAAGAGATTAAAAATCAAACCAGGAAATTTTTGCTGGGAATTATATTTACGCTTCCGCTTTTTATTCTCAGCATGGGCAGGGATTTTAATTTATTCGGTCACTGGAGCCACGCTTGCTGGGTAA
The DNA here is from genome assembly GCA_043803405.1 of Spirochaetota bacterium. GTDB lineage: Bacteria > Spirochaetota > UBA4802 > UBA4802 > JAFGDQ01 > JAFGSG01. The sequence continues at coordinate 83,768 of JAZDKB010000010.1, read as the reverse complement.
GCTGGCTTTTTTTTATTCTGGCTACTCCTGTACAGTTTTATACAGGGTGGGACTATTATAAGGGAGGCTTTAAAAGTATTCGCAACGGCAGCGCGAACATGGATGTTCTTGTTGCTATGGGGGCGTCTGTTGCGTATTTTTATTCGCTTTCATTATTACTCAATCCTTCGCTTGGGGAACACGTATATTTTGAAACAGCTGCCGTAATTATTACTTTAATAAAACTCGGAAAAATTCTTGAGGTTAAAACTAAAGGCCGTACGGGCGGTGCTATACGCAAACTTATGGGGCTTCAGCCAAAGACGGCGTTTGTTGTTACAGACGGCGCAGAAATAGAGACGCCGATTTCCGGACTGCATATAAATGATATAATAATAGTCAGGCCCGGAGAAAAAATCCCTGTTGACGGAATAATAACCGAAGGCGAATCCGCTGTAAATGAATCAATGCTTACGGGCGAGCCGATTCCTGCGGATAAAAAGCAGGGCGACCGGGTTTCCGGAGGCACAATAAATCTGGACGGCGTGTTAAAGTTTAAGGCTATTAAAGTAGGGAAAGATACTGCGCTTGCACAGATAATAAATCTTGTTCAGGAAGCGCAGGGGAGCAAGGCGCCCATTCAATCGATTGCGGATAGAATTTCCGCTGTGTTTGTTCCTTCTGTGATTGGCGTTGCGCTGGTTGTTTTCGCATTCTGGTGGGCAATTACCGGTGAATTTGTGCCTGCCATGATTCGGCTGGTTTCGGTTCTTGTGATAACATGTCCGTGCGCCCTGGGGCTTGCAACGCCTACTGCGATTATGGCCGGCACCGGCAAAGGCGCGGAGAACGGCATTCTTTTTAAAAACAGCGAGGCTCTCGAAATTGCTTCAAGGCTGGACACGATCGTTTTTGACAAAACCGGAACCGTTACAATAGGGCAGCCTTTTGTAGCCGATATTATGACTGCTGATCCTGTGAGTAATGATGACGAATTAATTAAACTCGCAGCTTCAGTGGAGAAGGGATCGGAACACCCGCTCGGCAGGGCAATTGTAAAAGAAGCGGAAGAGAGGGGATTGGGCATATTTGATGCTGATGGGTTTAAGGCGTTTCGTGGCATGGGTGTGCAGGCTTTTGTAAACGGAAAAATTATTTATGCAGGCAAACCTGCATGGTTTAAAGAATTAAATATTGATTTAAAATATTTTACTGAAAAAATTGCCTGGCTTCAGGATCAGGGTAAAGCAGTTATTGTAATTGCCATTGACGGCAAGCCGGCGGGTATTATTGCACTTTCGGATAAAGTAAAGCCTGAATCTGCTGATGCCATAGCTGAACTGCATGGACAAAAGCTGAATGTTGCAATGCTTACCGGGGATAATTATAATTCTGCTAAAATTATTGCAGACAGTGTTGGGATTGATGAGGTAATCGCAGATGTTCTTCCTGATGAAAAAGCCAGAAAAATAAAAGAATTGCAGGGAACCGGCAGCCTGGTTGGAATGGTAGGCGACGGAATAAATGATTCACCCGCTCTTGCGCAGGCGAATGTCGGTATTGCAATCGGATCTGGTACTGATATAGCGATTGAAGCTGCTGATATTGTTCTGGTTGGGAGTGCGTTAAAAGGAGTATCCAGGGCAATGGCGCTCTCAAGGGCAACTATGCGGACAATAAAACAAAATCTGTTCTGGGCATTCTTTTACAATATAGCGCTTATTCCCATTGCAGCAGGCGCTCTTTATCCTTTTGAATCAGTTCCGGAGATGCTGAGACATCTGCATCCGATGATGGCTGCATTCGCCATGGCTCTCAGCAGTATTACCGTTGTGAGCAACAGCCTGCGGCTTAATAGAATAAAGATTTACAAGTAGAGACGCACGACTGTACGTCTCTACTTGTAAATCTTAATAAAAAGACAAATACTATGTTTATTCTGGGATTGCTGGGAAGCCCGCGAAAAAACGGGAATACAAGCGTTCTTCTTTCCGCCTTCATGGAAGAAGCGGAAAAAAACGGCGCAATAACTCACACTATTGCTGTCGATAAAAAAAATATTATTCCTTGCAAAGAACTCAAGGTTTGTGAGACACAGGGCTTTTGTCCTATTTATGATGACATGAAAAGTGAGATTTATCCTCTTCTGTGGAAGGCGGATCTGATAGTTATGGCAACCCCGGTCTTTTTTTACAGCGTACCTGCACAGTTAAAGGCACTTATCGACCGCTCACAGACTCAATGGGCGCGCAAATATAAACTGAAACTTGACGATCCCGGAAGAAAATGGAGAAGCGGTTTTTTACTTGCTCTAGGAGCAACAAAGGGCGAGAATTTATTCGAGGGGCTGAATCTTACTGCTAAGTATTTTTTTGATGCTGTAGGAGCGAACTTTAAAGGGAGCCTTGTATACAGGCAGATTGAGGAGCCGGGCGATATTGCAAAGCACCCGGGTGCGCTTAACGAAGCAAGAGAAAAAGCCCGTGAGCTGATCAGGCCGTATTTAAACAGAAAGAAACTGTTGTTTGTATGTAAAGACAATTCGTTCCACAGCCAGATGTCGGAAGCGTTCACAGCTTATTATGCCGGAAGCACAGTTGAGGCGCTTAGCGCCGGCGATAATCCTGCTGAAAGCATAAGCGGTAATATGATTCAGATAATGGCTGAAAAAGGTATTGATATGGCATTTCGCAGTCCAAAATCAGTTCAGGAAGTTTTGATGAATAACAAACCTGATGTTATTGTTACAATGGGTTGCGATGTTTCCTGTCCTTTAATTCCGGGTGTAAAACTCATTAACTGGGACTTGCCGGATCCGGCAGGTAAGTCTCTGGAATTTATTCGCGAATTAAGACAGAACATAGAAAAAAATGTAATTGATCTCATTAAAGAATTATAGTATATATTCGGGTATTTATTGTAATAGTTTATTAATTCGAAAAAAATTATAAAATAAAAGGAGTATCGGTATGAATAAATACAAATGCGCAGTTTGCGGTTATATCTATGATCCGGAAAAGGGCGATCCGGATAACGGTGTTAAACCAGGGACAAAATTTGAGAGCATTCCTGACGACTGGACATGCCCGGTTTGCGGAGCATCAAAAAGCGAATTTGAAAAGATGTAACTTAATACTGAGGTAATTAATATGAAAGCAACTGAGCTGGCTCCGGGTATATATTCTGTCGGAGCTGTAGACTGGAATGTGCGCGACTTTCACGGATATTCCACAAAACAAGGGACAACATACAATTCATATCTGATAATTGACGAAAAAGTTACGCTGATAGATACTGTTAAAAAAGAATTTGTTGAGGAACTGATTGCAAATATCAGAAGCATAATTGATCCGAAAAAAATCGATTATGTTATCAGCAACCATACGGAAATGGATCATTCCGGCGGGCTTTCGGAAGTAATGAATATTTTGGGCAAAGAGAAACCTGTATATTGTTCAGAAAAGGGATTGGAAAATCTAAGCAGGCATATTTACGGAAAGCTTAATCTTAAAGCTGTTAAGGATGGTGAAGAACTTAAAATAGGCAAAAGGACTTTTACGTTTCTCGAGACCAGAATGCTTCACTGGCCGGACAGCATGTTTTCCTATCTTAAGGAAGATAAGATATTGTTTTCGAGCGACGCGTTCGGTGAGCACTATGCCGGTCCTGAAAGATTTGATGATGAGATAAAAGATGAGTTTATTATGCCTCACGCGAAAAAATATTATGCTAATATTCTTTTGCTTTATTCGCCTTTGATAAAAAAATTATTAGGCCGTGTTGCCGAACTCGGTTTGCAGATAAAAATGATCTGCCCGGATCATGGAATAATCTGGCGTACTGATCCATCTAAAATAATCTCGGCCTATGCTGAGTGGTGCGAGCAAAAACCGACTAAGAAAGCTATAGTGGTTTATGATACGATGTGGCATAGCACGGAAAAAATGGCTGAAGCAATTACCGCAGGCTTAAACAGCACAGGCGTTTACACACTGCCCATGCATTTAAGGTCGTGCCACAGAAGCGATATTATAACAGAGGTTATGGACGCAGGCGCAGTTATTGTTGGATCCCCGACCCTGAACAACCAGATTTTCCCTACTGTCGGTGATTTTCTTGTGTATATGAAAGGCCTGAAACCCAGGAATAAAATAGGCGCTGCATTCGGTTCTTACGGGTGGAGCGGAGAGTCCGTTAAACTTATCCGCCGCGAACTTGATGAGATGAAGTTTAACATGATGGATGCGGTGGACGACATCAATATTAAGTTCGTTCCGAATGAACAGGATATTAAAAGTTGTGTTGAACTGGGAGAAAAGATAGGAAAGAAACTGTCCGGATTAAAAGTATTTTAATTTTTCGAACTATACTTAAATAAACTCTTTGTTGATATGCTTAAATAGTCTCACAATTGCAAACTGGATTAAGGACGCAATTTAAATAATAATCAAAGGAGCAATATAGGAGCAATTTTCATGGAAACTGTTAAAGCATTAAAAGAGAGACGCTCAATAAATTTTTTCGAGCCGGGTAAAAAGATACCTGATGCAAAAATTAAAAAACTGCTCAATCTTGCAAATCTATCTCCCTCTTCAAGGAATTTGCAGCCGTGGGAACTTATTATTGTCGATGATCCTGACAGAAAAGAAGATTTAAAAAAATGCGCAGGTAACCAGGCAAAGGTTGCCGAAGCTTCGGCTGTTTTTATTATTATAGCCAATCCGTCGGCTATAGAAGAGAATATTGATGATGTCCTTAATGTAAATATCAGGTTAGGATATACAAAACCGGAGGCTTTTCAGTCGTCAAAAGCCTCCACGTTGAGTTATTACGGCGAGAAGGACAGCTTAAGAAGAAAGATATTCGCCATTAAAAATACATCTTTTTTTGCAATGAGCCTTATGATTGCAGCAAAAGATATGGGGCTGGAAACTCATCCTATGGACGGATTCAATGAAGACATGATTAAAAAAGAATTCAATATTCCTGAGGAAAAAATTATACCGCTTATCCTGGCTATCGGTTATCTGAAAAAAGGTGTTAAACTTTTGCCCAGGGCTTATAGAAGGGCTCCTGAAAAATTCGTTAAATATAATAATTATTAGAAATTCAATTTTTTGCCTCATTGATCCTGCTATACTTTCTTTTCCTTAAAATATAATATAATTTTTCGGTTGCTTTATTTGTTTATAAAGTAATATAATTAATGGGTTTTTATTTACAGACGGAGGCTTGCTATGGACGACAGAACGACATTCAAATGTAAAAAATGTGGTAAAAGTCTTGACGCGGGCGTCAATGAAGTTACACCGGAATGTTGCGGCATACAAATGGAAAAACTGCCGTATTGCACTACTACCGATACTGCTGAGCATGCAAGAGCAAGAGATGAAAGCGGTCCATGCGATGATGGCAGAGCCGGGTAAACAAAATTCTGGAGGATGATTAAATGAAAATTTTTATCGACAGCGCGGATATTGAGGAAATAGCGCAGGCATACGCTTGGGGAGTCACTGACGGTGTTACTACGAATCCGTCGCTGTTAAAAAAAGCTGTGGAGAAGCGGGTCGCAGCAGGCAAGAAACTTGATCTTAAGACGTATATTAATAATATACTGACAACCGCAAAGAATACGCCGGTAAGTCTGGAAGTAACCGAGATTAAGGCTGATAAAATGATTGAGCAGGGGAAAAGAATTTTTGGTATGTTTAATCCGGTTGCAAATAACGTTTATATAAAGATACCCGTTAATCCTGCGTTTAAAAATGAGGATACTACTCATTTCGACGGGATAGAAGCGGTACGGAAGCTGACGGAAGAAGGAATACCCGTAAACTGTACTCTGATATTCACCCCAGAGCAGGCGCTTTTAGCAGCAAAGGCGGGTGCTAAATTTATAAGTCCGTTTGCCGGCCGGATAGATGATCATCTTCGGAAAACCCTGGGTGCCAAGTTCGACAAATCGGATTATTTCCCGGCATTCGGCATTGAAAAGGATGGCAAAGTTCTGGACGATAACGGTATTATTTCAGGGATAGATTTAGTCGGCCAATGTGTAGAAATAGTGGAGCATTATGATTTCGACTCGGAGATCATTGCTGCCTCGCTCAGAAACCCGCGCCAGACCAGGGAAGCAGCGCTTGCAGGCGCACATATCGCGACATTGCCTTTTCAGGTGATTAAGGATATGCTTAAGCACCACAAGACATACGAGGGCATGGAATCTTTTACAGCAGACATAGTGAAGGAATATGCTGAGTTAAAATAACGGGGTAATATAATTATTATGCTCGAAAAAATAAATCCTGTAAAAACAAAAGCATGGAAGAAGCTTGCCGAACAGCATGCTCTTTTAAAAAACATGCAAATGAAAGATTTGTTTAAAAAGGATAAACAAAGGTTTGATAACTTTTCCGTCCGGTTTGAGGATATTCTTCTGGATTACTCAAAGAACATTATCGATAAAAAAACAATGAAGCTGCTTATTGAGCTGGCAAAGGAAACGCAGGTTAAACGCTCATTAGAAAAGATGTTTGCAGGCGAAAACATCAACGAAACAGAGAACAGGTCTGTGCTTCACATTGCCCTCAGGAACATGTCCGGGAGCCCGGTTTACTGCGACGGCAAGGACGTTATGCCGGATGTAAATAACGTGCTGCGCAAAATGGAGATATTCTCAGGGAATATTATATCAAAACAGTGGCAGGGTTACTCAGGGAAAGCAATAACAGATATAGTGAACATCGGCATTGGCGGTTCCGACCTTGGACCTGTAATGGTAACAGAGGCTCTTAAAGCGTATAAGCACCCTGATATTAATTCGCATTTTGTATCCAACATAGACGGAACGCATATTGCCGAGACTTTAAAAAAGCTGAATCCGGAAACTGCGCTGTTCATGATCGCTTCAAAGACCTTTACAACGCAGGAAACAATGACGAATGCACTTACGGCGCGTGAATGGTTTTTAAAGTCGGCAAAAGATGAAAACAATATAAAGAAACATTTTATTGCTATTTCAACAAATACAAAGGGAGTGAAAGACTTCGGCATTGATCCTGAAAACATGTTCGGGTTCTGGGACTGGGTCGGAGGCAGGTATTCCCTCTGGTCTGCAATAGGGCTTTCAATCGCGTGCTCAATCGGGTATAATAATTTTGCCGAGTTGCTAAAAGGCGCTTATGCTATGGACAATCATTTCAGAACCGCGCCCTTTGAAAAAAATATTCCAGTAATTCTTGCTTTGCTCGGTGTGTGGTACAATAATTTTTTTGGCGCAGATACGCATGCTATTCTTCCGTACGATCAGTACATGCACAGGTTTGCCGCGTACATGCAGCAGGCTGATATGGAGAGCAACGGCAAGTACGTTGACCGTGCCGGTAAGGCAGTCCGGTACCAGACAGGCCCGGTCATCTGGGGCGAACCGGGAACAAACGGGCAGCATGCTTTTTACCAGCTTATACATCAGGGCACAAAGCTTATACCGTGCGACTTTTTAGCACCCGCACAGAGCCACAACCCTGTCGGTGGTCATCATAAAATACTGCTTTCAAATTTTTTCGCGCAGACCGAAGCTCTTATGAACGGAAAAACCAGGGAAGAAGTAATGGCCGAATTAAAGGCGGACGGTCTAAACGAAGAGCAGATTAAAAATATTATGCCCTATAAAATATTTACCGGAAATAAACCGACAAATTCTATTCTGTTTAAAAAACTGACACCAAGAACATTGGGCAGCCTGATTGCAATGTACGAGCATAAGATATTCGTTCAGGGAATTATCTGGAATATTTTTAGTTTTGACCAGTGGGGTGTGGAACTCGGAAAACAGCTCGCAAAGAAAATACTTCCCGAACTTAGCAGCCTGGGTGAAGTTGCAGAGCACGATTCTTCAACAAACGGGTTGATCAATGCATATAAAAAGATGAGCGTGAGTTAATAAATAAAATGGACGATCAGGAAGATATAAAAAAAGTTGTCGATGATTTCTTCGCCAATGCTACTGAGCAGGATCTGCTTGAGCTTGACGCATTTCTGAAATCGCTCGAAAATAAAATGCCCGGCATGGCAGGGGCGCCCGGTATGCAAAGCATGCCTAACAGTAAAAGCGCGCCTTCGTCCCGCAATTCCAGGCAGCCGCTCGGCAAAATGGACGTCAACAAAACAGCGAACCGTTTTGCTTCGGACATTAAGCAGAGGATGGGTCTTACTTCGGAGCAGATCACAAGTAGCGCGCGGGACGCGGTAAGGACTATGATACTTCAGTACGATCCGTACATACCGGAAGAAAAGATACAGGCATTGCTTCGCCAGTGGGTGCCGGATAAATCGAAAGCTGCAAATAAGATCCCGAATGACGCTATGCGCGCCATGGTATCGCAGTTCGTCGCTTACAGCATGGGCGAGCTTACGGATGAGCAACTAAAATCTTTTCCACAAGACTGGGCAAAGAAGTACTGGACGTTTTTCCCTGAGCAGGTACAGATGGTAGTAAGAGCATACATAAAAGATGAGATTACAAAACCGGTTTTTCTGGACCTGATTGAGAAACTGCTTGGCAAGTAGATATGCAAAAATACCCATGGATACGCACGGCCGTGCATCTCTAGGGTATCTTTGCTATTTAAACACTTCACCCGCTTCCTTGTACCATAGAACAAAATCAAGATGATCTGCAGGTATCTTTATTTCTTTTGCGAATATTTTTAACTGCTCTTCCATCTCTAAATATTTTTTTCTGGTAATTGAATCGGGAATTTTTTTAATCACATCAAAGAGTTTAAGGTTTTTAAGTATGTGCCTGTCCAGAATCGCGATCTCCTCTCCAAGCCCAATGTTGCGTAAAAAGTGGCTCGCTTCTTTATAGCCGTACCCTTTTACCTCTTTTACAAGCCAGTCTCTTTTTTCGTATATTGATGTAAAGCTGCTTAGCAGTTTCTTTAAGCCTGGATTTTCATTTGAAGCGAACTTTTCCCTGGCGTGTATAAGGTATTCCGCTTTCTTGTTTTTAAAACGGACTATGTTTAGTTCTTTGTTGACGTCGCTGTATTTGCCGCACAGGAGCAGATTTTTTTCTTTAAGGTTGCAGATTGCCTTCCAGCCCGATCTTGCTTTTGACTGAGGCGTGAGTATACAGAACGCAAGTTCAGTGAAGAGCTCGTCATTGTTGCCGCGCTTCCATATCGACTTAAAGCCTGCGATCTGTTTTTCAATGTCGCTCTTAATTAACTTATAGATCTTTTTTATATCATCAAAATCGGATGTCATTTAATCAATACTTGGCACTATTATCTGTTTTTAATAATTTGTAATTCTTGTATTCCCCGGGATAAAATCCGGTGAGCCTGCCTATTTTATTCTGAAGCCTGCGCCGCAAATCTTTAAACTTCGGCTTATAATCCACCATCGCAGGATTAAAATCAACCTTATAGCTTTTAATTTTGTCCTTCATAACAGCCGGATGTTTTCCTGTAAACGGCTTCATGCATTTCGTATCCATTTCGCTTAAATAATTATAGTCAGGTTTATGAATTGTATGATAATGCCCTTTCCCGTGATGAAGCTCATCGTGCTGCCGTCTCTTTTCTGCCATTACTTCGGGGGGCCGCACCCAGCCGTAATGAAATATACGCGCGCACGAGTCGATCACGCCTATCTTTCTTCCGTCAACCCGGAAGCTCTGGGCAGATCGCCACGATATTATTCCCCTGTGATTGCGTATCAGGCGTATCTCCTTCCTGTACCAGTGATACGAATCGCCGTACCAGTTGTAGTTGCCGAAGAAATGCGTGTAGTCGAAAAGAAAACCTTCGACCCTTTCGTCTGATTTGTATTTTTCGCAAAGGGCGACTATTTTGTTCTGATCTTCATCGTGAAAAACTTCGTCCGCCTGGATGTAGAACGCCCAGTCGCCCGTACACTGGAAAAGAGCAATGTTCGACTGCACGGCAAGAATCCTGCCCTTAACAGTGAAGCGTGGGTCCCATACTGTTTCGATTATCTTTATTTTTTTGTCACCGATCTTCTTGATTGTTTTAAGAGTATCATCATCCGATTTGCCTACGGAGATAATGAACTCGTCCACAACAGGCAGGACGGATTTAATTGATTCAACAAGGGGGTATCCGAGTTTTACGCCGTTCCTTACTGTCGAAAACCCGGATATAAATTTTTCTTTTGGCATTTAATTATCGTCAGCAATTATTGATTATGTTTCAAGTCTTTATTTAACGCAGTCGCTCTCTTTTTTAATAATGATTTTATCAAGATTCATCTTGCCCGATTCTTCGCTGTAATACGCTTCAACATACTGGCAAATCCTGATAATATTTTTTCCGCTTTCTTTGCCGTCCCTGGCAATAAATTTTGTATTTTCAGCAATGTAAACTCTGATCTCGGTTTTACCTTTTTTTAGTTCAATATAATTATCAGCGACAAATATAATCCTTCCTGTAAATATTTTTGCATTTAATTTGCCGGAAGCAGCTGAAGAAAAATTAATAGATGATATTATGAATATTAAGAAGGCAACTGAAGCAAGAAGCATGTTTTTTTTCATAAAAATAATCCTCCTTTGAAAATTTTGGAACGGCTTTTAAATATCAGTATAATATGCCGTTTAATATTGCATTACGCGACAAGTTTGATTACATCATTTACTGTTGCGTAAATCATTAATCCGATCAGCAATACCCAGCCTGCTATTGTAACCGGTACCTGTGCCTTCAGAAATTTCGGATGTATTTTTTCCAGCAGGTATAGCAGTATTTTACCTCCGTCAAGGGCAGGTATAGGCAGCATGTTAAAGACAGCAAGGTTTAAGCTTAGAATGACCAGCAGGTTGATTGCATTTCGGAATTGGGAGTTAATTATCTGCCCGCCTGCTGCAATGATGCCTACTATACCGGACAACGCTTCCGGCTTTGAGAATAAAAGCGGTATGGAATTTAGTATGTTCGATAAGTATTTTAACAGCCTTGCAAACGGTTCTGTAAATATTCCTGGAATTGATATTCCGTAATTGATAACGTTCATTACAATTAAAACGATTAATGGCAGAATGATATTCGCAACCGGTCCGCCTGCAGTAAAAAATATCCTTTTAAGAACCGGTATCCTGTAAAATTCCTTCTCGTCCTGAACAGCCGGCATAATATAACCGCCCAGAGGTATCAGTGAAAGGCGATACTCCGTTTCTTTTCTTTTCCATTTATATAGCTTTGGCCCGAACCCGATAGAAAACACCGAAATCGGGATGCCTGCCAGTTTTGCAAATATAAAATGCCCCAGCTCATGTATCAATATCAGCAGACCAACGATCAAAATTATAACAAAATAATTCATATTTTCCTCTACTAAAATATAGTGTCTGCAATCCTATCCCGAAACTTTTTATTTGTCAATATTATTGCGCTTTATCTTTCTTTCTTTTCCATTTTGCCTTATCAAGTTTAGTCCATGTTTCCACAATATGGGAAGATAATCTATTTTCTATTTCTGAACGGGATTTTTGTTTTTTTGTTTTAATTTTTACGTGTTTTAATCTCGCGTTTTTTTCCTGAATTTCTTTTGCTGAAAGCGATGCTTCCCCGTGAATAAAGTCCTTAATAAGCTCATCATTCATTTTTTTCTTTACAAGAGAATCCACCATTGTTGTTATCTTTTTTTTATTTACGAGTTCATTGATTAAATTTTCAGGCAGAGTGTCTAAGCCGTACATTGCACCGTTTAACGCGCCGACCAGCGCGCAAAAAACCGAGGTTGATCCTCCGCTTTCCGCAGCGTGGAAAATAGCATTTAAAGAATCATCCATATAATAATTTGAAAGATAAGCCGCAAAAGGAATTATTGCAAGCGGATGATTTACTGTTGCCCTTGTAACAGGCGTTTTTATTTTTAAATTCACATAATTTATTATTGTTTTCTCTGAACTATCAATATCATTTATATTTATAATATTAGAAAATATTGTAATATAATCTTTTATAGATGCTAACAGATAGTCCGGATTTATGCCGAGATCAAATATTCTTGGCATTAATTTCTCTGCATTTTTAAGTAATGAATTCGAACTGGTGATCGCAGAAGCAAGTATCGATTCCCTTTCAGGCAAACTTTCTTTACCAAGTATATCTGCTAAAAGCGCATTAAAAATTAATGTGCCGGCTGTTGAATGAACATCCCTGTTGAGCATAAGCGAAAAGGAAAGTAATTGCTCAATATGTGTTTCATTTTGCGGCGGACTTAGAACAAAGGGCGTCATTAATACGGCTAAATTTGCAGACGGGACTGAAAACAAGGCATCTCCGGAATTTGCGGCCTGGGATTTTATTTTTTTTATAAAGTATTTCTCCATTACAGCAGGATGCCTGAATATCCCTAATTCGTTATCTCCTTCGGAAAGACTGCGCGAAATATATTCGGTAAATTCGCGGGGATCGGGGCGCTTAAAGGAAAACAGAAACATTGATAAAAGCAGCATAAATTGCGAAATAGCAGAGTAAAGGCAGGGTTTTTTCCAGTTCTCCGGTTTGTTTTTTAATGCCGGTGTTGGATCTAAATAGCTTTCAATGTTTTTAAAGACAGAATGTAAATGCGCTTTGCTTAGTCCGTCCAGAGGTGTCCCGATAGCGTCTCCTGTAATGGCGCCCCAGAACATTCCTTTTATTTTTTGTTCGTTCATTTAAATAAGTTGTTCTTGTAAAATTATTTATACTATATTGAAGTAATACTAAAAAAATAAATCAACATAAAAAAATGAGAGTAATATCAGGCAAATACAAGAATAAAGATATTCCGTTCGGGAACGAAAAATTCGATAATGCGAATGCCACTCCGCAGAAAATAAAGAAAGCTGTTTTCTCTATTCTAGGTGAAGACCTGGAAGGCAAATCTTTTCTCGATCTTTACGCGTGTTCGGGACAGATGGGCATTGAAGCATTGAGCAGGGGAGCCGAGTTTGTTGTATTCAATGAAATCGACAAAAAAAGGTTTCATTTCATTAAATCGGTAATTGATGCATTGAAAGATGACGCAGCTCATATCCTCGGTTTTCATTCGTTCAGATGCATGAGATACTGCGCTTCGAAGGAATATAAATTCGATTGTATCTTTATTGATGCGCCTTATTTACGCGATAAAAATAATACGGAATTATATGAGGAGATTTTAAGTGAATTAAGGAAATATGACATATTGAAGAAAGACGGGAAAATTATAATTCAACATTTAAGTAATGTCCGTTTAAATATTGAATCTTTAGATTTTAAATATTCAGGCACAAAAAGATACGCAAAAAACTCGCTGTCTATTTTTATAAAAACAGAATAAGAATATGCCATAATTTTGTTCAAGTGGCACTGTCACATCTTAAACTGTAAATAACAAGTAAACTCATTTCCATACCGGATTATTCATAATTAACAGTTCTGCGTTTTTACTATCTACAGGCTCTGAAAAATAATTTCCCTGTCCGAACGGGCAATCGAGTTTTCTGAGCTGATCGTACTGTAAATCTGTTTCAATGCCTTCTGCAACAACATCGATTTCCAGCTGTTGCCCAAGGTTGATGATTATTTGAGGCAGCACCAATGATTGTTCATTGCCGTTTATAGCTGAAATAAATGAACGGTCTATTTTTAAGGCGTGAATAGGGAATTGATGTAAATTATTTAACGAAGTGTAACCGATCCCGAAATTATCGATTGCTATTTGAATGTCCATTTTATTGAGTTCCGAAAGCATTGAGTTTATTTTTTTGTAATTGCCCATTATAACGCTTTCGGTAATTTCAAGGTTCAAATAACCCGGATAAATATTTTCATCTTCCAGTATTTTTGCTATTTTGGTAATTATATCGTTCTGAATGAATTGTCTTGCAGACAGGTTTATGCTTATAAAAAGATGCTGATGGGAGCTATATTTTTTGTGCCAGGTGCGGAGCTGACTGCAGGCTTTTCTGATTGACCACTCGCCTATAGGGACAATCTGGCCGGTTTCTTCGATCATTGGTAAAAAATCGTCGGGCAGTATCAGCCCGCGTTTCGGATGCTGCCAACGGAGAAGAGCTTCGAAACCGGCTATTCTGCCGGTATCAAAAGAAACGATAGGCTGATAATAAATGCAGAATTCCTTGCTTGCAAGGGCATACTGAAGGTTGTTTTCCAGCTCCAGCAGTTTAATTGCCTGTTTGTTCATAGTATTATTGAAAATTACATAACGGGATGTTCCTTCAGCTTTTGCCTTGTACATTGCGGTGTTGGCATCTCTTATAATATCTTCCGGTTTCGTGTAATCGTGCGAACTGAGAGCTATGCCTATGCTTGCAGAAGGAATAATTTCATGGCCTTCAATAAGAAGCGGAAGAGATAAATTCTTGTGAATGCGCTCGGTAACGCGAACAGGATCATTTGCATCCATAATATTATTAAGGAGAATTGTGAACTCATCGCCCCCGAACCTGGCTGCCATATCTTCGGGACGCAGACATGACGACAATCTCCCGGCTACCTCAACAAGCACTTTATCTCCTGTTAAATGTCCCATACTGTCATTAATAACCTTGAATTTGCCCATATCCATAAATAATACCGCAAAATGATAATCGTTCCTTCTCTGGGCAATTTTAATGGATCTTAAAAGCGTATCATAAAAAAAAGATCTGTTTGGAAGGCCTGTAAGGTTGTCGTGCAATGTATCATGTAAAAGTTTTTCTTCAAAATATTTCTGATCTGTAACATCCAGGCCGTGTAAATGAATCATGGCGATATCCGGTATAGGATTATATGTCCATGAAAAGACGTGGCCCTTGATCCTTCTTTCGAGATTATTGTAGCTTTTTAAATCGTCAAAACATTGCTTGATAAGCTCGTTATGGTTTTCAGGCAAAATGCAGACCGGCGAATCCAGTCCAAGTCCTTCGACCAGATTCTGGACTGCAGGATTTATATATATGATATTTCCGTCAGTATTGCACGAGACTATAGGGTGCGGGCTCTCTCTTGGAAAGGCGGCCAGACCGATATTTTTATTTTCCGCAATTCTTCGTTTTTTTATATCTTCATTAAGTTCCTTATTTATTTTTATTATTTGAGCTGTTCGTTCATTAATGCGTTTTTCCAGATTGGAATTTGCTTCAAGGAGTTTATCCCTGAGCAGAATTTCCTCCATAATTGTTTTCCCTTCGCCTGTTATATATTTAATATCACCCGTTTCATCTATTACGGGCTGGCAATTAAATATAGCCGGTATATGCCTGTTGCCGGCTCCAAGAAATGTGCACTCTATGCGGCTTGGTAAATATGCTTTTGAATTATTAAGGCATCTTACAATTTTCAGCTTTTCGATTTTTGAATGGGAAAAAAGCCTGGTATCGGGAAAATACTTTCCAAACAAATCGGACTCCGAAACGCCGGCTAAATTTAGAAGAGAAGCGTTGCAGAAGATCATAAAACCATTAATGTCAAATTTTGCAACAAAAGTGTCGAAAGTATCTGTCCATTCTTTTATTTCGTTAATTGATTGTTTGCTGTCCGTAATATCCCTGGAGATTATCAATACAGCAAACTGATCTGGTTGTTCTTTCAATATATGTAAATTGCTTTTGAGTTCAATCCATTCCCCCGACTTTAATACGAAGCGGGAGTACAGTGTCAGCTGATTTTCATGCAAAGAAATATTTCTTTTCTGATCAGCCAGATCTATTAATAAATTACTGAAAGGTTCAATATCCTCGGTATGTAAAAAATCTATATAGTTATTTCCAATAAGAGCTTTCTCTCCGTATCCCAGTTTATTAAAGGCGGAGTTTTGATAAATGATTTTTCCGCCGGATGAGAGTATACATATAAATTCATCCGAATTTTCGCAGATAAATTCATAAATTTCATTTATGTGATGAGATAAAAAATTTTGCTGATCTGATATTTTGACTATTTCTTCAAAAATAATTGAAGACGTTCTTACCTGGGATCTTTTATCTTTTCGGTTCATATAGTATTTATTTTTAATTGAGGAATAGGCTTATTGCAAAACTGGTTTTCATCCACCGGTCGGTGGAAACCATATTATTTCTCAATAAAGATAACAATTTTATTGAGTTACACAACAAGTCTATTATATAAAAGGAAAAAAAGGAGAACGTTATAATTATTTATCGGTTTTATTTCAAAATTTATAATTATTTATTTAGCTCAAATATGATCTGTCCCAGTCTTTCCAGACAGGATCAAATCCCTTCTGCGCAATAACGCCGGCTATCTCATCAGGGGATCTGTCGTCATCGATTGAAAACTGCTGAGCATTTGCTTCCGGATTGGAATAACCGCCGGGTTCTGTTCTTGAACCTGCGCTCATCATAGTTATGCCCAGGGGCATAATGTTGTCCCTGAAATGCTGCGACTCCCTGGTGGACAGGAGAAGCCCGGAATCCGGCAGAATGATACGCATGGCAAAGATCAGATGCGCCAGCTCAGAGTTTCTTACAGGAAAAGGAGGTGCGTAGCCGCCATGAGCATCCCTGATGCGCGGGAAGGATATCTGTATCTGGCTTGTCCAGTATTTCTTTGTAAGGTAATACGCATGAAGAGCCATGAAAGATCCGTCTACCCTCCAGTCCGAAAGTCCTAATAGTATGCCTATTCCTATTTTTCTGAAACCTGCACTGCCTGCTCTTTCAGGGCCATGCAGCCGCCATAAGTAATCTTTTTTCTTACCCGATGGATGGACTGCTTCGTATTGCGATTTATTGTAAGTTTCCTGGTAAAGAGCGATGCCGTCAATACCGGATTTTACCATTAACTTGTATTCATCGGAATCCAGAGGATAAACCTCTATTGAAACAGAAGCGAATTTGCCGTGAATGGATTTTGCAATTAAGGATAAATCCAGAGGCGAGACTGCGTGTCTGTTTTCGCCTGTTACCAGCAGAATATGCCTGAACCCTCTCTGATAAAGAATATCGGTTTCCTTCTCAACATCTTCGCCGGAAAGGGTGATCCTTTTAATATCATTATGCCTGTTAAATCCGCAATAGACACAGGAATTCTGGCACTCGTTCGAAATGTACAACGGAGCGTATAACTGTATAATATTGCCGAATCTTTGCCTTGTTATTGCTTGCGATGCTAAAGCAAGTTCTTCCAGAAAAGTATCGGCGGCCGGAGACAGCAAAGCAAAAATATCTTCCGGGTTTTTCCGTTCTTTATCGATCGCAGATTTTACATCTTCTTTTGAAGAATAATATATTTGTTCTTTAACCGATTCCCACGAATATCTATTCAGGATATCTTCAAACATAAAATTTATTGTTAATTCTAAAATAGATGATAAGCGATGGAGCTGACAGGGAAGAATATTTATCTTAAAAAACCTGTTAAAGGGCTGGATGCTTTTGCTGTATCGCTGATCTTTGAGACGCCTGCAAGGAATGCTTCTCTTCCTGCTTCGACGCCTTTTTTAAAGGCGCTGCCCATTAAAACAGGGTCCTTTGCAGTTGCGATCGCAGTATTGACAAGCACAGCATCCGCTCCGGCTTCCATTGCAGCTGCGGCATGCGACGGCCAGCCAAGCCCTGCGTCTACTACTACAGGTATATTTGAAATTTCAAGTATTATTTTTATATTGTCGAGCGTTTTAAGCCCTTTGTTTGTGCCTATTGGAGATCCCAGAGGCATTACTGTGGCGCATCCTACTTCTTCAAGTTTTTTTGCAAGTACGGGATCGGCATTGATATATGGAAGGACAATAAATCCTTCTTTAACAAGCTTTTCCGCTGCTTTTAGCGTTTCAATCGGGTCCGGTAAAAGATACCGCGGGTCGGGAGTAACTTCGAGTTTAAGCCAGTTCCCGCATCCCATTTTTCTCGCCAGCATTGCGAGCCTTACTGCTTCGTCCGCGTCTCTTGCTCCCGATGTGTTCGGCAAAAGCTGAATGTTTTTCTGCTCAATTACAGCACCCAGAAGATTGTCTTCCGGATTATCGAGATCGACTCTGCGCAAGGCTACAGTTACCATTTCTGTTCCGGATGCCGCAATCGCTTTTTTCATTATATCGATAGAAGCGAATTTGCCTGTACCTAAAAAAAGCCGTGATGTAAATTTTCTGCCTGCTATTGTTAAAAAATCGTTATTTGATTGTGATATTGTCATAATTATTAAATTTTAATGCTTTTATGAAGTAAGAGATTCATGATCGATAAACTAATATATTTATCCTGTTTTATTGGGCAAGTTAATTATAGCTATTTATGTAAAATTAAGCAAATTTAATTATATTGATAAATTAGTCATCAAACTAAAAAATGCTATTCTTTTTTACGATTAAGCTTTTTAATGTTTTCCGACAGGAGGGGATCGAGCAGCCACGCGGGTTCGCTTTTGCGGACAGCGAGGAAAGTCCGAACACCGCAGGGCAGGATGCCGGGCAACACCCGGGCGCCGCGAGGCGATGGAAAGTGCAACAGAAAATATACCGCCCGGAAACGGGTAAGGGTGAAATGGCGAGGCAAGAGCTCACCGCGCCTCCCGAGAGGGAGACGGCATTGTAAACCCCGTCCGGTGCAAGATCAAATATACAGCCGCTTAAGGGCTGCCCGTCCCAGGCTGTGGGTAGATCGCAAAGAAATTCGCGGTAACGCGAATACAAGATGGATGGCTGCATAGACAGAATTCGGCTTATGATCCCCTCCTGTTTTTTATTTATAGGCGTAATATATCGCTCCGGCGAATTTCATTAAACAAAGTAAAGCAAATATTTTTGGAACGTTTTTTCAAATAAAAGGGTCTAAGATAGTAACCATAAAAAAACCGTATAAATATTTTGAAAAGGCAGCAGAGGGCGCGAAATTAAAAAATAAAATGTTTACCAGGCGCTCTTTGCTGCTGTTGTTTATAAACAGTAAATATTATTCCTGATATTTTAATGATATGCTTAATAAATATTCAAAATTCATTTTTTTCCTGATCTGCCTTTTCTTCTCATATTGCCTCAAGGCTGAGGAAATATTAACATGGGCTGACTGTGTTAAAATAGCAGAGGAGAATAATCCGGACATTCAGTCTGCTGCAGAGAAAGTGAGCCAGGCAAAAGCGAATGTCGGAATTACGCGAAGCGGCCTTTTGCCTAAGGTAGATGCGAGCGCGGGTGCTTCGACATCCAAAACCGGCACAGACACGCGAAGCAATATCCGGTCGGACAGTTATTCTTACGGCGTTACCGGAAAGCAGCTCCTTTTTGACGGAGCAAAATCCCATTACGATCTGCAAAGTTCAAAGAAAGAACTTGAGGCATCCGATTATGATTATCAGGTTACTTCTTCAACTGTACGGCTCAGTCTAAGAAACGCTTTTATACAGCTTTTACGCGCCCAGGAACTTTCGGCAATATCAAAGGAAATTGCGGCAATTAGGAAAAAGAATTTTGAGCTGGTGCAGATGCGGTACAAGGCAGGCCTGGAAAACAAGGGCTCTCTTTTGACTTCAGAAGCAAACCTGGCACAGGCTGAATATGAGATTTCTCAATCCGGCAGAAATGTTATAGTTGCGCAGCAGAGTCTTCTTAAACAAATGGGCTTAAAGGAATTTAAACCGCTTAAAGTAAAGGATAATCTTATTGCAAAGGCGGAAAAGGAGAAGCCGGATATTACGGCAATAGCGGGAACAAATCCGTCGGTATTAAAAATAGTCAGCAAGCGCCGGTCATCGGAGTACAGCATAAAATCTGCGGATATGGATAATGCGCCTAAAATTTACGGGCAGCTAAGCGCAGAGAGGACTGGTTCCAAATGGCCGCCTGAAAACAGCCAGCTTTCGGCAGGAGTGGAAATGTCGCTAAACCTGTTCCAGGGAGGCAAAAATTATTACGAGTCCGGGAACGCACGGGCATATAATAAGCAGCTTATTGCTGATGAAAAAAGCACCCGCAGTTCGGTTATATTAACGCTGGAGCAAAAATGGAATAATCTTCAAAACAATTTTGAACTGGTAAATGTTCAGTTGAAATTTTTAAAAGCTGCGGAAGAGCGGGCTGTAATATCCGACGCCCTGTATTCAATCGGTTCAATCGTATTCGACAACTGGATCACCATTCAGGATAATCTTGTGAGTATTAAGAAAAATTTTCTGGAAGCGGAAGTTAATGCACTTACGGCTGAAGCTGAATGGATACAGGCAAAGGGGGGGATTCTGAATTATGGCGAATAAAAAAGGAAAAATTGTTTTTATTATTATAATTTGTATAATAATAGCCGCAGGTATAATCTTTATTTTTAAAAGTAAAAAAGCGCCTGCTGTCAGCAAAAAAATCATTTATCCTCATTACGGCACTATTAAAACATTCGTATCGACAACAGGGACTATCCTTCCCCAGAACAGGCTTGAGATCAAACCTCCGATAAGCGGCAGGGTTGAGAGTATTCTTGTTAAAGAAGGAGATCATGTAAACACCGGACAGACTCTCATCTGGATGAGTTCCACTGACAGGGCAGCTCTTATAGACGCCGCGCGGTCGCAAGGCGGGTCCCAGCTAAAATACTGGGAAGAAGTTTATAAGCCTATTCCTCTTGTTGCACCTATTACCGGGACCGTAATTGTACGCGCAGTGGAGCCGGGACAGACAGCCACTACTGCAACTGCAATACTTGTTTTATCCGACAGGCTTATCATTAAAGCAAACGTAGATGAAACCGATATAGGCAGGGTGAAAAAAGGCCAGGCTGCCGAAATAACGCTGGATGCATACCCGGAAGTAAAAGTTGACGGACGCGTTGCTCTTATTAAATATGAATCAACTACAGTAAATAACGTAACGACATACGAAGTCCAGATTGTTCCGGACAAAGTTCCTCCTGTATACAAATCCGGAATGAGCGCAAATATAAATATCTTTGATAATATTAAAAAGAATGTTTTGCTTTTGGCTGATGAAGCTATTATACACAATGACCGGACATACGTACTTGTAAGTACTGATAATAACGCCCAACAAACGGAGAAAAAGGAAATTAAGACAGGCCTAAGCGATGAGCAGAATGTGGAAATTGTATCCGGTCTGACAGGTAAAGAGAAAATCGTCATTATACAAAAGAAACTTGTTTCTTCCGAAGAAAAAAATACAAGCAGTCCTTTTTTGCCGCAAAGAAAAAAATAACTGGAATATGATAGAATTAAAAAATATAAATAAGATTTATAAAACCGGACTTGTCGAATTCAAGGCTCTTGACAATGTTTCCCTTAAAATAGAAGCAGGCGAGTTTGTAGCTATTATGGGTGCGTCCGGATCTGGAAAATCGACCATGTTGAATATACTCGGTTTTCTAGATAAGCCGGATTCAGGGACATATCTTCTTCTAGGTAAAGATATCTCCAATCTTAAAGATGATGAATTGTCGATTTTGCGTAACCATATTGCTGGATTTGTGTTTCAGCAATTCCACCTTCTGCCCAGGATGACTGCGCTCGGTAATGCCGAGCTGCCGCTCGTATATGCCGGCAAAAGGGACATGAAACATGTTGCAAAAGAAAAGATAAGGGACGTCGGGCTTGCTCACAGAGAGACTCATTCTCCTAACGAAATGTCCGGCGGCGAACAGCAGAGAGTGGCAATTGCACGCTCTATGGTAAACGAACCCCTGATAGTTTTTGCAGATGAGCCTACAGGCAACCTCGATACAAAGAGCGAACAGGAAATACTTGCCATCCTTGACCGTCTGAACGCCGGTGGGAAAACGATTATTATGGTTACGCACGAGGATGAAATCGCAAGACACGCTAAGCGTATCATTCGAATGCGTGACGGCCGGATCATTTCCGATAAACGAAAAGGGAAATCCGGCAGTCAGGGTAAAATTGAAACAGATACTCGTCTGATCAATGAAGCTCTATCGAAAACGAATACATCCTTCGGACAGGCTGAATTTATGGACTACATCCGCCAGGCAATGATGTCCATTATAACTCATAAATTGCGTTCGCTGCTGTCCATGCTTGGAATACTTATAGGCGTTGCAGCAGTAATTTCCATGATGGCTCTGGGTCAGGGAGCGCAGGAATCCGTTACGGAAAGATTAAGTTCTCTGGGATCGAATATTCTTATGGTGAGGCCGGGATCGCACAGGCAGCATGGTATTTCACTTGAAGCTGGAGCAGTTACCAGGATTGAAATGCAGGACGCAAAGGAAATAGCTCTGCTAAAAGAAGTTAAAAATGTTTCGCCTACTGTCGGCGGACGCGGCCAGCTCGTTTTTATGAATAAGAACTGGAACACTAGCATTCAAGGAGTCGGCTCTCAGTACGAATCCATGAGAAACGCGAAGCCGGAAATCGGGCGTTTTTTCGACGAGAGTGAGGTGCGTGCCAGGAAAAAGGTCGCCCTGGTTGGTACTACAGTAGTCAAACAGTTATTCGGCGATATATATCCTGTAGGCAAAGAGATCAAGATAAACAAAACCAATTTTATTGTAATCGGAGTGCTTCCCAAGAGAGGCACTTCATTTTTCAGGGATCAGGACGATATTATAGTTGTGCCTGTTTCTACGGCCATGTACAGGCTTCTCGGGAAAATATACCTTGATGCAATTGACGTTGAAGTAAAAGACCAGTCGTATATAAACAGCGCCACATCATCCATTAAAGAGCTTATCATTAAACGCCACCGCCTTAGTCCGGATAAGGAGGATTCGTTTGAAGTTCGGGACACAACTGAGATCAGGGAAATGATGACAAGCACTACAAGGACTTTCAGCATACTGCTCGGGTCGGTCGCCGCAATATCCCTCATAGTAGGCGGCATCGGCATTATGAACATTATGCTCGTGTCTGTCAAGGAGCGCACAAAGGAGATCGGGCTTCGAAAAGCGATCGGGGCGCGCAGGACCGATATCCTTGTGCAGTTTCTCATTGAATCCGCGCTTATGACCCTTACAGGCGGAATAGCAGGCATACTTTTAGGCGCAGGCATTTCCGCGCTTTTGTCTGCGATCGCAGGCTGGACTGCGAAAGTCTCTCTCTTCTCAATTCTCATGTCTTCCGGTTTTTCGGTTCTCGTTGGCATTTGCTTCGGCTTTTACCCGGCAGTTCAGGCTTCAAGGCTTAATCCCATAGAAGCCCTGAGGTATGAATAAATTCTATAATAATTATCTTGACAATTGACTTATTTTTTGCGACATTTGACATATAGGATATGATAATCTGCCGGAGGAATCATGAGTTATCAGGCTGTTTTAAAAGAACTTGGATTGAAGATACTTATAGGCACGCCTTTGGAGTTTATAAAGGCAGCGAGGAACGGTATTCCGAAAAAATCAATAGATGCACTGGCAAAAAAAATGAATTTGCAGGTCTCGGATATTGCCAGGTGCCTTCATGTTTCGGAGAGGACACTGCAGCGTTATGAACCGGACAAAGTCCTTTCCCCCGATTTATCGGATCATGTCCTGCAGATTACCAGAGTCTATACAAGATGCCTTGAAGTCTTTGAAGATAAAAAAGACGCTGCGCAGTGGCTTAAGGAGCCTTGTGCTTCGTTCGGGAATGTTCCTCCTGTTGAACTTCTTGATACATCAACCGGGATCGAGATGATTTTCGATGAACTCGTCCGCATTGAATATGGGGCTGTTTCTTAGTGCTCTTATACAGAATTTCCAAAGCAAAATACGCGAGAGAAATTTCGGGACACGGCGTCCGTATGGCAGGCGGCAGATGGAACCTGAAAGGAACGCCTGTAATATATACCTCCGATTCAACAGCTTTGGCGACCCTGGAAATGCTCGTTCATGTTTCTTTGAATTTAATGCCCAAAAATATATCAATGACGACATTTGAACTGCCGGATAACATCGGTATTGATAAAATTTCCGCAGCTAAGCTACCGAAGAACTGGCATACATATCCCGCGCCAGGCATTCTTGCGGAAATAGGATCGGACTGGATAAATAAATGCAGCCGTGTTGCGCTAAGTGTGCCGTCTTCAATAACGCCATCTGGAGAAGGGAGAAATTATCTTATTAATCCGCGTCATCCGGATTTCGCGAAAATAAAAATCATCAATGTTGTTCCATATAAATTTAATGCCAGGCTGCTTAAAGGGTAATAGCGTAGTA
Organism: Spirochaetota bacterium; assembly: GCA_043803405.1. Classification (GTDB taxonomy): domain Bacteria; phylum Spirochaetota; class UBA4802; order UBA4802; family JAFGDQ01; genus JAFGSG01. Next base: position 59,692 of record JAZDKB010000010.1, on the reverse strand, counting down.
AAAACGCACGGATGTGCGTCTCTACGGTTTATAATAAAAATCCCTGGTATGTGCATCTTCGGGCAAATTCGTCCCCGATTGCCTTTATAACAGTACCTTTATTCATTCCCCATTTTGGAGCAACAAGCGAATTCGCGCTCCTGTCGCCTAAAAGCCTGTGAATTAAAATGTCGGGTCTAAGCCTTTCAAGAAAATCACAAAGTATGGATACATATTCTTTAAATCCCGGAATATCCGCTTTTCCTTCTTTATAATACTCTTCTAGCCTGGTGCCTTTAATAACATGAAGATGATGAATCTTTACACCGCTTACGGGCAGGGAAGAGATTTCCTTTGCGGTGTCCATCATGTCCCGCCACGATTCACCTGGAATGCCGAGTATAACATGTAGACATACAGGTATTTTTCTTTGATGCGCTCTGAAGACTGCGCTTTTTACTGAGTCGTACGAATGCCTTCTATTTAAAAACGCGAGGCTTTTCTCGTGAATTGTCTGCATGCCGATTTCCAGCCAAAGCTCAAAATTATCTTTAGCATACCCGCATATCAGGTCAAGCACATCCTCTGGAAGACAATCAGACCGTGTGGCGATCATTAGTCCTACAATGTCCTTAAATCCGACTGCGGTATCATAAACATATTTCAGATTTTCAATTTCCGAATAAGTGTTGCTGAATGCCTGAAAATAAGCTATGTATTTTGTGTCTGTTTCCGACCTTTTAAAATTTTTTCTCGCGGTTTCCATCTGTGCAGTAATGTTTTCGGAGACAAGCGAGCTCGGCGAAGCGGAACCGTCTTCCGCACAGAAAATGCAACCCTCGGTTCCAACAAGGCCGTCTTTGTTCGGGCATGTAAAACCTGCATTGATCGGAAGCTTTAATATGCGGGAGCCGTATTTTTTCCATAAATAATCGCCGAAAAAATTATACGGCTTTGCAGATTGATTCCTGTCTTTACAGTGATTTTTCTTTTGTGGTTCCGGCAAAATATGAATTCTTTAAATATTGATGATTTTGATATCTGTTAGGATCGAGCAATAGCTGTGAAACTTTTTTTACTCTTGTTATTTGAAAATTTCTGTTAAGATTAACAAGATATAAACCTTCTTTAAAAGTAAATTTAATTCTTTCTCTTTCCCAGTAAACTATATTTCTCTTTTTTTTCTCTGAATATTTTTCTTTTTTAATTTTTTTCCAGATATGCGCTTCGTTAAATGCTTTGACCAGCTTTGCGTACACCCCCTGCCTCGGAGAAAGAGCCTTAATTACTGCATCTTCCAGAAGCTGGTCTTTCTCAACCGGCAGAATAATCGGCATGTCTAAGGATGCTTTATGCGGTGTGTACGCAACCGGCATTTTCGCAGAGCAGCCTTTCTCGTGCCAGTCAATGATCCTTATCCCGAAGTTCCTGCGCGCGTATTTGGAATATCTGTCGGTTAAACCTAAAAATATCTGTTCATTCCCGGTTGTCCTTACAGCATTAAGCAAATTTCTTTTTGCATCTTTGTTTTTACCTGCATTTTGCAGGTATTTGCATCTGCTAAAATATTTTTCCGCTTTAATTATACGGTCTTTTAAAATAATATACGGTTCTATTAAATCGGAATATGAATCGCTGTAATTATTTTCAATTTCGTTTATTATGTTTACAGCTTTTTCGGGATAACCATTTTGCAGATAATAAATTGAAATCCTTGATAATTTAATCAGATCCACTATTTCCGGGTTCTTGTTCGCCTCCTTCAGCCACAAGCCTGATACATCAACGCCAAAGATTTTTTCTATGCTTTCAAGAATAGCCCTGTACTGGCAGTCGACAATAATCTGCTGGTAGTCAGTATCCCTAAGTTTTTTTTCCTCAACAGGATTTGAAATAAATCCTGACTCAAAAATCACGGACACCGGGAAATCAATAAAATAACTGAAACGGTCATCAGCCACAGCGCCGTAATCCCAGCCGTTTAATTTTATGCCTTTTGAAGGAATATATTCTTTCATTTTATATGCAATGCTTTTCGACATTCCGGAAATATCATACTTATTATATAAAGTCAGGTAACCGTCATAAGAGCTGTGAATAAATGTAAGATACCTGTTACCGGCATCGTCGCATGTGACATGAATACCGGGAATATTTATTATGCCATCTGTCTTCTGCAGAACGGAAATATTATTTAAATGTTCGCTAATTACCATGAATGCATTTTCAGCTTTTGCGGATTTTACTGTTTCCGAAAAAAATATTTTTTTATATTCTTCGCTTTCTCCTTTTAGAACGAGCATATATTCGTCATTGGAAATTATTTTAATATATTTATTATTATTAAGCATGTTATACAGTTTCCTGGCAATAGGGATCGAATATAACTCTTCTGTAATTCCTGTTGAGCTTACCCTGTTTGTGGATTCCCCCTGCCATTTACCGTTGTTCAGTCTTCCGTGGGCAGGATCAAAATGAATTACTATTTTGCCACCATTTTGCAGTTTGTTGTACAAATCCCCGTAAACCGAATCTATTTGATTGATAATATCTTTAATCTTATCAAGATTATTATTATTTTTTTCTTTGTCAATAATTGAAATAACTATTTTATTTTGCTGGCTTATATCAGCTGAAGAAAATACATGATCTGTGAATATTAAAGTGAGCGCTATGGCTGAAAAAACAATTGCTTTTAATCTCATATTCTTTATAAATTAGCCTTAATCGGATTTTTATATACTGTAGTAAGCTGTAAACACAATAATATTTTACTAATTCTATAATATTATGAAATAGTTTACAATATTAATATCGATCATTTTAAGAAAAAGATTGCATTTTTGTTTTTAAAGATTTAAAAAGTAATAATATTTTTTAATTTCTAAAATCGGTAATTTAATATAGTATTAAAGACTCATACAGCTGCCGGCTGCGGGGATTGCCTTAAATTTTAATAAATTAGTAAAATTTAATTAAAAAAATGCAGGAACAATATGAAAGATACTATTAAATATAAAGACCTATCGCAGGGTATAAAAACGGAAATCAATAAATATTATGAAAGTAAAAAGAAGAAAAATAAACAATTAACGATTGAAGAAGCTATGTTCCAGTGGTTCGAAAAAAATTTTGAAAAATGGACCGGAAAATATTACACTGAGATATGCTCTGACAATAAAAGAAAATATTTCAGGCTTGATGTAGAAATCCCTGTAAGGATAACCAAAATATTAATAGAATCGTCGGAGGAAGAAGCCAAAGCAATTGATTTTGTAGGCACAATTAAGAACATCAGCAGGGGAGGATTGTACTTTAAATCTAAAAAGCATATTGAAATTTCAAGTATTATTATGATAAAGATCGATCTTTCATCTGTTGATAAAAAGTTGAAGGACATTGAGGCGCTGACGATGGTAATCAGGTCGGAAAAAATTAAAAAGAATGAATACGGGATAGGACTTATGTTCAGCACAATATATGATGATCAGAAGGAAAATCTTGATTTGTTTATTTTCCGGAATGTAGCACATCATATCAGTTTGTTTCAGAAATAAATAATTTTATCAGGTATATTAAAACTAATGGCACGAAAACCGAAAAAGGCGTTAAAGACCAGGAATTCAAAATCAATTTCCAGCCCGGATGAAAGCGCAAAGCTCGCAACTGAGCTATTATACGAAGACGATGAAAAAGATCCGGATATTGATGAGGATGATATTGATTTTGATCAGGAAGATCTGGAAAACGATGAAATAGACGCCGATCTTGAACATCCTGATGCAAAAAGAAAGACGAATAAAAAAAGTAAAGCAACCTTCAGGGATTCTTCAATATCGTGGTATCTGGAACAAATTAATAAAATACCCTTGTTGAGCAGGGAAGAAGAGAATAAACTTGCCAAGGCCGCTCAGGCTGGTGATGAAAAAGCCAAGGATGACCTTATCAAGGCTAACCTGAGATTTGTAGTTACAATCGCAAAAAAATACCAGACCAGCGGGATATCGCTTCTCGACCTGATAAATGAAGGGAATATGGGTCTTATTAAGGCTGCGGAAAAATTTGATCCGGACAGAGGGTATCATTTTATTTCGTATGCAATCTGGTGGATAAGACAGGCTATTATTCTTGCTATATCACAAAAGACATCGCTTATACGGCTTCCGGTAAACAGAACTGTCGATATTCAAAAGATTGAGAAAGTTCACCGCAAACTCGAAAACCAGCTTGGTCGCGAACCTACTGCTGCGGAAATATCCGCTGAACTTGATATGGACGATGATGAGGTGAATTATCTAAGAAGCATTAGCCAGGAATACGTTTCGCTCGACTCTTCTCTGGGCGATTCCGAAGAAATGTCTGTACTTTCAACAATGGAGGATTTCGGAACAGAATCACCGGACAAAAAGGTTCTGGATGAGTCATTAAAAGAAGCATTGAATGCTGTTCTTGAAACTCTGACGGAATCCGAAAGGGATATTTTAAAAATGCGTTTCGGTCTTAACGGCAAAAAACCCATGTCCCTCCAGCAGATAGGCGATCAGTTTAAATTATCCAAAGAAAGGATAAGACAGATTGAGAAAAAAGCGATCAGGCGACTCCGTCATCCTTCCAGAATCCAGCAGTTAAAAACATTTTTCGGGAAATAAATATGCTCTATATACTCTTGGGACTTTTAGCCGGGATACTTCTAAGCTTTGCCCCAATCTGGGGACCAGCCGGAGCGATTGAAATATTTCCGGAATGGCACGGCAGCATTGAATCTGTCCGAAGTATTGAAGAATCCAGAAATCCTCTAATGCCAAAAGCTGAATTTCCCCTGGTTGTCAGGTCCGACATCTTTCTGGTTTCAGCAAATGGAAAATTTTTAAAAAAGATTAACTTTGATAACCGCCTGGCATCTGTTTGCAGTAACGGCAGTTATTATGTGCAATATGATAAAATCGGCGATCATGCTGAACTTTTTAATCCGTCCGGGGACAGATTCTGGCGCATTAAATCCATGGAATATCCCTATATAACTTCGGGCGGGAAACTTGTCCTGCTAATGAACGGCGATCATACAAAGATCAGAATAATAGACATTGACGGAAATCCGGCAGGTATAAAGGAAATTTCCGGCACACTATGCACAGTTATTGCACTACAGCAGAATTCCGATTATGCCGGCGTCGGTTTTATGGACGGGAATTATTATATTTTAAATGATAGAGGAGACCTTATAACCGGAGGTATTGTTGCGGATAAAGCAATTGTGAAAAATATCGCGATAAGTCCAAATGGGAGATACTCACTTGTCCATTATGGCAGCAGTAAAGGGGATTTTTTGAAATCGATTGATGCTTCGCGGGATAAGTCGTATGATTTGCCTTTAAAACATGTGCATCTTACAAGGACTGCTTTGAATATAAATGATAACGGGGAAATTGCAGCTATTGATTATGACAGAATAATAATAGGCGAAGAGGATGAAGTTGAGAGTATAATTAAAATACCCGCAAGCAATCCGGGTTTAAGTTCCATTAGCTGCAGCGATGGTGTTTATTCGGCAGGATACATGGACGTTGACGGCAAGGCACATTTTTTCATTTTTTTAAATAACGGCATTCTTTATCAAAAAAAATTTTCTAATGAAACTTTTATTGATTCCAGAATAATAAAAAATATTTTTATTATTAGAGGTTCGCAAGGTTTGTTCTGCTACAGTTTTTATAAGGCGGATAAATAAACATTAATACTTTAATTTTTCTCGTCTTTTTTGCCTTTAAACAAAAAATTCACCGGATGCTTTTTTAACTCCTGGGATATTTCATCGAGAGTTGATGCAGTTTTGCGGAATGATGTAAGCATTGAGCCAATATCTTTTTGTGAGTCGTTCAGGATCTGATTTAGAGTTGTAACGCTGCCCGTAAGATTTGTAATGAGCAGTTTTATGTTATTTTTACTGTCTAAAGATATTCCCTTAAAGACATCGACTGTATTGCTTAGATTGGTAAGCAATGTATGAACATCACTCACTATAGTATCCAGATTAACGTATTCTATTCCTTCAATTACCGAAGCTTTTGCAATTAGGTCGCCCTTTATTTCAGGATTTCTGATTTCAATCTCCGGCTCACCTATTATATTTTGATTTTGTATTATTGCTGAACAATCTTCAAAAATGTCTATTTCGGTTTTAATCCTCATTATTGCCAGGAAATGAAGGGCCGGCTGGTATACCGGTTTAATTTCAATAACTCTTCCTATATCGTAGCCTTTGATTTTTACAATTGTACCTTTTTTAATCGATTTAATATTATCAACTTTCAGATATACATCTATGGTGGTACTAGCTAATGAAAATCCGAGTTTCAGTGTTAAAAATAAAAAAATTATTATTATAGGGACTAGAATAAATAAACCTACCCTGATCTCGTTCTTGCTTAGTTTCATATACGATTCACCTGTTAAGAACCTGCCAAAACGGTACTAATATGCAAGCTCCTGAAATGACGGGAAAAATTTTTTTAATAAAGTAATATTGAGTTTAATAATATAAAGATAGTCTATTTTAAAAAAAAGATCAATTTTATTTTATTTTCAGATTATAATGAATTAGCAAACATAAATAAATAAATATAGAATGAAATTAACATCAATAAATTATTTTAAAGATATAATTTAATATTTAGATATTTTATTGTCGACAAAAAAGCGATGTTTTAATAATTTATCCTCAAATTTTGAGTTTTGGGGTATATTTAGTGCAAGACAAAAAGAATAAAATAGCAGTTTTGAAGATTGAAATTAATCGCGATCTTTACGAGAAATATAAAAAGGTTGTAAAAGGAAAAAACCAAATGCTTAAGGGCTATAATGATTCTCTTTTTCTTAAAGCAGTCAGGGATGAGCTTAAAAGAGAAAAGATAGATTAGTTATTGCCTCTATAACAATATCATAGGGCCGTCCGATAAAGCATATAAATATTGCTGTAAATATTGAGTATCCGCAGAAGCAAATTCCGCGCGTGAACCAGAAAAAACAATATTTCCTTTATATAGCATAATGAATTTGTTTGCCAGGTTGACAAATAATTTAGGATCGTAAGTTACAAATATAAATGACTTTGTTCCTGTCAATGATTCTACATTTAACGCATTGAAAAAAGACTGAATATTGAATACGCATTGACTTTCTACTGAATGTTCAAGCAGTAAAAGATCCGGGGACAGTACTATTGATCTTAAAAAAGCCGTTTTAAGTTTTTCAGATCTCTTTAGATTTACCGGCCTTTGATTTTTGCAATGTTCAAGGTTCATGGCCTTTATTTTATTATTTACAAGTTCTTCAATTTCGATGCTTGAAAGTTTTGAGTGATATTTTAACGGCAAAGAGATGTTTTCAAATACGGACATATTGCTTATGAGGCCGTAATCCCTCTGAAGGTATCCCATTTCTTTTCTGTAATCGTGCGTTTCAATATAATTAAGAGATTTTATGGATTTGCCTTTGAAAAAGATATCCCCCTGATACCCGCTGATTAAACCCGCAATCATGGGGCATATTATTTCAATACCTGAATCTTCAGGTCCGAATATAACTACATTTTCGCCTTTCTTTACAGAAAAAGAAATATCGATAAGCAGATCATTTTTATCGGATTTGTATGTAAGATTTTCGATCTTTAGTAATTCAGTTTCTTCCAACTTTAGTAATCCTTATCATTTTAAAAATAAAAAACAGCAGAGATAAGTGCGTTTATTACAAATATTATCCATACGGTGCGCACAACCGCGCTGCTGACATAAATCGGGATCTCAAAGTAAGCATTTGGCAGAAAACCGTAATAGCAGGATATTAATGGAATAAGAACGCCGTACATTATACTTTTTACTAAAGTAATAATAAGATCTTCAAAAGTAAATGCTTCCATAACTGTTCTCATGAAGTTGTCCAGAGGTATATAAACCGTTGTCATGGAAATGATATATCCGCCCAGGAACCCGACAATATCAAAAATAATAATCAGTGAAAAGATGGAGAAAGTAGAAGCAATGATCCTCGGCAGCACAATGTAAAGCTTTGTGTCTATTCCCATAAGCTCAAGGGAAAGGATTTCCTTATGCTGTTTCTGGGTTGCAATTTCCGCTGTAATGGCTGAACCTGATCTTGTGATTACAATAATGGCCGTTACAAGCGGCCCTATCTCCCTGGCAATAATCAGTACAAGAAGGTTGCCAATGAATCCTTCAATGCCGAATTTAGGAAAATTCTGCGTTGCCTGAATTATTACCGTTCCTCCTATAAGAGCTGCTATAGAAGCGACAAGAGGCATGGCGTCAATGCCGGTGAATTTCGTCTGATTTACAGCTATCGCAAAAATGGAACGAAAGCGAAGATGCTTTATGGATTTAAATGAAATTATTAATGAAACAAAATACTGATAAAAATTTTTTATTCCTTTCCAATAGCTTAATAATTTATTTTTTATCAAAACCATACTCCGGAAAACGGCAGTTTTTTAAGTTGATTTTATAGTGCCTTTCTTCTAATTAGGTCTATCATCAAATTTCTGCCAGAGAAAAACAGGCAAACGGTAATTTGCTCCTGATATTATAACAGCTTATGTATTTATCAAAAAGAAATATTTATATTTTATTGTTTGCTTATGTTTTTATTGTAATTTTAATTTATTCAAGCAATAATTTCAATGGAATAAATTATTTTATCAATGATATAAGAAAATATTTTTATGGTGATAATAATGTCCAGGATGATAAAAATAATTTCAGGATAATAAATGTATCCGGCGCCAGGTTCGTCAAACCGTATAAAAATCTGCAAAAAGACTTTATTCATTTCGGCAACGCGTTATTTTTAAAGGTAAAAAAAGGCAGCACGGTAAAGGATGCTGCAAAGCTGTCCATTGGGTATACTAATTTTTATAGAATAAACAGGCTCCGTAATGCGCTCATGGAGTATAACGGTCTAAAACAGGATATTGTAAAAAATGATATGCTGTTATATATTCCGGATTCAATTCCCTCGATAATATCCGGATTAAAGAATTTTAAAAGATCCGATTTAACTTACACAAGAGGTTTGTATTTTACAGGCACTTCCGCAGGAAGCGAAAACTTTTTGAATTTGCTTCCGAAACTCAGGGATATAGGGATCAATACAATCGTTTTTGACGCAAAGGATGTAACAGGTGAAGTAAATTATTACAGTAATGTGGCCAATGTCCTGAAATATAATACTCATGAAAAAAGAGCAATTGATAATATCGGCAAAATGATCAGGGCTTTAAAAGAGCAGGGAATTTATACGATTGCAAGAATAGCCGTATTCAGAGACCACCTGCTTTGTCTAAAAAATGCGAATTTTGCCATTAAATCAAAAAGAACCGGCCGGATATGGAATTTGGGTGCAAAGGAAATATGGTGCGATCCGTCAAATAAATATGTTCAGGAATATAATATTGATATTGCGGTTGAGCTTGCGGAAAAAGGGGTTGATGAGATTCAGTTCGATTATATCAGGTTCCCGACAAAAGGCGATTTACGGGATGCGGATTACGCCTATCATTACGGCAAAATGTCTAAAGAATCAGTTATAACTCTTTTTTTGCAAAAGGCATACGGCGAAATATCAAAAAGAAATACTTTGTTTTCGGTTGATATATTCGGCGTAGTGTCCTGGGGAAAAGAAATAGATATTGAAAAAACAGGGCAGAGAGTGGAGGCGCTTTCCAGATATTGCGATGTTATTTCTCCTATGTTATATCCCTCTCATTTTGACGACGATTTTGACGGATTTGCAAAACCGGGCGATGAACCGTATCATTTTATTCTGGAAGGGACCAGAAGAACTAAATTGCTGGCAAACGGGAAACCTGTGAGGCCATGGCTGCAGGCTTTCGGATGGAGAGTGCCGGCATCAAGTTACAATGAGAATTATATAATTAAGCAGATTGCCGCTTGCAGGGATGCCGGAGCTCAGGGCTATCTTTTCTGGAACGCATCGAATTCTTATGATCTTGTTTACAGAACTTTAAATAATCTGACTTCTCTTAAAAAGGGCGGCAATAAATAAAAAAAACTTGACGCAATTGCTAAGTTGTTGACATAAACTTGTGCATCTTTAATAATAGCAATTTCCGGAAAAACCGGGAATAATTTTCTTGTAATGGTTTTATTTTTAATTTTTATTAATATTTTGCCAGGAGTAATAAATGGTAATGGAAAAGATATTCTGTGCCAATTGCGCAAACTGTATACTTATAAGACAATATGAATCTGAACCTGAAAGATATGTACTCAGAGTAAAATGTACAAAAAAACAGTGGGTAAAGAGATCGGGCGAAGAGAAGTTTTATAAATACTTTACGGTTGCAAGAAGAATAATGGACGATTGCGAATATTATGTGGAAAACGGCGAACTTTTTCCATACATCAAGAACCTTAGAAAAGAATTACCTATAAAGGACGAAATATATTCAACGAAGGCTTAAAAGAGGCCCTCGATGTTATTAAACACTTTCAAGGGAGGAATTCATCCTTTTCCGGAGAAAAAAATTACCTCCGGGAAGGGTTTTTCCAACTTATCTGTTCCTCATATCTGCAATATACCACTTAAACAGCATATCGGAAATCCGGCTTATCCTATAGTAAATGTCGGTGATTTAATTCAGGAAGGACAATTAATCGGAAAAGCTGACGGACTATTAAGCGCTAATGTTCATTCGTCCGTACCTGGGAAAGTTATTTCTATTACAGAACAGCAGATTTTTTCTCAGGGGAAATGCAAATGCATAATGATTGAATCCGATGGCAGGTTTAATACATCCGGTAAAAAACGCGAAAAGACTGCATGGCAGGATTTAAAAAAAGAATCTTTAATCGAAAGAATCAGAGAAGCTGGAATAGTAGGCATGGGCGGTGAAGCATTCCCGACTAGCGTTAAATTATCTTCGCATAAAAGTAAAAAAACAGAATATTTATTAATCAATGGAGCTGAATCGGAGCCTTATCTCACAGCGGATGAAATGTTGATAAAAGTTTATCCTGAAGAGATTATAGAAGGTATTAAAATTGTTTTAAAAATTCTTGGCATTAATAATGCTTTTTTCGGGATAGAAAACAACAAACCGGAAGCTGTTCAGGCATTGAAAGATATTCTGGATAAAAATTCTGCAAAAGAAAACATTAAGATTGTTCTTTTAAAAACAAAATATCCTCAGGGTTCTGAAAGACAGCTTATTAGCAGCATACTTAAAATGGAAATTCCTTCCGGTAAACAACCTGCAGACAGCGGAATTGTTGTGCTTAATGCAGCAACTGTTTTTGCGATAAGAGATGCTTGTGTATTCGGTAAACCTCTTTTCGAGAGGTTTGTAACCGTAACCGGGAAAATTATCAATAAACCCGGAAATTATAAACTCAGAATAGGTACGAGAATTTGCGATATAATCGAAGAATGCGGAGGCTGTAAAGAAGAGCCTGCAAAAATAATTATGGGCGGGCCGATGCGCGGTTTTTCAGTATCTGGCTATGATATGCCTGTATTAAAAGGGACAACAGGTATCGTATTTCTTTCAAAAGCGGAAGTCCATAGGGAAAGCTATGGACCATGTATTAGGTGCGGACGTTGCACAGCGGCATGCCCGTCCCGGCTTGTTCCGGGCGATCTTGGGCAGGCCGCACTCAAATCCAGATTTGATTTACTTGAGAAGCAAAATATTTTCGACTGCATAAAATGCGGTTCGTGTTCATTTGTGTGCCCTGCGAAAAGGCCAATCAGCAGTCTGATAAAGACTGCCCAGGAAACCATTCAGAGCAATAATTAGCAAAATTTTAAATATAATTAAATTACCGATGACCGAAAAAGAAAAATCAATATCAAAATTAATAAATTCGGACTCGCCTCACATCAGAGACTGCCAATCCATCGGAAAGATCATGTGGTTTGTCGTATTGGCTCTTTTGCCTTCGAACGTTTATACAATTTATTTGTCAGGTATTAGTTATTTGATTCTTCTGGCAGTATCAGTATTTTCTGCAGCAATCATCGAATTTTTGTATCAGGCAATTATTTATAAAAAAGTGAGTATTCCGGACGGTTCTGCAGTGATTACCGGATTGCTGATTGCCATGAACGTTCCTCACGGTCTGCCTGTTTGGATGACGGCAATTGCTTCTTTTTTTGCAATAATAATTGTTAAACAGGCGTTCGGCGGACTGGGTTTTAATATATTTAATCCAGCTTTGGCTGCAATAGCCTTATTAATAGCTTTATGGCCTGCGGAAATGGCCGTTAACCAGGAAATAGGGATAATTCCCTTAATATTGCTTTTAATAGGCGCAGTTTTTCTTATGATCAATAAAATAATAAGCTGGCATATCCCTGCCAGCTACCTTGGATCTTTTTTTATTATTGTAATTCTTTATAATATTATTTCAGGAAATGAGATTTCGTTAAGGATTATCACGATTCATTTTTTTTCTGCCGGTCTTTTCCTTGGAGCATTTTTTATGGCAACGGATATGGTAACATCGCCTGTAACAAAGAAAGGCATGTTAATATTCGGCATTGGATGCGGAATATTTACATTCGTAATCCGTACAGTGGGGGCATTCGAAGAAGGCGTTTGTTTTGCTATTCTGTTTATGAATGCAGCAGTTCCATTAATTGACAAATATTCAAAGCCTCGTGTTTTTGGCGCGATAATATAATCAGTATAAATTGCATCTAGGCGGATTACTTAATGTGCAGGAATTGAAATTTTAGGAAGCTATTATGGAGATTAAAATCTTATTTTTTACTGCGATTATTTCCTTGTTTATCAGCAATTATTTTTTGCCCCGTGTTGTCAGGAAGCCTCCTTTCTTTTCTTTTCTTCAAAAACCGGGATTAACCCTCAAAGCCGGACTTGCATTTTCTTTTGTTATGATATTTACATCTATTATTTATTCCCTTGTTGTAAAACATTTTTTCACCATTGAATTTCTTCTGTTAAAATGTATTATTTTTAATTTAATTATTATTATATTTGTTCAGCTTTTTAAAACAGCTGCAAACAGATTTTTTCCCGCAATTTCCCAATCCGTAAATATATTTTTTCCTTATTTGCTTTTTAACTGCGCTTTTTTAGGGACATCAATATCGTTATTTAATATTGAATCCGGCTTTTTTTCGTTTAACCTTTTTGTTGAAGCAGCTGCGCATGGGATAGGTGCCGGATTGGCTTTTACTTTTGTTCTGGTTTTGATATCAGGAATTATTGATAGACTGGAACTTGCTGAAATTCCATCCGGATTAATGGGTATTCCGATTGCAATATTGAACTTCGTTCTGCTGGCTCTTATCTTTTATGGATTTTCCGGTATTAGAATTTAGGCCGGATATTTTATAATAAATGAAGCGTGCTTATCCTTAAGATGCCGGAAGAACAGATGTCTTGGATTATGGCTGAAAGATATTTGAGAAAAATAAAAAAAATTTTAGTCATAATAAAAAAAGAGATGACATATTAATTATATGCGACATAATCAGACAATAGATTTTAATTGAAAAGCTGAAGAAAAATCATTAAACAATTTTTAAAAGATTACGATATAAAGAAAAAAGAATAAGAAAAACATGTTGGGATTTTATTTGTAAAATTCAAAAAAATTTTTTCTTTAAAAAAATTGTGTATTATTATTGACAAAGAGAGTATTATATTTTTTAACTCTCTCGGATTTAATAAAAATATTTTAGACCTTTTTTAGGTCGTAAGCTTTGTTAATTATAAAATGAGGTACGCGACATGCAGCATCAAAGATTATCTATATCTTCCTCAAATGCGGTTAAAGACACTTCAAACATTGTCACAAATGCCGCAGAGGAATATTCCGATTCAGATGAACCTCCTTCCAGTAGTACTGTAACATCTGAATTATTTACAGCTCCATTATTATCTCCTTATGTTTTAAAAGAAAAATTTCCAACCAGAAATGCATCATCAGCCAGAACCAATCTTTTTAGAAAAAGTCATTATCCTAACATTGGCAAAGAGCAATGGAACGACTGGCGCTGGCAGCTCCAGAACAGGATAAAAACGGGCAGCGAATTATCGCTCATTTTCAGGCTGTCTGAAGAAGAAAAAGATGCGCTTGAGAATTCAAATGGAATGCTCCCTTTGTCGATTACACCTTATTATGCCAGTCTGATTGACAGGGACGATGCTTCTCATCCTTTACGCAGATGTGTTATTCCTGTAGCTGCTGAATTAAAGCGCGCTGAAGGAGAATCGGATGATCCTTTGCATGAAGAAAACGACAGCCCTGTACCCGGGCTTGTTCACAGATATCCGGACAGAGTGCTTTTCCTTGTAACGGACTTCTGCTCAACATATTGCAGATATTGCACACGCTCCAGGATGGTGGGCCACTCCCGTTCAAATATTATTAACACAAAGCACTGGGAGATGGCAATTGCATATATTGAATCGCACAAAGAAATAAGGGATGTGCTCATTTCGGGCGGGGATCCGCTTACACTTTCGGATGAATCGCTTGAATGGTTGCTTTCATCTCTCAGAACCATTCAGCATGTTGAAATAATCAGAATCGGCACTAAGGTTCCTGTTGTGCTTCCGCAGAGGATTACGCCTCATCTGGTTAACATGCTTAAGAAATATCATCCGTTATGGATGAATATTCATTTTACTCATCCTGAGGAGATTACTCCTGAAACGGAAACCGCTTGCAGCAGGCTTTCAAATGCCGGTATTCCGCTTGGAAGCCAGACAGTGCTTTTAAAAGGGGTAAATGACAATATTGATACCATGAAATCTCTTTATCATAAGCTTTTAATGGCCAGAGTGCGTCCGTACTATTTATATCAATGTGATCCTATATCGGGATCTTCCCATTTCAGAACTCCGGTTGAGAAGGGCATTGAAATTATTAAGGGGCTTCGCGGCCATACAACAGGTTTTGCAGTCCCTAATTATGTGATCGACGCACCAGGCGGCGGAGGAAAAATTCCGCTTCAGCCGGGATATTATCAGGGACGCGATGGTTCATCAGTTGTTCTTAAGAACTACGAGGACAAAATATTCACCTATCCAGATACATGCTCTGCCGAGTAACAGGACTATAAATGCTGATTGGCCTTACCTATGATTTAAGGGATTATTACCGAAATCTTGGATTCTCCGAAGAGGATGTTGCCGAGTTTGATTTCGGCGAAACGGTTGATGCTATTGAGAAAACGCTTAATGATTTGGGTTTTGAAACCGAACGCATAGGCAATATCGCAGAGCTTGTCCCGAATCTTACTGAAGGCAAACGCTGGGATATTGTGTTTAACATCGCAGAAGGAGTTTATGGCATAGGGCGCGAAGCACAGGTGCCGGCCGTGTGCGATGCTTACAGGATTCCGTATACATTCTCCGATCCCTGTATAATGGGACTCTCGTTAAATAAAGATCTTACAAAACGCGTTATACGCGATCTGGGGATCGCTACTCCCGAATTTCAGCTTGTCAACTCAGTTAGCGAAATTGAGTCAATCGGATTTAATTACCCTATGTTTGCCAAGCCTTATGCAGAAGGCACAGGTAAGGGTATTAATGCTGCATCAGTAATAATAGATAAAAAAACACTTGTTGAAGTCTGTTCAGGGCTTCTCGCACGGTATAATCAGCCTGTGCTGGTGGAATCCTATTTACCTGGACGCGAATTTACCGTTGGGATAATCGGCACAGGCAGGGAAGCTTATTCTGCCGGCGTCCTTGAAGTAATACTGCACGAAAATGCAGAAAGCGGAGTCTATTCGTTTTCGAACAAGGAGAATTGCGAGGAGCTGGTTACATATACTTTAGCCGATGATGAGACTGCAAAGGCTGCTGAAGAGCTGGCTCTGGACGCGTGGAGGGGGCTAGGGTGCTTTGATGCGGGCAGGGTAGACATAAGATGCGATAGCGCAGGCAAACCTAACTTTATTGAAGTAAATCCGCTTGCAGGGCTTCATCCTGAGCATTCCGATCTGCCTATAATCTGCACAAAAGCAGGCATACCTTATATTACGCTTATAGGCTCTATCGTCAATTCCGCTTTGAAACGCTATGGATTGCTTGAGTTTGCTCCTCAGAAGGTAAAAGAAATAAACATATCTTCAATTATAAATAATAAAACTCCCAAACCTGCCAAAAAAAAAACTAATTTAAAAAAAATTGTGATTTTACATCAACACGTGCCTGGAAACGCATCTCCTGATGAAAAGGATGTTTTGGTACAGGCGGAAGAGATTGCGGCTTCGGTTAAACGTTTAGGTTATGAACCGGTAAATATCGAGTTGACTCTTGATATTGATAAACTAAAAAAATCCTTATTACAAATAAAGCCTGTAAAAGTATTTAATCTGGTTGAGTCTGTTGACGGGCATGACAGGCTTATGATAATTGCGCCTGCTGTTCTTGAGTCTTTATCTTTTGATTATACGGGTTCCGGGTCAGACGCAATAGCCATGACAGGAAATAAAATGCTGGCTAAGCAAATAATGAAGCAAAGCGGGATTTCTACCCCTCAATATTTTTCAATATTTAAAGCCGAAAAAGTAAAATTGCCCAAGGGAACATATATAATAAAATCCCTGTTCGATCATGCTTCGATCGGTATTAATGAGAATTCCCTGGTAAAAATAACCGGTAAAACAGATAAAAGTATTTTTAGAAAGATTGCTTCCGGATATAAAACAGAATGTTTTGCCGAGTTTTATATTGACGGCCGTGAGTTTAACATCGCGATTCTTGACGGTATGGACGGTCCTGAGGTTTTGCCTCATGCCGAGATTATTTTTAAGGATTACCCGGAAGATAAACCGCGGATAGTAAATTATAAAGCGAAGTGGGAAGAGGATTCGTTTGAATACAGAAATACTATTCGCAGTTATGATTTTAAGAAAAATGATAAGCGTTTGCTGAGATTACTCAGTATTGATGCGCTTAAGTGCTGGGACATGTTCGGGCTTAAGGGCTATGCCCGTGTTGATTTTCGGGTAGATGCCGAGGGGAAGCCGTGGGTACTGGAGGTTAATGCTAACCCGTGTCTTGCCTCCGATGCCGGATTTATGGCAGCAGCAAGGAAAATTGGACTGACATTTGACGATGTAACCCAGCGAATACTTGGGATTTAAAACATATTGTTTTACTGATATATTGGCAGAAGAATAAAAATCGAATAAAAAAATTATTGAGTATTATGAGTCGTTTAAAAATTGAACAAAACAATCAAAGTCCGGCCTCATTGCCAATCGATTTTCGAAATGAACCGAGAAAAGAAGACCGTATTAATGTACGCAAACTATTAAGACTCACTGGTTTTTTTTCGGATGAAGAATTGATAGTCGCTATTGAGCTTATTGAAGAAAAGCTTTCGCTCGGTAAGAGATCAACATACGAGTTCATCTTTGCAGAAATTGAAGGCAGTCTCATTGGTTATACATGTTATGGGCTTATCCCGCTTACAAAGGCCAGTTACGATCTGTACTGGATAGCTGTAAGCCCGAATCAGCAGGGAAACGGCATAGGCAGAATCCTTTTGTCCATGACTGAAGACAGTATAAAGCAGTCCGGCGGCCTGCAAATATATTCCGAAACTTCATCAAGAAAACAGTATCTTCCTACCAGGAAATTTTACAAATCGTGCGGATACAAAAAAGGAGCGTATTTTCCGGATTTTTATTATCCGGGCGACGGGAAAGTAATATTTTTTAAAATGCTATAATTTACGGCTGCTTTACGGTTATTTCTGCATCGGGATTAAACGGATTTGTCCGCACAGCTATTGAGAAAAGATACGGATAATCTTTTTTTAAGTGCTTCATGTAAGATAGCCATTCAAGAACTATAAGCTGATAAGCTCTCACCAGGTCGCCTCTAAGATGATTAAGGTCGCTTTGCGGCAGGTTGTCAAATTTTTCTCTGTGCATCAGTTCATCCGCAAGATGGAACACAGCCCAGAGTAAATTTGTAAAAGTATCGTGTTCAAGAAGGTTCGGATTGGCGAGCAGGTTTAACAGTCCCTGATTTTTTTCCGTTAAAAATTTTTTCAGGGAGTATAATCCTTCGCTTTCGGGATTAATATCCTCAGGATGAATTCTGAATTCGTTTATTTTATTCCTGAAATCTTTTTCTTTCCATTCGTTTGATATCCTGAGCTGGGAGCTTATGCTCTCATTGTTTAGGGCAAATTTGCCGAATAATTCGAGAAGCCTGTTCCCGATATCATTATAAAATACTCCGATAACCATGTTTAATTTATTCAGAAAGGAATTTTTTTCGCGTTTTTTAAGTAGTCTGTCCAGAATCAGAGTAACAAGCAAAACCTGAACCGGGACAAATGATAGATCCTGCAACAGATAAAAGAATGTATCTTCTGTCTTGTGGAATATAGAAATCTGAATAAGATAAAAGATCGCGGAAAATAAAAGTAAAACAACTGTAATTATTAAATACCATCTGTTACTTTTCATTAAACTCCTCAAGTGTTTACTTATAAAGTATATTTTTTTGCGGACTTAAAGGATTATTTTTTTGTAAAGGAACTTTAGCTGTAAAAGATACTGGAGGTTTTTATAATTAATATAAATAATTTGTAAAACAAAAAATAAATCAATTAGATATCTTTAAAAATATTTGATATTTTTTTAACCCTGTTGAGATTATTTAAAAAAAGATCAACAATATCCGGATCGAAATGCTTTCCTTTTTCTTCAAAAAGCAATTCAATAGCTTTCTCAAAAGGCCACGGTTCCTTATACGGCCTCCGCGTCATAAGCGCGTCAAACACATCCGCAACCGCTACTATCCTGCCGAACAGGTGGATCTGGCTTCCTCTTAACCCGTTCGGATATCCGGTACCGTCAAATTTTTCGTGATGCATCTTTGCGATTACTGCGCCGGATTTCAGGAAAGGGCTTTCAGTACTCTTAAGAATTTCATATCCTATTGTTGAATGAGTTTTCATTATTTCCCATTCGTCCTGAGTAAGTTTGCCGGGTTTATTAAGAATTGAATCACGAATGCCGATTTTGCCTACGTCGTGAAGCGGGGAAGCGTTAAAAAGATTTTCCTGATTTTCTTCGCTTTCATTCAATAACATCGCAAGCATTCGCGAATAATGTGCTACTCTTGAAACATGATTGCCTGTTTCCGGATCTTTATATTCTGCGACATTGCCCAGAACAATTAATGTTTCAAACTCCCTGTTCTTTAAATTTTGAGTGGCGTCTTTAACTTCATCTTCCAGAAGAAGGGCTTTGTTCTTTAACAGGAGCTGGTATTTTCTCAGATTGGATAAATTTGTAATGCGTGCAATAAATTCCGAGCCCCTGAGCGGTTTAAGCAAAAATTCCGTAGCGCCGGCTTCTATAGCGGAAAGTTTTAACTGCTCGTCGCCTCCCATCGAAGTGATCATAATAATCGGTATGTCAGGATGAAATTTTCTTATATTTTTTACAACTTCAATGCCGTTCATCTGCGGCATTAGATAATCGACAAATGCTATATCAATATTATTGTTTTTTATAAAGTCAATAGCGCCTACGGGATCAATAAAGCTTTTTATGTTAAGCCCTACTTTAACAGCAAGTTCTTCAACAAGCATGAGATTTATTTTTTCATCATCTATGGAAATGCCCTGTAGTCCTGTGAACATATTTTAAAGCTCCGAATGATTTATAAAGTCAGTTCTTAATATCTTAATTTCTTCTTTAATTAAATTTAATAATGCTCCGTAATCTCCATGGTCTTTATTTCTGGCGTTTGCTTCCATCTTTGAAAAATAATCGGCCAGTTTGTTGAGCCTTAAATTAGAGGCAGTTCCTTTCATTTTGTGGGCTTCGGCGTAGATTACGTCAAAATTATATGTTTTTACGCTTTCAGATATCAGAGAAAAATAATTCTCGAAGTTACCGATGAACTGGCGTACCAGATTGTTTAAAAATTCAATGCTTACTCCGAGTTCATCTGCAATCTCGGCCAGATCGTATGCGACATTATTTGTCTGTAAAAATGCCGGTTGTTCAGTTTTTTGACTTATTGCCTGTTGAGTCTGATTTTCCTGATTCTGAGTTGCTGATGAGTCAGGTGACAGGTTTGTTTGTTTGTGCTTTAAAAAAGGATATATCGTTCCGCATAACTTGTTGATACTGATGGGCTTTGACAGATAATCATCCATTCCGGCATTGATTATTATTTCCCTGTCTCCTTTAATTGACTTGGCGGTCAATGCTACAATGGGTGTGTGCTGTTTCTCGTTAGATTTTTCAATTTTAAGGATTTCCGCTGTAGCCTGGATACCGTCCATTACAGGCATATTTACGTCCATAAGAATAATATCATATTTTCCTTTAATGAATTTTTCTACTGCCTCAGTGCCGTTTTTTGCGATGTCGGCTTTAATTCCTATTTCTTTCAGCATTAAGGTAATCAGTTTCTGGTTGATCGCGTTATCTTCCGCAACAAGCGCATCCGCTGAAAAAAAAGGCCTGCCTGCCTTTTCGTCAATTGCGTCCGCATACGGTTTTTGTTTTTCGTTGAACAGTATTTCAATAATCGCGCCTATTATTTTTGAAGCATAAACCGGCTTGTATATTATTTTAGTGATTTTATTTACTATAAGATTGGCGAATTCTTTTTCCAGTCTGTTTGCTACCATTATAATTGGTATGTCGGGCAGGGCGTGTTGTATCCCGGATATTTCGTCCCGCGTATGTATTGAATATTCCGTAAAAATAATAGTTTTTAAATTGTGATCCGGCCTGCTGAATTCTTCCAGTGAAGAAAAAGTTCCAACCTCTATATTAAAAGCTTTCAGGTAGCGTTCAATATTATAGAGTTGCATTTTATCATTATACTTTTTTTTAAATAAAAAACATTTCACATCTCTGAAATCATAATCGCGTTTAAAAATATCCAGGCCGCTGAATTCCGTAAATGCCAGGTCGAAATAAAACCTGCTTCCTTCAGCTACGCGGCTCTCAAGCTGCAGTTCGCCTCCCATAAGGTGAACAAGATGTCTCGAGATGGCAAGGCCAAGTCCTGTACCGCCGTAATTTCTGGATACTGAAGAATCCGCTTGAAAAAACGCTTCGAATATTTTTTTCTGCTTACTCTCGGGTATTCCAATCCCGTTATCGGAAACTGAGAATGTTATGCGGCATAAATTATCACGTAGTTCTAAAAGCTTAATTTCAACGAATATTTTTCCTTTCTCGGGGGTAAATTTTATTGCATTGCTGATAAGATTATTAAGCACCTGCTTTATCCTGAGCGGGTCTCCGAAAATATATTCGGGTAAAGAAGGATCGATAAAGTATAATAATTCAATATTTTTTTCATCCGCCCTTGCGACGAACATTTCCACAACAGGTTCAAGTTCATGCTTCAGGTAAAATTTAATATTGTCTATTTCAAGTTTCCCGCTTTCAATTTTTGAGAAATCCAGAATATCCTCTATTATACCGAGCAGCACCCGGGAGCTGTCCTTTATTGTTTCAAAATAATCTTTCTGCTGCCTGTCCAGCTCTGTCGTGAGCAGAAGCTCAATGAATCCGAGAATGCTGTTAAGCGGAGTTCTTATTTCGTGGCTCATGTTTGCAAGGAATTCGCTTTTGAAGCGGTTTGCCAGCTCGGCTTTTTCCTTGGCTGCTTTTAGCTCGTCCTCCGCCAGTTTCCTTTTTGAGATGTTAACCGCATCCTTGATGTAATGTGTAACGACATTCTGATAATTTTTAATTGAATATATCGAAGCGAATTCCCAGTAATATTCCCCGTTCTTTTTTTTGTTGTGGAATTCCCCGCGCCATTCTCCGTCTTTCTTTAATATATCCCAGAAGTTTCCTTTCTCTTCAGGGCTTATTTTCCCGAAGGAAGACGCTTTTTCTCCTATCACTTCCTGAAACGAATAACCGGTAGTTTCTGTGAACTTGGGATTGACATATTCTATTACACCGTATTTGTCCGTTATCATTACTATGTTTAAACTCTGTTCAACAGCCTGCGATAATTTTACCAGCTCTTCCTGGGATTTTTTCCTGTCTGTAATATCCATTATATATTCGATAATCTGGATTACATTTCCCTGTGCATCGAATATGGGATAGCCGTACAGCTCCCGGAATATCGGGTTGCCTTTATTGTCATTGATGGTGTATTCCATGAAGACCGGCTCTTTTGTCTTTTTAATTTTTTCAAGCAGGGATTCCTTCGCAGATTTGCCGGATAATAACTTGAGGCCATAGTGTATTTTTTCATGCGGCATTCCGTTTGTTATGTTCTGGGATTTCGCAGCTGTGTTTGCTACGAGAATCCCGCCTGTATGTACGTCTATAACATAAACCGGATATGTAAAGGCCTCTATCATATTATTAAAAAATTTATTCTGCTGCAGTATATATTCTTCGGCTTTTTTTCTTTCGGAAATGTCGTGACTTATAGATGCATATTTTATTATTTTGCCGTTTGTATCCTTAATTGGGAAAATATCTGCTTCTTCGCTGTATAGAGAGCCGTCCTTTTTTTTATTAATAAGGATGCCTCTCCAGTTTTTGCCTTTGGTTATAGTGGTCCACAGTTCTTTGTATAAATAAGGATCATGCGGGCCGCTTTTTAATATGCGCGGATTTTTCCCAAGGACTTCCGATTTGTCGTAACCGGTAATTTTTTCAAAATAGGGGTTCACATATTCGATTGTGCCGTCAAGCCCGGTAATCATTACCATTTCGTGTGCCTGAGCAATTAATGTGGAAAGAATATCGTTATGAATTGCGGACTTTTTTTCTGCCGGTGCGTTCTTATGCGTAGTTTTAATTTTATTCCGGGGTTTTGCCGGTTTTTTATCAAATCCGGCTTTTTTACCGGAACTTTTTTGTTCCGCGTTAAGTTGCATTTTTTTCATTTTTTAATATGGTTAAAAAAATTTTCTATTAAACAAGGGGAAGTTTCCAATTATTATTTCATCGTTTTTTTATTCGCAAAATATAATATGATAAAACAGTCGCTTAAATTATATAAGCTGAATTCATTTTAATCAAATAAATAATATGATTTATTAAAATATTTTTTAAATAAAAAATATTTATTTTTAATAGCAGTATTTAGAAGATGTTCCGGCCGAATCGTGGTTTAAATGCAGATGTCACGGTTATTTTGCTCTTGTTTCTACAAAGCCTTCAATAAGCAGCAATAGAAGAGCAGCAAAAACAAAGATCATGAACCGTTCCTCGAAAACTTTGACTTTCCCGCTTTTCAGTGTTTTTGATTCGGTCTTCAGTTTTATACCGCTGTAATACAGAAGATCGAGATCAAGATCGCCTGCAACAGAACGCACATAATTTCCACCGGACGCTGTTGCTATTTTGCTGAGTCCTGCTTCGTCAAGCCTGGAAAGCACAAGCTGCCCATGGCTGTCTTTTACGAAGCCACCTGAGCCGTCTGTCGCAGGCACCGGCGCGCCTGCTGTGTCGCCGGTGCCGAAAACGAATATCTTTATGTTTTTGCCGGCTGCTCTCTCCGCAGCCTTGATGCCTTTGCCTTCATTGTCTTCCCCGTCTGTAATTAGCAGTATTACCCTGTCCGTATTCGACTTTTCGTCAAAGGAGGATACTGCTGTGTCAATCGCTGCACCGATATCCGTACCTGCTACAGGCAGCAAGTCAGGGCCTAGCTCGGACAGGAACATTTGCAGAGCGGCGTAATCGAGAGTAAGAGGGCACTGTACGAATGCTGTGCCTGCAAAGGCAACCAGCCCGAGCCTGTCGCCGTTCACTGCTTTAATAAAATCATGAATCTCTCTTTTTGCATTCTCCATGCGGGTCGGCTTAACGTCCTGGGCAAGCATGCTGGAGGATACATCTACCGCAATCATTATGTCGACCCCCTGCTGGTTGACTTCCTGGTATCGGCTTCCCCATCTAGGGCCGGATAAAGCAAAGACGATAAGAGTAAGAGAAGCAAGGAACAGAATTATCTTAAAATAAATTCTTCCTTTTTTTTCTTCTCCTGTAATTTTCGGGAAAAGTTTATTGTCGGCAAATTTTAATAGTGCGATTCTTTTTTTTCTGAGGCCGAAAATAATTGCGAGTGCAGCGAGCGGGACAATCCACAAAAAGTTGAGCGCCCATAGCTGATCAAAGTTCATGGGATTATCCTTAAAATTGTCGTTTTTAATGCTATCTCGATAAGAAGTAAAATAAACGCAGGTATTAAAAAATAAAGATACAGTTCCCTGAAATTAAAAAATTCCTTAATGTTTATCTCGCGTTTTTCTGCTTTATCGATGATGTCGTATATTTCCGAAAGTTCTTTGCTGTCGCTGGCGCGGAAGTAGCGACCGCCGCCTATGCCTGCAATTTTAGTGAGCATGCTTTCGTCCAGATCTTCCTGTATATAGACAAGCCTTGGGCCGAATGGTGTTTGATCTACAATGGGCGCAGGCCCCCTGCCGCCAACCCCGATCGCGTATATTTTTACTCCGAATGCTTTAACAGCGTCTGCTGCCTGTTCGGGCGTTATACTCCCTGTGTTGTTCCTGCCGTCTGTAAGCAAAATAAGAATTTTAGACTTTGCTTCCAGGTCTTTGAGGCGCTTGCCCCCCACTGCAATTGCGGATCCGATCGCAGTGCGGTCGCCTGCCATCCCGATTTCGAGTTTTTCTATGAGAGCAAGCAGAAGCCCTTTGTCCATAGTAAGCGGCGACTGGGTGTATGCTTCGGTTCCGAACACAACAAGACCTATCCTGTCGTATTCACGCTTTTTAATAAAGTCGGTAACCACTTTTTTTACCGCAATTAGTCTTGTTACGCGTTCGTTATTAAGAATAAAGTCCATTGCCCGCATTGTGCCCGAAGTGTCAAGACAAAGCATTATGTCGACTCCGGGCGAGCGTGTGTCGCGTGACACGTTATAGAGCTGCGGCCTTGAAGCAGCTAATACCAGGAGCGCAAGCGCGGCAGTACGCAGAATTAATGGCACAATGCCTGCTAATCTGCCGAATCTGCCTGTGAATTTTGCGATCCTGCCAGTCAGGGAAAATGCAATTGCAGGAAATCCTTTTTTGTATTTGAAATAAGCCCATGCTGCAACTAAAAGCAGAAGAAGCAGGAGGGGCTTATATGCGAAAGTGTAGTTCATTTAACTCTATAATTATTGATTTTTTGCTGTTTTTAGTACAGTATCACTTTTCAATTTTTAGCATTATTGATCTCTTTAATCGAATGTGACTGCGTACCAGTAATATTGTACAATAAATTCATAATGTATCTGATTAACAACTGTTCAAGTGATATTTTTCCCTACATTAAAAAAATATTTGCTTATTTTTCCGGAATTTGATATAAATAATTTCCGCTTAAACGTAAGGGCTTTTTAATTGGTTACCCCTTTGCATCTTTTGCCGGAAAACCTCCCGGCACGGGGATCAGGTGTTTAACTTCGGGAAAACAAAAAAGTGAAACGAGAAAACATAGACAGGAAAAATACAAAGATAGAGATGAGCGCACGGGTAGTGGGCCCAATAATAAGGTCATTTGAAGAAGAATACGGAACAGACAAGCTTGTCGAGTTCATGGAAAGCTCAGGAGTGCCTGTCGATTATTTTGATAATGAACATAACTGGATCAGTTACGATTACTGGTGCAGGCTGTTAAAAAAACTGGTTAATTATACAGGCGACCCCGATATTGCATATAGATACGGTCTCAATTCCATAAAGTACGGCGAATCATGGGGAGTATTAAAGATATTATTCACATTAAGTCCTACCCCGTCGTTTACCTATAAATCCCTGATCAGGCTGAATCCCAGAATAACTAAGGTTGCGGATTTGCAAATTCTTGAGTTTAAGAAGAACTTTGCTGTGATACAAAGTCAGTTCATGGGTAAATATAAACAGGATAAAAATAACTGCCTGAATGTACAAGGCGGATATTCGGCCATTCCCACAATTTACGGACTTCCATTTGCCCGTGTTAAGGAAGTCCAGTGCGCTGCAGAGGGAGCAGACTCGTGTATATACGAAATTAAATGGCAGAACAGGGTTTTTAATAAACGTGAATTTTTTTCCGTGACCGGCGGAATAGTTCTTGTAATTATTATTTATTATTTTATAGAATGGTATGTGTCACACCTGTCTGGGTTAGGTAGAATTGCGTTATTTCTTATCCCCATTACGTTTTTTATCGGCGGACACATTTTTGATTACATAGAAACCATAAAAGACAACTCGGATATCACGAATGATCAGAATGGCGCCGTTATGGACTCGCTGGAAAAAAATCAAATCCTGAACGAGGAACTCCAGATTAGCATAGATCAAAGGACCGAAGAATTAGACGTAGTTAATAAAAAACTGGACAAGGCTTTAATTGATTTACGGAGGAGCGAGGAGGAATTACTAAAAGCTGAAAAAATGATTAGCGTGGCTCAGCTTGCTGCAGGGATTGCCCATGAGATAAATAATCCCATGGGGGCTGTGCGGAACTACCTGCAGGATGTTCTGGACGATATGCAGGAAAGCGATCCGCGCCGGCCAAAACTTGTTGAAGCAGAAAAGGCCACAAGGGAAAGTAAAATTATAATAACCGACCTTATGTCATTTTCCAGGACTTACGAAAATTTATATATAATTGAAATTGATATTAACGAAGTAATAGATAAAATTATTGCGGCAAAGAGCGAAATATTCTCAAAGGTAAATGTTAAATTTAATAAGGACCTGGAGCAGGGGCTTCCGGTTGTAATGTCGGATTCAATGCAGATTAACCAGGTGTTCACCAACATAATAATGAATGCTTTCGAAGCTATAAGGGAAAACGGGGATATAAGCATAAGGACTTCGAGCGGTGCCGAGGGAGTGCATGTGGATATCCGGGACAACGGGGATATAATCCCGGAAAACGAAATAGTCGAGATTTTCGATACATCCGATACGACCAAATTCGGCAGGGGCAGAAAAGACCTTGGACTTGCAATTGCGGGCAATATTGTAAAGCGCTTTAACGGCAACATAGATGTAAGCAGCTCAGCCGGGTACGGCACGGTATTCAATGTTATAATTCCATATACTATTAAGGTTTCATAATAAGAGAGGGGGAATTAAATTTGAATATAATTAAAGAAGAAAAAGTAAACCTCCTGTTGGTTGAAGATGATATTGATTTCAGGACTTCTCTCGCCGGCCGTCTTTCTAAAAAGAACTGTAAAGTTACCGCAGTTGCTTCTGCAGAAGAAGCGCTTGAACTGGTCGATGAAGGCAAATTTGACGTAATTATTTCGGATATTAAGCTGGAAGGTATGGACGGCATTGAATTTCTTTCCAGAATAAAAACGATAGATGACGATCTGCCGGTTATCTTGGTAACAGGATATGCGAATCTGGAAAGCGCGAGACAGGCAGTCGCGCTGAATGCATATAATTATCTTTTAAAACCCCTTGATAACATCTCCGATATCCTTATTCCCATTAAAAACGCCGTACAAAACTATAAGCTGAAAGTTGAGAACAAAGCGCTTAGAGAACATTATGAAAATATTGTTACAAGCGTCCCGGACGGTATTCTGACTATTGACAGCACAAATTTAAAAATTGAATCGGTCAATAAAACGTTTCTGAATTTTTTCAAGACCAGCGAAAAGGATGTGCTCAATAAAAGGATAGACGATGTATTTGATAAGGAAGTTTCGGATAAAATCGAATATCTAATGCAGTCGCTTGGACTGGAAGGAAACGCGGTAAGTTTCGAATGGCTGACAATAGGCAGCAATGATAAAATTTTCTGGGCGGACATAACTTTAAAGAGAGCTATAATAGGAAAAAAAGAAAGCATACTAATGGTCGTTTCGGATATTACGGAATTAAAACAGGCTGAGGAAGAAAAAAAAGAACTGGAGATACAATTCATCCAGATGCAGAAACAGGAATCCATCGGCACTTTGACCGGAGGAATAGCGCACGAGTTCAATAATATTCTTTCAATAATACTGGGTCATACCCAGCTTTCATTAAGCGAAGACTCGCTGGATGAAGTCAGGAAATCGCTTGCTGAAATTGAGAAGGCAACAATGCGCGGCGGGGCGCTTGTAGAAAATATGAACGCGTACGCGAGTCCCAGCCAGCCTGCACTTATACCGCAGAATATAAGGGATGTAATTGACAGCACTGTGCAGATGCAGGAACGTCAGCTTCGTTTTCAGAATGTTGAAGTGGAAAAGAATTATACTAATAAATTTACTGCTATTTGCGATTCCAGCCAGATGGAACAGGTATTTTTAAATTTATTAATTAATTCGATGCACGCAATAAAACCGAAAGTTAAAGGCAAAATTACAATATCCGTATGCGACAGGGATAATTTTGTTGAAATAATTTTTAAAGACACAGGTATAGGGATGGATCCCGAGACCCAGGCAAGGGTATTTGAGCCTTTCTTTACTACAAAAGGGGCGTACGCTAAGGATGAACAGGAGATATCGGGCACCGGCCTTGGGCTTTCGGTTACGAACGCAATAATTAAACAGCATCACGGATTTATTTCCGTAGAAAGCGAAGAAAACAAAGGTACGACATTTACAATTCTGCTTCCGGCTGCAATAAAAAATGACGATGGCAAAAAAAACGGCGCCAACAAATCGACAAGCGTGGATATTGAAAGAATAAAGAATCTTCGCATATTGCTGATCGATGACGAAGAAGAAATAGTAAATTTAATGAAACTTGTATTCAGAAAAGCTAATTTAAAGAATGCTGTTGTTATGCGGGATGCGAAGAAAGCCATTGCTGATTTAACCGAAATTAATCCTGATATCGTTTTCGTGGATATGGTGATGCCCGAAATGGACGGGAAAATGGTTTTTAATGAGATAAAGAAGATAAATAAAAATATACCGGTTGTCCTGATGAGCGGCAAGCTTGAGATAAAAAAGGACGATATGATAAAAATGGGCTCTTATGATTTCATTAAAAAGCCGTTTAATATTTATGATTTGTACAGAATACTAAACAGAGTGATATCTTAATTACTCTTTTCTTAAATAGGAATCAATAGCATGTGCTGCTTCTCTGCCCTGTGAGATTGCGCGTACAACAAGCGAAGCCCCTGCAACCGAATCTCCCGCAGCGAATACGGAGTCCACATTAGTCGAATAATTCGCATCTACAGCAATATTCCCCCGCAGATCCAGCTTAAGTCCGAGATGATCGGCAAGGTCGTGCTCCACATGAAGAAAACCCATTGCAAGGAAAGCCATATCGGCTTTAATCTCAAAATCAGTGCCTGGAATTTCCTTCATTTTATAATTACGCGCATCATAATACCATTCCACCAGAACGGCCGAGATGCTTTTCAGAATTCCGTTTTCGCCGTTAAATTTTTTTGTAAGTATGTTCCACATCCTTTCGCAGCCTTCTTCGTGCGAACTGGAAGTTTTAAGCAGTTTAGGCCATAAAGGCCACGGCTCATCCTCTGTCCTGTGATCGTTAGGCCTTGGTAAAAGCTCAATCTGAGTAATTTTCGAAGCTCCCTGCCTGTTGGCCGAACCTACGCAGTCCGAGCCTGTATCGCCGCCGCCGATAACGACAACGTACTTATTATACGCCCGAATAAGATCCTCTTCGGGAATGACAGCGCCTTTCACTATTTTATTTTGCTGGGAAAGATATTCCAGAGCAAAGTATATTCCTTTTAAATCCCTGCCCGGTATATTGAGATCCCTGGCTTGTCTTGCGCCTGCGGTTATGCATACAGCATCGAATTCTTTTTTTAAATCACTAATATTCTTTCCGATCTTTGTTCCTGTTTTAATAATAAGTCCTTCCTGTTTAAGAATATCTACACGGCGGTCGATGATGTTTTTATCGAGTTTAAAATCCGGAATGCCGTACCTTAAATATCCTCCGACTGCGTCGTCTGCCTCATAAAGAACAACAGTATGCCCTGCTTTGTTTAACAGATCCGCACATGCAAGCCCGGCCGGGCCGCTGCCTATAACTGCAATTTTTTTACCAGTCCTTTCAGAAGGCACTTTCGGTTTAACATATCCTTCTTTAAAGGCTTTTTCGATTACAAACAGTTCATTGTTCCTGATAGTAACGGCATCGTCATTGATCGACAGCACGCATGATGCCTCGCATGGAGCAGGACACACACGCCCTGTGAACTCGGGAAAATTATTTGTTTCCTGGAGCATTTCGTAAGCCGATTTAAAATCTCCCTGATAAATTTTATCCTGCCATTCAGGCATTATATTGGAGACAGGGCAGGCCCAGTGGCAGAACGGAACTCCGCAGTCCATGCATCTCGATGCCTGCTCTTTTCTTGCATCTTCCGGCAAGTCCACCTCGACTTCACGGTAATCGTGAACCCGTTCTTCTACAGGCCTGTATCCGCCTTCTTTTCTTTTTATGTTTAAAAAACCTGAGGGATTTCCCATTAGAAAACTTCCTCCAGTTGTTCTTCTTCCCGAATCTTCTTTAATTTTTCGTCGATCATCGATATCTTCATTTCGTTCAGGGCGCGTTTGTATTCAAAAGAAATAACTTTTATAAATTTAGGAAGATATTCGTACCAGTTTTTAAGAACATCCTTTGCTATTGCGCTATCCGTAAATTTTATATGTTTCCGCAGCCATTCAATAATGAATTCCTGGTCTTCATAGTCTCTTACCGGCGACAGCTCAACCATGCCCTTGTTGCAGAAATAATCAAAGTTGCCTGCAGAGTCCAGAACATAAGCAATGCCGCCGCTCATGCCTGCCGCGAAGTTGCGTCCGACTTTACCCAGCACTATTACGCGCCCGCCTGTCATGTATTCGGCGCAATGATCGCCCGTGCCTTCTACGACGGCAATGGCTCCGCTGTTGCGAACGCAAAAACGTTCGCCTGCAATTCCGCGTATAAATGCTTCACCGTCTGTAGCTCCGTAAAGCGATGTGTTCCCGGCTATAATGTTTTCTTCAGCCTTGAATGTTGAGCCGCGCGGCGGAGTCAGAATTATTCTTCCGCCTGAAAGCCCTTTGCCGAGATAATCGTTGGAATCGCCTTCGAGTCTGAACGTCACGCCCCTGGCGAGGAATGCACCGAAGCTCTGTCCTGCGCTTCCTGTAAACAGGCATTCTATACTGTTTTCCGGCAGGCCTTTTTCTCCGTATCTGGAGGATATCCCGTATGAAAGCATAGCGCCTACAGCGCGGTCGGTGTTGTGCACCTGTAATTTTACCTGTACATGCATTTCGCCGCCGTTATTCATTGCAGGAACTGCCTTTTCAAGTATCTTTTTATCGATAACATTATCAATTCTGTGTTTCTGGGATTCAACACAGTAAACAGCGTTTTTACCGGCTTCAGGGACTCTGTACAGAATTCCCGATGGATCGACTTTTCCAGCTTTCCAGTGATCGGTCTTTCTGACAGACAATAAATCCGTTCTTCCGATTAAGTCCTCAAATTTGCGTATTCCGAGATCGGACATAATCTCGCACACTTCGGTACATAAGAAAGTAAAATAATTGATCAGGTGCTCCGGCCTGCCTTTAAATTTTTTTCTAAGTTCCGGGTTCTGCGTTGCTACTCCCACAGGGCATGTATTTAAATGGCATTTTCGCATCATAACGCATCCCAGTGAAATAAGAACGCCTGTGCCGAATCCGAATTCCTCTGCACCGAGAATGCCTGCAAGAACGACATCCTTCCCTGTTTTTAACTGGCCGTCGGTCTGAAGCCGCACACGGCCCCTTAAGTTGTTCCGCACAAGGGTCTGATGCGTCTCTGACAGTCCCAGCTCCCACGGCAGCCCGGCGTGCTTAATGGAGCTTAAAGGACTTGCTCCCGTGCCGCCGTCATAGCCGCTGATGAGTATGTTGTCCGCGTGCGCTTTTGCAACTCCGGCCGCAATTGTCCCCACGCCGGCTTCCGAAACAAGCTTTACGCTAACGCGCGCTGCAGGATTGGCGTTTTTAAGATCGAAAATAAGCTGGGCCAGATCTTCAATCGAATATATATCGTGGTGAGGCGGCGGCGATATCAAAGTTACACCCGGAGTAGAGTACCGGGTCTTTGCTATAATTTTATCGATCTTGTGTCCCGGGAGCTGCCCTCCCTCGCCCGGTTTCGCGCCCTGAGCTATTTTTATTTGTATCTCGTCCGCGTCCGCAAGGTAATGGCTGGTTACTCCGAATCTGCCGGAAGCTACTTGTTTAATCGCGCTTCTGGGCAGGGAGCCGTCGTGCCGTCTTATGAATCTGTCGGGATCTTCGCCTCCCTCTCCGGTGTTGCTTCTTCCGCCCATAGAGTTCATAGCTATGGCGATGGTCTCATGCGCCTCCTTGCTAATGGAACCGTACGACATGGCGCCGGTAGTCAGCCTTTTTAAAATATTCTGAACCGATTCGACCTCGCTTAACGGTACAGGATTGTTTTTAAATTCAAACAGGCCGCGGATTACATGCGGCCTGCTGTTCTGCTCATCTGAAATACGCGAGAACTCCTTGTATCTTTTATAATCGGAAGTGCGTATTGCCTGCTGAAGCAAACGTATTGTATCGGGGTTCCATGCGTGTTTTTCTCCGTATTTTCGGAACTGATAAACACCCTGCGATTCAAGAATGCTCTTACCTTTAATAAAAGCGGCCTCGTGTTTAATAAGCGTCTCTTTCTCTATTTCCCCAATTCCGATTCCTTCTATCCTTGAGTCGGTTCCTGTAAAATATTTTTCTATAACTTCATTTCCCAGCCCGACTGCTTCGAATATCTGACTTCCACGATAGCTTCTGAGAGTGGATGTGCCCATCTTTGAAATGACCTTTAGTAGCCCTTTATCAACAGCTTTTAAATAATTTTCTTCAGCCTGTTTCGGCTTAATTTCAGATGGTATTTTCCCTTCTTCGCATAAATTATTAATAGTAGCAAGCACGCCATAAGGATTAACGGCATCTGCTCCATAGCCGAAGAGCAATGCAAAATGCATAACTTCCCTTGGTTCGGCTGCTTCTACAAGCAAAGCGGTTCTTGTTCTTTTTTTAACTCTTATCAGATGATGGTGAATGCCTGCACATGCCAAAAGGGAAGGGATGGGTGCATAATCGCGCCCGGTATTCCTGTCCGATATAATTATGATTGTGCAACCTTCATCCACTTTTTCTTCTGTCTCCCGGCAGATTTTATCCATGGCTTTTTCAAGTGCAGATTTTCCGCTTAAAGCCGCGAATGTCGCATCAATAATGGTATTTTTAAAAGCCGGATTATTTAAATTCTTTATTTTCTGTATCCCGGAATTTGTAAAAACAGGCCGAAAATATTTAATTAGGCAGCAGTGCTTTTCTGTTTCAGACAAAAGATTTTCGTGACTTCCTAAAAAACTGGTCAGTGTCATTACAAGTTCTTCGCGAATTGAATCAATTGCAGGGTTTGTGACCTGGGCAAACATCTGCTTAAAATAGTTAAAAAGCGGCTGCGGCTTATCCGAGAATACCGCGAGCGGCGTATCTGTTCCCATTGAACCTGTTGGCTCCTGCGAAGTTAAAGCCATCTGTAAAATAATAGTCTCGATATCTTCTCTTGTGTATGCATTAGCAATTTGCAGCTGATGCAGCTTGCCTCCTGTTATTTCAACCTGCGATTCTTCCGTGAATTGAATATCGTGAAGGTTGATCCGGTTTTCCTGTATCCAATTTTTATACGGTTTTCCATGCGCTATAGAATCTTTTATTTCTTCGTCAGGTATTATTCTGCCTTCTTCGGTATCAACAAGAAGAAGTTTGCCCGGCATAAGCCTGCCTTTGTATAATATTTCCTCCGGAGCGAATGTCTGCACGCCGACTTCCGAACCCATTACTATCATGTCATTTTTTGTAATATAATATCTCGAAGGCCGGAGGCCGTTCCGGTCAAGCGTACCGCCAACATAGCGGCCGTCGCAAAACACAATGGACGCAGGCCCGTCCCATGGCTCCATAAATGTCGCATGATATTCATAGAAATATTTCAGGTCTTCCGATATGGGATTTTTATCATTCCATGATTCAGGGATAAGCATCATTATTGCATGTGGAAGCGAGCGGCCAGTAGCAGCAAGCATCTCAAGTGCATTATCAAGAGATGCGGAGTCGCTTTTTCCCGGCTCTATCACAGGCAGAATTTTTTTTATATCCTCGCCGAACAAATCGGACGAAAAAGAAGATTCTCTCGCCTGCATCCAGAAACGGTTTCCTTTTATAGTATTTATTTCACCGTTGTGTGCGAGTATTCTGAACGGCTGGGCAAGGTCCCACGAAGGGAATGTATTTGTGCTGAACCTTGAGTGTACCAGGGCAATTGCGCTCGTTAGCTTTTCGTCCTGCAGATCGAAAAAATATTTCTTCAACTGATCCGGCATCAGCATGCCTTTATACACAATGGTCTTTGCGGAAAGCGAAGGTATGTGAAACAAGTCCTTCTGTTCCAGGGAAGAATTCCGGATTTTGTTTTCAATTTGTTTGCGTATAATATACAGTTTTCTCTCCAGCGTGGCGGTGTCCTGAGAGGACTTCCCTGTAATGAAAACCTGTTTAATATCAGGTTCGGATCGTTTCGCTATTTCGCCGATAACCGAATTATCAACTTTAATATCTCTCCATGAAATTATATTTTGTCCTTCCGATTCAGTTATTTCTGTAAGCAATGAAATATATTTTTCAGCTTCGCTTTTATCAGGCGGAAGAAACACAAGGCCGGTGCCGTATTGTCCGGTTTCAGGAATGCCGGCGACTTTACTTGAGTAAAAATCGTGAGGTATCTGCAATAAAATACCGGCGCCGTCGCCTGTCCTGTTGTCTGCGCTCTCAGCGCCCCTGTGCTCCATCCTTTCGAGAATCTCAAGCCCGCGTTTAACGATATCGTTCGATTTTATTCCTTTGATATGAGCAATAAATCCTATGCCGCATGAATCATGTTCGTATGCACTGTCGTAAAGCCCTTTTTTTAAAAGCCATTTGTTCATTAATTTTCATACTCCATATACACTTTTTATATACTGTACATGGTAAGAATCTAAATTTCAATCAAGTTTTTTGAATTGTTTAAATCAGTCGGAAGGTAAGCGGGACTTTATGCTTTCCCCAATTTTTTAATGAAATAAAATGGGGAAAGCAGGGTATGTTAAATCCGCAATTTATATTCTGTGGTCTTCGCGTATAATTATACGGCTGCCGCCGGAGAGACTTGCATTCCAGTTCTTCGGCTCTCTTATGCGCTTTAACCTGTCGAGTTCCCCGATATTGCTTAGCCTCTTGTAAATAAGCTGCCACGCGCACTCCCGATCGGGACGCACTTCGCAGCGGTCTTCGCGTGAGCCGCCGCAGGGCCCGTTCAGCATGTGCTTTGCACAGCGTGTTATAGGGCAAATGCCGCCGAATTCATGAAGAACGCACGCACCGCAGGCCGCGCACTTTTCCGCCCAGACTGCTCTCTCTTCGAGTATGCCGATAAACGCGGTATTAAGTCCCGCATAAACCGGTTTCATCGGGAATCTTTCGGCAATAGCCTGAACTCCGGCGCCGCATCCCAATGAAAGGACAACATCATTCCTTTCGACTTTATCGGCTATTTCTTCTATGAATATATTGTCGCACTGACGCTCAATTGTGTACTCCTCAATTTCAAAGTTTAAGCCTTTAAGCCTGGAAGCAATACGCAGCGCTGAGGAAATAATGCTTACTTCGCGTTCGCCGCCGGCAAGACATACTGTAACGCATGTCCCGCATCCGAGCACCAGTATTTTTTTGTGTCCTTTTAATATATCTACAAGTTCATTTATTTTTTTTCTTTCCGCAACTATCATATATATGTCTCCTGTTTATTCAATTTTTCGGACCGGTTAAGCGGGCTTGGGCCAAGTTCGCGAATACTTTCCACCATGTCGCGAACCTGCTCCGCGAAACGGTTTCCCATGGCTGCCGAAAGATTGATCATTCTTATCCGCTCTTTTTCAAACCCGGCCTCTTCCAGTAGTCCGCGGGAATAATTGACGCGGCGCTTTGCCATTAAATTTCCTTCAATAAAATGACAGCTTCCTTCCTCGCATCCAGCTATAAGCACACCGTCGGCGCCTTTCTCGAAAGCCCTCATGAAATATTCGACTTCAAGTTTGCCTGTGCATGGTGTGCGTATAATGCGTATATTCGCCGGGTATTGAAGACGCATGGAGCCTGCCAGGTCTCCCGCAGCATAAGCGCAGTAATGGCAGCAGAATGCTATAATTTTCGGTTCAAATTTATTTGTTTTCATAGTATTGCATCGATCATTGTGATAATCTGTTTCGCCATAAAATGGCTTAGTTGTATTGCCCGCGCCGGGCATTCCGAAGCGCAGATGCCGCATCCCATGCATTTTGCCGCAACTATCTCCGCCTTGTGATCCACGTTGATAAACGGCGCACCGTACGGGCAGGATTTCAGGCAGGTCATGCACGAAATACATTTTTTCTGATCTACAAAAGAAACCTGGGCGCCGGCCTGCAGCTGGGTCTTTGACAGTATTGTTGCTGCGCGCGATGCAGCTGCGCGTGCCTGCGAAATATTCTCGTCTATAAATTTCGGGGAATGGGCAAGCCCGCATAAAAAAATTCCTTCTGTAGTAAAATCTACCGGACGAAGCTTTAAATGAGCCTCAACATAATAACCGTCCGCGTTAAGAGGCACTTTAAGCATATCGGAGAGACGCTTGTTATCCACAGCATTTATTCCTGTGCTAAGCGCTACTAAGTCCGTTTCTATCTCAAGTTCTTCAGGAAAATCAGGACTTTTTAATTTAACAACAATACCATTGTCATCCGAAACTGCAGGAGGATTATTCCGGTCGTAGCGGATAAAGACAACGCCGGCTTCACGCGCTTTTTTATAATATGACTCGCGGAAACCATATGTTCTCATATCGCGGTATAGAACAAATACGTTTGTATCCGGTGATTTTTCCTTTATACTTAAAGCGTTTTGAACAGCCATGGAGCAGCATACCCTGCTGCAATAGGCGTGTTCATCATTGCGTGAGCCGACACACTGTATCATCACAACATTAGAATTATTTTTGGAAAATTCTCCTTTTTGTAAACGCTTTTCCAGCTCAATCTGTGTAATAACATTATCGGATTTCCCATTCAGGTATTCTGCGGTTTCCGCCTGTTCGGCGCCTGTTGCTACAATTATTGCGCCGCATTGAACCTCGACGTTCTTTCCGTTAATTGAAAGCTTAACAAGAAATTTTCCGACATGTCCTGAAACAGACGCGACATCCGTTGACATGTAAAGACTTATGCTCGGATGGTTCTCTACGCGTTTTATCAAATTTGCGGTTAATTCCGAAATGTCATCATGTTCCAGCGTTCTGTATATTTTCAGCAGGTTCCCGCCCAGAGAACCGGTGCGTTCAATCAGATGAATTTTGAAACCCTGTTCTGCAAGAGAAAGTGCTGCCGTCATCCCGGAAAGACCGCCCCCGATAACAAGGCCGCTTTGATTTACTGCGAGAACTTCTCCTTCAAGAGGAGTCAGCAGGCGGGCCCTTGCGATTGACATGCGTACAAGATCTATAGCCTTTTCTGTAGCTGCTTCAGGTTCGGATGAATGAACCCATGAGCATTGATCCCTGATGTTTGCCAGGTCAAAAAGATACGGATTAAGCCCGGCCTCCTGCAAAGTTTCGCGGAACAGAGGTTCATGGGTTCTTGGCGTGCATGACGCAACAACAACGCGGTTAAGTCTGTTTTCGATTATAGCTTTTTTTATTTCCGACAGACTTGAATCCGAACATGTATACATTGTGTGATTTGCAAAAACAACATCCGGATCGTTGGATATGGTTTCGGTAACTTTTTCAACATCTACAACCGAAGCTATATTAATTCCGCAATGGCATACAAACACTCCGATTCTCGGTGCTTCGTCCG
The DNA here is from genome assembly GCA_043803405.1 of Spirochaetota bacterium. Lineage (GTDB taxonomy): Bacteria > Spirochaetota > UBA4802 > UBA4802 > JAFGDQ01 > JAFGSG01. The sequence goes on along the minus strand of JAZDKB010000010.1, from coordinate 21,769 downwards.
TGATATCATGCTCAGTCGGAAATATTTTTTTGCTTATAAGCGTATTGCGCGCCAGCGATAAAAGTTCCATGCTCATGGAAGCGGCAGCGCTGGCCTGCGTAACGGTTTCCGGTATATCCTTCGGTTCCTGGAAAACTCCCGCAACAAACACACCCGGACGTGATGTCCTGAGCGGATCAAACCTGTCAGTCGCGCAAAAACCGAAATCATTCAGCTCGATACCTAAATGCGAGATTGACCTGGAAATATTCTTCGGGTCGAGGCCTACGGAAAGCACAACAAGATCGAAATCCCGCTCCTCGTTCTCGAATTTATCATTAAGATATCGCAAACGCAGGTCTTTTGTTCCCGGCATCTCTATAATACGGGATGGGATACTTCTTATATATTCAATACCGTCAGTATTCCTTGCGCGTTCATAATACTGATCGAAATCTTTGCCGAATGCCCTGATATCCATATAAAATATCGCGGCTTCCAGGCCATTGACATGTTCCCTGGCGATCATGGCCTGTTTTGTGGAGGCCATACAGCAGATGGACGAGCAATATTCGTTTCCGCAGTTTGAGTCGCGGGAACCGACACATTGTATCCATGCTATCCGCTTCGCATCTTTTTGATCATCCCTGCGCAGCACATGCCCGCCATAAGGGCCAGTGGCTGAAAGCATACGTTCAAACTGGACGCTGGTAAGCACATTGGTATAACGGTTAAATCCGTATTCGCCTTTGAGTTCGGCATCGAACTCATTAAATCCCGGAGCAAGAATGACAGACCCGACTTCCAGCTCAGTATTTTGAGCTTTCATATCATGATCAATGGCATTCTTTTCGCAGGCAGCGACACATTCCATACATTCGGAACATAAGGCGCAGTTTAAACATCGTTCGGATTCCGCAACCGCGTTATCCTCCGTAAAGGCAGTTTCTATCTCATTAAAATTATTATTTCTTTTCTCTACAGGCAATTTGCAGGCTTTAGCACGGGATTTTTTTTCAATGGTATTAGTTGCAGGAAGGAGGTTCTCCGGAACAGGTTTCAGAGTGTCTTTGAAACGTTTAACATCGCGCGCTTCGCCGCGGCGTATGTAAAGATCAATCGATTCAGCTGCAAGCTTGCCTGCTGCTACGGCTTCTATTACAGTCGCAGGACCAGTAACGACATCGCCACCAGCGAAAATGCCGTCTTTTTCAGTTAATCCGAAATTGTCAGTAATAATATTGGCCCGTTTATTAACAGGGATATAATCCGTAAGGATCGTTTCCGCCTGGCTACCTATGGCAACTATAACTGTATCAACTTCTATTTCAAACTCAGAACCTTTAACAGGAACAGGCCTTCGTCTGCCGGATTCATCCGGTTCCCCAAGCTCCATCTTTATGCACTTCATCTTTTTAAGTCGACCGTTTCCGTTGCCGGTAAACTCAACCGGATCAGTCAGGAACCGGAACCTTGCACCCTCTTCTTTTACATTATCCAGTTCTTCCTGTGAAGCCGGAATTTCTGCCGCGCTCCTTCTATAGACGATAGTAACAGTCTCCGCGCCGAGCCGAAGCGCACAACTCGCAGCATCCATTGCCACATCACCGCCGCCGACTATTACCACATGTCCTTTTACAGAAGGCTTGCTGTCTTTCGAATTAACCCTGAATAAAAAATCAAGACCGTATTCAACACCGGCAAGATCTTCACCCTTAATCCCAAGTGCAGCACTTTTTTGTGTTCCTATACCTATAAATACTGCTTCATTTTCTTCACGCAGCTTTTTAATGGAAATATCTTTCCCTATTGTGCAGTTAAAAACAAAAGTGACTCCCTTTCGCCGGATAAGTTCAATTTCGTAATCCAGAATTCTTTCAGGGAGACGGTAATCAGGAATCCCCCAGCGCAACATGCCGCCTGCAGCAGAACGCGCTTCATATACGGTCACAGCATAACCGCGATCCGCAAGATCCTGGGCGGCTGTAACACCCGAAGGCCCTGCCCCGACTATCGCTACCTTCTTCGCGTCAGGTGAAGGAATCTTCTCATCAGGAAGAGAAATCGCCCCGGACTCAATCATTTCCATCTCTTTATCAGAGGCAAACCGCTTCAATTGCCTGATTGCCACTGCCGAGTCAACCTTACTTCGTGTACAGGCTGTTTCACATGGATGGGTACAAACCCGGCCGCATATAGCGGAAAGAGGGTTTCTTTCCCTTATAAGATTAACAGCTTTTATATATTCCTTTTTTTTAATAAGCTGAATATATCCCTGAACATTAATATTTGCCGGACATGCAATCTTGCAAGGAGCATGCCCCAGCTTAAGCATATAAGGCTTATTCGGTATTGCCTGCGGATAATATTTTTGTACTGCCTTTCTTGTTCCCAGGTCGCGGTTAAATTTGTCGGTTATTTCAACAGGACAAACTTTTGTACAGTCGCCGCAGTCATTGCAGATTTTTTCATTTATGTACCCTGGTGACTTTTTTATATTTACAGTAAAATTACCAGGCTCACCTTCAATTGTTTCAATCTCGGAAAGAGTATGTATTTCTATGTTGAGGTTCCTGGCGCACTCAACCAGTTTAGGCGACACAATACATGTTGCGCAGTCGCCCGTAGGGAATGTCTTATCCAGATGCGACATCATACCGCCGATAGTGGCAGAGCGTTCAATAAGCTGAACTTTAAAGCCGGAATTGGCAAGATCGAGTGCTGCCTGGACACCGGCAATTCCTCCGCCCTGCACGAGCACAGATCCGGTCATTTTAGTTTTATTTTTTTTCATAATTTATTATTATCTTTCGCCTTTAGTTATATTTAAAACAGCGGAAGGTGATATCATTAGTTTATTCAAGCCGAGTTCTTTTTCATTAATGCCGAATGACAAACCCAGAAGCTGAGATATATATAAAACCGGCATATTATATTTTTTCCCTGTCTCTTTTGCGATATCAAGTTGTCTCATATCCAGGTTCATCTGGCACATAGGGCACGCTACTATGATGCAATCGGCGCCGGATTCTTTAGCCATACGCAGAATCGATTCCGTAAGCTTTAACACAACATCAACTCTTGTCAGGGTGAGCCCTGCGCCGCAACACTCTACCTTGTGAGGCCAGTCGATGCTCTCGCCGCCCATGGCTTTTACCAGCCTGTCCATGAAAACCGGGTTTTCGGGGTTATCAAACTTAGTTACATCAGGAGGACGAACGAGCAAACATCCGTAATATGGAGCAACCTTAAGCCCTGCGATTGGATTGGTAACTGTGTTCTTTATAGCATCGATTCCAATATCATTCAAAAGCACTTCAATAAAATGTTTTACCTTTACAGAACCGTCATAATTTTTCCCTATCGCATCTTCAACTTTTCTTCTTATTTCAATGTCATTTGCTATTTCAAAATTTGCGCTTTTCATTCTGCTGTAGCAGGCAGCGCAGTTTACAATCATATCAAGTCCCAGATCGCGCGCCTTAGCAAGATTTGCGGCAGCAAGAGACGCTGCTAAAATCCTGTCGGTCTGGTGGCCCGGCGTAGAACCGCAGCAGGTCCAGCCCTTTATCTCAGTCATCTCAACACCCAATGCCTGCGCCACAGCCATTGCGGAAGAATGCTGATCGCGTGCCGTAGACTCAGCCGAACATCCCGGATAATAAGCGTATTTTAGTTTTGATTTAGATATCATCTGTCTTGCTCAATTTTTTTAAATATTCGTCTCACGGTCTCTATATCCCCGCCGCGTGGAGGTAAAATAGCTATCTTGCCTTTTTTTAAGATAGTCGGGAGCTTGTCAGTATCTTTCAAAAAAGATCCTGTACCTGCCTTGTAAAGTGCCATAGCGGCAATATCATAAGATCTGCCGAAAAACCTGATCATTCTTAGCAATATATTATTGAAGAGCGGAGCATCGCCTTCCGGTTTTGGTGCGCGCGTTTTTACCGCAATACTGCGCAGCGCGTCCATAACTGCAGCCATATCGATTTTCATAGGACAACGCGCGTAGCATGTCTCGCATGATGCGCAAAGCCAGATAATACCGCTCTCAAGCAGTTCTTCCCCTGCGTTAAGTTGCAGTCTTCTTAATATTTCCGATGGAGAAGATCCGGAAAACTCAGTTACCGGACAACCGCTGGAGCATTTTTTGCACTGCAGGCATACACTGATATCTACGCCTGATATCTCTTCAACAGCGCTTTTTAAGCTTTTCGCTGCGCTTCCTTTCTTTATTTTTAAAGACACTATTCCTCCTCATGTCTGCTAAGAACCTGTTTAAACGAAAGCAGCAGAGTCCCCCGGCTCGCTTTGTTAGCCACCCCATTTATTAAGGGTTTGAAGGGGAAGCTCCGCGCGGTGTTAATTTTTATTTTTCCCCCCTTTTCTTTTTAAAGGGGGGAAGGGGGATTTACCCTGCTTTATAAATAATTTCCTCTTCTATTACTTCTTCTGCGTCATCCTCGTATGTTTTTGATCCGAGTGCGCCGGTAACATGAGGCACGACCTTACGATATACATTTCGCGGATCTTTAACTTCACCGTTTACCGTGAGTAAATCTTTTATCTTTATGTTGAATAATCGTTCGTTCTCTTCAAGATAGGGCAGCATTAACTCCCACTCTTTTTTTCTTAACGTTTTAAGCACGCCGCCGTTGAGTTGCTGGTCGATAATTTTTTTATAAGGATCACGGACATAAATAGCGCCGCCCGAGGCAAGTGAAAAAATATTGCTTCCGGGATACGGTTCATTCAGCTCGGCAAATTCGCCTTTATCCGTAAACTTAATACCGTTTAAAATAACAAAACCGCCGCCGTTCAGTGGGTCACCTGCCATGAATGATTCTCCGAGAAAGTCAAGGCATGTTCCGTTTATAACAACTTTGGGTTTTCCAACCGAGTTAATAAGCGGGCGTCCTGCAGCATTCCCCATTATGTAAACCTCGCCGCCCTTTGCTCCGTACATAAATGTCTGTCCAACATCGCCATGTACTACCAGTTTCCCGCGCTTTATTATCTGCGCCAGCTGATCCTGCGCGTTGTTATGGACGTTTATTGTCAGCCCGTCAATTCCCGAAGCAAGATAATCCCCGGAACTGTCGTACACGTCAATAGTTACATCGTCCGTATCCGGACCTAATCCGCAACCGATATATCTTTGCCCTGTACAGCCGTAACTGATAAATCGTTTCCAGCCTTTCATATAAGCATCAAGAAGCAAAGTAGCATCGCAATCATTTCCTTCAGGCTGGAAACCTGCTGCATTAATTACAAGTGTTTCTTCATCCTGTACAGGCGTTCTCAGATCCTTACGGGTGTCCCAATCTATTAGACGGAAGGCGTTCTTTGCGGAAACATTTGCATTAAGGAGTGGAATATTATCGAAAAGTTTGTGTAATTCACTGCGCAGTATATGAAGAATGTGACTGCGTTTTTTATTGCCTGTGGAATACCTTCTGTCATTAAGCATTGTAAAAGTTTTGATGGCTGTTACTGTCCCGTCAGTACCCACAGCTTTGCCGGCCATCAATTCGCAAACAGCTTTAATATCATCATAACTCCAGTCAGGAATATTTTTTTGAATATAATCAAATAGATGATCAGCTCCTAGTTCAAAATTTTCTTTTAAACTCTTTTGAATGCCATCCTGCAATTTATAAGAGCCGGACTTATCATTTGTAAAATCATACGCTTGTCCGCCGGGAACCGGAACCATCTTGCCGAATTTATCCGTACATGTAAGACGGATTTTCCCGTTTGAATTTTTTTCAAGATTAAAAATAAACGAACCGCCGTCCGTATGGCTTCCCCCTCGGGCGTTCCAATAACTGTCTGCTATCGGGCAAATCCGCTTGTCGTCTTTTGAAAGACTGTGAAAGGTGGCGTCAATAGCCTGCTTTTCCGAGCCTATAATTCCGACCTGCACTTCACCGTCATGAAAGGCGAATACCTGGGGCCGGAGCATTGCAGTATCGGTTATACCCATAAGCTGTAACTGTTTTTTTTGAGGGATATTTCTTGCGATAATAAAAAACCATGGCCCATCCGGCGAGCCATGAATGTGACTGGCCTGTATGGCGCGGTAAATCTCCTGCTTATCGGCCGGGAGCCTGTCAAAGTCAAGTTCTGTCGTGGGCGCCAGGGCTTCAATAATGTATTCAAGCGGATAGCCGTAAGTCCTGTCCAGGAGGTCGAACAGTAAAGCCGATACTTCCGTGTCCGTTAAAAACTGCGGATAAATATTTCTCTGTTTAAGATATTCGGAAACTGAATGATAATTCGCGAAGTCGCCGTTATGCACAAGCGCCATATTGATGCCGGCAAAAGGATGTGCTCCGCCCGGATGCCAGACGCGTCCTTTAGTCGGGAACCGCTGATGAGCAATCCATACATGAGCGCGAAGATCTTCAATCTTGTAATACTTTACTATTGCCTCCGCGAATCCGACAACTTTAAGGATCATTAAATCTTTTCCGTGAGAAAGTACGAACGCTTTTTGCTCGCCAAGTGAAGCGTAATATTCATTGTTCAGTTTAAAACTGTTCTGGAATATGAATTCATCTTCCACATCCTGGCGTTCAAGTTTGTCGAGCCCGTTCTTTTTGGAAAAGGAATCCAGGACATCGGATTTGACGCGGACAAAATAACGCCATACATCGGGCGGCCTTACTTCAAGGCCGGGTACGCTCTTCCAATCGTCAACATTGTCCAGTTTTGATGATGATTTAACTTCGAAATACGGATAAATATATTTTTTCTCAAGATCCTCTCTTACTTTCGGGTCCAGATACGCTATATGCAGCATAAAATATTCATCCAGCACTTCTCGGCTTACGCCCAGTTCTTCCGGCAGAAATCCGACAGCTGCAATTCCGCCACCCTTTCCGTTTCCCCTGTTGTGCATTTGTTTTGAAGGCTCGTATATATGCTTACCCCGAACAGGTTCGGAGCAGCAAAAGCCTACAACGCCGCATCCGCCTTCTTCTTCCTTCTTTCTCATTGTAATAGAAAAATCGGACCCGTCTGCCAATGACCTTCTGGAATTCAGTATATGCTGTATATAATTGCTTTTCACGCTTTATGCTCCACATCATTTGTGTAATCGAGATGCATCAGCAGATCTGTGCGTCCACGCAATTCACTTATGCTTCTCATCCCGAACCGCTGAAGAATTTTTACGAGATCTTCCCGCCATGCATTGTATAAATTTATTAATCTTTGAGTTCCCCATTCAAGATCGATCATGGGCGCAAGCACCTTGTCTGTGGTGGCTATGCTGCGGGGGCATCCCCTGCCGCTTTCGCATCGTCCGCATCTTACACACCCGAGTGCTACAAGTTCGGATGTTCCGATTACAACGCCGTCAGCGCCAAGGGCGATTGCTTTTGCTATATCATATATATTTCTTAATCCGCCGCTTGCGATTAAAGTAATAGTATCCCTTGCTCCTTCCGCTTCGAGAAATCTGTGCACCTTGGGAATAGCGTATTCAATCGGCATCGCTATATTTTTTTTTGCTATGTCCGGGGCCGCGCCGGTACCGCCGTAACCGCCGTCAATGTGCACAATATGAGTGCCTGCGAAATAACTGCCTACTGCGACCATATCTACATCGTTCGGAGTCGAAACCTTTGTGGATATTAACGCGCGCCTGTTAATGTGCTTAATCCAGTCTATGTGTTTCATGTGGTCTTCAATCGAATAAACGCTGTGAAACGGGAAAGGAGAAAAAAGCGATATTCCGAGCACGGTCTCTCGCATTTTGGCAACAGCAGGAGTGTTTTTATCACCCAGAAGGTGACCGCCAAGGCCGGGTTTTGCCCCTTGTGCATATTTAAATTCAATAACTGGAACCCGTTGAATGGTTTCTTCGCGCACACCGAATAAACCTGTGGCTACCTGGGTAATAACGTGATCATCATACGGCCGCATACGTTCCATATACCCGCCCTCGCCCGTGCAGGTAAGCGTATTCCATGCGACAGCCGCCCGTGCCTTCGAGAGCTGCACTGTATTGCTGACCGATCCGAACGACATGCCGCCGCCGTACCATGGAACATCTATCTTAATTTTTACACGGCTGTCATTACGGCGATTGAGTTCAATGCCGGTATCCACTTCTTCTTTTTTAATCTCAACAGGAGGTCTTTCCGGGAACTTAAATCTAAGACGGTCAAAACCTCCGCCGGAGTTTCCGTATTCATATTCATAATCTTCCGAAGGCACTTCGCCTGTTTCGGCCATCTTCCATGTGGCAAGTATAATATTTGCAGACCAGCGTGGATCGCCTAGTAATTTCATCATAGGATTTTCAGCAATACGCAGTGCGGCTTTCGGACACGCGGCTATACAGTATTTATCTTTATATTTTTTTTCGCAAATAGGGCCAATACATAAATGGCTTTCAGGTTCAGCAAAATATTTATAGCCCTTTTTTAAAACATGAACGCCTTTGGGACAAATTTCCGCGCATTTACCGCATCTTATGCATAGATTATCATCCCGCATAATTAAATATCTAGCTATCTCATTCCTGTATCGCGAAGGAGCCGGATTCACTTTACGCTCAACTATTGTCTGCGGAACACGCGTTTTCAGCGTGTTTTCGGGCAGGATGTCTTCAAGTTTAAAGCCTTGTTCCAAAAATTCTGCCAAATGATTCCTCCTCAAGTTGTTCAAAAAACATACAGCGGCCGACATCTCCACGCAAGCGCCTCGCATCGCGAATTCCCATTGCACCCATAAGTTCTATCAGCTGGTCATGCCATGCGCTTATCAGATTTACCATTCTTCCTGCAGCGTAATCGGAATCGACATCTTCCAGCTTAACCGGGCAAAAAGAACCCCGTTCGCATTTGCTGCATAGATGACATTCAAGAGCTATCAGAAGCGGGAGTTCAATTGCTACAAGATCGGCCCCGCATATAATTGCTTTAGCCATGTGTTCCGGTAAAGCTATGCCTCCGCTCGCAATCAGCGTCAATTGGTCTCTCTTCCCGCTGTCTATCAGCTTTGTGTGTATATCGCGTATCATATCTTTCAGGAAAATAGGATTCTTTGTGCCGATTTGATCGCCATTTAAATCTGCAACTATATGAATTGCTTCAATATTATCCTGCGTCCCAAGCTCAATAGCGCGTTTAATCCCGTTTGAGTCTAATTTTACCCGTATTGAAATAACTATATCCGGACAAATATCTTTTATATTTTTTATCTGAACTTTTATATTTTCAGAATCAGGAATTTCCACAAGTCTTGTGTTTTTCAATATTTCAGCAGGGACAGGAGGCGCGGCAGGATTTAAATAAAAAGCCAAATATGGCAGAACCTTTTCCATATTTTTAATATTTAAAGGCCATTTTGATGAATCTATTATTGCGATTAAATCTGTCCTGGCTGCCGCTGTTATAATAATTTCTTCTAATACAGGCAGACTATATTCTTCCGGCATCATGTCAATAATCATCGGCATCTGCACAATCGCGAGAGGCGGCATAACAGTAGAAGCTTTCTCTCCGTCAATGGAGAGGAACATCAGCTTTCTTCCGATATCTGTTGCCGTGCTGATGTATTCTCGGCCGTGTATACCGTCGCGGGTCGGACGCACGATCTCTGACATATCCGTCCACATTGAGTCAAAGCCGGGGCCTGTAAATTTACCGCGGTAACCAGCGCCCGAAACCGGAATTTTTGCGGTCTCTGCCTGCAGCCATGTTGTCCGGATAATATTCGGCGTCCAGTACCTGTTTCCCAGTCTTTCATGCATCGGGTTTACGGATAAGCGCAGAAGATTTTTAGTGCATTCCTGCACGCAAAAAAAACAGCCCATGCATTCAAAAAAAAGCGTATCGACATTATCAAGCTTGCGAATATATTCAGCTTCCTGTCTATGACGATCGTAAATACATAATTTTTTTACACAATTATGACATCTGGCGCAATCTTCCCGCCAGTCGACAATTCCGAACTGGCCGACGCGCGGCCGTCTCGGAAGTATGGGCTTTGTTTCTATGTGATATTTTTTAGGCATTTGTTTTTTAATATTATTCTTTATTAGTAACTAATGTTATGACCCGATAAATCCTTATTAAATACGCCACAAAAACACAGAGACACAGAGATATTAAAATAATTATTTTTAAGTTAAAAACTAAATAAAAACTCTGAGCCTCCGTGACTCCGTGGCAAAACTTTTAAATACTTTTTGACTTATGATCATACGGTCGGAAGACTATCTTAATGTCCTTCGACTCTAATTTAATCCCGCAGCAGAAAGAAGGCCTGCAATAATCTTCTCTTTGCCGCCCGAATGAATATGAATTCCTTTAACCCCTTTGGTACCTTTTATTCTTTTTATAACTTCAGAGCAGATTGCCAGCCCTTCTTTCTTCTGGGCATCTTCGTTACCGGCAGATTTTAACCTGTCGATCACGGCATCTGGTATAACAATTTCCGTATATTTGTTTTTTAATTCTTCAGCTTCTTTTGCGCTATCGAGAGGAAGCACGCCTGCAAGGATAGCTGTCTTCTCAGTAATTCCTTCATTACGCGCCGCATCAAGCCACTGGTTGAACCCTTCTATATCAAATACGGCATTGGTTTGTATGAATGCCGCGCCTGCTTCCACTTTTTTAACAAGACGTATAATATTTAATACAAGCGGTTTCATATAGGGATTTGCAGCCGCGCCAACAAGCATTGAGAATGTCCCTTTAATTTTTGTCCCGTTTAAAAGTTCGCCTTTCTTCATCTTCTCAATACCGGCAATAAGCTGAATCGAGTCAAGATCGTAAACGTTAGCCGATTCCGGGCTGACACCCAGGGTCTGGTGATAACCGGAAATGCATAATACGTTTTTTATCCCGAGAGATGCAGCGCCGAGAAGGTCGGACTGCAGCGCTATGCGGTTCCTGTCGCGTGTCACGATCTGGTATACAGGTTCAATGCCGGATTTGGATAATGCAACAGATGCGGCAAGGCTCGACATCACAACGCCGAACGGATTATCGCTTACATTAACTGCGGTTACTCCTTTAAAAAAGCTTGCTGCTGTTTTAATTTCTAAATCAGCAGCAACAGCTTCCGGAAGGTATTCCGCTGTAATTATGAATTCGCCGCTTTTTATAGCGTTTGCGAATTTACTCTCATTACTCATATTATGATCTCCTGGATATGCCAGCTTGATACATCTTTTAGGATTGCTTTAAAGCAGAATCAATATTAGTGCAGGATTGGCTTTTTAAGTTATTGGCAAAATATTCAATTTCACGGAATATCTCTTCTTTATGTCCTTCCCTAAGTTGAATAACCTGCATCCTACCTTTTCCCATACCTATTTCTTCAAGAAATTCGTCAACTGCATCAGCGCGTTTTTTTGCCCTGAAATTTCCGGCAAGATAACTGCACTCGCCTTCTTTGCAGGTTAAAAGGATTGTTCCATCCGCGCCTGTTTCAAAAGCCTTGATAAGATACAGCAGGTCAACCTTCCCCGAACACGGCAAACCTATAATTTTAAAGCAATTTTTATTCTGCATTGACAAAGAATATTCAATTTCTTCAATGTTAAAGCTGTTAGAACAACAAAATATATATATTTTTAATTGTTTATTATTCATTCCTTTGTTATTGCCAAAACGATATAGTAAAATAAAGCATTGAGCCTTTTGGCAAGTGGTTGCCATTAATATTTCGTTAATAGATTTAAGCAAGTAAAATTTTTCAATAAAATACATAAAAAGTGATAAAAAATGAGATTTTATTGATGATTATTTACATGATTGACACAATTGATATCAAATTTCTATTTTTATACGGCAAAAATTGCCGTTAAAATAGTTGACAAGCTAAGCTTATCAGTATTTTTAGTCTTGTTTTTCATTTCAATATTATAAATTATAAGATTATTAAAAATAATTCCAAAGACAATGAGCAAAATTTCAGAAAGAAAAATCGTCTCAATTCTCCAGATACTGAATGATCATAGTCAGCCTGTTGGCAGTTCGTTAATTTCTCTTAAATTGCAGGAATTGGGCCATGATCTAAGCGAACGCACAATACGTTATTATCTTCAAAAAATGGATCAGGATGGCTTAACAAAGAACCTTGGAAAAAAAGGACGCATTGTAACCGAAAAAGGGATTAATGAATTAAACTCGGCATTTACTTTTGAAAAGGTAGGCTTTATAGCTTCAAAAATTGATACACTTACATATCAAATGAATTTTTCCATTCAAAAATTAAGCGGAAGAATTATACTAAACCATACAACTTTACCGTTAGAAAATTTTAAAGAAGCTTATTCCGAGATTAAGTCCGTCTTTGATAAAGGCCTGGGGATGGGAAAATATGTGACGGTAAATTATGAAGAAAATACTCCGCTTGATTTAAAATCCAGTCCCGGGAAAGTAACTATTGGGACTGTTTGCAGCGTTACGATAAACGGAATATTTTTTAACAAAGGTATTTATACAACATCAAGATTTGGTGGTGTCCTGGAAATTTCAAAAGGAGAGCCCCTTCGATTTATTGATATTATAAATTATGATGGTACATCCATTGATCCTTTAGAAATATTTATAAAAGGTCGCATGACAAGCGTCAGAGATGTTGTAAACACAGGCAACGGGAGGATAGGCGCCGGCTTTCGGGAATTTCCGTCAATAGCACTGAACAAAGCTTTAAAAATAAAAAAAAGAATGAGTGAAATCGGGTTAGACGGTATTTTAATGATAGGGAAGCCGGGACAATCACTGCTGGGTATTCCTGTTTCGGAAGGCAGAGTAGGGATGATAGTCGCGGGAGGATTGAATCCGATTGCGGCAGTTGAAGAGATGGGCATTCCAACGGAAAATACTGCGTTGAAATCATTGCATGATTTTAATAAAATGATCCGCTATAATGAATTATTCATTTAAAAGCAAGTAGAATGGCCACGGGAGTATAATTATGATAAGCACAGGCATAACATATCTGGACAAAATCACAGGTGGCTTAAAACTCGGAGATAATGTAGTTTGGCAAATATCCGACGGTATATCAATAGATAATTTTATAAAAAATTTTTTTAACAAAAAGAACAACTTTAACCAGAATGTAATTTATATAAATTTTAATTTCTCGCCCAATACAATCTGTAAAAAATATGCGGAATTGTTTGAAAAACAGCATGTTATACTCATAGACGCATTTACCAATGGGAAAGGAAACAGCGATAAGGTATTCCTGGATTTCTATAATGGAAAAAAACAACATAATAATTCAGATTTTATTTTATTGGAAAATCCAAAAGATATTTCGTTATTTATTGAGAATCTTAAGACAATCGAAGAAAATAATAAAGAAGGAAGTTTTTATATCTTTGATAGTCTTACCGGCATGACAGAACTTTGGAAAAATGAAAGCAATGTGCTTGATTTTTTTACCTATACATGCCCTAAGCTCTACGACCTTAACACCCTTGCATACTGGATTTATGAGAAAAACGCTCATTCAAAAGAATTTATCGCAGGTGTTTCACATGTAACCCAAATCGTCTTTTCATTGTATAATACACCTGAAGATTTTTTTGAATTCTCAATTCAAAAACTTGAAGGAAGATCCGGCTTTTTCAGCACATCCCCGCATAAATTTAAATTTTCAAATCACGATATCCAGTTTCAAAGTAAAAAACCGGACAACTTTTTTAAAATCGGGGATAAGGTTAAAATTTTAAGAAAAAAAAATAATAAAACCCAGGCAGAACTTGCTTCCCTTCTGGGGCTGACTCCCGGAGCAGTCTCGCAGATTGAAAATTCAATAATATCTCCTTCTCTTAATACGCTGGTGCAATTATCCGCAATTTTTGGAAAAACACCGGAATATTTCGTTGAAAATGTAAATACAGCTGATAAAAATATTAATTTTAAAATTTATAAACGTAAGCAGCTTAATCTGGATAAAAATTGTATTGTATCGGAATTGATTGATAATGATGATATTTCAATAAAAATATATTCTATTATCATTAAAGAAGATAAGATGGTTGAGGGGCCCATAATGCTGCACAAGGGAAATGAATTTTTATATATCACAGATGGCTCTTTATATTTAACAGTTGAGGGAGAGGAGCATAAGCTTAATAAAGGTGAGTCAGTTCTTCTTCAAAAATCTTTCTTTGAAAAATGGCATAATAAGGATATTTCCCAGTGTGAATTTATTTATATGTTGTTATAGTATAAATCTCCATTGAAAATCTGTAGCCCTTTTAAATATAGCAGCTCTGCATAAAAAATCCATTACTATTATTTAAATGTTACAATCATGTTAAATTTTTAAGCCTGAAAATCAATATTGTTTCTTTTAAGTTGACATTAAGGATACATTATTTAGTAATACTAAACAAATTTGATATAAATTTAGTATTACTTATGTCAATTAAATATAGTTTTAAGTCAGTAAAGTGGGATTTAATAATCATTAAATCATAATTGACTTTAATGATTATCATAAAAATTACAGGAGAAATTATAATGATTGAATGGGCAAAAAGTAACGATGCATTAGGTACTATAAATCGCGGCAATCCGTGCGAGTCCGGCCTGTGTACATTATGCAGAGCTGACTGCCAGGGAAAATGTGAAACCTGGGTTTCGTGCATGAAAGGCAGAAAACTGCTTTATCCGCGGGATTTTGGAACAATTACGGCAGGAAGCGCAAACACAACCCATGTAGGAGTATCATATAACTCATTAAGAATTAACGGATATTTATATGGTTCGAATGGATTGGCAAAAGGCTTATCGAATGATCCCGATGACTGTATCTTCCCGAATGTAAATTTGGAAGGTGAATTCGGCAGAAAAGAAAAAACTAAATTTAAAATGCCCATTATGACCGGGGCGCTTGGTTCGACTTTCATTGCAGCAAAATACTGGGAATCATTCTCTATTGGAGCCGCGCTTGTTGGTTACCCGATCGTTATCGGAGAAAACGTTGCAGGTATTGATAAACAGGCAATAATCGAAAACGGAAAAATAAGTAAAGCTCCGGAAATGGACCGCAGAATTGATACGTATCTTCGATATTTTGACGGATATGGCGCGATTATTGTTCAGATGAACGTGGAAGACACACGAAACGGCGTAGCTGAATACATCGTAGATAAATACGGCGATAAGGTTGTCATGGAATTAAAATGGGGACAGGGAGCAAAGGATATCGGCGGAGAAATCCAGGTTAATGACCTTGAATATGCACTGTTTCTTAAGAAAAGAGGATATGTTGTTGATCCGGATCCTACAAAACCTGAAGTTCAGGAAGCATTTAAACACGGTGCTATTAAATCATTTGCCCGTCATAGCAGATTAGGATACACCAACCTTTCAAATGCGGATTCTGTAATGGATGCGTTTACAAAAGCTGTTAAATATTTAAGAAAGATCGGATATAAGAGAATTACATTAAAGACAGGCTCGTATGGAATGGAGGCGCTTGCTCTTTCTATAAAACTTGCAACAGATAATGGACTTGATCTGCTAACAATCGACGGTTCAGGGGGCGGCACTGGCATGAGCCCATGGAACATGATGGGATCGTGGGGTGTTCCTTCAATATATCTGCATTCGAAAGCTTATGAATATGCTTCTATTCTTGCCGCAAAAGGCAATAATGTTGTAGATCTTTCATTCGCAGGCGGACTTGCAAAAGAGGACCACATATTCAAGGCACTCGCACTCGGCGCTCCTTACACAAAGCTGGTCTGCATGGGCAGAGCTCTTATGATACCGGGCTTCCTTGGATCAAACATTGAAGGCGTTCTATATCCGGACAGAAAAGCAAATTTAAATGGGAACTGGGATAAACTGCCGAATACTGTTCTTGAAAACGGTGAGAAAGTTGAGGAAATCTTTGCCGGTTACTACGATGTTCAGAAGAAAGTCGGCGCATCCGAAATGAAGAACATTCCTTACGGCGCGATCGCAGCATGGACAGCGGCGGACAAACTTGCTGCAGGTTTACAGCAGCTAATGGCAGGAGCAAGGAAATTCTCTCTCGATCAGATTTCACGCAACGATATTTGGTCTGCAAACAGAGAAACTGAAGCAGAAACCGGTATTACTTATATTACCGACGCCCAGGATGAATCTGCAAAGAAAATTTTAAATAGCTAAGAAAAATAAAAAAATCTGTTTTATAATTTATTAAGGCACGCACTGCGTGCCTTTTTTTTATTTTATTTTGTAAAAGGTAAATTTTAAGAAAAAATAGTTATTGAATTAATTTTTTAACTTGTGGAAATAAAACAACTTAAAGTATATCATTTATTTTTTAGATAAAAGATTAATTCTATGAACGACAAATTTGTTCCCAAAATATTTTTTCGCAATCCGATTCTGCAAAGCGTATTCGGCAGCTTAAAGCTGAGGAATATGGGCAGCAATCCCATGTCCGGATGCGCGAAGGAAACAATAGTGGACGGAGGCAAAGGCGTACGTCTGCTGGGATATTACTCAAAGCAGCCCGGAGCTTCATCCAGGGGAACAGTTTTGTTTATTCACGGATGGGAAGGAAGCTCGCGATCTTCGTACGTCGTAAGCACTGCCAAATATCTTTATAAAAATAAATTCGATATTTTCAGGCTGAACCTCCGGGATCACGGGGATTCACATCATCTTAATAAAGGTCTTTTCAAATCCACATTGATCGAAGAAACATTTAACGCAGTAAAGAACGTCGCAGCGATGAACAGTAAAAGGCCGTTCTTTCTAGTCGGATTTTCGCTTGGCGGAAATTTTGCCCTCAGAATTGCGCTTAAGCACCGGAAAGAAAAAATTAAAAATCTTCGCCACGTAGCGGCAATTAGCCCTGTGCTTGATCCAATGAAATCAACCGAAAGCACTGAAAGAATTACAGTTATTCGCAAATATTTTATTAAAAAATGGAAGAGATCGTTAATTAAAAAACAGGCTTTATTCCCGGAAACATACACTTTTAAAGGTTTAAATGAAATGAATTCTTTGACCGGAATGATGGATACTTTTGTTCCGCTTTATACAGAATATAAAACCGTAAATGCTTATTATGCAGAATATACGCTTCTAAATAATGTTTTCAGTAACCTGAATATTCCTGTTACAATTATAAGCTCAGAGGATGATCCCATAATACCGGTTCAGGATGTTTATAACCTTAGAGACAATAAATATTTACAGCGCCTGGTTCAGCCTTATGGTGGTCATAACGGCTTTTTCGATTTCTTTCCGTACAGGGTGTGGTACGAAGAAAAAATTTGTAAGATATTCGGGCAATATTCTGGATAAAAATCCGGTTTATTATTATAGAAAAGCAAATAGATCTAGAAATTGAAATCACGAATTATTGTTAATTAATGTGGAATAATATAAGTATTTTTTAATTCTTTTTTTTTAATTTGATAGTTGTTGTGCCAAGACTCTATTCCAGATCAATTAAACCTCTTGTTCTCGGTCTGCTTAGATATTCTCAAAAGACAATTAAAATCGATGCCAATATGGAAGATAGTTTTTTATTGACAAATATCATTATGAAAGTTATTGATTATTGATTGAGAAAGTAAATGTTATTTATACTTGTCTATATAAACGATATGGCAGTGTTAGCAATCCACCGGCGGCCGCCGGACAAATATGAGAGAAACGTAGATGAGACAGGCCGATAAAAAAGTGTGAAGTATTCTGAAAATGACTGAAAAACCTATGGAGTCAAGAACCCGTTAGTTAGCATAGTCTCAGACAGAAGGACAAAAATTTGGCGAAGCAATAATGCTATCCCGTTCAGAAGAGTATTTCATTTATCCTTAATCTGAATCAGAATACTTCATAATAATAATATCGGCGAGGTAAAGTCTTAGTATGAAGAAAGAAAGAGGAGATCTGAAACAGATAAATTTAGATGCTGCCGGGATAGATATCGGATCAGAATTTCATTATGTAGCAGTACCGGAAGACAGGACAGATGAGTCCATACGGAAATTCGGATGTTATACAGCAGACATAGAAGGAATGGCAAAGTGGCTTAAGGAATGCGGAATAAAGACAGTAGCTATGGAATCCACCGGAGTATACTGGATACCTGTTTTTCAGATACTGGAAGCGAATGGTTTTGAAGTATTACTTGTTAATGCCCGGCACATAAAGAATGTATCCGGGAGGAAGACAGATATTGTAGACAGCCGATGGATACAGCAGCTTCATACATACGGTTTACTTCAGGGATCATATCAGCCGGAACCTGTAATACGCAAATTAAGGACATATTTAAGGCACAGGGAAAACCTGATAAGAAGCAGAGGAACACATACTCAGAGAATGCAGAAATGCATGATACAGATGAATATACAGCTGCATAAAGTAATATCAGATATAACCGGATTTACCGGGATGAGAATAATCCGAAGCATATTGGATGGTGAACGAGATCCGTTAAAGCTGGCGCAACTGAAGAGCTCCCGGATAAGAAATAGTGCAGACATAATAGCCAAATCACTCGAAGGTAATTATCAGGAAGAACAATTATTCTGCTTACGCCAGGAAGTTGACCAGTATGAATACATAAGCCGAAAAATCAGCGAATGCGAAGAAATGATTGAAAAGACAATCAATGAGATGAATGGCGACACGAATGATAATTCTGATGAGAATAATGATAAGAACAACAAGAAAAATATTAGAACAAAACTGCATGCAGTATGCAAGGTTGATCTTACAGAAATAGATGGTCTTGATATAAATAACATAGAGACAATAATATCGGAAGTCGGAGTTGATATGAATAAATGGCCGACAGACAAACATTTTGGATCATGGCTGGGATTATCGCCGAATAGTAAAATAAGCGGCGGGCGGATATTAAGCAGTAAATCGAAAAAGGTAGTGAACAGAGCAGCGACAGCATTCAGACTTGCAGCTTATTCTGCGGGAAGAAGTGATAGTTCAATTGGAGCTTTTTATCGCAGACTCCGAAGCAGAATGGGAGCGCCAAAAGCAATAACAGCTACAGCATATAAAATAGCACGTTTGTTTTACATGTGTATGAAGACTGGCAAATCATATAAAGATTTAGGTGCAGATTATTACGAAAAGATGTATAAAGAGCGTGTATTGAGAAATTTTAAACAAAAGGCAGCTTCGTTGGGATTTTCGCTGGTGCCTTTACAGATTTAGTTTCTCTGAAGATTATAAAAATGCACTATTATAAAATGAATAGTTAATTGAATAGAGATTAGTAAAAGCTATTAAATATATGAAGGAGGCTGTGGTGATGAAATTATTAAAAGGAACTAGCCTAGCAATTACAATGGTAATTTGCCTTAGTTGTAAAACTGTAACCACAGGAACAAATTTTGTGCGTCCTGCAGATGATTCTTTAATACTTGGTAAAACTACAATACAAGAAATCCGGCAAAAGCTTGGTAATCCACATAAAGAAAAACCTTCAACGGTCAATAATGAAAATTTAATAAATTTTTTATATTCATATACGGGAGGCACCCCTAACTTATATGGTAAAATACTAGGACGTACGATTGTATTTAGCTTTTACAATGATGTACTGATCTCTTATTTATTTATGAGTTCTTTTAATGAGGATAACACTGACTTTAATGAAACCAAATTAAACCAGATAAAGAAAGGACAAACTAAAGAGGAAGAAGTAATCGACATTCTAGGGAAGCCTTCAGGCATCAGTATTTATCCTATTGCAGGGAAGGATAGAAAGCTTCTTAAGTATGTATACAACGAATATAAAGGGTTAATGTTATTCAGAAAACTTTATAGTAAAGACGTAATAATTAGTCTTGATCAAAATGGAATAGTGACCAATTTTAATTTTTCTTCGGATTGGAATAACAAATAGATCGTATTAGTTAATAACGGGAAAATTAATAAAATCTAACATTATTTGCAGCGGATGCTTGCTCGCTCGTGGCGACGGTCGGAGCTGAGAGGTCAAAGTCTAATCGGTTGGCTTTTAAAGTCGGTGCCAGCAGTCGCAAGCACAGCTGAAATTTTAGTTAGAAGGACGTTTTTGGTGCAAAAGGAAGAACCATGACATTATTTGATAGGTTAGCAAATAACAAAGGAACAGTATCAAGTGCGTTGGGAAAGGAAATTGCCAAAGAAATCCTAAATGGAAATAATAAACTATTATCTGATACTATACCATTTGTAAATTATGAACTAAAAAAAACTACAGTTAAGCATATTAGAGCCGGTGCTGCAAAAATTATAGAATGTGTCGCAGAAAAAAGACCAGATTTAGTTGCACCATATCTGGAAAGAATTTTATCAGCACTGGAAGCAGAAGAACCCCAAACAAAATGGATGATTTTCATGACGCTTGGCTATTGCTCAAAAATAGAACCGACCATTGCTGAAAAAGCATTACCTTATGCAAAAAAATATATTCTGGAAAAGACAAATGGACAATTATGTTTAGTTGGTGCAATAGATATGTATTTAGGAAATTGGGGAACGATATCAAAAGAAAATGCACAAAAAGCATATAAACTATTAGTAGAATCTACAAATAATGTAATAATGAATGAACAAGATTGGATATTGGAAGGATTTTTAAAAATAGTAGAATTCTTAAACTCATCTCAAAAGAAAGTTGTTACTGAATTCGCAAATGAATATATTGAATATTCAAAGAAGGTAACTCAAAAAAGAGCACAAAAAATCATCGAAAAATGCAAATAGGTTTTTCCATCTATAATATGAATTCAAGACTTCTAACAATCGGCTCAAGCCTGATACTGCTGGCTATTTGGCGGCGGTCGGACGTCGGCGGTCAAAATCTAATTGATAAGTTATCAAAGTCGGTGCTCGTACCCGCAGTACAGCTTAGCCGTTAGTTAGGCTGAATTTGTAAACAAGGAAAGGAGGTTGCGTAATGGATCAGGACGAAAAAGATAAACAGGACTTTGAGAATCTTCGAACCGAATATTCTTCTCTAATCGATTATCACAATTCAATTGTCTCACATCGTTTTACCTTACTTGGTTTTTATTTAGCAGCTCTTGGTCTTATTGTTCAAAAAGAAATGCCGCCAGAAAATGCCTTATTGATTATTGCAATTACTGTTGCAATGTATATTATAGAACGAAGAAATAGAGCTCTATATACACAAATGGGGAAACGTGCTATAGAAATTGAAAAAGAACATTGGAAATTAATTCGATATAACGAAAAAGATGAAATAAAAGAATTGCCACTTTTTTGTCGTTTTTGGAAGAGAGAATTACAGGAAAAATTACCGAAAAAACTTACAGAAGAGTTAAGAGAAGAAATTAAAGATAAACCAAAATTTTTAAATAAATTTAAACTTTCATTCCTACCTGCTTCACATTCTTTAGGTTTAGATTGGCTTTACTTATCAGTTATGTTATATGCAATATGGTCATTATTAACATATAGGGAATTTTCTTGTAAGGGAGTAATTATGGATATAAACAAAATTGTTTTAAATCTGGTTTATTTCGTATTTGCATTCTCAATCACCATGGTTGGTTATCATCTTATCAAGCAAGTAATTATAAATAAAGTCAATGCTACTTGGTTGCGTATATTAATAGCTATAGCAGGTTTTTTACTAATTATCGGTGCAGCTTTATTAATCATTTTCAAATGTGCCTAACAATAAAGGATAGAGACGATCGTTTTTTGATCGTACTCTATCCAATGTTCAAGAAGCCCGACTAAGAAGATATTTTGTCTATAAGGGTAAAGATACGGTGTTTATTTGGAGGGCAGATTAATAGATCAGGGGAAAA
>JAZDKB010000009.1:0-282264 GCA_043803405.1 Spirochaetota bacterium | reverse complement strand
TTTTCCCCTGATCTATTAATCTGCCCTCCAAATAAACACCGTATCTTTACCCTTATAGACAAAATATCTTCTTAGTCGGGCTTCTTGAACATTGGATAGAGTACGATCAAAAAACGATCGTCTCTATCCTTTATTGTTAGGTTTTGATTTATTCAGATTTTAAAAATTCATCCACTAATTTTTTATTATATTTTTCTTCCAATACTGAACTTATGTAATGATTGATAGAAGGATAATATTTTTGAAATATCAATACATAAAATACCAATAGAAAAAATAAAAAAAAGATCTTATAAAAGTATAGTGGTTCTCTCCATGTGTAATTGCACTTAGTACATACCCATTTTCTTCTTCTTAAAAATATTGGTATACCGAGAAAAACGATTGAAGCTATAATAAAAAATATTGAACTTCTATTACTGGTTAATATCTTTGAGTTACACTTTGGGCATGGATCAACACCTAATTTTTCACCTGTTTTTCTTGGTTTAATTAAAAGATTTTCTTCTGACAAATAACCAATAACTTTCTCTATATCTATTTTTTTTATTTGAATTTGAGTTGGTCCTGGAAGATAAAAATCAGGTCCAACAACGGATAGATCTCTTGTGAAAAAATATATATCATTTAATTCAAGAATTTCAATTATACGATTTATATACTGAACATCTTCCCCAGTAAATAAATTTACTAATTCATATTCGTCATTAATTTTATTAAGCTTTGGTACTTCCAAAAATTTTCTCCGCTTCCAAATCTAACTAAATGTTCAGCTGTTCTTGCGGGTACTGGCAACGGCATTCAAAAACTAACTGATTTTAAAACTCGCATTGACTGATTGAAACAGAAAAAACGCGAGCAAGAATCAGACTGGAACAAATGTTAGGTGCTTTTTTTACACACTTAGCATGACTATTTTTTTTTCTTTACTCTTTTAAAGTACTGTTACCAATACCCTTATATAGAGTACGTACCTTCGAATTACTATCCAAGATAACACCAATTTTACTAAAATAAAAGTCTACTTTGTCATCCATTTTTAGTTCTAAGTATGCACGGATAAAACCATGATAATATAAACATTGTTTTAAAATAATAAAATCAGTTAATTTCTCATTTTTATTAACTATAATAGCTTTTAAAAATAGATTATTGATTTCATCAATCATATATAAATCTTTTTTAGTGTATTCATTAAAAGGCTTCTTTAATCTATAAAAATCTATAAGCATGAGATACAATATACTAGAATTATATGTAAAAAATATTTGTTTCTTTGCAGAATTAAGTATACGTTCTTTTAAATTGAGATCACATTCTGCTATCATATTTCCTAATTCATATAATATTGGTAAATTTTTAATCCCATTATTTTTATGCTTATTATATTCGGTATTTAAATAGATTGAAGCAAATTCCTGTTCGTTTAAGCACGGATAATAAGGAGATAGTGATAAGGAATCTATTAAAACTTTACTTATCTGTTCATCTGACATATCGCCATGATATGCATCGATAAATGAAAGCATTAAACCAGTTATTAAATAATTAATTTCTTTAGATAAAGAATTATATTTAAATTTAATTTTTGAAATTTCTTCAACTAAATTTAAGATATATAAACCTAACTCTTCTGCTGTTATTTCTTGATAAGTAGTATAAGAAACATAACGAGAATTTATATCTAAAAACAATATCGATGATATTATATCTATTTTTTCATTTTCATTAAGTTTATGGTTATTTAGAATATAAGTTATAATATGATTTACTACATCTATTTCATTTCTACTTTTTTTTATATCCCTAAAAATGATATTTTTTCTGAGGCTATAAACAATATTTTCAATTTTACTATTTTTTACGAAACCGACTATTCCAGTTGGAGAACGAAGATTATTGCGCATATTATTTTCATAATCATCTTTATTCATATTTTCAGAGTAAGTATTCGGCAAAATGAATTTTTTTGCATCTATTGGAAAGTATTGAAAAGACGAATTATTTAATAAGGAAAATTCTTCGGACATTTTTTTAAAATTTGCAATTATTCTATTCGCAAATTCATCACCATTACTTGTGTTTTGATAGTGATTCCCTATTTCCTCATAAAAGCCAGAGATTGTTATTGTGTCGCATTTTGGATATGGATTGATAAATATTATTAATAGAATTATAATTATTGAAATTGGAACAGAAATAAATATTTTGTAATCCTTTTTTTTAGTAGAGAAAAAATAGATAAAAACTATAAAGTTATAAAGAATAACAATTGCCAAGAGTATATATTTAATATCAAATAAATAATAATATATACTCTTGTTAAAATAGGAAGCAAATACAGCAGATAATAGAAGAAACAGTTCAATTATTAATTTTACAATTTCAATTTTATTCTTCATAATTTTTCTTAAAAAATTTGTTACTCACCTAACTAAAGGCTCAGCTGTTTTTACGGGTACTAGCAAAGGTATTCAAAAACATTACGACTTACAACTTGCATTCACATACTTAAACAAAAAAACGCGAGTAAAAATCAGGCTGCAGCCAATGTTAGAAATTTAATTTTGCTCAAAGGACTTTTTAAGTTCAAGTGCTAAACGATTTGCTTCCTTGTAATTTGGTCCAGAAACAATAAAAATTATTAAATTAATGTTTTCGCCTGGTTTTTGCATGAACATAAACCGTGCCTCTTTAGTAGCTGTTGATAAAGAAGCGTTATTTTCATTATTCAAACAAACAACAACACCTGTATAATCTTTATACGTTCCTACATGATCCATTTGTTGAAAAGTTCCTGCTACTGGTGTAAAGCCAGCCTTCTTTAAAGCTTGATCGGCTCTTTCTCCACTGTCTTTACCATTGTAAACCCAATAGTACAATTCAACGTATGGATATGCTGCATGAAGAGTATTAAAGGTACAAAATACAAAAAGAAAAGCAATCAGACAATATTTTAAACGCATAGTATAGCTCCTTTTAATAATATAAATTTTTTTAGGATAAATTATTTCTAACGACAAAATGAGCAGTGCGAACCGCGACGCCGACTTCCGAAAAATTGAGCGCGATATTAGGGGCACAATAAAAATGTCGCTTGATTGCGGTTCGCATCTCCGGGTAGGTCAGGTGCGTTACCGCACCGTCGCCCCCTAAGAACCGTACAACCTTGTTTCCAAAGGTACGGCTCAAGCCCTGGCTAAGGCATCGTTAAACACCCGGCAATCTTATCAAATCGCTGTCGCTAGTCTCTGATCGAAGATTCCTTTCTGTCTCAGAGATCTACTCTTGAAATATTCGTCCCAATCCGGATCATAAGGATTGGCGTTGGATTGTATCTTAACATGTCGGATGATGTGAATTTTCGACAGTAAGAGAAGACTCATCTTGTCATTCTTCTCACGGAAAATCCAGTTTCTGTTTCCTTCATGCTGGTAATATTTCCGTTTGATCCACTGTTTACCTTTGTTCGGATGTCTTCTCTTTGCCCATTGCCATGTGGTTTCCCATATCCGATGATCCAGTTCACCAAATATTTGACTGCTTACCACGTGCCGATAGAAATATCCCCATCCTCGTATTACTGGATTTAACTGATAGATCAGACTCCGGGTCTTTACACTTTTGTTAGACTTTATTATTTGTCTGATCTTTTCAATAAACCCGTCTACTTTAGACTTTGCCGGTTTTATCAAAAGTTTCCCTTTGTATTTCTTAACAGAGAATCCAAGAAAATCGAATCCATCATTTATATGTGATATCTTCGTTTTCGTTTCTGATAATTCAAGCCCGCGTACTCTTAGGAATTCCTTCACCAATGGCATGACTTTATCTTCCAAAATTCTTTTAGTTGCACCTGTGATAACAAAGTCATCGGCAAACCTGATAAAGTGTACTTTATCTCTCTTTTTGAAATGCTTTGCTAAAAAAGTTTCCAGTCCATCTAAAACCATGTTCGCCAGTATCGGTGATATTATTCCTCCTTGCGGCGTTCCTGTTGGAGTAGGGTAATAACTCCCTTCTTCCATGTATCCGGCTTTAAGCCACATCCTTAATTTGTTCTTGTTCATCGGGATATTTTCCAGCATCCACTGATGATCAAAATTGTCAAAACAGCCTTTTATATCTCCTTCAAGTATCCAGTCTGCGCTTCCTTTCTTTCTTAAGGCATTGTAACAAGCGCCGATCGCGTCATGTACTGACCGTTTCTTGCGAAAACCATATGAATGTTTATCCGCTGTGTATTCGCTTATCGGATCAAGCCCTGATTGTTCAAGTGCCTGTTCTGCCCGGTCTGCCATAACAGGTATACTTAAAGGTCGTTTCTTGCCATTTGACTTCGGTATATATTTACGTTTTAAGGGCTGCGGCTTGTAGTCCTTACGATTTATCTCTTCGACTGCTTTCCAACGTTTCGCGGGTGTGTTCCACTTTACTCCGTCTACTCCCGCTGTATTTCTTCCACGATTTGATATTATTCGCTTAACAGCTTTTAACTTTGCTGCAAATGATCTGGCAAGGAGTCGCTGTAAGCTACGTACTTTATTCTTGTTCCCTGCCTTGATTGCCTTCACGATCCTGACTTGAATCCGATTAACAATAGCTTCCGCTTTCTTCCAGTCAATATGTTTCCAGCACTCACTATCGCTCTTTGGGCTGTCAATGGTCAGTATTCCAACCATCGTCTATCCACGCCTTTCCGATTTCATCTTTTCCAAAATCTCTCCCGTGATCCAGCACCCGTCGGATGTCTGCCCTCTTTCGAGTCGGGCAAATCTTGAACCCGTATCCGCTCCATTACAGAACGGCTTTCGCTTTTTCCGACATCACTTCCTCCGCTTGCCTATCGGCTCGCATTACTGCTCGCTTTCCACTTCCTGTGGAGGCAGTCGGGGTTTCCATAGTCCTTTAACTCAACTTGATGACTTAGGTTCTACCTGTTCGCCGGGGGAATTGTTGTCTGCGTAGGACGAAAGCCCACCATCCCATCCATACCCCTTACCTTTTGGTTCAAGCGTTTATGCTTTTAAGCATTCAGTATCCTTTCGCTTGTTAAAATTAACGGCGTTTATCGGCAATTCATATATCTTAACCGTATCATCATTCTTAGCTCCCCTCCCGTATGGTACTAACGGGAATTGAGTTCCGCTCGCGCTTCGCTCTTTTGTCCGATTATATCGGGCAAGGGCTACATTGCACTGCCTCTCGGCAGGTGAGAAACTGTCGGCAGTACGACAGGTTAACTCTCTGCTCTCGCAGGGTTAACAATTGACTCTAAACGACTCATGGCTCAATGGCTCGATTTTATTGTTAGGCATTTTATTATAACATCTAATAATTACAGTCAATATCAATTACCAATAAATTGCATCTTTAAAAATTACCTTAGTAGACTAGTTTATGATGAATTTTTAAACGTACGCATAATACAATATTTAGGGGATACACTATATAAATCACAAATTTTCTTAAAGTAATCTTCGCGTATTAATAATTCAGAACCATCTAATTTTGGTATTTCTTGTATAATATCATCCATACGATCGGAAGCAATATAGCTAGTATACCATGAATTAAATTTTAAAATAATTTCTCCATTATCGTTAGTGGCCCGTAAGCCTGACAAAAAATTGCAAACATTAAGTTTAAAGTTAGAAACTAAAATAGGATTTAACCAAAGTATTTTGAAATCTTCAAATTGAAATTGCTTTTGAATTAAGGAAAATACAATTGTTTCTTGATTTTCATAATCAGGGTAAATATTTTCCCATATTTTAGGCATGTCCAAACGATAAGTAGAGAATGGAAAAATTGGTTTATTATCAGAATTAAAAGTTATTCCACCAAATATTTTATAGTTTTCGAGTTTATAATGTTCTTTTTCAACTAATTCATTTTCAAAATGACCTATTCTTACCCATCCTTCATTAATTGAGATTTCTGAAGTGGAAGTATATAAACCATTTCCCTCATATTCTGAATATTTTTTTAAATCTTTAGGCCTAGTATTTAAAGATAAATACTGAGCAATTATAGTTTTAATATCGATCTTAATGTCATTATAAACTAAATTAGAATCAGGATAACTTTTAAAAGCATTATAGAAATCTTCATTAATCAATTCAAGTAAATAGTCTGAAAAATAAAGGTTATTTACTGACCACTCACGCATTCTATTCCCATACAGATCAAGAGCTTCTTTATACTTTCTAGAAAATGTCGCCTTAAATTTCCCAAAGATATTATTAATGTTTAATCCCTTTCTTTCTAAGATGCGATGCCGATAATTTAATCTTAAGAAAAAATCTGCCTCTTCATCCGGAATAGGGTATATTAATTCGTTATTTAATTTTATTTTTAAACGATTGGATAAGTTAAATAATGATTCTATTAAATAATCAATTAAGAAATACTCTGTTGGATAAATATTTCTTAGCTCTGATTCAAAATTTTTTACATAACCAACATTTTTTTCTTCGTGTAATGATAATAATTCTATAATTACCAGGATTATGGACTTTTTAAAGTACTCATGATTTCTAAAAAACCATTTTAACGGTTTTATTAGTTTTTGTGAATCACTATACAATAGAATTGCAATACCGGTTAAAACAATCTGAAATTTTTGGACTGTATAAGATTTAAATCTACATATTAAAAGGCAGATATGTATTTCATCTAAATTCATGCCTAATTCATCTGAAAATGCTGCTTCCCAATTATATATATCCCTTGATGGAAGTCTTGATTCAATAATTTCATACATAGAAAGCCATGCTTTAATAAGTATTGAAGAATTATAACCAACACTTGATAAGGCATTAAATAAATTGGCAGAAAATGTACGAGTATATCCTAAATTCAAACTATCAGGTAATAACTCAAATAAATATTTTAAACTTTTTTCAGGATTAATCTTATAAGCGGTTTTAAATGCATCAATATTAAATAGACTCTCAAGCCATCCACTCTTTTGATAAATAAATCGAGTTATCCAGAAATATATTGATACATCAGTTTCAGTAATAAATATAGGTGTTAAATCTATTTTTATTTCGTTGGGATATTTTTCATTCTTAATTATTAAATGTTTTATTAAATCTTTTAATTCAATGTTTAAAGTTTGAAAATTATCAAATACATATACCAACGACTGAATTTCTCTTTCTGAAACTGAATTGTCTTTTAAATACGTTAATAATTCAGAAGTACTCATTTCGGAGAACGACTTTCGAGTAATGCATTCTTTTTTTAACTTTTCTATTAAATTTATAGAATTAGTCTTTTTATTATTTATTATTGAATGAATAGAAAAATAATCTTCTGCTAAATTTAGTTCTTTTGAATGCTTTAAAAGCTCTCTCTGAAGTTCTTTAGAATATCCAGAACTTTGTTTTATTAATATTCTAGCTTCGATTGAAGCAATTAAAGTATGTTTAGCAGTTGGGTTAGCTAATTCGTCAAATAATCTTAACGAATCTAGTAAGAATGAATCAGCTGATTCAATTAAAAATGTTTGATTAAGAAAGGATTTAGTTAATGAGTCAATTTTAACGTTTAATTGCATTATTAAATGCTGTAATGATGATTCAAGTCTCCAATCGCATCTTGTCTCGACCAATTCTTTTAGAAGATAACGAGAAGCACTTTCAGGATTTATACTATAAAATTTCTCAAACCATTCAATTGGGAAATGCCTTGTATCCTTTCCATCAGTATGTTCAACAACTGCATCTACTAAATCTTTCAACTTTAGTATATATTCGTTTCCAAGCGTATTATTAATAAGATGTAAATTAGCAATACTTTCAGTTAAGTCTTCTATGGTTAAATCGCGACGCCAAGTATATCCAACTAAATAATCGACTCCGAGTTTAAAATAAAAGTCGCTTTTTTCTATATTATTTATGAAAGCAAAGGTTTTGACTAGTTGAAAACAATATTCAGAAAGATATGCATGAAACTGATCACTTTTTTTATCCTCATATTGTTTCTCTAATATTTTATTAACTATAGTTGCATTATATTCATTAATGCTTTCAACAAGAAGTTTAAAAAAGTTATATGTTGCTATTGGTCCACCAGGTGACTTTGATAGATAAGTTGTTGTCTCAGTGCTAACCTTTTCTAATATTTTTAAAATATATTCCCAGTCGTTTTTATCTTTAATTAAAGAAAGTCCATCATTTAATGAGTTGTAAATAAAAGTATTTAATGAATATAAATCGCAAGTTCTTGGCTTACCCTCAAACGGTTCTGTCTTGTATGCTAAGAAGTCAAAAGCTGATCTGAGTTTATCCGAATTTATTATTTGAGATGATTTAATTTGTTGAATCTTAATATAATAAATTAGCCAATTGTAAAACCAATTAATTCCAGAAAATAGCGATATTACTTTAGAGATGGTATCATTATCTATAATTTGATTTACAATCTGTTTAAAAAAGTTTTGAATTTTAGGTACTTCTGTATCAAATACATTTTCAAAAGATAAAATTTCTTCTGCTAATTTTATTAAATCTTGTTTATCAACCTCTTTATTTATCTCATCAGTAATTAATTCATTTACAATAGTATTTTCATTTTTTAATTCATTAACAAAATCAATGTTTTGATACCGAGATAATTCATTTTTATAAATGGTTCTAAAATCATTTAAATTTCCTGATTTGATATTTTTAGCAATATTTTTTAATGCCTCTTTTTCATTTTGAACTAGTAATAGCCGAACATAATATTTGAAATCATCCAACTCAATAGATTCGCCCTCCTTAAAATAATCAGAATAATATTCCCAAGGAGCTACTTTATTATTTGAATCTATTAAATAACAAACTCTTATTCCTTGCTTTTTTTCTAAAGTAGGATTGCCTTCAAATACTAAGAAATTCGCAACAGATTCAAAATCTTTATTGTGCCCGAATGCTTCAATATAAAATAAAAAATAATCATTATATTCTTCCTTTATCCCTATTAAAGTTTTGTTTATTTCATTAAGAAGGATAATTTTTTCAATATCTTCTGACTCTGTCCCAGCTACGGTTAAAAAATAATAATTGTTCTCAATAATTTCCCAGGGATGTCCAAAATATACACAATTTTTTATAAAATCTTTTGAGATAAATTTTAAAGGTTTTAAAGAATCACCACTATCTATTAATAACTGTAAATAATATCGATATGCTTTGGGGTATGTATAAAAATCTAAACTTTCAAGCCAGTCAATTACTGGTCTAAATATTTTTTCTTCAATAATATCTTTTGATTTTAAATATTCTATAATAAATCTTCGAAAACTTTCATGATAAATACTATAACCACTACTTGTTTTATTTTGCTTTAATACTGGTTTTAATAAATTTAAAGATTCATCTACAAAATCCCCAAGACCTGTAATTTGTTTTAATTCATGTTTTGTAAGATTGAAATTAACTGCTGATAAAACTAATGGGACATTTTCTTTTAAATTAAGTTTTGATAATAGATAATTATAATATTCTATTAAATTATATGAGTATGGTGGAAGGGTATTAATTATATCTAAAGTAATTTCAGGTTTTGTTTTCAGTTCCTGAATTAAATATGTTAAATATAATGGATTCCCAGAACTTTTTTCAAATAAAACATCAGATAAAACTTGTTCATCTATCTCCAAATCATCAAGAAAAAGTTTAATCATTAAATCTTTTACATTATCAATAGTCCAAGAAGGCAAAGAAATTTGAAAAAATTCTTTTATATTTTCTAATTCTTGAATTGGTTGTGATGCTACAATGATAAATAAATTTTCAGAAGTGTTAATATTATTTATTTCATTAACTATATCTATATCACTTAAAGTAAGATCATGATATGGCCTATAATTAAAAATTCTTTGAATATGGTCAAGACCATCAATTATCAATATAGTTGGTTCATCAATATTATTTATTAGCAGATTTAATTCGGTTAGGTTACTTGCATATCTTTGCTGTTTTTTCCTTATTAGATCAGGATATAAAGCAAGAGTATCAGAAATAAGATTGCCATAAAAAATGTCTCTCCGAATTCTATCTTTTTGAAATTTATCTTGAAGGTCAGTGTAACAATAATGACGGATTACATTGATATTGTTTGATTTAAGTTCATTAATTAGATTATTAATAAACCAAGATTTGCCACTACCCGGTTCTCCTGTTAATATTATTTTTTTATTAAGTTTAATTATTTGAATAAAAGATGAGATATTTTCATGAAGAAGTATATTTTTACTTTCATCAATTGGAAAATTTTGCTCAATAGAACCAAAATCAGTGACTATTTCAAATCGTTTAAAAATATCTTTAGTAGTAATGGGAGTTCCTTTACTTCTTGAATTCCTTATTAAGGAAGTTAATGAAAGAATAAACTCCTCTTTACTTCTTTTATTGTTCGGGAAAATACCAATGCCTAAACGGTCTACCTGATCTAAAATAATTTTTTCTAATTTATCTGGTTCATCAATATTTAAACTAAATTTAGGAAAATTTGTTTCAATTAGAAAAACATTGCAAAAGCCAATAAAATCATCTCGGTTAATGTTTTCAGATTTAGCTTTGAATCTTCTCCAAGTATCAATAGGTTTTTGATTTTCTGGCCATAATTTATGAGGGTTTATTTTATGTAGAAAGGTGTTATGATTAATAAATGTTTTTTGCTTCGAAGCTATTTCTAATACATCTAATAAATCATCTTCAGGTTCATTCCAAGCTAAACAGAGTCTAACATCTAAACTATTTTTATCTGGGTAATTATGCCATGATGTAAATAATTCATCAATTGCTAAATTATATGAGCTATCTGTAGATAAATCCTTTTTTGTTAATGAATGGTTACTTTCCAGATTGCTATATTTTATTTGTCTTTTAAAGGAACCTTTATCATTCTTAATTGTTAAGTCATCAAATTTATCAGAATCATATTCTTTTTTATCAATATAGAAAGTGCTTTCAACATCCTCAAGAATCCAATCAAGAATGAAATACGCTGTTAATAAATCCTGATACTCGTATCCTTCATGTGCTGTGTTTAAGGACATCTCATTTTTCTTAAAAAATAATCCAACCTATTTTTGATTTAATAATTATTAATTTACTGCCTAACATATTCTTATACTGCAATCTCTGTTGCGCATACATGTATATATATAGACATAAAATGTCTAAACATAGACATGTCTAATGCTAATGTCTAGTATTAGACACAAAAGAATGTCTAAATATAGACATATTAAAAATTTACTGTCTTATTATTGAATTTATTATTTTTATCAGATAATTTTACAATCCTTTTTTCAAGTCCAAGAGCTAATACTTCTTTATAGGCAAGTTCCCATAGCTTTTTTTGCCTGTTCCATCTTCCGCCTGCTGCTTTAACTATGCCTGCCAGCCTGGACTCTTCATAATTAATACGGATATTCATTTTCTTATTTGGGGGAATTTTTTTGGAATTTCGTTCCCAGGTATTTTTATTTACTATTATTTCAGCAGTAGTTAATTTAATATTTTGATTCTCATCATATCTGTACCGTATGCATAATAAATCTTTGCCGAACTTTTCAACCCAGCGCTTTGTTCCCGGTTCTCCGGGTATTAGTTTTCTTTTAATTTTCATAATTATTTTATAATTTATCTGCCGGGCTTTTAACCCTGTTTATTCCTTTATCCATAACATGAGTATAAATCATAGTCGTATTCAAATCCTCGTGACCCATTAAATCCTGAACAGTGCGTATATTATAGCCATCCTCCAGTAAATGAGTTGCAAACGAATGCCGGAATGTATGACAGCCGGCATGTTTGTGTACTCCTGCTTTTATAATTGCAGTCTTTACCGCTTTCTGCAAAACGCTCTCGTCAAGGTGATGCCTGCGCATAATTCCGGTTTTCGGGTCCGCGGATATTCTGGATGAAGGGAACACATATTGCCATGCCCATTCTTTCTTTGCGTTCGGATATTTCCTTTCAAGTGCAAATGGAAGATAAACCTCCCCAAAGCCTTCTTTCAAATCTTTGTTGTGCAGCTCTTTTATTTTAATCAAATGCTTCTTTAAATCAGCCTTAATTATTTCCGGCAAGGGCGTTACCCTGTCTTTTTGCCCTTTGCCGTCGCGCACAAATAATTGCGAATTTTCAAATACAATATCCATAACACGCAGCCGCAGGCATTCCATCAGCCGCAGCCCGGCGCCGTAAAGCATGCTTGCCATTATCCTGTAATTGCCGGATAATTCTCCGAGAACTGATTTTACTTCATTGCGGGTAAACACCACAGGTATTTTTTTCGGCTTTTTGGCCCACACAAATCCGCTTATCTCCCCAATATCTTTTTGAATAATGTGTTTATAAAGGAAGATAATAGCGCACATAGCCTGGTTCTGAGTTGAGGCCGATACCTTGCCATCTACTGCAAGATGCGTTAAAAATTCAGCGATCTCTTTATCTGCCATATCTTTCGGATGTCTTTTATTGTGGTAAAGTATAAAGCGCTTTATCCAGTGCACATACGTCGTTTCCGTTCTATAACTGTAATGCATTGTGCGGATATTAAGCCTCATCCTTTCCAGCAGATTTGCGTCATTTGGAATTTTAAATGCGCGTGATTCAGTCAATTGATCATTCATATGTTTTTTAATTAAAAGTATAAGTAATCAGTGTGAACCATGAAGAGCAGGGAATAGTAAAAATTAAAATAAACTATTAAATTAAGTCAATATTAATATTAGATATTTATTATAAAAAATTATAATAACTAATAAAACTATTTACGAAAATAAAAATTTATGTTATATTAATAAGAATTATTTATATTAAAGGTACTTTAACAGTATAAAGGGAAAATTTAAATGGCAATAGCAGATCTAAACCCGGTATTCAGCGAAATAAGCGGGCGCATCGGCAGTGTTGTGTTTTATCGCAGGCTGGATAAGCAATGTCTGCGCGCTTACGTTCAGCCGCGCAATCCGGACATGTATGCACAAAGAATAATAAGTATTGTTTTTGATTTACTGAGAAAGGCGCTAAATCAGCGATTTAGCGTACAAAGAACGATTACGCGATAAGCTTTATAAGTTTTACGTTAAATCCGCAGAACGGAAGCCAGCCTTTGCTTTTGGCTTTCTCAAAAGACAGGATAATATGAGGCATATATTTCGGTTCAACAGGGATCGTCTTTAGCGACCAACCTAGTTCTTTAAGCAGTTTATTTCCTTTCCTGTTATTGCACCACCTGCACGCGCATACCATATTTTCCCATGTGGAATACCCATGGATTAAACTTTTACCTGTAATTTCCTGCCACCTGCTGCCTGGTATCACATGATCAATAGTCAGGTCTCTAACCGAAAATCTTTTATTGCAGAACTGGCATGTCATATCGTCCCTGTATATTATATTCAGCTTGGAAAAAACGACTTTCTTTTTCGGCAGATCATTGTATCCGAGAATTGATATGACAGAAGGTATTCTGATGGTTATTGATGGTGAGCGTACATAGCTGTCGCTTTCAAGAACGGAAACGGCTTTATCTGCCGTCAGCAGACATACAGCGTCCCTTGCAGTGGTAATCCGGATAGGGATGAAGCCTGAATTTAATACTAATACATCAGTGTGTAGAGTGTTTAGCATTGTTTTTCTCTTCAAACAGGCCGCAATGCAGCCTGTTGCCAATGTTAATTATGTCGGATATTTGCGTCAAGAATTTTATTCGAAATATGTTGTACAATTATATAAATTGCAGATAGACGAGGGGGTACAATTATTTATATATTATTTTAATAATTTACCTTTCCTGTAAAATTACCTGGGATAACCCCCTCCAGTAGCCATCAAGTATTTCGTCGCACTTATCGCCTGCTATTTTAATAGGAATTTTTATTGTAATACCGAATTGATGAATGTGTTCTCTGTCACCTGTTTCATTTATTGACATGAACCTGTAGAAAAACATAAGCGGCCCGGCAAAAATAAAAGGTCTTATCGCAAATCCCGCAAGCCCCTTTTCCGGGCTAAACACCAATCCTCCATCTATACCTCTGGTAAAAAGGTCCAGACTGCCTATTTCGGGGCCTACTGTTATTCTGTTTCTGTTCGTTTCAGTATCATGAATATAATCCGAGTAGATTCCCAGAAAGCCCTTCTGAAAGCAAGGACGAAAAATAAAGCTGAACTCTCCGCCATAGGCTTTGTGCGGATGGAATAAAAACGTGGGACCGAATGAAATTCCAAGTGTCTTCTTAGGCGTTTCAGATATGTCTTTTTCAATTTTTCCGGAAAATATTTCTTTCCCTGTTTTATCCACATAGCCCCATTGCCCGTTTAGTTCTATTCGCGCCATACCGTTTTTAAAAGATTCAACATCATCATATTTTAGCGGTATAATCTCTTTTCCTGTTCTGTCGACAAAACCGCATTTATGCTGAATACCGAAATATTTATCTATACCGACACTGGCTATGTCTTCGTTAAAATCGCCAATATCATCATATTTTGGAGGAATAATCACTTTGCCTGTTAAACCAATGCGTCCCCATTTGCCGTTCTTTTTAACATCTGCCATACCTTTTTCAAAGTCTTTAACCTCATCATATTCGGGCGGAATAATCATTTTACCTGTTCTGTCAATAAATCCCCACTTGAAAAACCCCCATTTGCCCTTTAACCTTACAGCTGCCAGTCCCTCGGAGAATCTGATGGTATGCTGTTCAGGCGGAACAATCTCTTCGCCTGCAATATTTATCAGCCCTTCTTTATCTTTAGGGTCACTGTGATACTTGCTTCCACCTTTAATTTCAACAATTGCCAGGCCGTCACGAAAGGTGCGAATATCATCATATTTTGGAGAAACTATTTCTTTTCCTGTTTTATCAACAAGGCCGCATTTCCAGTTCAACTTAACTTTTACTGGAAATACATTAAGGGGCAAATATATTTCATCATATTTAGGCGGGATAATTTCTTTCCCTGTTCTATCGATATAACCATATTTTTTATTTAATTCGATTTTAGCAAAACTATCAGCGAATTTATAAATATAATCGTATTTTAATGGAATAATTTCCTGACCGGATGTATTGAGTAATCCCCATTTTCCATCAATTGCTACTCTTGCAATGCCTTCTATCATTGAATCCAATTGATCGTATCTTGGCGGAACAATTTCTTTCCCTTTATTATTAATAAAACCATATTTAGTTTGTTCTTTAACAAGTATTAGTCCGTAGTGGATACTGTAATCTACATAACCGTATTTTTCGTTTGCCTTGTAAAAGTAATCCGGTTTGCTGAAGATTCTAACACGTTCATCATAAGTGTGAGCATTACTGATAATAAACGCCGAAAGAAAAATAATTAAACATGTTATTATGTATTTCATATTTTTTTCTTTTCTATTGTTAACTTTTATGATTTTTTTTACTTTTTATTTCAGTTTGTAATAGTAGCAATCATTATTTTATTAAAAAGCAGGTAAACGGAACAGCATAAACAATCAGCCTGGGAAAATAATGGTACAATGGCTTTTTAATAAAAGCGTTAAAATATAATATTTTTTTGTTGAAATATTTAAATATAATGATTATTAAAATAGAAACTAAAAAAATAGTGATCCGGTTTATGTTCGTTAAAAAAAACTATAATCACAGGATGAAAAAAATGAATAAACGAATATTTAATAATAAGAAAATATTTTTATTAACTATCATACTATTTATTTCATTTGTTTCATGCAGATTTGAAGTGCCTGTTAAGGAAATGACCATTGCTAAATCGAATATTACAAGGGCAGTGGAAGTAAAAGCGGATAAATACGCGCCCGGTGAGCTGAAAAAAGCAAAGGATGAGCTTTTTAAAAGTCATGATTATATAAAAACAGAGGATAAAGACGGCTTAAAGAAGGCGGTTGAACAGTCTATAAAGTATTCAAACGAAGCTATAACGAAATCGCTGCCGCTTTTAGCTGATGACACTTTAAAAGAGGCGCGCGGAGTTTACGAAGAAGCAACAGTTGCCTTTGCAGAGAAATACGCTCCGGAAGAATACGCCCTGGCAGGCGGGAAGATCGGGGAAGCCGAGTCTCTGTTTACCGGAAAGGAGTACTGGGAGTCGTATCTGAAATCGAACGAAGCTATTGCATCCGCTGCCGCTGCAAGAGATAAAGCGCTGGCAAACATTGCTGCATTGCAGGAAATGTCCAGGAAGATCAAAGAAGAATCCGCAAAGCTGGATGCGATAGGGGGCAGGGAGTATGCTCCTGACGAAATGAAATCGATCGATGCGAATCTTGATGAAGCCGGAAAACTTCTGGAAAATAAAAACGTAAAGGAAGCCTCGGTTAAAATAGCTGAAGCCGATTCCGCGCTCATAGCTGCAACCATTAAGACTTGGAGAGGTTACGCGGCTGCCAAAATAAAAGCTGCTGAAAGCGAAAAAGCAAGGCTTGATGCATCTCCTTCCAAAGACGCTTATTCGGCTGACCTAACAAAAGCAGGCGCGCTTATTGCAGAAAGTAAAAGTTTTTACGAAAAGGAAAATTATACCGAATCCGCCATGAAGTCCGAGGAAGCCCTGGGACTTTTGAATGCTGTTTCCATAAAGATCGAAAAAAAATCGGTTGCTGCCGGAACCGCCGCAGCGGATGAAACGGGCCAGCCCGAACCGGACGAAGGCGACAAGGATGGGATTACAGGAACGGTCACGGAATATATCGTAAAATATAATCCGAAAAGCAGGGACTGCCTGTGGCGCATAGCAATGAATGTATATAAGGATGCAAGGCTGTGGCCGCTTATATATATGGCCAATAAAGACCATATAAAAGATCCGGATCTGATTTTTCCCGGTCAAAAACTGGTTGTACCCGCTATACCTTCAAAGTCGGAAGTGAAAGAGAGCAAAGAAAAGCCTGGTGCGAAACCGGAAGAAAAGGTTCCCGCAGGTGATGCGAAGAAAAATGGATCGGATAAACCGGCGGAAGGTACTTCCGGGAATACGGGTACGGAATCCGGGGATAGTAAAGATAAAGTAAAATAAAGAGATTAAATAAAAAAGCCGCGTTTAATGCGGCTTTTTTATTAGGTATTAGAACTCATCTTTAAAATATGATTTTATATAAATAGCCGGCTTTAAATTGAAATACATTACAAAATTTTCTGCGGAATCGCACCCTTCTTAATAGCTTTATCATATTTTAAGGCTTTTGCTTCAGGGTGCGCAAAGCGTCCTCAAAAATTTTGTAATGTATTTCAATTTATCGAATATAACACTTAATTTTGATATTACTTGTAGTACATTTGCAGTTGAATAATAAAAAAATGATTTTTTAATGACAAGACATTGATCAAATACTTTAAGCTTATACTGCTGGTTGCATTCTTTTATTTTCCTGCCGGTATTTCCGCAAGGGATATCAACCTTGACGAAATATATATAAAAAAAAATTCTTCATTAGCTAAAAAACTGGCTGCGGAAAAGCTGGAGGTTTACAACAAGGCAGGTGCGGTTTTTGTAGACAGAAACGTTGTCTTTTCAGGATGGATATCCGGCGATGAAATAATATATATAAAAGAAGCCGGTTCCGGAAATACCAATTACGTTTATAAATATAAGCCGAGAGACAGAAAAGCCGTTGAGATATGCAGGCTGCACGGCCTCATTACAATCGCAAGAGTAAGCCCCAACGGAAGATTTTTAGTCCTTAAACGGCTTATCCGGAATGCAGGCATTATACCTAAAGGCGAACTCATCATTATTAATATCAGCAGCGCAGAAGTAAAAATACAGTCATCCGCTTACGCTTTTCTTGATTTTAATATTACGGATGAAGGCAACTCTATAATATTTGAAAAATACGGAGGAATAATAGAATATTTTTTCGATACTGAAATTCAAAGCGAATTGCTCCTGAAAAAAAAATATAATGAAATATCCGGCAATAATAATCCGTCCATAGCTTATCTTTCCCCGGACAGGCAGAAAATACTTGTGCTGAACGGCAGCGGCGGCAGTTATAAGGCTAAATTAATTTATTTCAATAAAAACGAATCTTCTCTTTTTAAAACAATAAGTTCGGCTTCGGAACTGTTCTGGCTGAATAATATTTCGTTTGTATACAGGTCCGGCTATGCAGGGAATTATTCGGTTAACATTTACAATATTAAAGAAAATAAAAAAACAATACTGTTGAAGCAGTCGTTGAATACAAATATTAATTATTCCGTTCATTCCGGTAAAGTTGCATTTTTAAAGGAGCAGCTTATTTGCTTTTATAATATGCCGGGGAATAAGGTGGTCAATACCGGGCTGGAGGGGGAGGATATATCCTTTGCTCCCAATGACAGGTTCGTTTCGCTTTTTTTGAAGAAATTATTTATTGTAAGCTCAAATTCGCTGGAAAAAAAGCATATTGAACTTAAAAGATCATGGGGATTGATTCATCAGATGTATATTGATTTGCTTGAGAAAAAAGATGAACTGGAAAATGAGTATTCGCGTAATTATATAGAAAGGAAAATTCGGGTCTATAAAGAATTAATTGACTATAATTTTTAAATTTGACAAGCTGGATTTACGGATATTAACTGGTAATAATTTTTATTCGGATAATTTTTTGGAGAATTTTTATGGAAAGAAATCTGGCTTTGGAAGGTGTCAGGATAACCGAAGCATCTGCCCTGTTTGCAAGCAGATATGTTGGAAGGGGAGATGCCGATAAGGCGTTTGGTTCCGCTATAGAAGCAATGGTAAAGGTATTTTCTTCCGTTTCGGTTGACGGAAAGGTGGTAATCGGCAAATCGGATGCGGTCAATATGAGACTGACTGCCAATTCCGAATTGGGGAACAAAAACGGCCCCGAGGTAGACATTGTAGTCGATCCTCTGGATGGGAAAACGACATGCGCCCGCGGGGGGCAGAATTCCATTTCCGCAGTGGCAATGGGAGAGAAGGGCGCTTTTTTTATTCCTCCGACTTTGTATATGGAGAAGATCGCGGTTGGCGGCGATGTCAAAGGAATTGTCGATATAACTGAGAGTCCGGAAATAAATATAAAGAGAGTGGCAAGGGCGAAGAAAAAATATATTGAAGATGTTACCGTATGCGTGCTCGACAGGCCCAGGCACACCGAACTCATTGAAAGAATACGCACTGTGGGTGCGAGGATCATTCTTATTACCGACGGCGATATTTCGGGCGCTGTTGCTGCTGCAATGGAAGACAGGCCGATAGACATCCTTATGGGAACAGGCCGTTCAATGGAAGGAGTCCTGGCTGCCGCAGCGATAAAATGCCTTGGCGGCGACATACAGGCAAAGCTGATATTTAAGAACGATGAGGAAAGAGAGTTTGCGCATAAAAGCGGCTTTAACGATTTGAATAAAGTACTGATGTTAAGTGACCTGATACCAGGGAAGGATTTAATGTTTTCAGCGACCGGGATAACGGACGGGGAGTTCCTTAAAGGAGTCCGGTTTGTATCCGGCGGCGCAGTTACGGATTCGATCGTAATGCGTTCGAAAACACATACGATAAGATTCATTACTGCTAATCATCAGTTTGACTATAAGCCGATGTATTAAATAATAAATCAAAGAGGTATATATTATGGACAGCGTACTTAAAAATATTGAACATAATCCTGTTATAACTGTTTTAATAGCAGGCCTGTTGTTATTCATTGCCGGTTTAATTGTCCGGAAGCTTAAAATTGTCGCTGTCATATTAATAATTATAGCAGGTATTGCCTTTTACGTTATTTTGAAAAGCGACAGGGCAGGTAAAATGAAAATTGACGAGATCAAAAGCGACGTGAAATCCAAGGTTATGGAAAAGATAAAGTAAGGAGAATACTGTGACAAAATTAAGGCTGGTTGAAAAGAATAACAGTATCGATTCCCTTGTTTCATCTGTAGGCAAAGCGATACCCCCGTCCGGCATAAGGGAGTTTTTTAACATTGTATATTCAACCCCGGACTGCATTTCCCTCGGAGTGGGCGAGCCGGATTTTATCACTCCATGGAGAATTTCCGATACCGGGAGTTACGCGATCAAAGAAGGACATACGCATTATACACCCAACAGGGGGCTGCCGGAACTTTTGCAGCTTGTATCATCTTATTTATATAGAGTTAACGGAGTTGAATATAATCCCGACGAAGAATTGCTTATCACTCTCGGAGTTAGCCAGGGCCTTGATCTGGCTCTCAGGAGCATTATTAATCCCGGTGATGAAATAATAATTATTGAGCCGTGTTATGTTTCGTATACGGCAAATATCACTCTTTTGCTGGGCAAACCTGTCGTAATTGCCACGACGCCGGAAGATGATTTTAAAATCGATGTCTCAAAAATTAAAGAAGCCATTACATCCCGCACCAAGGCGATATTGCTGAATTATCCTTCTAACCCGACAGGTTTAACTATTGACAGGGAGACCCTTGAGATTATTGCAAAGATGGCAATCGAACATAACTTTATTGTTATATCCGACGAGATATATTCTTCAATAATATTCGACGGCGCTCATTTTTCAATCACATCTGTTCCGGGCATGAAGGAAAGGACAATTTACCTTAACGGATTTTCCAAATCCCATGCAATGACAGGCTGGAGGCTGGGCTACATCGCAGGGCCGCGCGTTCTGCTGGATATTATGTATAAAATTCATCAGTATACGGCATTATGCGCACCTTCCATTTCCCAGTATGCGGCAATTGAAGCAGTTGAAAAGGCGGATAAGGATGTTGAACACATGCGGCGTGAATATCTGAAAAGAAGGAACTTTATTGTTAATGAATTGAATGATATGGGACTCTATTGTATAATGCCAAAGGGTGCTTTCTACGTTTTCCCGGATATCACATCAACAGGGATGTCTGCGCGCGAGTTTGCGCTCGGACTGTTAAAAACAGAGAAGGTAGCTGTCGTTCCGGGCGATGTATTCGGAAAATCCGGCGCTGGCCATCTAAGATGTTCTTATGCCACTTCAATGGAAGATCTTAAAGAAGCTATGATCAGGATTAGAAGATACGCGAAAAGCCTGAAAGGTTAGTTTATACAAACCGGTGAAACCGGAATAGAAGAAAGAGAGATAAGATTTTAAAAGACTGATACAGGAAAAGTAAAAATGTCCTGATATGTAAAATGGCTATATTAATCGATGGTTTTAATCTTATATATAAATTCCCCGAACTGGAAAGACTGATGTATGCAGGCAATTTGTCCGGCGCCAGGATCGGTCTTTTAAACAAACTGAAAGAATACCGGAATATAACAAAATTAAACATTACGGTTATCTTTGACGGGAAAAAAGACCAGTCTCTTGAAATAAAAAAAGAGTGCATTAAGAGCATTGACGTATATTATTCCCTTGATTATTCCGCCGATTTCCTTATAAAGCAATTTGTAAAAAAAGATTTGAATCCAAGAATGATAACAGTTGTAACATCGGATAAAGATATAATAGATTATGTTATACGATTTAAAGCAAAGGTTAAAACAAGTGATGATTTTTTTAAGCATATTAATGCGACAATAGCCGCTTATTGTGACTCTCCTGAACCGGAAAAAAACGAAAACCCGGTTTTAGACGAGGAAGAAATTCTTTTCTGGGAAAACCAGTTTAAAAAAAATTAAAAATATGTGCTGTTACCTGAGTATCCTCCTTATAATATTAATTACTTGAAATAATTCGATTGAATAACTGAAATGGATTCAGAATTGCTATTTTAAATAATGCTTGTAAAAATTCGTTTTTTAATATAACAAATAGTATTACGATTTGTTGTATAAATTGTTTAAATATGTTGTTTAATTGTGAAAAAAATTATTAAATAAAGGGGTTATTTTATGAGTATTAAAATTGGTATTAACGGTTTCGGCAGAATAGGCAGGCTGGTTTTCAATGCGTTCGCGGAACAGAATCTGCTCGGCAAACAATTTGAAATAGTCGGCGTTGTTGATGTAACTACAGACGCAAAGTATTTTGCCTATCAGTTAAAATATGATTCGGTTCACGGACGTTTTAAAGGCGAACTGAAAACCGAAAAGAGCAGCCCGTCCGCAACGGAAGACGATGTTCTGGTTGTAAATGGAAACAAAATTAAATGTATTCCTGCAACAAAAGAACCTTCTCAGCTTCCATGGAAGAGCCTTGGAGTTGAATACGTAATTGAGTCGACCGGGTTGTTTACCGAGTCGGAAAAAGCAAAGGGTCACCTGGACGCGGGCGCTAAGAAAGTAATTATATCCGCACCGGCCAAGGGGGATGTAAAGACAATTGTTATGGGCGTAAACGAAAAAGAATACGACCCGGCAAAACATCATATTCTGTCGAATGCTTCCTGCACAACAAACTGCCTTGCGCCGGTTGTGTATGTTCTCTTAAAAGAAGGGATCGGAATTGAAACAGGCTTAATGACCACCATACATTCTTATACTGCGACACAGAAAACGGTTGACGGGCCTTCAAAGAAAGACTGGCGCGGCGGAAGGGCTGCGGCAATAAATATTATTCCTTCAACTACAGGCGCTGCAAAGGCAGTCGGCGAGGTTCTGCCGGTTACTAAAGGAAAGCTTACAGGTATGTCATTCAGAGTCCCGACGGCCGATGTTTCAGTTGTGGATCTTGTTTTCAGATCGACTAAAGATACTTCGATTCAGGAGATTGATGCCTTGATGAAAAAGGCGAGTGAAAGTTATCTCAAAGATATACTCGGGTACGCAAATGAAGAGGTCGTTTCGACCGACTTTATACATGATAAACGTTCGTCTATTTTTGATTCTCTGGCGACTCTGCAGAATAATCTCCCGGGCGAAAAAAGATTCTTTAAAGTCGTATCATGGTACGACAACGAATGGGGCTATTCGAACAGGGTAGTCGATCTGCTCAAGTATATGACGAAATAGATCCTGTTTAAAT
This sequence comes from Spirochaetota bacterium, assembly GCA_043803405.1. Classification (GTDB taxonomy): domain Bacteria; phylum Spirochaetota; class UBA4802; order UBA4802; family JAFGDQ01; genus JAFGSG01. The sequence goes on along the minus strand of JAZDKB010000009.1, from coordinate 259,335 downwards.
TAAGCATTTTTAACCCGATAAGCAGTATTTAATATTAAGGCACAAAGTTATTTTTAATTATTCTTTGTGCCTTGATTTCTTTATGATGTATATATAAAATATAGTTTTTTATAAAACTATTTTGCAGCAAAAGGAGGACGAATATGGCAAGAAGAAAGATTTTCGCAGGAAACTGGAAAATGTATAAAACATACAGCGAGGCCGTTGATCTGGTAAAAGGAATTATGAAAGATATTTCCAATATAGGGAATAAAGAAGTAGTCGTGTTCCCGCCAGCCGTATATGTAAGGGATATAGTAACATTATGCAAAAATTCGAAAGTAGATGTCGGAATACAGAACATACATTTTGAAAAAGAGGGGGCTTTCACAGGAGAGATTTCGCCGGTTATGGCAAAGGACTGCGGCGTGCGCTATGCGCTTATCGGCCATTCGGAAAGAAGGCATGTTTTTCATGAAACAGATGATGATGTGAATAAAAAAATAAAAGCAGCTTTTGAGAACGGCCTTGAGCCCGTTGTTTGCGTAGGCGAATTACTGGAAGAGCGGGAAGCAGGCAAGCCGGAGGAAGTTGTAAAAAAACAGGTTGAACTTGCATTCAAGAACATCGATTCAAAACTGGCACAGAAAACGATAATAGCGTATGAACCTGTATGGGCAATCGGCACCGGAAAAGTAGCCACACCGGAAATTGCCGACAGTATGCATAAATCGATCAGAGATATGATGAAAAAGCTATATAACGAAAAAATAGCGGATGAGGTGCCTGTGCTGTACGGCGGGTCGGTTAAACCGGAAAATATTGCGGAACTATATGCGATGAAAAATATTGACGGTGTGCTTGTGGGCGGCGCCAGTCTTAAAATAAAATCTTTTCTTGACATTATTAATGTGAATAAGTAAGTTTTGACATCGTCCATTTATTAGGAGGTTTGCTTTAATGACAGTGTTAATTTCAGTTGGCACAGTGGTGTTTTTAATTCTATCTTTTCTGCTGGTAATATTAATATTACTCCAGTCCGATAAAAGCGCAGGCATGGGCATTCTCGGAGGATCGAGCCAGTCAACTTTCGGATCTTCAACAGCGGATATTATAACAAAGATAACCGGGGTCATGGTTGCTGTTTTTATGCTTGGTTCTCTCGGTCTGGCAGTTCTTGAGTCGTACAGAACCGGAGTAATAGAAAAAGAGTTCAATTCAGATAAAGACAAGACCGAGCTGGTTGCAGATACGAAAGAGACGGAAAAAAAGAGTGATGCAGGCAATAATAAGGCACCGGCACCAGTGCCTGCAGAAGCGGCAAAAGATAAAAAATAATAAATGGGAGGATTCAGTTTATTTTAAATAATATTTAAGGAGGACAACTACATGGCAAAAGAAGTCTACGTTGATGAAAATGAATGTACTGGTTGTGAACTATGTGTTGATACGCTTCCGGAAGTTTTTGAAATGACTGATGACGATGTTAGCCACGTATGCAATCCAAACGGAGCAAGTGAAGACAAAATTCAGGAAGTAATTGATAATTGTCCGGCTGAATGTATTCACTGGAAGGAATGAAGAATTTTTAATTTAATTATTGGCATTAAATGAATACAGGTTACAGGCGCAATTTCTTTTAAAGAGAAATTGCGCTTTTTGTTATCATACGCTTTTGAATTATTTTAAAAAATTATAATTTGTTGACGGCGAAAGGCCAATGCTTTAAATATTCTGCCGACAGGAACCGTATAAATTATGAAGAAATTCACATCAATTGCGTTATATGTATTTTTTGTTCTTTTAGCCTATCTTGTTTCTTCCGGAATATTATCAGCCGAAGATTCAATACGGCTTCCGGTATTATCGGAGGATGTTTCAAACGGTGATATCGATAATCCGACCAGCAGCGATCAGGCAAGTAAATCTAAAAATATTAATCTGGATATGCAGGCTTTATACGGCATCCAGTATAGCCAATTGTTCTCTGGATTTAATCTGTCCCAGGAGCGAGAGAAACTGGTATATCTGTTAAGCTCAAATTTCAACAGATCGGGTGATTTCGGTTATAATGACGAAATATATGTGAATTCCGGTTTCTATGAAAACAAACTAGGCCTTACCGTAAACTGGAACTGGACGGACGCAAAGCTGATTATAGACGGCGAAGCGGATAATGAGTCCAGAGGTATGTTCAATAACGAAGTGTACAGCCGCGAAGAGAAAGGCAATAATAAAATATCAGCCAAGACAATTTATAAAGTTAGTCCATCGACTGAGATTTTTTTCTCAATGGGAGGCGCATGGTATAAGCACAGCCTGATTGCCATAGACTCTGCCGAATTCACAAAAAGCAGGGTTTTGCAGGGCAACTTTAAGTCCGGCGGAGAATATGTATGGTCCGCTACCAATAGAATGAGGCTGAATGCCGGTGTTCTTTATTATGATTATATGCCGGAAGGAGTTAAGAACGATCGACATTTTAAAGGCGAAGTTATCGATGATTTTAATATAAACAGGAATGTCGGCGTAAGCATCGGATTCGGTTATGTTAACAATAAAGATGAAGAAGATATTACTTTTCCGGTGCCAATAACTGCCATTCTCTCAATAAAAGGCTATAAGTATTTAAACATCACATCAACATATAAATATGACATTATTCCGTTTCAGCCGGAAGAGTTTTATTTAAAACAAAAATACATTAACCCTAATTATAGCCTTCCCCCGGGAACCGTTCATTCCGGCGAAATAAAAGCGGATTCCAGCATAAATGATATTTTTTCTTTAAAAGCAAATTTTAAAGTCGAGAAAAACAACAATTTTTATAATTATTTCACTACCAGGGGAAACGTACTGAGCGCGGATACTCTCGAAGTAGTCTCGTATAATCCTGGCTTTGAAGCTAACCTTGCTTTAAATAAAAAAATCTGGGAAATAGCACTGATATATAATTATTTTTATTTCACTGCGGATGAAAATATAACATATATCCCTGATCACGAGGCTTCATGCGCCATACGGTATAACGGGAAAAAATGGAAAATTGAATGGAACAATAAGCTGAGAGGCAGCGTATATTCAGATCCGGACAGCAGCAATAAAATTCCTGAAGCATTTATCGGATCCCTTGGCATTCAAAGAAAAATGATGGAGGGATCATATTTTTACTGTAAAACGGAAAATTTATATAATAACAGATATACGCTTAGAAGATACTATCCGGAACCTGGCATATCGTTTTTAATCGGATTAAGAATATTGATTTAGAGTGTGTCCCAAAACCTATTATTGTCCTGATACACAACATAGCAATATATAGTTTTTTGGACACACTCTTAGCTCCTGTTTTACTAAAATTTATTAACTTACCTTAATACTTACGTAACTTTTTTTGTATACTGCTTCGCAATAATTAATCACAAATATAATTTCTTGACATTAGCCGGCTGATAAAGTAAAGAGAGCAAAAAATATAATGTACTATTATTATTTTTAAGGCCGACGTTCTGACATGAGGTTGATTTTTTTCAATGAAAAAAGCGTTTATATATGTTTTTATTTTCAGTCTGCTGGTAATGTTTAACGGAGTATTTTCCGCTCCGTCAAAATATGAAGGTATGATTATCCGGAAAATAGAATTTTCCGGGATAAAGAACGTTGATGCCGATGATCTTTTAATTGAACTGGAACAGACTGAACTGGATGTGGGATTTCCTCTAAAAGCGATCGAGGTCAGAAAGGCAATAAAGCTTGTTTTTAACAAAGGCCAGTTCGAGGATGTAACACTAGAGGTCGAGGAATACAGGGACGGCGTAAGGCTGAAATTCGTATGTAAAGAAAGGCCGCTAATCTCGAAAATTTCGTTTAAGGGTGTAAAAGAAAAAAGCAATATAGACCTGGAAAATTTAATTCCTGTTAAAGAAGGCGAAGTATTGAAGATCGATCTTCTTGAAAACAGCATTAAATTGATGAAGAATAAATATAAAGAAGAGGGATTCTATAATGCGGTTATCAGTTATAAATTAAATAAAAAAGAAAAGGATAACAGCGTTGAAGTAACCTTTATTGTAGATGAAGGAGAAGAGATCAGGGTTGAAAAGATATCCATTCTGGGCGCGAAAAAATCGAAAGCCAGCAAGCTTGCAGGAGTTATGGAAACAAAGGAATCCGGGTTATTCGACGACGGCAAGTTTAATAAAGATATTTATGAACAGGATAAAGCCAAGATTGTCGGATACTCCAAAGAGCTCGGTTATATTGACGCGCAGATCATTGAGGATAAAGTAGAGTACGCATGGAAGGATCCCGAAGAAAAGAATGAAAGGGCGATATTTATTACAATAAAACTTATAGAAGGCGAAAAATATTATTTCGATAAATACACGATAGCAGGGAATAAGGTTTTCACTACCAAGACGCTTGAATCAAAGTTTGAGCTCACTGAAAATGGAGAAGTGTTTAATAATACTTCATTTACAAGAGATATGCAGTCAATTAGTTTCAACTATGCATCAAAGGGGTATATTTTTGCAAGGGTAGTGCCGAATAAAACAATCCAGGAGCGCGATGTAAAAGTTGACGGTAAAACAGAAAAGCGTAAGTTTGTGAGGGTCGATTTTCAAATAGAAGAAGGAAGCCAGGCATATATTGAAAATATAATTATAAAAGGAAATAAAAAAACTAAAGATAAAGTAATCAGAAGGCAATTAGTAGTAAAAGAAGGTGAGCTTTTTAATTCGGAAAAGATACAGATTTCAAGGGAGAAAGTTTTTAACTTAGGTTACTTTAAGCAGGTGAATTTTGACATAAGGCCGGGAAGCAAGGAAGGCCTTATGAACCTCATTGTTGATGTGGAGGAGCAGCCTAGCGGCACAATTTCTCTCGGCGGCGGATATGGCACACAGTCCGGTTTTTCAATATTCGCTGATATTGCCGAAAACAATCTTATGGGAAACGGGCAGACTGTCGGCCTCCGTGTTCAGTACGGCCCGACATCCACTGAGGTTAGTCTTCGTTTTTTTGAACCTTGGCTTCTGGACAAATATCCGTTAGGTTTTTCTTCCAGTATTTTTTACAGGTTGTATACTTACCCGGATGATTCCATATTCAGCAATACAAACGAAGATGCTGAATATCAGGTGCAGAAATTCGGATACACTCTCGGATTAAGCTATCAATTCTGGTATTATTATAATGTCGGCATTATCTGGGAACATGCTTTTAAAAGCATACTGAATCCTACCGGAAACAGTCCCGACGATATCTTCATTGAAGAGTCTCACGGTCTTCAGGAAAGCAGAACGATCAGCTATTACATTTCCCGCAACACTAAAGATAATTACATGAATCCGACAAGAGGGACGTATGCAAAATTCAGGGTAGGTTTTACCGGCGGCACTTTACTCCGCGGTGATGATCACTTTATTACTTATTCTCCTGAGGCATATGCTTATTATTCTCCATTCAATTTGCCTTTTTTGAAGACACATCCTGTTGTGTTTGAATTCAGGGCAAACGGTACTTTCCTTACTCCTCCGTTTGATAAAAGAAAGCTTGAGGAAATTCAGTCGCCGTACGGGAACGCGTGGCTGGAATCGGAAGATATGTTGCATCTGGGCGGGGCGGATACGCTTAGAGGATGGGAACTGGACGACAGTTCTTTCCCTGAATCGTGGCAGGGCAGGCTTTTTCATCGTATAACTTATGGCGCAGAATTAAGGATCCCTGTGCATCCTCAAATGCTGTGGCTTGCTCTTTTCTTTGATGCAGGCTCGTTATGGAACGATAAATTCTGGGAGAAATACCGAACGGATGATGATAGAAAAGTAATTGATAATGATTTAAAAAATAGACAGGTTTATGATATCAGGGACTTTTTTGACGCGGACAAAATGAATTATTTTAAATACTCGTGGGGATTCGGCTTTAAAATACAGCTCCCTATGATGCCGCTAAGGTTCTGGTTCGGAAGAAAAGTGGAATGGGTAGGGAAGGATAACGGATTCTTCCATGAAATTAACCAGGATTTCAACTTTCAGTTCGCTATAGGCGATTACAGATTTTAAAACATGAATTATATTAAAAGTATAATTTTATTTTTATTATTATTTTCCTGCGCAAGTATGGGAGAAAAAAGCGAGAGTAAGCCCGCTGAAGCAGCCGCAGGCAAATTCCGCTTTGTAAATTTAGATATTATCTTCAATTATATGAACAATAATGATCCGGATTCCAGGGCTCTTAACAGGCGCAAAGAAGATATTGTTCATAAACTGGACGACATTGCAAACAGGCTTGCAGATGCGAAAGATGATGTTGTAAAAAAAGATCTCATTGAAAAACAGAAGCAGTTTAAGCAGGAATTCGCAAAGATAAAAAGCGATGAAGAACAGTTTAAAAGCATAATGCTTAACCGGGTAAATACGGCTCTTGGGAATATTGCAAAAAAATCGGATATAGATTTTGTTTTTAATATAGGCGAGGGCGCTGTGTATGCTAAAAAGGAATACGATATTACAGAGGAAGTGCTAAGGGAAATAATAAGGCAAAAGGAGCGAAGCGCTCCTGTTTCAAGGTAATGCCTGATATATCGCTGTTTTAAAATAAATTTTTAATTATATTTTTTATACTGAAACACAGTCAAAATGAGAAGTGAATTATAAGAAATGAAACTTTCTGAAATAGCCGGAATACTTAATGAAGAATATGCTGGAGCAGATGTTGAAATTGACAGTGTAGGCAGCCTAGAGAGCGTATCGGCAAATAATAAAATTATTTATATTGAAAACGCCAAATTTTTAGAAAAAGCAAAATCAAAAAATCCTGCAGCGCTTGTAATCCCGCGCGGTTTAAATACCGGAAATATTCCATTCATTGAATCAGATGATCCCAGGCTCGTTTTTATAAGACTTCTTGGGATATTTAATCCCAGCCGCGGAAGATATGATAGCGGCTGCGCAGACATAGACGCAATAATCAGCGAACAGGCAAATATAGATATAAGCGCAACTGTTATGGCAGGCGCTGTTATAATGGAAGGAGCAAATGTCGGAGCAAATTGTTTTATATATCCGAATTGCGTACTGGAAAGTAATTGCTCAGTCGGTTCCGGCACAATTCTTTACTCCGGTGTTGTAATGCGGGAACGATGTACAGTCGGCAATGAATGTATTCTGCATTCAGGCACTGTAATAGGTTCCGATGGATTTGGATTTTATAAAAAAGACAATGAAATAATTAAGATCCCCCAGACAGGGATTGTTAAGATCGGGGACAGGGTTGAAATAGGTGCCAATTGTGCCATAGACAGGGCGACCGTGGATAAAACGGAAATCGGGAATGACACTAAGCTTGATAATCTGGTTCATATTGCCCATAATGTTAAAATCGGACAAAAATGTTTTATTTTAGCACAGACAGTGATAGGAGGGTCTGCAACTATCGGCAGCAATGTTATAATATCCGGTCAGGTTGCAGTTGCAGATCATGTTGTCATTCCTGATAATACTATAATAATGGGTCAAAGCGCAATTCACAATAACATAAAAAAAGCGGATATATTTGCCGGCACTCCTGCCAGGCCAGCAAAGGAACATCACAGAATTTTTGCTGCTCTTAAATATCTTCCGGAATTATTAAAAAGAGTAAAAGTGATTGAGGACAAAATAAATAAACGATAAATTACTCAACTTGACTGACATTTATCCATAATTTAACAATAATATTACGGAAAAAGTCAGTTAAGATAAGTAATTTATTAAGCCGGGATTAATAACAAAATGGGAAGTGATTTGATTCATAAAACAGCCATCATTGAAGGGAATGTCTCTATAGGCGATAATGTAAAGATAGGTCCCTACGCTTATCTCTGTGGAGATATCGCTATCGGCCATAACACGGAAATCGGACATTGCGCGCATATTGAGGGCAATGTTAAGATAGGGAGCGACAACAGGATAGGGCATTCCGCACATATTGGGGCGCCGCCGCAGGATACAGCATATAACGGCAACGCAACATTTGTCACAATAGGAGATAATAATATTATAAGGGAATTTGTGCAGATACACAGGGGCACAAAAGAAGGTTCGGCAACTGAACTGGGAAGCAACTGTTATTTAATGGGCGGTGTGCATCTGGCTCATAATACTAAAGTCGGGAATAATGTCACTATTGCAAACAATTCAATGCTTGCGGGTTATGTGGAAATAGACGACTTTGCGTTTGTTTCGGGACTTTGCGGATTTCATCAGTTCGTGCGCGTAGGCAAATACGCAATGATTGGCGGGCTTGCCAGAATAGTAAAAGACTGTCCGACATTTATGACTACTGAAGGCAATCCCGCAATGGTTGCAGGGGTTAATGTTATAGGTTTACGCAGAAGGGAATTTTCTCCGGAAAGACGTAAAACAATCAAGGAAGCATATAAAATAATTTACAGGTCAGGGAAAAATGTAACGCAGGCGCTTGAGGAATTACTTGCAATAAAAGATAATAAGGATATAGACGAGCTGATACGGTTTATAAAATCATCCGCCAGGGGCATTACTAAATAGTATTATTTAATAAGATTCTTTATCGGAAAACATTAATACTTGAATAGTATTTTAGTTGTCAGATCATTATTTCTGCACATTGTGACAGAATACATTACTGACGTCAAAGGCGGAAACCAGTGCGAAAGCACCGCGGGCTTGCCCAGGGGAATTTTATTAAGGAAAATTATAAATGAGAAAATACAGAAAATGGATTACCACGGGATTGTTTTTAATATTTGCAATTTGTGCAAATGTATTGCTAGCCGGGTCTATTGATCCGGTTATAGAATCACAGATAAAAATAATTTTTAAACATTATAAAGGTGATCATATTATTTGTATATCAAAAAAGGATTTTAACATTTATGTTTGCAACAGGGATTTAAGCATTGCTGTCAGTTATAAAATTGGTTATGGATTAAATCCGGATAAAAAGGCAAAATTATGCGCAGGAGATAACCGGACACCGGAGGGTATTTACAGTATAAGTGAAATTTTAAGCCTGGATGCGGATAAGAAGACTGTTTCGTATAAAAAACTAAGGGATATGAATACGGTTTATTTTAAGGCTAACGAAGGGCACTATAAGTTCGGTAAAAAGGACATAGACCTTGGATATAATGCATACGGGCCGCGTTTTTTCAGGGTTGATTATCCTAACAATAATGATAAGAAGAGATATGACGAAGCATTGATTAAAGGACTCATACCTAAATTCAAAGGGAAAACACTTTCGATCGGATCAGGTATAGCAATACACGGGACCAGCGATGACCCTTCTATAGGTCAGCTTGCCTCAAGCGGATGTATTAGAATGCATAACAATGACATTATCAATCTTGATAAATATGTCAAACTTAATATACCTGTTGTCATTTATTAATAAATTCAATTAATTATTTCTAATATCTAAACATTAAAGGGTTGACATATTTAATTTAATTTTAAAAATTCAATAAATTATAAAAATAATTGGAGGATTAAATTGTTACAGTTAATTTCATCAGCTTATGCTCAAGATCAGGCCGCTGCTGCAGGGCAATCCGGCGGCGGATTAAGTATGCTTATTCTGCCTGCTGCCATTCTTGTAATATTTTATTTTTTACTTATCAGACCTAACCAGAAGAAAGAGAAAGACAGGAAAAAAATGATAGAGCAGCTCGATAAGGGTGATAAAGTTATAACAACCGGCGGTATGTACGGTGTTGTTGTTAATATAAAAAAAGAAGAGGGAATTGTCGTTTTAAAGATTTCCGACGGCGCGAAAGTGGATTTTGCAAAATCCGCAATTCAAATGAAAGTATCCTAAATTTATACTTAAAGTTTTCAGATAGTATATATTTCAATTTTTATACAAAGCACCTGTTAGTTAACTACTAATTGCTGAGGAAATTCTATTTTAGTTTCTAATAAAATAAAATTTTTTAAATTCAGAATTGCGGGTAGTTATAAAAAATAAAATGAAAAAAGCGCTATTTATATCACTATTTTTTTTATTATCTTTTATTACAGCCGAACTCCCGGGACAGCAGAGTAATTCCGGAACTGAGAATTTACCCGGGCCGGAACCTGCTGCTGAGGTTGGAAATAAGCCGGAGAAGACAACGGATGTTTCTCCTTCTCAAAATAATATAAAAGAAATAATAAAAAATAAATCCGAAAATTCAGCAGAAGAGCCGGCGAATAATCAAAAGACGCAGAATGACAAACCTGCCAAAACTATTAAAGCAAGCGAAAATATAAATGCTAAAACAGCAGAACAGAAACAATTAACTAATATTAAAATAGTCGCGGATAAACCCGTTAACAGCAATAATCTCCTGGAAATCAGTGAGGGAGATTTTAAGTACAGAAGGATCCCGGGAATTACCTTAGTTAATGAAAAGCGGGTTGATGAAAAAATTACAGATTCCGGCAATGTTAAAGCGGAAAATCCTGTTGCCGAAGAAAACGCGAAAGGCTTATTTGGCTTAAAAAAAAGCACTTCGGATCTATTAGTTAAAATATTTTTGGTTTGTTTAATACTCGGAATTATCATTTTATTTAAAATCAGGTCAAAAACACAAGGGGATAAAAAGGTCTTAAGGAGGTTTCCCGGCGATTAGCGGAAAAAAATTATTGTTTTTTCCTTCCAGCCTTAGGCCGGGCTACAGACGCATATCTATGCGTCTTTACTTTTGTAATAAACTAGTTATATTTTCTGGAAATAAGAGGCTAAGATGAATAAAGGTATGGTTTATAAAGGAATCATTATAATCGTTGTTATTATTTTTACGATTATTCTTGTGCTTCCTTCTGTCGGAACAAAAAACATGGAGATCATACTTACAAGCGATGCTTCTCCTGATGAAATACAAACAATTTTAAAAAGGTTTCCGGCTGACAGATTTAATATAACTAAGACAGAAGGCAGGGTTGGAATAGAAGCGTCCGGCCTAAAAATTACGGATGCAGTTATGAACGAAGTAAAAATTTTTAAAGGCGTTAAAGATGTGAAAATACTTCCTCACTGGGCGGAAAAAGCATTTCTTGCTAAGAAAGTAAATTTTGGCCTTGACCTGCAGGGCGGAATGGATTTAGTCATGATGGCTAATTTTGAAAAAATAAAGAAGCAATATATGGCTGAAAGAGAACAGCTTATTGAGAAAAAGAAATTACTCGAAGCAAAAACACCCGGTAAAGGAAAATCAGATAAGGAAACCGGTGAGAAAGAGTTAAAAGAAATTGATAATTTACTAAAAGATATTAATGACAACAGGCTTAACAACGCGAATGAACTAAGAGATAATTTTAAAAATGAAATTACGGAGCAGGCGCTTGAAATGCTCCGCAACAGAGTTGATAAATTTGGCGTTGCAGAGCCGTCGATACTTCAGAGGGGTAATGAGGCTATAGAAATACAACTTCCGGGAGTAAAGGATCCTAAAGCTGTTAAAAACGCCATCGGCACTACGGGGAGTGTTCAATACAGGATTGTCGATGATGCCTACAGCTTAAAGGCCGGGGGCTGGCTGGCTGCAAATTACAGGAATAAGAGCCTGCCCGAATTGCCCGATGCTCAGGAGGCATTAACATCAAACATCTCAAAAGAAATAAAGCTGCCGTGGAACCTTGAAATATTATTCCTCTATAACAGAGACGCAAAAACCAAAAAGATTTTTCCCACGGATATAATGGTTCTTCAGAAGACTGTTGCGTTATCCGGCAATGACATAAGCAAAGCGTATGTTGGGCATGACGAATATGGCGCGTTAATCGTTCAATTTACTACTACTACCGATGGAGCCGCAAAATTCGCCAAAGTAACGGCACAGGAAAACAAAGGGAAAAGACTTGCAATTATAATAGATAATAAAATCAGAAGCGCGCCTAGGATCAATGATCCTATTGTTACAGGCAGCGCACAAATTACAGGCGATTTTACTTTGGATGAAGTAAATGCCCTGGCCAGAATTATCCAGGAAGGAGCATTGCCTGTTGATCTGACTATTGTTCAGGAAACCACAGTCGGGCCTACGCTTGGGCAGGATTCAATCGCGTCTATGATCAATGCTGTTATTGTAGGAACTGCAGGAATCGGGCTGTTTATGATTATCTATTATAAGCTGGCAGGGGTAATCGGCGTTATCGGCCTCATATTAAATACGATCTTTTTATTTGCAACATTGTCCTGGCTTGGATTTACCCTGACATTACCGGGCATCGCCGGAATGCTCCTTAATATCGGTATGGCGGTTGACTCAAATGTAATTATATATGAAAGAATAAAAGAAGAGCTTAAAAGCGGAAAGTCAGCAAGAATGGCAATTACCAATGGTTTTAACAGGGCATTCTGGGCTATTTTTGACTCAAACCTGACTACTCTAATTGCGGCTTTTGTTCTTTTCCAGTATGGAACCGGGCCGGTTAAGGGTTTTGCTGTTACGCTTGCTGTTGGTATTGTGGCTACCATGTTCGTAGCTTTGGTTGTTACTAAGTACGTATTTGAATTGATCTCATTTAAAAAAAATATTAATAAGCTAAGTATATAAGGAGTCTCCCTTGGAAAGAATAGTTGATTTTCTAAAGTACAGATTTATTGCTATCGGGGTGTCTATTGCTTTAATCGTAATCTTTTCATTTGCGACTTATTTGAATGATGGCTTTAACTGGGGGATTGATTTTAACGGCGGAGTTAAGACTATAATAAAATTCGAAAAGGGAGTTGATATTGCTAAAATAAGAGGCGTTTTTACTAAAAACAATGTCAGTGCCACTGTGCAGCAAATAGGTAAAGAAGAGGACAATAACTACATAATCGGCAGTAAGCTTCACGGCGAAGGCGAGACATCGGAAAAAAGTTATCAGATAGTCAAAGGCGCTCTGGATAAAGAATTTAAAAAACTGGATGTTATCAGTGTTGAAACTGTGGGGCCTGCAATTGGCGCCTATCTCAGGAAATCAGCTTTATATAGTATAATAATTGCCCTTGTCCTGATAATGGTTTACCTGGCATTCAGATTTGAGTTTAAATATGCCGTAGGCGCAATAACTGCACTTTTACACGATATTGCCCTTTCAATGGCTTTTTGCGGCATAATGAGAATTGAAATGGACATACCTGTCATATCTGCAATCCTTACACTTGCCGGATATTCCGTAAATGATACTATTGTAATTTTTGACCGGATTAGAGAGAACATAAATATCGAGTCCAAGCAGATGTTCAGTGATATTATTAATAAATCAGTATCTCAAATGCTGGGAAGAACGATACTGACATCCATGCTGACATTATTTTCGGTTATAGCGATTTTTTTTCTGGGCGGCGAAGCACTTCACAGCTTTTCCAAGGTGCTGATATTCGGTCTTATTGTCGGATCTTATTCCACTATATATATCGCGTCTCCGGTGGTCCTCTGGTGGGAGAAATTAACTTCTAAATAGAATAAATTGTGATATTATCTTTAAAATTAATTTTATTAGCTGCTTTTTTACTATTACAATTAATTCCAACGATTGTTTATTCGAATACAAATCAGAGTGCTGAAACAACCGTTAAAGAATACAGCGCCGGCAGCATGCTTGGATTTGTTAAACATCTCATTTCACAGAATGAGTATTACAGGGCATATTCGGAATTAAAACGTTTAAATTCATATTATCCCGGATATATAAATAATAATACTTATTTTACTACGGAGCTTTTTCTGCTTTATAACGGGCGCAGGTATTCTGATATTCTTCTGATGAACTTTAGAACTGATTTAAGGATGAATGCAATCCATTCTGTTTTTATAAGTGATGCTTTTATTCATAATAATGAATTCATTAAAGCAGTTAACCTGGCTAATTCAATTACAAATTCAGCAGGCGATGATTTTAATCTTTATTTGTATAAAAGGACTTTACTTTCATACATAATGCTGAAAAAGCTTGATGAAGCAAAGAGTATTGTATATAATAAAAAAATAAATATCGGTCTTAATGATGCAAACAAAAACATTTTCGAGTTAATTGATTATAGTGATGAAATTTACGCGAACTTAAAAAACCCTTGCAATGCTATTGCTTTGGGAGCAATACCCGGTATGGGTTACGTTTATGCCGACCGGACTGCGACAGGCGTAATTGCATTTTTTCTGATTTCAGTATTGTCTGCTTTAACATATTACTCGTTTAAGACAGATAATAAAGCAATCGGGGTATTCGTCGGGACTGCAGCGACTTTTTTTTACGGTGGCAGCATCATAGGCGGATATTTATCTGCAAAAAGTTATAATGATTCTGCGGTAAATGATTTAAAAGATTCTTTAACTCAAAAATTAAATTTATCGGATGATAGAAAAAAATTATATGAGCAATATGGAGTAGGCAGTGTCGGAGAATAGCAGAAAGCTAATGGAACTGGCGCTCGAGATCGGATTCTCACGGCTTGGTAAAACATCCCCGAATCCTTCGGTGGGCGCTGTTATTGTAAAGAACGGGGAAATTATATCGACGGGAGGCACTGCGCCTTGCGGTTCGGATCATGCTGAAGTTTACGCTTTAAAAAACGCACGCACGGATGTATCCGGCGCAGAAATGTATGTATCCCTTGAACCTTGCTGCCACTACGATAAACGTACACCGCCATGCACCGACGCCATAAAGGCATCGAAAATATCGCGTGTCTATATTCCCGTGCTGGATCCGAATCCCGCTGTCGCAGGCAAAGGAGTGGAAACGTTACGGAACGCGGGAATTGATGTAGTTTTTATGTCTGATATGTCCGAAAGAGCTTATGACCTTATAAGACATTTTAAAAAATATATTTTTAAAAAGACTCCTTATATAATCCATAAATCGGCGCTTACGCTTGATGGAAAGATTGCGGCAAAATCCGGGGATTCAAAATGGATTTCCTCCGACTATTCCAGATATGTAGCGCATAAGCTCCGGTCAATCATGGATGCAGTAATTATCGGAAAGAATACAATGCTTAAGGATGATCCCGGTCTGGATGTAAGACTCGATTCATTTAAGGATACTGTTAAAGAATATTTCAGAAGATCTGAATTTAAAATAACGGGCAGGGGGAGTTTTTTTATTGAAATGCTTTTAAAACAAATTAAAATCGATTCCCTGGTTTCGCCTTTGCGGGTTGTGATAGGCTCACCCGAAAAGATCGATTTTAATAAAAAAATTTTTAAAGATAATAATTTTTTACTTTTTGTTGATGAAGCAAAAAAAGAAAAAATATTAAAAGAAAACGAATCGGATGATATTAACGGGCTAATAAAATCGAAGAATATAATATTTACTCAATGGAATACGGGAAAAGAACTGGTGCGAATCGTTCTGCATGAATTATACAATCGCGGTAAAATGACGGTTATGGTTGAAGGAGGCGGAACTGCAGCAGGTTCATTTTTCGACGCAGGTGAAATAGATCAGTTCATTTACTTTATTACTCCGAGATTACTGGGCAGCGGAAAGGATGTCGTTCACGCGGAAGGAAGGCAGCTTATATCGGAATCGCAAATTCTTCACGACGTTTCGGCTGTGATGCTTAAGGACGACATCTTATATAATGCTTATTCAGAGCCGACTCTGGGTGTTTGCAGGGAAACCGAATGTTTACAGGATTAATTGAGGAAATCGGGATTGTTAAATCGGTAAAATCTTCAGGTGAATCCGGCGGAGGGATTTATTTAACGGTATCCGCTGCGAAAGTCCTGAACAATATCAAGACCGGTGATTCAATTTCGATAGACGGGGCATGCCAGACTGTAACCGGATTTACGGACGATTCCTTTACCGTGTTTGCATCAAAAGTTACTATGGAGGCAACTACCTTCGGTTCATTATCATCCGGCAGAAGGGTTAACCTTGAGAGGGCGATGTCCGCAGACGCAAGGTTTGGCGGGCATTTTGTGCAGGGGCATATTGACGGAAGAGGGAAAATCAAATCAATAGCAAAAGACGGCAGCGGGTTAAGCATCGAGATCGCAGTATCCAAAGGGATATCAAAATATATTGTAGCAAAAGGTTCGATTGCCGTAGACGGTATTTCGCTTACTGTTGTTGCGTTATCCGACAGCGGCTTCAGATTATATATTATTCCGGAAACAATTAAAAATACAACTCTCATTGAAAAAAAAACCGGCGCGGAAGTAAATATTGAAATCGATATCCTTTCAAAATATGTTGAGAAAATGGCCGGAACAGCAGCAGATGATCATGAGCAGCAGAATAAAAAGCTCAGGCGTATTTTAATGGAAGAAGGCTTCATGTAAATATGAAAAAGCATATATTAATTATTACCTCTTTATTATTATCTCTTTGTATGCATTGCGCTTCTTCGGACGTTATTCGTTTATACAACAGAGAGATTTCCTATTCCTACTCCAATCCTGAATCCGCGTTCTTTAAATATATTGAAACAAGTAACATTATAATGGTTATGACGTGTGTTGAAGAGAAGATCGTTGATGTCAATCACGGGGATTCTGATAATAAAACCGCGTTAATTTATGCTTCACAGTACGGACACACAGGCCTTGTTGAATACCTGGTATCACGGAATGCCGATCCGGATATTCAGGATGAGGATGGATTTACAGCGTTAATGACTGCTGTTAAATATAATAAACCGGAAATTGTACAAATTTTACTGAATAAAAATGCGAATGTAAAACTTCCGGATTCGTACGGATATACGGCAATGACTATAGCTATCGAATATAAGCTTAATGCTATCGTTAAAATATTAAGCTCAAAGCCTGATTGTCATTCGACACTTGACGCAAACGGAGACACACCGTTAATGTTTGCTTTGAAAAATAAATATTTCAGCGCTGCTAAAATCATGGCTCCATTCGATAAAAATTTAAACATTAAGAATAAGGATGGACAGACAGCGCTTATGCTTGCAGTATACTGGAAGTACGATGATATTGTTTTAATAATGCTTCAGAACAAATTTGATCTGAATATACAGGACAATATTGGGCAGACGGCTCTAATGCAGGCAATAAGTTATAAATTTGATAGCGCTGCATCCCTAATAATAAATAAAGGATGTGATGTCAACATACAGGATAAAAGCGGGCAGACCGCTCTTATGTTTGCGGCATTATATAATTATGATAATATAGTTACACAATTGATTGAAAAGGGTGCTAAAATTGATACCCGGGACAGCACTGGACAGACTGCTCTCATTAAGGCAGCAAACTATAATTGCTATGATGCAGTGGCGCAATTGCTGGACAACGGCGCTGAAGCTAATATACAGGACAAAACAGGCCAGACAGCGTTGATGAAAGCATCTGAAAATAATTATTATTATATAGCCGAACTGTTGCTGCAGAATAAAGCAGATTTGGATATAGTAGATAATTTTAATAAAGATGCATTAACATTAGCAAAAGCAAAAAAGAATGAGAAGATAATCAATCTGATTTCAAAATTTAAAAATCAGCAAGTTAAATAATTGCATGAACATTTATCATTTATGAAAATTAAAAACCGGTTTTATTGTTTAATAAATATATTTTTTATTTTTATGTCCTGTTCATTCCTGAGTATAGATGACACGGATTCCATGCGTGTTAAAAAAAGCACTGTAATAAATGTAAAGGATTATCCAGAGAATAATACTTCCGTGATTATGGGCTCGATAAATTTGAAAGAGTTAAAAGAGCAGCCGGTTGTAATTCTTGCATATTCCGTTAATCCTGTAACGGAAGAAAAAAAATATATAACGAGCTATGTTATTCTTAACCATACAACTAACTTTATGCTTTATTTGCCGGAAGGCGTGTATTATCTGTATGCAATCACCGACTCGAATAATGATTATATCTTTGACGGAAATGAAATTACCGGGGTATACGGCAGACCCGATAAAATCGTTTTAAAAAACAATGAAATCAGGAATGATATTAATCTGAATATCGGCAGTTCAGAGTTAAATGGAATTAAATTACCCGAAAAATTTTCCGTTCAATACAATTATAACAGCATTGAATACACAACTTATAACGGCCAGATAAGAAAAATATACAGTGAAATATTTTCTTCAGATAATGCAAAGATCGGATGGTGGCATCCGTCGTTATTCATGAAAGCGTTTGGCGCAAATATTTATTTAACCGCAAATTATGATCCTTCAAAAATCCCGGTTTTATTTGTGCACGGCGCTCAGGGTTCCCCGCAGGACTGGGCTTACTTTTATGTACGCCTGGACAAAAAAAAATATCAGCCGTTGTTTTTTTATTATCCTGCAGGTTTAAGGTTGCCGCTGCTTTCAAAACTTCTTTATATAAAAATAAAAGAACTGGAGCAGAAATATCGTTTTAAACGGCTTTATTTAATCGCTCACAGCATGGGCGGTCTTGTTACACGCTCCATGCTGACGACCTATTGCGGAGACAAAGAAAAATTAATTAAGCTTTATGCTACATTTGCCACTCCGTGGTCGGGATTCGAGTTTGCCGATGCAGCTTTGAAAACTGCTCCGTATGTTTTGCCCAGCTGGATCGACGTATCATCACACAGCATGTTCATAAAAACATTACTGGATAAAAATATTTCTTCTTCAATTGATTATTATCTTTTTTTCGGCAAGAACGACAACACGTCCAAAGGCAGGGCACTTGACGCGCGTGCGTATTCCGGAGCCAAGGGTATTTTTGGTTTTAATGCCGATCATAATACAATTTTATCGGAAAAAGAAGTGTTTGATAAGTTTAATGAAATTTTGTCGAATTAAAAATTAATATTATAATTTTCCCAAGGAGGAAATGTGCTAAAGAAAACTGTTGTAATTTTTATGTTTCTTTTCCCGCTATTTATCTTCGGCTGTAAAACAATAACAACTGCTACTCAAGAAAAAAGGGATAAAATTCCTGCTGCTGTATATGGGTGCGTAGAAGGCAATTGCGTAAACGGTACCGGCACATATACATGGGAAAACGGCAGCAAGTATAAAGGACAGTTCAAAAACGGTGCCATGCACGGGCAGGGAACTTTCTTTTTCGGAAAAGGATCAAGCAGCACCGGCGGCCAGTATGCCGGAGAATTTAAAAACGGATTTATAGACGGAATTGGCACATGGACATGGCCGAACGGCGATAAATATACAGGGGAAAGCAGATTCAATAAAATGCACGGCAAGGGGATATATTATTACAGCGACGGGACGCAAAAAGAAGGAACATGGTTTAATGATAAGTATGTTGATGAATAGTACTACATTGATACATTTAAGATTGTGAGTAGAAGGAATTTTTTAGAATTAAACCCTGCAGCCTGCTTAAAGAAATTTATTAAATGGATTATTATCTTAATACAACAATTGCATATCACACGGAAAAGCTGAATACGCTGGGATGGGAACTTACTGTCTGTAATTCACTCCAACCTGAAAACACGCCTCTTCGAAAAATACTGTTTAATAATCAATCCTACGGCAATCTGCTGTATGAATTTTTAAGTCAGTTTATTCCCCTAAAAGAAATAAAAAAAGTCATTGAGATAGGCGGGGGGTACGGTTACCTGATGAAGGATTTCCTTGACCGGAATTCCTTTGAGGCATGCATGGTGGATATTTCAAACGCTCTTTTGGAGAAGCAAAAAGAAACGCTTCGATCACACACTGTGTCATTCAGGAACGAGGATTTCCTGGAGACCGAACCGGACTTTCTGAAAAAGTTCGATCTGGCAATTCTCAATGAGAACCTCGGTGATTTTCCGACACTGGTTAATCTTAATTGTGAGCTGTTTAATTCTGATTTTAAAACGGGCGATCCTGACCTTATAGAAACCCGTCGTTTATTTAAAAGCTACATACTTAAAAAGCCTGAGTCCGATAAGTTTAATTTTAATTTGGGGGCTTTGAAAATTATTGAAAAGCTCTGCGCTTCCGGTATACCCTATATTTTTTGCGGGGAGCACAGTTGTGAAGCGGCTGTTCCGGATAATATTCCGTTCCCTATTTACATGGAATCAAAAGGAATCCCGGAAAAGATATCCCTTATGGGACATGATGAATATACAATAAAATTATCTTATCTTCAAAAGGTCGCAGAAGCATTTGGCTACTCATGTCGCAGAGGCCCTTTCGCAGACTATATTCCGTTTGAACTAACCGATAAATTAATTTACATTATGAAATTAAAAGGGAGTCAAAGCGATGAGGCAGAATTGATATGCCAGTTCATTGAAGATCTATATAAATACGAATATCTGCTGCTTATCAGGAAACAACCCTCCTGATTTAATTTTTTTAATTACTTAGAATCTTTAAGATTTTTAAAAAAATTGTGGACAATATAGCCTCCCTTTTAAAAAATTTCTATTATTTTTCCATATAATTCTAATCAATACTGTTTTGGATGCGTCAAATGGAGGGCGCTGTCCATAGCATGCGAAGGAGAGAGCAGCATGAAGAAGCAAGTTTCCACATCACGCAAAAAAAAAGCTATATCCGCAAAGCGTGATAAGCGGGATAAAACGGATTCGCGTCAAAAAACACACAGTCATAGAGAGATAATAGATCAGGCTTTGCTGGAAAAGCGCAGCTATCTGATGGAGCATGAAAGCAAAGAGATACTTGAGAATATTGGCGTTTCAACTACCGGTTATCTGCTTGCGCGTTCCGAAAAAGAAGCCGCAAGCATCAGCAAAGAAATAGGTTTTCCTGTTGTTTTAAAAATAGCTTCACTGGATGTGGTCCATAAAACTGATGCAGGCGGAGTTAAACTTAATGTAACAGGGCAGGCTAATGTCCGCGCCACGTACAATGAAATGTGCAAAAAGTTTAAAAAACAGCACATTGAAGGTATCAGCGTTCAACAGATGGCCAGGCCGGGAGTAGAAGCGATAATCGGCGTGGTGCGCGATCCGAATTTCGGTCCCGTTATTATGTTCGGCCTCGGAGGCGTGTTCGTTGAGGTGCTGCGCGATGTTTCTTTTCGCATTCTTCCGATTACAGAAAAGGACGCCGCGGAAATGATTGAAGAAATTCGCGGAGCTGCTATTTTAAAGGGACACCGGGGGCAGGCGGCTGTCGATCTTGATTCTCTTCGTAAACTGCTTATGAAGGTATCCATGTTTGTAGCTGAAAATCCTGAAATAAGCGAACTGGATCTTAATCCGCTGTTTTTATACTCTGACGGGTATACGGTTGTAGATGCCCGTATGTTTGTCCGTGAACCAGTACAGCCTGACCTTTTTGCCGCATCAGGTAATGCGAATATGCATGATTTCTTTTATCCGGATAGTATTGCCATAATTGGCGCATCCGATGTTAAAGGCAAACTGGGTTACAACGTACTCTGGAATCTTATAAATCATGAATTTCCCGGCAAACTTTATCCCATCAATCCTGGAAAAGACCTAATGATGGGCATTAAAACTTATAAGTCCATTCTGGACGTTCAGGAACCCATTGACCTGGCAATAATAATCGTTCCGGCAAAAGCAGTCGAAGCAGCTGTAGCTGAC
Organism: Spirochaetota bacterium; assembly: GCA_043803405.1. Taxonomy (GTDB): domain Bacteria; phylum Spirochaetota; class UBA4802; order UBA4802; family JAFGDQ01; genus JAFGSG01. The sequence goes on along the minus strand of JAZDKB010000009.1, from coordinate 237,847 downwards.
TGCTGCAGGAAAGGGGTAAGATTTGTTGTGGTTGAAGCAGCAGGTTTTGCAGAAAGCGGCGAAGAAGGGAAAAGGGTTCAGGAATCGCTTAAAACGATAATTCGTGAAAATGGCTGCCGCATTCTGGGACCCAATTGCTCGGGCGTTATCAATACACATCACAATATGGTTCAATCGATAGGGCTGCTCGGCAATCTCAATAAAGGAAATGTCGGGATGGTAGCTCAGGCCGGAGTCTATGCTGCAGGGATACTTACCGGACTAAGCAATATACAGGATTTCGGTATTGTAGCTACCATAGGTAATAAGATGGATATAAACGAAACCGACATTCTGGAATATTTAAGCGGAGATGAACACATCTCACTTATAGTTATGTATATGGAAGATGTACGCAGCGGCAGGAGATTTGTTGACGTAGCAAGCAAGGCATCTCTTCGAAAGCCTGTAATAGTACTTAAAAACGGCCGTACTGAAGCAGGCAAGAAAGCCGTATCTTCACATACTGCTTCGCTTGCCGGCAATGACGAAATCAACAGCGCAGCCTTCAAACAAAGCGGTGTGATACGCGCGCGCGACAATGAACATCTATTTGCGCTTATCCGCGCTTTCTCGAAGCAACCTGTTCCGAAAGGCAACGGCGTTCTGGTCATTACCTATACAGGCTCGCTGGGAGTAGCTGCAACGGATATGCTTTATCTCTCGGGGATGCGTCTCTCTGCGCTGGATACAATGCTTCAGAAACGTCTAAGAGATGCTCTTCCGGATTTTGCAAATGTAGCCAATCCTATAGACTGTTCATTTTCCATGTCTCCGGAACAGGTAAAAACTTTAATTGAAATAGGTCTGGACAGCAACGATGTTCAGAGTTTTATAGTGGTAATTCAGGGTGAAATACTGGGATCGTTTGTTGAAATTATGAAAAATATTGATTATAAGGGGAAGACGGTTCTATGCTGTGTGGCCTGCAAGGAATTCATGATTAACGATGTAATTAAAATGGAACAGGCAGGATTTCCAGTATATTCCACAGTCGAACTGGCATCGGAAGTGCTTAGCCAGATGTATCATTATGGGTTAAGACGCCAAAATATAATAGAAGGATAGAACTACGGCAGTAGCAATACATCCTCAAAAAGCATAAAAAAAGCGGGATTTTTATATCCCGCTTTTTTTATTTTAAACATTGTTAAAAAGAACCAGTGGTGCTTATTTAATCTTTTGAGTTTCTTTTGCTCCGCTAATTAAAACTTCAACAACTGCCGGGTCGGCAAGAGTTGAAATATCTCCCATTCCTTTCGGGTCGAAATCGGCAGCAGCAACTTTCTTTAAAATTCTTCTCATGATCTTGCCGGAACGTGTTTTCGGTAGTCCATCCGCCCACTGAATAAGTTCAGGAGTTGCAATGGGGCCTAAAACTGTTCTTACTGTTGCAATGAGTTCTTTCTTCAGTTCCTCTGTTTTCGGAACGCCTGTCTTTAATGTAACAAATGCGTATATTGAAGTTCCTTTGATTGCATGTGGATATCCGACAACTGCAGCTTCAGCAACTTTTTTATTGGATACAAGAGCAGACTCGATTTCAGCTGTTCCCATTCTGTGACCGGATACGTTAATAACGTCGTCAACACGGCCGGTTATCTGATAGTAACCGTCTTTGTCTCTCTTTGCGCCGTCACCTGAGAAGTAGCGGCCAGGGAATTGTTCGAAATATTTAGCGAAGAAGGTTTCATTGCCTTTATCGCCGTATACTCCTCTCATCATTCCGGGCCATGATGCGTTTATGCAAAGGGCTCCTTCACCTACACCTTTTATTTCAGTATTTCCGTCGTCAACTATTGTAGGCTGCACTCCGAAGAACGGGACTGTTGCCATTGCAGGTTTAATATCTATGGCGCCTGGCAGCGGAGTAATAAGATGTCCGCCTGTTTCTGTCTGCCACCATGTGTCACTGATTGGGCACTCGCCTCTGCCTATTTTCATATAATACCAGTTCCATGCTTCAGGATTAAGAGGCTCGCCTACAGATCCGAGAAGTTTTAATGAGGAAATATCATGTTTATCTACCCAAGAATCACCTTCTTTTGCAATAGCTCTGATAGCTGTTGGAGCTGTGTAGAAAGTGTTTACTTTGTATTTTTCAACTATTGCCCAGAATCTGCCTGGATCCGGATAGTTTGGAACGCCTTCAAACATAATTGAGGTTGCTCCATTGCATAATGGGCCGTAAACTATGTATGAATGTCCTGTTACCCAGCCTACGTCTGCTGTACACCAGTAAATATCGCCGTCATGATAATCGAAGACCATTTTGTGGGTATATGCTGCAAATAGCAGATATCCTGCGGTTGTGTGCATTACGCCTTTTGGCTTTCCTGTTGAACCGGATGTGTAGAGAATAAATAGAGGATCTTCTGAATCCATCTGCTCAGCTTCACATTTTGCATCAACTTTTGCCATTTCTTCATGATACCATTTGTCGGTTTTAGGATTCCATTTGCATTCTACGCCTTTGCCTTTCCCAACTCTTTCTACAACTATGTGAAGTTTTACGTTCGGGCATTCTGCAAGAGCTTTGTCTGCATTATCTTTTTGAGGAACAGCCTTTGCGCCTCTGAATGTTCCGTCGCAGGATACCAGGTAATGGCTATCTGCGTCTATGATTCTGTCTCTTAGAGCTTCAGCAGAGAATCCGCCGAATACAACCGAATGGATCGCGCCTATTCTTGTGCAGGCAAGAATACCGATTGCAAGTTCAGGAATCATTGGCAGGAAGAAGGTTACTCTTTCTCCTTTTTTAACTCCGTTAGCTTTTAAAACATTCGCGAATTTGCAGACCTGCTCGTGAAGTTGCTTGTAGGTGAATTTTTTACTTTCTGATGGATCATTGCCTTCCCATATAATAGCTACCTGATTTCCTCTTTTTTCAAGTTGACGATCAAGGCAGTTATAGGAAACGTTTATTTTGCCGTTTAAAAACCATTTCACTCTGAGATCTTTTGCAGTTTTGCCAAAGTTGCAGTCGCTTACTTTGTCAAATTTTTTGAACCATGTTAGTTCTTGTTCCGCAATTTTTTTCCAGAAAGCATCGGGATTTTCAACCGATTCCTTATACATCTTATCGTATTCCGCGCGGCTTTTTATATATGCCCCTTGTCTGAACTTTTCCGGAACCTTGTAAATTTCTTTAAGAGTAACTTCAGCCATATTACTTCTCCTTGGAATTATTAATTATATAAATATTGATGATCAATATTTGCTTGTTTTGTTTAAAACTAAACATCCCGTTAAATATAAAAAAATGCCTTCAAGAAAGTCAGTTTAGGATGAATTAAAATTGATTTTATTATGCCTTTTAAAAGAGTAATATTGAATATATTACTTGTTAAAAAAAGGTAATGAGGACATCTTTAAAAAAGCAATATTTTTACACAGATTGGCCGGAATAGCATAAAAGTCAAGGGGAAAATAAAAAAAAATTTAATTATAGATAAAAAACAGCTAAAAATGTTTAACTTGAATTTTTAAAGATTACAGCCGATATTTTAAATTAAGGAAAGACGTTTTTTATTAAAAAGTAAATTTTTTTTGGAAAAAATATATTTCTCATATATTAAACGAGGTCAGCATGCAAAGAATGTTTAAGTTTTTATTTTTCTTATGCATCTCCGGTATATTATTCTCCTGTACAAGCGCAGAATTCATAAAAACAGGAAATGAATTTTCACCGCTTGGAGATAATGAAGAAATAGAGGTGTTTAATAATATAAAACCGGCCCAAAAATATCAGGAGATAGGCTTGCTTCGCGTTAGGGGCGGGAAAACCGAAAAAAGGATCGAAGACGCAAAAAATTATGCAAGGAAAAAGGGCGGCAATGGTATTGTGGTAAGGGAAATAGGAATATTGACAGAGCCGGGAACGGAAAATGTTGCGGAAAAAGTCGAAAATACTACTTATGATACGCAGGAATTTGTAATAATTAAACTTGAAGGCGATAAAATAGCATCAAGGCAGGATACTATAGAAGGTTCCCAGGCTATTACAACCGGAATACCTGTCTTAAATCCGGATAAAATTCCTTCTTTCGATTACAGTATAATTCCTAGAGCAACATATAAACAATTAATTAATGATTATAAATCGCTGCAGGGGAAGATGTTTCAGGGTTCATTATATCCTAAAAAGATGTATAAGATTCCTTCTTCTTTAAAGGATAATACTGAAGCCGGGGACAGGCTTATACTGCTTACAACTAAAACCGGAAAGAATAATGTATATATTATTGCAAATAAAGAAAATATTCCTTTATTTAAAGAAAAGATTAAATCCGGAGAAATCCTTAACTTTATTTATTCACCTGTTCAGGTTTATACTACTAAGGCAGGCGATCAGCCTGTTATTAAATTTATAGAAGAAATAGTAAAGTCAAAATAATATTTATTGATTGTTTTGTTTTTATAAAAAAAGCGGGATTGTTATCCCCGCTTTTTTTGTTAAAGCAATTATTAGCAGTCGCCCAGACGGCGTCCTTTTATTTTATAGTTTATAACGGATTTATTCCCTTTTTTATCTACAGTTTCCATTGTCATTGTCCCTGAATACGAATCTCCTTTATAAGTAATTTCACCGCTGCCTTTGGTTCCGTCTTTGCATACTGTTTTCCACGTTACAGTATTTCCGCTTATTTTATAGTCTTTTATTTCGCAATTTTCGCTCTTCCCTGCTGCCGGAAGAGTTTTTTTATTATCTTCCAGGTCTTTTTTAGTGATGCATTGTGTATGAGTAACAGGAGGCATTGCAAACGGCATACCCTGCATGTTCATGCTCATCGTTATTTCCCATTTACCTTCTTTCATTTTATTCGGTGCTGCTACCAGGGCTGTTACAAAGAAAGCTGTCGCCAGTACGGCAATAAGAAATCTTTTCATAAGAATTTCTCCTTTTAAATTTTATTGAATTTACTTAACATTCTTTTGGGAACATGTTTAGATGATTTAATTTAAAAAGTCAATAACTATGCTTTATCTAAAAGATGTATTTATTAAATATATTTTCATTTCTGATTGACAAGCCGGGCTTAGATCGGTTCAAGTAAGAATAACATTAGGAGCGCGTACTAAAACCTTTATTATTATAGAATATTCTATATGATACACATTATCTATATTATGGACATATCATAAATTATTTTAATTTCCTGCGGAACTCGGCCTTCGGCCTCAGACAGTCCTCGAAAATAAAAATAATTTATGATATGTCCGAAGATTGTCTATCTCTTTGCAGAGGTTTTAGGACACAATATTAAAATTTATTGAATTATCATACTTAAAAACAAATGTATAAGAACATAAGAGAATTTATAAACGCACTCGATGCCAGGGGAGAGCTTAAAAGGATTACGGCAGAGGCCGATCCTCTGCTCGAGATCACGGAAATAGCAGACCGCGTCAGCAAACAGAACGGGCCTGCGCTTCTGTTCGAAAAAGTTAAGGGCTCATCTTTCCCGTTATTGATAAATGCTTTCGGGAGCTATGAACGCATGCAGATGGCCCTGAACTGCAATTCATTTGAAGATATTGCAAAGAGAATTGAGTCGTACATGAAAATGCAGCCGCCTGCTGGGCTGACCGATAAAATTAAGATGCTTTTGAGTCTTAAGGAAATCGCGGATTTTCTTCCTAAAACAGTTAAGCATGCGCCGTGCCAGGAGAAAATGCTGGATACCGCTTCAGCTTTGCTCGATGCAATTCCAATCCTTACCTGCTGGCCGCATGACGGCGGCCCCTTTGTTACGTTCCCGATCGTAATTACAAAGGACCCGGATAATGGTATCCAGAATGCGGGCATGTACAGAATGCATAAATACGATAAAGCAACAACAGGTATGCACTGGCAGTACAATAAGGATGGCGCGAATCATTTTTCCAGGTACAGGAACGCCGGTAAACGGATGGACGTTGCCGTTGCTCTCGGCGGCTCACCTGCTGTTACGTACGCTGCAACTGCGCCGTTGCCTCCGAACATCGATGAGTTCATGTTCGCCGGTTTTCTTAACTCGCGTGCTGTTGAGCTTGTGAAGGCAAAGACCGTTGATCTCATGGTGCCTGCCGAGTCCGATTTTGTTATTGAAGGATACGTTGATCCTGAAGAGACACGCATTGAAGGACCTTTCGGAGATCATACGGGTTTTTATTCTCCTAAGGATGTTTATCCCGTGTTTCACGTAAACTGCATTACATACAGGAGCGATGCTGTTTATCCTGCGACTATTGTAGGGAAGCCTCCTATGGAAGACTGCTACATGGCCAAGGCCACAGAGCGCATTTTCCTGCCTATGATAAAAATGATTGTGCCGGAGATTGTTGACATTGAACTTCCGATGGAAGGCGTGTTCCATAACTGCGCCCTTGTATCTATCGATAAAAAATTCCCCGGGCAGGCAAAGAAAGCCATTCATGCTCTGTGGGGGCTTGGGCAGATGTCGTCTACCAAGTTTATCGCTGTGTTTGACAGGGACATTGATCTTCGTGATTCTTCGACTGTTGTATGGAAGCTCCTTAATAATGTTGACCCGCGAAGGGATCTCGTCTTTTCCGAGGGGCCGCTTGATGCCCTGGATCATTCTGCTCCGTATCCGAATTTCGGGGGAAAGATGGGAATAGACGCTACGCGTAAAACAAAGGAAGAGGGCATGGGCAGGGAGTGGCCGGAAGAAATAAAAATGTCGGATAATATTATGCAAAAAGTTACTGCCCGCTGGAAGGAATATGGATTTTAAGACATTTGGAAGACTGATACTGATAGAGCAGACCCTGTTCGCTTTGCCTTTCGCGTATCTGGGAATTATGTTCGCCGGGAAAGCGCAGCTATCTGTATGGATATGGGTAACGATTGCGCTTGCTGCTGCGAGAACAGCGGGCATGTCGTTTAACCGCGTTCTGGATGTTGAGATAGACTCGAAGAATCCGCGCACAAAAGACAGGCTTTTGCCGCAGGGCTTAGTGTCTAAATTATCCGTGTGGCTCATCGCAGCCGCCTCCTGCCTAATCCTGATTTTTTCGGCTTACATGCTTAACGCGCTTTGTTTTTATCTTTCATTTGCTGCTGTCGTTTTGCTTTTCACATATTCTTTCTTTAAGCGCTTTTCTTCGTCTTCGCATTTTTACCTGGGATTTGTTGAAGCAGCTGCTCCTGTTGGCGGATTTTTTGCAGTGACAGGCTCGCTCAATATTCTGCCTTTTATTCTTGGTATTACAATAATGGCATGGATTGCAGGCCTCGATATTGTTTACGCAATACAGGATATTGAATTTGACAAATCCGAAAAACTGCATTCAATACCGTCTTCAATGGGGAAAGATAAGGCGCTAGTCATTTCAGCCTGCTGTTACGTTTTATCCCTTGCCAGCCTTTCAGCTGCAGGCCTGATGGCGCAGATGGGCGCTGCATTCTGGATCGCTCTTTTCTGCATGGCGCTCATCTTTGCATATCAGCAGAAACTCGCGCGCAGCAGGAATGTTGCAGATGCAGTAAAAAAGTTCTTTAAAGCCAACATGTTCATATCACCAGTATTGTTTATCGGTACATTTATTGACGTGTATTTTTTTTAAGAGCACATAGTGCCATTGGTCATTTTATGACAAAAAAGAGTAAAAATTAGCAAAAAGCATGTTTCCCAGGCATGTTTATGCCTGCCAGCAGGCTGAAATAGTAATATTATGAATAAAACTAATTTAAAAAAGGCAACGGATGAACTTGCAGAGTCGCTGGGCAGGGGCAAGATCATTATTGATGCGGATATTCTGGATAAATACTCGCGGGATGAAACGTCCGGCATGGCACAGCTTCCGGCTGTTGTTGTGCGCGCAAAGAGCACCGGCGATGTTAGCAGGGTGCTTGTGATCTGCTCAAAATACGGAGTGCCTGTAATACCGCGGGGAGCGGGCACAGGCGTAACAGGCGGCGCCATTCCGGTGAAGGGCGGGGTAGTGCTTTCTGTTGAACAAATGAATAGGATAATCGAGATAGACAGAGAAAACATGTTCGCAATCGTGGAGCCCGGAGTGATCACAAAGACATTGCAGGATGCCGCGCTGGAACACGGGCTCATGTACCCGCCCGATCCGGCGAGCCTTGATATATGTTCGATCGGGGGCAATATTGCAGAAGGCGCGGGAGGTCCGAGGGCAGTCAAGTACGGTACAACGAAAGACTATGTTACAGGACTGGAGTTTGTTCTTGCTAACGGCGAAGTAATTAACACTGGCGGCAAGATAGTAAAGAATGCCGCTGGATATAACTTTATCGGGATAATAGTCGGTTCCGAAGGCACGCTCGCTGTTGTTACAAAAATATATTTAAGGCTAGTGCCTGCGCCTCCGGTTGTGATCGATCTCCTGATCCCTTTTGACTCCATTGAGGAAGCGCTGAGTGTTGTGCCCGTGCTGCTGCAGAACCGCATTATCCCCTCAGCAATCGAATTCATGGAGAAAGATGCTATCAAAACAGTAAAGGATTTTCTGAAAGAGGAAATCCCGTTCGAGAATGCGGGTGCTCATCTTCTTATACAGCTTGACGGCGAATCACGTGAAGAAATTATGAGCGATCTGGACAGGCTGAATAAACTGATTCATTCAAAATACGAGATACTCGTAGCAGAGTCAAAAAACCAGAAAGACAGATTGTGGAAAACACGAAGGTCCGTCAGGGAATCTGTTAAAAATGCCAGCAGCATATTTTTCGGAGAAGACTCTGTTGTACCGCGATCAAAAATTCCGGTATTTATTAAAGATATTAAAGATTTTTTAAATTCTAAATCGCTTCGTTCGATCGTCTGGGGTCATGCAGGCGATGGGAATTGCCACATCAATATTTTAAAAGAAAGTATGGATGATGACAAATGGAATGAGCTGGTTCCTGTTATAAAAAAATATATTTATCAGAAAGCGATTTCTTATGGTGGCACAATCACAGGCGAACATGGGATCGGGCTTACAAAAAAAAATTATCTTGAACTGGCAATTTCAGAGGAAGGAATTGAGTTGTCAAAACGAATTAAAGCCGCCTTTGATCCGGATGGGATTCTAAACCCGGGTAAGATATTTTAATATATGACCAGGTAGAGACGCACGGATACCAGGTAGAGACGCACGGCCGTGCGTCTCTACCTGGTATATGGTTTGTTTATTTATTCTTAAAATTAGCTTTGCGTTTTTCAACGAACGCGCTTATGCCTTCAAGTTTGTCCTCTGTGCCGAATACAGCGCTGAAAGCCTGCTGCTCGAGTTCGAGCGCTGCATCCATTCCTATTCCAAGCCCTTTGTTCATTACGCGTTTTGATGCAGCGATGCCGCACGGGGCTTTTGTCATAATGAGTTTTGCCCTTTCTATTACTTTGTTCATCAGCTCTTCTGCTTTGTAAACTTCAGATACAAGCCCTATGCGCTTTGCTTCGTTTGCGTCTATAATATCGCATGTATAAATAAGTTCGCGTGCTTTGTTAATGCCGACAATGTGCCCAAGCCTCTGGCTTCCCCCGAAGCCCGGCATAATGCCAAGGTTGGTCTCCGGCTGGCCGAACTTTGCCTTGTCCGACGCATATATAAAATCGCATGCCATAGAGAGCTCCATCCCTCCGCCAAGGGCGAATCCGTTTACTGCCGCAATAACAGGCTTGGACATCTTTTCAAAAGAGTTCATCACGCTGTGCCCGAGGTTCGAGAAAGCAAGCGCCTGTTGTGTAGTGTAATTCTTCATTGCTGCAATATCGGCACCGGCCACAAAGGAGCGCCCTTCGCCTGTCAGAATAACAACTTTAGCATTGCTGTCTTTTTCCGCTTCTGCGCTTGCGGAAAACAGATCATTAAGCACATCCGGATTTAAAGCATTAAGAACATCGGGACGGTTTATGGTTATAAAAGCAATTCCGTCTTTTACTTCATACTTAAGTGTCTTGTAGTTCATTTATTATTCTCCATAATTTGTATTTATCTTGAAACTGCCGCCTTTTGCGGGTATAGATTGCCTCTTAAAAACCAATATAAAATCCTTCGTTCTGCGCCGCAAGCTTTTTTGAGAAATCCACTGCAAGGGTATCTTCATTATTGCGGAATTCTGTCCCGACACCCACAGTAAATATCTTTTTCTTTGTTTTATTTTTATCTTTTATGCTTTTAAGCAGTCCTGCAATTGTTTTTTTATTTTTTCTCAGCGAATCCGGCTGGCCGTCGCTCAAAAGAATAATGCCTTCGGCATCCTTATACATGCTGCTGCTAAGGACAAAGTCAAGCGCTTCTTCGGTGGGAGTATCGTGATATGCTTTAAGGCACGCGATCTTTCTGTAAAAGTTATATTTATCATCTTCGGATAATATTTTTTTAAGACCGCCTTCAAAATACCCATATTTATAGCATATTAAGTCTCTGCTGTCGTATGCTTCATCCCGCATCTCGAATTTTTTGCACCTCTCGTCCAGTTCCGGCTTTATCTTAAAATCGGGATAAATCTTTCTGTCGATATTTTCAGGAAAAGCCGGGAAAAAAACAATATCGATTGCATAATTCTGATCCATCCCTGCTATAAACATTTTAAGAGCTGCTTTCAGCTGCGAAAGCCTGTCTTCTTTATATTTATTGTTTTCGGGAGCCATGCTGCCCGAAAGATCAATAATCATGACCAGTCTATTTGGGATTTTAAAAGCCATGCTGTCTTCTTTTGGCCGGGAATCAAAGAGTTCTTTTTTAATATCGACAACTTTTTTAATCGTCTGCTTTATCGATTCGGTTGTTGCATCAATTATCTTTGTAACTGCGGATACCTTTTCGGCTGCAGCCGGTGTCTCAATAATCTTTTTGCTCAACTCCAGCCTGGTGAGCCTCAACTCCTCTTTGGTCTCGCTTAATTTACCCGAAGCCGTAACCAGTTCTTCTTTAATATCCTGACACGACATGGATTCGATACCGATCTTTTGCGTTAAAAGCACAATCATGATAATCATTACAGCGCCCAACGCGCCCGATATCGTATCCAGCATGGAAATATTAAATATATTATAATCTCTGTTAGGACGTTTCATAATCGTACGCCTGTTAATTTATTTTTTTAAAGAGAGCTTGTTGATAAAATTAGTAAGCACGTATTTACCTGATCTGTTTAAAATCTCTTCTTCACCGCTCTGGACAATATGCAAAATAAAAACAAATATGGAGCTGAGTACCAGCGCGACAATTGTTGTGTCAAAAGCGAATCCCAGGTCAGAAGCAAGCGCTTTAAATTGTGTGACTTTATCCGTCTGGCTTCCCATGAATTTAACAATATCCAGTTGAGTCAGGGCGCCAGCAATGCCCACGACAGTCCCTATAAATCCGAATGTCGGTATAGCCCAAACAATATATCTGCACATCGAATAGCGGAGATCCAGCCTGTGAATGTTCAGTTCAAGATCGCTGTTAAGAACCGAAATGGTGTCACTTACGGAATGCGATTTAATAAACTGGTTAATGCAATTGTTTATTAATCCCGGGAGAAAGGCTTCACCCCTCACAACCGCGTTTGAAACATTCACTCTTATTTTTTCGATTTCATCTTCGCTCGAAAGCATTTCTTTCTCTCCTTCCGGAAGAAAGCCTGCCTTTTTTAAAAAGACTTTTTCTTCATAAGTGCTTAGCCACCTTATCCAGAGCTGGCCCAGTCCTATAAAAAAGAAAAGATACATCAGGTTGTACAAAGTAAAAGGATAGTAGGCTGAATCCGTGCCGAACAGCATGATGCCCAGCGGGCCTTTTCCCAGAAAGACAGTCATTAAAGCGATAAATATAACTGTAACGATCACGGATATCCCAACCGCTATCCATTCTCTTTTTGCATAATTCATAATATTTCCTCCGTTTATTTACTGTCTCTTAACGCATTCGCCTTTGTCGTCCCTGTAATAGCCGTCCCTGCAAACGCAATCGTTCTTTCTCTTTGACCATGCTTCATTATTTTTACGGCATTTTTTAACACATATATATTTATGCGCTCCGGTCTTTAACTGAACTTTTGCTTCGTAATCTTCGCAATTGCCGTCTGCGCACGCGCCGCTTTCTTTTATTGTTTCGCATGGTTTGCATTTTTCGGTCGGCAGATTTCTTTGATATCCTTTTACGCATACACATTTATCCGTTCTTGGATCCCATTCCTGGTTTTCCGGGCATGTGCAATATCCGAATTCATCAATAACGCCGCCTCTCTCCGCACATTTCTTTTTTAAATCCTCTCTTTTTTGGGCTTCTTTTGTTTTTATTTTTTCCCATGATTTCTTTTGCGAATCTAATTGCACTACCTGTTCATTTAGTTCCTTTTGCCTTAAAGCGATTTTTTCTTCTTCTTCCTGTTTCTTTTTCCCTGTGTAAGCATTTTCTATAATTACTTTTGCATTATTAAGCTCAGTCTGCTTTTTTGCTAATTCAGTCTGCTTCTCGTTCAGATTTTTTTTAGTATTATTTAGCTCGGTTTTTACTTCGTCCAGCTGATTTTTTGTGCTGGCGAGTTCTACGGTTGTTGAAGATAATTTCGTTTTTGCAGTATCAAGTTCTGTCGCGGTCTTATCGAGCTTAACTTTCAGATCGCCAAGCCTTTGACTCAGTTCATCGACTTTGCCTTTTGTCGCGCTAAGCTCTCCTTCTTTCTCGGCAAGTTTTCCCTTGGTGCTGGAAAGCATTCCTTCTGTCTCGCTAAGCTTCCCTTTAGTAGTATCCAGACCATGTTTAAGAGATTCAACATCCCTTTCCAGCTTTCCTACTTCTCTTTCAAGTCTGTATTGATTCTCCCGTATTTCAGAAGCTCTTGAAAAATTATATCTTACTCCTATCCCCCAGTTCATTTCAAATTCGGACTTTGGATTTAGTACTAACGCAGGAGCAACATAAAAAGAAAAAGTAATAGGATATTGAAGCATAGGAAAAGATAGTCCTAAAGGGACCCTCAGGTTGTTTTTGAACTCGTCATCTTCTTTTGAGAAAAGCGCGCCCACTCCGTAAAAGAATCTGGACTCCCAAGTGCTCGATCTGTAAAGTTTGTAATCTTCAACTAAGAAGTCAAAAGTGAATACAGGTTGCTTGTCGAGCGAAACACCTGCATTCACATCCAGGCCGTACTTATTTGTAAACCAGTATCTTGCATTCAAACCAGATGGCGTCCCAAAACTGCCGCCAAGTTCAAAATTGCCTTTCTGGTTATAACTGATATTTGATTCTGCAAAGCTTTTTTTTCCGGTTATTATTATACAGGATATAACAAAGATAAAAAAAATTAATATAACGGTTAATGCTTTTAATGAATTATTGTATATTCCGTTATCATTTTGCTTATTATTAGTATAATATGTTTTCCCCGTCATAATCCCTCCAAAAATATTAATCCGGATATCATGCGCCATAAACATGAAAGAAATCAAGCTAAAATTTTAAAATAATATTATACTGATATCGCATAATTACAAACAGATTTTCGGATTTGTTCCGGATATTCGGCGGGAAAATAAAAACCGCGCAGACTGTGCCCCGCGCGGTATTTGGATTCAACATTATATATAATTTTAAAAATTTTTATTTATATACAGGGCTGAGTATAAAGAATAATAAAAAGAAGACTGCGAGCACATACATAATGCCGGATACTTCCTTTGCCTTCCCTGAAAGCATTTTTATTAATACATAGGATAAAAATCCCATGAATATGCCGTTGGATATACTGTAAGTAAACGGCATAACCGATATTGTTATGAATGCTGGGACTGCTTCGGAGTAATCGGAAAAATCAATTCTTGAAACGGAATCCATCATCATTATACCAACGATAATCAATACAGGCGCGACCGCAGCTGAAGGAATAAAACCTACAAGAGGAGCGGCTATTATTGCTATCAGAAACAGTATGCCAGTAACAACTGCAGTAAGGCCGGTTCTGCCTCCTTCTTCTATGCCTGCTGCGCTTTCAATATACGATGTAACTGTGGATGTTCCGCATAGCGCGGCAAGTACCGGCCCGACTGAATCTGCAATAAGCACTCTGCCTATCCTGGGAATTTTACCGTTATCATCGACAAATTTTGCTTTGACAGCGAGACCTATAACCGTTCCAGCCGTATCGAAAAAATCTACAAATAGCAGCGTAAAGATTAATGCTGCGAATGACCATTTAAAAGCTCCTAGAATATCGAGTTCAAACAATACGGGCGCTAATGACGGATCAAGAATTTTTAATGCTTCGCCCTTTGAGTGGAAAAACGGGATAAAGCTGAGCAATGTCCCGATGACGATCCCGATAAGGATGGCTCCTTTTATGCGCTTGACGAGCAGAATTGTCGTAGTAATCAATACTATTGATACAAGGATAATTTTAGGATATACATCCGGGCTGCTTATCTGTGCCATTGTTACGAATGTGGCAGGCGATCCTGCGATAAAACCCGCGTTTTCAAATCCTATAAACGCAAGGAAAAGGCCGATCCCCACGCTTACAGCACATTTTAATGACATAGGGATTGAGTTAATGACCGCTTCTCTGAGTTTTGTCATGGTTATTATTAAAATAATAATACCTTCTATAAAAAAGAAGCCAAGGCCTATACGCCAGTCAATGCCCATCGCTTTGCATATTGTAAATGCAAAGAATGCGTTAATGCCCATGCCCGGCGCAAGTGCTATAGGGTAGTTGGAGTATAAACCCATCAGGATCGTGATTATACCGCTTACAATACATGTAGCAAGCACTACCGCGCCCTTGTCCATGCCTGCGGCTGACAGTATAAGCGGATTTGCCGCTATAATATAAGCCATTGTCATGAAAGTGGTAATTCCGGCCAATACCTCAGTCTTTATATTTGTGTTGTGTTCTTTAAGTTTAAAGATTTTTTCAATCATATTGCCTCCGGTATTGCATGAAAATAATAAGCATTATTTTTTTGAGATGACTTTAAATAACCTGTTTAACATTAATTACAGAAAACAGAGGGATATGATTTTGTCAAATTAAAATCGGCTTGCCGCAGGGCGATAAAAACAGCAGGATTATTTAAATTGCGTTTCGAAAAACAGAAGCTGAATATCTTGAATATTGATTGCGGTTATGTTAAGTCCGGAAGGAAACCTTGTGAAGATATAGAGTATTTATTTTAATATTTTAAAGCCGGTTTTTTATCCGGAACCATGTTGTGATAATCAAATTCATTCACTAAGTCAACCATACCGAATCCCTGGCTTCGTCTTGCTCCAAGGCCTGTATCGTAAATAAATCCAAGAACATCTTCGCTTGCCTTGATCCCTATATTGCCGACTATTCCGGGGATGGTTTCCTGGTAATGATAAATTTTTGTAGTAATGCATTCCGTAGTATCTATTTCTATATCGTCGAGTTTGATTTCTCGGTTATAATTTAATTTTTTGCATAAGGTCAGGATTGAGTGCGTAAGAGAATCCTTAAAAGTATTTTCACTGCAGGCCAGATATCCCATGCTTTTTCTTTTTTCCCCGTCTATTGCTATATTTCTTACTATAATCGGAGATAGAATTTTAAAATTAACAAAGTTGGCATTAATTGCCCTGAATTTTTTTAAAAAGATTTCTTTGAACTCGATGGAATAATTAAATAATTTATATGACCTTTGAAAGTTTATGAGCCCATCGTACAGGATCGATAAGAAATTTGAATCGCTGGAAGATATGTGCAGTTTAATTAATCCGTCGTTTAATTGTAAATATTTTTTATCATCAAGGTCAATATAATGGAAGCCCGTAACAGAAAGAAAAAAGGTATACGGTTTTAGTTTTTGGGTATTGGTATTATTATTATCTCCCCAATATTCATTGTATGTATTATGAGCTATAGTACTTGATTTAACAGCCTGTCTTATAAAACCGACTATATTTCTTCTGTAATTGGAAGGCAATATAAACGGTGGTTTGCCTTTAAGTATAATTTCAATAGTAAACCTCATTGTGTTATCCTTCATGAGCGCTAATGTTAAACATTATTCTGTGGATATTATCATAATTTTTTTTAATGTAAAGCGGTTTGTCATGAACGCTACGTACGATGTAATGAATGCTACATAGAATGTAATGAACGCTACATGAGGTCTATTTTTATAATCAGCTTTTTACCAAAAAATTTCCGGTTCCTTGTGGAAATTTTATCGTAATGCCGGTTTTTTATAATTACCGGCGATGATTGTGCATTCAAAAATTATTTCATTTATTGACGCTTACTAACTCCTATCGCAGATAATAGGAAACTGGTTAAGTGCGATTTTAACTTGACATGAAAATATTTTTATTCTAAATCATCAGAAAAATATTTATGCAGGAAAAAATGAAATGGAAAATGTAAAGGTTGGCGTAATAGGCGGTTCGGGTATTTACGAAATTGACGGAGTTGAAATTCTTGATGAATTAAATATGGATACTCCCTGGGGAAAACCGTCCGACTCAATAGTAATAGCAAAAGTGGAAGGCGTTGACACGGCTTTTCTTCCCAGGCACGGCAGAGGGCATTTTATCCTTCCCCATGAAGTCAATTCGCTGGCAAATATTGCGGCTCTTAAAATGATCGGTGTTGAAGAGATTATTGCGTTTTCCGCTGTCGGCAGCCTGAAAGAGAAAATAAAGCCGCTGGACTTTGTGCTTCCTGACCAGGTAATAGACAGGACCAAAACCAGGCCGAGTACTTTTTTCGGCGACGGTATAGCAGGACACATTGCGTTTGCCGATCCGTTTTGTTCCAGGCTTCATGAAATAATTAAACCGGTTGCCGAATCAACTGGCATCCGGCTCCATACGAACGAAACCGTTATCTGTATGGAGGGACCTGCGTTTTCAACAAGAGCTGAGAGTAATTTGTACAGATCGTGGGGAGCCGGCGTTATAAACATGAGCACGTTGCCTGAAGCCAAGCTCGCCCGTGAAGCTGAAATATGCTATGCCGTTATCTGCATGAGCACGGATTACGACTGCTGGAAAGTGGATGAAGCCCATGTTACTGTTGAGATGTTAATAGAAAATCTTCATAAAAACGCCGACAATGCGAAAAAACTGATGATGGCTTTACTGCCTAAGATGGGCGGGAACAGGACATGCGAATGCAAAGACGCGGTTAAAAATTCGATCATAACTGCTCAGGGGAAGCAGAATATTTCACAAAAGAAAAAGCTAAAAAAAATATTTCCGGCATATTTTTAATTTTAACTATAAGGAATCCTCGTGCATTTGAAAATTTTAAAATATATATCAATAATTTTTTTCTTAATAATGCAAATGACACTAAACGGATACGGGGAGATCCCATACTGGAGAAGTTCGTCGCAGGATTATCTGCAATATGAAATGTCAGGTTACTTGGCTATTAAAAACAAATCTACGGATAAGCCGGACGAACCGGTACAAATCGGGGAACAGGAAAGCCCGTTTCGCAGGTTTGAAATCGCGTTTTTTATTTCGGCGCCGTTTGTTTTTATTATCACTTTTGCCGGTCTTTATACATACGGGCTGGTAAGAAAGCAGAATACTGGCGTAAGCGTTTGGCAGGATTATAAGCCTGCGCTTTTAATAGGAACATTCGGCATCAGCTCCGTTATCGCAGCCCGCGAAGCATGGATTACAATGGAGGAAAATAGTAAAAATAAGCTAAAAAGCTTAAATAGAGATATGCTTATTATCTATGCCAATAAAAATTTTTAATTGATTGAATATATTTTTTAAAAGGAGAATGAATATGTCCAATACTAAAAATTTATACGATGTCGACTATTTTAAAGGGATAATATCCATGGCTGAAGATATTGCCCGTTCAGTGCAGAAAGAAGACATTCAAATAAAATTAAATTCGCTTAAAAAGCTGAATGATCTGCCCAGGATGCCGAGGGACAGTGAAAGCAAACAATTAAAGATATATAAAGAGACAACCGAATCGCTGAAGAAACTTCATATAGCTGCAGCCCGCGCTATTATGGGTATTATAGAATCCAATTTTACAGGTGTTCACGATAAAACCGAATCGTATAACTATGCTTCTCCAAAAGAGCCAATAGCGGCCGCTGAAGCCATTAAATTACTCCCGAACGCGTTTATTGGCGGGCCGATTAAATCAGCTATAAACAGCACTAACCTGAATGTTCAAAGGATCGCTATAGAATATTTTGAATCTCTTCCAAGCGACATAAGGATTTCGGAAATATTCCCGAAAGACTTCAGCGTTCTTGTAAAAAAGTTAAAACAAAAAATGAATGAAAAATCAAACAATTCAGGCAGCTAACTGATAAGTATTTATATGATAAACAATTAGTCGGATCTGCTGCTGTTACAGGAGGCAACACGTGAACGAAGTATTTGAAACATACAAAGAGGACGTATGCACAATTACGTTAAACAGACCTGATAAAAAAAATGCGATGAATTTTGCATTGTTTCAGGCTCTCTTTGATACTTTGAAGAAAGTTGAAGCAAAGAAGCCTTCAATTGTTGTTTTAAGAGGAGCGGGAAAAAACTTTTGCTCGGGCGGAGACCTTGCTGATTTTAAAGATGCCGGCGATAAGAAAGCTACGGTTATTACAGAGGCGACTCTCCTTAATGACAGCATTAAGATGATAAGGAACAGCAGCGCTGTATTTATTGCGGTTCTGGAAGGCGTTGCAATAGGAGCGGGCGCGGGCCTGGCTGCTGCCTGTGATCTGACTATTGCTGAAAAGAAAACTATTATGAATCTGGGTTACAGGAGGATCGGCCTTACGCCCGACGGCGGCGGAAGCATTCTGATTTCGCGGATAGTCGGAGCATTAAAATTTAATGAGCTGTATCTTCTTTCACGTAATATTACTATGGAAAAGGCGCAGGAACTTGGGCTGGTCAATTTTATGGTGGAAGCTGAAGAGCTGGAAGCAAGCCTTCAAAAATTGATTGACGAAGTCAAAGCCCTGCCGATGGAAACAATTAAATATTTTAAGGAACTGGTAAATCAGTCCCTGTATTCGGGACTGGAAGCTCATCTGGATAAGGAACGTGAATTTATTGTTGAATTATCCGGCAAAGAAGAATTCCGGCAGCGTATAGAGGGCTTTTTCAAAAGGAAGTAGGATCGACTTAAAGATTTTTCTGAATTTGCAGACTGAATGTATTACCGGCCTTATTTGGGACGTACTCTAAATTATTTTTTTCCGGATGGAATTATATCATTCCCTGATAACGGGAAATGTATCGAGATAGCATCAACCGGGCATTCGGCTGCGCAAAAGCCGCATTCCTCGCATAATTCAACTTCAATAAAAGCTGTTCCGTTAATCATGGATATTGCCTGCGGAGGACATATCTCAACACAGTTGGTGCAGCCTGAACAAGTATCTTTATCAATAATCGGTATCATAGCGCCATCCCCATACGATAACCATCGTGTATAGCATTCAGAAGACGCCTCGGTTTTTTTGCGTCGCCTATAAAATATATTTCCTTTGAAATGCCGAAAGCCGTTTTCCGCCATGCGGCATCTGGTTCAAACTGTGTCATTATTATACTATCCGGATTGAAAACCGTTTCTCCTTTCGGGCCTTTGATGCGAACTGTATTACCGTTTATTTCAGTTGCTTTGGAGCGGGTATGGAACGAAGCATTTTTCCTTTTCAGTAAAGCCACATACTGCCACAGGTAAAACGGATTAACGTCCCTGCCAAGTTTTGTTCCTTCTTCGATAATGGTGATCTCGAAATCATTATTCTGAAGAAGGTAAACCGCAACGCCGAGGCCTGCGCCGCCTCCGCCTAAAATAACAATACGTTTGCCCGGCTTTTTCCCTTCCGCAAGGATATTGTAAGGAGTAAGAATATCTTCTGTATGCGTTTTTTCAACTGCTCCGGATGCTATAACAAATGCGTCGGCTTTTTCCTGTTTAAGCATTTCAGGAGTAAAAGCGAGGCCGAGGGTTATATCAACACCTGTCTTTCTGCAAAGCGTTTCCAGAGTATTAATTGGCCTCAAGAGTTCAATTGCTCCCTTATCTACTTTGGATGCCAGCAGAATATTGCCGCCCAACTGTTTTTGCTTTTCAAAGAGCCTCACGTTGTAGCCTTTAGCAGCAGCTATTGCTGCGCATTGAAGACCGGCCGGGCCACCGCCGACAATAACAATATTTTTTTTATTTTTGATATTATGAAATCCATAATAGCCCCATTTTTCTTCTCCTTCATGTCCAAGGCTGGGCCTTACAGTGCACATGATGGGCTGATGATAATAAAGTCTTGAGAAACAAACATTGCAGGCAACGCAAGGTATAATTTCGTCCTCGCGGTTTTCCAGTGCTTTAAGAGGGAGTTCGGGATCAGCAATCATCGGCCTGCAGAGTTCCCAGAAATCTATTTGATTGTTTGATATTGCTTTTTCCGGAATATGCGGAAGGAACTGCCTGAATGCCATCATAACCGGGATATTTACGGCTTTTTTCACCGCTTCCGCAACAGGCAGCCAGTGCCCCATGGGAACGTCCCTTGTTATGACCGATTGCGACGACTCGTGCCATCCGATAGTGACGCTGACATAGTCCGCGCCTGCTTCTTCTGCAATTTTGCATGTCTCTATGCTCTCGGCCATTGTGTTGCCGCCGCGGTCGTCCAGCAGTTCATGGCCGTTCAGCCTTATGCCTACAGGCATATCTCCCACACAGTCCTTTACTCCATGTATAATCTCAGTCATCAGTTTGCATCTGTTGCGTAGGTCGCCGCCGTATTCGTCTGAACGTTTGTTGGTATACCTGGAAATGAAAGACGATATAAGGTAGCCTACTATTCCGTTAAGTTCGATCATATCAAAACCTGCGTCTTTAGCCCGCCTGGCTGCGTCAACATGATCCCTGAGAGCCTGCTTTATTTCATCTTTCGTGATTTCGCGCGGAGGCTTAAAGTAAGACAGCTTTTGAGGAACAAGCGAAGGCATGAGGCAGTAATCAAGTTCAACGCCTCCCTCCCTGCCGCAATGGAGAATCTGTATACAGGAGAGAACATTATGTTTGCGAATTACAGCAGCGATGCGCGCAAGTCCTGGAATAAAGCGGTCGTCGTAAATAGCCATCATACCCTTGAAGCCTTTACCTTCGCCTGCTTTATCAGGGTAAGCGCCCTGGGTCGTGATAATCCCTGCTCCTCCCCTGGCCTGTGCTTCCATGTATGCGACTTCTTTGTCGTTTACGTATCCGTCGCCGAAAGGGAAGTTCGTTTCAGTAGCCGCGTATTTTACCCTGTTTTTTGTTTCAAGCTTCCCGATGCGGCCGGGCTGAAACACATGCGGATATTTTTCTCCGGTTGTATTTTTCATATTTGTTTAGTAGATATTTTTTTAATGTAAAAATTGAATTAGACCTGGATAAAAATTGAAAATAGAATTTTAAAAGTCAACAGAATTTTTGTGGATTTTTATTAATTCGGTGAAATTAAGTTAATGATTTGCAGTGAATTACATCTTAAATATCTCTTTTAGATCTATTTGCCCTGGTTTTATCGGCAGATCTATTTTATTGCTTTTTAAATGAGATGAGAGATAAATGGCATGGATTGTCTCCAGCGCTTTATACCCGTCATAACCGCTTGAGGAAATATTTATTTTTTTATCCGATAATAAATTATTTGCTTCGAGATATTCCTGTTTGAAATAATTCATTCCTTTTATATGCGGGAATGGTTTTTCCGTAAGATCTCTGAAGCCTGTATAATATTTTGATTTATTGTTAAGATAAAGGTTCTCGTATCCATTGCCGATTACTATTTTGCCTTCTGTGCCCGATATCTGAAGCTCAAATACAAAGTATTTTCTTGACCCGCCTGCTTCGAGAAAGATGTCCACGCCTGTTTTGCTTCTTAGCCATGCCGCAGCCCTGTTTTCAAATCCGGACGGCTTTTTTTTCTGCATTTCGCCTCTTACCCAGAGGATGTCACCGAAGAAATATCTGATAATGTCTATCATGTGTGTGCCGTCGTGAAGCAGCGGCCCTCCGCCCAGGGTGATATCCGCGCTGCCGGCTCCGGCCGAAAGAACGGACGCGTAAACTGTTTTTACTTCGCCTATCCTGTTTTCTGTCAGCAATTTTTTTACTGCGTGGTACCTTGCATCGTATCGCCTTTCGTGATTAATGATGAGATTAACTTTGCGTTTTTTGCATTCGGCGAGGAGCGCTTCGGCATCCTTTAGATTGGCAGCGACCGGTTTTTCGCAAATGATCGTTCTTGCGCCGTTCTTCGCAGCAAGTATGCCGATCTCTGTATGGGAGTTCGTCCATGTTGCAATGATAACCAGTTGCGGCCGCTCTTTAAGGAGTAATTCGCGGTAGTATGTGTATAGATTTGTTTTTTGAAGCTGTGCTTTCTCAGCAAAACTGAATAGTCTTTCTTCGTTTATATCGCAGGCATACTTTATTTTTATTCCGGCTGCCTTTGCGCCTCCGAAGTGAGTGCAGGGCTTGTTGCGCAAAGGATCGTTCTCGAGAAGGAAGCCAATTCTCCCGCAACCGATAAGAGCTGCTTTAATATCTTTCATTACTGGCCTTTCTATATATGATCTGCATTATCTTTTCTTGATTATCGGCATATAAGAATTATATTAATTACATATCTTGACATTATTACAATATTGAATTATAATTAAAAGCCATAAGGACATACAAGGAGATGTGGATAGGTTAAATTTTTGAGGGGATATTCACTTTGAAATTATTCCTGTCAAAATTAAAGTTCCCTGACCCTGCAATTGAAGCTCTTTTTATTGAAGATTATTTCGAAAAATCGATCTTTACCGTAAGAATTGCGCTGATTCTTGGAATAATTCTTTATTCTGCATTTGGAGTACTCGACAGCCTTATCGCTCCTCTTACAAAATCAAAGATATGGTTTATACGTTTTGCAATTGTTGTTCCCTCCCTGTTTGTAGTTTTTGGAGTTTCCTATTTAAATATATTCAAAAAATATATGCAAATTATACTCTCTGCATTGTCTCTTATCGCGGGATTCGGCATAGTTGCAATGATAGGTATTGCCGTGGAAAAGGAGAGCGGACTTTTCTATTATGCCGGACTGATGCTTGTTCTTATGTGGAGCTATACATTTGTAAAATTAAGGTTCACTTACGCAGCTGCCTCGGGCTGGATTATTGTTTTCGCGTATGAAATAACCGCGGTATTTTTTCAAGGTATGCTTGAAAACAGCAGATTAGTCAGCATTTTTATTAACAATAATTTCTTCTTTATATCATCAAACATAATTGGAATGTTTGCCTGCTATCTTATTGAGCATTATACACGTAAAAATTTTATCCAGAGAAGGGAACTGGCAGATAAACGAGAAGAATTGCAGAATGAACGCAACCAGTTGAAAGACCGTATAAACATTATGAATAAGGAACTTGAAATGGCACGCGTTATTCAGCAGAATTTTATTCCAAGGAAAAGTCCCAATCACTATATACATTCATTCTATAAACCGATGGAAGCTGTCGGGGGAGATTTACTGGATTTTATTGAATTCAAGGATAAAAACAAAGTCGGAATTTTTTTAAGCGATGTATCCGGGCACGGTGTTCCGGCAGCGCTGATAACATCCATGATTAAGAGCAGCATACTTGAATCAAGAAAAATTTCCTCAAATCCCGCAATACTGCTCCATCACCTGAACCAGGTACTTAAGATCCAGACTAATGACAATTATGTAACTGCATTTTACGGAATTTATGATAATATCAGCCATTCTCTCATTTATTCAAACGCCGGTCACCTTCCCCCGTCGATAATTTTAAAAGATAAAATAGTGAAATTGAATACGGCAAAAAGTATTCCTCTAAGTGTTATGAATAGTCAGGATCTTACCCAGTCAGGTCTGGACTATACAAACAGCAAGGCAGTTCTGCCGGGAAACAGCAAACTGCTTTTGTTCACAGACGGCCTTGTTGAAGCGAGAAACAACCATGATCCAAAATTAGAATTCGGTAATGAAATAGACGATCATTTTTTAAAACTGAAAGACCTGGATAGTAAGGATTTTATAAATACACTTTATAATGAACTGATACTTTTTCACGGCAATGATTTGTTCAATGACGATATATGCATAATCTGTATTGATATAGCATAAATTACTATCCCCGGGCCGGTAAAGTTAGGAACTTCTTCAGTTCATCCAAAGGAAGAGGTTTGCTGATGTAATATCCCTGTGCAATATCACATCCGGCTTCTTTTAAAAAGTTAAACTGATTTTCGTTCTCAATTCCTTCGGCAACAGTCGTAATGCCGATCTTTCGTGAAAGGGAAATAATTAACTCAAGAATAAAAGCATTATTCCTGTTTTTTTCCAGGTCGCATATAAAGCTTCTGTCAATCTTAATACAATTTATCGGCAGGTTTCTCATCTGTGCAAGTGATGAATAACCTGTGCCGAAATCGTCCAGAGAAATTTTAATACCCATATTCCTGAGATGAAATAGCATTTGCAGAGATTCATTATAATTTTTCATGATTGTAGTTTCTGTTACTTCAAGTTCAAAATTTTCCGGTTTAACCAGGTAATTCTCCAGTGACCAGAAGAGTGCATCCGGAAAAGTTTTCAGGTATAACGCCTTTGTGGAGCAATTCAGAGCAAGGTTAAGCGAAATTCCCAGTTCCTCAAAAAGAATGCTGATTTCATTGAACCCAATGTCCATTACAATCCTGTCAATCTCAATAATGAGCCCTGTTTCTTCTGCCAGAGGAATAAATTCAACAGGGTTTACCAGGTTTTGCTTCTCTTTCATCCTGACAAGGCCTTCAACTCCAATAATTTTTCCAGTCTTAAAATCGAGTTTCGGCTGATAGTGAAGCTCGAAATTGTTCTCCTTGATAGCGGTCCTTAAATCATTTTCTATTTTGAGTTTCCGTGCCACGTTTTCATTGAAAGAAGATGTAAACAGCATAATGCTTCCTTTCGATTCATCTTTTGCGTTATACAATGCCGTATCCGCGTTCCTGATAAGGGTTTCCGATTCCTTGCCATCTTCCGGAAAAAACGCAATCCCTATACTTGCGCTTACATGATACTTGTTGTTAATAATATTGAACGGATTCTGAAAAGAGCTAATTATTCTTTGCGCAAGGTTTACAACCGGTTTTGCATCTTCAATATTTTCAACAAGTACCATGAATTCATCGCCCCCGAGTCTTGACAGGGTGTCGGAACTTCTTGTGACGGAATTAACACGTTCGGCGACCTCTATAAGCAGAACATCTCCCGCTGCATGCCCCATAGTATCATTAATCTGTTTAAAATTATCCAGATCAAAAAATATCAATCCCAGATGGTTCCCGGCCCTTGTGGCATTTACAATTCCTTTATCAATCCTGTCTTTCAGAAGCAGCTTGTTCGGGAGGCCGGTCAGCGAATCATAGAAGGCCTGATGTTCTATGATTTCTTCCTTTTTTTTCAGATCACTGATATCATGAAAGACTCCCACGTAATTTGTTGTTTCTTCCTGAGAATTACGTATGGCGCTGATTGATAACCATTCAGTATAAGTATTTCCTTCTTTATGGCGGTTAGTTATCTCTCCGGACCACCGCCCGTTTGAGACAAGATCACGCCACATTTCTTTATAGAAATTTGTCTCCTGAAGACCTGAATGAAAAATTTTAGGATTTTTTCCGATTACTTCTTCTTCCGAATACCCGGTAATAGCAGAGAAAGCCGGGTTCACTTTAATAATTTTTCCTTTTATATCGGTAACGTATATTCCTTCAAGTGAATGTTCAAAGACTTCCTGCATCAACAGGAGTACCTGGTTCATTGTCATTAATGACGATACCCTCTCTCTTATACTTCTTTCGAGCATGCTGCTCTGGTCTTCAATTTTTTTTCTCAGGTCGTAATTTGTTTCGGACATCTTATTAAGAAGTGAATTGAATGCCGATGCCAGGGCCGAGATTTCATCATTGCTCTTTGCCTTTACGGGCAGCCTTAAATTAAAACTGTTTGTATTCCCAATCTCCAGTGTTTTGTTTCTCAATTCTTCGACAGGCTTCAGGATGGTTCTTTTTAGCAGGAGGTACAAAGCTATTGTGCCGAGAATAAAAGTAATAATTATGCCGGTTATAAATTCATTAATACTTAAAATACGCGAACGGTACAGGAAGACGGACACTGCAGTGCAGGGAATAAACATAACAATCACAGCTGCTAAAGTTGTTTTAACAGCTATCCTCATTTGGGAATAATTGATCAAGGTTAACCTCTTTAAAATATTAAAATATTCAATTTGCAGGTGAAATTATTTTATAAGTCTTTTTGCTGAATGTGGGTACTAAAATAATAATTTGTTCTAAGTGCTTGCGGAAAAAAAATAAAACATTGCAGGTTTAATTTGTCACTATATTAGTATAGTGACAACTGTCAGAAAATACAAACAATTTTTTTATAAATAGCTAATTTGTTTTTGCCGCGATATTTAATTTTTTTTCTTGATTAAGTAAGATATGGAATGTATAATATATTATTGTTTCTGTAACCTGCTATACTTGTATTTCAATGGCGTTATGCCCGGACATTTGTGTCAGGGATAAAAGCCTTTAGATCTAAGAACCCACCAATAACGCCTCAAAACATAATGAAGCATGTATACCGAAGGTCTGTCGCAGGCGTATGCCTGTGTTCTATTTTGCTAGGTTTATGAATTATCATAATACTGATATTTCAGGAGCAGCAAATGAATGATATCTTTGAAGTTAAAATTAAACCTGTATGGGAAAATATTGAAATAATCAGGAACAGTGCCGATGAATTTCTAAAATCGAAAGGATGCAATGATGTCATAAGAGATGCTATAATAATGACCATTAGCGAACTTGTCGAGAATGCCGTTAAGTATGGATGCTTTACAGATAAATGCCCCGACATTTATGCTTCGGTTACTCCGGCTGAACGGATTATTACAGTGGAAGTAAAAAGCCCTGTCAGGGAACAGGACGATATGCATTTCAAAAGACTGGACAGGATTGTCCAATGGGTTCGCGGATTTCAGAATCCTTTTGAAGCTTATATAGCAAAAATCAAGGATATTGCCCTTCAGCCTTTAAATGATAATATGAGCGGTTTAGGAATAGTGCGTATTGCTTACGAAGGGCAGTCTGTGATTGATTTTTATGTGAATGATGACAATGTAATATCTGTATCAGCAGTTTATCATCTGTCCAGAAGGAGGAAAGATTAAATGAAAAATAATGAAACTCATAAAAGTAATCTGCTGACAATAGATGTCCAGGAAAAACCTTCAACGATAGAGATAATGTTCAGTGGAAAAAGCACAGAAAGGGAGCCGGGGCATTTTATTACGCCCATCCTTCTTGAGTCGCTGCAATACAGCAGTAAATTCAATAAAAGAGTCGTTATGAATTTCGAATCTCTTGAATATATGAATTCTTCAACAATTACCCCGCTTATTAGAATTCTGGAAAATGCCAAGGATAAAACCTGTTCTATATCCATCAATTATAAAAAATCAAAAAAATGGCAGGAGCTTTGTTTTTCCGCATTAAAAATATTCGAAACCAAAGATCGCAGAATACAAATTAAAGGTATGGAATAAAATGGAAAATAAGGGCATCAGTTTTAATGGGACATTAAAATCAGATAAGTACTCCATTCCCTGCACGCTGCACCATGCTTCCAGATTTTCAATATATATCAGGTTTGACAGCAGCTGGCATATCAGGGATGGAGAAAGATTTACCTCCCTTGACTTACAAATTGATGACAGGACTTTAAATCTGGGAGGCTGCGAGTTTATTCTGGAAACTAATCCTTCAGGGACAAATGGAAGACTCATTTTCCTTAATGATGTTTTCAATTTTGATGTGCTCTTTGCGAGCAGGGAATTATTAAATCTTGAGAAGCTTTCAAAGGATCTCTATTTGATACTTTCCCAGAAAGAGAGGGTATCTGATGCTTTTAAAGATTATGTATCCAGAGTTTCTTTTGACATGAAAGTTTATAAACAGTTTTTTGACGAACTGGACAAATCGCTTGCTAAAGAAATCAAATCTATCAGGGATCATGTATTTCTTACCATAATCGGCACTGAAGGGAAAAAGTTTATGGACTTTTTTTCCGATTATATCTCCGAACTTGAATCCATAATAAAGAATTATTCCCGTGAAGAACATGAAATACACGGTTTTTATCTCAGAAAACAGTTATGGGATGTTATTGCCTGTTCCGCGTTCATGCTGCGAAGCAACCTGAAGCCGAGAGGTTATGTAGGCGATTCCGAAACAATGGAAATGATATATGAAAACGGGTTCAGGGGTGCAGATACCTTTTCAATGATTCTATATAAAATTTCAATTGAACATCCCGCGGCACAGGCTGTAAGGAACAGGCGCGTGCTGATACCTCAGGTACTCAGGGATGTCAACAATGAATTCCGTAAAACAGTAAATGGAGTTTTCAGATTTATGTCCGTTGCCTGCGGCCCGGCATTTGAATTGAATGATATTTTTAAAAACGAGGATGATGTGAAATCATTTCACTGCACGCTTCTTGACCAGGATGATGAAGCCATAAAGGATGCTTCGGAGATCATTCGCGATATTGAGAAAAAAATAGGTTACAAAATACATGTGTCTTACCTGAAGGACTCAGTCAGGACTATGCTACGGACAAAGGATCTCTCTGAAGAATGGGGTAAATTTAATTATATATATTCAATGGGTCTGTTCGATTACCTGACCCCTCCTGTGGCAAAGGCGGTCGCGGAAAAACTTTATTCATTACTGGAACCCGGTGGAAAATTATTTGTCGGGAATTACCATTTCAGGAACAGGAGCCGGTGGTTCATGGAATACTGGCACGACTGGGTTCTTTACTACAGGACAGAGGATGAATTTATGTCGTTGTTAAAAGATACGGATGCGAAAGATGTAAATATTATATTCGAAGATACAAACTCGCAGATGTTTCTTACTGCGACAAAAGCTTAAGCGACGGTAGTATGAACCGGAAAACAGAAAATAAAATATCAAGTGTTGATCTGCCTTTTAGGAAATTTTTGTTCGCGATCATTCACGAGTGGTCCATCACTTTAACTGCTCTTGCTTTTACCCTGGTTCCGGTTTTTTTTATTTTGGATTTTTTTACAATGCCGGAAGAACTTCTGCCCAGGTTTGCTTTTTACAGAATTGTTGCTACAGCCATCCCTGTATTACAGTATTTTATGGTAAAAAAAACCAGTCCCGGCAGGTTGTCGTACATTCATGGATATCTCGTTACCATTGTAGTAGGCGGAGTAATAGCTATTATGACCGTCGATCTCGGCGGATTCGATTCGAGTTATTATGCTGGGATGAATCTCGTGATAATAGGAGTGAACCTTCTTCTTCCATGGGAGCCTATACATTCAGCAATAAATGGAACTATGATGATCGCCTTATATGTGATACTGAATGTGATCGCCTCTCAGGAGTTTGCATTAACGAATCTCGTCAACAATCTTTTTTTTATGTTCGGCACTGTTATAATTGCGGTAAGTATTAATTATGTACGTCATAAGCTGATAAAAGACGAATTTCATCTCAGGGCCCAGTTGCGGGAGGCAAAAGATGCTCTATGGGGTGAAATGGAGCTTGCAAAAAAAATACAAACTACTATTCTTCCTAAAAACACCACTCTCGGTAATTACCAGATATCGGCTCTTATGATAACTGCTGACGAAGTAGGGGGCGATTATTACGACTTTTTCGAAACTGAGCTCGGAGATAAGTGGGTCACAATAGGCGATGTATCCGGTCACGGTGTAGATTCGGGACTCATTATGATGATGACGCAGACAAGTATTTTTTCAATACTGAACCGTACACCCGGATGTATGCCGTCAAGGTTGTTTGTTTCCGTAAATGCCGCAATAAGAAAGAATCTTGCGCGTCTTGACAGTACAAGATACATGACATTAACCGTGATTAAATTGTGTGATGATAAAATAATAACAGCGGGGTTGCATCAGGACATTATTATCCAAAGAAATAACGAGCCGGTGCCGGAAACAATATCGACAAACGGAACATGGATAGGAATCTCCGATGATATTGAAAATTTTACAACGGATCAGGAGATTCCTGTCAGCAAAGGGGACATGATTTTGCTTTACACGGACGGCGCTTCTGAAGCAAAATCCGCAAGCGATGAACTGTTCGGAGAGAAACGTATTATTGAGTCATTTAAAAGGAATTATCATCTGCCGCTGAATAATATTGTGCAGAATATTATGAATGACATTAAATCTTATCAGTCCACTCAGGTTGACGATATAACACTTGTTGTGGTTAAAAAAATGGCTTAATAGTTCAGGAGGCAGTATGAAACTGATATCATCCTCGTACCAGGATAATCAATCTGTTCCGGTAAAGTATGCAAACATCGGGGTACCAGGCGGGCAGAATATCTCCCCTCAGTTTAGCTGGTCCGGGATTCCGGGCGGAGTTAAATCTTTCGCATTGGCAATTATTGATATTCATCCAATAGCTTCAAACTGGGTACACTGGATATTTATTAATGTTCCATCAAATATAACTTCGGTTGAAGAGAATTGTTCGAATAAATCCGGCATGCCGGCAGGCTCAATAGAATTAACAAATTCATTCGGGCAAAAGGGTTACGGCGGGCCGCAGCCTCCCCAAGGAAGCGGAAAGCATGGATATGTTGCGACGGTTTATGCTCTGGATATTGAAAAAGTAAAGTTGTCGGGACATACATCCGAAAGAAATTTATTGAAGGAAATTAAATCGCACATACTGGATAAAGCGGCTTTAACAGGATTTTTTTCGAGATAAATCTAAAGAATTATAATACTATATGAGAAAATTATTTTTTATTTGGATCGATGACTTTTAATCCTTCCTGTTTTCCGGATTTTATTAGTTTCTCATCGCATACGACAAAAAAGTCAATTTCATCTTTTAGATATAGGGCAGTCCCTAATTGTATTGAATCAAGGCTTTTTAATTGATATTTTTCTATCAGAGATTTTGCATTCGAAGATATGCTTTTGTCAAAGTTTATAATGCTGTAATACTGGAAGTCGGTTTCAAATTCATTTTTTAATATTTCGTATTCTTCCTTATCAATTGCTTTTTCAATTAGCAGTCTTTTAAATGTTGAGAACGTTTCAATTTCTGTTATTGCCGAGATGTATACATTTTCCGCTTCATTAAGAAGTTTATCAACTTTGTCCGATCCGTTTTCAATTATATATTTTTTTATTAAAGCGGACGTATCAAAAAAGAAATTCATTTTTCATTTCTTTCCTGTAAAATATATTCCAGCGATGTTTTGTTGCTTTTTAATTTAATTTTTTTATTTTCTCTCTTCCAGCCGGTAATCGTTTCATTAAAAGGCATGATTTTCGCAATTGGTTTACCTTTCCTGATAATTATATAAGAGCTGCCGTGTTCGACTTTGTCGAAATATTCTTTTGATTTATTCCGAAAATCCGTAAATTGCAAATAGTTCATATATATTTTATCCATCATATTTATGTCATTATAATGACATAATAATATATTTAATCATTAATGTCAATGGTTAAATTCAAGGTTTTAAAATGAATGCAATATTATTTCTATTAAATTTTTAGAGCACTGGCTATTTTTAAGATGAGTTGTAAGAACAAACTATTTTATTCCAGTATAAAATATTGGGCTAAAAATATAAAATAAAATTGTTTGACGATTTAAGTTTATTTGTTAATAGTATAGCTCCTTAAGTATTAATTTGAATTTTTCGAGGTAAAATGTGAAGCGTTCAAGAATAGTCGATCTGCTTAAATCGGATACGTCCGGATTTGACGTGCTTGTCAAAGGCTGGGTAAGGACAAAGCGTGTTTCAAAGGGCCTGTGCTTTGTCGAGATAAACGATGGGTCGTGCCTTCGTAACATACAGGTAGTGGCTGATGAGAACACTCCCGGGTATGCTTTGTTTGCAGATTTGACTACTGGAACAAGCGTCGCGATTACAGGCAGACTGATCGATTCTCCTGCCAAGGGCCAGAAGTACGAGCTGCAGGCGATCGATATTCAAATATACGGAAAAGCGGATGCGGAAACGTTTCCTTTGCAGAAGAAGGGGCATTCGTTTGAGTTCCTGCGCGAGATCGCGCACCTCCGGCCGCGCACTAACACGTTCGGCGCCGTGTTCAGGATGCGCAACGCGCTAGCGTTTGCCATTCATAAATTTTTTCAGGAGCACGGATTCCTGTACATACACACACCGATAATCACTGGGAACGACTGTGAAGGCGCCGGCCAGATGTTTCGGGTAACAACGCTCGATGCAAAAAACGCGGAAACAGGCAAGGAAGCTATAGACTTTTCAGAGGATTTCTTCGGAAAAAAAACGGCGCTTACGGTAAGCGGGCAGCTGGAAGGCGAACTCCTTGCAACGGCGCTCGGCGATGTGTACACGTTCGGGCCAACCTTCCGCGCCGAGAACTCGAATACATCGAGGCATTTGTCCGAGTTCTGGATGGTAGAACCGGAGATGGCTTTTGCAACACTAGAAGACGATATTGTTCTGGCTGAAGAGTTCCTTAAATATATCTTTAAGTATTGTCTTGAAAACTGCATGGAGGATATGGAATTCTTCGATCAAAGAATTCAGAAAGGCGTAATTGCCAATCTGGAGAGCATAGTAAATTCAGAGTTTACAACAATTACGTACACGGAAGCGGTAGACATATTAACGAAATCGGGAGCGAAATTCGAGTTCCCGGTAGAGTGGGGAATAGACATGCAATCCGAGCACGAAAGATATCTTACGGAAAAGAAGTTCAGGAAGCCTGTAATTGTAATCGATTTTCCTAAACAAATTAAAGCATTTTACATGAAAGTAAATGCGGACAACAAAACAGTAAGGGCTATGGATGTCCTTGTTCCCGGTATAGGCGAGATAATAGGCGGCAGCGAGCGCGAGGATAATTTTGATGTGCTGAAAAGCAGAATGGTTGAGCTTGGGCTTAATCCGGAGGAGTACTGGTGGTACCTTGATACAAGAAAGTTCGGGAGCGTTCCTCACGCCGGATTCGGCCTTGGTTTTGAGAGAACTGTGCAGTTTATTACAGGTATGCAGAACATCAGGGATGTAATTCCGTTTCCAAGAACACCCAAAAGCGCAAATTTTTAAAATTTATATTAATCTTCTCCTATCGTGATCATTTCAACTATGTCTGCCAGGTAATACCTGGCATCTTTAAAATGCAGATTGTTCAGTGATTCTTCTATTTTTTCTACAAGAAGCCGGAATTTTTCATCGGGCAATTGTGATTTTATCGTGTTGAATTGTTTTCTTGCTTTAATATTGTTCTTTTTCAGAAGTAAATCCAGTTCGGCGAGCGCCTGATAAATATTGTCATGCAGTTCAACAGACGGCCCTTGAGTTTCAGCATGTTCTTTCTCATCTCTCTCTTTCCCAAGCAATAATTCTGCTCCGTTTATAACATTTTTTAGAGAACAATCCAGTCCTTTTAAATATTCCTCAATTTGTTCACGATTATCTTTTGTAATTGCAGTTTCAAGATCCCTTGCGTATGCGGAAACATTTTTTATGGAAAGATTGCCTGCCACACCTTTAAGCGTATGTACCATACGCAGTGCCTGCTCTGTATCTTTGCGGTTTATCATTTCGTGTATTTCATTTGTTACAGAGGCATAATCCTCGCAGAAATTGCGAAGCAGTTTGAAGAATAGGCGCCTGTTGCCCGAAAGCCTTACCAATGCTTCCTGAATATTTATTTCCGGCATATCCGGGATCGGGAGGATATCTTCCGCTTTACCCGGCTTTAAAGGCTGTATATTAATAACAGT
This sequence comes from Spirochaetota bacterium, assembly GCA_043803405.1. Lineage (GTDB taxonomy): Bacteria > Spirochaetota > UBA4802 > UBA4802 > JAFGDQ01 > JAFGSG01. The sequence continues at coordinate 203,976 of JAZDKB010000009.1, read as the reverse complement.
ATTTTTGTTTGCTTTAATGTACTTTAACAATGTATCAATAAGTTGTCCCGGATCGATCGGTTTGGGTATATGATCGTTCATCCCTACATCAAGACAGTGCTGCTTTTCAAAATTCATAACATGAGCTGTCATTGCGATTATTGGTATGGACTTATCCAGATATTTTCTGATAATTCGGGTTGCTTCATAACCGTCCATATCCGGCATCTGCAGGTCCATCAGGATCGCATCGTACTTCTGCCCGTTATCAGCCAGTTTCTCGATTGCTTTTTTCCCGTTATCGGCCAGGTCTACAGCGATACCGAATCCTTCAATGATTTCCTTTGCGACCTGCTGGTTTATTTTATTATCTTCCACCAGCAAAAGATTTGCGCCTGCCAGGCGGGATGCGTTGTTTAATACGGCGAATTCCCTGTCAAATCCGGGTTTATAATTAAATACTTTTATTATTGATTCAAAGAGGAATGTTTCGTTTAATGGTTTCACCAGTAAATCATTAATACCAAGTTCCCGCATGTGAGCGTAGATTTCTTCATTACAGTAGTTACTCACAATTACAATTTTGGGGACAGGATATTGAAGGATTTTAATGCGCCGGATAATCTGGTCGCTGTCTTTCATGTCCCATGAAACAAAAACCAGCTTATAAGATCGTTTTACATATTCCAGTTCCCTGTATGCATCATCGGCATTATTGACACACTGAACGGTAAAAGACATTGCCTGCAGCATTTCCCTCAGAATATCGCAATCCGTCGCGTTGTCTTCAATAACCAGTGTTTTCTGGTTCATTAGTGCATCCGGCATAAAATGTTCGCGCGGAATTATTTGCTCGGTTAGTCCGAAATTAACGCTGAAAAAAAATGTGCTTCCTGTGCCGGGTATGCTGCGCAGGCCAATTTCCCCGCCCATGCGCTCAACGATCTGCCTGCTGATTGCGAGGCCAAGCCCGGTGCCGCCGTATCTGCGTGTTGAGGATCCGTCTACCTGGGTGAAAAACTGGAAGAGCCTGGCCTGGTCTGCTTCCGGAATACCGATGCCGGTGTCCTGAACTGAAAATCTCAGTTTAATTTGTTTTTCATGTTTTTCGGCAGTTTCCACTGAAACCGTGACCATGCCTTTTTCCGTGAATTTTACGGCATTGATCGCCAGGTTGGTGAGTACCTGCCCGAGACGCAGCGGATCGCCGATAAGTGTGCGCGGTATTGTCTTATCAAGATGGAATGAAACAGTAAGGCCTTTTTCTTCCGCCTTGACTGAAATGATATTTGAGACTGTATTAAGCACCTGATCAAGATAAAAGGTGGCAGATTCGATCTCAAGTTTACCTGCCTCGATCTTTGTGATATCAAGAATATTGTTAATTATGTCCATAAGAGACTGAGTCGAGATCTGGATCTTCTTAATATATTCGTTTTGCTTCGGATCAAGATTTGTTTTCTGTATAAGGTAAGTAAGCCCTATGACGGCGTTCATCGGTGTGCGAATCTCGTGGCTCATGTTCGCGAGGAATTCGCTCTTTGCGCGTGTGGCGTCCTCCGCTGCTGCCTTTGCTTTTAGAAGCGTTTTCTCGGCCTGCTTGCGTTCACTTATGTCATAGTTGATTCCGGTCATCCTTAACGGATCCCCGTTCCCATCGCGTATAACCTTTGCGTTGGATTTGATACAACGTATTTGTCCGTCCGGCCAGATTACCCTGTATTCCGTATTATAGACCGTTTCGCTTTTTAAAGCCCGCTGAATTTCGGTTTCGGCTTTTAGTTTGTCTTCCGGATGAATGCTGTTAAGCCATCTGTCATAAGTATCCTCCGTTTCCGATTCTTCGAGTCCGTAAAGCCCGTACATTTGCTGATCCCAGATAAGGCGCTCGTTTTCTATGTCCCAGTCCCAGACTCCGATGCCAGCTGAATTTGCCGCCATTTCAAAACGTTCATTAATACGTTTAAGCGCTTCTTCCGCCTGTTTGCGTTCCGTGATGTCGCGCACAACAACCAGCACACGGTCATCATTGCCTATTAAAGCGCGTTTCATGTTGACCTCGACCCAGAAGGTATGCCCGTCTTTATGCCTGGCCTTCCATTCGAAAAGGGATGATTTATCCATTGATGCGTTTTTTATAAGGTTTATGGCGTTCTCAACAGTATACGGCTCTTCACCGGAGCTGAGGCTGCCGGCATTTAGCTGCAAGGCTTCTTCCTGGGTATAACCGTACATCTCGTTTACTTTCCTGTTCACGTTAATGGTTGATCCGGTATCTTTATCATAAATAAAGATAACATCATTGACTGAGTCGAATATTGTTCTGAAACGCTCCTCGCTTTCCCGGCGTAGACTTACTTCTATTTTCAGGTCTTCCATGCGAGCCTGATGTATCCTGACCATGGCTTCTATCGACAGTCTCAGATAATCGAGCTCGCCCTGGAAATACTCACCCCTTATTTGCAAATCTTTCCTGCCATCCTGCATTACATGCGCTGTATACTGCTCAATATTAAGCACGGGCCTCAGGATTACTTTATAAAGTACATAATAAAGACTAATGCTGAGGATTATAACAAATAAAGGGATAAACGACATTATCGAGACAAATGTTTTCCTCAGATTCTTTTCCAGCATTTTTGTGCTTGCGAACACCTGCAGGCCGGCGACCTTTTTATCTCCGTAAAATATGCTTTTATTTTCGACTAACAGGCCGGTTGCCGGAAATTCTTTGTCGGCAGTAATAATTTCCCAGTTAGGGCCTCTGGTGCGTATATGAAGCCTGGAATCCATTCTTACGATTATCCCATAGATGTCCTGGTTGCTCATTGTACTTTCAATAATATTGTCGATCTGGATATAATCATAGTTCCAGCATGGCAGGAAGAGGGTTAAGCTTAGCTGCTCGGTCATAAGGGACAATTCCTTATTAAGGTTTTTCCACTGACGGTCTTTGTCCACTTTATAATTTAAAACTCCTAAGGAGATAAGAAGCACCGAGGTTATTGTTGTAAAAGTAATTATAACGAATATAATTACTGAAAGTTTTCTGAAATTTCTGAAATAAATTGGCTTAAAATATTTTTTTATTATTGCTTTCATGCTTTACGGGTTAATGTGAATTTAATCGGTTTTATTATAATTAAATACTACGATCTTATCCATACCAGTTACACTCCGGCAAACATGATATTATATATGTTTACAGAAAACCCGGTTATCCTTCAATAAACCTTTTACTGCACAAGGTAGAATGAATATTAAAAGCAATCAGCATATTATATTTTAATCAACAAAAGAAGAATAATCAAGAAAATAATAGAAGATAAAAACCGGTTTGCGTTCTGTGCAGAAAGAGGGGAAAGTATATTTATTATATTTTTTCTTCTTTTCTACTAGTGTCCTTTTTTTTGGCTATGTTCATGCCGATAAATAAACTGCAAGCCATTTAAAATCAGCTTTTTGAATAAAATTATATTTTTAGATAAGTTCTATTATTACCATAACCATAATCAGCAGAATATGAAAAATTACAAAATTATCCTACTTTCTTTCTTTGCGTTATTTGTTTTATTGTTTTCCGCTAACGGCAATATTTCGGATGCAGTCATTTTCCCGTCAAAGGAAAATCCTGTCCGCAACCTTGCATTGCAAAATGCAATAATTACGACAGATCCGGCAGATAAAGAAGCGTTCTCGGTCAGGGATTTGACCTACAGGGGAATAAGCAATCCTATGATCACGGATCTTCTTTTATCGTTTAATGATAAGTCGTTTTTATTAAAGAGAGACGATTCGGGCAAATATATCATAAGAAATGCGGAATACAGGTTTGTTCGAAACAGCGGTGCACTTGGCGGCGGCGCTGCCGGCTTTTATAATAAAGATCACAATATAGAGATCGAGACGTCAAAAAACTTATGGCTAGGGAGCTGTTCGGATTCAGGTTCGTTTACAATAGAGTTCAGAGTATACCCTGTTTCCTTTATAAATGAAGGCGTTTTATTCACCAGAGTGGGTTACTTTTCCGGAAAGAAAAACGGCATCGAGATAAAAATAAAAGACAGAAGGATAGTGGTCGAGTTTTTCCGTTTATTCAAGGATTCGAATAACGTGAGGCATGATGTAAAGCTGCTTAAAGGCAAAGAGCTTGAACTGAATAAATGGCATCATTTTATTTTAAGCTTTGACCGTATTTCGGGCAAGCTGGCAAAGTTTCTGAACGGTTTTGAAGAAGACATTGTTTATGTAACAGAGAACTACAGACCTTATGAAGATGTATTTGAGCCTTCTTTTGAATGCACGGATATGCCGGCTGCAGTAATCGGAAAAAATTTTTACGGCTGCATGGACGAATTCAGATTGTCGTACCGGCACATTGATGATCTGAAAAAGGAAAACGATTTAGCGGATATCAATTATAAAAAACTGGAACTTGCAGGGAGGCAACCTTTAAATAATCAGGGAATAATTACAAGCCCGGTTCATACTCTCCCGTCAACAGGCACATCGGTTACATTATTCAAATGGTCCGAACTGCTAAAAGAACATACTTTTATATGGATGGAATTCAGAATAAGCGACAGCCTTTTCGGCCGCAATGATGAGGCTCTTAAGTGGTACAGGGTGGCAAATAATCAGAAAAGCATTTATTTAATGAAAGATTCCGGCAATTATCTCAGGGGGAAATACTGCCAGTGGAGGGCGTACCTGGTGCCTTCTCCGGACGGGAAGTATTCGCCATATCTGTATAATGTTGAGTTAAACTATCAGCCGGATACTCCTCCGTCTGTCCCGCAGTTCCTTGAGGTTGTAAACGCCGGCAATAAGGATGTTACCCTGAGATGGAACAAGAATGTTGAGCACGACATAAGCGGGTACAGGATATATTACGGTATCGTTCCAGGCAGGTACGACGGCATTATAAGCTATATAAACGGAAAAAAAATAACCAATGATTTAAACAGCAACAGAAAATATATTGAAGTTAAGATTTCCAATGATGTAATTGAAGAGAACAGGCAAAGAGATTCAATCGGAGTTCTCGATTATCCATTAATGGATAATACTGTCCTGTATTTTTTTTCTGTCAGCGCTTACGATACCTACAAGCCGGATACCCCTCATAATCACGAGTCTCCTTTATCCGGTGCAGTAAAAGCCCGCCCGTTTGCAGGCTCGGAAATAAAAATGTAATAGACGTTTTTCCCCGAATTAAAGTATAATAGAGTTGCCAGTTAACCGGCGCTTTGCTTAACGTTGCACTGCCCGTCATTTGAGCGTATTTCACATATTAAAGATATGTATGGCTTGCGGGAGCCATATCCGGGATTGCAGGAACCCTTGCAGAAAATGCGGGAGCAATGTTTATATCCGCGGGAAGGTATGCAGGTTTTGCGGGAAGGGTTTTATGTACGGCGGGAGTTCTTTTTAGCCGCTTTCTCTCTTGCTTAAATGTCTTAAAAAATCAATTTAATCTATTAACATGGAACTCTTGAATTCAAAAATATTAAAAAAACAGCTTTATATCGCGGAACCTGTCAAAAAAGATATAATTGAGATAGTTAACAAATTCAATGAAAAGGGCTTCGAGTGCTATTTAGTCGGAGGGTCTGTCCGCGATCTTGTTCTGGGCCACGATGTGCTGGATTACGATTTTGCTACAAACGCGCTTCCCGAAGATGTCGTAAGTATTTTCAGAAGGGTAGTGCCTACGGGAATAAAACACGGCACTGTATCGGTCCTGATGAAAGAAAAGCAGTACGAAATAACCACTTACCGCGCGGACGGGAAATACCTTGACGGCCGCAGGCCGGAGGCCGTTCATTTTTCCAAAACACTTGAGGAAGATGTCAAAAGAAGAGATTTTACAATCAACGGCCTGGCATACGATATTAAAGAAGAAAAAATAATCGATTATGCAGGAGGGCTTGCGGATATAGACAGCAGGATTATCCGTACAATAGGTAATCCTGTTGACAGATTCAGCGAAGACGGGCTTAGGCCGTTCAGGGCGTGCAGATTTGCGGCAAAGCTCTATTTCAGCATTGACGCAGACACATTATCCGCAATACCGAAAACTCTCGATACTGCAAAGGCAGTGTCAGCCGAAAGAATACGGGATGAGCTTTTAAAGCTTATGGACGCAGAGAGGCCTTCAATCGGGCTTGAGTATATGCGCGAATCCGGGCTAATGAAACTTGTACTGCCGGAACTCCTTGAGGGTTTTAACGTTAAACAGAATAAATATCATATTTATGATATTTATTATCACAGCCTTTACTCCTGCGACGCAATACCAGACGCGGACCGCATAATAAAGTTCGCAGCCCTGTTGCATGATATAGGGAAATTCGTGACAAGAAAAGAAGATGAAGACGGGGAAGGGACTTTTTATAACCACGAAGTGGTCGGCGCAAAAATTACCAGAAGGATAATGAAAAGATTAAAATTCTCCAATGAAGAGACCGGTAAAGTCGCGAATCTGATAGTGAATCACATGTTTCATTATGTCGATGTGTGGACTGACGGGGCTGTCAGAAGATTTATGCGAAAAGTCGGCCTGGAAAATTTAAACGATCTTTTAATGCTGAGGCTGGCCGACAGAATCGGCAACGGCCAGCGCAGCGGCCTGCCAGCTCCCATAATGGAACTGCAAAGAAGGATCGCCAGGGTTATCGAAGAAGACAGCGCGCTTACCGTAAAGGATCTCGATATAGACGGCAATGTTATTATGTCCGAATTTAACGTGGAGCCCGGGCCCATTATCGGAAAAATACTGAATGAACTCCTTGAAATAGTGCTGGATGATCCGGAAGCGAACAAAAAGGAAACTCTGCTCAGCAAGGCAAGGGAGATTTATAAAAGCCTGAACGGTTAGAGGATTATTCCGTTTTTTCTTTCCGGAATATTTTTCTAAAAACTGATTTTATCCATTCCCACAACTTAACAAACAAAACGTATAATAATTGTCCGGGGCTTCCGGTTCCGCCATGCCCGCCCATGGTGAAAATCATTTTTGCATTTTTAATGTCGTTTTTCGATAATGCTTTCTTTTGATTAAGCAGTTCATTCATATTCTCTTTGGCTGCTTTTTTTGCTGCCTTGGTAACCTGCTTGTCGTCTTCAAATCCTTTATTTCTCATTATAATGTCAAGCAGGTTTGGATTTGCGAGCATTGTCTGCTTTAAAGAAAAAAGCTCCTGTGATGCTTCTATAAGCTTTGAATTATCTTTCATTTTATCGGTTTTTAAGAGAAATTCTATGTACTGGCTTAAAAAAAATGCTTTTTTATATATAATTGATAATTCTTCCAGAGTCTTATCATCCATGTTTATATTCATTAATTCATCAATGGCCTTTTCGACAAATATAGAAGCATCCTTATTCATGTATTCAGTGTAAGCGGACTGTATATCCTCAATTTCAATAAATTTATGGGAAATCTCTTTAATGTCCCTGATTATTTTATCGGAGCATTCAAGCATGTACTTGTAGACAACATGCTCCGCCTGGGAAATATTCCTGGCGTTGTCCGGGTTATTGAATTTATTTTTTATTTCCTTAAGGCTTATTGAGAATGGATTAAAATCGTGGCCCGCTTCCGCAAGCACCCGCTTAATTTCATATCCGTTAGGTTCAGCCATATCCTGCCCAATTTTAAGGATATTCAATTTAATGCCTTTAAGCTTTTCCTTCATTTTAGGTATGTTAAGGTCATGCACAAGCCCGTCCGTAACTACCAGTATTTCGGCATCCGTCATGTCTTTATCGAAAGAAATATCGTCAATAGCCTGAAAAATGGCAGACTGCATATTTGTGCTTACTCCGCCTGTAGTGGTTAAAATTACTTTTTCGATTAAATTCGGATAATCTTCCTTTTTTTCTATTTTTACGAGAGTTCCCGGTTTGGTGTCAAATGCCCTGTAATATAACTTGGCATTGCTGTCCATCTTTCTTCTGAAAAACTCGACAACAATGCTTTTTGAATAAAAAGCTCTCATGCGTTTTTCCATTGAACGCGATCTGTCGAGAAGAAGATAGAATTTCTGTTCAAATTTTGTTTTGCTCCGTCCGTCCTCCTCGTTTGCCTGGGATATAGGCTTGAATTTGTCCGAGTCCGATTCGAAGAATTTCTGGACGAACAGTGTTCTTGTTAAAAGCTTGATGTCGAAAATCTCCTTTTCCCACGCAAGTTCTCTCGGTATGGATTTCTTCAGGTCATATATTGTTTTGTAATGCTGGATATCCATTTTATCGCTTATAGGGGCATTTCTTTCCATCCTGTTTATTAAGATGTTTTTATCCCTGTCGTATGCTTCCGTTTTATCTTTTTTTAATAAGTCTTCAATGGCGTTTCTGGCTTTTAAAGTCGAGTCGGGGGTGGCAATAAGCCGGGCTATCTCGAACAGAATAAAGAACTGGCGCGGCAAAAAGGAGCGGATATTCTCGAAATATCCTAATGATTCCCAGTATTGAAAAAAATCCGGCGGTTGCGGTCCGCCGGTCAATGAAGAGCCTTTCTCATTCAATTGGGTTAACCTTAGTAAATATCCTTATAATCGCGGAGGATTCCCTGCTTAAGTTCCCTGACTTCTTCTACCGACGGATTGAGCTCAACAATATTTTTTCTCAATGATTCAATTGTTAGTACGTCTTCTTCCTTTGTTTTTAAAGGAAATATTTTAACTAGAATATTTTTTAGACTCTGAAGAAGTCCTTTCTCTTCATGAAGGGTTTCCTTCTTTTCAGGATTATCTCTTAATACCTGAAATATATTTTTAATATTAAGTAAAAAATCTATCTGCTGAAAAGCGTTGGTAGCTTTAAAATGGGACATCGTCTGTTCATAAGTATCTATAAAAATATCCGTAAACAGTCTGTCTTTCTGTTTAACAGAAACATACCTGTTCAGCGTAACAAGGCCGATATACATGTTCCTTAAATCCTGCATGGTAATTTCGTACCTGTTGTCTAATATTGCAGTCGCTCTCAGAAAATCGGCTATCTTTGCCTGTTTTCTGGGGCTTATGAAAAATTCAGGCTCGCTTTTTCTGATCTCGGAAATAAATTTGTTTATTATAACATTTTTTAAAAACTTAACCGAATCCGGGAAATTAATCTGGATTTTTTTGTTGTTGTTTTTAATGACATTATGCAGAAAGACGATCTGATCAAATGGAATTTTTCGCATAGGTTCTTCAGGTTTGCCCTTTCGAATGCTATATGCCTGATCTATCAGAAGCCTGTTATACATGTCGTCGTCTTCCGGTATTATTGCTTTGTAAAGAAAACGGTCGAGAATGGCTTCGGTTACTTCGTTTAATCTCATGTAATTTGCTGTAGCAATAGCTGTGTGAATAGCTACGTCTATCTGTTCCGATCCGTTTACGAATTTCCGTTCATTAAGAACAGATAAAAGCGACCTTAAAACAACATCGCTTGCGTCAAAGAACTCATCGAGCAAAACCAGGTTTGCCTCTATTATTGAGCCTTTTATGTTATGCCGTATTATGCCTTTCTTAAATTCTTCGATGTTGTACGGGCCGAAGTAATTATCAGGAGTCTGGTCCTTGCTTGCCTGAGCTGAAAAAATCCTTACATTTTCGAAGCTGTTAAATACTTCATTAGCCAGGTAAGATTTTGCCATTCCGGTTCTCGACAGAAGAAGCATGTGTTCGCCCGTAAGAATAGCATACATCAGCTGCTGTATAATATCATCCCTGCCGATTACATTCGTGGAGATTCTGCGCATATGCTCCTGAAGATGTGAGATAATAGTGGAAATATTGTAATCGGTTTCCACATAGTGCGTCGGTTCAGGTTTGGCGCCTTTTTTATAGCCTTCGGGTATTATGCTGGCAGGTTTTTCAGGAATTTTTATTCCGGGTGCTTCGCCGGCATCAGGAATTTTTGCATGAGTAACGCCGGTCGGCCTGTTATGTACCAGCCTCAGTTTATTTTCACTCTCGTGAGGTTTTATATCATCATGGGAGAATACAAAATATCCGTCACGTTTAAGCGCGGATTCAATTGATACATAGCTGTCGTTTATTTGATGATTATTCATTTCTTAATCCAACTTTACTATTAATCTTGCTGTAAAAGTTATAAGTCATTCAAACAAAGTAGCAGCTATTATTTCGGGGTTTGCGCAGTGTGCTCTTTGAAACGACTTTTTTGCCTTAACTTTATTTTTTTTTATATTGATAATGCCGGAAGCACAATCCGGACTGATGTGCCTACACCGGGCATGCTTTTAATTCCTATAGCTCCTCCAAGATTGTCAACAATGGAATATGCCACCATAAGCCCCAGTCCTATTCCGCTGCGGCCTTTTGTGCTGAAAAACGGCTTGAAAATATTAGGAAGATTTTGCTCAGGTATGCCCATGCCTGTATCGGTAATCGTAATCGCAATAATATCGTTTTCCTTTTCAGTGATGGATTCGACAATTACGGTAAGGGTCCCTTCCTCCGGCATGGCTTCGGACGCATTTCGTATAATATGCGTGAATGCCTGTATTAAATTGTTCTCATTAGCTTTTACTTTTGCTGCTTTTTTAGGAAAAGACATTTTTACCGTAATGCCTCTTTCCTTTATTTTGTTTAATTTTGCCTTAAGCGGCTGGGATAAGAAGAGTTTATTCACATCACAGACATCTTCATTGCTTTCTGTTTGAGGCAATGACAGGTCGGTCATTTGTTTTGACACGAACCTTATTCTGCTAAGATCGTCTTTTATTGCCTGCAAATATGACCTCATGGGGCTGTCTTCACTTGTATTCTTTTCGACAAAATCAAGATTGATCATTATATGGCTGAGCGGCCATTTTATTTCTTCCGCAACACCGGAAGCCATTATCCCGATAGTCGACAGCTTTTCCTGGCGATGTATTTTGCTGTATATTAATGCATGCTTGGTTACGTCCTCGATTAAAAAGAAATAATATCTAATTACTTTTTGTTCGTCAACTAAGGGTATAATCGAGATATTAATTATTATTTCATTCTTGTCTCTATGCAGGGTGTAGGTTAAATTTTCAATCTTAACGGTTTTTTTATCGTTCGCAGCATCTTCAAGATACTGGTTCAGCTTTGGATCGGACTTGATAAAGCGGTAAAGCTCCATCCCGACATTGGTGCTTTCGGGGTCGAATCCCAGGGTTTTCTTTAATGCCGGATTTTCAATTAGCATTTCCCCGGATGGATTAATTACAAATATTCCTGTCGGAAAATTATGAATTACTTCATCGCTCAGGCTGGTAAATTGTTTTTGATCGTTCATATTTATAATATTTATTTTACTGCCGCTTTTATTTGATCATGCAGGTAATTATCTGGATACAACTATAAAAAGAGCATTTAAAAAGTCAAGGCAAAGCAATAATAAAAATGCATTATAATGTTTCTCCGCTTTGAAGGTTTAGAAGAACCAGAGGAACTACCTGCGATTTATTATAATTTAATTTTTCAAGCGCTCTGATGGCGAAAGATGTCTCTTTCTTAAGAAACTTTTTATGGCGGAATACCAGTTTAAAAATGTTGTCGCCTGCTTCATCCATTTCACCTTTAAGAAAATCGGGCCAGAAAAGAAAAAAACCTTTGGTTGCTTCACATGTATAGAAAGGATTTGACCAGCCGGGATCGATCATCGGAACCGGAAAATTGTTGTACAGCAATTGTACTTCAACATCAGGGATTATGGAGAAGGTTGTTTCTTCGAGTACTTCTCCGACTATATAAGGGAAATAGTAATGTTTTCCGAAAAGATCTTCCGTTATTGAGGTATGTTCATCCGGCTCTCTCCTCTGCGAGAGTGTCCTTATGGCATTATTTACGCATAACCGTATATCAGCCTGTAACTGCGTGTTTATTGAAAAGTCGATTTCCGTATGCACAAAGCCTCTTTCGCTTGTCACATACCTTGCAGGAACCCTGTTAAGAACATAAGCTACAATATCTTCCATATATTTCGTCAGAAGAAACCTGTCTTCCCTGAGGGAAAGAATATCATTTACGGTTGCTTTTATTTTATCTTCCATCATGTTTATTATCGACATAATTTCACCTCAATAAAATTGCTTGTAAAAAATAAATTTACTGTTTTATATTATTTTTTTAGGTTCACATATTATAAATTTGTCTTACAATTAAGTCAAGACAGTAATATCCGGGAGGCAGGCATGGATAAGTTGGGAATTATAGAAAAAAGTAAAACCGCATTTGTAGAGATAGACATACAGGACAGATTTAATACAGCAATAAAAGGAATAAAAGAGGTCATTTCAAATGCCAGGATACTTATTCAGGCTGCCGGTATTTTAAATATACCGGTTGTTGCAACGGAGCAGTACCCGAAAGGCCTTGGAAGAACGCTCAGGGAAATAATGCTGCCAAAGAACGCGGCGATTATAGAAAAGCTGCATTTCAGCTGCTTCGGAAACAGCGAATTCAGAAACAAAATAACTGCGCTTGGCGTAGAATCGCTTGTGCTTTTCGGCGTTGAGGCGCACGTATGCCTGCTAAAAACAGCGCTCGATGCGCTTAAGCTCAACCTCGAAGTGCACCTGGTCGCGGATGCTGTCTCTTCGAGGACTTTGAAAAATAAATCGATTGCCCTGGAAAGGATGCGGCAGTCGGGCGTTTTTATAGTTTCAACGGAGATGATACTCTTTCAGCTTCTGGAGTATTCGGGCACTGAGGAGTTCAAGGCAATAAGCAAGCTGATAAAATAATTACTTCACCGCGTAAATCACCATGGAACTTGTAGCAGCGAAATCTTTAAAGTGCAGCTTGCTTATGCAGTGGTAATACGCAATTCTCATCCAGTGCCTGTAATCGAACAGTGATTTGAAAGTATATCGCGATTTTAAAAGCTTTGGAAGCAGCCCGAATTCCACCGGGTAGTATACTTTTATTTTGCTGAACCCTGCTTTAATTAAAATATCTGTCAGATTCTTTTTACTGAAATACGATACATGTCCGGGCATAAAGTAAGCATACATGTCTTTCAGTATCCTTGCCTGGAGAGCGTTCATGTTCGCAGTCTGAACAACAAGAAGCCCGCCTTTTATTAAAAGCTTATAGCATTCGTTTATTGCGAATACCGGGTCAGCGATATGCTCCAGCAGTTCGATCATGGTAATGACCGAGAAAGAGCCCCGTTTAAAGCGGTGATCTGCCAGGCTCCCGCAATGGATTTTGCTCCCGAACGCTTTTTTTGCGTATCCTGCGGAATATTCCGAGAGCTCTATGCCGTACGGAGTAAAATGCTCCGACGCTGTTTTAAGCAGCCCGCCGAAAGCGCACCCCACATCCAGAAAGCTGCCGCCGTCCGCGTATTGCCTTATCTTCCTTACTCTCTTTTCCCACACATAGCGCGAGTATTTTTCCGCGTCCCTTTCATCGTAATACTTATATTCCGCGTTTCCTGTGTAATAATGCTCGGAGTACATGTCTTTAAGGACTTTATTGCCGAATCTCGGATTCATGAATATAAATCCGCAGTCTGTACATTTATCTGTTTTAAAATGCTGTTTGTAATTTTTAATAAGATAATATGGCTTAATGTTTTTGCTTTTACACAACGGGCATACGGTTAGGGGTTTGCTGAATAATCCGGGCTTATTATTGGTTTTCATAAGATATTGATAGAGTTTTGCGTTCAAAACTTTAGCTTCCGCAGGCGTTATTTATCTGCCCAGAAAACCCAGTGTGAAATCCTTTTCTGCATGTCGCCTATTATTGTCCTTTCGATTGTTCCGTATTTGAATGCCCTGAAAATGCTCATCGCATCTTTCAGTTCGCTTTCATTATAAAAAGAAACTACTGAATTCTTTATGTCCGGAATGTCCGTAACCCACGTATCATTCCCGATGTTTTTACCTGTCTTCAAATACGTGTCCATATCGGAGCGGAGCGTCCCGAAGAAGCGTCCGCCTTTTTTCATTATGCGGTGAATTTCGCTCAGTTGCTGTTTCAGAAGTTCCTTTGCACAGTAGTGAAGCGAGCCCCACGAAATTGCCACATCAAAAGCAGAGTCTTTGAAAGGCAAAGACATGTTGTTCCCCTGAACGAGAGGCAGTATGTAAAGCCCTTTGCACATGACCAGGGCATTCAGGCTAGTGTCCAGTCCCATAATATTGTCGAACCCGGACTCGTGAAGCAGTTTAAGATGCCTGCCTGTTCCGCATCCGAGATCAATAGACGCAAGTGTATGCGGTTTTTTGCCTATAAGAAATGCTTTAATCATTCTTACAAGATTTTCGTCCGGGTAGGCGAGTATGGATTTTGTTTTTAAGTAGTGTGTGTCCCATGGGCTCTGCGCAACCGCTGCAGTACCCGCGTTTTTTCGTTCCTTATTTTCCATTGAATTCAATCCCTATAGGGCAGTGATCGGAGCCCATAATTTCTTTCATTATAAATGCCGATTTAATTTTTTTATTTATGCTTTCGCTTACAAAAAAGTAATCTATTCTCCAGCCTATGTTCCTTTCCCGCGCGCCTGTTTTGTAGTCCCACCACGAGTAATGCCCGCCTTCCTTAGTGAATATGCGGAAGGTATCGATATACCCGTGCGAGATGAGCCTGTCTATCCATTCTCTCTCTTCCGGAAGAAATCCCGAAGTGGTTTCGTTTTCTTTCGGCCGCGCAAGATCGATCTCTGCGTGGGCAGTGTTCACATCTCCGCACATGATTATACTGCTGCCATTTTTTTTAAGATTATCCGCAAAGTCAAGAAATGCATTATAAAAATTCATTTTATAATTGAGCCTTTCTTTTGAAGCTTTTCCGTTCGGATAATAGATATTAAAAAGAACAAAATCAGTATAATATGCGATAAGGATTCTTCCTTCGCAGTCGAATTCCTTTATGCCGAAACCGTGTTCGATCTTCTTCGGTTTTTCTTTTGAATAAATGCAAACGCCGCTATAGCCTTTCTTCTCAGCGGACGAAAAATACGAGCTGTATCCTTCGATGTTCCTGAGTTCTTTTACAAGCAGCTCTTCGGAGGCTTTTGTTTCCTGCAGGCACAGGATGTCCGGGTTTTCATTAAAGAGCGGCATAAGGCAGCCTTTTTTATAAACGGCCCTGATGCCGTTAACGTTCCATGAGATAATTTTCATTGTTTTTACTTCGACTTAAGCCCAACGACGCGGTTGCGGCCGCTTTCCTTTGCTTTGTAAAGAGCCTTGTCCGCTCTGGCAACCAGCTTGTCCGGATTGTCGTCTTCCTGAAGCTTTGCAACGCCGAAGCTGCAAGTCAAATGCCTGATCGTTTTAAATTCAGTGTTCATAACCTGTTTGCGGAATTTTTCCGCTGCCTTAAGCGCATTGTCGAGATCGGTCTTCGGCAAAAGCACTGTAAATTCCTCGCCGCCCCATCTGGCAAAGATGTCGAACTTCCTTATGCAGTTCTTTATTACTCCTGCAAGCTGCTGAAGCACATCGTCTCCGGCCTGGTGCCCGTACGTATCATTGATGTTTTTAAAATGGTCGATATCGAAAAATATTAATGATAAACTCGAGTTGTATTTTTTTGCCGAAATTACATTAAAGGCCAGCATTTCATCAAATTTATCTTTATTGAATATTCCGGTTAATGCGTCAATCGATGCTTTCTCCTCAAATGTTTTGCTTTTCTGTTCCAGTTCTGTTACATCGGAAAAAGTAACAACATAGACTTCGCGTTCGAGCGAAAGCTGGCTGATGGTTAAGGAAAATATTTTAGGATATTCCAGGCCTTCATATTTAAAGGATATTAATCTTTCGGCATTCGGATTTTTTAAAATAGAATCTATCCAGTGCAAACTGTTCTTTTTTGTAATATATCCCGGAATGTTTACAGCAAGCTCAATTATATCTTTATGTTCTTTTTTAAACGCGGAAAGGCTCTGGTAGCCGAAGAATTTTAAAAAGCTCAGGTTCGCTTCAAGGATCTCTTTTTTATCCGTTACAATGATAATGTTGTCCTGCGAATCGAGTATGGACTGGAAATATAGTTTCTGATTATAAAGGTCTTTCTCGGCGTTCTTTATAGGAGTGATGTCCTCGCCGATGCACTGGTACTCAAGGATTTTTCCCTGTTTGCCGTACAGCGCCTGTAATGTCCATAACTGCCACCGCACCGGTTCTTTGCCGCTGGAATGTTCAAAGCTTGCAAAGGGATTTTTTATAATTAATGAATTAATGATTTTGTCGGTCATTTCTGGGTCTTCTTCGAATATGCATTCATAGAAGGTTTTACCGATCATGTCTGCTCTTGTAGTGTTATAATAAGTGCAATAGCCGTCGTTGACAAAGGATATCAGCTTATCATCGGGGAAGAATCGAAGTATCAGCATCGGGGAGTGCTCAATCAGGCTGCGGTATCTTTCTTCGCTCTTTTGCAGAGCGTTCATTGTTCTTTCCCTTTCGTTTTTTATTTTAAACAGGTTAATTGCGTTTTGTATTGTGTAAGATAGAATTTCTGCTGCTTCATTGTTGGAAAGGATGGACTTAGGAAGATAATCGTAAGCGCCGGCTTTAAGAGCTTTAACCGCGATAAGCTCGTCGCCCTGTCCCGTCATCATGATAACGGGTGTGTATATTTTATACTCGCTGAGTTGTTTCAGGACATCGATGCCGGTTGTGTCCGCAAGTACATAGTCAAGAATTATGCAGTCGTATTTTTTTGCTTTCAGGGTTTCAAGCAAGTGCGAGCTGTTCGTCGCTTCATCAACCGAAAAATTATGATTATTCTTCTCGAGGATGCGTTTTACAGCTACTCTTATAAGCCTGTCGTCATCTACAATTAATACTTTAATTTCCTTACTCATAATATACTTATATTATCAGCCGTAAAGCGCCCAATCTTTAGTATGTTATATGATTATTGTATATTACTATATGTATTTGTGAATAATACAATTCTTTTTTTATTG
Source organism: Spirochaetota bacterium (assembly GCA_043803405.1). Taxonomy (GTDB): domain Bacteria; phylum Spirochaetota; class UBA4802; order UBA4802; family JAFGDQ01; genus JAFGSG01. The sequence continues at coordinate 187,074 of JAZDKB010000009.1, read as the reverse complement.
ATTTAATATTTTATCCCGCTGGGAAAGTCGCGCATTGCGTTAAATTTAGTGAATTTCAGGAAGCACTCTTAACTTTCCGCGAATAATTATTCTTGGCATGCTGCACTATTAATGCATGATATTCCTGATATAAAATTGTCTCTTTTGGGAGATTCTTTTCAAACATCTCTTTTATTTCATTGTACTTTGCATTTTTATCAAAGAATCCCAGATGAGAAAACATTCGTTTAGTATAGGCATCTACAACGAATTCGGGCTGATTAAAAGCGTACAGAAGCATGGAATCAGCAGTCTCAGGTCCAATGCCTTTTACAGAAAGCAGCAAATCCCTGGAAGGTGTTTTTCCTTTTAAGGATAAGTAGAATACTGCGAGCTCCTTTAGGTAAACTGCTTTCTGATTATAATATCCTGCAGGCCGTATATGCTCCTTTAATTTTTCAATGTTTATATTACTGATGCTCTTTGCGTTTAACAGATCCTGCTTATATAGATTAATAAGCGCTTTTTCGACGTTAAGCCATGCCGTATTTTGCGTTAAAATTGCGCCTGCGCAGATTTCGAATCTCTGCGAATTGTTCTTAGGATATGAATAATCTCCAGAATGATAACCTTTAGAAAAATTATTTTGTTCATTTTTATCAGACTTACTAAGGCAAAGCAGAGGCCACCAGCCCTGAGGACCGTATAATTTAAAAAGGGAGCCATAAATTTTCATTATATCTTTCATAAAAATTCAATATTCATTTTGGTAAAGGAATAATATCCGCAATATAAAAAAGGCAAAAATTAAAAAATTATTTTAAAATATATTTGTATCTTTATTATGTTGAATAAATAATTTGACCACTAGAATTAAAAGTATTTTTTTAAGATAAAAAAAAATATGATGTTGCCTGACGACATAAAAAATCCGGAGCTTTGCGCAATCGCGGAGAAAGTACTTGCTAAAGTGCCTGTTAACGAAGCGGATGCCCGCGTTCTGCTTACGACGAACGATATTCTTGAACTGGGCGCGATTGCCCACTACGCGAGAACCGAACGCCACGGCAACCGCGCCTATTACGGCGTGAACATGAATCTCAATTACACGAATGTGTGCGAGCTTCGCTGCCCGCTATGCGCGTATTCGTGCGACAGGGGCGATGAGCGCGCTTTTCTGCTGTCACCCGAAGAAATAGAAGCGCGCGTGCGAAGCGCTGTAAAAGCAGGGATTGACGAAGTGCATATAGTCGGAGGGCTTAATCCTGAACTTAAGCTAGATTATTTTGAAGCAATGCTCAGCAGGATAAAAGCGGTTAAGCCCGGTATCGTTATTGTCGCTTTTACAGCAGTGGAGTACGATTATTTTGCCAGGCTCAACAATCTGCCGCTTGAGAGAGTTTTTAAAAAGCTGATCGACGCAGGACTTGACGCGCTTCCCGGCGGAGGAGCGGAGATATTTTCGCCTCACGTACGCGATATTATATCGCCAAAAAAGATATCGGGCAAGAGATGGCTGGAAGTAATGAAGGTTGCGCATGGCTTCGGCCTTAAGACAAACGCGACAATGCTTTACAATCAGCTTGAGAGCGTTGATGACATTATAGATCATCTTTTTAAAATACGCGGCCTGCAGGATGAGACCGGCGGATTCAAGACTTTCGTGCCTCTTTTGTTTCACGAAGAAAATACGCAGATAAAATCAAAACGCAGGGATTCAACAGGATATGATGATATAAGGATATATGCGGCAGGGAGGATTATCCTGCATAATGTCCCGCACATAAAAGCCCTGTGGATGTACCTTGGAGATAAGATGGCACAGCTTTTACTTCATTTCGGAGTAGACGAACTGGGCGGGACATATCAGAATGAGAAAGTTGTGCATGCCGCAGGCGCAGAGACGCCGGATTACGGCACAGAGCCTTTTCTCGTGAGGCTTATCGGGGACGCTGGCCTTAAGCCGGTCAGAACAACTGCCTTGTATGAGAAGGTATAATGAAAGAAGGACAGAGAATATTATAGCCTCCGAATCCCAAGGGTGTGTAAAAAGTACTAAGGTTATCTTTTGACCTCACTCCCCAGCCCCCACTCCTAAAAAAAGGAGAGTGGGAAAAGTGGAGTATGGGGATGATGTTAAAATCAATAAGGTATAAATCAAATGAAGCTTGGTTATATAGATTACTTAAACTGTTACCCGTTCTATTACCACATGTTCGAAAAAGACAAGGTTGCAGATGTAAAAATATTTCCCGGTTACCCGAGCAATCTGAACAGGATGATGATGCTAAGGGAGCTTGACATGAGCCCCATATCCGCTGGCGCGTACCCCGACATCGTCGGACATGCTGCGCTGCTCACGGACTTCTGCTTAAGCTCTGTAGGCTATGTCGGTTCAGTAAACCTGGTAAGCAAAGTGCCCATTGAAGTGCTGGACGGCAAAGCGATCGGGGTTACAAACGCTTCGGCAACATCTGTCGCTTTGATGAAGATATTGCTCGAAAGATTTTACGGAATAAAACCGAGCTATGTTCCTTCGCCTCCTTTGCCGGATATGAACAACTTTGATGCAGCGCTTCTGATCGGCAATGAAGCAATGATGACGCTTCCTGTGCCCATAGCATACAAATACGATCTGGGCGAGTTATGGTTCAGAAAGACAGGCTACCCTGTTGTGTTCGCGGTTTTTGCTGTTCAGAAATCCGCGCTCGATACATTTAAAAAGCAGATTGCGGACATAATCGGCTCGTACAATAAATCGCTAGATTGCATGAAAGCCGAAAAAGATATGGTAGTGAAAAAAGCAAAGAAACGTTATCCTGACATTGTTTATAATATTGATTTTTATTACAGCCTGTTCCAGTACGAATTTACCAAAGAACTTAAAGAAGCGCTCAAATTCTATTTTGATATTGCGGCCGAAATGGGTTTATTAAAAAAGATAGATATAATTGAAACGATTTAAAAAAAATTGCGGATTTATTGTTAAGCGCGGTTTAATATCCACTGTATTTATTGTTATAAACGCAGCAGATATTGTAAAATGCGGCTGATTGCCATAGCCTTCCATGAAAATGACTACTGCTCTGCATCGAATACAAAATTTAATATCTCCCTTAAATATCCTTAATCTGTTTAGATTTTAATTTTTGAAAAATTATATAGAATCAGGGATTTATGTTGACTTCCCCAATATTTCAGTCTACAAATAAGATAAAGCAAAAGATAATTTCAGTGAAAAAAGAGTGAAGATTAATGTTTTCCGGAACTATACTCCGGATTTTATGCGGTTATTGTTTCGTTCTCTATTTCTTAAAATAATCTGCTACATGCAATCCTTCCGCCATTCGTAAATTCGCTTTTGTCATGTCGTGGCAAAGCATACCTATCGGAACCGGAGTTTAAAACAAGTGTCTGTGAATATTCACTGGATGCCGGTAAAAGATAATTCAAAGCAATCGCCGTTGCTATCCTGTTTACAGAGAATCCGCTTCTCAGAAGGAGACATAAATTTTGAAAATAAGTGGTAAAAGAATAATCGGAAGCATATCCGGGTTATGGATGGGTCTGCGCGGAAACAGCTTATCAAAAAAATACGCCGGGGGTGAACCGCCGCTGCGATCAGAGTTGTTCAGCGCATCTCAAATGGAGCAGCACGGCAAGATCCTTGCCGGTTCACATGCGTTAAGCCCTGGCCATAATCCTGAGTACCTGCTCTCAAGGCTGGCTGAAAACGAAGGTGTCCTCCTTGAAGTCCGTGATCTGCTGACAGAGGCTATTAAGTCGAACAGGAGGATTGCGCCTGCAGGGGAATGGCTTCTCGACAACTTTTATCTTATCGAAGAACAGATTCGTATAGCCAGGCGACATTTGCCGAAGGGCTACAGCAAGGGACTGCCGCGTTTAAAAAATGGTCCGTCGGCCGGGCTCCCGCGCGTGTACGACATCGCGCTGGAGATTATTTCTCACGGCGATGGCCGCGTGGATATTGAAAACCTAAGCAGTTTTGTGGCCGCCTACCAGAAGGTCAGCGCACTGCATCTGGGGGAATTATGGGCAATTCCCATCATGCTGCGCCTGGCGCTGATTGAGAATCTCCGTCGTGTTTCAGCCCGGATTGCTGCGGACAGAATAAACCGGAATCTTGCCGATTACTGGGCAGACAGGATAACGGAGACTGCTGAAAATGACCCCAAAAGCCTGATCCTTATGGTTGCAGACATGGCGCGGTCAAACCCGCCCATCGTAAGTTCATTTGTTGCGGAGCTAACCCGTCGTCTGCAGGGATTGGGGCCGGCACTGGCATTGCCGCTCACATGGATTGAGCAGCAGCTGTCAGAATCATTCCTGACGATTGAGCAACTGGTTCAGTCGGAGAATCAGCAGCAGGCTGCTGATCAGCAATCCATAAGCAACAGCATCGGCGGCCTCCGTTTTCTGGGCGCAATGGACTGGCGCGAGTTCGTTGAGAGTATGAGCGTTGTGGAAGCAATGCTCATGGAGGACCCTTGCGGCGTATACAGCAGGATGGATTTCCCAACTCGTGACCGTTACCGGCACGTAGTGGAAAAAATAGCAAAGCATAGCACTTTATCAGAAATCGGGGTTGCCCGCGAGGCGATACGGCTTGCGAAGAACAGCGCGGCTGAGGAAAACCGCAGCGACTGTAGAGCGGCTCATGTGGGCTTTTACCTGATAGATAAAGGGCTGGAGCAGCTTGAACGTCGGACAGGGACGCGATTTTCCGTACTGGAGACCATTCAAAAAGCCGGCAGGCGGTTCCCTTTGCTTCTCTATCTCGGCTTTATAATACTTATTACAGTGATCTCAACTGCGGGATTGCTCGCAAAAGCTTATTATAACGGATTGCACGGATTTCCGCTGTGGATCCTTGCTATACTTTTACTTTTGTCCGTAAGCCAGTTAGCGATAACACTGGCGAACTGGTTTGCAACACGTCTTGTTACGCCCCGTCCGCTGCCGCGAATGGATTTTACCAAAGGAATTCCGCAGGATGAGCAAACCCTGGTTGTTGTTCCTGCTATGCTCTCAAGCATCGGGAACATTGAGCAGATGGTGAATGCCCTTGAAGTCCGGTTTCTTGCAAACCGGGACGAAAACCTTTACTTTAGCCTGTTAACCGATTTTCGTGACGCATCCGAAAAAAGTCTTCCGGATGACGAACAGCTATCATCTCTGGTACGGCAAAGAATCGAAGAGTTGAATGAAAAGTACACAGGTTCGAAATCCGGTGTCTTTTGTCTTTTTCATCGTCCGCGTCAATGGAATTCAAAGGAACAAGTCTGGATGGGTTACGAGCGGAAACGCGGAAAGCTTGCAGCATTGAATTCTTTTCTCCGCGGAGGTGCAAAATCCGACTTTTCCATTATCGTCGGGAACATAAAGGAATTATCAAAAATAAAATATGTCATCACTCTCGACGCGGATACACAGCTGTCCCGTGATTCGGCGCGGCAGCTTGCAGGTGCCATGTCGCATGTGTTGAACCGGCCGCAATATGATGAACGGAAACAACGCATCTCCGCCGGATACGGAATCCTTCAACCGCGTGTATCCATGAACCTGCCGGGCTCAAACCGGTCCGGGTACGGTCGTATGTTCGGGAGCGATTCCGGAATTGATCCATACACGCGCGTTGTTTCCGATGTTTACCAGGATCTTTTCGGTGAAGGATCATTTATAGGTAAGGGGATATATGATATTGACGCGTTCGAACAGGTGCTTAAAGGACGTTTTCCTGAGAATAGAATTTTAAGTCATGATCTTATTGAGGGGTGCTATGCTCGTTCAGGGCTGATAAGCGATGTGCAGTTATACGAGGAATATCCGTCACGCTACAGCGCCGACGTGAGCCGGCGGCGCCGCTGGATTCGCGGGGACTGGCAGATACTGCGGTGGCTGTTGCCGGGTGTTCCGGGCGAGGATGGGCGCTTCCAAAAAAATTCGCTCTCATTGTTGTCGAGGTGGAAGATATTTGACAATCTGAGACGCAGTCTTACGGCTACGGCATTAACGCTTCTTTTGCTTTCGGGCTGGCTGATACTGCCTTTGCCATGGTTATGGACTTTGTCGGTTATCGGAATTATATTTATTCCGCAGCTAATCAGCTCTCTAACGGAATTTTTTCAAAAGCCGGATGAAGTGCTCCTCAGTCAGCACTTCGACGGCGCAATGCGCACGTTCGGCAGGCATTTTGCGCAAATAATATTTGCAATCCTTTGTCTGCCATACGAAGCTTTTTTCAGTACGAATGCCATTCTGCATACCGCATGGCGGATGCTGATCACACGGAAGCATCTCCTGGAATGGAATCCGTCCGGCGAATCTGAGGCTAGCGGCAGGACTGACTTTGCGGGATCATTACGAGCCATGTGGATCGCCCCGCTAATTGCCGCTGCAACAGCGTATTATCTCGCTTTTTCAAGGCCGTATGTTCTGTTTATAGCATTACCGGTTCTTATTCTGTGGTTTTTATCGCCTGTCTTCACATGGTGGATCAGCAGGCCGTTTGCCCGGCAGGAAGCAAAGCTCAGTGCAGGGCAGATTGTCTTTCTCAGAAGGATTTCCAGGAAAACATGGGCGTTCTTTGAGACTTTTGTCGGAGAGCAGGATAACTGGCTTCCGCCCGATAATCTTCAGGAAGACCCGGTAGCCGTTATTGCCCACCGTACATCGCCGACAAACATGGGGCTTGCGCTTCTGGCAAATCTATCAGCATGGGATTTCGGCTATATTAATTCCCGGCAGCTTATTGAGCGAACAGGGAAAGCTTTTCATACAATGGAAAATCTGGAACGTTTCAGGGGTCATTTCTATAACTGGTATGACACTGAATCCCTGAAACCACTGCTGCCCATGTATGTTTCGACAGTAGATAGCGGTAATCTTGCTGCTCATCTGCTGACCTTGCAGCAGGGGCTTATAAAGCTCCCGGATACGAAGATAATCGGACCGCAATTATTTGACGGGCTCAGGGACACGCTGAATGTTTTTATGGATGCTGTCGGAGAAAACCGTCCAGCCGGGCTTGTTCAACTGCAAAAATACCTGGAATCCGTCTGCGTTTCTCAGCCGGATACGCTTGAGGCCGCGCGGGAAATATTTGATAAACTTATGACATTTGACCTGGATAATATCCAGGGTTTTGATCCTGCCTCCGGAAGTCAGGCCGGGTGGTGGGCACGCGCCTTTGCAGAGCAATGCCGGGCCGTCCTTGATGACCTTACTTTATTTGTACCCTGGACCGGACAGCCGCTATTTCCGAATAATCTAAGCAGTTATACCGGCTTTGGCGGGATCCCGACTCTGCGCCAGATAGCAGATCTTGATGCCGAATCAATGCCGTTCATCAAAGATCAAAGCCCGAATAAAAAGACAACAGGGGAGTCCGAAAGAGTCAATGAGCTCACAGATCTTATTAGAACGGCAAGCAAACATGCTGCGGAGCGAATTACTGTTATCGAAAAGCTTGTAATTCAATGCCGGGAACTCGCACGTATGGAATATGCATTTTTATTTGATGAAAGTCGTCATTTGCTGGCAATAGGTTATAATGTCAGCGGAAACCGGCGTGACGGGAGTTATTACGATTTACTTGCATCGGAAGCTAGGATTTCAAGTTTCGTCGCCATTGCGCAGGGACAGTTGCCGCAGGAGAACTGGTTTGCACTTGGGCGACTGCTCACAACAGCTGGAGGAGAGCCGGTTCTTCTTTCATGGAGCGGTTCCATGTTCGAATACCTGATGCCGCTCCTGGTAATGCCGACCTACGAGAATTCCCTGCTGTACCAGACCTGTAAGGCCGCTGTGGCGAGACAGATCGAGTATGGAAAGAAGATAGGCGTGCCGTGGGGGATTTCGGAATCCGGTTATAATATGATTGATATTCATTTTAATTACCAGTATCGCGCCTTTGGCGTGCCTGGTCTGGGGTTAAAACGCGGGTTAACTTCAGATACTGTTATTGCGCCCTATGCTTCAGCGCTGGCCCTTATGGTGGCACCTTCTGAGGCATGCATTAATCTCGAAGAATTATCCGCTCTCGGCGCTGAAGGAAAGTATGGTTTTTACGAAGCTGTTGACTATACTCCTGGGCGTATACCACGCGGTCAATCAAGCGCGATTGTTCGTTCATTTATGGCTCATCATCAGGGCATGAGTTTTCTATCACTTGCTTACCTGATTCTTGACAGACAAATGCAGAAACGGTTTGAGTCGGACTTATCGTTCCAGGCAACCATGCCGCTGCTTCAGGAAAGGGTGCCGAAAGCCATGGCCTTCTATTCCAACAAAACCGAATTCTCAAAGGCCGAGTTACATTCTGCTTTAACTGACGTGGACGAAATGCCTATACGCGTTTACGATAGTCCGGATACCCCAATGCCGGAGGTACAGCTTTTATCCAACGGCAGGTATCATGTAATGATCACAAACGCCGGTGGCGGTTTCAGCCGCTGGAAGGATATGGCTGTGACTCGCTGGCGTGAAGACGGCACGTGTGACAACTGGGGTACATTTTGTTATATCCGGGATTTAGCAAGCGAAGAATTCTGGTCAACATCATATCAACCTGCACTTAAAGCATCCAAAAATTATGAAGCAATATTTTCAGAAGGGCGGGCTGAGTTTCGCCGCCGTGATTACGATTTCGATACATATACCGAAATTGCTGTTTCACCTGAGGATGACATCGAGCTTCGACGGATTACAATCACCAACCGCGGACGGACGCGAAAGACAATTGATATAACAAGTTATGCTGAAGTAGTGCTCGCGAATCAGGCTTCGGACGCGATGCACCCGGCCTTCAGCAATCTTTTTGTGGAGACGGAGATTGTACGCCGCAAGCAGGCTATATTCTGTACGCGCCGTCCGCGCTCGACGGAAGAGCATCCGCCCATAATGTTTCATTTAATGGTCGTGCACGGTGCGGAAACAGGGGAAGTATCTTATGAGACTGACCGGATGCGGTTTATTGGCCGTGGAAATACTCTAATTCATCCCGAAGCAATGAGCAACTTGTCTCCACTCTCCGGAACAGAGGGACCTGTGCTTGATCCCGTTGTGGCCATTCGTAATCAGATAATTCTGAATCCTGAAAAGCAGGTGACGATTAATATCGTTACTGGCGTAGGTGAAACGCGGGACATAACCCTAAGCCTTGTGGAAAAATACAGGGACCGGAATCTCGCGGATCGCGTTTTTAATCTGGCATGGACACATAGCCAGGTACTTCTGAGGCAGATAAATGCAGTTGAAGCTGACGCGCAACTGTATGGGCATCTTGCCGCATCGGTTATATACGCAAACTCTTCGCTGCGTGCCGCGCCCGGTATTCTTATAAGGAACAAACGCCAGCAGTCGGGTCTCTGGGGATATTCCATTTCGGGGGATATTCCCATTGTGCTGCTACAGATTGAAGATCAGGCCAATATCAATCTTGTTCGTCAACTCATTCAGGCGTACACTTACTGGCGTCTCAAGGGACTGGCAGTTGACCTGGTAATCTGGAATGAAGATCACGCCGGGTACAGGCAGAATCTCCAGGATCAGATTACGGCGCTTATTGCCGCAGGCAATAATGCAAATGCAGCAGACAGGCCCGGCAGTATCTACGTACGACTTGCCGACCAGATATCCGAGGAGGATCGTATATTATTTCAGTCGGTAGCCCGCGTTGTTATCATTGACAGCAGGGGAACTCTATCGGAGCAGATGTCCCGTCGGAATATAACAGAAGAAACGGTTCCTGATTTTATTCCTGTCCGAACCAAAAGCCATGATCTGTCGGATGTAGCAGCTCTGCCACGTCAGGACCTTATATTTTATAATGGTCTGGGCGGATTTACACCTGACGGCCGTGAATATGTTATTTCAACCTCGCGCGGACAGCTGACACCAGCCCCTTGGGCAAATGTATTGGCCAACCCGGACTTCGGAACTGTTATCTCGGAAAGCGGCACTGGATATACGTGGAGCGAGAATGCGCATGAATTCCGTCTTACGCCATGGTACAATGATCCTGTAAGCGATTCCGGCGGAGAAGCATTTTATATTCGCGATGAAGATCGCGGACATTACTGGTCTCCCATGCCGTTGCCATGCCGCGGACATACGCCTTATATTACGCGCCATGGATTCGGGTACAGTGTTTTTGAGCACACAGAACGGGGTATTAATACAGAGGTGTGGGTATATGTTGCCATTGATGCTCCTGTCAAGTTTACGGTAATTAAGGTGCGTAACAAGTCTGATAGAATACGCCGTCTTTCCGTCACCGGGTTCGCTGAATGGGTGCTGGGAGATTTGCGGGCTAAATCGGCCATGCATATAGTTACAGAGATTGAGCCTCAAAGCGGCGCTTTGCTTGCGCGAAATCCGTACAGTACCGAATTCAGCAGCCGGATCGCATTTTTTAATGCAGATGATACTACCCGGACTGTAAGCGGCGACCGTAGAGAATTTCTTGGTCGCAATGGTACTATGTCAAATCCTGCCGCAATGACACGGTCGCGGCTTTCCGGAAAGACGGGAGCATCTTTTGATCCGTGCGGAACAATACGTGTTTCTTTTGAACTTGCTGCAAGGGGAGAACGTGAGATTGTATTTACTATGGGAGCAGTCCGGAATGCCGCTGATGCCGGCAATCTGATACACCGCTTCTGGGGATCTGTTGCGGCACGCGGAGCGCTTGAAGCAGTATGGCAATACTGGAAGCATACTCTGGGCGCTGTAAATGTGGAAACACCCGACCGGTCAGTAAACATACTGGCCAATGGCTGGCTTTTGTACCAGACTATTGCATGCCGTCTCTGGGCCCGCAGCGGATATTATCAGTCGGGTGGCGCATTCGGCTTCCGCGACCAGTTGCAGGATGTGATGGCTGTTATCCATAGCGAACCGCGCCTTGTACGCGGGCACCTCCTCCTCTGCGCGGCACATCAGTTCAAAGAGGGAGATGTACAACACTGGTGGCATCCGCCGTCGGGCAGGGGTGTGCGTACGCATTGTTCGGATGATTACCTCTGGCTGCCGCTGGCTGTAGCCCGCTATGTTCTGACCACCGGAGATACGGGGGTACTGGATGAAACCATTCATTTCATCGAAGGCCGCCCGGTTAACGCGGACGAGGATTCGTATTATGATCTGCCGGGCATGTCCGGAGAGACTGCCGGTTTATATGACCACTGCGTGCGGGCCATCATGAGAAGCCTTGAAAGTTTCGGGGCGCACGGCCTCCCGCTTATCGGTTCAGGGGACTGGAACGACGGAATGAATAAGGTTGGTGAAAACGGCAAAGGAGAAAGTGTATGGCTTGGATTCTTTCTTTATAAAGTATTTATTCGATTTAATGAGATTGCACGTCTGCATAATGATCTGCCCTTTGCAGAACGCTGTCTGAAGGAAGCAGGTGAACTTAAAAAAAATATCGAACAGAATGCCTGGGACGGAGAGTGGTATCTCCGCGCTTTCTTTGATGACGGTTCGCCGCTCGGTTCTGCGCATAATGCGGAATGCCGGATTGATTCCATTGCACAAAGCTGGTCTGTTCTATCCGGTGCCGGCGATGCCCGACGCTCGCGCAAGGCAATGGATGCGGTTGAAAAACATCTCGTCAGGCGCGATCGTTCTCTTGTTCAGCTACTGGACCCGCCTTTCGACAAATCAAATTTAAATCCCGGATATATAAAGGGCTATGTTCCCGGCGTGAGGGAGAACGGCGGGCAATACACTCATGGAGCAGTCTGGACAGCAATGGCATTCGCCGCATTGGGAGACAGAGACCGCGCGTGGGAAATCCTGTCAATAATCAACCCTGTGAGCCATGGGCTATCTCCTGAAACAATTGAAACCTATAAAGCAGAACCATATGTTGTCGCAGCAGACGTATATGCCGTATCACCGCATATCGGACGCGGCGGATGGACATGGTACACAGGATCCGCAGGCTGGATGTACCGGCTTATCATGGAATCACTCCTTGGCCTAAGACTTGAAGTAGACAAACTGCGGTTCGAACCGTGCCTCCCTGCAGATTGGGAGACGTTCCAAATGCATTACCGCTACCGTGAAACCATCTATCATATCATTATCCGGCAAATGCCGGCTGGAAGCATTGAGACAATCCTGACCATAGATGGAGTTGAACGATTCGACAATATTATTCCACTTGTTGATGACCGTCAGGAACACGCGGTAGAATTGATAATAGTCGGAGCAGCAGGAGGAGAATAATAAATGCTTGAGAGGTGGCGAATGCCGCGAAGCACAGGAGGTGCGAGAGCGGCCTGTCGCCTGCTCCATAGATATTATCCAGTCAGATTATGAATGACATATTTACTGAAATGCGTTCTTAGTATAGAGCTAACACCTTCATCTCTTTATAGGCAAAATTCCGGCCATTTCACCAATAACATTGACTAGATCGGATCCTGCAGGTACAACTATCTTGGAATTATTTTTAAGGCCTTCTTCCACCATTTGGATTCTTCTTAATAATTGTGCATTTCCGACAAAATATTTTTCCGCTGCTTCGTTCACGAGTTTAATCGCCTGAGCCTCGCCTTCGGCCTGTAATATTCTAGCCTGTCTGACACCTTCGGCCTTTTTTATTTCTGACCTTTTTTGCCCGTCAGCATCTGTTTCCGTGGCCGTTGCAAAATCTATCGCTGCTATCTTTTCATTTTCCGCCTTAACTACTTTGTTCATTGTTTCCTGGACATCCTTGGGCGGATCGATTTCTTTCAATTCCGTCCTGACAACATCTATACCCCAGTGTGCGGTTTCCGTAGTAAGAGTTTTCAGCAATTCCGTATTTATTCTGCTTCTCTCGCTATTGGCCGATTTAAGAGACATTGTACCAATGATATTCCGCAGAGTAGTTCTGGCAAGGTTTACAATCTGCCACTGGTAATTATTTACTTTGTATATCGATTTTTTTACTTCATCCTCTTCTTCCTTCACTTTGAAATAAACCTGTGCATCCACGCGGGCATTGAGATTATCATTGGTGATAATTTCCTGAGGCTCTGCATCCACCATCTGTTCCGTAATATTCACAAGATACATCTTTTCGATAACCGGAAAAATCCAGTGAAATCCCGGCTTGGCAAACCGTACGTATTTGCCAAGACGCTCGATTAAACCCCTTTGAGTAGGACGTACAATTCGTATCCCCAGGAAGAACAGGATAACAACAATTGCTATAGTAATATAAATCCAGGTCTGGTTCATAATTTCTCCATTAGTAATATTTAATTTTAAAAGAGCTGTGTAATTGCTTACAATTACACAGGCAATTTAATTATAAGTATTGTTATTTATATTTTAACTATTTAAATATACCGACCTGCACAGGAAACGGATGCCGATGCGACAGCATCGGCATCTTAGTTCGGGACATTTTATTTCAAGGCGTAATACCTCGACGCTTGCCCCGGGGCATTTTATTAAGGAGCGATTTTTTTACTCAGCCAGGTACGTGTTTGCTCAACAGAGTCCTTGATTTCACTGAAAGATTTATTGAAATCGCCCATTATTCCGTTCCATGTAGCTTCTGTGGCGTTTTTGGCTTTGTCAATCTGCTTATTTAAAGCATTTGATTTATCCTTTAACATTTGAATTTTTTGTTTTGCTTCTGATTTGGCTTCTTTTTTTAATGTTTTAGCTTTCGTTTCTAGCTCCATTAACTCCATGTTCACTTTATTTAATTCGGCTTTCATTTTTTTTATGAATTCATCCTTTTCTGCGTAAGCATAAGTCTGCAATTTACTAGTCTCAGCAGGAGCAGAGGATTTGTCTTCCTTTGGACTGCAGGCAATGAAAGCTGCGAAAAAGAACATGATAATAAATATTGTCCTGATTTTCATAATACTATCTCCTATTATTGGTATTGGGTTTCGGGAAGCGTTTTCTAACTTTTCATTAGTTTTTTCAAATAATATTACAACAAAAACACGATTGCTTTTGCACGTAAAAACTGTCAGGAAATATTAAACATTTAAAAAAGTAAAATGGTAGTCACGGAAAGTTAGATAAAAATATAATTGATAATTATTTTTTAATCAAAATTTTGGGGTATGGAATCTAATTTATTGTATGGAATTTTTCCCTGTAAATTCAGAAATGAATATAACATAATAAACAAGTTATTGAAAGCATAATTTTTTAACTAAGAGAGAAATTAGGGAATTTATTTTCACTGAAATAGATTCATTGTAATATTTATGATGACAAGATTTTATATTGTTATAAGTATCGCGGATATTATAATATGCATATAAGAGCGGGGGAAAAATCAGCTTTTTTATTTAAACGCCTTGAAACATAATACCCAGCCGACACCGAAGGTGGCGGTTGTTATGTCAGTACCAGGGGGTTACCCCGGGGTATTTTATTTTAACACCAATAAGAAAAGGTGACTACTGTTTGCAGCATGCAAATTGCGATGTTTTTAATTTAGAGTAATTTTATGAATCTTGCATTATTTGATTTCGATAGAACAATTACAACAATAGATACTTATATTGATTTTATTTATTTTGCAGCTGAACGTAAAAGAATAATGCTTGGAAAGATGATTCTGATCCCGGTAATTTTAGGATATAAACTGGGCATAATACCATCCGGGAAAACCAGGGAAACAGTGGCAGGATTTGCTTTTAAAGGCCGCAAGTTAACTGATATTCAATCCATCGGAGTTAAATATGCAGATCAGGTTTTACCGCAATATGTAATTCCCGAAGCATTAAAAATAATTGAGTGGCATAAATCGCAGGGAGATACTGTCGTTATCGTTTCTGCGTCTTTTGATGTTTACCTGAAACGCTGGTGCGATAAACACGGGTTGGGTCTTATCTGTTCGCAGTTCGAGGTTAAAGACGGGCTTATTACAGGAAAGTATTATCGCGGTGATTGCGGCGGAAAAGAAAAAGCAAAGAGAATAAAAGAGAATTATAATATCGAAAAATATCAGACTATATATGCTTACGGGGATTCGGCTGATGATAAAGAGATGATGGACCTGGCAGATATTAAGTACTTCCGATGGAAGCTGGTAAGCAACAAGAGCTCATCTGAATATTAACTAGTGCTTTAAAAATTTGATAGAATTAGTAAAAATTTCCTGCGGAACTCGGACAAAACTTGGAAAACTCAAACAGTCCTCGAAAATTTTTACTAATTCCATCAAATTTTAACATCGCAAACACTATTAACTATTTTTAAGATAAGTTCTAATAAAATTATAAAACAGGAAAACAGTGTGGCATTATTAAATCTACAGAACGTATCCTTTGGTTTCGGGAGTATTCCTCTTCTTGACTGCGTTGACCTGCAGATACATCAGGGTGAGAAGATATGCCTGCTCGGCCGCAACGGGGCAGGAAAATCTACAATGATGAATCTTATTAATGGCGGAATTGAACCGGACTCCGGAAGTATGTTCCGCGAAAAGGGGCTTAAGACTGCGTTGCTCTCGCAGGAAGTACCGCGTGATCTTTCCGGAACTGTATATGCTGTTATCGCAGGCGGAGCAGGAGTTCATGATTCGCTGCTTAATCATCTGGATAATGCTGAAGAGCAGAAGATTCATATTCAGATAGAAAAGACCATATCATTACTGAAGCTTGATCCTGAACTTCTCTTTGAGAACCTTTCTGCAGGAATGAAAAGGAGAGTACTTCTGGGCCGCGCTCTTGTGAATGAACCGGATATTCTGCTTCTTGATGAGCCGACTAATCATCTTGATATTGAATCGATAAAGTGGCTGGAGGATTTTTTAAGCAGGTATAACAAGACTATTTTTTTTGTAACGCATGACCGCGCGTTTCTTCAGAAGATCGCAAACCGTATTGTAGAGCTGGACAGGGGAAAGCTTTTTGACTGGAAGTGCGATTACAGGACTTTTTTGCAGAGGAAGGACGCATGGCTGGAGTCTGAGGAAACTAGAAACGCTCTCTTTGATAAAAAGCTGGCGCAGGAAGAGGCATGGATAAGGCAGGGGATAAAGGCGCGCCGCACAAGGAACGAGGGCAGGGTAAGGGCGCTCTTAAAGCTGCGCGGGGAAAGGGCGGCGCGCAGGGAGCGCGCCGGCAATGTCCGCATGGAGATGCAGAGGGCAGGAAACTCAGGGAAGATGATAATAGAAGCTACGGATATCTCATTTGGATACACTGATGAAAAGTTGTTCTCTGGTTTCTCGACAAGGATAATGAGGGGCGACAGGATAGGCATAATAGGGCCGAACGGGTGCGGGAAAAGCACACTCATAAAAACATTGTTAGGTGAGCTGGAAACGCAAAGCGGGGATGTGCGGATCGGGGCAGGGATTCAGAAAGCGTATTTTGACCAGCTTAGAAATCAGCTCGATGATAATCTTACAATTAAGCAGAATGTTTCCGGCAGCGGGGAAATAATCGATTTTAACGGCAGGAAAAGGCATGTGATCGGCTACCTTGAGGATTTCCTTTTCAGCCCGGACAGGGCAGACGAACCGGTAAAGGTATTATCCGGCGGAGAAAAGAACAGGCTTCTTCTCGCAAAGCTTTTTACAAAGGCGTTTAATTTTCTCATCATGGACGAGCCTACAAATGATCTTGATATTGAGACCATTGAGCTCCTCGAAGGGCTATTGCTTGACTATGAGGGAACCCTCCTTCTTGTTAGCCATGACAGATCTTTTTTAAATAATGTTGTAACCGGTATTTTCGCGTTTGAAGGAAATTCCGAAGTAAGGGAGTATGCAGGCGGATATGACGACTGGCTGGCTCAAAAACCCGATAAAACAGTAAAGGAAGAAAAACAAAAAAAGAACGACCGCGTAAAGAAAACACCTGAGAAAACAAAGCTTTCCTTTAAAGAAAAAAAAGAGTATGAATCAATTCATCTGGTCATTGAGGAAAAGGAAAAGAGAAAGCATGAAATCTATGCGCTGATGGCTGATCCTTCTTTCTATAAACAAAGCGGGCCAAAGGTTACGGAAATAAAGGCCGAGCTGGAACAGCTCGAAAAAGAGCTTGATCTTCTTTTTATAAGATGGGAAGAGCTTGAGGCTATCGGGGGCGGTATAAATTAAGTTTTAATAATACTTTTAAATAGTTGTTAAAGTATTCTACTTATGCATTTTTTTTAAAGTAATGATATAGAATTTTCGTAAAAGAATTGTTATTGAAATTGATTATTTAACAATTCAACCTGCCGGCAGGGCTGGGACAAATCCGGAAGAAACGATAAAAGAATTAAAACAGGATTTTAAAATTCGGTTTTTCAGAAGAAGGTTTCATATACACTGATAATTATAATTTTAAGTTAAATTTACTTATGAGTGATGACAGGGAGTTATTCAAAAATATTTACAGAGTACCATCTGCCAGATTAAAGGGATGGGATTATTCTTTCCCCGGATGGTATTACCTGACAATATGTACTGCAAATAAGGAATGCCTGTTCGGAGAAATACGTGACAGGAAAATGCAGTTAAATCCGACAGGTGAGATTGTCAGACTGGAATGGGAAAGATCGTTTGAAATACGAAAGGAATTAGCACCGGATGCATATATTATAATGCCGGATCATATTCACGCAATTGTAGTGATCAAATACGCAAAAATGCAGGGGCGTCCCGCAGAGACGCAGGGGGATAATCGTGTAGTAGAGACGCACGGCTGTGCGTCTCTACTCTACGGGAATTATCAACGCAAATGCCGAGACGTGCGCCGAAATCCATTTCATCATTTATCGCAGGATTTAAAGCGGGTGCAACCAGACGTATTAACGAATATCGCGGAACACCGCGGTTGCCTGTTTGGCAAACGCGGTTTTACGATGTAATTATTCGCAATGATAAAGAACTATCTGCAATAAGGCAGTATATTAAAGAAAATCCCAAAAATTGGAAAGCAGAGGAACATATATAGAAACGCACGGAAATATTGTAGAGATGCACGGGGATAATCGTGTAGAGACGCAGGGGGATAATCGTGTAGAGACGCACGGCCGTGCGTCTCTACAAACATACAGGAAATAATAATATTAATTACATGAATAATTCATTAAAACAAAAGATATACGATAACGAGCGCATAACGCCGGAAGAAGCGGCCGGGCTTTTTGCGTGGGACATACTTGAACTCGGCATGGCAGCGGACTACAGGCGGCGCGTCATATTCCCGAAAGAAGATGTAGGATTCATCATAGACCGCATTATCAATTACAGCAATATTTGCGAAGCGAAGTGCAGCTTCTGTGCATTTCATGCAAAGGCTGGGAGAATGGATCCGTACGAGCTGACACTCGAAGATATCCTGCGCAAAGCGGAAGAGCTTGCCTCTGCAGGCGGCACGCAGATTATGCTTCAGGGGGGGCTGCACCCGGACTATACTCTCGATAGATATTCACAGATTCTTAGAACAGTAAAAACGCGTTTCCCGAACATCAAACTGCATTCTTTTTCTCCTTCCGAGCTTTTGCATATTTCTAAGAAAGCTGGTTTAAGTGTTGATGAAGTTCTTTCTGCTTTACAGGAAGCAGGGCTCGATTCAGTGCCAGGGGCGTCCGATCTGCTGGTGGACAACGTGCGGCAAAGGGTGTGCCCTAACAAGATTAGCACGCGTGACTGGCAGGGCGTAATGCAGGCGCTTAAGAAGCACGGCATGATGTCGTCCGCGACAATGACTTACGGCATGGGCGAGACTCTTGCCGACAGGGTGGAGCATCTTCGGGTTGTGCGCGATGTTCAGGACAGCACCGGAATTATACGAGCTTTCATTCCGTGGTCGTTCTCGCCCGCGCACACTCAGATGGAGGATATTGTGCCTGCTACAGGCATGGACTACCTTAAAGTTGTTGCAGTATCAAGAATATTTTTAGATAACGTTGTGTACATACAGGCAGGCTGGCTCACCGAGGGATTGAAGCTCGCGCAGGTCGCGCTCGCAATGGGAGCGAACGACATGGGCGGAGTGCTGACCGAAGAGGTTGTGGTAAAGTCCACCGGCATTGAGACGCGCTCGAGCAAACAGGAGTTTATCGATATTATAACAAACGCTGGCAAAGTGCCTGTCGAAAGAAACTCGGCTTACGAAGCCGTAAAATATTATTGATTTACAAAATATGAATTATTAAAAGATCGCCATAGAGATCACGGAGAAATCACAGAGGTCACAGAGAAAGGATTATAAATTTTTTAAAAATTCTTTTGTTTGTCTCTGCGTTCTCTGTGACTTCTCTGTGCCCTCTATGGTTAGTTTTTGGAGATATGAATGAAGCCTTCGCTGTCGTATGAACTTAACAATGAAAACCCCGAAGATAAAAAGCGTTTTATCCGCAAACTGTTTGATGATATTGTTCCGACTTATGATCTGCTGAATCACCTGCTTTCTTTCGGCACAGATGTGCTGTGGCGGAAGAAAATTTTTAAGCTTATCCATTCTGTAAAAGATGCACGCGTTCTTGACCTTTGCTGCGGCACAGGCGACCTTTCTCTGCTGATGCACAGGCAGGGCGCCGAGGTTGTATCGCTCGATTTCTCGCTCAAAATGCTAGCGAGGGGAAAGGAGAGGCGTGCGCTCCTCGGCCATTGCGTTGCTGCGGACGCCAGCAGGCTCCCGTTCGTGGACTGTGCTTTCACGGCAGCTGCAATAGCGTTCGGCATCCGGAACATTCCCGACCTTCGCAACTTTATCGCAGAAGTACACCGCGTGCTCGCGCCTGGCGGCGAGCTTGCTATTCTTGAACTCGTGCGTCCGCGCAATTGGTTCGTAAAGATTGTCTATGCTCTGTATCTTAATAAACTGCTGCCATTTATAGGCGGGCTTGTTTCCGGCAAACAGATGGCGTATAAATATCTTTCAAACACTATAAGGACATTCGTTGACCCGGACGATCTGAAGCTGATGCTCGGGAAGGGCGGTTTTACCAACGTAGCGCGTTATCCGCAGACATTCGGCGTTGCTGCCATCATTGTGTGCGGGAAACCACAGCAAATTCCTTCAAAGAAGCAATCCGCGAACTCCGGAAAGAAGAGAAGAAGAAACAGAATGAGTTATTAAACAAATGTAAATTGACTTTTTCAAAAATAGGCTGTAGGCTTAAACTGCAGTACAGAAGTTAATAAAATTTTTTTAATTAATTTTAATAATCGGAAATCTTAAATAATAATTTTGCGATAATTCCATTATGACAATCAATTGCTTATATGAGCAAACAAAAGGTCTAAAATGGTAAAAAAACTGAAACTGCAATTAAGGCTTCAGACTAAGATATTCCTTTTAATTTCGACTGCAGTTCTGGTCATAAGCCTGATAACGCTGGGGCTCATAGTTGTAAATTCAGCAGAAGAACTTAAAGAAGAGTCTTTCAGTAAAGTCAGGGAGATTGCTTACCGCCATTCCCATGATGTGGAAAAGGAGCTCGGTGATATAATGGCAATTGCCCGGGCATATGCCATAACAGTGCATAGCGTATTGCTACAGGCCAATGCAGATCAGCGAGCCTCCATAATGAAAAACACGGAACTTTTCGTCGATTTTCTGCCTGCTAAATCGGTTGTCTGGGCTTTGTTTAGTGCTGGTGCGTTTTCTGCCGGCGCAAATACCGGGATTACTGCTGTCAGCAGTTTTACTCCCTATGCATACCGTGGAAAATACAGGATAATTAGAGGTGATGCGGGATTATGGGATAAGCGGCATGGGGACTGCTATCGCCTGACCGGACAGTCCAAAAAAGAAACTGTTAACGAAGTATTCAGGGGAGCCGATGCATCAACCCTAATGACAAGCTTCTGCGTTCCTATTATTGATAATGGCAGGGTGATGGGAATAGTCGGGATCGATCTTGCACTATCGGATCTGTCGAAGCGTCTGGGAAATATCAGGCCTCTTGATGAAAAGACTTTTGCCTTTATGGTATCCAACACCGGTGTCTTTGTAGCCCATCCGTGGGACATTTATTTAGGTTATAATATAGCGGAACCTAAGTTCGGGGCTCCCCAAAAGACGATTGATGCTATTCTGCAGGGGAAAGAAATTAGCGAGGTCAGGACATCCCCGCTGACAGGCCTTACGTGGTATGTACATATTGTCCCTGTTAAGATAGGTAAATCGGATGCGCCGTGGAGTTTCGGCATTAATGTTCCGCTTCCTACTGTTCTGAAAAAAGCAAAGAATCTTGTATGGGCAAGTATTATTAACGGTATTTTATCGTCTGTTGTGCTGTTTATTGCCATTTTTGTAATTGTCAGGACTATCAGTTCGCCGATACAGAAAACTTTAAGTAACCTGAATAAGGCAATTGAACAGGCAACAGAAACGGTATGCATTATAGGCCTTGACAGGAAGGTGCAGTTTGTGAATCCCGCAATGGAAAAGATCAGCGGCCGTCCGGCCGATGATCTTATCGGCAGCGAACCTCTTCTTAAGAATAATGAAGGGATACAGCCTGAAGATGTCTGGCAAATTCTTAATCAGGGTAAAATATGGAAAGGCTGCGTAACGGATGACGCATCCCGTTTCTGCCTCGAAGTAACCATTACACCAATACGCAATAGTAAAGGAATGATAAGCGGTTACCTGGAAATAGGACGCGATATTACACGCGAACTCCGTATGGAAGCGCAACTCCGTCAATCGCAAAAGATGGAAGCAATTGGAACCCTTGCAGGCGGGATTGCACATGACTTTAACAACATCCTGAGCGGAATTTTCGGTTACGCGGAATTAGCTCTGCTTAACAAGGAAGACGTCGAAAAGAGCGGGCAGTATATTCAGAATGTCCTGAGCGCGGCCGGTCGTGCCCGTGACCTGGTCAACCACATATTGACGTTCAGCCGCAAAACCGAACAGGAGTATGTATCTATAGCGCCGCAGCCTCTCATTAAGGAAATAATGAAACTTTTACGCGCATCACTCCCAAGCACTATTGAAATACAGGAGACAATAACCAGTACAACCCCGATCATAGGTGATACGACCCAGTTTCACCAGATAATCATGAATCTCTGTACTAACGCGTCCCATGCCATGAGGGTGAAAGGCGGGGTACTTAAAGTCAGTCTTGATGATGTAACAGCAGACGAACAGTTCCTGCTGCTTTATCCCGAGTTAAAACGCGGCAGCTATGTACGTTTAAAAATTTCTGATACCGGGCATGGCATTCCACCTGAGAACCTTGAACGTATCTTTGAGCCGTTTTTTACGACTAAAGAGAAAGGCGCAGGAACCGGCCTGGGGCTCTCAGTTGTTCACGGTATTGTAAAAAATTTCGGAGGTATTATCACTGTATCCAGCGAAATCGGGAAAGGGACGGAATTTACTATTTACCTGCCTGCAGCCGGCGGAGATACTGCTCCCAGGGAAGAACAGGCCGACGTTGAATTGGCCGCCGGAACTGAAAGGATATTGCTGATTGATGATGAGATAAACATTGTTACGATCGAGAAAACAATGCTGGAGAATCTTGGTTATAAGGTCAAAGGCTTCACTGACAGCAATGAAGCACTGGAAATATTCCGGCAGGACCCTTCCGCATTCGACCTTGTGATTACCGATTATACCATGCCGAAGTTAACAGGGATTGAACTTGCCGAGAAAGTTAGGCAAATACGTTTGGATATCCCTATTGTGCTCTGTTCCGGTTATTTTGATAAAGTTATCGAAGAAAGAGCAAAACAGATCGGCATTCAGACGCTGATCAATAAACCAATTACGCAGCGAGAACTGGCACGCGCCATACAGTATCGATTGAAACTCTCCTGATTACAATAAAATTTCCTTTGTTTCTTTTGAATGCGTTTTTAATTATTTTACTGTATTTTATGAGGTTTCGAATTTTTCCGGAACCTGTCAGATAAAGATGAGCCAGATCGCGCTTGCAGTTATTATAATAATTGAAGAAGTCATAAATTTGAAAGCAAATTGGCGGCTTCCCTGTAAATAGGAGTAAACAGTTTTACTCATTAGATTAGTAGCATTGATTAAAATAAAATTCAGAAATGCAAATTCGAAGGTAATGGTGTTGCCGGCCATCTCTGCAAGGTTAACCATTATTGCGTCAATCCCGGCAAAAGAAGCTATAACGGAACTTATTATGAATCCTGACTTTCCAAAAAGGATTAAACATATTTTGGTCACAATTTTTACCGTAATCAGTATACCTGCAAATTTAAGCGCCGGCATGAGAGAGAATATTTTTTTTTGCTTTTTTTCTTCCCCTGCCTCTTCATTTTGCGGTTCTTTTAATCTTAAAAACAGGTACGCGGTAATTCCTGCCGAAATTATCATCAGCAGGATACTCGGAAAGATTGAAGCAAGCCATTTTGCGTTTAACGGGCCTATCAGTAAAATTACTTGAAAGAAACTCGCCATATTTGCCAGTACTGCGGCTCCGGTGAGATTGTTTATAAAATTTGTCTTCCTGCTTTGCTGCGCCAATGACTGAGTGGCAGAAGTAGACGAAACAAATCCTGCGATTAAACTGGTAACTGCAAAACCTCTCTTGTTGCCGACAATTCTTCCAAGTATATATCCGGATACATCGATTCCGGTAATAAGAACTACTACAAACCAGATTTTCCGCGGATTTATTAAATCAAGTGTATTGAATTGTCCCAGATCAATATTTAATTCCCGCATGATTTCGGGCAATATCGGAATGTCTTTTAATCTGTACGAAACATCGGGCAAAACCGGTAATACAACAAGGGCGATAATGGCATAGCTGATAAAAGAATGCAGTTCATTTCTTGAGATTCCTTCTGCCAGCCGGGTTGTCCTGGATTTGATGGAAAGAATGAATACAATAATTATAAAAATCGCAATAGTTATCCGAAGCGGAATTATATTTAAGACTAAAAGTGCTCCTATTAAATAAGTTATTAATGCTGAAATTTCACTAGTCAGCCCATAGTCTTTGGTTGATGAAGACCCGATAATGTAATAAGAAATTATCAGTATGGAAAAGGCAGCAGAAATAACAATCGCGAAAGGAATGTAGTTCTCTGAATATAAAACTCCTGTTAAGGCACCGGCAAGTGCTATCAGCGAAAAGGTCCGGATACCTCCGATAGTGTTATCACCCGGATTGCTGCTTTCGCGCTCCAGTCCGATTGTAGCGCCAAAAACAATAGAAAGAATTAATTTTATAAATAAATCGGGTAGCATAAGTATATGTTTTGTTCGTTAATAAAATTAATATATATTTGCCGGTCACATCCGGCAGTATGCCCGGATTTAAGGGCTTTGATATATCTCAATATAATCGTATTTTAATGATTGATATGATAGACTGATAGGAATACCGCAACGGAAAATCAACCTTATTTCGTACAATTGATCTGTTATTTCAAAAAAATCACACAAATTGCTGTTTAAAAATGTAATAAAGAGGGAGTTAATGTGAAATGTTCCGGTAGATTAAAAATTGTGCTATGAATAATCAAAAAGGATAATATCTATTCCGGAACTGCGTAAAAAACATCCTGTTTTACGCAGTTCCGGCGACGTCCTGTCGCCTGCTCCATAGATATTATCCTTTTTGATTATTCTGAACTGTCTAGTTAAATAGACTTTTAAAGCAAAACATCCCCTTGAAGAAGCAATAACACTCCGGTATAGTTCTATAATACTCTGATATAAAGCAATATAACATTGAGGGGAAGCGATATGTATCCGAGGCTGCGAAAGAATCATGCGAGGGGAAGCGATATGCATCCGAGGCCGTAAAAGAATCATGTGCGGGAATGCGATATGTATCCGAGGCCGTAAAAGAATCATGCGAGGGGAAGCTAGATGTATCCGAGGCCGTAAAAGAATCATACGAGGGAATGCGATATGCATCCGGGGATGCGTATGAATCACGCGAGGGATAGCGATATGTATACGGGATTGCGTTTATATGTTCCGCGGGTGCATGATATACGCGGGGGAAAGCGTGTTGTGTGAAATGCTTTGCAAAATGACAAGGGTCTTGTTTGCCTGCCATGGGGTTAAGCAGCGCGCGGCATGAAACCTGTTGAAGCATCCGCGCCCTGCTGTAAGTATCATTAATTATTTTTAAATTTTAAAGCAGATACTGCCTTGTACTCCCTGCTTTTGGTGCCGTAAAGGCTTTTGGTATACTCCTTGACCCTGAGCGCAACAGGCACCAGGTTGTTGATATCGGAATACAGTAAACGGTCGCGCTCGCTGCGCGCCCTGTCCAGCTCGCTCCATGCTTTATCCGCGCTTTCCGTTACCTGCGCGAGCGAATTTATATACGCGTCCAGGGAATCGGGTGCAAGCGATGCTTCGTTGGGTTTGTATTCGGGTATGCCTTTAAGTTTAACCACAAGCTGTGTAAAATTATTGAGCCTGTTATCGTAACTCATCTGGGAAGTTGAATGGCTGTTTTCTGTTGTTTCGGATTTTATCCCTCCGCCTTTTATCTTTTTGTTCAGGGATGATATTTCTTCCTTTACTTTGCTGTCTACGCCTGCGGCTTTGACTGCGCCGCTTATCCGCGTTACAAGACTGCTCATTTTATCGAATTCGAGCTGGCGCTTGTTTATTGCATCCCTGTACACGGAATCTGCCTGGTGCATGGAATTGAGCGCGGTTTTTGCACTGTCGCGCAGTGTTTCGAGATTTGCTACCTTAAGTATATCCGATGACGGGTTATAGTCTGCTGAGAATGATTTTATTTCCGTTACAAGCTGAGAAAAATTTGCCACGTTTATTGCGTGGCCTGATTCGTTTTGTGAAGATTTTTTTACCGGTGTTTCGTCGGTTGTTGCCATGTGACTCTCCTTTGATTTGATTTTTTAATATTAAAAGGTGAATTATCAGATTAAAATATCAGAAATTTAATAATTCTATAAAAAATATATTAATATTTTTGAATCGTCAAGTTTTTGGATGTTTTTTTTTAAAAAATTTCGGAGAAGGGATAACCTCACTTTCCTAACCAGTCAGGCGCAAGCGTACATAACCTCACCCTCCTAACCAGTCAGGCGCAAACGGACATCCATTTATCGGCTATAAACGCGACCTCCTGTCGCATAGCCGATATTAGAACATCCTGTTCGTCACCGCGCCCGACACTAGGGCCTCCGTGCCCGTCGCCTTCTCCCATATAAAGAATGGGTAAGGGAGGAACATCCGAACCATGGATTACATGGATTGGTCGAGTACAAACGGTCATGCCCTCACCCCCAAGCCCCATCTCCCATTAATTAAAAAAAAAGGAGAGGGGGGACAATCTATTAAATATATTATAATTATCATAATTATAATATTAGCATTATTGTTAATTTTTAAAATACAGCTAAATTTGCTAAGTATTTATTGAAATATTTAATAAAACTTATGGACATGGACAAATGATTTGTGCGGGATGAAAATAGCTTAAAAATACATATATGAAAAATAAAGCCATGTAGCGTTCATTACACTCTATGTAGCATTCATTACACTCCACGTAGCGTTCATTACCTAGCGGTTGATATCATAAATTTTTTTTATTAAATTTACAGTGTTATTTAAAATAAATACAAAATAAACTATTTTTGAGGTATTCTTTACAGATTGCGTCTTAACAGGGCGTGTTCCTTTAATAACAGTACGCGATTCGGTTTTTTCCCAACCAGAAGTTAATATTAAGCTTTTTTAAAAACATAAAAAATTAGGAGGTTGTTTAATGAAAAGATATACTCTATTACTGGTTTCCTTATTTATTTTAGGTTCTCTTTTTTGTGGAGGAGGGGGAGGGAGCAGTGGTAATACTGATAATTCCACATATAGTGTTACTTATTTAGCAAATGAAGCAAACAGCGGATATGTACCAAACGATTATTCCTCCTATAAAAAAGGTCAAACAGTTACAGTCCTGGGAAATACTGGAAATTTAGTTAGAGCACACTATTCTTTTAATGGCTGGAGCACAACTCAGGATGGGAATGGTACGACCTATACTCAAGGTGAAACATTTACCATGGGTTCCACAAATGTTACTCTTTATGCAAAATGGATTTCTAATCCAACATATAAAGTAATTTATATAGCTAATGACGCAGATAGTGGTGACGTGCCTATAGACAGCACAAATTATGAAGAAGGCCAAACTGCTACTATTCTTGGAAACAACAGTCTGGTTAAATCAGGTTATGGTCTAGTTTGGTGGAATTCTGCGGCCGATGGCACAGGGACTACATATTTGAAAGGTAAAACATTCCTAATAGGAACGGCAGATATAACACTATATGCGATTTGGAAGTATGATAATTATGTAGCCGGTAGTTACAATAACGGAACATATAATGTAGCATGTTATTGGAAAAATGGTGAAAAAATTGATTTACATAATACAAGTAACTCAAGTGCATCTTCAGTATTAGTATCT
Source organism: Spirochaetota bacterium (assembly GCA_043803405.1). Taxonomy (GTDB): domain Bacteria; phylum Spirochaetota; class UBA4802; order UBA4802; family JAFGDQ01; genus JAFGSG01. The sequence goes on along the minus strand of JAZDKB010000009.1, from coordinate 159,705 downwards.
GAAACTGATACATATGTTACTGGTTCTTATTATAATGGAACATACAATGTTGCATGTTACTGGTTAAATGGAGTTAAAACTGATTTAATTACTCAAAATAATTCACATGTAACCGATATGTTTGTATCAGGAACAGACGTATATTCATCCGGTTATTATGTTAGTGGACGGAACATAGCATGTTACTGGAAAAACAGCACTAGATATGACTTAATTAACACAACAGGTGATTCATCTGCCGGTTCTATATTCGTGTCTGGATCAAACGTGTATACAAATGGCTTCTATCAGAGCGGAGTCTTAATTCCATGTTACTGGATAAATAGCACTATTTATTATTTACCGATGGTTGGCGTAGGTAATGCATCTACAAGTTCTATATCTGTATCGGGAACCGATGTTTATGTAATAGGCACTCATTATAATGCAAGTAGCCAGTTGAAGGCCTGCTATTGGAAAAATACAGACAATCCTGTTGATTTAACGATAACTGGCTCCTATAACCTGCTCTCGGTATTTGTTTCTGGCACGGATGTTTATATATCAGGATATAATAACAATGGCAGCTATGAACAGGCTTGTTACTGGAAAAATGGAATCAGGACTCTTTTGGATAGTGACGGTAACAAATCATATGCTTTCTCTATTTTTGTATCGGGAACTGATGTTTATGCAGCCGGGTATTATACTCTTGGATTCACCAATATTGCCTGTTATTGGATAAACGGAGTAAGAATAGATTTACATAACGGGAGTTCATCTGCAGGCTTTATTAAGGTTATTAATCCATAACACTTACACGAAATCCGTCTATGCTTAAATTGTTAAGCTTGTTGGTGTCGTGGAGAACACAACTGAGTTTTGTTTTAATCGTCAGTGGGGTATTTGGTACATTGTTATTCACTTGCTGATTGCTCAACCTACTTTTCGCAATACGCAAAGGAAGGCAATCGCAGCAGCAAAAGCATACTATATGCATGAGCGTTCTGAGCATAAAGCTGACTCAGCATGAAGGGCGGGCGGGGTTGCAGGGGCGTTCGGGAGCTTAGGTGAAGCCGTGTTTGAATTGCAGATTATTAATTTATATCAATAAATTATATTTATAAAAAAAATTACAACAAAAAGAGGTTCATATGAAAAGATTTGTTTTTTTACTCATCTGCTTTAGTTTTATTTTTGGATGTACAACCGGTGAAATCCAGGTTAAGAAAGACTCTTTTAAAAATTCAATCGTGATAACAATGGATATGGATCATGACGCAACTATAGATGGAGGTGGATTTAGTAAAGGAGTAACGACATATGGTGGGAAATATTTTAGGGAAATAAAAGATGGGAAGAGTACACCAACAAATGTATTCTTTAGCATAATTGCATCTGTGAATGTTAATGATTTAAAGAATGAGGCATTCATTAAGGTTGATAATAAAGTCACAGAACTTAAACTTAATGATCCATCTTCAAAAATGCAAACTGAAGTTGAACATGAGTCTAAAACAGAAAAGAACTTTATGACAGGGAAAGACGAAGTAAAGGTCGAATCTTCTACAAGAGAATCAAAATTATTGACAGGAAAAATAATGTTAACAAGTGATCTTGAAAAAGCAATTATAAATTCTAAAAGTTTGGAATATAGATTATACGCAATGACAGATGCAATTACTATGAAAGTGTCTGATTCCGAATTGATAAAAATTAAAGAATTCCTGAATACTAAAGGTGAGAAATAGTATAATTACATATTTACAGAGAATAAATAAAAATCCTCAACATTGGAAGCCAAATGTGACCAGTCCCTTTGCTGGAGTTTGTCCGAGAAGTTCGCCTTCGCTTAAATTGCTTTGGAGCAGGTATCGCGTATTGGCTTATCAGCATTTATCCGGCCCACATGGCAGGGGCAAACTCAGATGAAACGATAAAAAGCATTAAAATAGAATTCTGATATTTTTTTCTCGAAGATCATATAAGGTTGCAAAAATGAATAATGAAGAACCAATACTTCTGCCAGTAGGAAAAGACACTACTTTTAAATTCCAGCGAAGTCATGACGACCTTGCTCTATTTGTCTCTCTGGGGGCGGCACTGGCAGTCATCCAGTCATTTGAATTTAGTCTGGCGACACATCTGGGTCTTCTGAGTAAGCTGGATCCTGCTGAATTCTGGTCGAAAACCCTTGGCCAACTTATTAAAGGGCTTCAGAAACAATTACCTGATGACTCATTGGCAGATCGACTTGAATATGTGCGAAATATTCGCAATTATATTGTACATGGCGCTTTAAGATCGTATGGATGGCCGTTTATGTCCGACACTGATTATATTCGGGCAATTAGAGAGTTTGAGGATATCCGGTTACTTATTGAAGAAGTCAATCGGGAAATCAATCGATACCTTTCAGATCGATCATTGTTGCAACTTTTTATAGTTTTGCTTGATGTTGAGACAGGCGAAGTTAAACTGGATGCATGAGGCAAATCTCAATCATTAGCAAAATATGGAACATAAGGAGTGTTATTTAAGGACTATTATATGAAAAAAAACTGATAATAATTTTATTTTTTTTTATCGGCTGCGATTTAACCTCATTAGCTTCACTATTGAAGGAAGTTAATTTCAAATATGTTATAACCGGAGATTCCAGCAGCGTTTCTGTAACATTTCTCACTAATAGCGGTGAAGTGCATGGAGGTAATTCAGCCGGCTCGACATGGGTAAGTTCTGAAATCAACAGCCTCCCATGGAATTATGATTTTACAGTAAAATTATCCGATATATGCCAGCAGGCAGTTTTATATGCTACAAACAATGATATAGGAAGCTCAATTACAATTGCTATTTATACAGATGATAAACTTGCCAGTGAGATGGATATTGCTGGCGGAAGTTCGGGAAGTATCTCAGATGACTTCTGCCAATAATAGTTAATAATTAAATGATACATAAATAAAAAATTTAAGACTTTTATATCCATGACTTGAATAGATGTAAATTTTAAAAAGAAAACAGAGCGTTGCAAAGTATAATGCTTAAGATATAATATAACCTGATTTACTTGTTGTGTTTGTGCCAGGTTGGGTGAGCTACCGAGATTAAATCGATTTGTTATCAGCATCGGCATTGCGGTTCACACCTTTTTGATGTCGTTAACAGAGCGAATTTGACTGCCTTTAATTACAGGAAAGTACATAGAGTAAAAATATAGAAGTTCTTATAAAAAATTTTAAATTAACCTTACACGAATAACCAAAGCTCACTTTACATTAAATCATTAAGGAAAAGTACTTGCGAATTTTAATATAGGGAGACAAATAATATGAAAATATTAGTTGCAGAAGACGATCAGACCAGTAGTAACTTTTATAAAAAAATTCTTACAAAGTGGGGATATACTTGTGACCTTGTGGACAATGGAAGAGATGCAGTCAACCGCGCAATAGAAAATGAAGGCAAATATGATATTTGTTTAATGGATATTGACATGCCTTATATGAGCGGGTACGAGGCAACCAAGTTGATTCGCCGTAGAACAAAATATTTTCCTATCCTTGCAGTTACAGGAAATATTTCAATTAAAGATAAATATTCCGAATGCGGAATGGATGACTATTTAAAAAAACCATTTAATTTAAATGAGGTTCGTAAGAAAATAGAAGAATTGACAATAAAATTTGAAACTATAATCTGTAATGATAGAGAAGTTATTATCAAAAAGGAGACGCCGATGAACAAAGAAGAGCTTCAGGAACTTATCGAGTTAAAAAAGAAGGGTTTAACAAAATTAAAACTGATTGGGACTGAAACTACTTTTATCGTGCATAAAAATATTCAGAATAAAATTTCCCATGACATTATTGGTGAAGGAAAAGAACTCTCTGAATTCATCGACCGTTCTGAAAAAGAACCTGGCAGATGTCATCTTTACAAAGTAAATCTGCATGTAACGAAAGATATTTTTACACCACAGGAATTAGAAAAAGCCATACAAATAGAAAATGAAATAGCTGAAAAGTTCATACAAGTTGTTGACCAAAAAATTAAAGATAAAAACTAGCTAAAAGTGCCTGGCGTTTCAATGTAGAAAACTCACCTAAGCAATTTACATATATAAATTGTAAGAAAAAATTTCTTAGATCGATGTCTGAAGAAGCTAATAATTAATAAAGCAGGGTACGACCTATCGTGTCTGCGGCAGACAGTTCTGGCAGTCGAGACCGGAGTAGCATTTGCTATCAGTAAATTATATGCGATGATACTATAGCGGTATTATCCGGTTTCGGGATAATATGCTAATTGTAATATTATACAGTCAGGTAAAGTTATAATCCGGCAATAAATGGGTGAAATTGACTGAATAGCCGTAGTTATATGGAAACTATATAATAATATGTTAGAATTGATACGGCACAGTAAAGGATCATCCTTTACACCCGTGTTTACAAAAACTGTAAAGTACGATCCTTTGTGAACATACTAATAAAAACAATTATTACTGTGGAGGAATTAAGATGAAAGTATATTTATATTTATTAAATACATTAGCTGATTGGGAAATTGGATTTATTACTGCGGAGTTAACGAGTAAGCGATATTTCAAGAATAAAAATGAAGAATGTGCTTTGATTAAAATAGGTAATACAAGAGAATCAATAAAAACAATGGGAGGAATAGCAATTACTCCAGATATGACCATTGAAAAAATAAATCTTAATAAAGAAGATATTTTAATTTTACCTGGTGCAGATACATGGTTGAATAAAGAAAACGAAAATGCATTATTTATAGCAAAAAATTATATAGAAAGAGATTACAATGTAGCAGCAATATGTGGAGCAACTATAGGTTTAGGACGTATTGGTGCATTAAATAATAAAATGCATACTTCCAATAGCAAAGAATATTTAAAAATGATTTGCCCAGATTATAGTGGAGAAGGGAAATACCAAGAAAAACCTGCTGTATGTGATCAAAATCTAATTACTGCCACTGGTTTAGCTCCACTAGAATTCACATTTGAGATTATTCAACAATTAAAAATTTTCAAAAAAGAAACATTATCTGCTTGGTATTCATTATATATTACAAAAGAAGCAAAGTATTACTTCGAATTAATGAATTCATTAAAAAATTAATATTATTGAAGTTTAAATTTTTTTGAAATTGCCCTGAATCAGACTATACAAAGTTTACTGAATGAATTGGTAGTTTGGGGCGGGCAAATAGTTATGAATACTAAGACGGAGCTTTGTATAGCTTTCATTGATCTCTATAATTAGGATAAAAAATTTCAATAATGTCGTTTTTTTAATAAACATTGTATATATTTATTATTAAAAGAGTAAAAAATTGGAGAGATGAAAAATGGTAAAAAGATCGATAGCATACTTTAGTACCTTATTCCTACTCAATTTCTTAATTATTGGAATAATAAGCTGTTCAAAAACTAATTCTGATAATTCTACTCCCGGCCATACAGATCCCAGCCTGTCCGAATTATACCCTGTTGACGGAATAGTTGACTTTTCTACTCTCAGTAATGTCAAGGACTACACCATTACGCTAAGAAACATTGCAGACCAGGTTGTTTACACTACCATACCTGTCCGCATTGCTTTTGTAAATGATGACCGGGAATTATATATTGCAGTAGAATGGACTGACGAATCTTTTGACGACCAGTACACTTCAAGCGGCCCGGTTGCCTGTGACGAAATATTTCTGATGATCGATAACAACGGTGATGGGATTTTTCAGGATGATGAAGATCAGAAAATAATTGTAAGTGAGCTTAACAGCGCGCAATATCTTGATTCACGGAAAACACCGGTTGATCCTGCCGAATATGATGATCTCATTGGAGACGGTAACGGATACATGAAGTATTATCCTGGTGAAAAAAAATATAAAGCGGAGTTTATAATTCCGCTGACAAGCACCGACACTGACGATAAAAATATAACTCCCTCCTCCCGTTTTAATGTTATGATCGTAAATCACATGTTCAGCACACCAACCCATGCGGGCTATATCTTTGAAGGTGAATGGAGCAAAATACCGCTCACTGCAGCAGGGCCACTTTCTCATTTAAGCATACCTGGGGATCTTCAGGGACAGATAGTACTGATAAGCAGACATGAAGATGAAAAAGGTAAGATTTATAAATTCAACCCGCAGACAAAAGCTGTTACGCGGCTTACATGTACAGATTCAGACCCTTTAAAAGTTGCGGAATTTGAAAGCCTGTATATTGATAACATTTCATTATCTCATGACCGCAGCCGGGTCGCCTTTATGGGATCAACAACACCCATGTTTACAACAAACAATGTAGATATTTACATGATAAAACTTGACGGATCAGATTACCACCGCTTCAATTCAGCAACAGGATTCGTACATGGCCACCCTGGCTGGTCACCCGATGATTCGAAGCTTGTTTATATAACATTTCAATACGGTACCGGCCACATATGGGTCGCGGATTCAGATGACATCAGCACTGCGACAGACCTGAGTATTGAAACAACAACTAACACCGAAGAGAATGACCCTGACTGGTTAACTGATGGACGCATTATCTTTAAAACTAGCAGGTGGACTCCATGGTACACTTATCCTGACGAATTCGAATTAAGGATCGCGATTATGGACTCGGACGGAACCAATGTAAAACAGGTTTCATTTGGAGATGATGTTGTAGACCATGACCCTGTAGCAAAAGGTGACAGCGCGATATTTGAACGTATAACGGCACCATACGATTTTTATTCGGATATCCGCGCGTCCTTTGTCCCATGGGATATTGTTGAGGCAAAACTGGACGGTTCCGGCCAGCGGACGCTTGTCCATGACCCGTGGATAAACTGGCTGCCGGTGTATGACCCAAGCGGGCAGTACGCGGCATATATCCGGACCTGCGGCTATGCCGAGCTGCGGTTAATACGGCTAAGTGACGGAAAAGACCTCGGGCGTCTGCTTCCCGGAATTACCCGTTTACAGTATTTCGACTGGAAATAAAAGCTTTTTTAAAGCAAGGATAAATTACCAAGTAAATCTATAACAAATAATATTTCTAGATCACAGAAAGGGAGAATAAAACAAAATTTATTTCATTTACTTTATTATTTTAACGAATTTATTTTTATAATCGTCATCCCTATTTACTTAAAAGCCACATATACATATACGGACTTGCAGTTACTGGAGTCGACGTATGACCCGTATCGTACATCTCTGTTAAAATATGTTCGCCGCTACCGGCAGGGATATATCCGAATGCGGTCACTGTCTGTGGACCATAGGGATCATCATCCTCGCCCCAGAACAGCCAGATATTTTTATCACCCAGATTATCGGAATAATACTGCCCAATCCATGAACTTATCCCGACTCCGATAATTGCAATAAAATCATATTGACTGCTAGCATCATCGTTGGCTATCTGCATTACAGCGCATCCTCCGGCGCTGAATCCGAATCCGTAAATTTTATTTTTATTAATCCTGGCCGGGGCATCCCCGACATTTACCGTACCTTCAATAATAGATTTAACCAGATTTTTAATAGCTTCGAGATCGGCATTGTACTGTGTATTGTTACTCCAGCTTATATTAACACATAACGTAATACATGGAAGATTACCGAAAGCCGGTCCTTTTAACGAGACTATGAATGGCCATGTTTTTAATGTATCATCATTGTAACCGGTAGGCAATGTTATTGTAGTGGTCATTGTAGTTGATCCGGTTACTGATCCGGTTATTGTTGTTGAACCGGAACCGGATGTTGTGCCTGTAAATGTTCTGAGCATGCCGTCGTACAGCACATAAAAGTACACTTTCTTTAAACTGCCGTAAGAGATTGAAGTGATATAATCATCATATATATTATCATCCGCAGCAACAGTCTTTGTTGTTTTTGCTGCAGGGCTATTATTGAAATCACTCACTGTGTTTATGTGGAGATCAGTTGAACTTTCAATATAGATAATATTTCCGGAAACAGTTTTAGGATACAGCAGGGTAAGCCTTGTGGAATCGTTGTATGTATTGATTAATTGAAAATCTGTCACCTCATACCATGAAGTAGTTCCATGTTCATCGCTTCCTCCTCCGCATGCTATGCCTGAAATTAACAGGAGAAGTGAAGTGAAAATAATTTTTTTGATTTTTATCAGCATAGTTTTATTGTCTTCATCCTAATAAGATAGCAATCCTGAAAATAATTTCAACTAATAATTCACAACAAAATGGCCAAGCAGGGGGTCAAAATAGCGTATCTGCCTAAAAATGAAATTGCCGTCTTCGTCAAAGCCTCCTTCGAGGATCAGGCTGTGTAAGTGCGGATTAAATCTTAAAAGTCACCGTAAGACTGAAACGCCAGAACAATGCCTGTGCAGCAGTTTTAGAAGTACTTCGTCAGAGACGTGTTCACCAAATAGAATCGCTCTTTTCTGGCTGCACGACGGGCAGAAGTAAAAGCGTTTGCAGGAAAATGGCCTGAATATCTCGTGCTTGCAATCGAGTTTTGAGCATTGTATACGCGCTATTCCTTTTGTGTAATCACCGCAAGAGATCAGGCTATCCTTGAATGACTCTATTCTATCAAGTCTGATCCTTTCTGATCCTGAATTGTATTTACTGCTGTCTTTTTCAGAGAAGCTCTGAAAGTGCTTTTTCAGAATAGCTTTGAGCGCATTCGGGACACGCTGAATATACTCTGCCGGTTCGTTTACCTATGTTTGTAATTGTTGTAAGGGCAATGAAAGAAATGATAATATATAAAATTTAGTAAATAATATTTATCATTCGGCAAATTGGATGATCGGCATTAGAAATTATGATACATGAAAATCGGCTAAATCACAAAGTTTTGATCTTGACAAATCGTTAGATGCCATCAGCATGTATTCTGATAAATGCAAAGAAAGAGGCCTAACCAGCGGTTCGAGTCTGACATGGCTGGCGCTGGATTAGCTGCTGTTATTTATGCATGTTCCATTATTGGCCGGGTTAGCAATGCCTGTGCCAGTACCCGCCATGCAGCTGAACATTTCGTTGGAAAATATCTTATTGGAGTAAAAAAATGAAAAGGTTATTTTTTATTATTTTTCTCTTTTTATATGGTTGCATGACATCATATAATCATTTGATTATAAAGAAAACTCCTACTGATAATCCTTCGATTTCTATTTTTGTAAATTCGGATGATGAACTTACTAAGTACCTCGGACTATCAGATAATTCTAAATATGTTCATAATTATATTGAAAATATATTCATTAAAAATTAAATTCAAATAGTCGGAACATCTACAGAGTCAGCTAAATATAGCGGAAATATATTTGATACAACTGCTACACATGTTTTTGTATTTAATTCACGAAATAAACAATTTAAGTTATATGAAAAACGAAATTTAATTGCTAAAGGAATTTTTAATAGCGAAAATAAATGGAGAGATGAAATCCCTCTGCTGTTATGGGAAACAGGATTAAAAAAAGATCTACCTAATAGATTGAAGCATTATGCATCTCAAAACCAAAATAAATAAATGTGTTTAGATATACTATATAGAAAATGAAATATGTGCGAACACTGTCAAAATATAATCGAAAAAGTATGGTCTAAGTTAGAAGAAGGTCGGCAGTTCAGAACTCCTGATCTTTACAAAGGGAAAAATTTTTTTATCAAAGAGAAATACAACCAAAAAATTACAATTACACCTCAAAATATTTCAATAACTAAAGAATCGTTTTCCTCTACATTACACTACCTGTTTCAAAACGATCATTATTTTAAAAATCAATGTGAGATTCGTTCATCAAATTCAGAAAAAGCAGCAGGTCCTCTTTGTCTTGTTTCACGAGATAAAAATTCAAATGTACGTTGTATAAACTATATTTTACCAATATTACAAAATTATCAAATAGTTGATATTTATCAAAAGCGTCCAAATAAAACATGGCTTGTATAATTAATAGTAAAAAAATAAAAACCTATAATCGTGTTCCAGTCTTATTTTTGCTCGTGTATTATTTGTTTTTAAATTCAGTGCAGGTTAAAGCCACTATGCTTTTGTAATCCAGTGCCTTTACCCGCAAGAACAGCTGATTCATATCATTAGGCCTGTCTTTTGGAGATTGTAATGAAAAAAATATTATTTTTATTATTTATTACTACCGCAATTAATGTACATGCAGATGATTTAAGCAAGTTTACAATCCTGGATTACTATAAAAATGCGGAATCGATAATTAAACAACGATATTATCCTATTTTTTTAAAAGATTCAAAATATAAATTTAAAACAACTATGGGCTATGAGGATTATGCTACGGTAGATATAAAAAACGGTTTTATTGAAATTAAGGATGGCGGAACTGGAGCAAGTTCTTATGTAACTGAACTTGCTCTTTTTATTGATAAAAAAAATAACCATTTTATAGCTATAAACATATATGATCAAGGTGAAGGGTTCACAAGCACATTACAATTTGGGATATATACATTTAATGGAAAACAATGGTACGATATAACTCTAAATAAAATTCCAATACTACCTATTGAAGAATTTTATTCTAATAGCAAACAAAATAATTTCTATAAAATAAGAAGAGAGATAGCAAGTACTTTTAAATTAGATAATTTTTACTACAAATTACCAAGAGAAGGATTAAATATAACGGTACAAGTATGTGACAAATGTTTACATTTTGCAAACAGAATTTATCAAGATAGAGATTTTATAAATATTTCCAATACTTTAGATAATATTGGAATGAAAGAATTTGAAAAAATTTTATTCCAATGGAATTCAAATAAATCAAAATTTGAGCTTACAAATAAAGAAAAATTTATTCCATTTAACCAAAAAAATAAATAGGCTTAACATGGTCTCAAGCCTGGTTTTTACTCGCGCTTTCACTGTTTCAGTATGTGGTTGCTGTTTTAATATCAGCGAGTTTTTAATGCCATTGCTGTCACCCGTAAAAACAACTTAGCCCGTCGTTAAGTTAAAAATATATATTTTATTATAAAAGAGATTGGAGTTTTAATGCAGAATTTAAAACTAATAAAATTGCTTCTGATCTTAAATTTCATATTTTCTATTACTGCTGCTAATTCGGAAACTATTAACGAAGAAGAAACTGGAAATTTTACGGCGACACCTTATTCCGGCCCAGTTATGTATTCATTAAAACCAGATAAAGGTTGGTATCTGGATAAAGTAACTGCTAAAAGAAACAGAGTACCATTTTTTATTTATCCAAAAGGCAATGAAAACAACAAACTTTTTACTTATATATATTCTTCTATCTACTCAATTGAAAATGAAAATGGTGGTTTGCAAGGTTTTATCGAAAGAGATATTAAGGACTATAAAAGTAAAACTGAGAAAGTTGAAGCTAAAAAATTAAACGACATATTTATAAAGAATAAATATAAAGGACAAATTTATGAATTTACAAATATGCCATATAATAAAACAGAAAGAGTATGCTTTATTGGAACTAATAAATCAATATTTGTAATTACTCTCGCTTCCAGCGACATAAACGAGTATAACAAGTATATTAAATTTTATAATGATCTTTTAGATTCTTTTGAGATTATAACCGAAGAAAGAAAATTATCTATCGGAAATGATGTAATTAAAAATTACATAGATTCAATTGTAACGATTAATTATATACAACATATAAAACCAATTTCAGAAAAAGACGTTTCTCAGTATCTTTATCCTGATGTATATAAGCCAACAAATCATACTATATATGGCTTACTAGTGAGGGATGCTGGACTGATTATTTGTTTTACTGATGAGCTAAAATCTATTGTAAAGATAGACGCAATAGATAAAAATAATATCATTTATGAATGTGAGATTTTAAAAACTTTCCCCGGGAAGAATATTTCTACTTTAAAGATAAAAGCAGCAGCCAAAAGTGGTATTAAGTTATGTAAAATTGTAAAAGACTGTGATGTAGCTTTATTTTGTTGTTGGAGTAAAAATTCTGAGTCTGCCTATCTGTCAACCGGAAAAATGTTCATTACAAATAATAGTTTTAAATTTGAATTCAATGATTTTTATCTCATCAAAGTAATAGATCCTGGGATTACCAATAATTTTGTTCTAATAGAAGGGACAAATAAGTTAAATCGTAACAAAGCTAGTGGAATTGTTCTTTCATCTGATTCATGCTTAATCGGTTACAAAAATACAGGTGAGGTTATAAATTTCAATAATCCATAAGCAAAAAGCTTGGGCTAAACATTTACCTAACATCGGCTTGCAGTATGACAAAGCGGCGTATTTGTCTCAGTGGAGCATGTACCTTTGCCCTCTGCGTGAATTTTATTGAATGCTTGTACTTTCTCATTGTTAAGGTCAAATCATAAGTTTAATAAGGAAAATATATGAATCGAATCGTTAGCATTGCTGTTATTTTATACTTGCTGGTAATTTGTAGTTTAGCTCAAGCAAATAACCTAAGAGAACTAACTGGTGATGTAAAGAAAGACGTAAATATCCTTATACCTGGAGGGAAAATAATTGCTGATATAATGGAGACTAAAATAAATAAACGTCAAGAAGAACTGGCAAAAAAAATTCAAGTTGGAATACGGAAAAATTACCAGTGGTTTGTGAACTATATGAAGACTATTCCTGAAGGAAAACCAATGCCTTATCATCCAAACCTCGGAATAACTAAAGAAGAACATACAGAATTTTTCAAATATTCTAAAAATATAGAATTGGCATCAACAGGAAAAGCAGAAATAATAATAAAAAAGAAGGGGGATTTTATTCAATTTGAAGCAGAAGGAAAATTAGCATTACTTAAAGCCATCAAGATCGATATTACTAAAAATATCATAATAGTTGGTGAGCATAAATTATTATTTTCAGAAACATTAAACATCACTGATGAAAATAACGGTTTTTTAAGTAAATGGAAAGGATATAAATGGAAATTTGAAGAACCAAAAGATATAGATTTAAATGCTTTAAAAGATATACAGTCTTTTAAAGCAAAACAGTATAAATTTACAATCGGTCGATTAGAAAAAAATGGTAAAACAATTATGATAATAGAAGGTCGCGAATTTGATAAAGGGGAAAAACAAGTTAATTTTAAATTACCACTTCTTTTTAATAATTAATATTGTTTAAATCGACTTAAAAAATGGAGAAGTTATATGGTCAAATACAGCAAAGATATTAGATAATACAGATTTGTGGGGAGCCATGGGAAAGAAAATTCTATTCAGATACATGGTTGGCTTAGCTTGAATGGTGTTCTGCAGATCCGTTTACGCAATGTCTTCCTGCCATTATGATATTTTTTGCAAAATAAAATATTTATAAATATAGAATAAAATATCCGTCAGGATAATATCATATATAGAAATACCGCGGCTATCAACTGGAATAATAATGGGAAATACGCCAAAACAACAAGGAGAACTAAAACAGTCATTAACACTTGGAGCAAGCATAATACTTGTAGTAAGTTCTATTATTGGCTCCGGAGTATATAAGAAAGTAGCGCCAATGTCGGCCGAACTCCTGTCACCCTCTTTGGTTTTGCTTTGCTGGCTGTTAGCCGGAGTAATATCGCTTTTTGGAGCATTAAGCAACGCGGAAATAGCAGGCATGCTGGCGGATTCCGGAGGAGAATACGTATATTTTAAACGTATTTACGGCCGGTTTATGGCGTTTCTTTACGGGTGGAGCGTATTTACAGTAATTAAGTCGTCGGCAGTCGCTTCAATTGCCTACCTTTTTTCACACTCGTTAAATTCAATTGTTCCCTTGCCTCATCTGCCGCTGTCCCTGGAACAGATGGAATTCCTTAACGCATTTAAACCATTTGAGAACTTTGGCGTAAAATTATTAACAATCCTTTTAATTGTGGGATTAACATTTATTAATACCAGGGGATTAAAACTGGGTTCTTCGCTCAGTAATTCCATTACCAGGCTGATCCTTGCCGGACTCGCGATTATAGTGATCTCTGGCTTGTTTTTCGGCGGAGGAAATATTTCCGGCATTACGCACAATTCATCCTTGTATGTACAGAAAAGCTGGTACGATTTTGGTCTGATAAAAGCCATGTTTGCAGCTATGCTTGCTGCTTTCTGGGCTTACGAAGGATGGAACAGCGTAGGATTTTTAGGCGGAGAAATTAAAAACTCAAAGAAAAATTTACCGCTGGCTCTGTTTGGCGGAATGGCTATTGTAATAACAGTTTATCTGCTTGTAAATTTTACTTATTTATTTGTCCTTCCAATAGACAGTTTAGTGGAAGTTCATAAATCCCAGAACGCAATTGCGGCAGTAACAGTAGTCAGCAGTTTTGCAGGCGGAACCGGTGTGATGATGTTAAGCTTTTTGATACTTATCACAGCTTTCGGCTGTACCAACAGCACTATCCTTATGCCGCCCAGAATATATTACGCCATGGCCAAAGACGGGTTATTCTTTTCAAAAGCAGCGGAAATTCATCCGGAATACAATAGTCCAAATTATGCATTATGGATACAGGCAGTCTGGGCATCTCTTCTTGTTGTTTCCGGTGGATTTGACCAGCTGACAGATATGCTTGTTTTTGCTGCTTTTTTCTTTTACGGGGCAACCACATTGGGTGTTTTTATTATGCGCGTAAAAGAGCCTCATCTTGAAAGATCATATAAAGTCTGGGGGTACCCTGTTATTCCTGCTTTTTTTATTTTATTCTGTCTTGTTCTTGTTGTCATTTCATTCTTTACCAATACCCGTGAAGCATTGCTTGGTGCAATGCTTATGGCTGCCGGTATTCCTTTTTATTTATACTGGAACGCAAAGAGTTCAAAATAAAAGATATAATTTTAATGCCTGCGGACAACCGGTATAAAAGTAAGTCAGGTTGACTAACTAATTGTATTTGACATTATTTAAAATAATATTTATAATATTTAGCAAATTAAATCACAGATCAAATTAAGGGGAGATGCCTCCATGAGATTAAAAAGTATTCCGGGAATTTTTATTTTTTTATTATTTTGCACTGAATCATTTGCGATGGGCAATATCTCCCTGGATGGCGCCGGGGCTTTTACCCAGACAATGGACGCTAAAAACCAGGTCGGTGGCGGAGGCGCGCTACTTTACCAGGTTGCCGATGATTTCAATATTTTTGCTAAAGGAATTTATAATCAACGGAAAATTGAAGATGAGGCTACAACGAAAAATAATGAATATAAATATTTTATGGGAATTGCAGGGGTTGAATATCTTTACAATATAAAAAAATTGCCGCTTTTCTGGAAAAATTCGGCTGGAGTCGGCGCAGGCAAGGTGAGCATAAAAGAAGATTATGGCTGGAACACTACAACATTTCGCAATGAATACTTAACCGATAAGAGCGATACAGGCCTTTGCGTTGCAGCATGGACAGGAATACTTTACATGTTCACGCAAGGCATAAGCGGGTATATTGATTTAGGTGTTCACAAGACGTATTTCTTCAATGATTTAAAGGATGATAACATTATGGGCTTTCAGGCGCTCATAGGCGTGCGCTTTACGCTTTGGGGCGTGAACAAGTCGATATATAGCGAGTATTAATATAATTTTAGATTTTAATTAAACTAAAATTGAAAAATTATTTTTTATTTTAAAAAATTAATTAGCTTTAACTGCATTAATATTTAAAGAAGATAATGCATTTCCTCCTACACTAATTGAACCACTTGAAGTAATAGTATATATAGTATATGTAGTATTTGTTGCCGGAGCTGATGCGAAATTTAAAGTTAGTGGCCCTCCTGAAAGCACTGTATAAGTATTACTTCCAGTTTTATATGTAATTGAACAATTGGTAGTTGTAAGCGCAAAACTAGAAGGAATTGTGGAGCTTTGAAAATAAATTTTTAAATTAAAACTTTCTGTTCCTTCAGGATCAGGATTATTACTCAAAGAAATCCCAACATAATTCTCATTATTGATAGTTCCGTTATATATAATTGCATAATTTCCACTTCCAAGAGTTGTACTATAGTTCATTTCAGTCCCCGGCACAGGCGAATCAAACTTAGTAAGTGTATTTGGTTTCATCCTAAAGCTTGTATCGCTGGAATCGCTGGAGCTTTTATTGCATGCTGAAATCAGCAAAGCAAACACAAATAATACAAAAATTTTTTTCACAAGATCCTCTATAAATAATATTCAATTGATATTCTGCTTTTTTAACAATCCCGATAAATCGAATCAGATTTTTTGTCAAGATATAATATATCTATGAAAAAGTATTTAATTTTAAGCTAAAATAATAAATTTTTCCAGTTCCTATACGCTTATACATTAACTAATAAAATTTATTTACTTGATTTTATGCTTTAATAGGTGCTATTTAGTTCCTGGTTAACAACAGGATTTCCCCCGGTTGCTCGACGGGAAAATAGTTAACGATTACGCATGAGTTATTAATTTAGAAAGTAATTAGCAGCATGGACAATTTAAGACAAAACAGAAAACAAACAAGAAAAGTTGTGGTGCGCGGCCTTGGAATAGGCGGAGATGCTCCTGTGTCAATTCAGTCTATGACAAATGTTCCTATAGAGGATGTTGAAGGCACAATAAAACAAATACGAAAATTGACAGATGAGGGAGCCGGTCTTATGAGGCTTGCTGTACGAAACGAAGAGTCGATTAAATATCTTAAAAAAATACGGAAAGCCGTGGATACGCCGCTTTCCGCGGATGTGCACTTTAATTACAGGATAGCGATTAAGTCGATCGAGGCCGGCATTGACAAGGTGAGGATAAATCCGGGGAATATCGGCAGCGCGGATAAAGTGAGGGAGGTGCTGAAGGCCGCAAAGGATTACTCGGTGCCCATACGTGTGGGCGTAAACAGCGGTTCTGTGGATACAAAAAAGTACGGCAGCGTTTCTCCGCAAAGCCTGGTTGATTCTGCCATGGAGCACATAAAAATTCTGGAGGATAATGATTTTTTCGATATTGTTGTGTCCATAAAATCCTCGGATATTTTTCAGACGATTGAGGCAAATGAGCTTTTTTCCTCCGTAAGGAATTATCCGCTGCATCTTGGGCTTACAGAGGCGGGTTACGGGATGTCGTGCGCTGTTCAGAGTTCAATAACGATAGGTCATTTGCTTCTTAACGGTATTGGCGACACAATACGCGTCAGTATGACAGGCGATCCTGCGGATGAGATCGTTGTTGCAAAGAAGATACTGGAGTCTGTGGGCGAGCGAAAGCCTGTTTTGCGTATAATATCGTGCCCCACCTGCGGGAGAACCGATCCTTCACTCGATATTCTTTCCCTTGCGCAAAGCGTCGAAACTGAATTAAACGCAAAATTCGGTAATGCGCTTAAGGAGAAAAATATCAGCTTAACAATTGCGGTTATGGGCTGCGAGGTAAACGGCCCGGGGGAAGCGGCTCACGCGGATATAGGCATAGCCGGAGGAAGAAAGGGGAAAATGCTGCTTTTCTCCAAAGGAAAAAAACTGAAAACAATAAAGGCTGCCGATGCTGTTAAGGCTCTCCTCGACAATGTTGAGAATATAATTCAAAATTTTAAATAAAAATATATTTTAAAAATTTTTTTGTTGCAAAAGAGTCAAATTATTTTTTTAAGGTATGTATTCAACAAAGCGAAATAATTAAATTAAGAGGAGCTATGAAAAAATATAATGTGGCAATAGCTGGTGCGACCGGCGCTGTCGGCGAAACGATGCTTAAAATTCTTGAACAGCGTAACTTCCCGGTGGATAAACTTGTGTTGCTGGCATCAAAAAGATCTGCCGGAAAGGAATACACCTTTAATCATAAATCTTACAAAGTAGAAGAACTGAAACATACCAGCTTTAAAAATATAAACATAGCTCTTTTTTCTGCCGGAGCTTCAATAAGCAGGGAATTCGTACCTTCTGCCGTACTTGACGGCACAGTTGTTATTGACAACAGTTCCGCCTTTAGAATGGAAAAAGACGTTCCTCTTGTTGTTCCGGAAGTTAATCCGGACGATGCGTTTAAACATAAAGGGATTATTGCTAATCCGAACTGCACTACAATAATAATGGTTGTTGCGCTAAAGCCCATTCACGATCACAGTAGAATAAGCAGAGTCGTCGTATCATCTTATCAGTCTGCTTCCGGTGCGGGCGCCAAAGGCATGTACGAGCTTGAGAACCAGGCGCGTGCGTGGGCGGCAGGGCATGAAATAAAGGTTGAGTTCTTTAAGCATCAGCTCCTTTATAACCTGATACCGCATATCGATGTCTTTCTGGATAACGGATACACTAAAGAAGAGATGAAAATGTATAATGAGACGCAAAAGATAATGGGTGACACTTCAATAAAAGTAACTGCTACCTGCGTAAGGGTGCCTGTGTTTACTGCGCACTCGGAAGCTGTTACAATTGAAACCGAAAAACCGGTTTCCCCTGAAAAGGCAAGGGAGCTTTTTTCGAAAGCGCCAGGGCTGCAGGTATTTGATGATGTAGCGAACAGCAAGTACCCTATGCCGCTATTTGCGGCAGGAAAAGACGATTGTTACGTCGGAAGGATCCGCAAGGATGTTTCCTGCGATAACGGGCTGAATTTCTTTATCTCGGGTGACCAGCTTCGGAAGGGTGCGGCGCTTAATGCTGTTCAGATCGCGGAACTGTTGGCACAAAAGATGTAGCCCGGATCATTTATTGTATTTGACAAACGAATAAAAAAACTGTTTATATCGAATAAGCATCATCTGGAGGTAAATTATGGGACTTGGAATGGGAGAATTAGTAATTATATTTTTTATCGTTCTTCTTTTGTTCGGAGCAGGTAAAATCCCTAAGATAGCCAAAGATATCGGCGGCGGAATCAGGGAGTTTAAAAAAAGCATCAGCGGTGAAAATACCGAAGATGATAAGAAAGATAAAAAAGGGAAAGCTTGACAGCTGATTTAAGGAAAGATTCACATTAGTTATTATGATTGAAAAGGATATTACAGAATATATCGGCAGTATTTGCGAAGAAGCCAAAAATGCTTCCAGAGTAATTGCCAACCTGTCGACAAACGAAAAAAATAAAATTTTATATGATATTGCTGCGGCTATCCGTGAGAAATCCGGTTTTATCGCTGATGAAAATAAGAAAGACCTTTCGGAGGCCGATAAAGCCGGTCTTTCAAAAGCTGTCCGTGACAGGCTTTTGCTGAACAGCGACAGGCTTAACGGAATGGCAGCATCAATTGAAGATATTGCCAGGCTGGAAGATCCGGTTGGCAGGATCGAATCTATGAGCGTAAGGCCGTCGGGCATCAGGGTAGGGCAGATGAGAGTCCCGATCGGTGTTGTGGCAGTGATATATGAATCCAGGCCTAATGTAACTACGGATATTGCAGCTCTCGCAATAAAGTCCGGAAACGCAGCAATACTCCGCGGCGGTAAAGAATCGATATTTTCAAACAAAGCCCTTTATTCCGTTATCAATGAAGTTCTTAAAAAATCCGTGTGCCCTGTAGGGGCTGTGTCTTTTATTGACAGAACAGAGCACGAAGCAGTAATCCAGCTGCTTAAAATGAGTGGGTATATCGATATCGTTATTCCAAGAGGCGGCGAAAGCCTCATAAAAATGGTCAGTGCAGAATCGCGTATTCCTGTTATTAAACATGATAAAGGCGTATGTCATACGTTTATTGACAAAAGCGCGGAACCCGAGATGGCAATAAATATTTCAGTTAATGCTAAAGTCCAGAGGCCGGGTGTCTGCAACGCGATGGAAACCCTGCTGATTCATAAAGATTTTCCGGAAACAAAGCGGCTGCTAAAAGCGCTTATCGACAAGGGAGTAGAGATCAGGGGATGCGATAGGACTTTAGCCATATTGCCCGAAAAAGTAAAAAAAGCTTCGGAAGCGGATTGGCACGAAGAATATCTTGATTTGATATTGGCTGTCAGAATAGTAGATTCAATGGAAGAAGCAATAAATCATATACACAGGTACGGGTCCAATCATTCCGAAGCGATTGTAACAGCAGACTATGAGAACGCGGAAAACTATCTGAAAAAAGTTGACTCTTCCGCAGTATTTGTAAACTCTTCTACAAGGTTTCATGATGGAGGCGAGTTCGGGCTTGGAGCTGAGATCGGGATTTCCACGCAGAAACTCCATGCGCGCGGGACCATGGGTATAATGGGCTTAACCTGCCTGAAATATGTAATATACGGGAGCGGCCAGATAAGAAATTGAAAATCGGACTATTAGGCGGTACATTCAATCCTGTACATTATGGACATTTAATAAACGCCGAGATAATCAGAGAGGCTTTCCAGCTCGACAAAGTCCTGTTTATTCCTTCCAGACATCCGGTTCATAAAGTACTCGAGGGCAATATTTCCTCAGATGACAGATTTAAAATGGTGGAGCTTGCTGTATCGGAAAATCCTTATTTCGAGGCCTCAAGGATCGAGTTAGACAGGCCGGACGAATCATATTTTATTACTACGATAAAACAATTATTTACAATTTATAAGAATTCCGAATTATTCTTGTTAATTGGAACGGACGCCTTTAATGAAGTAGATACATGGAAAAATGCTGATCAATTATTGCAGATGCTTTCCTTTATTATTATGGAGCGGCCCGGGTACGATCAGATTAATACAAAAATTATGAGAAAGGCAAAAGATGTAAAATTAATTAATAATCCACTAATCGAGATAAGTTCCTCCGGGATCAGAAGCAACATAAGAAATGGTAAATCGATCAGATATCTGGTGCCGCCGGACGTGGGAAAATATATAATCAAAAAGGAGCTTTATAAATTTTGAAAAATAAGATTGCCATTATCAGCATATCTTTAGCTGCAATAGTCATTTTTCTGTTCATATTTTTATTTTATAAAAAAAACACCAGAAATGCTGTTGATAACTTTGTTGAAAGCAGGAAAATGATTAATATACTTATTGCAGGAAGCAATGTTTATAAAAAAAACAAGCATATCTTTTACGCCATATTAAGCATTAACCCGGAAAAAAGTAAAATCGGAATAACGTTTATACCTCCTGAATACAGAGTAGACTTTAACGGAAAAGGTAAAAATTTTAATAAAATCAGCGAAATTAATATTAATGATTTTAATGATTTAAGCAAATCTTTAGGGCGTGATTTAAAAATAAATATTCCGTTTTATGTTGTTCTGTATTCGCCTGATGTTGAAAGATTTATTGATCTTATCAACGGAATCGAACTTTATGTGCTGGACGGGATGAATATTCACGGAATAAATTTCGGCCTTAATTATTTTAATGGTGATAAAGTAAATCAATATATAAATTCAGTGGAAGAGAATTCAATTTATAAAAAATACGATCGGATACAGAATATTTTGTTAACATTGTTTTACAATAAAGAAAAATATGAAAAATTTTTTAATATTGAGTTTATTTCTGAAATTATAAAAACAGTAAAAACTAATTTACTTCCACAGGAAATTTTATCACTTACAAAATTATTAAGAAAAAAGAATTCTGATTTAATATGTACTGTATTACCCGGTTTTTCGGGAAAAGACGGCTTTTACGCTATAGATGAGATCGCTTATAAAATATATTCCAAAGAATTTTTAAGAAAACTTGTTGTAGATGATGAGTCCGAGCAGCAGGTTAAAGTAAAAATATTAAACGGTACCGATGTTGCAGGACTTGCCAGAAAAATTAGGTATAAATTTGTGACCCAGGGATTTAATGTCCTTGAGTTCGGCACTGCTCCTTACCCGGCATTTGAAAAGACGGTAATTATAAATAGAAGAGGAGAAATTGGGCCTGTAAAAAAAGTCGCCGACCTTCTGGGGGTCACAAATATTTATCATATTGTAGACAGCAGTCAGCTTACTAATGTGCTTATAATAATCGGCAGTGACCTTGCGAAATATAAATAACAGAAATAGATCATCAGGATTGCATGAAGTGTTAAAAAAAAATATACCGGAAAGTAAAATTCTTGAGACAGCAAAAAACTGTGCAGCTCTTCTTGATGAGAAGAAAGCAAAAGATATACTTCTCATGGATTTAAGAAAAATAAACAGTTATTTCGATTATTTTATTATTTGTACAGGCAATTCGCATATTCATTGCGGCGCTCTCGCAAAAGAAGTTCAGAAATATTTTAAGAACATAAGTTTTCAGGGGGTGCCTAATCCAAGACTGGATAGCGGATGGATAGCGCTTGATTATTATGAAATAGTAATACATATATTCACAAAGGATCTCAGGGAATATTATCAGCTGGAACGGTTATGGGGAGATGCGAAATTTATTAATTTTTAAAATAACCGGAGCACTAAAATGCAGGTATTTAACATTCGGCTTTTTTGATTGACAAAAGATTTGTGTATTAGATAGATGTTTGTATTTAGGTGATGTATTTGTCAATGGCGCCGTACCCAAGTGGCAAGGGAGAGGTCTGCAAAACCTTTATGCAGCGGTTCAAATCCGCTCGGCGCCTATTTTAACCATGCCCAAGTGGTGGAATTGGTAGACACAAGGGACTTAAAATCCCTCGGACCTTAACATCCGTGCCGGTTCAAGTCCGGCCTTGGGCAATCAGTTTTAAAGCTTTTCGTCCTCTTCAATAAGTTCTTCCTGCGGTTGTTCTTTCGGTTTTTCTTTAATGATTTCCTCTTTAGGGGGTTCATCCTTTATGGCTGCGTCCTGTCCGGCACCGGCCTGAATGTATTTAAAACTTGCCAGTGCAGTAGTGAAAATATCTTCATATTTACTGAAATTAAATCGCGGCGATTTGCATTCGACAATGTAAATTATTTTATTGTTTAAAGTTATCAGTGTCCTTTGTAAAATATCATTCTTTTTCGATCTATATTCAAATATTAATAACTTTCCGGTAATATTCTTTTTTACTGTAATTTTTTCCGTTTCGATAATTTTGCTTAATTTCGGATCTATTTTCCGCAGGTCCCATGTTTCGGAATGGACTATTTTCTCAATATCCTCGTCTGATGACTTAAATGCCCTTACCTTGATCCCGGTATTCGGGTTTATCGAGGCATACATTACATGTTTATTCTGGATTGTTGATTCCTTCTTTTGCCATGACAACGGTATTATTATTTCATAATTGTACGTATTATTGATGTATTTACCGTATTGTACTGCGCCGAAAGAGCTTGATGGTGATATATAGAAAAATAACAGGATAATACAGAGTTTCAATACATTGTTTTTCATGCTTTTCTTCCTGAAAACATATTTTATTTGAAAAGGTCCGGATATAATAAT
The DNA here is from genome assembly GCA_043803405.1 of Spirochaetota bacterium. Classification (GTDB taxonomy): domain Bacteria; phylum Spirochaetota; class UBA4802; order UBA4802; family JAFGDQ01; genus JAFGSG01. The sequence continues at coordinate 136,411 of JAZDKB010000009.1, read as the reverse complement.
TAAACGCTTTATAGGATATGGCTTTTAACAGGATATAAAATAATAAAAAAAAATCAATGATAAAATCTTTATAATTCTATCAAATTTTCAAAGTACCGGCCATTATTGAGATGAGTTCAAATAACTATTAACAGCATAAAATAAAATAATTTTTTATTTAAACTTTAATTAATCCGTGATTTACTTTATTTATAAACTTTTCCAGCCTCGGCTTAAGAAAATTGAAGCCTTCGTCCAGATCATCAAAAAAATGAAATAAATTAAGATCTTCAGACGATATGAGATCTTCATCTACAAGTTTCCGGAAATTAATTAATCCTTCCCAGAATTCACGGTCGTAAAGCAGGATAGGTATGTTGCCCTTTTCAATTTTTCTGGTTTGTAACAGGGTGAGTGTTTCAAATAGTTCATCCAGGGTCCCGAACCCGCCTGGAAAAACTATAAGAGCTTTCGCATGATATAAAAACCAGAGTTTTCTCATAAAAAAATAATGGAATTCGAAATTTAATTCCGGCGATATATATTTATTTGGCTGCTGTTCAAAAGGAATTGATATGTTCAAACCTATTGTCTTTGCTCCCGCCCTGTTTGCGCCCCTGTTCGCAGCTTCCATAATGCCGGGTCCGCCTCCTGTCATAATATAGAAACCTTCGCCATTCTTTTCCAGTTCTTTTGACCATTCTGCAAGCTTATATGCGAAATTTTCAGCAGCCCAGTAAGATTTGCTTTCCTTGTTATCTTTTGTTCTGGCTGAGCCGAAAAAAACAACAGTGTGGAATATATTCATTTCTTCAAATCGTTTTTCGGGTTCAAGATATTCAGATGTTATTCTGATTGTTCTGGCTTCTCTGGATGTTAAGAAATCAGCATTTAAATAAGCTGCCTTTGCTTTTTTAAGGCTCATTGTTTTCTCCTGTTATATATGTTAAAAACATCATGTTTAAAAAACGATTTAAAAAAATTCAATTATATATTTTATTCTTGAATACACTAATTATCGATCTATATTTTGTTTATTCTGAGCTATAAATTCCAAGGAGTATTTTAATGCCGGCAAAATATAATATTTCATCAATGATTATTCTGCTATTTGTCTTACTTTGCTGTGAAACAAGAATAAATTACAAAGCCGGCCAGGCGGTCGGCAAAATGAGCACGCAGGAGAAAATAGGACAAATGCTTATGCTGGGAGTTCCGGATAACAAAATCTGCAAAGAAACAACAGCTATCATTACTAATTATTATCCGGGAGGAATTATTTTATTCGGTTATAATATCGGAAGCACGGAAGATACCAGGCAATATATAAAAGAAATGCAGCAAACGGCAATATCCAACTACAGGATACCTATGTTTATTTCAATAGATCAGGAAGGAGGAAGAGTAAGGCGCATTACGAGCGGGGTAACCCAGTTCCCGGGTAATATGGCCTTTGGAGTAGCAGATAACGAATCACTCGTTTATGACAGTGCAAGGATTACCGGAATGGAACTCAGAATGATAGGAATAAATATGAACCTTGCGCCTGCGATTGATGTAAATAATAATTCTTTAAATCCGGTAATAAACACCAGATCTTTTGGTTCAGATTCTGACATCGTTTCCAGGCTAGGTGCAGCCTATATTAAAGGACTGCAAAAATCAAAATGCATTGCAGTATGTAAACATTTCCCCGGCCATGGCGATACTGATAAAGACTCGCATTTGACTTTGCCCGTAATTCATCATAATATTGAAAGACTTCATAAGGTCGAGTTTCCACCTTTTGTTCGCGCTATAGATAACAACGTAGAAGGAGTTATGACCGCTCATATATCTTTCCCTGAGATTTTAAAAAATAATCTGCCTGCTACAATTTCAAAAGAATTCCTGACGGATATTTTACGCAATAAAATGCATTTTAAAGGAATAGTTATAACAGATGACATGGAAATGAATGCGGTTTCAAAAATTATGGATTTGGGAGATGCTGCAGTGAAATCTGTAATTGCAGGTACTGATATCGTTTTAGTAAGCACCTACGGTAACAGTATTGAAATAATTTCGGGAGCTCTTAACAAAGCTGTTGCTGATGGGATAATCCCTGTTGATCGAATAAACGAATCGGTCGAGAGAATCATTAAAACAAAATTGCGGTTTGGAATAATGAATGATGAGGAAGGAAAAAGTAAATACGAAGATTATAATTATACTAAAGAAGAAGCGGAGATTTTAACGAAATCCGAAGAGCTGAACAGGAAGGTATCGAGAGAATCTATATATTTTTATTCCGGTTCGAACTATAGAAAAGAAGATTTTATTAATAATGAATTTTCAAAAATATTTATTTCATCAAATAGTTTTTTTATAACCGAAGTCGGCTCTTTAGCTGATAAGGACTTAAAAAAAAGTATTAAATTATTTAAAACAGAAAATGATTTTATTAATCAAACATTAAAAAGTGCGTTACAAAACAAAGAAAAGAAATCTTTAAAAAACACTATTGCTTATTATCAATTTGATAGAATAGATAATAATTCAATTAATAAAATTATAAATGTATGCAAAGAAAATCAGATTAAGTTGTATTTTTTATGCACAGGCAATCCGTTCCCACTGGGTTCAATTAAAGGATTACCCCCTGTGTTTTTCACATTCTCCAGTACGCATGAATCCATTAAGCAGCTTGTTTTATGTTTAAACGGCGGATTTGAACCTAAGAAAAGTATAAATGTAAACATGGGAATGCCGGATAAAAAATAATGAATTTAGGGTTGTATATTCACTTTCCATTCTGCAGAAGAAAATGTTCTTACTGCTCATTTTACTCGGTTCCTGTTGATGAAAACGACAGAAATGATGAAACCGGAATAATAAATAAATATTTAAAAGCGCTTTTAAGCGAGATTGAAAAAAGAAGTACTGAACTAAGGGATTTTGAAATAGATACGATTTATTTAGGAGGCGGATCTCCGTCTCTTCTTACTTCCATCCAGCTTAATAAAATATTTTCGCAGATAAAGAAAAGTTTAAAACTTAAAGACGAAAAATTAGAAATTACAATAGAATGTAACCCGGATGACTTTTCTGTAAATAAAATCGGAGAATATAAATCCGTTGGAATAAACAGGGTTGTGCTTGGTGTGCAGACATTTAATAAAAGATTGCATAGTATTCTTGGTAGATCCGCATGTCTGTGCAATGATAAGATGCTTTCGGAGTTTATAAGTTTTCCGGATATCGTATATTGCGTTGATATTATAATCGGCATTCCCGGCCAATCGGAACGTGACTTGCGGGAAGAACTAAAAAAAATTGTCGGTTATGGGATAGAGCATGTTTCGGCGTACACCCTTAGCATAGATGCCGGAACACCATTGGCGAAAAGCGGTTTGCAGGTTAAGAACCTTAACAATATGCAAAGAATTTTTTTGGAAAGGACAATGGATTTTTTTACAAATGCCGGCTACAACCATTACGAGGTTTCCAATTATGCTTTACCGGATTTTGAATCAAAACATAATTTAAAATACTGGAAATTCATGCCGTATGCCGGATTCGGCGCAGGCGCCCACTCTTTTTATAATAATGAGCGTTTTTATAATCCGGCTTCGATAGAAGAATATATTAAGATGAATGGCAATATAAGGGAAAAGGATAAAAGAACAAAAAATTCCGAGATTGTGGAATATATTCTATCGGGAATGCGCCTTGCTGAAGGAATATCGGTCAAGGACTTTGAATCAAAACTCGGAATCGGGTTAAGCAAAGAGTTAATGAGCAAATTCATTGATTTGCAAAAAAAGAATCTGCTGGAAATCGAAGAATTTGATAATGATATGAAAGTCAAATTTAGCAGACAGGGCTTTTTTCAAATGGATGGATTAATTTATGAGATGACAGAGATGTTTTTATAAGCTCACAGAGGCTTGCCCCCGGGAATTTTATTGTTTAATTATAAAATATTTTTTATAAATAGTATATATCCTGAAATAATAATCCGAAATTTTTATATTATCCTGTGTTTTATAATAATGTCCCAGCAGCTCAGAGCTTTTTGTAATAAATACATTCAAGTCTCTTCCCTTGAGCCCTCTTACGATTTCGCTGTCGCCTTTTTTTAGCATATCAAGAGCGACGTGCAGATGCTGGTGAAAATAGTTAATCTCTCTTTTTAATTCAAGGCTGCCGCTGTTTATCAGTTCCTGAATCTTTTCTGTATCAAGTCCGCCGGATAACAGAAAATATTTTCTTAATAATTTCATCGATTTGCTTATGCTTGATTTATTGATGGATTGTTTGAATATCTGTTTGAATAATTCAAAAGCTTCCAATTTTTCCTTATCTGTATTTGGGGTAGACCCGCATTGTTCCTTATATAATTCAAATGCGAATTTTTCCACCTGCTGGCAATCCGTATCTGAATCGATCAGTTTTTTAAGCTTGCGGTAGTTATTGGGATTCCTGTTTAATATTTTTATATAAAGATCCACTCCTTTAAATGCTTCGATATATACTTGAAGCGCTTCTGAAGAGAAATCTTTATTGCTGTAATGTTCCATGCCTTCAATAATCATTGATGATTGCGCGGTCATTAACAGCGCGTCCATATCCGGTTCAAAATCGCTTATTGTGCGCTTTTTTTTCGCAGGTTCAGATGCAGTGAAGTCTTCGAAAGAGCTGATTTTATTTTGCGGTTTTTTTTCAGAAGCAGGTTTTGTTTTGTGAACAGGTTTTTTTTCGGATGATTTTAGTGAGGCTTCCGGTTCCTCAAAAAGATTTTCAAAATTCAGATCATCATCTGAGAATGAATCCAGATTAATGTCGTTATTTTTATCGTCAATATGCATTATTGTTCCGTATGTTAACTTAATTTAATAAACTTATTGAACTTTTATAAAATGTCAATAGATTATTAGTTTAAATACTTGACTTGTCAATATGATAATTAGTATTTTTTATTAAACACAGTTTTTATAATAAATTTTAACAGGATTGAGGTTTTTTATGCCAACATACGAATATCATTGTTCATCATGCAATAATAGATTTGAAGTATTCCACGGGATGACAGAAAATCCGGTAGATAAATGCCCTAAATGCGGCGCAGGGGTTAAAAGATTGATCACCGGCGGAAGCGGATTCATTATGAAAGGCGGCGGAGCTTCGGTGGAAATGCCATCGTGCGCTCAGGCAGGATCATGCTGCGCTTCCGGCACTTGCGGAATGCACAGGTACGGAGGGGATTGCGGTTTTCAGAACTGATCCCGGATTTTTGAATTCATTTCTGTTCGCATCGAGACTGCTTTTGCTGATCTTTAAAAAGTAGTGGACATCGATCCGAATTGAAATTACTATATATAATAATATATTATGGAGGATGTTAAAACGTATGCCGGACAAGATTAATAAAAATATGACTTTCGGCGAGGTAATGAAAAATTTTCCTAAATCCGCACCAATAATGGCGGGTTATGGTTTGCATTGTATCGGATGTCATATTTCAACAAGCGAAACAATAGAAGAAGGAGCACATGCTCACGGTTTCGACGATAAAATGCTGACGAAAATGCTTAAAGAATTAAATGAGCAGGCAGCAAAATAATTAAGCAGTTGATTAAGTTCTTTCAACAGAAAAATTGATATAAGAACCGGAAACAGCAACACCGCCTTTTGACAGGCGGTGTTGACATTGTAAATATATAACTTTTTTTGGTGAGGGGAGGATTCGAACCTCCGAAGGCATCGCCGACAGATTTACAGTCTGTTCCCTTTGGCCGCTCGGGAACCTCACCATCGATTAGCTGGCGAGAGGAATTGAACCCCCAACATGCTGATTACAAATCAGCTGCTCTACCGATTGAGCTACGCCAGCAATTTCATTAAAACGCTTTTTTCTTGTCTGAAAGTTTGAGTCTAATGTCAATGATTTTTTTAGTTGTTTTAAAAAATATTAAGTCATCTATAAAAATATATTAATATCCATCTTATGACGATAATAATATATACATCCATAAACAGTTATTCATTTTAATATTTTATTCAATGAAAATATATCTACTTATCTTATCCATTATTCTTTTTATTTCAGGTCCGCTTTATTCGGAACTTAGAAAAATTTCTCTAAACGAATGTATTGGCATTGCGGTTCAAAATCATCCCGAAATAAAAGCCTCCGATGAGGACGTCCATATTGCACAGGCTAACTATGCGTTCGCGAAATCGAAAAACGGGGCGAACATTAATTTCGAAATTAAGACAATCGAAAATCAGTTTATTGATGAACGCAACCGAGTGGTTAAGCCAAAAAATGGCATTGCGAGTATACCAGGTCATGATACATCGATAGGACTGTTTGTGGGTCCGACATTTATATATAATCTATATGATCCACAAAGAGGAGATGCAATTGATTCCGCCAGATCGGGCATTGACCTAGCGAAAATGAAAGCCTTTAAAGCAAAAGCTGAAATTATTGTAAATGTTAAAAAGAATTATTTCGGATATTTATTTGCCAGGGAAAACAGGGCGAAAAGAGAGCAGCTTGTAGAAAAATTCCATTCCAAACTTCAGAAAGCGAATCTTCTTTATAAAAATGGCCAAAGGCCAATCCTTGATGTCTCTAAATCGGAAGTTGACCTTGCCGATGCACGGCTGGAGTACGAAAAAGCAAAGAATTATGAAAATATTGTAAAAACCGAGCTACTTGCATCCATGGGGATTATAGATGAAAATATTGAATTCTCTCCGATTAAATCTGAGAAGCTACCGGTATTGCGTTTTACCTTGACTAAATTGTATCAACTGGCGGAAAGCAATAATCCAGATATCAAAATTTCCCAGATGTCTAAAGAAATCAATCAATCAAATATTTCCATTGCGCGTTCGGCGCATTATCCCAGCGTCGATTTATTGGGAGCAGTAGGCATGCAGAATACTAATATTCTTTATGGGTGGAAAGATCAGTATAATGATCCCGAATTATTTAAAGACAAGGTGAAGTGGGAGAATTGGACAGGAGCAATTAATCTTGGCATTAGTGCAAAGTTAAATCTCTGGTCGGGCGGGGCTATTGATGCAAGGGTAGATTCTAAAATTGCGGAATACAATAAATCGAAATATATTGAGCGTGAAATATTAATAAATATAAGGACATTAATAAGAAATTATTTCCAAAGTATAGATGAATATAAAAAACAAATTGATCTTTCTGCACTTATGATGGATAATTCACAAAAGCACCTTAAACTGGCTCAGAAAAGCTATGAAAACGGATTAAGCACTCAGCTTGAATTACAGGACGCTGAGATGACGTTTTTAAAATCCGAGCTGGGTTTCATTAAAGCAGGTTATGATTATCTCATTATACTTGCAAAACTATCAAATGCAGTCGGGCTAGGCGAAGAATACTTATGCACAAAGTAAAAAAGAAAATACCCAATAAAAAAATTATAATAATAATTATTGTTATAATGACGGCAGCTACTTATTTGCTGCTTAGAAGCTGCGGCGGAGATACGGGATTAACGTATCGTTATGAGAAGCTCAATACGGGTGATGTAAAAAAGACTATTTCAACAACCGGCACGCTGGAGATACAGGATTCTCATTCAGTTCTCAGCCGGATAAACGGGCTGGTTACAAATGTGTATGCTGATTATAACCAGCATGTAAAGAAAGGCCAGCTTTTGGCAACGATTGATGCAACCGAAATTGAACAGGAAATATTAAAGATAGATTCACGCAGAGAATCTATTGCGTTTGAACTGCTCTCTGCAAAGCGGGATCTGAACGCAAAAAAGGATATGCTTAAGGACGGTTTAATATCCAGCAAAGGCCTTGAGCAGGCAGAGCTTCAGTATAAAAAAATTGAGACGCAGCTAAAACAGATACAGAACGAGTATGAAATCGCCAAAAGGAATAAGAATAATACCAGAATACTTGCGCCCAGTTCCGGGGTGATTATTTCAAAGGATATTCAGCAGGATGTTCCCATTACGCAAAATAAAGTGCTGTTCGTTATCGCTGAGGATTTAACAAGAATGCGCCTCATTATACAGGTTGACGAGTCGGATATAGGTTTTATTAAAAAAGACCAGAACGTCGTATTTACTGTGAGCGCTTTTCCGGAAAAAACTTTTGAAGGACGGATCGACCAGGTCAGGCTGAACCCGATTAAAAAAGAACAGCTTGTCTCGTACCAGGCAATTGTTACCTGCTATAACAAGGAGTTAATCCTGAAACCTGGCATGACCGCAACGGCAACTGTAGAAGTGGCAAGCAAAAAAAATGTTTTGCGCGTTCCAAGCGAGGCGTTTATTGTCTCACCTGTTGACATGGCAATTGAACCCGGTAAAAAATATCTCTGGAAAAAGCAAAGTCTTGCAGTCAAGAGTCTGCCGGTTACCAGAGTAGAAGTAAAGACAGGCCTGACAGGCGATTACTTTACCGAGGTGATTTCGGATAAGCTTAAAACTGGTGACGAAATACTTGTCGGAATTAATAAAGGCGGCGAAGCAAAGGAATCAATCAGATAGATAATATGCTCAGTATTTATTAATTCTATCAGATTTTTAAAGCATTGATTTTTTTGAGATTATAGCAGTTTATATAATGACTATTGCCGTGTCATTTCGAACGAATGTGAGAAATCTCTTGAAAACAGCCTCAATTAATATTTTCTGAAAAAGCATGAAACAAAAAATAATCGAGATAAAAGACCTCTTTAAAATATACGGGCAGGGAGAGGATATCAGCGTTACTGCCTTGAATAATGTCTCTATGGATGTTGCTGAAGGGGAATTTGTAGCTATAATGGGAGCGTCAGGTTCAGGCAAATCAACTTTTATGAATATTCTCGGTTTTCTGGACCTGCCGACTTCGGGAAGCTATTATCTGGACGGAACAGAAGCTAAAACAATGAGCCATGATGACATGGCCGAAATCCGTAATAGCAAAATTGGTTTTGTTTTCCAGGGATTCAACCTTCTTTCAAGGACTTCGGCAATTGAAAATGTAGAGCTTCCTCTCTTTTACAGGGGGCATGTCGGGTCGCACGAAATTAAAAGCAAGGCCAGGGAGCTATTGGCTCTCGTAGGCCTGGCAGAGAGGGAGCATCATCACCCGAATAAACTATCCGGCGGCCAGCAGCAAAGGGTCGCAATAGCGCGCGCCCTTATTAATGATCCGGCAATTATACTTGCGGATGAACCTACCGGCAACCTGGATACGCATAATACAATAGAAGTAATGAAAATGTTTACAAAACTTAACAGGGAAATGGGTATCACTATTATTCTGGTTACTCATGAGCCAGAAGTGGCTGAGTTTACTGACAGAAAAGTCATATTCAGGGACGGCAGTATAATTCAGGATATTGCTGTTAAAAAAAAGAAAAAAAAGAAATAGTCAATCGCATGAATGTAAGAAATGCATTTATTACAGCATTAAGAGCGCTGAGCAGAAACAAGATGAGATCTGCCTTAACCAGTATTGGGATTATTATTGGCGTATCGTCGGTAATTATTATGATCGGTATAGGAAACAGCGCGAGAATCGCGGTTAAAAAGAAAATTTATACTGCCGGGGCGAATGCTATTTCCATTTATAATTCAGCCAGACCTTTGACTGAAAGGGATATGGATGATCTTAAACGCATGTTCCCTCAGATTCAGTATATTACTCCTCAAATATACAGATCGTACACTCCGGTAAAATATAAAAACAGATCAATAAAAAGCAGGATTTACGGAGTAAATAATAACTATTTTTCAATGATGGACTATGAACTTCAATACGGCAGGTACTTTACCGATATTGAACTGATTTCAAGCGATAAGGTTGTGGTAATTGGTAACACAGTCAGGACGGAATTGTTCGGTTTTACGAATCCCGTCGGAGAAGTAATGCTTATTATGAATGTTCCGTTTAAGATTATCGGGAGTCTTGTGCCCATCGGGCAGGCTCTTTCCGGAAGGGACTTCGATAACATTCTCGTAATACCGTATACGACTGTACAGACAAAGATCATTGGATCAAAGAGCTTTGACCAGTTAAATGCTTCGACATATTCTGCCGGGCAGGTTGACGAGACTGTGAACTATATAAGAGAATATTTCAGGAGGATACATTCAATACCGGCAGGGAAGCCGGATGATTTTAAAATGGAGACAAGCAAGGATAAATTAAAACAGGCTGATTATATCTCGAATGTGCTGTCAATTCTGCTTGCGTTCATTGCTTCAATATCCCTTATTGTAGGCGGCATCGGCATTATGAACATTATGCTGGTTTCGGTGAGTGAACGCACGCGTGAGATCGGAATCAGACTTGCAATCGGAGCCAAAAAGAAAGACATTCTGCTTCAGTTCCTGATCGAGTCCGTAACTTTAAGTTCGGCCGGAGGTATTGTCGGTATTACTCTTGGCCTTGTAATATACTTTTTAATTGTGTTCTTTGTCGACTGGCCTTTTCTGTTTTCAGTGCCGTCTGTTATAGTGTCGTTTCTGTTCGCAAGTTTTGTAGGAATTTTCTTCGGTTATTATCCCGCAAAAAAAGCATCTGATCTTAAGCCTATTGATGCTCTCCGGTTTGAATAAACAGCGCAGCAGTTCCATGATCAATGTGCAATAATTATACATTCATTATTAAAAAAAATCATATTCCCTATTAAGTGCAAATTCGTTTTTTACCGATATATTTATTAAATATGATACATAATCCCAGTCGGTTTTCTGCGGATTCAAGGTTTTCTGCTTAAAATGCAATTTGTTAAATTTATATTAAAAATTGAATGAAATAAATATTCTGATAAATAAATATTAAGGAGACCGGAATTGAAAGAGACTTCGGCAATAAAAAGATTCAAGCGCTTTTTGCAGATTGAAAAGGGATTATCCGATAATTCTGTTTATGCATATACTTACGATCTTAAAAAATTCAACGAATTTTTATCGTCCCTTAATAAGGACATCATGACCGCTACAGGTGACGACATAAAACAGTTCCTTAAATTCGAGAGACTAAAAAAACACAACTCGTCAAGGACGCTTGCAAGATCTTTAGCCGCCATACGGCAGTTCTATAATTTTATTTCGGACACTACAGGCGAGCTTGAAAATCCGACCAATAAAGTTGAAACGCCTCAGATAAAAAAATCTTTACCCGACTTTTTAACCATTAAAGAGATCAATAAGCTATATAAAACTATCTCGGAAGATGATATTTACGAGCTTCGCGATAAGGCGCTTTTTGAGCTTCTGTACTCCTGCGGGCTTCGCATTTCGGAAGCTGTTGAGCTTGTAATCAATAATGTTGATTTCAGCAACAGATATATAAGGGTGCTTGGGAAAGGGAGCAAAGAAAGGCTTGTGCCGATAGGCGAGGAAGCTGTAAGACTGCTGAATAAATATATAAATGAATCAAGGCCTGTTATTCTCGGTAGCAACAGGACGAGCGAGTATGTGTTTATCAGCAAGAAAGGTCCTTTGCTTAACAGAAAATCTGTTTGGCGTCTTTTAAAAGGTTACGTAGAGAAAGCTGAAATAGAAAAAAATATAACGCCTCATACTTTAAGACACTCTTTTGCAACTCATCTTATTGAAAACGGAGCCGATCTGCGCTCTGTGCAGGAACTTCTTGGGCACATGGATATTTCCACAACCCAGGTTTATACGCATTTGGCCAAACGTAAACTTAAAGAGATTCATAAGAAATATCATCCGAGAGTTTAAAAAATACAGCCCGTGAATTTTTATTGATAACTGATTGTCTTTCTGCTTGCCGAAAAAGATTTGTTTTATATTTTAGTCTTTTACGGGAGTGGACCAATGATCTTTATAAGAGCTGTAATATTTATAAAAAAAGATTTTATCCGTTTTATAATCTTGATGAAAAATAATAAAAGTATAACATTAACGCTTTTAACGTCACTTACTTGTTTTCTGCTCGTGTATCTTTCCTGTACGCCTTCCAAAAAATATATTTATAAACAATATCAGGTATCCGGCATTGACAAATTATTCATCAGAATACTGCTGAAAAAAACAGAGCAGAGGGTTTTAGTATCTTCCAGAACAAAATTTAAGATAACCGATAAAAAAACCGGTAAAATAATATATTCCGACACCGGGAAGGATATATATTATGAACCTGGTAAGATCGATAACGCGGTTTTAATAGAGTCGTGGGGCAGCCCGTTAAGTATTGACGGCGATGATTACAGGGGAATGATTGAACTGCATAATGTGCTCGGCAAAATGCATGTGATCAACGTAATTCAGATGAACGAATACCTTTACAGCGTTGTGCCCGGCGAAATTGTCAGCTCGTGGGATAGTGAAGCTTTAAAGGCGCAGGCAGTCGCTGCAAGGACATATACATATCATCATTTAACAAAAAACAAAAAGTCACTGTTCGACCTGGACAGCACCAGCAATTTCCAGGTATACAAGGGAGTCTCGGTTGAAAAAGAAAGCACAACAGCAGCAGTAAATGAGACATCGGGAAAGGTGGCATTCTCCCGCGGCAAACCCATTGTCGCGTTCTTTCATTCGACCTGCGGCGGCAGAACGACCGACGACAGGAATGTGTGGAGCGGCGATGGCGAGGATTATTTAAAATCCGTAAGCTGCAGCTTCTGCAAAGATTCGCCTTATTACAGCTGGGAAGAAAAACTTACGTTGTACGATATTAAGCAATGCCTCGGCAGGAAATACAAAAGTGTCGGCCCCATTTCCGGCATTTCTTTTGAGCGAAAAGGGAACAGGGTGTTCTCGGCAGTTATACAACATAAACATGGCACAATAAAATTAACAGGCAATGAGCTTCGTCTTCTTTTTCCTGAGAAGAAAATAAAAAGCATGTTCTTTAGCGCAAAGAAGGTCAAAGACGGGCTTATACTCTCCGGCCACGGCTGGGGCCATGGCGTTGGTATGTGCCAGTGGGGCGCTAAAGGTATGGCAGAAAAGGGCGCCGGTTACAAAGAAATACTTAAGTATTACTACAGGGGAGTAAGCATCAGGGATGCCGGTCAAAAGGATTATGCCGGCAGATAGAATTTATTCTCTGGAAGATTTTTACTTCTATTTGCCCGAAGAGCTTATTGCCCAGTATCCTTCCGAAAAGAGAAGCGAATCGAAGTTGTTTGTTTTAAACAGGTCAGATTCCGGATATCGGCATAAATTATTTTTTGAAATAGAAGAATTCCTCCGTGAAGGGGATGTCCTTGTTGCAAATAACGCGAAGGTTATTCCTGCAAGGATTTTTTTTAAGCGCAGAAGCGGAGGCCTTGCCGAGATCGTTTTAACGCAGCGGTTAAGCGATAAGAAATGGCTTGTAATAAGTAATAAAACAAAGAAGCTTAAGATTGGCGATGTCCTCAGTTCTGTTATTAATCCCGCGGTTGAAATTAATATTGAAAAAAAGATTAACGATTCTTTCCAGGTTGAATCGAATATCTATCTTGACGATAATGTATTAAATGAAATAGGCACTATACCTCTGCCTCCATACATAAAAAGAGAAGCGGATGCGATAGACCGGGAGCGCTACCAGACTGTTTACGCCAAGAACGGCGCAGCCGCGGCAGCACCGACTGCCGGGCTGCATTTCACCGGCGAACTGATCGCGGTATTGAAAAAGAAAGGCGTAATTTTTACAGAGCTAACCCTGGATGTTTCGTGGGGGACTTTTCAGCCTGTCAGAGAGAACGACCTGAGCAAGCATAAAATGCACTCCGAGAGTTATTATCTGCCGGAAAATTCAGCTTACGAAATCAACAATGCGCGCAAAGAGAAAAGAAGAATTATTGCCGTAGGCACTACATCCCTCAGGGTTCTTGAAAGCTCGTTTAAAAAAGGAATTAATGAGCCCGGAAGCAATACAACCGACATATTTATCTATCCTCCATATAAAGTTGCGTCCATAGATGCAATGCTCACAAATTTCCATACACCGTATTCCACGCTTCTGATGCTTGTGTCCGCGTTTGCAGGCTATGAAAAAATTATGGATGCATATAAGACTGCTGTACAGGAAAAGTGCAGATTTTTCTCTTATGGCGATGCAATGCTTATTCTGTAATAATAGCCGTCCTAAAATCTATCCTGAAAATTGATTGTTATTGTCTCGATACACGGATGCACTATTTATCAGTCATCTCAAATTCAGATTGACTTTGCAGTTATTTAAGCTAACATTTAAATGTAAATCATTTTAAATACGAGGTGATTTCCATGGCACATAATCCATTGCTTGATTCGCGTGATGTAAGGTTTGTTTTGTTCGAAATGCTGAATGCCGAGAAGCTGCTTCAGCATCCTAAATTTTCCGATCTTGATAAAGAAATATTTAATGAAACGCTGGAGCTTGCTGAGCGGATTGCAGTCGATACTTTTTATCCTTCAAATTCTGCGGGGGATAAAGAGGGCGGGGTAAAGTACGATTGCGCAACCTGCGAAGTAAAAGTGCCGGAATCCGTAAAAGCGTGCTGGAAAGCGTTTAAAGAAGCGGGCTTTTTCAAGTTAAGAATCGGCATGGAAGAGGGAGGCATGGGTATGCCGGAAGTTATCTCTACGGCATGCGACGAATATTTTGTCAGCGGAAACACTTCCGCATTTATGTATCTCGGATTAACGCACGGTGCTGCTGCGCTTATCAGGGAGTTCGGCACTGATGAGCAAAAAAAAATGTTCGTTGATAAAATGCATAACGGAGAATTCAGCGGCACTATGTGCCTCACTGAACCTGAGGCAGGTTCGGATGTCGGCAATATTAAAACCAAGGCAGTAAAACAGCCGGACGGCACATACCTCTTAACAGGCCAGAAAATATTTATCTCATCAGGCGAACATGACATTACGGGGAATATTATTCATGCTGTTCTTGCCCGGATCGAAGGCCATCCTGTCGGCACCAAGGGACTGTCTTTATTTATTGTCCCAAAATACATAGTGAACCCGGACGGCTCACGTGGAGAAAGAAATGATGTTATATGCTGCGGTATAGAACATAAAATGGGTATTAAAAGCAGTTCAACTGCAACGCTAAACTTCGGAGAAAACGGCAAATGTGTCGGATACCTGCTGGGTGAGGAACAGAAAGGGATAAAATGCATGTTCTTTCTTATGAATCATGCGCGAATAAGCACAGGGATGCAGGCTCTGGGGCAGTCGAGCATGGCATACATGCACGCTGTTGCTTACGCGAAGACACGTAAGCAGGGCGTTCATATTTCGCAAATGATGAAACCGGACGCTCATGCAGTTTATATAATAGAACATCCCGATGTAAAGAGAATGCTGTTATGGATGAAGTCCTATGTTGAAGGAATGAGAATGCTGGCGTACTTTACATCTTCATGCATGGATACTGCCCAGATGTTCGATAACAGGGATGCCCGCTATGCAAAGGGACTTATCGAGATACTCACCCCGCTCATCAAGGCAGGGATATCCGATATGTCGTGGCGGATAACGGCCGAAGCCATACAAGTATACGGAGGCTACGGCTATATATCCGAATATCCTGTTGAGCAGTTCGCACGCGACTGCAAAATATTTTCGATCTACGAAGGCACGAACGGCATCCAGGCAATGGATCTTATTTTCAGAAAAATAATATTCAACAAAAGACAATACGATTACAAAGTCTGGAGAAAAAAAGTAAAAGAAACAATTTCAAATTCAAAAGGAATTGTTGAAGCAAAATATATAAAAGCTGTAAGATCCGGCCTTAGAAAGCTTGATAAAGCATTATACTATTTAAATAAACAAAAGAATATAAAATTCATGATTTTTGTTTTATTTAATAAGATATTGCGCAGACGCGTTGATCTTGCATCTTTAGTGTCTCTCCCGCCGGCAGTTAATGCCGTTCCTTTCCTGCAATCTATGTTTATGATGGTTCTCGCATGGCTTCACCTGTGGAGCCTCTCTATATCGCTTCCAAAACTTAAACAGCTTACCGGAAAAGCAAAGGGCGAAGAGCTGCAGAAAATTATCAACAATAATGCTGAAGCAGCTTTTTATTACGGCAAGGTGCTCTCTTCGCAGTTTTTCATCGGCGCGGAATTCCCAAAATTTTTCGGAAAAATTGATTGCATTCTTAAAGGGGAAACCGCAGTAGTTGAAGCCGTTCCGGCTGCGTTTACAGGCTCTCCGGAAGTATAGAATAATAATATATTATGGGGCAATTATTCCCATGTTGGGGGAAGCATCCCCGTTTTTGGGGAAACTGTCCCCGTGTTAGGGAAAAGAGCCCTCATACTTGGGGGAAAGAATCCCCCATATCCAGAAGTGAAAAACCGGTAATTATTATACAAAAAGATAAAACAGAATGGACAAATCGATTTTAAAATCAACAGGTGTTGTCGCTTTTTTTACTTTGCTTAGCCGCATAATGGGGCTTATAAGGGACATTGTAATAAGCAGCGTATTCGGGGCAAACGCCCTTGTGGACGGCTTTTACGTAGCATTCCGCATCCCTAATCTCTTCCGCAGGTTTGTTGCGGAAGGCTGTCTTACCATCTCTTTTGTCCCGGTTTACACCGAATACCTGATGACAAAGGAACGCAGCGAGGCGCTGGAACTCGCACAGAAGACCTTATCGGCCCTGTCCGTATTCGTTTTTTTAATAGTCAGCCTTGGCATGATATTTTCACCGGAGATCGTCCGTCTTTTCGGATACGGGTTTACAAACGCCGAACAAATATCGCTTACAATCGGCCTAAACAGGTTGATGTTCCCCTATCTGTTTCTGATAAGCCTTGTATCATTTGCCATGGGTTACCTTAATTCGCACAAGTATTTTTTCGGGCCGTCTTTCTCGCCCGTGCTTTTTAATGTGGGCAATATATTCGGCGCGTTATTTTTAAGCAGGTTTTTCGACAAG
Organism: Spirochaetota bacterium; assembly: GCA_043803405.1. GTDB lineage: Bacteria > Spirochaetota > UBA4802 > UBA4802 > JAFGDQ01 > JAFGSG01. The sequence continues at coordinate 119,542 of JAZDKB010000009.1, read as the reverse complement.
CCGCTCTACGGCCTTGCAATCGGGATACTGCTGGGTGGTGTAATGCAGCTCATTCTGCAGATCCCGTATATGATAAGAGCCGGTTTTAAAATGAAATTTTCACTGGATCTCAATCATCCTGGGATAAGAAAGATATTCAAGATGATGGCTCCCGCGCTTTTCGGGATCGCAATATACCAGATAAATATTATAATGAGCACAATGCTTGCGTCCACGCTTCCCGGAGGCAGCATTAGCTGGCTGTTCTATTCGGACAGGCTGACCGAGGTAGTTCTCGGAGTGTTCGTAGTATCGCTCGGCAATGTGCTTCTGCCGGAGCTTTCCGGCTTTGCGGCGGCCGGCGATATGAGCAAAATACGCGACCTGTACTTATCATCCGTAAAAGCTGTGCTGCTCATCAGCATTCCGGCTGCGATCGCGCTAATGTACGCGGGGCTCCCGATTATTTCCGTTCTGTTCAAGAGAGGCAATTTCAGCTTTTATGATGTGGACATGACTTACAAAGCGCTGTTTTACGCGAGCATCGGCATCCCTTCGATCTCCATCCTGCGCATAACAGTTCCCGCTTATTATTCATTGAAGGATACTAAGACGCCTGTGTATACATCGCTCTTATCTTTTTTTGTAAACATAGGTTCAGGATTTTTTCTTATGCAGACAGCGCTTAAACACGGCGGCCTTACGCTGGGACTTTCGATAGCATCTACAGTTCAAATGCTAATACTGGTTTACATCTTACAAAAAAAAATAGGGCATATCGGATTCGGGCAGTTCATGCTGCCGGTATTGAAATTCGTTCTTGCCGGCATTGTAATGGCAGTTTCAATTTCGTTAATAGCCGGATTTGTGGACTGGGCAAATGACCCGTTTGTTAAAAGAATGATTTTTCTTGTAATAATAGTCATTACCGGGATAGCGGTTTATTTCGTTACATGCTTTCTGCTCAGGGTTCACGAGGTTGTAACAATTAAAAATTTAGCCGTTAAACTCTTCAAGAAATTTAGTTGACTGTAAGGTTTTTTTAGTCTTATGTGTTTCTGTAATATTATTTCTCAGGGGTATCATAATGAAAACAAAAATTAAATATTTTATTCCGGTTATAGTTGGATGTTTTATTGTATTATCTTTGTATAATTTTTCCTGCTCGCAGAATGAAGTGCCTCTGCTTGGGGAAACAAAAGAGTCGCCTCTTGTAAATAAATCCGGCACTGTAAAAGCCCTCGAAATTCAGGATATTTTCAGGGAAATTTATGAACTATATAAAGAAAGAGTTGTGTTTATAAGCACTGAACAGACTGTGAAAGTTCAGCCGAATCCGTTCTTCAATGATCCGTTCTTCAGGGAGTTCTTCGGAGGCCCTAACCAGAGACAGGCTCCAAAGACACAAAAACGCACAGGTCTTGGAACAGGTTTTATAATTTCCAGCGACGGCTATATATGCACAAACCATCATGTAATTCAGGGAGTGGATAAGGTTACTGTTAAGATAGAAAACAAGACCTATGACGCAGTTGTAATAGGTTCTGATGAGCCTACGGATATTGCGCTGATCAAGATAAAAGCAGGCGGCGACCTTAAATCCGCGTATCTCGGCAATTCGGATAAGGTTAAAGTCGGCGACTGGGCAATAGCCATAGGTAATCCATTCGGGCTGGATAAAACATTCACAGTCGGGGTTGTAAGCGCAACAGGAAGGCACGATGTAGACATGATGGGCAGCTCTCTGTCGCTGATACAGACAGACGCTTCGATCAATCCGGGCAACTCCGGCGGGCCGCTTATCAACATAAAGGGCGAAGTTATTGGCATTAACCGCATGATATATTCACAGACAGGCGGAAATATTGGAATAGGCTTTGCTATCCCGATGAATACCGCAAAATCGATTCTTGAACAGCTTAAAGTTAACAAGAAAGTCAAGAGAGGATATATTGGAGTGCAGATCGTGCCATTAACTGAAGAGTATGCCCGCGAGCTTGGGCTTAAGGACAACAAAGGGGCGCTTGTAGGAGCTGTAGTTGAGAAAAGCCCGGCAGCCAAAGGCGGCTTAACAGTAGGTGACCTGATCACTATTATTGATGATAAGAAAATTGAGAACTACGGGGATCTTCTTGATATTATCGGTAAGATGCCTATAGGCAAAACGCTGAAGATTCAGGTTGTCAGAAATAAACAAACAATTAATCTCTTTATTACCGTAGCAGAGAGACCATAAGAAATACTGAATGGAATTCAAATCAAAATTCGAAAGAATAGCGTTCATTTCAATAATAAGCTTTTCATTGATCGGCGGCATAATGTTCGGTTATGTCGTTTCCCAGATGAGGCATTTTTCCGGCATCAATAACCTCAGGCAGTTCCAGCCGAGCCTGCCGACAAAGCTTTATGATGTCAACGGGGAGCTTATTGCTGAACTGTTCCAGGAGAAGCGGGAACTCATCTCTTTCGAAGAACTCCCTAAAAGTCTGATAAACGCATTTTTGGCGGCAGAGGACAGGGATTTTTACAGGCATATCGGATTAAATCCTTCAGCCATTATCAGGGCATTCTTTAAAAACCTGGCAGCAGGCAGAGTAGTGCAGGGAGGCTCGACCATTACGCAGCAGCTTGCCAAGCGCCTGTTCACAGGCGGCGAAAGGACTCTTTTCAGGAAGGCAATGGAAGCAGTACTCGCTCTTCAGATAGAAAAGAAATTTTCCAAAGAAGAGATTCTTGAAATGTATTTTAACCAGATATATCTGGGCCACGGATGTTACGGTATAGCCTCTGCTGCGAGGTTATTTTTTAATAAAGAAGTCAAAGATTTAAACGTAATGGAAAGCTCTATAATTGCGGCTTTGCCTTCTGCGCCAAGAAAATATTCTCCGTTCCAGAATCCACGAAATGCTTACGAAAAGAACAGGGATACATTAAACAGAATGATAAATGCCGGTTTTCTTACTGAGGAAAAGGCGGAAAAAATTTACAATGAATTCTGGCCCGCGTTTATCGATTCGATTATGGATGACTTTCCGACAAGGACCGCGAATACCGGCAACATTGACAACGCGCCATACTTTACAGATTATGTAAGGCAGGTACTGCTTTCGAAATTCGGTAAAGACACAGTTTACAATGAAGGGCTTTGCGTTTATACAACGCTGAATCTGAAGAATCAGAGACTCGCGCAAAAATTTGTTACGGACGGGCTGAAAGCACAAAACGAAATTTCGTCAACATCGAATAAATATACCAACCTGGCAGTTGATAAAGAGCTTTTCCGTATATACGATTCTCTCGGGAACATATTCGATCTTCCTCTTATAAAAAGAAAAAATGATATTGAATCGTATTTTAATAAAATAATGATAGACGACGCAGTAGACGACATCGACATTCTGAGCCTTATGGCGGACTCGGGAAAATGCAGTAAAGCGCTCGAGAGATACCGTTCTGCGGGCACGGACATATCTTCAGCCTTAAAGGTTGAAGGCGCTTTTGTCGCAATAGAGCCGGCTACCGGGCATATAACGACCATGGTAGGCGGGTCAGGTTTCAGCGTGGATAACCAGTACAACAGGGCGGCACAGGCAAAGAGACAGGTAGGGTCAGCGTTTAAGCCTTTTGTTTACGGCTCTGGAATCGAATCGAAGCTGATAAACGCAGCCACAACGCTGCCCGATTCTCCTATTCTGAATATTGATGAGTCAGGGGAAACATGGAGCCCCGGAAACTATAAGGACAGCTTTTCGGGCTTCGTTAAATTAAGAACCGCTCTTGCGCTTTCAATAAATGTTATCTCTGTAAGAATATTCGACATAATAGGCCCTGATGTAATAATAGATTACGCCAGAAAAGTTTTAAGGGTGCCGGAATCGAGATTTACCCCGACACCGTCCCTTGCGCTGGGCGTCTGCGGATTAACACCGCTAGAAATGGCAAGGGGCTATGCGATCTATGCAAATAACGGTAAAGAAGTGATCCCTTTTGCCGTGAGATACGTAACTGACAGGGACGGCAATGAACTCGATAATACCGAAGAGGATGTCGGCAATATTATTGCAGAAATGGAGCTTAACGGAACAATCCATATAATACCGGAAGATGTCGCGTTTATAATGACGTCTCTTATGCAGTCGGTCGTAAACGGCGGTACAGCTTATGCAGCTGTCAGAAAGAATGCCCAGTTTACCAAACCCTGCGCAGGCAAGACAGGAACAACCACAAACTGGACAGACGCGTGGTTTTGCGGTTTCACACCGGATCTGGCTGCTGTTGTTTGGATCGGCTACGACAAACCGTTTATGACTTTAGGCAAACATCAGGCCGGGGCAGTTGCGGCTGCTCCGATATGGGCGAATTATATGAAAAGCATAAGCCTTAAAGACGGAAGGAATTTTAGTCCCCCGCCGCAGGGCGTATATTCGGCGGAAGTATGTTCGTTTACCGGCCTTTTACCTTCGCCTCTGTGCGCTGAAACACACGTAGAGTACATGATACAGGGCGGAGGTCCCACGGAAACATGTTCCGGCAAACATTTGCAGGTAAAATCTCTTCTGGACAGATATGTAGAGAAAGAAGGAGTAAAGATTAATAATCAATAATTAAAAATAGTTGTTGAAATTCAATAATATTTGTGTATTTGATAAGAATGTGTCTTAAAAGATGTTTTTTTACTTGCTTTTTCGGATTTTAAGGTGCGCCTTAATTGAGAGTTTTTCATCCTTCAGGAGTTTAAAATGTATAAAGTTGGCGATAAAATAGTTTATCCGATGCACGGGATAGGCGTAATAGAAGCAATAGAGAAAAAAACTGTTCTTAACAAGAAGGATGATTATTATATAATTACAATTGTCAATAGCGGGATGAAAGTCATGATTCCTGTTAAAAATGCGGATTCAATAGGTATCAGGGGCATTATTCAGAAAAAAGAAATCAGTAAAGTATTAAGCGTTCTTAAAAAGACCAATCAAATAACCGAAGAAGACTGGAAAATAAGGTATCAGAATAATATTGATAAGGTTAAAAGCGGATCAATACTCAAAGTCGCAGAGGTTTTACGGGATTTATACCAGCGCGGAAAAGAAAAGGACTTATCGATAATGGAAAGAAAGCTTTACGAGAATGCTTATCAGTTTATTATTTACGAGATCGCATACGCAAAGGATGTTGAAATAGAAGATTCCGGCAACCTGGTTTCCGATGCGCTCTCGACCACTTAATTGACCCCTATTGATAAAACATAAAACAGGCTTCTTGATTTTAACTGTTTTTCACAAGCTTATTTATATTTAATTCACCTCAAGAACTATTTATTATTTTTTTAAAGGAGTATTTATGATTATTATATTAAGGGTTTTATTTATCCTAATTACAATGAGCATAGCATTTATATATAATTTTGATTCTTCATTAATGACAAAGATAATTTCAGTTGGCGTTACAGGAGTTATTTCCTTTGTGATAATAGTCCTTATTGAATATCTGTCCCATTCCCTGTCATCGAGGAATATTTTATCCGCTATATTCGGATTAATGCTTGGGCTTATCCTTGCCCATCTTGTAATTCTGGGAATATCATTGATTTCTTTACCTGTAGATGATGTGCAGTTCAATACAATAAAAGCGGTTATATATCATATTATTACTTTTTCAGTGATGATATTTTTTGTCATTCATAATGAAGATCTCGCGATTATAAACAAAATCATGCCTGAGAAAACGGAGAAGATGAGCGATGGAAATATCTCTTATAAAATCGTGGATACAAGCACAATAATCGACGGAAGAATTTTCGATATTTGCGACACAGGTTTTATAGAAGGCATTCTTGTAGTACCGCACTTTGTTATTAATGAACTTCAGATGGTGGCCGATTCCAAAGATTCAATCAAACGTAACAGGGGAAGAAGAGGGCTTGACATCCTGAATAAAATGCAGAAAGACAAGGTAATTATGGTCAAGATTACGGATGTTGATTATCCTGAAATTAATGAAGTGGATGATAAGCTGGTAAAACTTGCTGGCGATATGAAAGCAAAACTTATCACAAACGATTTTAATCTAAATAAAGTTGCCGAGGTTCATGGCGTGCCTGTCTTAAATATAAACGAGCTTTCTAATTCTCTCAGGCCGATTATGCTGCCGGGCGAGAAAGTGAAAGTCGCTCTTGTTAAAGAAGGAAAAGACCAGAGCCAGGCGATCGGATACCTGGATGACGGTACAATGGTGGTTGTTGAAAACGGCAGAAAAATGCTAAATAAGGAAGTTGAACTTGAAGTCACTTCCGTTCTCCAGACCACTGCAGGAAGAATGATATTTGCAAAACTGAACAGATAGAAAAATGCGGCTGATATCGAAATTAATTATAAGAATTAAAACCGGATATTTACAGCATTTAATCAATGAAGTATATAAAAGAAACTGCGCTGCCAAAAATATATCTTTACTCGAAAACGGAAACGGATCAGACCTGTTTCAAATAGAAATCATCTATTCCAATATTGAAAAATATAAGGATCTCTTAAACAAAATTGTTAAATTCGAAGAAAATTTTCAGATAACATCAACCGAGAACCTGATCGAAAATGAAATATCCGGAGGCATGCTGAATGTTACAGGGAAGCTCCAGTTCAACAATTTAATCGAATATGAGATGAACGTTCTCGGAGCAGCGGAACTGATCTTTAACAGGCTGCAGGACAAGGAAAGTATTAGTCAATATTCCGGTATTTTCAGAAATATCGGGATGTTATGCGGGATAACAGCCGGAGAAGAGTTGCTGCAAAAGCATTTAAAGTTATATACCATCGCAGAAAGAGATTCGATTATATTAAAAAAGTTTATCGGGTTTAATTCTTTCCCACTATTGATACGACTGGGCCAGTTCGATGATTTTGTAAAAATTCTTCTTGGGGTTGTATCAACATTCAGAGCTATAAGAATTATTGATCTTGAAAATATTGATGATATAACATTATACGAACGGCTTTATGAGGAAATTTCTTTGCCTCTCCTGTCACATTGTTATGATGAGATCCCGCTATATCTGCTGATCGCGATTATTCATTTACTGACAAAAAACAGCTTTAATATAAATAGCTGCACTGTCGGTCTGATCGGTATCAGTATAAGCGCTCTGAGAGTAACAAGGCTGCTTGTAAAGTTAGGTTTTCAGCGCATCCTTGGATACGATAATAATTTAAAATTTATGCATAGTTTTGAAAGGGAAAGCGGGCTGGCCACCACGCATGAACATATTTATGAGAATTCCGACTTAATAATTATTTTTAAGGATCAGTTCGATTCCGATGAATTATACAGATTCGGAACAGGGCAAATAATAATCAGCCTGCTGGATAAAGATCTGCAAACGGATATTATGAGAGAAAAAGGGGTAAGGGATTTTCTTCAGAGCGGATGGATGGACAGCTATGCTCTTTTTCCAGGCATACTGAAAGGACTTATCGAATCAAATGTCAAATTTCTGGACGATGCCAGGATAATAGAATTATCTCAAAAGATAGGCTTGTTAAAGGGCAAGGACGAAGTACTTCCGGATGTTTTTAGTGAAGCGCATCAAAGAATACCGGATTTAATCAAAGAACTTTGAGCTGCCCCTGCAATTTGAATTTTATTCAGAGATTATTACCCATGAAAGAGAGTTGAATTTAAACTGGTAATATGAATATTTTTTGTTTTCTATTTCAAAATATTGCCTGCCATTTCCGGGAATAATTTTATCAAAATATTTATAAGGCTGAAGTATATTACCATCGTTTTTATCCAGCCTGTATTTGCCGTCCATGCCTGTTATGATCGGGATTTTTTCGAAAATTGACTTAAATATCTCAGAATTTATCTGGATAATAAATACTCCTCTTATAAAATCTTCTATTTTATCCGGATATGAAACAAATAATTTCGGAGTGCCGTTAGAAGAAGGGAAAATCGAAATATCTTCAACATAAAACCCCTTCTGAGAACTATTTATAAAACAAGTGTTCAACGCAGTATCTTTTAAATGAGTTTTTACATTCTGCCCGAAAATTTCGTCATTTAACATTGTATAAATTATAACACCGGATTTGTTTATTAGTATCAGATCGGAATATGTTCCTTCTGTAACAGCCTTAATCATTTTTGTGAGATTTTCTCTTTCGAGAAGATAATACTTTCTGCCTTCCATGTCCATTCTTTTTAGATGAGTCAGGTTTGCTATCATTTTATAGTCTGCTATTACCTGGACTGCTTTTACTATATCGCTGTTACAAGTAGTAAAAAATTTTATAAGTTTTTCGGTTTCGTAAGTTTTAATCTGATCTTCCTGCTGCTTTATCTCTGCAGCCCGATGCTGCGAACATCCTGAAACAGCAATGATAATTACTAACAGAACATATAAAAAATTATTTTTCATCATTCTCTCCCGGTTGAAGAATAGAAAAGTCAGTATAAGGAGCTTATAATTTACATACTATTGTAATGATCGATATATATTTAATATCTCTTTAAAATATTTCCAATCAATAAAATTAAAGAAAGCAATTCTGTAATTAAAGACTTTTGTGTTATGGTATTTTATCTTAAAAATTCCAGGGAAGTTAAAACTTTTACTGATTTATTGTTTTTCACGCCACAGACGGAGGAAATGCAATAAATCACTGAAGCGTGAATTATTCATCAGGAACTTATTAAAATTTTGTTTACAATATTAACACTAAAAATTAAAATTGTTCGAATAAAGACATTCGGAGGAAGACTATTTCTAATGATTAAATCTATTAAGCCCGGCAATAGCAGAAAAGCAACAACGGTCAATTCGAAAACCAAAGTAAAAAAGAAATCGGACAAAGTCTCAAATGCCTCAACCAAACAGAAAAAGAAAATAAATTTACTGAAGCTGTGTTCTGTAATGAACAACTATTCGGACGATGCAAACGACAAAGAAATAATTAAACGATTTAAAACTACGATTACAAGTTCAATCAATGAAGATATATCAAAAACCAGTCTTGCCACAATCCTGAAAAAACCCGAAGATGTAAATATAGGCGATTTTTCGGAAAGTATTCAGCCGTATATAAAACATTACTTATTTATGTTCAACAGAAGTACGAACAATAAGTTAAAAAAGAAATGAAAACTAACAAGAACATATATTAAAATCACCTGTTCATTAAAAGTATATGTCATGAAAATTACTGTCAGCGCTTTTTCCTCTGTAAAGACGGCATGCGGTTTTACTGAGGAAAAATTCGAATTAAATGAAAAAGCATCTGTAGGGGATGCGCTTAAGGTTTTATGCGGAAAATACGGCAATTTGTCAAAGATGAAAGGCGGACTGCTTTTCGCTGTCAATGACGAATATTGCGATGAATCGAGAATCCTTAAGGACGGCGATATCCTCGCTGTTTTCCCGCCGGTCAGCGGCGGGTAAATTGCCCGAACCTTCGCGGAACCGGCCGCATCTCCCCCGAATTATTATAACGAAAAAAAATCCATGAAAAAAATCCAGACACAAAAAGAGAAAATAGAAATTTCGAAGTTTATAAACGAAGTAGGTACTGAAGAAAACGGTGCTGTATCGGTTTTCATCGGCAGGCCAAGGAAGGAAGCGGAAAAACGCGAAGTTAAATTTATTGATTATGAAATATTCGAGTCAATGGCTTTGAAGGAGCTGAATAAAATTGTTGATGATGCGTTTGCCAGGTGGCCTATTACGGACTGTATCGTAGTTCACAGGTACGGCAGGGTGGAGCTGCAAGAGGCAAGCATTATAATTGCAGTTTCGTCCCCGCACAGGGAGGAATCGTTCGCCTCAGTAAAATATATAATTGATACGATAAAAAAAACCGTGCCTATATGGAAAACCCTGCATTACACGGACGGCACAAGCCGGGTTTTCGACAGGAGCTGATGCTTGGATAAAGAAAAAAAGATAATTATTCTGATCGGCGACGGTATGGCCGATTACCCGATAAAAGAGCTGGGCGACAAAACTCCGCTGGAGGTGGCTGATACTCCAAATATGGACGATCTGGCAAGGAACGGGGTTTTCGGGCTCACAAAAACAGTACCCGAGGGCATGTCCCCGGGAAGCGATACCGCTAACCTTTCGATATTCGGATATGATCCCTCCAGATATTTTACCGGGAGGGCGCCGCTTGAAGCGCTTAACATGGACATTGAGCTAGGTCCCGGAGATGTTGCATTCCGCTGCAACCTGGTTAATATTGCGAACGGAATAATGGAGGATTTCAGCGCGGATCATATAGACACGGAATATACAAGGATTGTAATTGGCGAACTTGCAAAAAAAATTGCAACAGATAAACTTGAATTATACCCCGGAGTTTCGTACAGGAACATAATGGTTTGGAGGGATTATCCCTATAACAGAATTGCTGAAACCACGCCGCCGCATGACATTCAGGGAAAAGAAGCGGAAGCATTTTTTCCGAAAGGCGATGGGGCAAAAGAGTTAATTGATATAATTAAGGAATCGCAGAATATCATTGCCGGTTCCGAAATCATTAAAAAAAGCGGAACACGCTATAAGGGCAAGCCGGCTTCGGCATGGCTCTGGGGCGGAGGCAAAAAGCCTGCTGTTGAGTCGCTGGCAAAACGTTTCGGCCTGCATGGATATACTATATCTGCTGTTGACCTTATACACGGAATAGGCAGGGCAGCAGGGCTTACACCGCTACGCGTGGAAGGAGCGACCGGCTATGTCGATACGAATTACACGGGTAAGGCAGATGCGTTGCTGGAAGCAATTAAAAAATCCAACTTTGTATTCCTGCATGTGGAAGCTCCGGATGAATCCGGGCATGAAGGCAACCTGAAGCATAAGATTAAATCGATTGAAGATTTTGATTCAAAGGTTGTGGGAAGGGTTATTTACGGATTAAAATCATATCCCGATTATTGCGTTCTGGTTATGCCGGATCATCCTACTCCTATTGTTATCAGGACGCATAGTTCAGACGATGTGCCATTTTGCATTTATAGCAGTAAAACTATTTCGGGTTTCAAAAAATCCGGCAAAGATTCGTGCTTTACAGAGAACATGGCAAAGGCAACCGGCAATTATGTCGGCAAGGCGCATGATCTGATAGAAATAATGCTAAACGGAAGAAAGTAATCAAAGAGTAAGTTTATATCCGGGGATTGAGGCCGTAAGCGTTACAAAAAAAAAGACAGGCATAGACCTGTCTTTTTTTTTGTGTATATCTTGTTAAATAACTTTTTTATTCTTTAGTTTACCATTCGTCGTTCTGACTGTCTTTGTACTTTTCACGTACTTTTGCTGTTATATCATCAACATAAAATGTCTGCCATTCCGGATCCAGGATGGTTGTGCCGGGTTTGAATCCGGTCCCCGGAACATAAACCATACTCATGATTTTTATGTTTGTTTTTACCTCAAGAAACTTATTGGTTTGTGCCACTACAGACGGAATAATTTTAGTCAGTTTATGCCATCCCTGAAAGTTAAGTTTTCCGAACGATAATCTGAATGTTTTTCCTGTAGCGTCCATTAAATATATTGCAAATTCACCTGTAAAATTTTTTCCGTAAATCCAGACTGAGATGCTTTGGCAGTAGTTATCAATTACAGGAATTTTATCTTTTGGGAATTTGATCTGTATAGCGTTGCTCTTTGTGCCTCTGAGTTTTACGCCGAGATATTTTTTGGAATTAATTGGCGCAGGCGTTTCATCTCTCATGGCAATTTTATACTCTTCTTCTCTGGCTTTTTGAAAGATTATATCTGCGTCCTTAAATTCAATGTTTTCAAAATCCATAATCGTAATTTCACGGTATATATTGCCTTCAGGCGCCTTCTCGACGGCTTCAACTTTCGGAGCAGCTTCTGCCGGCCCTTTTGCTTCAGGTTTTGCCGCCTGCTGGGTATAGCCTGTTGTAAAAATAAATAAACTTAGAATTAAAGCAGTAATAATATTTCTTTTCATGCAGCGAATTACCTCCGTTTTTAAGATTAATCTTATATAATTGTTATAATTATATAAGCTGAAAATCGTGCTTGTCAATCAATTTATTGGGAAAATATATCATCCAGTTCATCAATTATAGACTGGTCATCTGTGTCTTTTTTCTTAGTATTTTTAGAGTCTAAGGAAATGTCAGCTAATGAATCAACGGGGGAAGCAGCTGATGGCCCGTTACCGTTTTTAATGTCAGGAGGATTTGCATCTGTTTTTTTTTCGTCGAACTCAACACTGCCGGAGAGATCGCCCTGTGAGCTGAGTTTATAAGCAAAAGCATTGGCAAAATAATAAGCAGATGTTATGGCTTCCAGTATGGTTTTATTGTTAAGTATTTTATTTTTATCCGCAGTGATTTCAAAACTGATTACGTCGTCCGGATTTTCGATTATTTCCCGTGATCCATTTATATCATCCATAAGGGTTTTAAACAGGATCGAAAGATTATTTATAAAACCCAATACGGCAAATCTTACTGCCCGCGCTGTTTGTTCCCTCCTTGCAACAAATGTGCTAAGCTCTTTTGTATGCGCAATATACCTGTCAGCGCTTAAGAGTTTCTCTTTCTGAACTTTAACAAAAAGTTCAAATGCATTACTGTATTCCATGAACAGATCTGTACATTTTTTTATCTCATTATAATAATCCAGCAGTTTTTCTTTAACATTTATGTGACCGGGCAAATAATAACCGGATTTATATTTTATTTTATTTGTAGTGAGAAGGAACGAATATTCATTGTCTAATTCCTTAAAAATATAATAGATAAACAGTATTTTATCATTATTATTCAGATTGCCGGAAATATTTGAATCGTAAGCGGATCGCAGGTCCTTTATGTTATCTAAATTGAATCTTTTTAAAAGTTGTAGTCCTTTTAATATTTCTTCGGGTATTGTTGTTTCAGGTTCCTGCTCTGCTGAGCTTTCTTCTCCTTCAGCGATTTTAATATATATTTCTGTTTCGTCTTTTATTGGACTTTCTTCTTCCGGAAGAACTTGTGTCACGCTTTTTTCGCTTTGTTTTTTAGAATATTTAATCTTTAAAATATCATCTATTTCCGGCGAGCCCGGGGGAATAATTTTATTCTGATATCTGCAAAAAAGCCAGTAAAGAGCTGTGAATAATTTATCAAATATTATAAAAATATCATTTCTCAGATTTTTTCTTTTAGTATTGTATTCGGAAGATTTTTTATTTGTAAGCTTATAATGCAGATCAATTGATTTTTGAAATGCTGCATAGATATTTTTTTCGTGCGGTTTAAGAACGTATATCTTCCTGAATAAGTGCAGAATCGGTTCTTCTATGCTGCCGACAGGCTGGATAATTTGCGGGGAGCCGATATATTTATTGGTTATATTTTTCATTTCATCTTCATTATATATCCCGGACATTTTATCGATAAGCTGACTGTAAAGAGGATTTATTTTATCCAGCGTAGTCATTATACGATACATCAGTTCCTCGTTTTGCCCGAATAATTCCATATACAGCAATCTGATGCCCATCAGGGCAATTTTGTATTCCGTGTTGAATGAATGAAAAAATTTGTTATTAAAATTTGCTGCCGGGAAATCCGTTATGTCCATAAAGTAAAGACGAAAACGGATTGCTATTTTTTGAGAGAATGTGGTAAAAAATCCGGCTTTGTGATCCGAATAAGGTTTCCCTGTTTTCGGCTGGCTCGTGTACAATGTTTTTTTTGCATAAATGCGGGAATCTTTTCTGATGTTTACGTCAGTATCCTTTGATTTTCCGGTTATAGGTCCGATTTTATTTATCTTTTTGGATATACTTTCTGTTTCCTCCTTTTCTTCTGTAACTTCCCCGCCTGCTTCTTTAAATTTGGTAAACATCTCCTTCCTGGCTGATTCGCCAAGCTTATCAACTTTGATGTTTATTTTTGTTTTATCTACTTTCTTCATTATGGAATTCCAAGCGGCAACTCACCGGTAATGGATTAAAAGTATGAATATCATAAATATAATTCTGAATTCTTAAGTGTGTCATTAATTATAATAAGAAGAATAAATTTATGCAAATATTATAATATTTTGATTTAAAAAACTATTGATGTATTTAAAGATATAATATCTAATAGTTTAAGAATTAATTACAGGAAACGGTTTTGGATAATAAGGAAAAAAGAAAATTTAAAAGATTCGAGATATCTGAATACGTTAAAGATGATAATTTTAAAGATATCGAAATAGAAATAAACAGCGACAGGATTTACAGGCTTAAAGTCATAGATATAAATGTGAACGGAATCGGTTACTCTATTGAAGAAACCGAAGCTCTTAGCGGCATTGACGAGTTCGCTAAAATGACGAATTATTATATTAATATTATTTTTTCGGATAAGAGTATTCTGGCTGAAGGCAAAAAGGTCTGGAGCAGTATTACGGGCGGGGCAGGGAGAAGAACTTTAAAGGGCGGTCTTGTCTTCAGCATAATATCACCCGAAGACAGGTTGTATATTGCTAAATATATTAATAGCCTAAGAAGCTGAAAAATGCCGGATTTGCTTCTCATGTTAAAACGCAGTTTCGCAAAGACAATCAGGATTTGCCTTTTTATATTGTTGTTTGCTTTACTGGCGCAGAAAGCAAACGCAGCCGGAGTTTCCGATTTTAACTGGTACTGGGTGTTCTATGAAACCGAGAATAATGTTTTAAGCAATTCGTTTACAGTCCGTCCATTTTACCTTAAAAACATAAGTAACAAAAACGGGAACGTCTTTAAAGCATCGCTGATGCCAGTGATCTTCTGGGAATACGAGACTAAAAGCAAAACGGACTGGAAATCTTTTTTCGGTTTAATTGAATCGGTTAATTATGTTCATGCAAACGGCGTAAGGGACTATGACTTTGGCGCATTCCCGTTTTTATTATATGGGGAGTCGCAGGACGCGCGCGACAGGTATTTGCATGTGTGGCCTTTCGGCGGCACTGTAAAAGGAAAGCTCGGACAGGACAGGATATCGACTGTACTGTTCCCGGGCGTTCTGCTGTTCTTTATTTATCCTCCGGTGTTCCCGCCTACATGGCTGAATGTTGCAGTGTTTTTTGTTTCGCTTATTCCGGCCTACGTCGATTATGAATCCAGGGATTACAAGGCTCACGGAATATTGTGGCCGCTTATCCAGTGGGGAAAGAGCCCTACAAGGGACGATAAAAGGTTTCTACCGTTTTACGCGCATAATTACAAGAAAGATACTTACGATAATTATTCTGTTTTAATGATATTCAATTACGGCAGAACAATTATGAAGGCTGACGAAGAGCGCACGTTTTTTGCGTTCCCGTTTTACGGCAGAAGATGGAACCTTTCTTCGGTAAGAGGCTCCAGTTCGCTCCTGTGGCCGTTCTTTTCATGGGGGTATGACATTAAGCGCGGGGATTTCGAGCTGAATTTCCCGTGGCCTATTGTGCAGTGGCAGACTTGCAGCGATCCGAAGATAACGAAGCGCATATTCTTTCCTGTTGCAGGTTCGTACAAATACCAGAACAAGGAAATGTTCTTCGCAACTCCGCTTTACATAAGCCTTAAAAAGCGCAGCGATATTTTTGAATCAGAATATTATATCAATGCTCTAATAATCTGGTATTTTAAAAGGGAATATAAGAATAAACCGAATCCTGTTTACGGGAGTTCATGGCGGTATTTTAAGATATGGCCTTTGTTCCAGTACGAATACGATGACAGGGGGAATTTATCCTTCAATATGCTATCGCTTTTTCCGTTCAGGGACCCGGATGGATACGAGAAGATGTACCAGCCTTTCTGGACTTTATTTGAATACAGGCGGCTTGAGTCCGGTGAGAAAAGATTCGGCCTTTTGCTCCGGTTATATTACCAGAGATGGGGCGAAGACTTTATAAATGTTAAGATGCCTGTGCTGTTCTCGTACAATACATCGAAAGCCGGTGCTGCAAAGTTGTCCGCAATGGATTACCTTAGCCTGTTCTGCTACAACAGCTATGACGGCGGGGGCCATGTCGGCATACTCTTTTCAATGTTCTCCTACAACAATGATGATGACGGGAATTATATTAGATTATTCTGGATACCGGTTTATTTACAGAAAAAGTCCGATAATAAAATTGATGTTGCAAATAAGGGTGTTTCGGGCGACTATAATGATGAAAGCCCTGAAACGGATGGAAGTGATATTAATTATCATACCAATAATTTTTTGTTTACGGGCGGAAGATTAAACGCGTCCGATGAATTTGTTTTATACACAATGAGGCTTTTGTAAGCTGCCGGAAAATGCTATGAATTATTTAACGAACTTTTTTTATTTGCTGGGCAAAAGATTCATGGATATAGTTGAGCTGTCCGGGTTCACTATTGTATTGCTCGCAAAGGCGTTTTATCACTGCAAAAGCGCGTTCACCAAGCGCAGGGAAATTTTTAAGCAGATGTACATTGCAGGAGTAAAGAGCCTGGTTGTATGCTCCCTGGTTGCGGTTTTTGTCGGGATGATACTGGCTTTACAGACAGGGATTGAGCTGATGCGTTTTCAGCAGCAGAATTATGTGGGCGATCTTGTTATTACGACAATGACAAGGGAGATGGGGCCGCTCATGACAGGCATTATAATTATTGCTTCGGTGGGTTCTGCCATGGCCGCGGAGATTGCCACCATGAAAGTGAGCGAAGAGATTGACGCTCTTGAGATGATGTCCATCAGCCCTGTGCGCTTCCTGGTTATGCCGAGACTGGTTGCGCTCGCGGTTATGGTGCCGGTCTCGACAATATACGTTATCGCTCTCGGTACTGTGGGAGGTGCTGTTGTTTCGTATTTCCAGCTTGGAGTGCCTTACGAGGTTTATTACAACCGCGTTGTAGAGGCTCTCAGGTTTAAGGCAACTTATGTGGGGCTTTTGAAATCCAATATATTCGGCATTATAATTGCGGCCATAAGCTGCGCCCAGGGAATGAGAGCTGCAAACGGCGCAATGGGAGTAGGCAAGGCGACTAGGTCTACTGTTGTCGCTTCCTTTTTAATGGTTCTTATTACAGGGTATTTTATAACTGCATTTTTTTACGGGAAATAAAAGGAATGATTGAGCTTGTAAATGTTCACAAAAGTTTTGATACTTTCAAGGTGCTTAACGGAATAAGCTTTAAAATTAAAAAGGGCGAAACTTTTGTTATAATAGGCCAGTCCGGCACGGGGAAGACTGTTACACTCCGGCATATTTCGGGCCTGACTGATCCCGATTCCGGGGATGTTCTGATAGAAGGCGTAAAAATGAACGGCGCGAAAAGCAGCGTGAAGGAAACCCTGCGGAAAAGAATGGGCATTGTTTTCCAGTCCGGCGCATTGATAAACTGGATGACTGTAAGGGATAATATTTCGCTTCCATTGCGCGAAAACAAGCTGTATCCTCCGGACGAGATCGAGAGGATCACAAACGACAGGCTCGAGATACTTCAGTTAACGGACGCGGCTGATAAAATGCCGTCTGACATTAGCGGGGGCATGAAGAAAAGGGCTTCGCTTGCAAGGGTGCTTGTGGGCAATCCGGATATTATTCTGTACGATGAGCCCACGTCCGGGCTTGATCCTGTAATGTCGGCGCACATCAACGCGCTCATCAGGCGTATGCAGAAGGATTTCGGAGTTACTTCGATTGTTGTGACGCACGACATGGAGAGCGCCTATTACATAGCAGACAGGATCGCAATGCTTTACCAGGGAGATATTATACAATGCGATGTGCCTGACAAAATAAGGAATACTGAAAATGCGGTTGTGAGGCAGTTCATTACAGGGCAGATATCTGGGCCTATAAGAGTGGCGTGAGGAGATGAGAGAAAGCTTCTAAGCACTTTCTCCCAAACACCCCTTCCCGGCCCACATTTATTGGAAATGGGAGAAAGAGGTGAAAAATGTAGGGGGCGAAGTGCTTCTTCCGCCCCCCAAACCCCCCTTAGGGGGGTTTAAAAACAAATAACAACTCGATGTATTTTATTGTTTTTAATTTTTTAAGTCCCCCTAAGGGGGATTTAGGGGGACTTAGAGGCAAAGATGTACATTTTTTATTTAATTTGTTTACTATCAAATCTTTCAGAAAAAATGTAGGTAGATTGTCAGCTGCCAAGAGGTAGTCTGGCCGCAGGCCGGGAGGGGGTATTGGTGAGAAGCTGGTTAAGGTGCTATAATATATATAAGTCCTTAACACCATTTAAGCATCATAAGGATGATTACAATGAAAAACGAAGTTACTGTAGGCATATTGTTTTTTGTCGCGCTTTCCATTCTCGGATATTTTACCATAATTATGAGCGGCGATATTTTTCAGACCCGGGATTATTACAGGATGACTGTAATCTTTCAGAATATTGAAGGGCTCGATACCACGTCCAAAGTAAAGGTGAACGGCGTTGTCGCAGGTGCTGTTGAAGAAATAAAATTGCTTCCGGACAATACTGTATTTGTTAAACTGAAAATGTTTCATGAATTTTTATTGTATGAAAACTACAAAATAAAAGTAAGGACCGAAACCATGCTTGGCGGAAGGTTCGTAGGTATCGATCCTGGCATTGCTTTTAAAGACGGCAGAACTTACGCCGTTGTTAAGGAAAGGAATAATCTGAAAGGCGAAAGACTTATTGATATGTTCAGCGAGCTGAGCGATTTGATTGCCGAGAACAGGCCGAATCTTTACAAGACCATAAGTAATATTCAGGAAATCACTGCTAAAATAAATACTGGACAGGGTACGCTCGGCAAGCTGGTCAATGAAAACAAAGTGTATAATAACGCGGATGACTTAATAAAAGAACTGCGTGAAACAATGGAAGATGCAAGGGAGCAGGCTCCTATTACAAGCTTCATAAGGGCTGCGCTTTTAGCGTTTTAGGCTAAAGACATAGATTAGATGTTTGGTGGCTGCTTCCGGAAAGATGCTGACACAGGCTGGATAAGCGGTGACTATGTCCTGAAGGATGATAATCGTGTCCGGATGGATAGAGATTATGTCCGGAAGGACTATGATCGCGTTTAGATGAACAATGAGTGCATCAGTAAGGTATTTTACATCATAAATACTGGCAAAAACATTGAAATTATGCAAAATTTCCGGTAAATATCATAAATAATATTCAATTTTGTTAAATCTTCGTAAAAAAACACGGAATTAAAGCAATTTGCAGGTTATATAAAAAAAATTTCTTGCAAGCAATGATAACCGAAAAGACATTTAATTATAGAATAATAATGGAGCTTTTTATGGACACTAACGAATCCACAGGGTCGCTCAATTTTATTGAGAATATAATTGAGGCAGATATTGCGGCCAAAAAAAATAACGCCGAGGTTGTTACGCGTTTCCCGCCGGAACCGAACGGCTACCTGCACATTGGGCACGCGAAATCTATATGCCTTAATTTCGGCCTTGCTATAAAGTACAAGGGCAGGTGCCATCTCCGTTTTGACGACACGAATCCTGGCAAGGAAGATGTGGAATATGTTGATTCCATTATGGAAGATGTAAAATGGCTGGGCTTTGACTGGGGAAAGCATTTGTATTATGCTTCGGATTATTTCGACAAGCTTTATGAATACGCGGTGCAGCTTATTAAAGAAGGCAAGGCTTATGTTTGCGATCTGAATGCCGACGAGATGAGGGAGTACCGCGGCACGCTCAGGGAGCCCGGCAAAGAGAGCCCTTTCCGCAACCGCTCTGTTAAGGAAAATCTGGATTTGTTTACACGCATGAAGGCAGGGGAGTTCGCAAACGGCGAGCATGTGCTTCGCGCCAAAATAGATATGAAGTCCGGCAACATCAATATGCGCGATCCTGTCATGTACCGCATACAGAAATCCGAACATCACAGGACAGGCGATAAATGGTGCATATATCCCATGTACGACTTCACTCATTGCCTTTCAGATTCCATAGAAGAGATCACTCATTCGATATGCACTCTTGAGTTTGAAAATAACAGGCCGCTTTACGACTGGTTTGTTGATGAAGTAAGAATGAAACGCCATCCGCAGCAGATAGAATTCGCGCGCCTTAACCTTAATTACACTGTAATGAGCAAGCGCAAGCTCCTTGAGCTTGTCAAGGGAGGATTTGTTAAAGGCTGGGACGATCCGCGCATGCCCACGATATCGGGACTGCGAAGGCGCGGTTACACTCCGGAAGCTATACGGGATTTTTGCGACCGCATAGGAGTGGCAAAGGCTGACAGCATTGTGGATATCGCTTTGCTTGAGCACTGCCTGCGCGAAGATCTGAACAGGCGCGCCCTGCGCGTAATGGCTGTGCTTCGTCCTGTGAAAGTAATACTGGATAATTATCCGGAAGGTCAGGTTGAGGAGCTCGCAGCTGAGAATAATCCAGAGGACCCTTCGACAGGAACGAGGAAGATTCCTTTTTCGCGAGAATTGTTTATAGAAGAAGAAGACTTTATGGAGATCCCTTCTAAAAAATATTTCCGCCTGTCGCCAGGCAAAGAAGTGCGTTTAAAACACGCGTACATTATTAAATGCGAACGCGTTGTTAAAGACGAAAAGACCGGCAGGATTCTGGAGCTTCACTGCACTTATGACCCTGCTACCAAAAGCGGGGAGGCGTCGGAAAGCCGAAAGGTGAAAGGGACTCTGCACTGGGTTTCCGCAAAACATGCATCTGACGCAGAGGTGCGCCTTTACAGCCATCTTTTCATAAAAGAGAATCCCGAAAGCGGTGATGAGGATTATAAAACAAATCTTAATCCTGACTCGCTTAAGACATTAAAAGGATGCAAGGTTGAACCTGGTCTTGGCAATGTAAAAGCCGGCGCGATATTCCAGTTTTTAAGGCAGGGATACTTCTGCGCAGATCCTGATTCCTCACAGGGCAAGCCGGTTTTCAACAGGACTGTACAGCTGCGCGACACATGGGCAAAGATACAGAAGAAAGAAGGCTGATCATATAATAATTGACATTGGCCGTAACTCGTGTACTTATTTATGTAAGTTAACAGGGCTTTCTGTTACTCACATTTTTGTGTAAGCCTAGTAAAAAAGTAATAAATGTATGCAGGTGCTACTTCAGCCACATGGCCCCCTTTAGTCCCACGGGGAGGCTTCGTACTGGTATTTAGGGCAATGTCATTAAGTTAAAATGACGAAATGCAGCTATAAGCGTCTAAATCCCGAGGCTGTATGAAAAGTAAGGTTGTTAAGCTACCGGCCCCCTAAATCCCCCTGAAGGGGGACTTAGAAACGGAAAAAGTAAAAGCTTTACTCTTCAAAAAAGACCAAAAGTCCCCCTTCAGGGGGATTTAGGGGGCCGAAAGAGAATTTTTTCCCCCTGCATCGCCTTTTCAGTAAGCCCTGAATATTATAATAACGAGGTATCTTATGTTGAATTATTATAAGTTAAACAGAATATTGATGCTGTCGCTTGCGATGTTTGCTTTTTACATCGCACCTGCTTTTTCCAGCGATCTTTCGGATGCAACTGCTCTGCGCGAACGATGTGAAAAGGAGATACTTGGACTGGAAGTATCCGTAAAAAATTTCGGGGATAATGCCGATCTTGAAAATTTTGCCAAAGGGGAGCATCTGATAAAGCTCGGCAAAATAAAGTTTATTCAGTCAAAGTTTACGGATGCAATAGAAATATATAATAAATATCTTGCAATTCAATATGGTCTTTACGAAGTCCTCGCGAAGAAATACATTGACAGGGCTGAAAAGATAAACGATGCTGTAGGCGAAGACATGGTGGATTTCATTAATGATAAAAAGGTCGTGGAATATTTAAGGCTTTCGAGCCAGAACATAAAGGACGCAAAGGCTGCGCTTGCCACCAAGCATTATAAAAGCATAATCGATGTTTGCAGAACAGCGAAGAATTACGCGCTCGGAGCATATAAGGTAGCGGGGAAGCCGTTGCCGGAGCAGTATAAAGTTGACCAGGCAGACAACGAGGGAAAGATAGCTAAGAAGCAAAGCTCTGACGTGCCTAAAAAATAATCTCAAATATAAATTTTGCTTACTGATAAATTGAAATACATTATAAAATTTTCTGCGGAATCAGGCCTTCATCGTTCGTTTTAAATATTTTTGAGCGTTATTGCATCAGGCCTGAAAGGCGTCCTCAAAAATTTTATAATGTATTTCAATTTATAGCCATATTAACTGCTAAAAACGATACAACACTGTAATAGTTTTAATAAAGAATATGAAATCATATAACTTTTTAATATTCATCTCAGTCGCTTTAACTATATACGGATCGATAAACTTTTATATTTTTATGCGCGGCTGGCAGGCAATACCAAGGGATAACATATTCAGAACCCTGTATGTTATCGTTTTTTTATTCTTAAGCCTGTCGTATGTTGCCGGCAGGATAGTTGAACGATCTTCCATGCCGGATTGCAGCGGAGTTTTTATATGGAGCGGTTCATTCTGGCTTGGCCTGATGATTTATCTTTTTTTTAGCATTCTTTTGATTGATTTAGCAAGGGCGTTTAATCATTTTATCGGTTTCTTCCCGGCTGCTGTAACAGATAATTACGAAAAATCGAAACTGATTTGCGCTGGAATTGTAACAGGAGTCAGTATCATTATTGTTATAGCAGGATATGTTAATGCCTGCATACCTAAGCTCAATAAAATCGAAATAACAATACAGAAATCCGTACCTGATTTAAAATCTCTTCGTATTGCGCTTGCGACTGACATACATCTCGGCACAATAATATCCAACTCGCGTCTCGAAAGGCTTGTTGATACAATAAACAGCCTTAAGCCGGATTTAATTCTGCTTGCAGGCGATATTGTTGACGAAGATCTTGCTCCTGTCATTAAGAACAACCTGGGCGAAACCCTGAGGAAATTCGAGTCGAAGTATGGCGTATTTGCTGTTACAGGCAATCATGAGTATATTGGCGGTTCCGGTAAAGCTGTAAAATATCTTTCCGAACATAATATCACAATGCTCAGGGACAGGGCGGTTAAAATCGGCGATGATTTTTATATTGCGGGTCGCGACGACAGAAGCTCTGCACAGTTTAACGGCCACAAGAGGGAATCGCTCGACAAAATACTCGAGGGTATAGACCGGAGCTTACCGGTCATTCTTATGGATCATCAGCCGTTCGCTCTCAATGAAGCTATAGACGCGGGTGTTGACCTGCAGCTGTCCGGGCACACGCATCACGGCCAGCTATGGCCGTTCAATTATATTACTTCACTGATATTCGAACTGAGCATGGGGTATAAGCTGAAAGGCAAAACGCATTTCTATGTATCTTCCGGATTCGGGACATGGGGGCCACCTGTGCGCACAACCTCAAGGCCGGAGATTGCGGATATAACGGTACGTTTTAAGAAGTAGTATAATTACTCTGCATACTCAATAGAAAAGCTTTTCATGGCAGAAACTGCCTTCAAATACGAAAGAGGCATCTCGGTTTTGAGATGATGATAAGCGAGCGCAATGTATCTGTTCGGATATTTTGTTCCCGGATTTGCCGCATCCACAAGCACCCATCTGCCGTTTACAAAAGCTTCGGCCCACATGTGATACACAAAGACATTCCTGCTGCCGTCGAACTCTTTCGAAAGCAGCATGCCGACCAGTGCACGCGCCGGCACTCCAAGCGACCTGAGAATCGTTACGGCAAGGACAGTATGCTCTGTACAGTCGCCGCTTTTATTTCTGAGTATCTCAGAAGCGCTGATAATCGGAATGCCGAATATTTTATTTGAAATAAATTTATAAACGTAGTTTTCGACATCTTCGATTATTTTTCCCGAATTTTTAAACAAATATTTAAGCCTGGTTATTTCAGGATCATCGGTATTCAGCAATATTGTACCGGAAAGATAATCTGCGGCTGGCCCAGGTTTCTGTTTAGCTGCTTCGTCGTATTTCCCTGTCAGAACTAAAAAAGAATAAATATTATTGGTGCGGCCTTTGCTGATAATTTTTTGCGTGCTTGTTTCAGGGAAAAGAAATTCGCTGTCGCCTGAAAGTATCCGGAATCTCGACGCGCTTTCGGAATACACTTTGTCGGAATATTTGGCAAGAGGCACAGTATTAAAAGAAGCGTCGGATGCTGCTCTTGCGCTGACGGCAAGCGCAACCGGAAGCATTGCACACATAAATATTATAAATATATTTTTTATTTTGTTCCGCATGCGGTTATATTTTGATAAGCTCTATCTTTAAATTCAGCATGTGAATAATGCCTTTTTGCAATATGCCTTTCTCGTCAATATACAGATCAATATTATCTTTAATGTTTTCAATAGATTGAACAATATGAATAAATTGATTCTCTTTCCCGTTTATCATAATTTTTTCGCTGCCGATTACCTTTGTCCTTGCCTTGATGGGAGTATCCAGTTCTACCTGCGGATTATATACATAATGCGTAGCTTCTAATCCGGGCTTGAACTTATTTTTAAGCAGCTGCGTCATAAAATAATTTCCGTCAATGATGAAATCTCTTTTAAGGGTGTAATTATATTTTTTATTATCATAAGTCAACTCGACATCCCGTCCTTTGAAAACAGATATCATCCTGGTTTCATGCACTTTACCTGAATTTAAGATTTTTGTGTAGTTCTCAAGTTTGACGGGTTTAAAGTCCAGGGTTTCAGTAATTGTATCTTTTGTTACTGTTGTCATATCTCCAAACTTAAGACTGTATTCCTGCGAAGTAATAAAATTTCCATCGGAAGTTTTGTTGGATATTGTCGCTGTTCCGACATCGATCCCGTTAACATATAATTTATATTTCCATTCGCCCTGAGAAATGGACTCAGAAGAAGTACATGCGTTTGAGCAGAATAAAAATATTAATAAAATATAATATGATAATTGTTTCATTGTTTTAACCCTTTGCATTCTAAAGAAATGATTATTTAAAATGATCATAGCCTGTGATTGGAATTTTTATTTGTTTATTGTTCCTTATAAGATAATAACCGTTATCTGTGATCCTCCCGATCGGTGTTACAGGAATGCCTTTAATTATTATGCCTTGCAATAACTCTTTCGATGATGTGAACAGAAGCTCGTACTCTTCGCCGCTATTTAATGCGTAATCATAGCATGATTTATCCAAGGCCGTAGAGTATTCTTTCAACTCTCTGGACATCGGAAGCATATCTTCGGAAAGTTTAAAGCCGACTTTATTAGTCTCGCAAATATGTCTTAAATCTGAAAGCAATCCGTCCGAGATGTCGATCATTGATGTTGGCTTGAATTTTTTTAATATTTCATTAATTACAGCGAACCTTGCTGTCGGTCTTTTATGCTTGTCAGTAAGACTGCCGTATTTCTTAACTTGTTTTCTGTTTCTTGAAAGCAAAATTTCAAGGCCTGCCATTGAATCTCCAAGGCTCCCGGTTACATAAATCAGATCTCCTGTTTTTGTTCCTTTCCTTCGAACCAGATTTTTCTTTGCAGTTTCACCGTATAAAGCAATATTTAAAATGAGTTCCTTTGCTTTGGAGGTATCCCCGCCCGCGATAATTAAGCCAGCTGAATTGCCGGCTTCAAGAAGCCCGTCATAGATAGCGAGTACGTCTTTTTTGCCAAGCCCTTCCGGTATGCCCAGAGAAATAAATGCGAACCTGGGTTCACCTCCCATTGCAGTTATATCGGAAATGTTTGCCATCATGGCTTTATATCCGATATCATTAAACGGAATAAGGCCACGTTTAAAATGAACTCCTTCAATGCTGATATCAGTAGTAATAAGCCCCAGTTTATTATCGTTGATTTTAAAGACAGCGCAGTCGTCTCCGATTGATTGCAGAAGGTCGTTTGATTTTACGAGTCCCTTTTTATCTATAAGGCTCTCTATGTTTTTAAGGAGTTCCCATTCGCTTTTAATTTGCATATTGTTGATTGTAAAAATATTGATATTATTTAAGAGATAATATTTGATTTTAAGAAATTTTATGCTTTGCCCTCACCCCTTAATCCCCTCTCCCCGTAAAATATTTTTACTGGAAAATTTTATTAAAATCGGGGAGAGGGGAAAATTCCCCCTTCTCCCTTGTCCTTTTATAAAAAAATAATTTAAAACAGTAAATACTTTCAATCATAAAGATAAAATTATAATAATTTTCTGGGAGAAGGGGGTTAGGGGGTTGAGGGTATTTCGCCAAAACCAGAAAATAATTATCTCCATATAATCACTGCAAATAAAAAACACGACTGACTCACTCAGACTAGTCTATTTATAAATATACCTGTTAAACATATATTCAATTCTTTTTTTACATCTTTCGATGCCGATTACTGGTACTGCGTCGTCGAGTTCGGGTCCCTTAAGCCTTCCGGTCAGGATCCCTCTGATCGGCATAAAAAGCTTTTTGCCTTTCAGGGAAGTCTTTTCTTTTATAAAGTTCACCAGTTCTTTATTAAACGAATCTTTACCGGCTGTGTTTGCTTTGATAAAATTGCTGGCTTCAGTAATGATTTTTTTTGAGTCTTTTTCTTTCAAAAGCGAATCTGTTTCTTCATCCGGTTCCAGAACGTCGGTTAAAAAGATCCCGATGAAAGATTTGATGTCGGACAATAATTCGCATTTTGCCTGAAGTATGGTGGTAATTGCTTCAAGATCACTTCTTTCTATATGTTCCAGACTGAACCCGGACTCTTTAATATATGGGATAAAAAGTTCGGTTATTTTTTCAACAGGATATTTTCTGAGATATTGTCCGTTCATCCATTTGAGCTTCTGAAAGTCGAAGACCGCAGGGCTGCTGGAAAGCTTATCTATATCGATCTGTTGGGCTATCTCTTCAATAGAAAATATTTCTTCGCCGCTCTCGGACGCCCATCCAAGGACCGAAAGATAATTCAGCAGAGCCTCCGGAAGATATCCCTGCTCGCGGTAGCTTCTAAGCGATGTGATGCCGTGCCGTTTGCTGAGCTTGCTCCTGTCCGGGCCGAGTACGAGCCCGTGATGCGCGTATCTGGGCGATGAGAGCCCGAGCGCTTTCGCTACAAGTATCTGCTTCGGTGTATTCGAAAGATGATCTTCACCGCGGATGACGTTCGTGATCTTCATCATGGCATCGTCAATAACTACAATGTAATTGTAGACCGGAATTCCGTCCGATCGTACTATAATGAAGTCGCCTCCTATATTCTCGCTGTCGAAAACGACTTTACCTTTAATAAGATCGTCTACTTCTATGGACGCGTCATCCGGAAGCCTGAACCTTACTGACGGCTTCCTGCCCATTGCCTCGAATTTCTTTTTTTCTTCGGAAGACAGGTTCCTGCACCTTCCGGAATAAACTATCTGTTTGTTTGCAGCAGCAGCTTCTTTCCTGTTTTCCTCAAGCTCTTCGTGTGTGCAATAACAGTGATACGCGTGGCCGCTTTGGAGCAGTTTATTTGTAAAGTCTTTGTAAATATCGAATCTCTCAGATTGCCTGTAAGGGCCGTGCGAACCGCCTATATCCGGGCCTTCCACCCACTTAATGCCGAGCCATTTTAAATCCTCCATCAGCATTATTTCATATTCTTTAGTGCTTCTTTCTTTATCAGTATCCTCTATTCTTAATATGAAGTCAGCATTATATTTTTTTGAGATAATAAAGTTATATACTGCGGTTCTTACATTGCCAATGTGTATGTAGCCAGTCGGGCTTGGCGCAAATCTTAATCTCACGTGATGCTCCTTAAGTTATTCTTGCTAATATTAATGTAATTTGACTGCTGAAATCAGCTGGACATCAAAGTTACTATTTCAAGATATTGAATTTACAATGATAATGTCAAGGGTTTTAAAGAAATTAGTAGCAGATGTATAACTTGTATATGAACTCTGAGTGCATATACAAGTATAATAAGTTCTAAGTGATAACTTCTTGACATATCAGTAAAATTACTTTAATATTTTGCGAATTAAAAGTTAATTATTTTTAAAATAAAAAATGTCGTGGAGAAGATTATGAAAAAAACGATTATTGCTTTATCGGCTGTAATTGCATTGTCAGTAGCCATATATGGTTATGGTTATGATATGAATCCAAAGAAAAAGGCATGCGAAGCAGGCTGTGATACTACTTATAACAAATGTAAAGATTCTGCTGAAAAGGATTTTAAAAAGGATAAAGACGAAGCTAAGAAGACCGCAAAAATCGAAGCATGTAAAGTTGCAAAAGATGAATGCTATAAGAAATGCAGTAAATAAAACCTCTGGTCTTGAAGAGACAGACGGTCTAATATAAAATAAATAAGAGCGCGTCCCAAAACCTATTTATAAACTATGATCCAAGACTATATGATTGGATTAGGTTTTGGGGCGCGCTCTTATTTATAAGGTCATAATATTTGCTAAGGAGTATCCATTGTTCCATATACAGGGCCTTGACGGCATTCAATATAATATTCCGCTTGAAGATCTCAGAATACGTGAGAAAGTTTATGGATTAGAGAAGACAAATACTGCAAGGAAGATTATCGACGGAAAGGCAGATCAGCAGGAAAAGCATGGCAGCCATGATAACTTGTCACACGCAGTAAAAGCTTATAAAGAAGCGATTAAAATCACCAGTGACCGCGAACCGATTCTGCACGCGTATACAATAATGAAATCTCCTGTATTAACACTCGATCCTGAAATGACCATTGAAGAGGCATGGAAATTTTTTAAAGCGAAGGGCGTTGGGCATATGCCTGTACTCTCAAAAGAAAAGAAAATAATAGGTATATTATCGGACAGGGACATTCTAAGGTGCCTGTGCGTTATTGACTGCGATGAAAGCGATATCGCCAGGAAAACTGTAATGGAAAAAATGACCAGGAAAGTTATAACGTCGGGCAGGCTTACGGATATACGCAGGATAGCAAAAGCCATGTTTGAAAATCATATTGGGGCAATGCCAATTATCGAAGAACCTTCGGGGGAACTTACAGGCATTATTACCAGAAGCGACATTCTTTATGCGCTCATAAATTACCCGCCGTTAAGCCTGTGGGTTTAAAAAAATAATTTATTTCCCGCCGGCAGGCTTCTCAAACTTCCTGAAAGGATCTTGAGGCTCCGCGGTCATCCATTCAATTATTTTATTTACATTGCCGGCTAACGGATCAAAGCTTAAAAAGTCGCTTTTTATGTTTGACTGTATCCATATCAGTTCTTTTTCCTTCATACTTATCGCGCGCACCCACGAGGATTTTCTATTGCCGGAAAAACCTATTATCAGAATTGTGTCGATATTCTCGTTAAAAGCATAACTTATTTTATCAAGGGCATTGTTTTTACTGGTTTCATAATTCAAATCATATTTATTATACTGGTCTTTAATATCATTAATGGAATTATAATATTTTTCTCCGGTCCAGGTACCATGATAAAATTCTGATTTTCTCCAGTCGGAAATAATTTCGTAGGAGTTCTTCATACTGGTGATATAACTGAACTTATCTATTGAGAAATCATCGACAATATTATGAATTTCGTTATTCTGAAAACATGAAATACGATAGCCTTTTTGCATTAAGGCAGCCAGAACATAGTTTTGCTCCTCGCCTTCAAGATTTGTCAGCACCGCAAGCTTAGTACCTGGTGTTATTTTCGCGACCTTATACAGATTGTGCTGGCCCATAAAGTTAATAATAATGATGCTGATCCTGTCGACTATTTTTGTGACCTGGGTTTCCATTCTTCCGGTATTTGTAAAAGTGAATATTTCTCCCCGGCCTTTTATGTATATATTGAGAACGATTTTAATCTTATTATCCGGGGCGGAAATAAAATTTCCAAAAATAAAAATATCAGATTTAATCTCATTAATTAATTCCGGCAGCTCATAATATTCGTAATTTTTTTTTAACGATTTATTTTTTGCGGTTAATTCGCTTTCGAGTTCAAGCGGTTTTTTTATATTTACATCGAAGTTGGCCCCGACTGAATTTGCAAAAGAGTTAGGAAAAATAAATTCGAGATAATTCAGTTCGCGTTCATTTCTTATGTTGTACATGTATCCAAAGGCGATCGTCGGTTTCGCATCTAAAGCGCCTTTAAATACCGGTAAAATAATAATAAGAAAAAGTAATAGTTTTAAAATCTTCATTTATAATCTATGATCCTGTAATGCTGTTTATGAAATGATTTACTATGCTTTCAACATTGTCGCTGTATTTGGTAGGATAATTCTCGATCCATACCAGCTCGTAGCTGTTTAAATCAATCGCTCTTCCCCAGCTCACGTTCTGCCAGTCCTTCAGGTCAAGAATAATAAGATAATTTACATCCCATTTGTTTTTCATTTCTTTCAAAATTTCGGCTTTGTTTACTTCAAAGTTATAAACGTGCAGCTTGTAAAGGTTGTCGTATGTCTTTTCCATCGCCATAAGCGCCGAAACATCTTTTAATGAAGATTTATACGAAACAGATTTGAAATCTTTAATATCGAATACGTCGTTTAAAGTATAAAGGTCGGATGCATTGATAGCCTTGATCTTGAATTTCTTTTTCATGAATTCACTGAGCACTACGTTCTTGGCATTATTAGGGCAGTCGATTATTACCGCAAGGCTGGAATTTGTGGAAATATAAGCCCTTGAAAACCTGATCGATCTTTTTGTGGAGCAACTGAAAAAAGAAAGAAGGCATATTAAAACAAAAATAAATATTTTATTGCGCATTACCATAATTCCCTCCATGAAAGTTGAATAATAATTTTTTATAAAACTGTATCTTGTTATGCTGATTTATTTATTTTAAATAATAAATATAGTTATTAACGGTTGATTAATCATTCCGAAAGTACAATTCTTCATGATAAATCCATTGTTCGGAATAAACACCAGATTTTCATATTAGTCCGGAATGACAGGTTATATTAATTCGTTAAATTCAATATTTGAGTCGTATTATATCTTATCTCTTTTAAAAAGTCAATGATTTAGGATTAGGGAAATTATTTTATTGTTCTAGAGAATATGTAATTATCTATTTCCACTTTGAGTGTGTCTTGAAACCTATTAAGACTTCTTTTATTGTTGTTTAATACGATTTAATATTTGGTATTTGGATGCATTCTTAGTCCTTATCCAGAATTTCACGTATTTTAGCAGCTATATCATGAATTGAAAAAGGCTTTTGAATAAAATTGACACCATCGTCCAGAACGCCTTGGTGAGCGATTATATCGCTTGTATAGCCGGATGTAAATAAACATTTCAGCTTCGGACAAATTAGAGACAGTTTTATCTTCAGGTCCTTTCCGTTCATGTCGGGCATTATCACATCGGTTACAAGAAGCTGGATTTTACTGGAATACTCAGTGGCGATCTTAATGGCGTCGCCAGGGTTGCGCGCAGCCAGCACTTGATATCCTAGGCTTTCCAGCATCTCCCTGGTCATTTTTAGCGTAAGAGGCTCGTCCTCCACAAGAAGGAGTGTCTCATTACCATGCGGTATTTGTGATACCAGTTCTTCTCTGAGTATTTCTATATCTTCCTTGATGCAGGGTAAATAAATTTTAAAGATTGTACCATGCCCGGGCTCACTATATACATTGATAAGTCCGTTATTCTGTTTTACTATGCCATAAACTGTTGCCAGCCCAAGACCGGTACCCTTGCCGCGATCTTTAGTTGTAAAGAATGGCTCAAACAATTTATCCAGAATATCTTTTTCCATGCCGCGTCCGTTGTCACTGACTGTCAGCAGGATAAATTCGCCCGGAGAAAAGTCCGGATGGGTGTCGCAGAATAGTTCATTAATTGATATCGGTTGCGTTGCAATAGTAACCTTACCGACGCCAGCGATAGCATCTCTTGCATTTATACACAGGTTCGTCAGGATTTGGTCTATCTGAGCCGGATCTATTTTAATCGGTCGTACGTGTATCCCCGGAATCCAGACAAGATCGATATCCTCTCCTATTAAGCGTCTCAGTATTTTTAGTATGTTCTCAATAGTTTCATTTATATTAAGTATTCTTGGTGATATAGTTTGCTTGCGTGCAAATGCCAGCAGCTGTCTAGTCAGTTCGGCTGACCGCTGAGCAGCTTTCCGGATTTCCTGAAGCCTGCCGAAAATCGGTTGGGATGGATCGATTTCACTGGTAATAAGCTCTGTATACCCCGTGATAACCGAAAGCATGTTGTTGAAATCATGGGCTACACCGCCTGCAAGACGGCCGATGGACTCCATTTTTTGTGCCTGTAACAGCTGAGATTGCAGTCTCTCCTGCTCCTTCTCTGACTGTTTGCGATCTGTTATATCTTCCGATATTCCAAGGAGATATGCCGGATTTCCGTTTTTATCAGGGATAGGGATTTTTTGTGTATGAAGAATCTTTTTCCCGGATTTAGTATCAATGGGCTCCTCAGGTATATCATACAAT
Source organism: Spirochaetota bacterium (assembly GCA_043803405.1). Taxonomy (GTDB): domain Bacteria; phylum Spirochaetota; class UBA4802; order UBA4802; family JAFGDQ01; genus JAFGSG01. The sequence goes on along the minus strand of JAZDKB010000009.1, from coordinate 87,196 downwards.
TGTCCGCTCTTTAATACTTCCATATCTTTTTTTGTAAAAAAATCAGCCTGGTCAGCAGGAAAAAAATCATAATCATTCCTGCCGATCAATTCTTCTCTCTTGTATCCCAGAAGATTTTCTCCTGCTTTATTAAAGCGAATAAACCTCAGTTCCCTGGCATCTTTAATAAAAATCATATCCGGGATATTTTCAACAATTGATGATAAAAATTCTTCTTTTTCTTTTAATGCTTCTTCAGCGTGTTTCCTTTCAGTTACATCTATTATTGTCCCTAAAATTGCCCTTCGCCCGTTATATGTCGATACACCGCCAAATATTTCAATCATCCTGATCTCTCCATCCTTTCTGACACCCCTTATTGTATAGCTTATGCTATCAATTTCTCCGCTAATCCGTTTTCTAAGGTTTTCGGTTACTATTCCTGTATCATTGGCATAAGTAATATCAACGGGACTCAATTTATCCACAATTTCATCATAGGAATACCCATATATCTCGCAGAATCGTTTATTTACAAATCGGAAGAGATTGTCCTGAATAACATAAACTCCGACAAGAACGCTTTCTACTAAAATCCTGTATTTACCTTCGGATTCAACAAGTGCCTCTTGTGCTTGCTTACGTTCCGAAATATCGGCGATAAAACCTTCCAATGCCATCAGCTCGCCTGTCTCATTGAAAACACCTGTGCCTTTTTCCCAGACCCATTTTACAGTTTCCTGAGCTGTTTTTATCCGATAGGTCATTTGATAGGATTGTTTTATATTTATATGGTTTTGAACCGAATCATATACCTGCTTACGATCTTCAGGATGGATCAGGTCATTATACGACAGTACCGTGTTATTTAGTAGATCCTCCGGCAGATATCCGGTAAGTTCTTCACATCTATCACTTAGATATTCCATAGTCCAGTTGAGATCATTTTTGCAACGATAAACGAGCCCGGGCAGATTATTGATAAGTGTCGCGAAACGGCGTTCGCTTTCTTTTAAATTTTCCTCTGCCTGTTTGCGCTCCGTAATGTTTATAACTGTCCCTGAAATAGCAGGTCTGCCATTATAGAGCACTACGCTGCCCATTACCCGTATGTTTATGATTCTGCCGTCTTTCCTGATTGCCTTTGTCTCATATTCAATACTGTCAATTTCGCCGCTTAACCGTTTTTTTATGTTTTCCGCTACTTTATTTTTTTCTTCTGGTGGAGTCAGATCCAGAGGACTGATTTTATTGATAATTTCCTCCGTGGAATATCCGTAAATTATACACCATCGCTTATTCACAAAACGCAGAAGATTATCCTGGATAATATAAACGCCAACAAGAGAACTCTCCACTACTGTACGGTATTTAGCTTCGGATTCAATTATTTTCTCCGCTGCACGTTTACGGGCAGTTATATCCCTTGTAACCGATAGAATACCTGTAGGTTTTTTATTTGTATCTCTTAAAAATAATGCAGATAATTCAACCCAAATTGTTGAACCATCCTTACAATATTCTTCAAGCTCAAGAATAACGTTTCCGGACTGTTCTGCATTTCCGGCGTTCTCCATAGCCAACTGTTCCAATAATTTTTTCCTGACTTTTTGCGCAGATTCAGGGGTTAGCATTTGATCCAGTGTTTGAGTCATTACCTCCTGAGCAGAATAACCGCGCAGTTTTAATACGGACGGACTTATATATTTGGCATTAAGATCTAAATCAAATTCTCCTATTGTGTCAGAAATATTTTCAGCAATTAAACGGTAACGTTCCTCACTATTATGCAAAGCCTTGCTTATATCTCTTGATTCAATATGTTTGTATAAAATTTTACCTGTAAGTACGGTAGCCAGCGGAAAAAGTAAAATAACAGGAGGACCAATACGTGCTAAAACATCAGATCCTGTTCCTCCGGGAAGTGTGAACATAGTGGCAAGTGTCGCAATGTGCACAATAAGACCAAATAAATAGAGATTTTTTGATGAGATATATTTTACTTCAGGTTTAATGTAAAAACGGGTCAGTGCGCCAATAATTCCTGACAGAAGGATCAAAAAAATTCCAGTAATCATCCCCGCACCGCCAGTCCAGATGCGGTATATTATCGCAATCGCACATGAGAGCGCAGCCGCAAAAGGCCCGAAAAACAGAGCGCAAAGGCTTATTACAACGGATCTGCCATCAACAAAGATTCCGGGAGTAAGATGCCATGACCATAACATACCCAGCAAAGCAGCTCCACCGAAAAGCAAGCCTTGTAACAGGATTCCAGGACGGCTATTTCTTGACCAGCGATTCTCAATAAATCCTGAAATAGTACTTAAAGTTATTAATAAAGTTAAATTGTATGTTAAGTCTATATATATCATAGGTTGATTTTAGTTCAGTTGACGAGTTTAACTCAATCTTAACCATGATGGCAAATTAATATTATATTATCTGATTTTTAAGATCTCTCTAAATATTAAAAAATATTATAATACAAATATTTATAAATTACAACATATAAAATAATATTCCAAATGGAGGTATCAATTTCCGGCCGGATAAAGTAATTAAGTAGGATATTTCCCTGTATGTATTGAAGGGGTTTGTAAAGGTTTTATTCCTTCAATATATTTTTATAGAATATGAGCGTTCCCATACATTACGTTAAATATATAATTGACATATTTCCTGGGAATATCAGAGTTAATTATAAAAAGTCAATGGATTTTATTATGTAAATTGCATTAAAATTTTTTTCCAAGATTTTTTTATTGATTTTTTATCTAAGGAATTTATCTTTGTCCCTATTCTAATAAAAAATAATATAACAGAATTAAATAAAATTTTACGGATTAGTGCTAACCGATGGATTCTATCAACCTGACAAAACAGACCGATCGATCGTTCGTGGAAAAGTTTAAAAATGAGAGCGGCGATAATCCGTCGCTTTGTTACCAGTGCGGAAATTGCACAGCTGGATGCCCATATACCCAATACTTTGACTATCCTGTAAGCATGATAATGCGCCTGCTTCAAACCGGCCAAAAAGAAACAATCCTTAATTCAAAAGCGATATGGCTCTGCGCCACATGCGAAACATGCACAACGCGTTGTCCCTGCCAGATCGATGTAGCTCATATTATGGATGTTTTAAGGCACATTGCCAGAAGAGAAAACAAAGTAGCTGAAAAAGAGATTAAATCATTTTACGATTCTTTTATGGAATCAATGAAAATGTTCGGCCGTATTTATGAACTGGGAATAATAATAAGCTATAAATTAAAATCCAAACGGTTTTTTGATGATATGGAGCTTGGCCCTAAATTTTTAAGCAAAGGGAAGCTCGGTTTTTTCCCGCATAAAATAAAGGGAAGCGCGGAAGTCGGCAGAATTATTAATAAGTTCAAGCAAAGAGAAAAACAAAAGGCACAATAGAATGGCTGAAAAAGAATATGCATATTATTCCGGCTGCTCTCTCGAAGGCACTGCAAAGGAATATGATCAATCTGTACAGGTTGTAATGAAAGCTCTCGGAGTTGGTCTTATTGAACCGAAAGACTGGAGCTGCTGCGGTTCGACTCCTGCGCACACCGTAAATCATGTACTGGCAGCTGCTGTAGCGGCGCGCAACCTGACACTTGTTGATAAAATGAAAATGCCTTTAATTACGACTCCATGTCCGTCATGTTTATCATCATTTAAAGAAGCAAATCATAGAATGGCTGATGAGAAATTTAAAAAAGAAGTTAACGAACTTCTTGATGAGCCATATAACTGCAATATAGAAGCGAAATCCACTTTACAGATTATTTATGAAGATATTGGACTGGAAGCAGTTGCTTCTAAAGTAAAATATGTATTTCCCGATCTTAAGGTCGCACCTTACTATGGATGCATTCTGAACAGGCCGCCGGAAGTTGCTAAGTTTGATGACCCCGAAAACCCGATCGCGATGGATAAAGTACTTTCAGCGATCGGCGTTGAAGTCCGCGATTTTGCATTTAAAACAGAATGCTGCGGAGCAGCATTCGGCCTGCCTAAAATAAAAATGGTAAATGAGCTTTCATATAAAGTGCTCGATATGGCAATCGACGCAGGAGCGAACTGTATTGTAGTGGCATGTCCCGTATGCCAGATGAACCTGGATCTCCGGCAGGATCAGATCAACAAGCTTATGGGTTCAAAATTCGATATCCCTATACTTTATTTTACACAGATCATCGGGCTTGCATACGGATATTCTCCAAAGGAATTAGGAATAAATAAAGTAATTGTCAGCCCGGATAAGCTTTTAAAGAACAGGTTGTCTAAAAGCGAGTACGATAAAAAAGTTGAAAATGATGCTTTGGTAAAGAAAGTGAAAGCAAATCCCAAAGCGAATGAAAGCGAATAAATATGAGATACAAAATGCATATACAGAGGAGACCGGTTAAATGCGCGTAGGTGTTTTTATTTGCCATTGCGGTAGCAACATCGCGGGTACAGTCGATGTCGCCAGGGTAGCAGCCGAGGTAAGGAAGATACCTGGTGTTGCTTACGCAACAAACTATATGTATACATGCTCTGAGCCCGGGCAGAATGAGATAAAAGCCGCTATTGAACGTGAGCACCTTGACAGGGTTGTTGTTGCAGCATGCTCGCCTCGTATGCACGAAAACACTTTCCGCAAGACGATCCAGAAGGCTGGTTTGAACAAATATTTCCTGGAAATGGCAAATATCAGGGAACATATAGCATGGATAGGGGCAGATAAAGAACTAAATACAAATAAAGCTATTGATGCTGTCAGCATGGCTGTTGCAAAAGTTATGCAGAACAAGCCACTCTTTCCGTCATCTTTCAAAATAAATAAACGCGTTCTTGTTATAGGCGGAGGAGTTGCGGGAATGCAGTCAGCGCTTGATTGCGCTGACGGAGGACTTGACGTTGTCCTTGTGGAAAAAAGCCCTGCAGTCGGCGGCATAATGGCGCGTCTCGATAAAACATTCCCGACAGTTGATTGTTCCATCTGTATACTTGGCCCCAAGATGGTAGATGTGGGTCAGCATGAAAAAATTAAACTTTATGCGTATTCCGAGATCGAAGAAATAAAAGGATATGTTGGTAATTATCAGATAAAGATCAGAAAAAAGGCAACTTATGTGGACTGGACAAAATGCACGGGCTGCGGATTGTGCATGGAAAAATGTCCGTCAAAGAATTCTTACGATTATTTTAATTTTGGAGTCGCACCGACCCGCGCCATCAATATTCCGTTTCCGCAGGCTATTCCAAAAAAAGCAAAAATCGACCCAAAATATTGCAGGCAGTTTGTAAAGGGCAAGTGCGGTGTGTGCGCGAAAATGTGCCCCACAGGCGCGATCAATTATGAAATGCAGGACGAGATAGTAACAGAAGATGTCGGCGCAATTGTAGTGGCAACAGGTTACGGATTACTCAATCAGGATATTCTTACTGAGTACGGCGGAACCCGCTACCCGGATGTTATTTCCGGTATTCAGTATGAGAGACTACTGAACGCATCCGGCCCGACTTCCGGCCACATCGTGAGGCCGTCCGACCATACGGAGCCCAAAACGATCGTTTTTGTATCATGTGCGGGTTCAAGGGATAAATCGATCGGCGTGCCTTACTGTTCGGGTTTCTGCTGTATGTACATTGCAAAACAGGCAATTCTTACCAAGGATCATATTCCGGATTCGCAGTCTTATGTATTTTATATGGATATACGTTCGCCCGGCAAAGGCTATGATGAATTTACACGCAGGGCACAGGAAGAATACGGCGCGCAATATATACGCGGCCGGGTTTCCAGGATATACCCGAAAGGGAAAAAGATGGTAGTGCGCGGTGCAGATACTCTGCTTGGCACACAGGTGGAGATAGAAGCTGATCTCGTTGTGTTGGCAACAGCCGCAGTTTCCGCAGAAGGCGCTGCACAGATGGCTGAGAAGCTTCATATTTCTTACGATACGTTCGGGTTCTATGTCGAGAGCCATCCGAAGCTAAGGCCGGTTGAAACAAATACATCCGGTGTATATTTGGCTGGCGCATGCCAGGGGCCGAAGGATATTCCGCAATCTGTAGGGCAGGGTAGTGCAGCTGCAGCCAAGGTGCTTTCGCTTTTCTCTAAGGATATGTTGGAATCGGATCCGGCTATATCACAGGTAAATATCAATGCATGCGTGGGATGTTTTAAATGCGTTAAAACATGTCCTTTCCAGGCTATAGTTGAAGATACTTTAAGAAATGGCAAGAAAGTCGCCAAGGTTATAGAGACCGTATGCGCAGGATGCGGCGTGTGCACTTCGACATGTCCTTGCGGGGCAATACAGCTCCAGCATTTTACGGATAACCAGATATTATCGGAGGTTAGCGCGATATGTCAGATGTAGACGTAAAAGAACTTAGAATTGTCGGTTTTCTCTGCAACTGGTGTTCGTACGGCGGGGCCGATACTGCCGGAGTAAGCCGTTTTAGACAGCCTACCGATCTTCGAATTATACGCGTTCCCTGTTCGGGCCGTGTAGATCCGCTTTTTGTTGTAAGGGCTCTTTTAAACGGTGCAGACGGAGTTCTTGTTTCCGGTTGTCATCCAAGAGATTGTCACTATTCAGAAGGGAACTATTATGCAAGGCGCAGGCTTGAGATGCTGAAAAGACTGTTACAGTTTACCGGAATAGACGAAAGAAGATTTCATTATACATGGGTTTCTGCCTCTGAAGGACAGAAATGGCAGCAGGTGGTAACCAATTTTACCAGAAAGGTTCACGAACTTGGGCCTCTGCATGAGAAGAAGGAGAAAGCGTCTTGAGTATCGATAAGTTGAAAGAAATTATAAATAAAGTTTTATCTGACGCGGGAACCGTAATCACATGGGAGCAGGGCTTTGATAAACTTCATGCCACTCCTCTTTATATTAAGGACACCAAAGACATTGAAAGGGTAATATGGAATCCTCTTTGTGCCCAGAACCTCGCCAGCTATCTGCCGTTCTTAAAGAAAAAGGCGGCTGTTGTAGTGAAAGGCTGTGATAGCAGGACCATAGTTCAGTATATGCAGGAAGGCCTGATAGACAGGAACAATGTTATTATAATCGGCATTCCTTGCACCGGAGTTGTCAGCGTAAAGAAAGTGCTTAAGGCGGTTGATCAGCAGCCTGTTGAGGACGTAAAGTTTACCAACGGAAATATTATTGTTAAAACGCCGAAAGGTGAAAAGACACTGGCGATTGCCGATGTTTGTCCGGACAAATGCAAGACCTGTCAATATCCTACACCGATTGTTTATGATTATTTAGTTGGCGATCCCATTAAGCCGACAAAACCGGCAGAAAGCGTTTATGATGATGTAAAGGAATTTGAGACGAAGTCGCTGGAAGAACGCAAAGCTTACTTTGCAAAGGAATTCGATAAATGTATACGCTGTTACGCGTGCCGCAATGCGTGCCCTATGTGCGTATGCCAGGACAGCTGCATTGCTGAGACGCGCGACCCGCACTGGATTACCCAGAAACTATCGTCTGAAGAAAAGATGATGTTTCATATGATTCATGCAGTTCATCTGGCCGGGCGTTGTGTGGAATGCGGCGAATGCGAGCGCGTGTGCCCTATGGATATTCCGGTTGCGAAGCTCAAGAAAAAGATAAATTCGGTTATGAAGGAATTATTCGATTATACTCCGGGCGTCAATCCGGAGGAAAAGCCTCCAATGTATACGTTTAACGTTGATGAAGCGAAAATTAAGGAGCATAAACTCTAATGGCAGACACAGGATTTCTACCAAAAGAGAAAGTTAAAGATTTTCTCGAAGCACTGGCAAAAGAGGCGGTTGTATATGCGCCTGTTATAGAAGGGGACATTGTCCTTTTCAAGACTTTCAGCAGGGAATCGGATTTGTGTCTTGATAAACCCGCAAACGTACCGCCCAAGAGTATTATGTATCCTCAGTGTGAAACTCTCATGACTTTTGAATTTAAAAAGAATGATCCGAATGATCCGAAAAAAGTTGATATTGAAGTAAAATCCGGGGGAAATTATCCCAAGGCCGTGATTTTCGGATGCCGTCCGTGCGACGCAAAAGGTTTTACTATATATGACAGGGTGTTCATAGAGACAGATACAGCTGATCCGTATTATAAAGAGCATCGCGAGAAGACTACGGTAATATCGCAGAGCTGCGAAGCTCCGTTCGCAGGATGTTTCTGCACTGCTGTAGGTGGCAGTCCGGCTGATACTGCTGGCTCTGATGTCATCATGACTGAAGTAGATAACGGATATTATTTTGAGGCAGTGACTGAAAAAGGCAAAGCGATAATGAAGGCATCCGGCATGCAGGATGGATCGTCCTATAAAGATAAAGCGGCGAAAATAAAATCGGAAGCAGCTAAAAAAATAAAGAATCCATTTCCTGCAAATGCGACTGAAAAAGTAAATCCGGCATTATTTAATTCGGATGAGTTCTGGGAAAAGTCAGTAAGTAAATGCATAAGCTGCGGCGCATGTACATATCTATGTCCGACTTGTTATTGTTTTAATATTACCGATGAGAAAACCAGATTAAATGGAGAGCGGATAAGGACATGGGATGCCTGCATGTTCAACCATTTTACTCTTGAAACGAGCGGGCATAATCCGAGGCCAACTAAATTTAAACGTTACAAGAACAGGGTAGGCCATAAGTTTTCTTATTATCCTGAAAAATATAATGGCGTAATTGCCTGCTGCGGCTGCGGCCGGTGCATAAGATATTGCCCTGTGTCGGTTGATATCAGCAAAATAGCCGGAGATTTGAAAGATCCAAAGACAGAAAGAACCCTGGGAAATAAATAATACGTATTTGTTTTAGAATGTAATTTTTACTCACCCCCTATCCCCCTCTCTGCTACGCAAAGAAGGGGTAAAAAGACATTTTTTCAATGGGGGTTAGGCGACAGGCAGGATGCCTTAGTGTCAGGTGCGAGCAGGAAGCTCGTTTGCACCTGACGAGATGAGTTTAGGGAGTTTATAGAATGGCAATGAATCAAAATCCATATATACCGGATATGGCGACAGTAAAGCGTATAATAGACGAGACTCCGAATATTAAATCTTTTCAGGTCGTTTTTAATGATCCGGAAAAGATGAAATCCTTCAGGTTTCAGCCGGGTCAGGTTGGACAGCTGTCTGTTTTTGGAGCAGGCGAGTCAACCTTTGTAATCAACACTCCGCCTACGCGTATGGAATATCTGCAATTCAGCGTAATGAAAGCAGGCGAGGTTACCAGCGCTCTTCACAACCTGTACGAAGGTGACCAGATTGGCGTCCGGGCTCCACTAGGGAATTATTTTCCTTATGAAAAAATGAAAGGCAAGAATATATTGTTCATTGGCGGCGGTATAGGTATGGCGCCTCTTAGAACACTCATCCTTTATATGCTCGATAACCGTGCTGATTATAAGGACATTACAATTATATACGGCGCAAGGACTCCTGCCGACCTTTGCTTTAAGGAAGATGTCAAAGAGTGGGAATCCAGGAAAGATGTAAATTTAATTTTGACAGTAGATTCTCAGTTTCCCGGATGGGAAAAGAGAGTGGGTTTTGTGCCTACAGTTTTAAAGGAAACCGCGCCCAAGCCGGACAATACGGTTGCTATAACCTGCGGCCCTCCGATCATGATCAAGTTTGTGCTCGAAGGTCTGGCTGAACTCAAGTTCCCGGATGAGCAGATCATTACAACACTCGAAAAGAGAATGAAATGCGGGATAGGCCTTTGCGGCCGCTGCAACATCGGCCACAAGTATGTATGCAAAGACGGCCCCGTCTTTTCGCTTAAAGAGCTTAAAGAGCTTCCGGACGAAGCCTAGGCTGAATTTTTAGGTTATATTTTTATAATTATTTATAAATGACAGTTGCATTTGTCATTTATCCTGCTAGGCATAAAATAAATCCCATAATTTTTTATACTTTTTAATTTTTTACTTTACGATTGCTATAATTTTTTATATTTTATTGCGATGAAAGAACAATTAAACATCTGGCTTGAAAAAGACATTATCGATAAAATAAAGAAACTGGCTGCTGATCAGAGTAAAAAGGCCGGCTTCACAATGACAACTACTGATGTTATTAACGAAGCTTTGAAAAAATTTATTGCTGATAATTTAAAAAAAGCAAAGAAATAAAATTAGTGGAATTATAAATTTTACTCCATAATCGTAGGCTCTAATACCGGTTTAATGATCGCCGATTTCTTCCACCTGCCGGAAAAGTAATATGCAAGACTTATTGCCATTGTTACCACAAAGCTTAGAGATACGGCTACCCATATACCGATAATTCCAAGGCTGGTTTTCGATAAGTACCATGAAAGCGGAACCCTGACCAGCCATAATGTAATTACAGAAAAAAGCATGGTAATTATTGTATGGCCGGCACCGTTAATTATTCCGTTTGATATAAACATGATTGCAAAAAAAATGTAGCATGAACCTACAATATGCAGATAAGTTATTCCTATCCCGACCACCTCGGCATCACCCCCTATGCCGAATATTACAAATATAGTGTTAGAAAACAAAACAACCCCAAGAGATATCAGAAGAGTTATTAATGAATTCATAATAACGCCCCATTTAAATATTTCTTTTACTCTATGCGGTTTGCCTGCTCCTATGTTTTGACCGGTAAGAGTAGCAGCAGCAATGCTCATGGACAATGCCGGAAGAAAAGCGACCATATCAACTCTTTGGACTGCACCGAACGCGTTTGTTGCAGCACTGCCGAAGGAGTTAACGAAGGTTGTAACGAACATAGCGCTCAAATATATCAGTGACTGTTGTATTATAGACGGAAATCCGATCTTAAAAATGAGAAATGTCATGCGACTCTCGATCAATAGCTTTTTCGGGTTGAAAGCTATTATATGATTTTTTCTGTCGAGATAGATCATGCTGATTATTAATGCTACGATTTGCGCGATTAATGTTGCATAAGCCGCTCCGGTAAGCCCGTTACTGGGAAAGGGTCCGAATCCGCCTATTAAAAACGGATCAAGAACAGCGTTTATTCCTACCCCTATGGCCATAAACATTAACGGCGTAACTGTATCGCCTATGCCTCTTAGTATTGAACTTATTAAAAGAACAAAATACATAGGCACAAAACTAATCATGCTGATTTTAAGATAAGCGGATGCCATGCCGAAATTTTCTTCCGGAGTATCCATAAGTTTTAGGATATAATCACTCGTGATTATGCCAGCGGCGGCCAAACTTATACCGATAATAAGTGCCAGTGCGAATGAATTATTTACGGCTTTTTTAACCATATCGTATTCTTTTGCTCCGTAATATTGAGCAATAAGAATTGTTGTGGACATAGATAATCCGAAGACCAACCCGACAAGCAGAAAAATAATAGGATAGGAGACGCCAACTGCGCCGACCGCATTTTCGCCTACTAAATGACCGACCCATATCGTATTGATTATGCTATGAGCGATTTGTATAAGATTGCCTATAAGCATCGGAATTGAAAATGATAAAAGATGCCTGGGAATGCTTCCGACTGTTAAGTCTGTTCCGAATTTTTTGTCCATTTTAATATTCCGAAGATTAATAGAAAAACTAATAACAGGCAGTAAATCCTGCAAGATATTATTTTCAAATTAATGAAATCTATTATAAAATCAGCACGAAAAGAGCATCAATATTTTTGTTGACACTGCTTTTACATTTTTGGTTATAATTATTTACCATATTTTTTAATTGCTTTTTTGTTATCTACCTTTTTATAATATTATTGAAAAAGATCGTGAACATTTAATATCTAATGGAGAACTATATGCAGAAACAACCGCTTACTGAACATAAAGGAGTTCTGGCTTGGGTTGAAGAAGTAGCGAAAATGACAAAACCGGATGTTGTTCTTTGGATGGACGGTTCCGAAGAAGAAAAGCGCGCGCTTACAGCCGAGGCTTTTCGCACAGGAGAGTTAATTGAGCTTAACCAGGAGAAACTGCCGGGTTGTGTTTACCACCGTACCGCGAAGAACGATGTTGCGCGGACCGAGAACCTGACTTTTATTTGCACCAGCAAAAAAGAAGATGCGGGACCTACGAATAACTGGATGTCCCCACCGGATGCGTATAAAAAACTCGGCGCGATTTTTGAAGGATCGATGAAAGGACGTACAATGTATGTGCTCCCGTTCATTATGGGAATTCCCGGATCTCCATTTAATAAGATAGGAGTAGAAATTACAGACAGCATATATGTTGTGCTCAACATGCGTATAATGACGGTTATGGGTAATATCACCTGGAAGGAACTCGGCACAAACGGCGAATTTACAAAGGGATTGCATGGGAAAGCGGATCTGAATATTGACCGCCGCTTTATATGTCATTTTCCTGAAGATAATGCTATATGGAGCGTTGGTTCCGGCTACGGCGGCAATGTTCTTCTGGGTAAAAAATGTCTTGCACTGAGGATCGCGAGTTATCTTGCGAAAAACGAAGGCTGGCTGGCTGAGCACATGCTGATTATGGGCGTTGAAAATCCGAAAGGCGAGATCGCTTATATAGGCGGCGCGTTCCCAAGCGCCTGCGGGAAAACCAACCTCGCAATGCTTGTGCCTCCGGATTCCATGCCTGGGTATAAAATCTGGACAGTTGGCGACGATATATCATGGATGCGAGTGGGAGACGACGGAAGGCTGTGGGCAGTAAATCCTGAACACGGATTTTTCGGCGTTGCTCCTGGAACTAATTATAAGACAAATCCTAATGCAATGGAATCCGTAAAAAAGAATACTATTTATACAAATGTTCTTTTAAAACCGGATAAAACAGTATGGTGGGAGGGCATGGACGGCCCTGCACCAGATCAGGGAACAGACTGGAAGGGAGATCCGTGGACAAAGGATTCCAAGGAACCGGGCGCAAATCCGAACAGCCGTTTTACAGCTCCTGCGGAACAATGCCCGTGCATATCACCGCGCTGGCAGGATCCTAAAGGCGTTCCTATCTCCGCTTTTCTTTTCGGCGGACGCAGGGCACGTGTAGCTCCTCTTGTTTACCAGGCCTTAAGCTGGCAGCACGGAGTATACATGGGCGCGACCATGGCTTCCGAGCGCACTGCTGCACAGTACGGAAAGCAAGGCGAAGTGCGGCGTGATCCTATGGCCATGATCCCGTTCTGCGGATACAATATGGGAGATTATTTCAAACACTGGCTATCGATGGGAAGCCGCATACCAAATCCTCCGAAAATATTTAACGTAAACTGGTTCCGTCTTGACGAAAAGGGAAAGTTCCTGTGGCCGGGTTACGGCGAAAATCTGCGCGTTATCAAATGGATAATCGATCGTTGCTTTGACAGGGTATCAGCTAACAAAACACCTATCGGCTATGTTCCAAAGCCTGAAGATATTAATATAGATGGATTGAACATTAATAAAAATACTTTAACCGATATTCTGACTATAGATAAAAATGACTGGCGTGAAGAACTCAAAGGCCATAAGGAATTCTTTGACCAGTTTGGAGATAAACTGCCTAAAGCAATTTGGGACGAATATAAAGCCCTGGAACAGAGATTTAAAGACTAGACTTATTATAATATTCAGAACGCGTCACTCGGTACACGTTCTGAATATTAGCTAGCTAATTGTTCTTTTTAGGTAGATGAGCAATAACTTCGATTTTTCTCTGCATAATCTGGTCATAGCGCGACGGATACGAAGTTTTCATTGCAGCCAGTCCGTTTTTTAAATGATCTATCTTGGTCTGGACTCCGGGTTTATCCCATCTTATATCTGTTCTTCTTTTCTTTATCGCTTTTGCAAGACGGGGTTTATCGCTTTCGAGTTGTTCAATTTCCTTATCGCTTAGCACAGCGATAAGGAAAACCACCGGCCTTTTTTTGCTCATTTGCTGTAAATTAAAAAACACTCTGTTTATTCTGTCCAGTTCATCAGGTGATTTTTTATAGATAGCAACTGCTTCGGGGCTGTCATTTGCAGTAACAGCGCTGTCGGCAATATACTCGCTGGATTTTGCAGTAAGGATCTCTCCCGTGCCTGCGTTAAGTATTCTTGCGGATATATGTCCTTTCTTGCTTATATGAGCTAATGTCCCCGTAATCATATAGTCGATCGGGAGAATTTTCGGTTTTTCATTTACAAGCTCTGTATCGACAAGCCCGGATTGCTGAAGCTCCTGTTCGCCGACTATTTTAGCAAGCTCCGAACGATCGATAAATTTAAGCGAACTCTGATTCATCAGACGTTCTAGAAGGCACTGTGAAATTCGCGCGCCGTCGGGACTTTCTTTGCCGTCAAGAGATGTAAATCTGAACATGCCGATTGGTTTATCTTTTAGAATATCGCTTTTTAAAAGCAGCGCCTGTGCAACTTCATCGAGCGCTTTTTCTTCATTCGAATCGGCAAACGCATCTGACATTAAATTAAAAATAATTCCGTAAATAAACAATACGATAATAGCATGTAGAATTTTGTTTTGCATTTATTTATTCCCTCTATTGGTATATTTATGTAATTTTGAATTAATATTTTTCTTGTTTCAAGATAAATTAGCATGATTATTGCAGAATCATAGCAGGAAATCAAATATAATTCCATTGCGATATAATAAAAATATCGTGAAAAACTCTTGACAGATATTTAATACTATGGTTAGCTGAACGATTTCAAAATTTTTTGACATAAATTAAAATTAAATGGAGGAAAACTATGGGAGATTATTTTGATCAACTGCCTTTAAATATCAGGGAACATATACAACAAATAACAAAAACCTCCGGCATGGAGTACAACGATGAATCGCTGGAAAAAATGTCGGAAGGGTGGTCGGAAAAGAAAAAAGCATTTGAAGAGCAGATAGCATCCTCATCAATGGACGATTTTGACATTTTCGCAAAAGACGACGAGCGCGGGCTGTTAATAATGACATACTCGGGATCGCTTTTAACTGCTGGCCCTGTTAAGGATGGAGCCCGCAGCATTGAATATGTAAGCATTGGTATCAGAGCTGATGTCCCTAAAAGCCTCACAGGGAATGGAAATTTTGCAGAGGATGTTGAAGTAGATAAAGAAGTTAAATTTAAATCGGGCCCCATAAAAAGTACTTCGGCTGTCTATAAAATTGCCGTATGTAAAGAGGAATTGAGTAGTGAAGAACAGCAGGAAACCTTAAATAACGCAACACTTGCCCTGGAAGAAGAATTTACAAATATAAATAAAACCATTATACTGGAATAAACGGTATAAAGTCCGGTTAATTTTAAATATATAGACACGGATTATTTAGTTTTATACTATATATCTGTGTCTATTATATTTCACATCTTCATATTTTTTCTTGACCTCTTAAAATTTATTGTTAAAATATCGCATTCTATAAACGGAAATAATTGATGCCTTCACCTGATAAATATGATTTAGTCATAAAAAGGCTGTTCGAAATATATAAAAGAACAATACCTCCTGATCATAATGACTTTACGGAAGTTCTTGAGAGAATAAACTTTAAACTCATGAATGAAGATGAAGAAATAAGGCCTTATGACTCATCCGGAAAGCCGGGCGGAATTATTTATTTAAAAAGAAATATTCCGACAATAATTGTTCCTGATATACACGCGAGAATGGATTTTTTTTTAAACATCCTGTTCATAAAAGATCAGGATAATGAAACGGCATTGCAGAAGCTTGGCGAAGATAAAATTCAGATAGTATGCGTTGGCGACGGTGTGCATGCGGAAAAAAGAGCTGCCGGGAGATGGGCAAATGCCTTCAAAGAATTCGAATCGGATTATTTAAAGCACGATAATATTGACGAAGAAATGCGCGAGAGCTTCGGCCTTATGGAAATGATCATGGAAATAAAATCTAATTATCCTTCCAATTTTCATTTTTTAAAAGGCAATCATGAAAATATTAAAAATGAAGAAGGGGATGGTAATTATCCTTTCGTAAAGTTTTCCTATGAGGGTCCCATGGTCGCTCAGTATGTAAAGAAATTCTATGGCGAGGATTTTTTAGAGCTATATTCCAAATTTGAAAAAAGCCTTCCGATTTTTGCCGTTGGCAAAAATTTTCTTATTTCTCATTCGGAACCGGCGTATTTTTTTAACAGAGAATTAATACTGGAATACAGGAATAATCCAGACGTAATAGAGGGCTTAACATGGACAGCGGATAACAGCGCAAATGACGGCAGCGTTCAGGAGATGCTGAATTATTATATAGAAAACGAAGAAGACCGTAAGCGAAGTTATTATTTCGGCGGGCACAGACCTGTTAAAAATTTGTATAACCCCAGAGCCGAAGGCCGCTATATTCAAATACATAATCCCGACAAATTTATAATTGCAGTAATTAAAGAAGATATTATTGATTTGGAAAGCGATGTAATTGAGCTTGAAAATAATATTGAAGAAATATTAATTAATTACAATTAAAATGCCAGTAAAGTGTTAACCATAAAAAGGAGAATATTATGAGCCCGGAAACAAATATGGTTGGTAAATATTTAATTACGGCAAAGGTAGCGGAAGGAGGAATGGGAGCTATTTATAAAGCCAAGCACCCGACGCTGGACAGGACTGTAATTTTAAAGCGTCTTACTTTAAAGAAAAATGTCGCCATAACCGAGCGCTTCAAAAGGGAAGCCCAGTTGATGATGGACTTCCGCAATGATAACATTGTTCAGGTTTACGATCATTTTAAAGAGGGCAATTCATATTACATAGCGATGGAATATGTTGATGGCATCAGCCTTGGCGATCTGATCGAGAAAAAGAGATATATTCCAAATGAAATCGCAATGCTTATATTCCGTGAAATCTGCAAAGCATTAAAATATGCGCACGATAAAACAGTAATACACAGAGATATAAAACCGGAAAATATTTTAATTTCAAAGGAAGGGGAAGTTAAATTAACGGACTTTGGAATTGCCACTTCCAAGGATACTGAGGATGACGGGCTTACTTCAGTCGGAATGACGCTTGGGACCCCGGCCTATATGTCTCCTGAGCAGATTTCAAATACGAAGACTGTGGATAGAAGAGCAGATATTTACTCAATGGGTGTTGTACTTTATAAAATGGTTACAGGTAAAACTCCTTTTCCAAGCAATTTTACTCCTGATGCCGTTGCTCAAATAAACAAGGGTGAATATGTTTATCCCAGAAAAATTAATCCGAGGCTGAGCCCGATAATACAAAAAGTAATTAAGAAGGCGATGCATGCCAAAGTTAAGAAACGCTATAAAGATCTGCAGAATATAATTGATATATTTACAAAGGTGTTAAAAAAGAAATATAAAGACCAGGATGAAATTAATAATACAATCAAAGCATATCTGCAAGGCAAAGATTTTGAAAAAGCGGAGAAGGATACAACTGTCACAAAAGCAGGCAAGGCAGCCAAGGGTGCGGCTTCATCTTTCTCTTTCAACATATTTAAAATATTCATAGGAATAGTTATTCTTGCCGTTATTCTGGCCGGAGGAGCTTATTACGCTTATGTTAAGGGGATGCATTATGAGTATTTCAAAGCAAATGAATACGGTGCGCTTTCTGTCGCGGTCAAGTTCCGGGACACTGACAGAAATCCGGAAGATAGCTATGTGAATGCATTTCTTTATGAGTTCGACGGTAAAACATTTAAAAAAGTGGAGAATGCATTGTTCGGTTTCAGCCTGGAAAAGGTTAAAAACGGATCAAAAAATGAAAAATACTACACAATAAAGTCAAAAAAGATTTATTTAAAAACTGCTAATTATCTCATTCATATAAATTTCGGGAATGAAAACTATCAGAAAGAATTTTACCTGAGTCCGAGAGAGGTGCAGAAAACAAATAAAGATTCTGCAGATTCGGAGAATATCGAGTTCTTTTACAGGACTGTGCCGCATTTGCCGTTGGCCGTTTATTATAAAGTGACTGATACTGCAAATAATAATGATATTACAAACGATACCGATTTTTCAATGTATCTCTTTAAGAAATGGATATCGTGGAAGGACTTTGTTAAAATTAAAAATTATAAGGATATTTTAATAACAGGAACAACACACAGATTCCAGTTTAAAAAAGACGGTTATTATCCGGGTTTCCGCAAGGTATATGTTGAGCCTAATCAGACAGTGCTTAATATGGATATCGATCTGGCGCCTATTCCCGGAGAGTTAATAGTTAAATCCAATTATACCAGTATGGATGTGTTACTGAATAATTCTTCATATTATATATCCGGCGGGAATTACAGGAAATACATGAAGATTGAGAAGAATAAAAATGAAAACAGATTGCTGCTCGCGCCGGGAGATTACTTTGTTACAGTTAAAAAATCAGCTTTAACCAAAACTATTAAGGCAATTGTTGAGTCAAATAAAACAATTCAGGTGATGATAGATTACAGTAAGGATAAAGATTCACTTGATTTGGAAATAAAATAAATTATTTATGAGATAATCTGTTTCAAGATGAATAGCTCGAGCTTGCGTCGAGGATGCAGATCAATCTTTAAAAGGAGTAATATATGTCTACTTTAATGAGAAAAATTTTCTTTTGTATTATAGGCATGCTGGCAGGACTGGCTGCGTGGCCTTTTGCCGAATCAACTCTGCTTTTTCAGGAAGCGTTCCCGTCCTATTTAATTTTCAGTATTTTTTTGGGAATGATATTCGGTCTGAGTATGGGCGGATTTTTCGGTACCAGCGACGGTATCATTATGTCTATGAGAAGCAAAATTTTTAGCGGCGCTTTTTTAGGTGTTTTAATCGGGGCCATCGGAGGAATTATAGGATTTTTAATAGGGCAGGCTGCCCTGTTTATTATGGGCGATATGCTGATACATTCTGCAAAAGGATTTAACACGATCGTGTTTCCCATATCGAGAGCAGTAGGCTGGGCTTTCCTCGGCCTATTTATCGGTATGGTCGACGGCTTCCGTTCGCGCTCGCTTGATAAAATTAAAGTCGGCATTATTGGCGGCATAATCGGAGGACTTCTTGGCGGTCTGGCGCTTGAATATTTCAGGCTGATTATTCCGAATATTATTTTTGCAAGGCTGATAGGACTGATCGTATTCGGACTTTTTATTGGACTTTCCTACGGCTTTGTTGAAAACCGCTTATCCTTCGGTGTTCTGCGGCTTTTAAACGGTAAATTTAAAGGCACGGAATTTTTAATTTCCCAGAAAAAAATGAAAATAGGGTCATCCGATAAAAACTCTATTGTCCTTCTGGGATATGATAAAGTATCGGACACTCACGCCGAGCTGGCTTTGAAAGGGGACAATGTTGTTATAAAAAAAGTAAGCCCTAAAACGATTATAGCAGTAAACGATGAAAAAGTCGATGAGCATGAACTGATAATGGATGATGTTGTACAGATAGGTTCTGCCAAGTTTTTATATAAATTTAAATAGGGGATGATATATGATAAAGAAAATTTTATTCTCCGTAATAGTAATGCTTTTTTTTACAGGTAATCTCTTTGCGGAATATGTTCGCATCTCACAGATAGACGCATCAAAATTATTATTAAGCCAGGAGGTTAAGCTGTATGTGAGCGTAACTGACGAAACAGGTGAACCTATAGGTAAATTGACACAGGACGCTTTTTCGATTTATGAATCTCCTGACATGAATAATTTTCAAAAGATCCCCAAGATTACCGGATTCCAGAGTATGGCAAATTATGAATCAGGGATTAATTTTCTACTGCTCGTAGATAATTCGGGGAGCATGTATTGCAATATTAAAGGAGCAAGGACAAAGATAGAAAGCGATAAAAGAATATCACATTCAAAAAAAGCGATAATTTCATTTTTAAAAAGCATTAGCAATCCCAAAGATACTGTAGGCTTAGCAGTTTATAATTCGAATTACAAGCTGTATTCGGGATTGACCGGCAATAAAGCCAAGATACAGGAAGACCTTGATAAAATTATTCAGCCTGCGCCCGAAGACGCATTTACGGAAATATACTCAAGCATTTATTTTGCAATCGATGAGTTCAGTGCTGTTAAAGGCAGAAAAGCTGTCATTGTTTTATCGGACGGGCAAAATATGCCGTATTTTCAGTATACCCGTAAGCCGCATAAGGTACTTGGGAGCAAAATCTATAAATATGAAGAACCTGTGAAATATTGCCAGGAAGAGGGTATATCAGTATATGCAATTAATTTTGGCCCGAAAAACGAAAGAAAAGACCAGGGACTCAGCAAAATTGCTTATCAGACTGGCGGTATGGTTTTTGACGCATTTGACGCAAAACAGCTTAACGATGTTTATAATATAATAGTCAATCAGATTCTAAATGAGTATCTGATTTCATATCCGGCTACCATGCAGCCTGCGGATAAAAAATTCGTTAAAGTAGAATGCAATTCGGAAAACGGGCTTGCTGCAGCAACCAGATTTTATTTTTCCAGTACAGTGTTCGGGCTCCCTTTGAATAACTTTACTCCGTTATTATTGATTCCTTTGCTGCTGGCGCTGGTATTGCTGTTCCTGGTATCGAAAATCAAATTCGAAAAAAAGAAATCGGATCCGACTATTGAAGTCCTGAATCCAGGCTCGGCAAAGGCTTCAACGCAATTATTTACGCTGAATAAAAATAAAAAGACGGTTATAGGGGGCGACCCTTCGGCCGATATGACGCTTTCAGGAGGCGTTACAAGGATAAAAGATAAACATGCCACGATCATGTTCGATAATAATAAAAAACAGTATACAATAGTAGCCGACGGCAATTTATCAGTAAACAACAAGCCTGTCAAAACCAAACTTTTGGAAGCCGGAGATGTTATTAACGTCGGCGGCACTACTATTGTGTTTGATGACGGAGAGGTCGATAAATAAGATAAGAACATGAGATTAAATTTAGTTGGAGATTGTTGATTTGAATAACGAGGGCAGTTTACAAAAAAAAATAGAGATCAAAGAGATCCCTGTTATGTCGCAAGTCGCGACCAAAGTTTTACAGTTTCAGGAAGACAATCTTGAAATCAGTTTTAAAGAACTGGAAAAAATTATTCTTCAGGATCCGGCAATAACCGCGAGAATACTAAAGGTCGCAAACTCGGCTATGTATTCGCGTCAGAGGGAGATAACAAATCTGCAGCAGGCAATAAGTCTGCTGGGATTTAAAATGATTAAAAGCATGATACTGCTAGTATGCGCTTCAAATATTTACAGCAGAAACAGGAAAAAGTTCAGGGATATTCCGGAATCGATGACGACGAAATCGTCGGCAATGGAATTATGGAGACATCTGGTGCTGACGGCTTTTATTGCCAGGCATATTGCTGTAAAATACAAGCTGGAAGATAAGAAAGAAGATATTTTTATTGAGGGCCTGCTGCATGACATAGGAAGAATTATCCTTATGGCTAATCAGACGGAACTTTTCGAGAAATTTTTGCAGGAGATGCTTGCTAATCCGGATGCTGATGTATTGCTGATAGAACAGAATGTTTTCGGGTACAACCATCTGGAGGTCGGGAAGGTCGTGTTAAACAAATGGAATTTTCCTGATGAACTTGTGGATGTAATATTTCAGCATCATTCGGTAAATGCTGATTCTCCCTATAAAATAAGCATAAATATCGTAGCGCTTGCGAATCTTTACGCGCGCATTCTCGTTAAAGAGTCGCTGTCTCCTTCCGATCTGGAAAAGAAAAACAGCTATTTAAAGACGCTGTCTCTCACGGAAAACGATGATATTTATTATAGTTCAAAATTTATGGACGATATTCAAAAAGAAGAGTTATACGTTATCAGTTCACATTTATAGACTATAAATGTGGTCACAAATCATCTTAAAAAATAACTGGTGTCTTATTAATTCTATCGAATTTCAATATCCTATTTATTTTTAATTTTGAGATAGGTTTAGGTGTTGTGATTGCATTGCTGTAAATATGCTCTTATCCTGAATTTAAATTAGTTTCTCTACAGCTTCCTTAATCCTGCCGATGCCGTTTGTTATGTTTTCATCCGATGTTGCAAAAGACAGCCTTATGTTATTATCGGAACCGAATTCGATGCCCGGTACAACTGCCACCTTTGCTTCTTCCAGCAGATATGAAGCAAGCAATGAAGAATTATTTTTACTGTCGTATTTTTTAATTATAGATTTCCAGCCGTTAAATTTAAAAATTCCGGATATATTGGGGAATGCATAGAATGCACCGCCAGGAATTTTACAGTTGATTCCTTTTATGCTGTTCAGTTTCTCTACAATAAGGTTCCTTCTCCGCTCAAAGACTTTTGCCATTTCCCGGACTACGGTCTGGTCCCCGCTTAATGCTTCAAGAGCAGCCCACTGGGATATCGATGCAGGATTTGAGGTCGACTGGCTTTGAAGTATATCGACTTTCTTAATCAGATTTTCATCGCCTGCCATATACCCGATTCTCCATCCGGTCATTGAATATGGTTTCGATACGCCGTTAAGCACAACAGTTTTCTTTTTTATTTCTTCTCCCATGTTTGCGATATTATAAAACTTTTTATTATCATATAATAACGCTTCGTATATGTCGTCCGATATAACAAGAATATCGTACTGTGCCAGCAAATCAGCAAGGTCTTTAAGTTCTTCCATTGTATATACGGCGCCAGTCGGATTAGAAGGTGAGTTGAGAACAATAGCTCGTGTTTTATTTGTGATTGCTTTTTTAATAATGCCGGAAGTTACTTTGAATTCGTTTTCTTCGCTTGCCTCAATAATAACTGGTTTACCGCCGGCAAGCATTACCATAGGCGGATACGACACCCAATATGGAGCTGTAATAATTACTTCATCATCATTATTTAATAGAACCTGCATCAGGTTGTAAAACGAATGTTTTCCTCCGCAATTAACAATTACATTTGCCTTATTGTATTCGAGATCATTATCTTTTTTAAATTTTTTAACAATGGCTTCTTTTAATTCATCGATTCCGCCTGTGGGTGTGTATTTAGTTTTTCCGTTTTCAATTGCTCTTATGCCGGCCTTTTTAATGAATTCCGGGGTATCGAAATCGGGTTCGCCTGCGCCAAATCCGATAATGTCGTAACCTTTGGCTTTTAATGCGTTTGCAAGGGCGTTTATTTCGAGAGTCGCTGAAGGTTTAATTTGTAGTATTCTTTGGGAAAAGATCATGTTGAATATACCGTGTATTTATTTTCCAGGCATTAAAATAAAGTGACGAAATAATATATTTCAACTTTTAAGTGTCAACTTTAATAATTTATTTTTTCTTTAGTCGTAAATACAGATCGTCTCTTCTCATTTCAGCTTCGATTATTCCGGATTTGTTTAACCTGGCAAGATAGCCGAGAGCCGATCCGCAATGCACAAGGCTTTTCTTGGTTCTGCCGTATACTTTTGACGTAAGCTCTTTTAGAGAAATTTCGTCTTTACCCTCAAGTACTTTTAAAAACATCAGGGAGCGTCTGTCTTTTTTTTTGATTTCCTGCTCCAGCTTTTTATATGGATCTGTTATCGGATCTCCATGGCTTGGGAGAATGATATTCAGGTCGAGTGATTGCATTTTTTGTATTGATTCTATATACAGGGATAAATTGTCAGGCTCGTTGAATTTTTCGTTAAATACATCAACTATTCTTTGACTTACTATTTCCCTGTAATCATACCCCACAAAAGTTGAGCGTTTGTATATTATGTTGTCGCCGGCAAAAAGGGCCTTGTGCTCTTCATTATAAAGGCATATATGTCCTGGTGTATGCCCGGGAGTATATATCACACGTAGTTTTACGCTTCCGGTATCTATTATTTCCCCGTCTTTAAGTTGCCTGTCGACTATTGATTCTTCTATCTCGAGGTCGTCGTCGATAGATTCGTTAAATTCGCCTGCCAGTTCGGGTTCATAGTGCAGTAAATAATTTTTTAAATGGCGGTTTATTTTTTGCGAGTTTTCAATAGTTGGAGCCGCGATGGATGAGGCTGCTACAATTGCTCCCGAAATTTCACGGAGCTTTTTATCTCCCCCGAAATGCTCAATGTGTTCGTGCGTATTGATAATTGTTGAAATGCTTTTTATGCTCCGGTTTATTTCCCGCATTTTCAGCGATATCAGTTCTATTGATTTCAGATCGCCCAGGCCGGTATCT
The DNA here is from genome assembly GCA_043803405.1 of Spirochaetota bacterium. Classification (GTDB taxonomy): domain Bacteria; phylum Spirochaetota; class UBA4802; order UBA4802; family JAFGDQ01; genus JAFGSG01. The sequence continues at coordinate 63,082 of JAZDKB010000009.1, read as the reverse complement.
ATTATGGCAGGATTGGTTCCATCTATAAAATAAACATTTAATTTGGGTGTGTCCGAGAACGGGAGCGGCAGGGTAATCGAATAAATATCTTTAAGAATTTTTTTCAAAATGTTTTTCCGTGGACTAAAACAAATAATTAATTCTCCGCGGATAACCGCGGAGAATTAATCTTATATTATTTTATTTTAACTTTTGCGCCAAGAGAGATTTCTTTGAAAGCTTTGTTAAAAACAAATTTTGGCACTTTTGTTGCTTTTTTTGCAGGGATTTTAATTTCTGCTCCTGTTATTGGGTTTCGTCCCATGCGGGCTTTTGTAGCTGGTTTCACTCTTATGTATAATTTTCCGAAATTCCCTACCGGGACTCTTGCTCCGTTTATTGCGCCTGCATTGATTACGTCGTATAAATCGTCAATGATTTCTTTTGCCTGCTTTTTTGAGATGTCATTTTTTTCCGATACATATTGAATTATTGAAGAGGCTGTAATTTTTTCAGGATATTTAATCTTTTTCTTGGCAGTCTCTTTTTCTGCATTCTTTGCTGATTTTAACATGATGTCTCCTTAATTGATCGCGATTATTATTCCAAAACATGGAACGCCCTTTTTTAATTGATGTCTGTTATTTGTCAAGTTCCTTATATGGATTATGCCTCATAAAAATTTAATAATATTTTAATAATTAAAAAAATCTTGACTTTCAGTAAACTTTCAGTATGATGACAATAACAGTGTTTTTGAAATTCAGAGCCGGGATAGGGTTATGTATTTAACTGAAAAGCAGGAGCGCATTTACGGGTACATTAAAGAATATATTAAGGATAATAACAGGCCGCCGAGCTTTACCGAGATAAGAGAGCATTTCGGTTTCAGCTCGCTTAATGCGGTGTATGAGCACGTGGATAATCTTGCCAGGAAGGGATTTATAAAGAAGGGGCTTCCTAACCAGAAGAGGAGCATTACGCTGACTGAGGAGAATAAGAGGGCTGTATCTATCCCGCTTTTAGGGCTTGTGCGCGCAGGGGAGCCTATAGACGTGTGTGAGACTGTCGACTACGTTGATGTGCCGGAGGAGATGCTCGCGAGGGGCGAGAACGTGGCTCTACGCGTTACCGGCAATTCCATGATAGACGGCAATATATGCGACGGCGACGTAATAATCGTGAAAAGGCAAAGCACGGCGGAGAACGGGCAGGTGGTAGTCGCGCTTATAAATGATCAGGCGACAGTAAAAGAAATACACTTCCATAAAGATAAGATAGAGTTAAGGCCGCGCAACCCGGAATTAAAACCGATTTTCGTAAGTAAAAGCGAAGACTTTCAGATATATGGCATACTGGTCGGGATGTACAGAACGTACAGATGAAGCCCTGGTAGATGAGGTCTTTAGCGAATAGCATCATGAAGAAGCATACTAAGAAAATCGTGTTTATCTATATCCCGCATGTTTTTATTGAGGGCGAAAGGTTGCGCAGGAAGTGGGACAGTAATATTTTATGTGCGGTTGCCAGCGGTGACTCGCCTGCAAGCATTATAATCGATGTGTCTGAAAACCTGGCGGCGGTTAATATCAGGAAGGGAATGTTTTTAAAGAACGCGCGTCATCTTAAAAACGAAATGAACGTAATAACAGCGGATTACGAATATATGAAAGAGATCAACGACATGATTACGGGTTACCTTAATGGATATTCCGTGATCGTTGAAAGCAATTCTTTCGGGGAGTTTTATATTGATTTGACCGGGACAGGGAGGCTTTTCGGTCGTGTCGTAGACACAAGCCTTGGGATTGTTTCGCATTTGAACGAAGTATACGGTTTTAATGCAAGGGCCGGAATAGGGAGCAACAAGCTGATCGCGCATCTGGCTGCCAGGGTGAGCGGGGGCAGATCGGCGTACGAGATATGCGCCGCTGCCGAGAATATATTTCTCGGCCCGGCAAAGATCGCGTATATTCCGGGAATACGCCCGGAGACGCGGTCGGAGCTTTTGGCGGACTATAATATTCAGAGAGTGAATGACCTGCGTGTGTTTTCGGAATCCGATTTGCAGGCTATGTTTAAGAGCGACGGCAGGCTGTTGTATTCGTACTCGAGAAACATTGCGCCGGATTTTTTGTGCGCGTCCGGGGAGGGCAGGTTGCTCGCCAGGACGCTGGTACTTAGCGATGAGGCAAACGACGATGCGCTTATACGCAGAAGGTTTTTTAATCTTGTTCTGGAGCTGTGTTCGGATATGCGCATGGAGGACATTTTTCCGCTGTATTTCGATTTGAAAATAATTTATAAGGATAATTACAAATTTGCAAAAACCAGGAAGATAGCCGCTCCTACGTTTGTGGATAAAAGGCTTTATGCAGCGCTTCTGCCTTACCTTAACGAGGCGCTTAACCGGAGGACGTGCGTGAAGAAGATAGTTTTATCTTTCTCCGGATTCATCCCGGCTGTGATACAGGAAAGCCTGTTCGGGAGTGACGACAGGGATCTGAAGCTCTGCCGCGCTTTTGACACGATAAGAAAGAAGTACGGGAAAGGAGCAATTGATTATTGCTGAAAGGAATAGTCTCTAATGCTACAGCTAAATTATAATAATTATAAGTCACTTCAAAATTAAGTTGTATATTCATTAAATCGAAATACATTACAAAATTTTTTGCGGAATCAGGCCTTCATGGTTGGATTTTTCTGTTTTTGATAACTTTTACATCAGGCCTGAAAGGCGTCCTCAAAAATTTTGTAATGTATTTCGATTTTTGGCACTATTAACCAATAAAAACTATTATGACTGGATGCCATGAACGACTTTGTATTTCTGGAAAATCATTCCGTGTATTCGCTTTGCGAAGGCACCATATTCGTGAGCGAGCTTGTGTCTTACGCGAAGGAGAACGGTTTCCGCTATCTTTCAATCTGCGATACGAACGGGTTTTACGGCATAGTACGGTTTGTTGAGGCGTGCAGGGAAGAGGTGCTGTCGCCGGTAATATCGTCCAGAATAAAAAGCGTATTCTTTAACGGCATACTGATCGCGAGAACAATGCGCGGGTACGCGAAGATATGCAATTTTATTTCGCAGATACGGATGAACAGCGATTACGATTTGCGGGGCGAGCTAAAGAGAAGCGACAGCGATTACTATGTGCTTACGGACAGCATGGATGTGCTTGAGACAGGGAACGCGAATCTTTACGCAGAGATAAATGTGTTAAACAAGAATTACTTTGATGTGTACAGATACGCGAAGCAGAAGAAGATAAAGCCTGTGCTCATATATCCTGTATATTTTAAGGATGATGCCGGTTACAGTCTGCACAAACTATTAAGGGCGATACACGGCAACCGGAAGCTGTCTGCGCCAGACTGCGAAGGAGTGCAGAATGCGGACGCGCGTTTTATCCCGTGCGAAGAAGTAGCAGCGCGCTTTTCGCATATCGCGGACGCGATCGCGAATACGCGCATTATCGCGGAAAGCTCGCAGTTCGGTTTTCAGATGGGGAGCGCGATCTTCCCGAAGTACGCGGAGAACGCTTTTCAGCTTTTGAGGGATATGTGTTATGAGAACATTGAGAAGAGATTTCCGCGCGCGCAGGCTGAGGAGCGCGGCCGGATTATAGCAAGGCTGGAGAAGGAACTTGGCGTGATAAAGCGCAAAGGCTTTGCGGATTACTTTCTTGTGGTGCAGGATATTGTTAAGCAGACAATGTACACATGCGGCCGCGGGTCTGCCGCTTCCTCTATCGTTTCGTATCTCCTCTTTATAACGCATGTGGACCCTGTAAAGCATAATCTTTTTTTCGAAAGATTCATCAACGACGGCAGGCTCGACCCTCCGGATATTGACGTGGATTTCCCGTGGGACATGCGGGACAATATCCTGAAGTATATTTTTAACAGGTATTCGGCTGATAATGTAGCGATGGTTTCGAATCACATAACATTCTCGGTACGCTCGTCGGTCCGCGAGGTTGCGAAGGTTTACGGTGTACCTGAGAATGAGATAAAAAAGATAACAAAGAACATCGGGTATTATTACAACAGGGAAAGCGACGGGATAAAGAATTATTCGAAGAACGCGGGCACTGCAGAAGAATGGCGAAGCATTTACGAGCAGGCTGTTGGCATAAGCGGCATGGTGCGCCACATGTCCGTGCACTGCGGAGGCGTTGTGATAACCCCGAAGCCTGTGCGCTACTACATCCCGGTCGAGGAGGCCGCAAAGGGCGTGAACATTATCCAGCTTGAGAAGGACCAGGCAGAGGATTTCGGGTTCGTCAAGATAGACATTCTGGGGAACAGGAGCCTTGCTGTTGTGCGGGACGCGCTCGAGCTGGTCAAAGTGCATTACGGGAAAGAGATCAGATACGAGGAGTTTAACCCTCTTGATGATGCAAAGACTATCTCTATGCTTGCGGCAGGCGAAAGCATGGGCGTATTTTACGTGGAGTCGCCTGCCATGCGCCAGCTGCAGAAAAAGTCGTGCAAGGGCGACTACGAACATCTTGTTATTCATTCTTCGATAATCCGGCCTGCTGCAAACAGGTGGATAAATGAATACCTGGAGCGGCTGCGGGGAAAACCGTTCAGCGCGCTTATCCCCGGCATGGAGAAGATACTCGAAGAAACATACGGCATTATGTGCTACCAGGAGGACATCACCAAGATCGCAATGGAGATCGCGGACTTTACTTTAAGCGAAGGCGAGGAACTCCGCAAGGTAGTATCTAAAAAGAGCAAACAAAAGCGCAAAATGGAGCTCAGGGATAAGATGTATGATAATCTCAGGAAGAAAAATATTGAGGACAAGGTCATTGCGGAAGTCTGGGACATGATAGAGTCTTTTTCGGGATACAGCTTCTGCAAGGCGCACAGCGCGTCGTACGCACTGCTCTCATTCAAGTCGTGCTGGCTCAAGGCGCATTATCCTGCTGAATTCATGGGCGCTGTGATGAAAAACAAGGGCGGGTTCTACACAACGCTCGCGTATATTTCCGAAGCAAGGCGCATGGGGCTGAAGATTATCCCGCCGGATATTAACGAGAGCGAGTACGAATTCTTCGGCCGCAAAGATAGCGTGTACATAGGATTTATGCAGATTAAAGGGCTTTCACATAAAGGCATAATGAGCATAATCCGCGAAAGGAAGGCGAACGGTAAATTCAAAAGCATATCCGACTTTCTGCGGAGAACGGATGCCGGGCCTTCGGATACCGACATACTTATTAAGGCAGGCTGTTTCGATAAGCTAGAAAAATACAATCAGCCGCAAATGTTATTTGTTGCACGAAAATTCTTTCATGGCAAGCGGGACGCCTCTTCCGGAGAATTATTCGGCGAGGTAAAGCAGGAAGAAATAATCCCGCCTCCTATGCGGGGGATATCTTATGATCAAAAACTGAAGCAGGAACTGGACATTTACGATTCTTTTATATCCGTCCATCCCATGATATATTACAGGAAAAACATAAAAGAAAAAGGCATAATATTCGCCAGGGACATTGAGAGATACGCGGGAAAAACAGTAAGGGTTGCCGGTATACTAATCACATCCAAGACTGTCATGACAAAAGAGGACGAGCTCATGAAATTCATAAGCTTTGAAGACGAGACTGCGATATTCGAAACAGTGATCTTCCCAAAGGCATACAAAAAGTTCGCCCTGATGCTCTCGTACCAGCGGCCGTATATCCTTACAGGCAAGGTCGGCGTGGAGTTCGACACAATTATCTTTAACGCAATGGATATAAGGTTTGTGTGACTCCGGTATGGATCATAAGGCGTCTTTTTCATTCGGAAGCGAAAAGGAAAATGATGCGCCTTTTCCTACTTCGCTCTGTGCCCACACGCGGCCTCCGTGGCGGTGGATCGCTCGCTTGACAATTGCCAGCCCCACTCCGGTGCCTTCGAATTCTCCGTTGCTATGGAGACGCTGGAAAACGCCGAAAAGTTTATCGGCATACTGCGGGTCAAAACCTGCTCCGTTGTCGCGAATCGTATATACGGTTTCCCTTTCCTGGCGTTCTCCCCAAATCTCAATTAAGCTGCGCTCCTTGCGGGAGGAAAACTTGATTGCATTGCCGACCAGGTTCATCAATACCTGGCGGACCAGCACAGGATCGGCCATTGCCTTGGGCAATTGCCGCACGCGAAAATCAATCCTGTTGCGCTCTTCCGGTGTGGTAAGTTCGTCGTAAACCGAGTTTACGGTGCTGTCCATATCGATTGGTATAATTTGTATTTTTGAACGGCTTAAATGTGATAAACCGAGTAAGTCGTCAATTAGCTGATTCATTCGCATGGTCTCAGTGTGAATCACGGAACATATACGCTTGCCTTCGTCATCCAAATATTGATCGTAGTCCTCAATGAGAATACTCGTGTATCCGTCAATTGCACGTAACGGGGCGCGCAGATCATGAGATACCGAATAGCAAAACGCTTCCAGTTCTTCGTTTGCAGCTTCAAGCTGGGCAGTACGCTCAAAAATGCGATTCTCAAGAGATTCGTTAAGGCGGCGTATCTCTTCCTCTGCCTGCTTGCGTTCCGTGATGTCCTGAAAAATTCCACGTACCTTGACAACTCTTCCTTCTTCTATTACCGGAAGTCCTATTGTTCTTACAGTTTTACGCACATTTTTGGCGCTTATTAATTCAAGTTCCAGATCGTACGGCCTGGCCAGTTGAATGGCTTCTTTGATCGCTTCCTCAATCCTGGCTTTCGATTCCACGGAATAGAAACTTATCCCCAGTTCCATGTTGGTTTCCTGTTTGGGGTCCAGATCGTGGATTCTGGCTACTTCGTCATTCCATGTACCTTTATGCGTAACTGCGTCGAATTCCCATCCTCCTACTTTTGCTACTTCGCCAGTTAAATAGAACAATTCATCTTTAATACGAAGTTCGTCTTCAATACGTTTGTGCTCGGTTATGTCGCGGGAAATTCCTATATAGCTCATAATGTTGCCGGCCTCGTCGCGAAGGGCAGATATCTTGGCAGAATGCCAGCGGATCGGCCCGTCCCTGTGCAACGTGCGAAAATCAAGGCCTTCTACCACTTCCCCTGATTCCAGTACTTTATTAAGAAAGCCCCTGAATATGCATATATCATCCGGATATATATATGGTTCAAATGATTTGCCTATGGCTTCGGATGCGGGCTCTCCCATGAAGTCCATCCAGTTTGGTGACAGGTAGTTGATAATGCCTTCTAAGGTTACACCCCAGATAAGATCTCTGGCGCTCTTAACCAGGCTCCGGAAGCGCTGTTCGCTTTCGCGCAGAGCTTTCTCTGCCAGCTTGCGGTCTGTGATGTCGGTGTTATAGCCGCTCCAGATAATAGTGCCATCTCCCGTTTTTTCAGGAATGGAATTGCCAATCAGCCACTTGACCGGTTTACCTGGAACCTGTACTCTGTATTCACATATCCACGGCGACAGGCTCTTTGTCGATTCTTCAATTGACTGAATGAATCTGTCCATATCTTCCGGATATATAACTTTTAAAATCGGGTTGAAATTATTACGTACCTCTTCCGGCGAACATCCGAAGATATCCCTGACACTCTCGCTGCTAAATGGCATAGAGTACGATCCATCCGGTTTTCTCGCAAACTGGTAAAGCATACCGGGTACCTGGGAGGAAATTTTTGCAAACAGGGTATCGCGTTCAATGAGCGCTTTTTCCGCACGTTTGCGTTCGGTTATATTAATAACTACTGCAACAGCCATCATTTGATTGCCGAAACACAAGTGCTGCGCTCTTACCTCAACAGGGAAAAGAGTACCGTCTTTACGCCTATGCATGCTTTCGAAAACCATGACATCCAGTTCTTCCCCCTTCAGAAGTCTGTCCCACCCGGATTCCCAGTGTTCTTTGTGAAATACAGGATCGATATCCCACAATTTAAGGCTCAACATTTCGTCATGTGTATATCCGAGTGAACGGCAGGCCTGTTCGTTGACGTACACAAATTCCGCATTGCGATTAATCCACTCTACGTCTTCCGCAGCCTGCTCAACTGTATACCTGAACATCTTCAGGGATTCCTCGGTATTTTTACGTTCGGTAATGTCGCGGACTATGGCCCACATGGCCGTATATTTTCCCGATTCACCCTTAACGAGTATTGTCCGCAATTCGACAGGTAAAATTGCGCCGTCTTTTCTCCTGTATTCCTTTTCATAGATATCCGAATAACCTCTTGTAAGCACCTGATTTTTTATAATATCAGCTTCCATAGCATACCATTTTTCAGGAGTAATGTCATTATATGTAAGGGAGGTAATTTCTTCCGCTGTATATCCAAGCATGCTCAGGTAAGGTTCATTGTAATCTACAATGTGTCCTTCCATGTCAACGCCGGCAAAGGCGTCCCTCATGCTGCTGTAAAGAAGTTTGTACTTTGCCTCCGATTCGCATAAGGCAGCCGTGGTCCGCTTTTCTTCCAGTATCGAGTTTTTCAGCATCAGATTGCTGTAACTCAGTTCGGACTGCATCTTCTTCCGGTCGATGGAGTACCGAATGGAGCGGGCCAGAATGCGTGCATCGATCTCTCCCCTGACAAGGCAATCGTCTGCGCCGCGTCCAATACAGGACTCGTTGAAAGCTTCGTCGTTTGGCCCTGTAAGAATTATTAACGGTATCGCGCTGCCTGTGGCTGCTGTTAAGCGATTAAGTGAGTCAATACCTGCGGAATCCGGGAAGTTTAGATCAAGGAGAATTACATCGAATTTATGCCCGGGTATGCAGGCTATTGCAGCGTCAAGACTGCCGGCGGTTTCAATTTCGACCGCAAGTCTGCCATGCAGCATATCTCGGATATGCCCTGCATCGTCAGCATTGCCTGTTATTAATAGAATCCCGATTTTCCCGGCCGCCATGCTTTTTCCTCGCCCGGTGGTTTAATCTTACATGTAAACCAGTCAAAGTTCAGCTTCACGATGTAATTGATGTAATTGTATCGAAAATTTTTAAAAAGGCAATATTATTTTCCAATTTTGTTATTTGTTAAATAATAATAATCTGAATACACAGGGAATAATAATACTTGATTAATTGCAAAACGAATTACTAAACTGTAAAACATAATGAGTTGTTAATTCCAAATATTATAAGGTCAGATAATGTCAAAGGTAGTCTGGAAACCCGGCACAATGCTTTACCCGGTGCCTGCCGTGCTTGTAACATCTGCGTATGATAATATAACGAACGTGCTTACTGTTTCGTGGGCAGGCACAGTGTGCACCGATCCGCCAATGCTTTCGATCTCGCTGCGGCCGGAGCGCTTCTCGTACGACCTTGTAAAAAAGTCGGGCGAGTTCGTTGTGAATCTGCCAGGCCAGGACATTGCGTTTGCTGTGGATTTCTGCGGCGTGAAATCCGGCAGGGATGTAGACAAGTTTGCGGAACTCGGCCTGCATACCGAGCGCGCCTCGGCAGTACAAGCTCCAATAATAAAAGAATGCCCGGTCGCCATCGAAGCGCGCGTTAAGTCCGTAACAGAGCTAGGGAGCCATCACATGTTTCTTGCGGAAGTTGTTGCAGTTAACGCCGAAAGAAGGCTGATCGACAAAAACGGAAAACTGCACCTGGAAAAAGCAGGTCTCCTGTGCTATAATCATGGTTATTACTGCGCTGTTTCAAATTCTATCGGCAAATTCGGTTTCTCGGTGCAGAAGAAGCAAAAGAGATAGGCATAATGTTCATTGTCAGGATATACTAATTATAAATTTGCCAGCCGCTAATGCATACATCCTGTATGAAGCGGCTATCGGCAACATCCTGTTGCCTGCAAATTTATAATTAGTATATCCTGACATAAGAATATTTTTCTAATGAATAAGAGGATATAATCGGAAACAAATCATGTGCGGAAGATTCACACAAAAAAGCGAAAGGCCGGATATTCAGCTCGAGTTTTATATAGAGAGCTGGCAGGCCGAACCGAATGCGAGCTACAATATTGCGCCTTCGCAAAAAGCCGGCGTTGTGATAAACGAAGGCGGAAAGAACATATATGCTGCATTTAAGTGGGGGCTTGTTCCGCACTGGGCAAAGGACCCGAAGATCGGCAATAACATGATTAACGCAAAGGCAGAGACGCTAGCAGAAAAGCCCAGCTTTAAAGTCCCGCTTAAAAGCAAACGCTGCATCGTTCCTGCCGACGGATTTTACGAATGGAAGAAAGCCGGTAACAGCAAAATACCGTATTACATTTTTCTGAAAGATAATTCCTTATTCGGCATGGCCGGACTTTACGACGAATGGGATGCACCCGGAAACGAGAAGCTCTATACTTTTACTATCATAACAACCGAAGCAAATGAGCTGACAGCCGGAATACACGATAAAAAAAGGATGCCGGTCATCATACAAAAAAAGGACAGGGAAGCGTGGCTCAATAACAAAACTTACAATGAAGCAGATTTGCTCAAGCTCCTCCGGCCGCTGGATACTAAGCTGATGGACGCGTATGAAGTTACGCCTTTCGTTAACTCGCCGAAAAATAATTCCGCGAAGTGCATTGAGCCGGTCTCATAAAAAATTATTAAGTTGGGTAATTAATAAGTTGATCATAATTCACCTTAAAAATATGATTTTACATAAATAGCCGACTTTAAATTAAAATACATTATAAAATTTTCTGCGGAATCAGGCCTTCGAGTATATTTTTTTATGTTCTTAAGTATTTTTGCTTCAGGCCTGAAAGGCGTCCTCAAAAATTTTATAATGTATTTTAATTTGTCGAATATATAACTTAATTTTAAGATGACCTGTAGTATTTATTTATGTTCATTAGTGGTTTCAAATTTTAATTTCATGGAGTTATTATGCGTATAATCCGTTTTCTTGATGAGAATAATCATATCAATTTAGGTCACAATTACGAAAATGATTCAGCAGTATTGCTTAGCGGTGATATGAAAGATACAGGTAAAATAGTTCGTGTTAAAAAACTGCTGGCTCCTATTCTACCGCCGGTTATTTTGTGCATCGGCCTGAATTATAAAGAGCATGCAGGTGAGACAGGCTTCAAGCTCCCGGAGTATCCGGTGCTGTTTATGAAGAATACGGCATCCGTTACGAATCCGAATGATCCGATTATCATACCGCGCTCCTGCGCTAAAATACCCGAAGTCGATTACGAAATCGAGCTCGCAGTTGTTATTGGAAGGACTGCCAAGAACGTCAGCGTAGCCGACGCGCCTTACTACGTGTTCGGGTACACTATCGGGAACGATGTATCTGCACGGCGCTGGCAGAAGAATGCAGGCTCCGGACAGTGGGTGCGTGCCAAGAGCTTCGATACGTTCTGCCCGCTTGGGCCTGTGCTGGTAACGCCCGATGAAATACCCGATCCGCAGTCCCTTCAACTCACATGCTCACTTAACGGCAATGTTATGCAAAACGCCAATACGTCCGATATGATTTTCACGGTAGCCGAGCTTGTGTCGTATCTATCGGAGGACACTACGCTGCTCCCCGGAACAGTAATATTGAGCGGGACACCGGGAGGAGTAGGATACACGCGCAAGCCGCCGGTATATCTTAAACCTGGGGACGTACTCGAGCTTAAAATCGACGGGATAGGCACGCTTGTTAATCCGGTTACAGCAGCTTAGCTTAATAATTCCGGCTAACTGCTGCACTGAGAAAAATCTGCGGATGAGTTACCGAATTATCTTCCGGATACTTTCAATTCGTTTTAAGACAGGCGGATGGGTATATTTCATAAATACCATTAAAGGGTGCGGTGTCAGGTTAGAGAGATTGTCAGCGCATAATTTTTTAAGGGCGGAAACCAATGCTTCCGGTTTACTGCCCGTGTTTACTGCAAAGGCATCCGCTTCGTATTCCTGCTTTCTGGATAAATGGTTACCATATAAAGAAATGATTTCCATTACCGGCGAATACAGGAATCCGAAAAATACCATGCTGACATAAACTGAAGTATTCTCCATGTTAAATGCTTTAAAAAGCGCCGGATTATTAATAAAAAGCGAAAGAAGAAAAAACAAAAATCCGGCAGTTATTATACCCATAAAAATTGTTTTATAAACATGCTTCTTCTTATAATGACCCATCTCATGGGCAAGTATGGACACAAGTTCATCGATAGTATGCTTTTCGATTAATGTGTCGAATAAAACTATTCTTCTGAATTTCCCGAATCCGGTAAAATACGCGTTCGATTTAGTCGACCGCTTTGAGCCGTCCATTTTAAACAATCCTTTCATCTTGAAATTCTGACTTAGAGCGTAATTTTCTATAGATCTTTTTAAGTCCCCGTCTTCAAGCGGTATGAATTTGTTAAATAAAGGCATAATTACAACAGGCGCAAAAAAATTTAAAAATAATTGAAAAATAACGACCGCTAACCAGCAGTAAAGCCATGCAAAAGTTTCAAATTTCCCGAAGAACCATAATATGCATGAATATATAATGCCGCCAATAATTATGCCTATTACAGCGCTTTTTATCATGTCGAGAATATAAGTTTTAACGGTTATCTTGTTGAAACCGTATTTATTTTCGATAACGAAAGTATCGTAAATATCAAATGGGAATTCTATAACATGACAGGTAAATACAAGAACGCCTGTGAATATCAGGCCGGTGATGATCGGTCCCATGCCGAAGCTTCGCGCAAATTTATCCAGGTAATTGAATCCGCTGCTTAAAATAAAAAGTAATAGTATTATTGTAAAAATAGTTTTATAAATGATCTCAGTTATCGTATTTTCTTTTAAATAAAGCTGGGACTTTTTATATCTTTCATTGTTATAAGTTTCTTTGAATTCATCCGGGAGGATAGCCGATATATGCCTTAGATTTAATAATTCGACTATTAAATCGATCAGGTAACTTCCGACTATTACAATGAGAACAAAAACTAGATATCCGTCCATTAAAAGGTGTCCTTAATATTTATCAGAAGCCAATCTTTAATTGCCAATTGTATTATACTATAATTCATAAAAAGATTCAATAAATAATTTTAAAATCAGATCCATGACCGGATAATATCGTAAAAATAAGAAAAAAATTGTAATATATCTTGACGTTCGGTTAATTGAATCTGTATCCTAAAAACAGAGTATTCTAATTTAGTCAATTAAAAAAGTAAAATATTATATGTACTGATTAATGAAAAAGGCTTGTTTGATAATTTATAAATAAATAATATTATGGCAAAGAAATTAATATTATCAGGGATAGTGCAGGGCGTATTCTGCAGGAGATATTGCAGCGAAAACGCAAAGAAGCTGGGTATCAAAGGATCTGCAAGCAATTTAAGCAACGGAACAGTTCAGGTTATCCTGGACTGCGACGATGAAATAAAGATCTCAAAATATATACAGTCTTTAAAGGAAAATCCTTTCGGGTTTTCCTTTTACGGCAGAATCGATAATGTAAGCGTTTCAGATTACGAAGGCTCAATACGCGGAGATTACATGTTCTGATGTCCGCAGAGATACTTGTCTATATATTTACAGGAACAGGTTTAGGGATCTTCATTCTGCGCGCATAAACTAGGTAATTTTTTTGCAGGGATTTGCTGTCCATTGTCAACAAATCGAGATATGCTGTATTCGAAATAAATTTAAAAAATAGTTTTACTTCTTTCTCGAATTTTAAATCGAATTTTTTCCTTGATGATCCATGCGCCTTCTTAACACTTCCCATCCTCCGTATATCCCCGTTGAACTCCGGGCTAATGTGATAGAGTTCGTGGAATATTACTCTTAATTTTTCTTCTGCTGAAAGGTTAAAAAATTTGGGAAGATAAAAATACACGGCATATAGCTGTGCTATGCCTTCATTCATAATTTCAGGTATTTTATAATATCTGCCTCTGAATTGCAGTTTGTCTGATCCGTCTTTAAATTTAAGCGGCACCAGTTTTCCGTAGATGGCTCCCCGGCAGTTGTTTCTGTTCGACCCCAGGCATACAGTTATTTTTTTTGCATCAATATGCGAAAATGATTCAGACCTGATCGTTATTTCTTTAATTATATCTGTAAGGATATCGGTTATATTTAATTTCTGTAATTTCAAAGTTCAAATATTTATTATTTTTTTTCAGCAAGAGCGACCATTTCCTGTGCATGTCTTAAAGAAATATCCGTTACCTTTTCTCCTGCCAGCATACGCGCTATTTCCCTTATTTTTTCGGGTTTATTGAGATTTTTTACGAAGGTAGTAACCCGTTCGTTAACCTTCTCTTTGAGCACGGTAAAATGATTGTCGGACATTGCCGCTATCTGCGCCAGGTGCGTAATAACAAGCACCTGCCTGTCTACCGCGAGTGACTTAAGCTTTCTGCCGACAATCTCCGCGGTTTTGCCGCCAATGCCTGCGTCGACTTCGTCGAAGATAAGCGTGTCTACAATGTCGGCGGAAAGGATTACTTTCTTCAACGCCAGCATTATTCTGGACATTTCTCCCCCGGACGCGACTTTCTTCAACTGCTTTAAATCTTCGCCTTCATTTGCCGATATTAAAAATTCGATCCTGTCCAGACCGTGCGGATAAAGCACATACGTTTTATTGTCTTTTTCAATTTTACCGTCCGGGCTGAAATCTCTCTGTATCGAAATCCGGAAAACGGTGCCGTCCATTCCTAAATCTTTTAACTCGGAAATTACATTTTCTTCAAGGATTTTAGCAGCCTGCTTTCTTCTGTCCGAAAGATCGAACGCAACCAGTTTTGTTTCTTTTATCGCTGCTTTGTACTCTTCCATTAACCTGCCTATCTCTTCGTCGCTGGAGGAAATAGTCCTGAGTTCTTCGATGGCTTTTCTAAGGTATTCCAGTATATCGTCTATTGACAAGCCGTATTTTTTTTTCAGGTTCGATATAAGTGAAAGCCTTGCTTCTACTTCGTTGATGCGCTCCGGAGAAAAATCTATGCTTTTTTCATAACTCGTTAAAAATGCAGCGGCGTCTTCCAGTGGATAAAGTGCGCTCCTGATTGAATCCAGTGTATTCGAAATAGCTGGGTCATATTCGGATATTGAAAGCAGTCCGCGTTCGGCTTTTTTAAGGCTCTGAATAATACCGCCGTCATCTTTTAAAAGCCCGGAAGCATTATTTATTTCTTCGAATAATTTTTCAGCGTTAGAAAGTATTGACGATTCTGTCTCAAGATTTTGCTCTTCTCCAGGCGCAAGCTTTGCCGATTCGATTTCTTTGATCGCAAAAGAAAGGTATTCAATCCTTCTGGCTTTTTCCCGCTCGTCTATTTTGAATGAGTCTATTCTTTCCTGTAAATTATTAAGCTTGTTATAAAGCGCGTTTACCTGGCTTACTCTGCTCTCCAGCTTCCCAAAGCTGTCCAGGAGTTCTCTGTGCCTTGCAGCCTTAACAATACTCTGATGTTCGTTCTGCCCGTGAATATCCACAAGATACTCGGAAATCTCTTTAAGCTTTGCTATCGGAATCTGCGTCGAGTTAGCGAAACACCGTCCTTTACCGCTCGAATAAAGCTCGCGTCTCTGTACCAGGACATTATCATCGTAATCGATTCCCGATTCATCCAGAATCGATTTTACCTGCGGGAGACTGGCTATGTCGAATACGCCTTCCAGTATTGCGCGTTCACTGCCGGAGCGTATCATATCGGTCGTCATCTTTTCTCCAAGCACACCGGACAAAGCGTCAATAAGAATCGATTTGCCGGTACCTGTTTCGCCTGTAAGAATATTCAGTCCGCGGTCGAATTTAAGCTTAAGATCTTCTATTAAAATAAAATTGTTTATCTTTAATTCTAGAAGCATTATTTTCCCTATATAAAAGAATTGTGACCCCAGTTAAATTTTTGTTTTAATACTTCATAGAAATTACGGTCGGGATGTGTAATTAAAATTGTTTTTTTATTTGTTTCTGTAAGATATATTTCATCGTTGCGTGCAATAGCAATCGATTCGTGTCCGTCGATCGTCATAACAGTATTGCCGAGTTTAGAGCCTATTGTGACTTTTAATTTTGATTTGCCGGGAATAATAAGCGGCCTTGTCGCAAGAGTATGGGGGCAAATCGGCATAATCAGCAAAATATCTTTTATTGTCGGAGTAATAATCGGGCCTCCGGCTGAAAGCGAGTATGCTGTGGAACCGGTAGATGTCGCAATGATGAGACCGTCACCGGAAAACGAGTTAAGGAATTTGCCGTCTATTGCAAGATTAATTGTAATAGGCCGCGAAAATATTCCTCTCGAAATAGCAACATCATTTAATAATGAAATATTGTTTATTTCCCTGCCTTCTTTTATATGAATGAGTTCAAGCATATCGCGCTCGGTCTTTTCATATCTCTGATTAATGATCGCTTCAAGATGCTCGATAGCTTCATCCGGCATGAACTCTGTTAAAAATCCCAGTCTGCCCTTATTAATGCTGAATATGGGGTAACCGGTTCCCGCAAATATACGCGCAGTATGAAGCAACGTACCGTCGCCTCCTATTGAAATTACAAGGTCAGGTTTTGCAGAGTACATTTTTTGTTCTGTGATATAATGAGAGAGACTGGCATCTTTAAGAATAGGATAATCCGGCAGCAAAACCTCAACTCCTTTGCTCTCCAGCATTTCAATTATTTTTTTAGTATATGCTATGGATTCCTTATCCTCGGGTCTTATATTAATTGCGCAGATTTTATGCATTTTATATTTTTCAAAAATAGATTTTAAAAATATCGGACTTTTCCAATTGAGTGTAATAATTATTCTTCTTTGACTGTTGAGTCAATAAAAATAATAAAGATATATCTTGATTTTTTTTATCACGCAAGTAATATGCAAACCTGTAATTCAAAAATTCAACCGGAGTAAAACAATGAAAGAAAAAATAAAAAATAAAAGCAAATCCGTTAAAACAAAAAAAACCGGTAGTAAAACAGTTAATAAGGATAATTTAAACAAAAAAAACCTTATAAAACAGCTTAATAATCTGGTAAAGGAAGTTGATGAAGACGGAATTGTTTTTTTGATAAAGCAGGCGCAGGTCTTTATCTATAATAAAAAGGTAGATGAACACAACACGGAATTAAAAAAAGGCATCAAAATTAAAATTAAAAAGCCGCCGTTTTCGGATAAAACCGGCATGGAAATAAAAGAAGCTGACGACGGCAGTTCGTTTATTTTTGTAATTAACAGAGCAAGGAAATTTTTTACTCTCGAGGAAATGAGAAAAATAGTCAATATATGCAATTCGTCCGGTAACGAAAAAGAAGCATCGCGCAGACTTTTTACATGGTTTAAAAGCAACAGAAGCGACGTACTGATTGATGTCGGAATAGAAATTTCTTTAGATCCGGCACTGTGTACAATTTATCATTATATTATAAAAAGATATAAAGTTAAGGGCAGCAAATAAATACGTACCCTGAAATTGAAAAAAATTATTTTTGCATATCAATTGATTTCTTTAATTTTAAATGATAAATTGTGATACATAGAGAAGTGTTAACACCAGGCAAATCCAGACAACTATTCTTAAGAGTTGCATTTTTATATTATACCCTGAAATTATTTATATATCTATAAATACAATAATATAAAAATTTTTTTTAGTCAACCGAAGTGTAATGAACGCTACTTTTTGCGTAATGAACATTATTTATAATGTAATAAACGCTACATAGAGCAAATATTTATTATCATAAAAATTATATAATTTAAGCTTTTGTGTCTATTATATTTCCTTTCTCTTTTTCAGGATTAACCGTTTCTTCCTTTGCTTCCTGTTTTTCAACTTTTGCATTCTCGCCCGAAACCCTGGAATTGGCATTGAATCCTCCGGAAATTATATCGGCACCGCTGATGTTCTGGATTTCCATATATTCCCTCCTGTATTATTATCTCCAACTATAAAATATTATATTTATTGAAAAATACAAGAAGAATACTTTAAAAATTTTTTTTCGGAGACTTGTTATGCCTGATTCCCTGCTCAAATAATACTTTACAAATTACAAACCCTATTTTATGTTGTGTATCAATCAAAAGAAATATTTTTCCTCAAATGAATGTATCACCGCACAAAATATAAATAGATACAAGTTGTTTGAGAAGCCGCATTTTTTCAAAATAAATCTAAATATATCTGGTCACAGCTAAAGACTGGCTAAAAAGTTTACAGGAGATAATTTTATTTAAATAGATTTGGTGGAGGTTCTAAAATGTTAAAGGAGTATCAAACAGGTCACATTAGAAATGTTGTTATTGTGGGACACAGCAGTACCGGCAAATCAACACTGCTTGACGCTATGCTTTTTGCCGGAGGCAAAATCGACAAGATAGGGAATCCAAATGACGGAACACTTACTTCGGATTTTGATGAAGAAGAGAAAAAAAGAACCATGTCTATTAAAAGCTCAATGGGCTTTGTTGAGCTTAATGATGTCAAGATTAACATAATTGACACTCCCGGACTGGCCGACTTTGTCGGAGAAGTTCGCGCGGGACTGCAGACAGCTGAAGCAGCAATAATAATAGTTGATGCGGTCGACGGAGTTCAGATCGAAACGGAAAAAGTCTGCAGATATATCTTCGATAGAAAAATCCCCAGAATATTTTTTATAAATAAAATGGATAAGGATAGAGCTGATTACGTCAAAGCTGTCGAAAATATTAAATCTAAATTAAATGCGAATATAATGCCGCTTTCAATACCGATCGGAGCAAGCAATACTTTTAGCGGCGTAGTAGATATCCTTAAAATGAAAGCTGTCACTCCGAAAGGGGACGGCAAAGATGTTCAGATTTCCGCGATTCCCGATAACATTACGGGTACTGCGGAAGAATATAAGAGCCAGATAACGGAACTTTCAGCAGAGGGCGATGACGCCCTGATCGAAAAATTCCTGGACAGCGGCAAGCTGACTGACGAGGAAATCCATAAGGGTATCGGCAGTCTTTTAGGTCAGGCAAAGGTTGCTCCAGTTCTTTGCGGATCGGCAACAAAGGCAATAGGCGTTAAAACACTTCTTGAAATAATTAAAAATTTTGCGCCGTCGCCTGCGATCGGGAAACAGTTTAAAGGCCATAACCCGAATGATATTACAAAAGAAATAATTGTAGAAAGTCTTCCGAATAAGCCGTTTTCCGCAGTAGTATGGAAAACAAATATTGATCAGTATGCCGGCAGATTTAATTATATGAAAGTAATATCCGGTCAGCTTTTGCCTGATGCGGAACTGCTAAACACAAGTAAAAGCGTCAGAGAGAGATCCTCAAAATTACATACAATGATCGGCAACAAACAATACGATATCCCTTCATTATGCTCTGGTGATATTGGTGTAGTTGTTAAACTGGAAAAGACATCAACCGGTGACACTCTATGCGACCCAAAACATCCTGTTGTACTGCCGTTATTGAACCTTCCTCGTCCGCTTTTTTCTTTTGCCATTGAAACTCCAAACAAGGCGGACGAAGATAAAGTAAGTCAGGCTTTTCATAAGATTACAGATGAAAATCCTACAATAAGCTGTTCCTTTAATGCTGAAACCAAAGAGACAGTACTTTCCGGCATGGGAGAAATGCAGCTCGATATTATACTTAAATCAATCGCGGAAAAAAATAAAATAGAAATAAATACAAGAGTACCGCGCATTGCCTATAAAGAGACGATCACAAAAAAAGCGGAAGCTCAGTATAAACATAAGAAACAGTCCGGCGGTCACGGACAATACGGCGAAGTATATATCAGGGTTGCTCCGTTAAAAAGAGGGCAGGGATTCGAGTTTAAGGACAGCATAGTAGGAGGTGTAATTCCAAGGCAATATATTCCGGGTGTTGAAAAGGGTTTAAGAGAAGGATTGGAAGAGAGTGTTCTCGGTAAATTCCACCTTGTGGATATTTGGGTTGAGCTTTATTATGGATCGTATCACGATGTTGATTCCTCGGAAATGGCGTTTAAGATTGCCGGAAGAAACGCGCTAAAGCTGGCTGTAGAAGCAGCCGGGCCTCAGATACTTGAGCCTATTATGGAAGTGACCGTGTTTGTAGATAAAGAATTTACCGGCGACATATTAAACGATATTACAAGTAGAAGAGGGAGGGTGCTTGGAATGGGAACCAGTGACGACGCCGGTGGATCTTCCGTAAAAGCTAATGTACCTCTTGCCGAAATGCTTAAATATTCTATAGATTTAAGATCAATTACAAGCGGTAAAGGATCATTCGAAATGAAGTTTTCTCATTATGATCCAATTTCCGGTAAAATAGCAGAAAAAGTTATAGAAGAGAGGAAAAAGCAGCTCGAAGAGGAAGCTGGCAAATAATAGAAGTGGAACAAAACAGGCCACCCAAAAGGGTGGCCGTTCTGTTTGTCAGCCTGTTAAATTTTTAATAATATAAAATAAGATGATTAAAGAATCTGAAATTAAATACCCGTTAATAATTTTATTATCTTTGTTCTTGCATATAATCATTCTTTTTGGTATAATACTGCCTTTTTCCGATGAGTTTTTAAATTTTTTAAAATTAAAAAGTTTTATGGATAACGGCATTCAGAGGGATATAATTGTTAATATTAACGAAGACAATAAACGAATTATCGACGAAAAAACTCTTTTATCCGAAAAGGATTCTTCAGCTAAAGGTTACATAACCAGGCAAAAAGGAGATCGCTGGCTTAATAATTCCAGGGATTTTACTTTAAAAAAGGGAGCAAAATCAACGGGCAGGTCTGCTGATCAAAGCAATAAGAAGCGTATAAAGACAGGACTTCTGGTAACTGATAACAGTGAATTGATCGTTTCCATAATGAAGCAGGAAATCGGGGGAATTCTGGGCGATGGAGGAATGCACGAATTAACAGCAATTCCGGATAAAAACAGTTTTACCAAAGAAAACGCTATTTTTTATTCAAATGACGGAACATTTTCCTTTAATACTCTTAAATTTAAACCATTTCATTATTTTAAAGAAATGAAGGATAAAATTGCAAATCACTGGTTCCCGCCTCTCTTGGCTAATTCAGTTATATATGGTTACGATCCTGTCACCGGAAGTTACACTCCAGGCAGGGTGCGTATAATGGCAATCCCTAATCAAATAGTTAAACTTTACTTTACAATGAACAGGAAAGGAGAACTGCTGGATGTAGCTATTATCGAATCCATGGGGAATAAATCTCTGGATACGTCATGCCTTGACTCTATAAAAAATTCCAGAAATTTCGGAAAAGTTCCCGAAGAGATTGAAGGGGAAGTTATATTGATCCGTTTTGTGTTTATTTATGTAATAGAGTAAAATAATATAAATATTATTTAGCTGTCTGTACAATTAAATCTTCCAGAGTAATTTTTCCTACTATGCCTTCCTTTGATTTTTTCATTTTGCTGAAAATATCTTCCATTATTTTTTTTAACCTGTCCCGTGAGGAAATTTCGCCCGGAACATAAAGACTTACATCGTGTGTAAGGCTTATTATATCGGAAATATAAATATTTTTTGAAGAATTTGCAGGAGAGAAATTTTCGTCTGATTCAACAAGAAAAGCTTCTTTTTTGAATATTTCCAGGAAATAATTAAGCTCGTCATAGTTATTTAATGTTATTTTTAATAATTCTTTTTTATTTGACGTGCCTTTCCCTGCTTCAAATTTTTTGTAAATAAAGTACAAAATTGAAATTCCGTAAAATAAATGAATTTCCTTCTCAAAGTTAAATTGTTTTTTCAATTTCATATATGTGTGCGGATGCATAAGCGTAAAGGAAACTTCCGCTCCAAACAGTACAATCAGAAATGAAGTATAAACCATAAGTAAAAACAAAGGAATAGCCGCAAGTGCTCCGTAAATAGCCAGGCTGCCTTTTGCAAAGGCTTTAATGTAAATTTCAAAAAGCATAATAAAGATTACCCATATTGTACCTGTAAAAGCGGCGCCAATAGCCGCAGGCTTGAACGGGATCTTTGTATTTGGGAAGAAAATATATATAAGAAGGAATAGAAGCCAGATATATAAAAACGGCGCGAAAAAATTGGTTAAATATAAAATAATGCTTTTGCCTTTAACTCCTTCCCAGGTTTTACCGTTATCTGAAGATTTAAGCGTCATTCCATTATCACCGAAAGCCCATATAAGCCCTTTAATAATAGTAATGGAATTAATATTGCTGATCGATAATTCTTTTTTGTACCAGTTTTGCCCACCGTCGGTTGTAGAAATAAAAATTCCTTTGCTGCCAGCAATATAACCTGCTGAATTACTGGTAAAATTTATTGAATAGTAATTTTCATCATAGAATTTTTTTCTTTCCCACGTTTTACCCGCATCATCGCTTAAAAGAATAATTCCCTCGTCACAAGCGAGCAGCATTTTGGTTTTATTCATGAAATAGGCCGAATTAATATTTATAGATTTTTTATTAATTTTTGCTTCGGATAAATTTTTATACTCCCATGTTTTGCCGTTGTCATTTGTCGTAATGATCAAGCCTCTTTCACCGGTTATAATACCATATTTATTGTTAAATGAAATGGATTTTAAATTTACAGTAATGTCTTTCCACTCTTTGACTTCTATTTGTTCCCATCCATCGCTTGTATAAAGCAGGTATCCGTTATCGGCCACGATAAACCCTTTATCCTGATCAAACATATAAATATCATTAAATCCGAATGTACCAAGCTTTTTTAAATTCCATGACCTGCCTTTATTGTAAGTAAACAGGAAATATCCGTTTTTACCTACAATCCAGCCGTAATTATTAATAAATTTAATTTTTTTAAATTCAGCTTTATCGAATTCGATTTCTTCTACTTTGAATTCCTGTTTAATAAATGTTTTATTATTGTAATCGAAACGGAATTCTTCCTGATTATCGAAATCGATTTTACTTATGGAAAGAGGCGTAAAATTTATTTCGGAATATTTTGAATAAACAATTTCTGCCTTGCTTCCCACTGCCCATATATTGCCGTCATTTGCAACTTCAGCGGAATAGTGATTGGGTGATGAAAGCATTGATGTCAATTGACTTGATAATGTACTTCCCGATATAATTAAAATCGGACCTAAAGACAAGGCTGCCCAGAAGTAGATTATCTTTAAAAAGATTGTTCTGCCTGTTTTAATGTTCCAGATATCGTTTAATGATTTATCAAGAGTTCTGAGCACTGCGGTTGCGGAAAAAATAAGTATAACAGCGCCAATTCCTCCTATCTTTCCTGCATTCTCAATAAGGCTCGAAATTGTTTCAAGAATAGGATCAATATTTATTTTGATATTATGTTCAATTAAAAAAGTTGTTATTCGGGTAAAGACTTCTTCTTTCTGGTCGCCGACTCTTTGAAATATTGAGTAAAAAGTCAGAACAACGGTCAGCGTAGGTATCAGTGAAATTAAAGTTGTATATGCTATTGCCGAAGCCTTGGTAAAACAGTCATCTGCCAGGAATTTTTTTGATGAGGCAATAAGGACTCTATATGCATTAATTACTTTTTTATTGTATTTTGCATCTCCAGCGTATATATCCTCAATTATTTTTTTTATTTTAATTATTTTATTATTATATTTAATTACTTTTTCTTTAATACCCACGTTCCGACTCCTTAAAAACTTATTCTTTTTCAAGATAATCAAAGAATAATTAATATTACAAGAATAAAACAAGATTAATCAATATGAATTTAAAAAGTATAACCGGGATATTTCAATAGAATAATTAAAAGACAGAGACAGGTTTTTACCTGTCTCCTAATTTCTTTAAAAATAAAAAGGTAGATATATAATAATTTAAAAAATTGACTGCTTAGAAAGGTATATTATCATCGGAAAAAGGATTTTCGCTCGCTCCTACAGGTTGGGGCACATCGGCTGAATGGCTATCAGAAGCTGATTTCCCGTCGAGAAACTGAACATTATCCGTAACTATTTCAATTTTAGACTTTTTATTTCCTTCCTGGTCGTCCCATCTTCTTTGCTGCAATCTTCCTTCAATTGCTATTCTGCGCCCTTTCTGGCAATATTCGCTTACAATCTCACCCAGTTTTCCCCATGCTATACAGTCAAAATACGATACTTCTTCTTTTTTTTCACCATTATTAGTAGTATAAATTCTATTATTAGCTATTGAAAAATTCGCCACTGCGGTCCCGCTTTGTATGTATTTTAATTCCGGGTCCCTGGTCAATCTACCTATTAAAGTTATTCTGTTTAAATCTCCTGCCATAAAAACCTCCTGATTTATTATTTTTTCCAAGGGTGAGTATATGAAGTAATATATTTATTATTTTACAAGTAAAAAAATATATTTAATAAAAAAATTTATATATATATAAGTTGCACAAATATCCTGCATTTTTTCTATTTATTTCAAAAAAAATTAACAGTATAATTAATTTTGAGTGAATTTAAAAGAAATTTTATATATAGGATTAAGAATTATTGAATATGTAATATATATCTTAACATAAGAATTTTTTACAATATTTTAAAAAAATCAGGCTATAATTCGTAAATTGTATAAAATTTGTATTGACTGAATTATATGTTAAAGCTAATATTGCACAAAATCATAAAATTGAAGGAAGTGATTATATTGATGATTAATCCAATTGAAGTTGAAGTTAATGGAGATCTGGAGAGAGCATTTAAAAATCTGAAAAAGAAAATGGCTTTTGAAGGCGTATTTAAGGAACTTAAAAGAAGAAGATATTACGAAAAGCCCAGCGCTCAAAAGAAGAGGAAACAGGAAGAAGCGGAAAGACGACGCGTTAAAAAAATGAGACGAATGATGGTTCACACTCAAGTAAAAAAAGTTCCTGGCACTAGGCCATTTCCAAGAGAGCATCAAGCCGGACAGGAAGATTCAGATAGAATAGCTGCTAATTCATCACAATAATAATTTAACTTTGCTTTTAAATAAGCAACAGTATTTAAATTAACAATTACATATTTATATAAAATCCGGCTATGCCGGATTTTTTTTTGAAAATTTTCTGATGCAAATTCAAAAATCAGTATAACATTGTATTAGTATGCTCTATTTTCTAAATTAAATTTATGACTGATAAAAAAGAACTTAGCCCTTTGGCTGAAAGATGCCGTCCGAAAAATCTTGAAGACTTTATAGGGCAGAATCATTTAATGAGTAACGGTAAAATATTAAATGCCGTTTTTAAAAAAGGTACGCCTTTCTCTATGATATTATGGGGTGAGCCAGGTTCCGGAAAAACTACACTGGCGCATTTAATCGCAATGTATTGCAATATGGACTCGTATTTTTTAAGCGCAATTTCCGCAGGGGTAGGCGATGTAAGAAAGATAATTGAAAAAGGAAAAATTAACAAAGAGAAAGGCATACCGACTCTTCTTGTTATTGATGAGATTCACAGGTTTAATAAAGCGCAGCAGGACGCGGTTCTGGGAGCGGTTGAGTCCGGCGAAGTAGTTTTAATCGGGGCTACTACTGAGAATCCTTCGTTTCAGGTAATTTCGCCCTTGCTTTCAAGGACGCGCGTTATCAGGCTGAAAAAATTAGCTGATAATGAGTTATCTGCTATTCTCGATTCTGCAATTAAAAAAGATTTAATTTTAAAAGATAAAAATCTTGTTTTTGATGAAGGTGCGAAAGAAAATCTCATTGGAATATCCCAGGGAGATGCGAGAAGAATGCTGAATCTACTCGAAGCTTCCGTGCTGTTGTCTGTAAACGGCAAAATAACAGGCGAAATTTTGAACGAAGCGCTTAAAGATATTACGATATATTACGACCGCGCCGGTGATAAGCATTATGACACTATTTCGGCTTTCATTAAGTCGCTCAGAGGCTCGGACCCGGATGCTGCGGTATACTATCTTGCCAGAATGCTGGAAGGAGGCGAGGACCCGGAATTCATTGCAAGGCGCATGGTTATTCTTGCTTCGGAAGATGTCGGAAACGCTTCTCCGAACGCCATTAGTATAGCTACGTCTGTTTTTCTCGCTGTAAAGAATATAGGCATGCCCGAAGCCGAGATCATACTCTCGCAATGCGCTACTTTTTTAGCATCCTGTCCCAAGAGCAATGCGTCTTACATGGCTATCCAGAGAGCCAAGAATGCGGTAATAAACAATAGTACGCTTGAGATACCGATGCATTTACGCAATGCGCCTACGAAATTAATGAAGAATATGGGTTACCATAAAGGTTACAAATATCCGCATGATTATGATGGTCATTTTATTGAGGAGGAATATTTGCCGGAAAAAATAAAGAATGAAGTGTTTTATAAGCCAAGCGAAGAAGGAAGCGAAAAATCAATTTCCGAGAGATTAAAGAAGCTGTGGCCTTTGAAATATAATCAGAAATAAATGCATTGAAAATTCAAGAATTACTAGAATCATCTCAAAATTATAATTTTTTTTAAATAGCTGACTTTAAATTGAAATACATCACAATTTATTGAATATCAAACTTAATTTTGAGATTATAGTATTTAACGATTGAATTAGTATATCAAATTGTCATTTCGAAGGAGCGATAGCGACTGAGAAATCTACTTTTACACTTAATCAGTGGATTTCTCACATCCGTTCGAAATGACATAGTACGAATCATTACGTAAACTGCTTTAGTTATATATTTCTTGAGTTAATTCTATCAAAATTCTACTATATTAAAATAAAAAATTGAATCAAGAGGAGAATATGGAAAACAACAGAGAAAGATTATTTAACATTCTTTATACAAGGGCATTCAGATACAGGGATAATCCTCCGTTTACCCTGACGTCCGGCGCATTAAGCCCTTATTATTTCGACTGCAAGGCAGCTACACTCGATCCGGAAGGATGTTTTCTTATAGGGCAACTGATTTTTGAAAAAGCCAGGGATTTCGGCATTGATGCTGCCGGAGGATTAACGCTCGGGGCCGATCCCATATCTCTTTCAATTTCTCTGGAGGCATTCAGGAATAACGCTTTTATTTATCCGCTAATCGTACGCAAAGAACCGAAAAAACATGGCACTCAAAAATGGATAGAAGGAAATCTGGAAAAAATTAAAAACGTCATGGTTATTGACGATGTAATTACAACCGGGAAATCAACAATTCAGGCTATCGAAAAATTGCGTGAGGCCGGTTTAATTGTTGAGAAAGCCTTTGTAATAATAGACAGGGAAGAAGGCGGGAGGGAAAATATAGAAAAACTGCATGTTCAGGTTTTCTCCCTTTTTAAAAGATCCGATTTCGATGCAAAAAGATTAAAAGGATAATTAATGAAATTCTTTAAAACAGGATTTATTAGTTTCGTTTTAATTAATATTTTTATATTATTCCCGAATATTGGATTTGCTGATATAATTAAAAAAGCACCGTATTCGATCCAGCCAAAAGTTAAGCACAAAGATAATCTGAATATACTTATTTTACCTTTCAATGGAGAATTATCGGATGAAAGAAAATATATTATAGAATATATTAAGGATTACTTAGGTGACAAGATTCTGCTTTATAAAAAGCTACGTTTTCTTTATAAGTTTAATGATTTTAAAAGCAATGCATTCAACTCAGATGAGAAATTTAAAATAAAAAATGAAAATAATATAAATGCTGAAATACTTAATGATGAAAAACGTTATGATGGATTTTTAGAATTACAGATTATTGATGTAAAAAAGACAGATGTGGCAGCAGAAATTATTGATATAAACTCTCAGGAGTTAATCGCGATTCCAGGAACTGATATTATTATTACCGGCGCTCTTACACAGTATAAGAATAATTTAAAAATTAAAGTAAAAATAATCAATAATATTTACGCAAAAGTTTTTCAAATAGAAGATGAAGGGACTTTTAAAAATATAAATATATTACTGGATCAAATTGCTCAGGAAGCAATTAAGTCGATTATTTTTCATTATTCATTTCTGAACATTTTTTGCAATGAAAAAAATTCAGGCATATACGTAGATGACAGATATTTTGGACGGACAGACCGGACAGGAATACTTCTGGAATCAGGGGATCACAAAGTAGTTGTACTAAAAGAAAAAGTTGCTGAAAAGACAACTAATATTAATATCGCCGAAAAAACTTCTGCCAGTCTTCAAATAAACTTTAGTTCAGCAGATTTGTTCCACAAAAACAGCATTAAAATTACCACAACGCCGGACAATGCAAGGGTATATCTTGATTCAAATTTTATCGGATTAAGCCCGGTAATAAAAGATGATTTAATAGACGGCACATATAGAATGCGTATCGAAAAAGAAGGATATATTACAAAATATCAGACTATTAAAATCGGCAATGATAAAATAAATAAGAATGATTTTTATATTAATTTAGAAACGGGGGACAGCAAGCAATATTATTTTACAAGAACATCCGCTTATTATAATTTATTTTTATGTTCTTCTTTCGGTATAGTTTTAAGTTCTGCTTCTTATTTGTATTTTAGTTTAAAGATAAATGATGAGAATGTTAAACCGAACTCCAGTCAGGATAAGAAGGATAAATATGCATTTTATAAGCAGATATCGTTATATGCTGCCGGAATAACAATAATTTCTGCAGGTATATTTTATTATCTCGATAAAACACAGTATGATATCGCTATCGCGTTTTATTCGCCACAGAAAAATTATTTTTTCAATTACGATACCTTCAGCTTTAATTCCTCATCTCATTATTTGTCTGATAAAGGCTTGGGAATTATATTTTCTAAATCGTTTTAATTAACTTTTATTGATCATCTCTGCTGTATATAATTATAAAATTGCAAGCGTTTACGAGTTTGTGAAATTTGATCTGAAAATAAAAAAAGGAGCTATTCCAAAAGCTCCTTTTTTAATAAAAAAATAATAATATTTTGTTAATTAAAATAATATACAATGCCAACGCTTAGTTTAAAAATTCTTGCACCTAAATCAGCAATATCGTGCTGAACAAGTCTTGCTTCAGCTATAAGTGACCACGGGCTTGAAAAGTTAAACTCAAATCCAGCGAATCCTTCAATACCTGCATCCGAGTCATCATCTATACTGTGGTTATCCCTGTAATTGATATAATTTAGAGAAGGGCCGAAACCGATGAAAGGATTAAACGTTTTGCCATCCATAAAAAACCAGTACCAGTCAAGATGTATTCCATAAACTCTGGCATATCTGCCATTATCATTTTCAAGTGTTACCCAGTCCAATCCAGGTCTGAATCTTGAACCATAAAAAGATGGGCCTAATTCAAAAAATCCACCACCGGAAAGATTATTATCAAAATCTTGCCCAGGATCAGTATAATCATCCATCATCTTGTTGTAAATAACCTTACCACCGATCGCTTTTGCATCCAGAGCATTCGACCCGAATATTGCCATTCCGGATATTAAAACTATAACAGCTAATTTTTTCATGAGTTACCTCCGTATTTTTTATGAATACTAATAGCAATCATCCTTAACTTAACTTACATAATAAAAAAATCTATAGATTATTATGTCAAACATAATTTTTATATTATTTATATAATTTTATGTTAAATTATTTTATTAAGGAATTTTTATCCATAATTTTTATCTGGCTGTCTGAAAATATATTTATATTATATAAAAAATTAGTTATTTTAAAAGCTGTAAAACGAATTCTGAAGACATTGTTTTTATCCAGTCTTTTTATAGGATCGTTTCGGATAGAACAAACATCAATATTCTGTCTCGCGCTCCAGTTAAAATTATAATTTCTGCCAAGTTCTGAAAAAAGGATTTTTTTTTCCTGGTTGAACCGGCTGATATCTACCGCTTTATCAATAATAAAAAAAATTTTTAAAGCAATATTTTTACCAGATACTTCGTCATACGTTTCAGCCATCATTTTAATATTTATACAATCTTCATCACTGCTGAGCTTAAAAAAAATTTCATAAGTCTTCCAGTTGTCTATTTTATCATTCGATTCAATCTCTTTTTTCGGATTTCCGCTTAATGTGTTTACGCTATCATATGTTATTTTATTAAACGATTTACAATTAATAAAGCAAAAAATAACAATTATCAAAAAATAAGTTATAGATCGCATAATTTTACCACCATATTAAATAATTTATTAGTCTATATTATAGACCGGCATAAAAGTTTAATTCAATACAAAAATAGAGGATTTATATTTTTAAATATTTTGTTGACAATGTATTGAATTTGTTTTTTACATACGCAGTTAATAAAATAAACTTGTCTTTTTAAGCCGGTTGCCATTTTACATAAATCGAAATATCCAATAGATTTCTATTCTATATGTTAACTTATAATGTATCCCGACTGTTTAAAGACGTATACTGAGACAATAAATATTGGTTTTGAAACGAATTTTTAATTATTAAACTAATTTAAGTCAGGAAAATAATGCAACTTAGATCATTTGAATTATTCGGTTTTAAATCCTTTGCAGATAAAACCGAGATAATTATAGAACCGGGAATTACGGCAATTATTGGCCCGAACGGATGCGGAAAATCCAATATAGTAGACAGCGTAAGATGGGTGCTAGGAGAGAAACAGGCGAAAAATATTCGCGGCGAAAAAATGGAGGATATTATTTTTAATGGCGCAGACCAGAGAAAGCCGCTGTCTGTAGCCGAAGTTTCAATCACCATCGATAATTCAAACAAAATTCTGGATATCGATACCGATGCAGTTAGAGTCAGCAGGCGGATTTTCAGAGATGGAGAATCCGAATACCTTATTAATAAATCCCCTGTACGGCTCAAGGATATCGAAAAGCTTTTTATGGATACAGGGATCGGTAAGACTTCATATTCGGTTATGGAGCAGGGTAAAATAGACATGATTTTATCAACACGTGCCGAGGACAGAAGGTATTTGTTTGAAGAAGCTGCGGGTGTTTCACGCTATAAGCTGCAGCGCAAAGAATCTGAAAAGAAACTTTCGAATACAAGTTCAAATCTTGCAAGAATAAATGATATAATAAAAGAGATAGAAAGAGAACGCGATATCAAATCCGGGCAGGCGTCTAAAACAAAGCAATATATTTCTCTACGCAAGAGATCTGTTGATCTCGATATTAAAATTCATCTGATTGATTACTACGAGTTCAATAAAAAAAGAGAGAAATTAAAAGAAGAAATCCAGAGTCTGAATCAGGAAAATGAGAAAATAACTGCAAGAGTTTCGAGAATATCATCGGAAGAAGAAATGGATGAGAAAAAGAAAAATGACATCCAGCTTAAACTCTTTGAACTGGATAAGGAACTGCATACTTTCAGGATAAAGATAGAAAATATAGACGGTAAAACCGAAAATAACAGAAAATTAATTAAAGAGCAGTATTTACGAAAAGAAAATATTTTAAAAAAGATAGAAGAAAGAACAAACAATTTAAACAAGTTAAAAGAAGAGCAGCATAAAACTGTTTTTTTAAGCACTGAAGTTACAAAAAAGCTGAAAGAAGATGGTGAAAATCTGAAGATTTATATTTTGTCGCGTGATGAAAAGATTGATTTAATAAAAAATGCCAAACAGAGGATAGTTAATAATAAAAAAGATATTAAAATTGAAGAGGAAAAATTAAAGGAATTAAGGGAGCTTCTTGAAGTAATAATTAAAAAACTGCTGGATGCTATTGAAAAACGTAAAGCTGAGCTGGCAGGTTCTGAAACTGAAAGGCAGTCAGTTAAAACTAATATAAACGAAAGTGTTAATTTTATCAGCAATTATCTTAAAGAAGCTATAAATAAATTAAATTCACGGAACATAGTTGAAGCAATAGCGTCCTTAAATAAAATTGATATTGAATCATTAAAGAATAATATTAAAAAATTTGAAGATTATGAAGACGGTTTCAGGTCAATACTTTTCGATAAAACAGGCATCCACGCGGAAAAGGAAAATCTTGATAAACAAATCAATGAGAAGGTTAGACGGATAGGAGATCTGCAATCGGAAATTATTGTTCTGGAGGAAGCTCTTGTTAAAACACAATCGGATCTGGAAGGCATAAACAATGAAATAGCCAGGATAGAAAAAGAAATAATCCGAAACGAAAATGAACACAACTGGATCATAAGGCATATTGAAAATCTATCACGACAGATCGAAGATATAACAGGACATATTGAAAATTATAAAGAAGATATACTTGCATCTGAAAAAGTCACGGAAAATCTCGTAACCGAAATCAAAGAATGGGGTAATTTACTGGTTGAATATAATCAAAAAGGCGAATTATTAAAAAAAAGCATAGGTGAGCAGACTGAAAAAAGAACCGAGATAGAACGGGAAATTTTTAAAAGAAAAGATATCTCAAGAAAAGATATTGAAAATCAAAAAAGGATTATTGAGAAGATAGGGAATAGAGAAAAATTGCAGGTAGAGCTGGATTTTAAAGTAAATAATATTGAAGAATATTTGTGGACAGAGTATGAAAAGAGAATTCCGGATTTGGCAGATATAAAAGTAAATGAACCGGATCGCGCGGAAATCAATGGAAATATTCATAATTTAAAGAATGAGATAAATGATCTTGGTCCAATAAACAATCTTGCTATTGAAGAATATAAGGAACTAAGTAAGCGTCTGGAATATTATACTGAGCAGAGGAACGATATTGAGAAGGCAAGAGTGGATATCCTTTCGGTAATAGAGGATATTGACAGGACTTCAATAGAAATATTTACAGAGACTTTTAATGTAATTAAAAAAAATTTTTCGGAGATTTTTAAAAAGCTTTTTCAGGGAGGGGATGCTTCCGTTGAATTAACCGATGTGGAAAATATCCTGGAGAGCGGAATTGATATTACAGCAAGCCCGCCCGGAAAAAAACCGAAGAATATAAATATACTTTCAGGCGGTGAAAGAACACTGACTGCTATCGCTCTCCTTTTCGCAACATACATGGTGAGACCTTCTCCGTTTTGTTTTCTTGATGAAATTGACGCCGCCCTGGATGAGCAAAACATAGGGAGATTTTTACGAATGCTGGAACAGTTCGCAAAATCTACCCAGTTTATAATTATTACTCACAATAAAAAGACAATCAGCATTG
Organism: Spirochaetota bacterium; assembly: GCA_043803405.1. Lineage (GTDB taxonomy): Bacteria > Spirochaetota > UBA4802 > UBA4802 > JAFGDQ01 > JAFGSG01. The sequence continues at coordinate 30,099 of JAZDKB010000009.1, read as the reverse complement.
CTGAATCAATATACGGGATTACCATGGAGGAGCCAGGAGTTTCAAAAATACTTTCCTATAAAATAGGAAAAAGACCTGAGCAGGTATCTAATCCTGCCTGATACTATTCTAAAAAGACCTTTCGTAAACAGTAATAATCAACTCAATTATAATAATTTACCATAATTGTTTTGAATTCTATTTTATTTGGAATTTTTATAGAATAAATAATTTAATTAAAATAATGATCATGACGATAAAAAATTATGTCTCATATTAATTATTATTTGACAAAATTGTTGTTACTTTTTAGAATTACAAAAAATTTTATTTATAATATTTAAGAATTATTATTAAAGGAATTTATATTTAATTTTTTTTTAGAATCATATCGAAGCATTTAATTTTAAAATATTTTTATTTTAAATTCAAAATTCTTTTGAGGGAGCAATTTGATGAAAATTAATATTGAAGGAATTTTAAGCAATGCTATTGATATGAAAAATCAGAAAAATATTCAGGAAGAATCGTTAAGGAATAACAAGCAAAAAATAAAATCCGATTCAGTAGAAATAAGAAACAGGCTCGCCTCGAGAATTAACATTATACAGACCGAATTAAAAACTATTCAATCTTCACTAACAAAAAATCAAATTATAAAAGACGGAATAGATAAGCTTAAAGATAATTTTAATAACGGGGACGGTAAAATTGATTTTATTCTGGATCAGGTCAAATTTGAAAATAAACCGGTTTTGAGCGAATTTTTAGATAAGGATATTAATTACAATAATATAATAAATAGCGACTACAAAGTCGGTAAATTGATTGAAAAGGATATAATAGAATTAAAAGGTTTACAGATAGAAATAGAAAATATAATGGCTTCGAATCTTGCTGATTCCGATATATCCAGTGCTGTAGTAAAAATCGAGCATTACCTTTCTAAAATCAATAATTCTTTTATTCCGAATATTTCGGAAATAAAACCCGATATGGTTACGGAGTTGATAAAGTAGAAATAGCTTTAGATAGCCGTCTAATCCCTTCTTCAATATTTGTTTCACTCTCGCATGAATAGTTCAATCGCAGCGTATTAACATTTTTTTCGTCAACATAGAATGGATCTCCCGGAACAAACGCGACATTTTCTTTTATGGCAATATCAAATAATTGAATTGCGCTGACACTTTCAGGTAATGTAATCCAAAGGAACATTCCGCCTTCCGGATTTGTGTAATGAATATTTTTCGGGAAATATTTTTTAATCGCTGTTATCATCGCATTGTGTTGATCCTTGTATAATTTACGAATATTTAATATATGTTCGTCCAGCGGATTGTCGATCAAATGCTGATAAACGACTCTTTGCGAAAAATAGTTCGTGTGCAGATCAGCAGCCTGTTTTGCAATGACAAGCTTTTCCATTATATGCTTTTCCGCGCATATCCATCCAAGCCGGAATGCCGGAGCAACGATTTTAGAGAATGTGCCGAGTAGAATAATATTTTTTTCTTTAAATATCTTAACTGAAGGTTTATCCGTTCCTGTAAAACGAAGATCTCCATAAGGATCGTCCTCAATAAAAATTGCAGGATAATCGTTAAGAACAGATGCAACTGCTTTTCTTTTTTCTTCGGAATAACTAATTCCAGATGGATTCTGAAAATTCGGGACTGAATAAATAAGCTTTATGTTAAATTTTTTTAAAATATTTTTCAGTATTTCAATATCAATTCCGTCTACGTTTAATTTTACAGGATGGAATTCGGGCTCATAAATTGACAGCGCTTGTATTGCACCTAAATAACCAGGCTTTTCAATGATTATGTGATCATTTTTATTTAAAAATATTTTACCGATCAAATCAATGGCTTGCTGCGATCCGTTTGTTATCAGGATATTCTCCGGGGAAATCTTTAAAGATTTTTTCTTCATATATCTTTCGGCGATATATTCACGCAAAGGCATGTACCCTTCAGTAGTGCTGTATTGCAAAGCATTTTTAGCGTCTGTATCCAGCACTTTTACACAGGCATTTCTTATGCCTTCGACAGGGAAAGATTCCGGATTCGGTAAACCTCCGGCAAATGAAATAATTTCAGGATTTAGCGTAACTTTCAAAATCTCCCTGATAAAGGATTTATTAATATTATTCATCCTTGTTGCAAATAATTGATCCATTATAGTTATTTTTCCTCATCATCTTTAAAAATATCTCTAAGTTTATCGTAATTTGGCCCGAATTTTTTTATTAGTAATTTATCAAAACGGTTAACTATTTTCATGATATAGATATCGTGTTTTATATAGTCCTCGGCAAGTATTACGAAGCCTTTATTTAAACTCCATGCTCCTTCAACATAATTATTCTGATGTATTGTTGCCATTAAAGCTTCATTTGAATCGGAAACTATTACAAATCCTCGCCCTCCTTTTTCTGAAAAAATTGTATCTTTGATTGGATGCTGAAAAATTTGTCCGAAATTTACAGTCGTTTTTCCGAAATGAATTATGGAAATATTAATGCCATCGTTTATTTTTTGTTCCAGGATGTCGGTGAAAAGTGACAGTTCTTCCGGCCATGCTGACATGAGAATAAATTTCGATGCTTCCTGAATTATGCGTTTTGTTTTTTCAATTAAATTATCATAATCATGCAGATTCCAGATGTAAGATATATCGGATTCTTTGGAAATTCCGGATAAATCCAGTTTGACGTCATTTAAAATATTCTCAAATTTATTTCTGCGGCCTTCTAAAAATTCTTCATATTTAATTGGGATGTATCTATTCTTGTCTTTATCGTTATAGTATAATATGATTCCTTTATCTAATAGTCTTGCTATAACTTCATATACTTTCGATGTGGGTATTCCGGAAAGTTTTGCAAGCTCATATGCAGTAGCCGGATTTGTGCCTGTTAAGGCAACGTATGCCTTTGCTTCATATTCGCTGAAACCCAGATTAATAAGATTTGTAATTAATTTATTAACTACCATGGTAGTTAATAAATTGCTAACTTTAAAATATGTCAAGCAAATATACATTAAATGTTTAAATTATTTTATAAGTAATTTTGGCGGAAATTATTGAATTGTTAAATAAACAATAAATATTGACATTATTGTTTTTTATATTTATAATAAACTTCATTATTACAATTTGTAATGCTTTTAATATATTAGAAATAATTTTTAACTTCTATAAATACAAGATTAAATTTAAATGGTTAAAATTATTTAAAAATATTTAAAAAGAAAATGCTATGACTAATAAAAAAATATTAATAGCTGAAGATGAACAGGCTAGCGCCGAGCTTTTAAAAAAAATACTGGAAAAAGCAGGTTATTCTGTCAAACTGGCGTCCAACGGCAAAAAAGCCTACGGCGAAATTCTGGATAACAAATTTGATGCTTTATTGACAGACTGGATGATGCCGATTATGGATGGTATTGAGCTGATTAGAAAAGTCAGAGAAAATATTTTAAATCCTCCGGTAATTATTGTTATTACTGCTTTAGCTTCCCAGGAGGCGCGTACTCACGCACTTAATTCGGGAGCTGACGATTTTTTAGCAAAACCGTATAAGCCTGCAGATATTCTTGAAAAAGTTGAACGATTATTTTCAAGAATTTCGCAAAAACCGCCGGACAGTACAACGCTCCCGTCTATTGTGCCGGATAAAAACCCTCCTTTTACGGGAATTTGTATTGCGGCCAGTTCCGGCGGTCCTCAGACTTTGTTTAAGGTCATAACTTCTGTGCCTGTACTGGAAAATTCAGCTGTTTTTATAGTGCAGCACGGACCTCCCTGGGCTTTAAAGGATATGGCAAGTCAATGGGATAAAATATGTAAGATGGATGTAATGCTGGGTACCAACGGATGTAAGATCGATCCCGGGAAAATATATCTTGCTCCCGGTAAACAGCACATGACTGTTGAACCCGATACATTATCATTAAGGCTTAATGATGATCCGCCGGAAAATTTTGTTAAACCGGCTGCAGATCCATTATTCAGAAGTGTCGCAAGATGTTTCGGCAGATTTAGTGTATCTGTAGTATTATCCGGTATGGGCTGTGACGGCGCGCTGGGGTCTCTTCACATTTCAGCTGCAAACGGTATTGTGATCGCTCAGCAACCGGAAACAGCTTTAGTAAAATTTATGCCCCTTGCAGTTATAAACACTGTTCAAAATGCCCTGACTATTCCACTTGATCAAATACCAAAAGCTATAGTCACATACTCTGCGGAGCAGGCAAAAAAAATAAATAATTGACAGTTAACTGAACCGGTTCTCTCCTTTTTTTATATTAGAAAAAAATAGTTAAAATGAAAGAAATATTAAATAATTATTCGGAACAAATCAAACTGTATTTTAGTTCATTTTTGGATGAAAAAACGGATTATTTTAACTCAATTAATAAATGGGGCAGTGATGTAATTGAGCGTTTGAAGTTATTTTCCCGAAATGGTAAAATGATAAGAGGAAGCATAGTATTATTTACCCAGGAAATGTTCGGAAAAAAAATTGATGTTGAATCGCTTAAAGTAGCAATCGCCATTGAGTTATTCCATTCAGGTCTTTTGATACACGATGATATTATCGACAGGGATGAATTGCGTCGCGGTAATCCATCTGTATTCTATCAGTATACCAAAGCTGCTATGGATGAAAATTTTATAGATCCCGGTCAATATGGCTTAAGCATGGGTATATGCGCAGGAGACATCAGCTTTTTTATTGGATTTGAACTTATTTCAAGTTTAAACATACAAAACACGTCCAAAGAAAAAATTATGAGTTTATTTTTCAGCGAATTTACTGCAGTCGGACTTGGGCAGATGCAGGATATTTATTTCGGTCAGTCAAGCGAAGATCCTCATGAAGAGGATGTGTTTAAATTATATTTATATAAAACGGCGAGATATACATTCTCGCTTCCATTCATGCTTGGCGGTTTGCTTGCAGGAATTCCTGATAAGGAAATAAAACACCTCGAAAAATTCGGCGAGTATCTCGGATTAATTTTTCAGATTAAAGATGATGAACTTGGAATATTCGGTGAAAAGAATGATTTCGGCAAACCGATCGGTTCGGATATTGAGGAAAACAAGAAGACGATTTTTTATTTATATTTGTTTCAGCTGGTTACAGCTGAAGAGAAAAAACGTTTACGGTCAATATTCGGTTCATCCAATATTTCGCTGGAATCGATAAAATTTATTCAGGATTTAATTCTTAAACATAATATCAAGAAGGATATTGATAAAAAATACAGTGAATATGAAATAAATGCTAAAAAAATCATCTCAAAAATGATCATAAAAGATAAATATAAAGATATGCTGCGAAGTATATTAATTTATAATCTTAATAGAACAAAATAACTAAAACTCATCTCAAAAAAATAATTCATAAATAGCTGGTTTTAAATTGAAATACATAACAAAATTTTCTGCGGAATCAGGCATTCATTGATATTTACTTATGTTCTTGAGCGTTAATACTTCAGGCCTGAAAAGCGTCCTCAAAAATTTTGTTATGTATTTCACTATATAAATATTAAAGATGAGTTGTAATATTTCTAATGTATCAATAATGATATGGTCGGCGCTTTGTATAAAGTGCATAATATTGAAATAATCGCAAATAATAGCAGATTTAAATCGATTAGCGCTTCATATTTAAATCTGTAAAAATAGTAATTCACTTTAATTTGTTTATAAAGGTAATAATAATAAGCGATATTTAATATATACAGGATTGCCAGAAAGTTAATAAAATATATATGATAAAATACTGATGCTGTAAAAAATAAACATAGCGCAATAATTACGAATTTTGTTTTTCTAAGTCCTAATATAGTAATTAATGTTTCAATCCCAAGCAGCAAGTCTCCCTGGTAGTCAATTAAATCTATTAATACATTTCTGATAAAAAGGATTGTAATAATAATTATAAAAGTTGCACTAAACTGCAGGTAATCATGCGGATATACAATAAACGGGATTATCAGTGCTATGAAAGCCCAGCCGAGTGAAGTTACGACTGCTTTAATTCCAAACAGAGTCCTTAAATATTTTATACGGTTAGTAGAAACTATTTTTGTTATAGAGGGTATGGCATAGAAAAATCCGCTTACAAAAACAATTAAATATATAACAGATGCCGGGTAACCGATTGCCTGGCTGAATATTAAAAAATATAGACCCGCGAGTATTGTCAAAGTTATTAGTAAATGTTTATATCTGGTGTATAAATTATATTTATAAGGTTTAGTTAACTGCATTTCATAAGGTCTGAAAAAATTATTAATTGAGTACATAATAAAAATAAAAGCAGAACTTAAGAACGGCATTGACATATCATATTTGCGGATATAATCTGGCAATACAGCTGCTGTCATGAATAGTGTTATAAATGCTGAAAAAATATTAGTTCTGATTATAAATTCAATAAATGATTTCAGCAGGAAAAAGAAGTGTTGTTTATTTCTGTATTTAATTGAGTAGATTTTTTCAAGAACATTGTTTACTATCCATGACGGTGTTGAAGCACCTGCCGATACTATAATGTGTTCAATACCGATGAAATCATCCGGATTTATTTCGTCTTCCGTTTCAATATGAAATGTTCTGATATTGTTATCCAGACCGATTTGAGCCAGCCGTTTTGTGTTTGCTGAATTTTTTCCGCCGACAACAATAATTGCATCTACACCGCTCTTTACTGCCTGATGCAAATCGTTTTGCCTGTCATTCGTTGCTGCGCATATAGTATTTATTATTTCAATATTTTTAAGTTTCTTTTGCAAAATTGCAGATATCTTATTAAAGAAGTCTATATCCAGTGTGGTTTGACAAACTAAAACATATTTATCTGCTTTTGGTATTTTAAAAATATCGTCGGAATTTGAAACAATAAAAAATCCATTAGATGCGTAGCTGGATATTCCCTGAACTTCAGAATGATTTTTATCGCCCAGAATAATTACAAAGTATCCTTTGCCTGAATATTTTTTTACTGTGGCATGAACATAAGCAACATTTGGACATGTCAGGTTGATAATTTTTTTTGCGTGTTTTTTTATTTCCGTATATTGCTGCTTTGTCGTTCCGTGCGTCCGGATAGCGGTAATTTTATTCTCAATTGATTCATTATCTGTAATAATTTTAAGCCCTCTTTTTTCAAGAATGCTTACTGTCTGGGGGCTATGAATCAATGAACCGTGAATAAATATTTCTTCATTGCAGTTATTAATCTCTTCAACTATTCTGGTGACGGCGTTCCTGACGCCTATGCAGAAACCTGAATGTTTTGCCAGTTCGATTTTCATAATTGATTGATTTTTATTACAACTCATCTTAAAAATATTTAAAAATGATTGCAATATTTCAATTTTATCAAATTTTTAAGGCCTAGCTATTTTTGAAATGAGTTGTAATAAAATATATAATGTTGTTTTAATCTACATTAAAATAATAATATTTATTGAGTCGAATAAATTATTTTTTAATAAAAAAATCAGTAAATGCAATCACTAATTTTTAATCAGGATTAAAAAATGCCGAATGTCCTTGGAAAATATTTGATCATTATTGGATTGATTATTACTGCAGCAGGTGTTGCAATATATTTTAAAGATTCTATTCCTGTTCTGCGTTTTTTAGGAAAAATGCCGGGGGATATTATTATAAAAAAAGAAAATTTTAGTTTTTATTTTCCGGTAGCTACAAGTATTACTATCAGCATTGTGTTGAGTTTAATATTTTTTTTACTCAATAAATTACGCTGATATGGTATCTATTTAAGAATCAGGGTTTCACAGTGTATACATATAATAATTATAATTTATTCGAGCAAAATAAAATTCCTGTATGGATGTTTAAAAAATGCTCATTTAAAAATGTTGAATTAATTGATATCCAATCTGGTGCCGTTAATGGTATAAAATCAAAACGTGAAAACCTGATATTATGCAAATATTGCAATTACGCAATAACTTCTCCAAAACATATTATCAGGATAGAAGGTGAACATAACCATACTTTTAAAAATCCATACGGTTCAATATTTAACATAGGATGTTTTTCATCAGCAGAAGGATGCTTAAATCACGGCGACTTTACAACAGAACATACATGGTTTAAAGGCTTTGGCTGGTGTTATGCGAGTTGTACAAGCTGTTATATTCATTTAGGCTGGTATTTCAAGTCTCATGAAACCAGCTTTTACGGCCTCATTTTAAATAAGTTAATCGAAAATATATGAAAAAGATTAAACATTTAATTGAATACACAGCTGCTATTTTAATATTGCCATTTTTAATTATAATTCCATATAAAATACGAATAAAAATCGGCGGATTCCTTGGTCTTGCAGTTTATTATTTTTACAAAAAAAGAAGAATTGTTGCATTTAATAATATTTCTAGTTCTTTCCCTGATGAAAATACAGACTGGCATCAAAAAATATGCAGGGAAAGCTTCCGGCACTTTGGAATAACTGCTATGGAATTTATTCAGTTACGTAATGTGGATCTAAAATTTATTCATGACTATATTTCTATTGAAGGCGAGGAGCATATCCGTGAAGCTTTAGGAAAGGGCAGAGGTATAATCGGCATTTGTCCGCACCTGGGCAACTGGGAATTTGTCGCTGCGGCTGTTGCGCTCAAGGGCTATCCTGTTTCTGTGATTATGAAAAGGCAATCAAACAGATATATAAATAATTTGATCGAGAAAATAAGGCTTTCGTTTAAAATTGAACTTATCTATAAAAATAAGGCTGGTATGCCTGTTCTTAAAGCATTAAAAAGGAACAGAATAGTGGCTTTTGTCGCGGATCAGGATGCCGGGAAAGGAGGAATTTTTGTTAATTTTTTCGGTAGGCCTGCATCTACAGCGCAGGGCCCTGCAAGGTTTGCCATTTCGTTTAAAAGCCCGGCAATGATATTCACAGGAATCAGAACCGATGATGGCAAATTTAAAATAATAATATCACCTGTTTTAAAATTTAATCATAAGAAAGGGAATGAAATTATTTATGAAAATACATGCTTATGGGCAAAAATAATTGAAGACTTTGTAAAAAAATTTCCGGAACAATATTTCTGGATGCACAGGAGATGGAAAACCAAAGATAAATAAGTATTTCGAAGATTTTATTTATTTGATATCTTTTATTAAATTAAATATTGACAGTATTAGCAATGTGCAATAATTCCTGCGAATAAATTATTTAAAAATGGATTAGGATATGCCGAAAAAAATTTTTCTGATTCTGGAAGACGGAACCGAGTTCGAGGGACAAAGTTTCGGTTATGATACTGAAATCATTGGCGAGGTTGTCTTTAATACTTCAATGAGCGGATATCAGGAAGTTCTCACCGATCCTTCATACAACGGGCAAATCGTAAGTATGACATATCCGATGATCGGTAATTACGGCATAAACAGGGAGGATGTCGAATCCGACAAGGTTCAGGTTGCGGGATTTGTCGTAAAAGAATACAGCAAGACATATTCAAACTATAGGGCAGTGATGAGCCTGTCAGATTATCTCAAAGAATCCGGAATTGCGGCGATTGAAGGCATTGATACGCGGAAACTTACCAGGCACATTCGCGACAAAGGGGCGTTGAGGGGCGGTATTTTCACAGACAAATCCGGCGCAATTGAAAGGCTGCTGGCACATCCTAAGATGGATGGCCTTGACCTTGCCAGTAGAGTATCGTGCTCTACGCCCTATTCTTATGGAGAAGATAAAGGACCACGCATTGCAGTATTCGATTTTGGTGTAAAAACTAATATTTTACGGCTTCTGTGTAAATCTGGTTTTTCGGTAAAAGTGTATCCTGCCAAAACCGGATTAAAAGAAGTTTTAAAGGATGATGTGAAAGGTATATTTTTATCCAATGGTCCCGGCGACCCTGATGCAATACCTTATGCTCCCGGACTGGTCAAAGATATTATCAATACTCAGATTCCTTGTTTTGGTATTTGCCTTGGGCATCAATTAATCGCTCTTGGACTTGGAGGTAAAACTTATAAACTTAAATTCGGTCACAGGGGAGCAAATCAGCCTGTAAAGAATTTAATAACCGGCAGCGTTGAAATATCGTCGCAAAATCATGGATTTGCTGTCGATTATAATTCAATGCAACATATTCCGGATATTGAATTAACGCATATAAATCTAAACGATAAAACAGTTGAAGGATTAAGGCACATAAAACACCCGATATTTTCAGTGCAATATCATCCGGAAGCCAGCCCCGGACCTCATGATTCAAGATATTTATTTGATCAATTCCGCAATCTTGTAACAAGAAGCTAAATATATTTATCCATAGCTTCTACCTTCGTAAAAAATATCAGCTTGACTTTTAAACATGTCTATGCAAAACATCTTCGAGCTAATTTAAAAAAATATTTATCTCTTTTGTGGAGGATATAAAAATATATGTTCCGGCATGGAAAAATTTTAAATGTGATATTTATAGCATCGTTTGTTTTTATTTTTTCCAATATATCAAATACAGCTGAAAATGCCTGCGATTTTATTGATGAAGCTGAGCTTTTGAATAGAACTCTGGCCTGTGCTCCAGGTCAGCTGCCATCGAATATCGACAAGGCGCAGGTTGAGCAATATTGCCGAGATATCACAAAGCATATCGCTATTGTACAGGATGGATTTGTAAAAAAAGCAATACCATTTATTTCCGCGCTTTTACCCAAAGGCATCCCAAATAAAGTTGTGTATCCTTTTGGAGGCGGGGATTTACTTACTGCTCTTGTTACATATCCTGAAGCTAACGAACATACCACTATATCGCTTGAAAGTGCCGGAGATCCAAGACGGTTGAGAAAAGCCAGTAAGCAGGAGGTAGCCAGTTCAATAAAAGAGTTCCGTGAAATGATTGTGCATTTTCTGGATAATCATGACAGTAAAAACGATCTGCGTAAGTTTGATCGAGGAATTATCCCTGGTCAGCTTGCGTTTTCTCTAATTGCTGCAAAGGTTTGCAACTATGAGCCGGTATCTTTAAAATATTTTAAAATAGAACCTGACGGCAGGCTATATTACTATACTAAAACAGATATTGCAGCGCTTGAAAAGACAATAGGTAAAAAGCTTGCCAAGTTCTGGATAGATACTGACTTTTCTGTAGCTTTCCGCAATATGGAACTTACCTTGCGTCGTGTTGGCAATGGCCCTGGGCCTGAAATTATTGTTCACAGACATATAGCAGCAAATCTTGATAATCAGCATTTTCCAGATTCGCCTTTAAAAAAGCATCTCGAAAGCAAAGGAAAGATATCTGCAATAACCAAAGCAGGAAGCTATCTTTTATGGTTTGACGACTTTGCGGCAATACGGAATTATATGCTTTCTAATATGACCATAATGATTGCCGATTCAACCGGTATACTGCCAAGACATGCAAAGGCTGCCGGATTTGAGCAAATAACATACGGAAAGTTTCATGGAGCTTTTTTAGATAGTAATGGCGGGGATAATGCTGTTGCTATGAGCGAGCTATGGAAATCTCAGCAATACAGGCCGCTCCCGTTCAGATACGGATATTCTGATGTTAAAGCAGCAAATCATCTTATGATAATGAAACCAAAAGAAAAGAAGTAATATTTTGCGTTAAAATATTATAAAACAGTCTGTTAAATTAACTAATAAATATTTAAATTATAATAATCGATAAAAGTAATAAATCCAACTTTTAATTAAATAGGAGCTGTCATATTATGTTTAAAGATTTGTCTATCAACATGGGAAAAAAATTTATAAAAATTCCAATGATTCTATGTATCATTATTTCAGTTGTTTTCATACTTTGTAATGCTAATAATTCCGTCAGCAATACTGTAAAATTTAATAATACTGTAATCGAAATTGATCCTAAAATTAATGAAACTGCTTTATTCTTAGCAGGTAAAGAAATACCATCGCAATCAGATCTGCATAAATACAGTAAAACAAAAGAATATAATACTTACTCTAAACAAATAGATGCTAACTGGGATAAACTGCAAAGATTGAACGAAAAGAAAATAAGCATCTGGAGACAAAAAAATTTACCTAAAGATTATACTAAAAGCATATTTTACCCGTTTAGCGGTCCAGATATCCTGAATGCAGTTATATTTTTCCCTGATGGAGATGAATATATAATGTTCGGCCTTGAATCGCCTGGAGAAATTCCCGGACCTCACAAAATAAGCAACGACAAACTGCACTTCGGATTGAATAAATTATGGGAAGCATTGGATACTATACTCAACGTCAATTTTTTTAAAACAATTGAGATGGTTAATGAAATAAGTACAAATGCATTCGATAGCGTAATAAGCGTTTGTATGTTTTTCCTGGCACGAACAAACTATGACGTTCTCGATGTGAAAAAAATCTGGATTGATGAAAATGGGGATGCTGTTTCAGTAAAGCCGCAAAATAAATCGAAAATAATTATTCCGGGATGTGAGATTTTATTCAGGAAAGGCAATGGAACATCAGTAAAGAGACTTGCATATTTTCAAATTGATGTCAGCAATCCTTCTCTGAATGTCCGTAAAAATTATATTGATTTTATAACCAAAAAAGGAAGATTTACGACAATTATTAAGTCAGCTTCTTATTTAATGCACAGAGAAGTTGAATTTAAGCGCATACGGGATGTAATATTATCTCAGAGCGATTATCTGCTTCAGGATGATTCAGGGATACCATTAAAATATTTCTCTCCTAAAGAGTGGAAGCTTTCTTATTACGGTAGTTATACAAAGCCCATTGAACTTTTTTCTAATCGTTATCAAAAGGATCTTTTTGAAGCAATGAAAAAGAATTCCACGGGACAGCTGGATTTTAGTTACGGGTATAATTTTAAAGAGCATAATCCCAATTTATTGTTTGCCGAGCGAACTAAATAATATATAAAAAGAAAGTGACCGTGTATTGGAACTTGTTCATTAGAACCTTAGTTTATGCAGGATTATAATATAACTAACCGGTAACATTAACTTATTAATTGTTTTTTTAATATTATCTTGTTAATAATAAAAAGAGGGATACCCAGAAGCAATACGCAAATTCCAAGAACTGCGCCGATTCCTGAAAATTTTCCGATATCGGGCAATAAAAATATATATGATATGCTGCTTTGAAGCATGTAAAGGCAAATTATACAAAATATAATTGGTGTCAAAGGGTATAGTGGCACCTTAAAAACTCTTTGATGAGCAGAATCCTTTTTCCGTAAAACGAAAAGCGAAATGCCGGCCATAAAAAAGAAAAACCAGAATACCGGCGCTGTATATGCTATCATCGTTTCGAATCCTGTTTCAATGCTTATCATCATGCCGATTAGAACAAGCACTATTGAAATAGCCGACTGTACAACCATGGCAGTAACAGGCGTTCCGGATTCTTCCTTCCACGTACCAAGAACGCTGAATATTTTAAAATCTCTTCCTAATGCATAATTGCCTCGTGCGCCAGATAAAATAGTGCCGTTCATTGTGCTGAGTACCGTAATAACCACAAAGAATGTTATTACCGGTATATATTCTATTCCAAACGATATCCGAACAATATCCTGAGCAACATTGCGGGAATTGCCCATAGCACTAAGCCCAAGTATGCGAATATATGACCAATTAATTAAAATATAAATAACCGTTATTATTGTTATGCCAATTATTAATGATCGCAAAATATTTTTTTTGGGTTCTTTAATTTCCGCAGAAACATAAGCTGATTCGTTCCAGCCGCCGAATGCAAGAAGCACAAATACCATGGCAAGTCCGAATGCAGGGAGAGATTGCTGCGCATGTTCGTTGACCTCCGGAACCGGCGCAGGATTTCCGAAAACACCTATACCAATGACTATAATAAGACCGGCCAATTTCATAATAGTGAAAAGATTTTGTGTCCATTTTCCGAATGCGATCCCTTTTATATTAATAACAGTCAACAGTATAATTGAGATTATAGCATAAATTCCGGACGAATAACTACCTATGGGAAAAATTGCGGATAAATAATCACCAAGAAAAAAACCAAGGAAAGCGATGCAACCAGTCTGAATTACAGACATCCTCGCCCATGCAAAAAGAAAAGACATTCCATCACCGAAAGCGCGATGAATAAAAAAGTAATCGCCTCCTGCATTCGGATACGTTGAGGCGAGTTCTGCGTAGCAAAGAGCGCCAACAAATGACATTACTCCTCCTGCAAACCATGTTGCCATGAATATCCATTCATTTGCGGAATTGCCTGCAACCATACCGGGCAGTTTAAAAATACCTGAACCTATAACAATACCTATAATAATAGAAATAACATCAAAAAGTGAAAGTGTTTTACCAGGCTGAGCCTGATCTTTTAAAGAATTCATATCTGTTTTCCTGATTCGAAAATAATTGCTAGCTTGTTAAAAAATAACGGAAAAACCTGCTGAGAGCGAAAACGATTTATAATGCTCTTTGTAATCCTGGTTAACAATCCAGTCATTGGTTATTAACCAGCTTAATTTTGTAAACAATATCACCCTATCGAATACTTTTCTGAATGCTTCCACTCCGGGAGTAAAAATTGTCATTACATCGTTTCCTGCAGTAATTGCTCCGTAACATAAATCAACTCTTATATCGGCATATGAATTATTATAAAAAGAATAAAACAGTCCTCCGCCGAAAATTGCTACTAAATCCGATTCTTTTTCGGGGCCGCTGAAAACAATGTCCTGGTGTACTACTTTTAGATTCGTATATAGTCCATCAAGTATAAAACCGAAGTCCTGGTAAACCTGTACACGAATATTTAATCCGCCTCCCCAGCCGGATTGATCTTCTACAGCATTTGGAAATAAATCATTTGCATAAATATAGCTGAAATACGGGGATGTTATTATCATTCTGCGCGGTACAATATATGATGTGGATTTATTGTCCTGATAGTAATTTTTATTGCCTGAATAACCTAAAACAGGTATTCCTGTGATTGCGTTTGCACTAATTATTAAAAAAAATATCATTCTTTTTATTGTTAATTTCATCTTTTTATGTTGCTCCAAGTAAAAGTATTACTTACTAAAAATAATAAGCTTAAAAAATACAATGATTTTTCTTTTATGCTTGGTATTATTTTTCAAAATATCACTTTGATGTTGAAAATAAAATATTTTTTTATTATATTATTTTAATGAGGATATATCTTATAATTAAACTAAATGACTCTTTTGATCAGGTCAATATCCGATACAAAATTTATTAAGCAATAAAACAAGTAAAGCTAAATGATTGTCCGTATAGATGATATTGTTAAACTAATTGAAACCTGCCCGGGCGATTTCATATTTATTCCTATCGAAGATGTAATTACTAAACAGCAAAATAAACCGCAGGAAAAAATATGGGAATCCGGCAATAGAATTCCTGAAAAGAATATATTAAAAATGAAAAAAGATGGTGTAGAACAGATCGATATTCTTTTTTCAAATTCATTATATAAAATGCTTAATGTTATTAATCCGAACGACTTTAAAGAACCATGCGCTGTAAAATCTTTTGTTGAAATTGATAAAATAATTAATACATTTAAATATATAAACAAATATAGTAAAAGAAAACGCCATATTTCTTTTCTCTGCGAGGTATATAATGTAAATGATACTGGATTTAATCCGGTAATTCGTTTTAACGAAATAATTGATGATGAAAAATGGAATTTACTAAAAACAAAGATAAGTAAAATAAAAAAAGACGCCAAATTCCCGATTTTATACAATGAAATCGGTATTATTGTGTGTGTTGATTTGACAAAACAGAATGACAGTAACTTTATTGAACGATTTAAAAAACATGCCGATCTGTGCACATTACTTGTTCAAAAAAAGCCGGGCAATAATAACTTTAATTTATCTTCAGGTTTCAATGAATTAACGGATATCTGGGCAGTTAACGAACCCGATAAACTTCTTGATATATATATTGAAAAAAATGCGAAGTTGATAGTAATAGGAGATTCAATAAACCAAGTATATAAGTCTGCGCTATTACGGGTAAAGAATTATGATAAGTTTGCCCGCTTTTTTGTAGTCAATAATATTAATTTAAACGAGTCTAATTCTCTTCTTTTGAGCATTAAAGATGCTTATCATAAGAATAATTATTCATTTGAATAATTGCCTTAAATGTAGTTAGTGCTAATTCCACTAGCTAATTTAAATTATAATTTTAAATCAGCCGAAATAGGTTTGAAAAGGATATTGGTTGGAATATCCTGGAAATTTATAAGTTAAATAATCTTCTATATCTTTCACTTTTTTCATATAATTCATTATGTGTGCCGCTTTGTTTTATAACGCCATTTTCCAGAACATAAATAATATCCGCATGCTGAATTGTACTTAGTCTGTGGGATACTATGACGGCAGTTTTTGCAAAAAGAAAGTCGAGCGAATCCCGTACATATTTTTCAGATTCCGGATCGAGTGCGGAAGTAGCTTCATCAAAGAGAATTATTTCCGGATCCGCAGCTATTGCCCTTGCGATTGATATTCTCTGTCTCTCCCCGCCCGAAAGAAGAGCGCCTCTTTCGCCGACAATGGTATTGTAATTTTGCGGAAGCATTGATATGAATTCGTGCGCGTTGGCAATTTTTGCTGCGTGTATTATCTTTTCCATTGCAATATTTTTACCGCATGTAATATTATCCAGAATTGTACCATGGAACAGGAAGACATCCTGTGTTACCAGAGCAATATTTCCCCGTATCCAGTTAAGCGATATTTTTTTTATATCCAAACCGTCGAAAAGAATACTGCCCTCCGTTGGAGAGTAGAAGGAGGCGATCATATTCAATAAAGTTGTTTTTCCTGAACCTGAAGAGCCTACGATCCCGACTTTTTTCCCTTTTGGAATAGCTATATTGATATTATTTAAAATATTATTGTTTAAATATTTGAATGATACATTTTTAAATTCAATTGTGTGATTAAAAGAGGCATCCATTCCTTCCTCTAATATTTCTTTCGGATAATCCAGTATTTTTAAAATACGTTTTGATGCAGCTTCTCCTGCTTTAGTGCCGTTTATGGCTTCCGATATATTTTTTACCGGTTCAAAAAGATTCAATATAATTAAAATAAAAAAAATAAATTCGCCGCTTGTAATATTCCCGTTTATAATTTCATATCCGCCATATATAAATAAAATAGTCGCTGCAATTGAACCAAGCAGTTCAACAATCGCAGGATTTAAATTCTGATAAATTCTTTTTTTTAACTCCCTTGAAAATATTAAATTATTTATGATTTGAAATCTGCTGTATTCGTATGATTCACTGGTGAATGATTTAATTATTTTTATCCCCGAAAAACTTTCCTGTAAATGCGAGCTTACATCTGCAAAACTTTCCTGTATTTTTTTTGTATATTTTTTTACAAGATTCCCCATGAATGAAATCGGGAATGAGATTAAAGGAATAGCAATTATTATTATAATTACCATTTTCCAGTTTATAATAGATAAAATGATGAGATTAGTAACGAGCAGGATAATGCCGGAAAAAAAATTATATATATCCGTGCTTAATGCGGAAGTCAGCGGTATTACATCTGCGGTTATGCGCGACATCATTTCTCCGCTTCTGCTTTTAAAAAAGAACGGGAAAGGCAGTCTTATTAAATGTGAAAAAATATTATTTCTTATATTAAATACAGCTTTATTGCCTGCATAGGAAAAAATGAACCTGGCTATAAAATCTAGCAATCCCCTTATAATTATTAGAGGGATTATCGTAAGGGATAATGTTAATAGTATCTCTTTTTTTGATTTTGTCGATATGTAAGAATTTATTTTTATTTTTAGCGAGGTTTGTAATGATTTCGCTTTTTCAATAAAGGATTGTTTCTCTTTTGTTAAAATTTTTCGTTCTTCATCGGTTATTGTAAAAACAGATGATTTTGTTATGTCGGTCAGATTATCGAATATCGGTACAACAGAATATATTGTTATGCTGTTTGTTAATGAAAACAACAGAGAAAATATACCGGCAATAGTTAATAAAAATCTATATGGTAGAATGAATTTGATTATTTTAAAATAATTTTGCACTTTAATGCCGTTGGTTTATTATAAATTTATTTTAACTTTTTAATTGAAAAGTATATAATCTTTTATACGTGCCGTTCTTTTTAAGCAATTCTTTATGCGTGCCCATTTCAATTATAGTTGCATTTTCCAGAACGATTATTAAATCTGCATTTAATACTGTAGATAGCCTGTGAGCAATTACAAAAGATGTTCTGTTCTTCATCAGCTTATCAAGAGCATCCTGAACAAGTTTTTCCGATTCAGAATCGAGCGAGGATGTCGCCTCATCCAGAATAAGTATAGGCGGATTTCGAAGTATTGATCTTGCTATAGCTATTCGCTGCTTCTCTCCGCCTGAAAGCATTATGCCCCTTTCGCCAGTAACAGAGTTATAATTGCCTGGGATTTTCATTATAAAGTCATGTGCATTGGCAATTTTTGCGGCTTCTATTATTTTTTTTTCAGGAACATCTCTGTTGCCGTAAGCAATATTTTCAGAAATTGATCCATTAAACAAAAAGACTTCCTGGGTAACAATGCCTACTGACTGTCTCAGTGTATGAAGCGGGATGGATTTAATCCCTATTCCGTCAATTGTAATGGAACCTCCCGTAGGTTCATAAAACCTCGGAAGCAAGTCAAGAAGAGTTGTCTTTCCGACTCCGCTTCGTCCGACAAAAGCAGTGGTAGTGCCTGCTTTAACAGTAAAGTCTATATCTTTTAAAATCAATTTTTTCCCATGCGGATATCTGAATGAAACACAGTTGAATGATATTGATTTATTTGGAATAATAATTTCGTTTTTATTCAAACTCTCTTTTAAAATATCTTTATTATTTCTCTGGTGTTCGTCATAAGGTTCTTTTTCTGCATCAATTATATTAAATAATATTTCCCCGGCAGCTTCAGCCTGTTTTATTTGATTGTTCATATTGGCTATTTGTTTTATGGGATTCATAATAAAGAGAAATGTAAAAACAAAAAATAGAAACTCTCCTTTTGTGTATTCGCCGTATATTACGCTCTCTCCTCCATGTATAAAGAGAAAAACAAGAAAACAGGATGCTATTATTTCAATAACATGAGGCCTTGCCGCATCAATTAATGATTTTTTTAATTTTTTATAAAATAGTGTCTTTGCATTTTTAACAAATCCGGAAATCTGGAAATTTTCCATTTTAAAGGCTTTAATGATTTTTATTCCATTAATTGTTTCATGCACAATAGAAGAAATTTCTGAAATTTTTTCCTGTTCAATCTTAGTGTATCTTCTGAATGCTCTGCCCATGAGGATTATCGGAAGAGTTATTATTATAAGAGCGACAAAGGACATTAGTGTTAATTTTACATTTAAATAAAGTAATAATGCAATATGAGTTATTACAATAAAAACATTAATAACCAGTTTTCTCAGTTGATTACTTAAAGAACCTGCGATTAAATCCGATCCATAGATAATTTTTGAGATAATATCTCCTGTTTTTCGTCTGTAGAAAAAGGATAACGGCAGCAAAAGCGCAGCTTTATAAATGGATTCGCGTATGCTTCGTATAGCGCCATATCCGGCATAACCGATAAAGTATACAGATAGCAGTTCTAATATTATACGGATTATTATAACTATAAGCAGGAACGAAAAAATAAAAATTAACAGATTAAGTTTATCAAACCGGTTTATAGCGTTATTAATATTAAGTTTTATTTTTGTTTTAATAAAAATAAATTTTTCTTTAAATGATACCTGATGATTCTGATTTAGAATCCTTATCTCATCCTCATTTATTTTTAACTGATATTTTTCCTGGCCGGGTGTAAGTGTATCAAATATAGGCACAACAGTATAAAGAGTTAAACCGTTTGCTAATGAAAATAAAAAAGCCAGCAACGAACCTATTATAAATTGCTTTTTATAGGGCAGGATATAAGAAAGAATTCTTATAAAAATACTTTTTTTCAAGTTAATTGGTTAGCAGATTATTTTGTTGATGATAAATACTTCTCAGCAGATACAATAGTTAGATTATTGTATATTGAATTATATGACTATTAAAATGCGTTTTTATTCCGTTGCGTCCGTTCCGGATTCCGGTTAAATAAACCGGATTAAACGGAATATGACGGTTCTTTTTTTACAAGGATCTCCTTTATCTTTGAATCACCGGCTGAAAAATAAACAATGTGTGATTCAAGAAGCTGGAATTCGCTCATTTGAGTAAGGAATTCTTCTCTGAAATTCTTTTCAATCAAATCGGTTTCATTTAATTGATTCTTCTCAATAAATATTGCTTTCATTTGATACCCTGGATAATTAGTATTTGAGAATTCCGAAACAATTAATTATTATAATCTTTTGTTTCAAGCGGCTACAACAATATTTTGGAAAAGAATTTTTGTCTATCTTTTTAATCTAAAATAATAAAAATTTATTAATGGAAATTCATGCTGTCAGTTAAAAAATATTTTATAGTAAACAAATTATCCGAATTATAAAAAATTTTTTTACGATTGACTTTTTGTTATCTTTTTTTATTTATAACTCGGATTACAAATATGGCAATTCTGTAATTATTTGTTTGATTTACTGAAACTGTTTATCCTCGAAAATTCATATTAATCCAATTATAAAATATATGTTTTAGGAAAAAATGTTATATAATAGAAAAAAAAATAAGTTTTTTACTTTATTAGTGTTTATTATTATTTTATTCGTAAGCGACTCCTTTGCTTATAAAATATTTGAATTTACGACTGTTAGCGATGTAGTGAAAAAAGTCAGGAAGAAATTTTTAAGCATTGAATCATATCAGGCTGATTTTAAAATTGTTTCCGAAAAACTAGGGAATAAGGCGTATAAAAACGGCAGGATTACTTATAAAGCAACGGATAAAATGCTTATAGAATTTATAAATCCAGGCGGCCAGAGAATTGTCTCGGATGGAAAAAGAATGTGGATACACATATCATCCATGAATGTTGTAGCCGAACAGGATTTAAAATCCAGCACTTCATCAATATTTTCTTCAGCAACCGGAGGCGGGTTAAAAAGGTTATTTTCAAAATATCATTATAAATTTGCCTCAAAAACTCAACCTGAAAAACAGACTGACGGGACAATGCAATACACTTTGTTTCTTAAACAAAAAGAATCAAGAAGCGGTTTTCGCACAATAAAGCTCTGGATATCGGAAGATTTTTTAATAAGGAAGGCTGTCGCTGAAAGTTCTACAGGCAAGAACGTTGAAATATCTTTTAATAATATAAAAACAAATATTGCATTATCTAACGGAATATTTCAGTTCGATATTCCTTCACAGGCAAAAATTATAAAAAATCCAATGATATCCGAGGAGTAATGAAAAGTGGAAAAGATCGGTGAAAAACTAAGAAATGCACGCGAGTTAAAAAAACTTACAATTAAAGATGTATCAAAAGAGACAAATATAACTGTTAGATACCTTGAAGCTCTTGAAGATGAAGAATTTGACAAAATTCCGGGTGAGCCGTATCTTTTGGGTTTTTTAAGAAATTATGCTGAATTCCTTAAACTTGATGGAAATGAAATTGTTCAGGGTTATAAAGGATATAAAATAGGGGAAAGCGCAACTCCCCTTGAAGAATTAACTAAATCCACAAAGTTAATGTCTTTAGGATCACTGCCAAATCTCTTTAGTACTCATCGAAAAGCCTTTTATATCGGCGGCGGCATATTGATAATAATTCTTATAATATGGCTTTTTTCTTCAATTTTATCGAATGATATTAAAGTTGACGGAGGAGATTCGGTTACTGATATTAAAAAAGAGTATTCTGATAAAAAATCCAATAAAAGCGAAAGTTTGCGCAATTTAACCCTTACTGATGACAGGGGCTATGTTCTGGTTTATAAAAATGAAACCGTGCAATTTCTTGTTGATAATAAAGAAGTCATGTTTTTTCTGAAGGATATAAAAAATAATGCAGTTATTGTTGAGATATTGCCTGGGAATCAGTTTGAAACTATAGAAATAGAAAAACCAAAAACAATAACGATTAAAGATTGCCCAAGGGAAGTTATTCTTACGTTGAAAGGTTTAACTGAAAACAGGGCAAAGATACTTGTTATGCTAAGTAAAAGGAACGAGGCAAATGCTCCAACGCTTCAGAAAGGCAATGCTCAGGAAGAATCATCAGTCAGCCAGGTTGTCCAAAATAAGAAAAATTTAAAGATTACTTTTGAAGCTGAATTTACGAGAAAAACTTATCTTGAATTATATTTAGACGGAATGCAGAAGAAAAAAGGAATAATTCAGGCAGGAGTTAAAGAAAAATGGGAAGCATCGGAATATATTCAATTAAAGATCGGTAATGCAGGCGGTCTAAAAGCTACCATTAATGGGAAGATATATACATTTGGTCTTCCTGGTCAGGTCGCAAATAAAATAATTACATGGCAGATGGATGCTAAGACACCAAATTTGTATCACATCGTAATTAAAGACTGGTAAAGTGTATTGATTCTTCAATTCTTTTTCAGGAGGATTTTTTGAATTTACCTAATGCATTATCGATATTGCGAATTGTACTTATACCGCTTTTCCTTTACCTTATTTTTAATTCGCATGTAGAGGAACGAATATGGTCGCTAGTTGTGTTTATAACAGCTTCTTTAACCGATATCCTGGATGGATGGAGCGCACGTAAATTTGGCCAGGAAACAAGTCTTGGTAAATTCCTTGATCCCCTTGCAGATAAATTTCTCGTAATATCTGCTATTACCGCTTTTATTATTCTTGATCCGCTTATTCCTTTTTGGATGCTTCTTATCATCGTTCTCAGGGATTTGCTTCTTACCCTTATGAGATATCTCGCTATCAAAAGGAAATCAACGCTGAAAACTACTAAGTCGGCCAAGATTAAAACGGCATTTCAAATGGTTTCCATTATTATTATAATTATGATATTAATTGTAAGAGCTTCGATCGGCGCGAAAGACGTTCATATAGCGACTGATGATATCATGAAATTCAGCAAAGTGTTCGAGATTTATAGTTCTGAAATAGCCAATAAGTGGTTGATAATTACACCGTATTGTATAATGGCGATTGTTACTTTAGTGACCGCGTTTTCCGGTATACGCTATGTAATTACAAACCGGCATTTGTTTTTACCTTCGTCATCGAAAAAGGATAATTCGTAAATTAAATGTGGTGGAAAGAACTGTTTTTTACGGGTCTTTACTCGGGATATTCCAGGTTTGCACCCGGAACAGCAGGGACAATTCTTGCTGCCCTGATTTATATATTTGAACATATAGTTTTTGGATATCTTGATCAGACTGTTAACCTGATTGTAGTTCTTGTATTGATGTATCCGTCAATTAAAGCATGTGATGCTGGTGAGAAATTTTTTAACACAAAAGATCCCTCGGAAATTGTACTCGATGAAATGATGGGTTACTGGGTATCCGTATTGTTTTTCCCGTTTAATATAAAGATTGTCATTTTAGCTTTTATTATTTTTAGAATACTTGATATTTTTAAACCATATCCGATTAATAAAATGGAAAAATTAAAAGGCGGACTTGGAATTATGATGGATGATGTAATTAGCGGAGTATATGCTAATTTAATAATCCGGATTATAATTCTTTTTGCCGGCATGTTTATACAGATCTAAAAGTAAAGCCTATGACTATTCCAAGAAATTATTTATTTAATACGCATAAACTTAATTATATAAAAGGTGAAAAAGCTGATGTAAGCTGCATACTGTGCGCTATTGCTGACCAGTCTCCAAAAGTGACTCTTTTGGAAATATGCAGAACAAAGAAGACCATAATATCGGTCAATCTTTATCCGTACAATGCCGGTCATTTAATGATTTTCCCGATCCGGCATATAACAGAGTATGAAAATTTGACTCAGGCAGAGGCGCTTGAAATGCATCGCCTTACGGTTAAAGCCATTTCTGTTTTAAAAGACGAGTATAATCCATGCGGTTTTAATGTCGGTTTTAATATTGGCGATTCCAGCGGCGCCAGCATAGATCACATTCATCAGCATATTATTCCGCGCTATAATAACGAGACAGGTTTTATTGATATTCTGGCAGGTACAAGGTTGTGCCCGATTGATCCGGAAGTTATGATGAAAAGATTGAGGAAAAGATTCAGCTAACCGGTCCGGTTTTGGGCGAAAAGTTAAAGAGGTTATTAGATGAAAAAAGATGAGCTATATGCGGTAGCTTTGTCGATTTGTTCATCTCCGACTTTAAATAAGATATGGGATCTGGTTTCTTTTTACAAACCCGATGATCTGTATAACAAATTATTGCAAAAAGGGGAACTCACTACACAGGGCTTTATTCAGAATGAGTATCCTTCCGATCCGTACATGGCCGCCGAACAAATAAGCAATATTTGCTACTCAAAAGGCATTAAAATTCTTTCATACTGGGATCCGGTCTATCCCAAATTTTTAAAAGAGATTTCTAAACCTCCTGTTGTGCTGTACTGCAAAGGCAACCTCGAATACGATAAAGCAATAGCCATAGTAGGCACAAGGAACTCCGATAAAAAATCGTCGGATATTGCGCGTCGTTTGTCGTTTGAGTTATCTCATACCGGATTTACCATAGTAAGCGGAATGGCTATAGGCATTGACAGGGAAGCTCATCTTGGCGCGCTGAAAAGCAATGGATCTACTATCGGGGTTCTTGCTAACGGCATTGATGTCGTCTATCCTTCGTTCAACAGGGATATCTATTCCGCCATTCTGGCTTCGGAAAAATCCTGCCTGATATCGGAATATCCTCCGGGAATATTCGCAGGCAAATGGACGTTTGTCAGAAGAAATAGAATTATCAGCGGGCTGGCTCTGGGCACAGTCGTTGTAAAGGCGGCAAAAAAAAGCGGCGCTTTAATTACTGCACAGTACGCGCTGGAGCAAAACCGCGAGGTTTTTGCCTGTCCCGGCCTTGCATTTGATAATGCTTATGCAGGGTGCAATGATCTGATTAAAAACGGTGCAGCTCTTATAACCGGAACAGAAGATATATTAAAAGAATTATCCGATTACAGGGACAGGATATCTTCAATTGAAAATAAACCGGCAATTATACTGAAAAATAATGATATTACGGATACCCCGGACTTGTTTGAAATTGAGACTAAACTGGAAGAAAGATATTCGCCAAAATCCATTGAAGGAAAAATTCTGGAAATCGTCTCGCGGGGGGAAACCGATATTGACAGCATTGTGAGGTTATTGGATCACAATGCCAATGAGATCAATAAAGCAGTAGTCCTTCTGGAACTATCTAATGAAATTTCAAGAGATGGCAACATGATTTCAATAATATAATTATAAATTAATATTCATCAAATTACCCGCCTTATCATTCAAATAAATATTTAAGATAAAAAAATTATTTTACAGGACATTATGCTCAATTATACGATAATAAGTTAAGGAGACATAAGTATGAAGATAAAGTATTTATATATTGCATTATTATTGATCCTGCTTGTTATATCCATAGCGCAAATATTCTCCATACCGCCTTATGCAGGAGAAATTTTCCCGATATATAAGTCCGGTTATTTCAAAGAACTCGATAAAGGTTTTAATATTACAATTGATTCATTTAAGGATATTAAAATGATGAGCCGGCCTGCGTACGCATGGATATTTTTAAAAGATATACAAAAAAAATATAATTATAACATAAAAGTCTACAACAATGATGGCCTTGAAGTGCCTGCGCCGGGAGAGATTATTAATCCTGATGATGATAAGGTTTCAGCAATTCTTAATTCTATTAATCCTCAAAGCTATTCGCGCGTTAAAAACGGCAAATATTATTCAGCAATTCCTGTTTTCGGGGAAAATAAATGCAGATTCTGTCACTCTAATATTAATAAAAAAAATATTCTCGGGATTATTACTTTCGAAAGGGAATATGATTCATATATTTATTACTCCTCGGAAAGAGTTATTATTTTTATTCTTATTTCACTTTTTTTAATAATTGTATTATTTTTTGTTATAAGATGGGATCCTGGAAAGGTCGTTAAAGAATTGTTTGACAAATCAAAATGATTTGTTTGTTATGACTGGTTTGATGATTTATTATCAAGGATAGTTTAATGAAGAAAGAAGATAAAATTTTAGTAATCGTAGAATCACCGTCAAAATCGAAGACAATAAATAAATATCTCGGAGATCATTATATTATTACTTCTTCGATGGGCCATATTATCGATCTTCCAAAATCGAGGCTGGCGGTTGATGTGGAAAATAATTTTAATCCCGAATATATTACGATAAGAGGAAAAGCAAAGATATTAAATGCGTTAAAAAAGAGCGCTTCGCAGGTTTCTCAGATTTTACTTGCAACTGACCCTGACAGGGAAGGAGAGGCCATTTCGTGGCACCTATCGAATGCGTTGTCTGTTAAGAATAAAAATATTAAAAGAATTGTCTTTAATGAAATAACCGAATCCGCAATTAAAGAAGCGATTAAACATCCGAGAGAAATTGACTATGATCTTGTTAACGCGCAGCAGGCAAGAAGGATACTTGACCGCATTGTAGGGTATAACATTAGTCCGCTGTTATGGAAGAAGATTAAAAAAGGGCTTTCTGCCGGAAGAGTGCAGTCTGTAGCTCTGAATGTAATATGCGTCAGAGAACAGGAGATAGATAGTTTTAATCCGGCTGAATATTGGACCATCGATGTAATTTTGAATTATAAAGGTAAAACGTTTACCGCTTCCTTCAATTCCTATAAAGGTGAAAAGACCAAGCTTGATACAAAAGCGGCTGCAGACAAAATATTCAATGAATTAAAAGACAAAAAATTCATAATAAAAAGCGTTCAGAAAAAAGAAAGAAAACGACGCGCTTCCGCTCCATACATAACCAGTAAAATGCAACAGGATGCCGCCCAGAAGCTTTTTTTTACATCAAGCAAGACAATGATGATTGCCCAGCAGTTATACGAGGGTGTTGAACTTAAGGATGAGGGGCCTGTAGGTTTAATAACTTATCTGCGTACGGATTCTACAAGAATTTCCGATTCTGCGTTAAAGTCGGTCAGGGATTATATATCGAATAATTACAGTAAAGATTATCTCCCTGATCAGCCAAATGGGTATCAGAATAAAAAAGGCGCTCAGGATGCTCACGAAGCGATAAGGCCGACTGATGTGGCGCGCACCCCGGAGTCTTTAAAAGATACACTTACAAAGGACCAGTATAAATTATATAATTTAATATGGAGACGGTTTATAGCTTCACAGATGATGCCGGAAGTCTCCGAAGTATCGACTATTCTTATTGAAGCGGGCGATGTTGAGTTGAAAGCTACAGGCAGCAGGGTTCTGTTCGATGGATTTACCGCTGTTGAAAAGACGGATAAAAATAAAAAGTCGGAATTGCCGGATGTAAAAGAAGGTGACGAAGTTAAAGCCGATGAAATTACACCCGAACAGCATTTTACAAGTCCGCCTCCGAGATATAATGATGCTACGCTGGTAAAATTTCTTGAGGAATCAGGGATAGGCAGACCGTCTACATATGCGTCAATAATCAATACTTTAATAGGAAGATATTATATTACAAGATCAGGAAGGCAGCTATTGCCTACTATTCTTGGCAAAATAGTTAACAATGTAATTTCTGTTCATTTTCCTTCTCTTGTGTCAATTGATTTTACCGCAAATATGGAAGAGAAGCTTGATCTGATTGAAGAATCTAAGTTTGACTGGAAAAATATGCTGAAGGAGTTTTATTCTCCTTTTAAAAAAACAGTGGATGATGCGGAAATAAAGATCGAGACGATGAAAGGTATTCTTGATGAGCCGACGGATATAGTTTGCGAAAAATGCGGGAAACAGATGCTGAAAAAACTGGGGAAATACGGCTTCTTCCTTGCCTGTTCCGGATTTCCCGAATGCAGAAACGCAAAGTCCCTGCCACTAGGTAAATGTCCGAAACCTGGCTGTGACGGAGATGTAGTAAAAAGATCTTCAAAGAAAGGCAGGCCTTTTTATGCATGTACAAACTATCCGGAATGCGATTTTGTAACAAGGGAAATTCCTTCTGAAAAATCATGCCATAAATGCGGCAAATTGTTATTTACCAGAAATATTAAAGGCAAAGGACAAATGCTTCATTGTTTGAATGAACAATGCGATTTCAAGGTGGAATTACTTGATGAGGAAGGCAATAACAGGAACAGCGGGCCGGCAGTTGACAGCAACAATACGGATGGAGAAACCCGGTGATTGCCGAAATAGACGGATTCCTTGATTACATTAAGTATGAAAAGAATTTGTCACAGAAAACTGTTGATTCATATAATGCTGACCTTATTCAACTCCTTAAATTTTTAATGGGGGATTTTGACCGGCCTGATGAGTCAAATATTTATGAGACTGATGTAAAAATAACCGGCGATGATGTTGATATTAAATCAATAAAACGGGATGACATAACGGCATTTATTGAATATTGCTATGACAGAAATCTGAAAAAATCTTCGATATCCCGAAAAATTGCCTGCATAAAATCTTTTTTTAAGTATTTATATAATACGGATATTATTGCTTTTAATCCTGTTGTTACCATACGCTTTCCAAAACGCGAAAAAAAGATTCCGAAAATACTTTTTTATAACCAGATAGATCAATTATTGAATTTTGACCTTAATAATTTTCTGGATTACAGGGACAGGGCTTTACTTGAAGCTTTTTATTCGTCCGGCGCGAGAGTGTCCGAAATTGCATCCGCAGATACTGGTAATTTAAACTCTGAGAGCGGAGTCTTAAAAGTACATGGCAAAGGATCTCAGGACAGGATGGTCTTTCTAACCGAAAACACTGTTAAGTGGATGCGCCTGTACATGGCTGAAAGGAAAAAGAAATTCGGAGAGTTGAATGCCCCGCTGTTTGTTAACAATAAAGGAAACCGCATAACTGTGAGAGGCATTTTTTATATTATCGTCAGACGATACCGGCAGAGCGGGCTGGCAGGCTCAATATCTCCTCACACTTTAAGACATAGTTTTGCTACAGAACTGCTAAACCAGGGAGCCGATATTCGTGCAATACAGGAAATGCTGGGGCATAAAAATATTTCTACAACGCAAATCTACACTCATACTACAAAAGAGAAACTGAAGCGGGTATACGAAAGGTTTCACCCGCATTCAATCCGAAATTACGAAAAACAAAGCTGAAACCAATTATTGAAGGATATTCCGGTAAGGCCGAGTTCCGCAGGAAATTAAAATAAATATTTGTTATGTCCATTTATGATAATATTTAACAAAATAATAAATAATTCTATAAATGGGGGTTTTGGGATGCACTCTTAGTGAAATAGACTCTAAGCTGTAAATTCGCTTCCATGAAAAGTTATGATTTTCTGAATGAAATATGTTTTTTTGCCTACCGGAATGGATACTTCGACTTTTTCGCCTACGCTGCGGTTATTTAGTGCAGAACCGATAGGCGAGCCGATAGATATTTTGCCTTCTGAAGGTTTTACTTCGTTCGGATGAACAAAAAGAAACTCAATTGTTTCATTGCTGCCAATATCCAATACTGTCACTCTGGAGCCATATCCGACTTTGCAGCTATCGATTTGTGATACATTAATATTATTTAACTGGCTTAATTGTCCGTTTAGCTGGGCAATTCTCGCTTTTACAAATGATTGTCTTTCTCTTGCAGCATGGTAGTCGGCGTTTTCTTTTAAGTCGCCGTATGACCGGGCCTGGGCTATTTTTTTTGGAAGATCGATTTTGAATTCGTACCTGAGATTTTCAAGCTCTTGCTTAATCTGGATTTTTTTTTCTTCTATGCTTTCAGTCATTATATTACTCCGCAGTCATTTCTTTTAATATTACGGGAGTATTATTTTGATTATTTATTTAGTAATAATGCAAGCTTTTTTTAATTTTCGTAATTGCAATTTTAGGTTTAATAATACTATTAATAATTAAATTATTTTTCATTCT
>JAZDKB010000008.1:0-8885 GCA_043803405.1 Spirochaetota bacterium | reverse complement strand
TTCAGACGGGAACGGTTACTGCTTTATGAATACATCAACCTATGGACAGGAATTTCTTATGGGTGGCCAGGTTGGTGATGCAAAAAATTTTTTAAAGGAAAATACGGTATGTGATGTGCTTTTTTTTGGAGAAAAAGCTATCGGCCTTTCACTTCCCAATTTCATCAATCTCAAGATAATTAAAGCAGATCCGTGGGCAAAAGGTGATACGGCGGCAGGCAGCACCAAACCAGCAACTCTTGAAACAGGATATGTTGTTCAGGTGCCTCCTTTTGTTGAAGAAGGCGAACTTGTTCGTATTGATACAAGAACCGGGCAATATGTTGAACGCGTGAAGAAATAGCGCTCAGAAGAGGTCTCATTAATCAAAAGAATTCCTCGAAGCTCTGCTTCGGGATAAGAATTCAGAATTCAGAATCCAGAAGGGGGATTAAAATATCTTCAAAAAAAATCCTGACTTCTGACTTCTGACTACTGTATTCTGTATTCCAGATACCTCGCAGCTCTGCTGCGGGGTAGTTCATTGGTCTTTTCCGGATATTTCCACGATGACAGTATGAATTGATTTTTTCCCTGATGACCGGATAGTGAATCTTATATTATCAAACAATACCGACTCGCCTTTTCCAGGTATTTTACCCATCAGTTTGAGCAGAAAACCTCCTATGGTTTCATAATCCTCCTTGGGAATCCCTAAATTCATTATTTCATTTGCACGCTCTATTTCCATCCTCGCGTTTACAAGAAACTTGTTTTCCCCAAGCCTGACAAACTGCTTTGTGTCATCGTCATACTCATCATTGATCTCACCTACAACTTCCTCAAGGATATCCTCTATCGTTATAATTCCGACTGTGCCGCCGTATTCATCTATCGCTATTGCAATAGAATTTCTTGTTTTCTGAAGCAATACCAGCAGGTCATGGGCTTTCTTTGATTCAGGAACAAATGGGACTTCACGAATAAACGGGACTATAGGGGTATCTTCATCTGTAATATGAATCAGATCAAAAGGATGGATGATTCCAACCAGGTTGTCGATTCTGCCTTTATATATGGGCAGCCGTGAATAACCGGTGCTGTTAATCGTTTCTATCGCCTTTCCGACAGTTGATTTGTATGATATTGCGGTTACATCAACGAGAGGAACCATAACATCCGAAACATCCGATTCAAAAAGCTGGAAAACCCTTCGTATAAGCTTTTTTTCTCCTGTTTCAAGGTCGCTTCCTTCCCCATCGATAGACAGGGCAAGCTCCAGTTCTTTCTTTGAAATATAAAAATTCCGTTTGAGAGCCTCTTTCCCTATCAGTTTATAAAATGCTCTGCTGGTCCAATAAACAACATAAGTTACCGGTAAAATAATTCCGGAGGCATAAACAAAAAGAGATGCGATTTTAAGAGCTATCACATCAGCTTTCTGCTGGAAAATAGTTCTGGGCAGAATCTCCCCAAATATCAGCAGAACCGGAGTTATAGTAATAATTGTAAATAGCTCGCTGTTATTCCGGAATACCCCATCCAGCCAGACCGCTGCAAATACGGACGCGATGATTACAAACATATTCGTGCCGGTACTTGTTGTTGCAAGTGACCATTCGGGTTTTTCGATCAGTTTTAAGAAACGGGCGGCTCCCTTATGGCCCCGCTTTGCAGCCTGTCTCAGTTTTGTCTTGTTTGCAGAGAGGATAACCATCTCGGATCCTGAAAAGAATCCCTGAAATACAACGCATAAGGTTACCGCAAAAATATAAAGAAAGTTGTTCACTTTAATTCCCTGTCATATTCGTCATGTATTTCTCCGAACAACTCACCGAGAAGATCATCCATTGTTAAAAGGCCTGTAACTTTACCCTGTTTATTGATACAAATAGCGATATGTATCCGTTTTTTCTTCAAAATATGGAACAGATCATCTGTCTTGATGTTTTCATCAACAAAAAAGGGTCTTCGGTAAATATTCTGAATCGTATTTTCATCCCCGCCGGATTTAGTAGTGTTGATTTTTAAAAGATCTTTTGTATAAAGAATCCCGACTATATTGTCGAAACGGTTTCTGTATACGGGTATTCTCAAAAACCGGCTCTGCTGCACTGCTTTTACGGCTCTTTCAATGGTCATATCTTCGGACAGGGAGAATATCTCATTTAAAGGCGTCATAATTTCAAAAGCGTGGGTATCACTGAATTCAAAGACATTATGTATAAGATCTCGTTCAGCCCTGTTAATCTCTCCGCTCTCATGACTTTGATCAACGAGATCCCTGAATTCATCTTCCATAATTGTTACGTAACTACTGCGCTTTTCAAATCCTGTAATTTTTGCAAGTGTTACAGAGATGTTGTATAATATAAATCGTATCGGAAAAATTAGTTTCGAAAACAAATGCAAAGGCCCGCAAATAACAGGAGCTACTCTTTCATTATAAGTCATGGCCAGTGTTTTGGGTATGACTTCGGCAAAAATCAGCGTTACCGGCGTCATTACCGCTATCGCAATCCATTCTCCATGATCCTTGTTGAATGACACAAAGAGAGACGCAGCAATAACAGAAGCCGCGATATTGACCATATCGTTTCCGATAAGAATAGTTACTATGAGTTTTCTGGGTCTCGATAACAGTTTATTGATTAATAATGACTTTTTATCGCCGGTCCTTTTAATCCGCTCACGCTGGATTGAAGATAAAGAAAAAAGGGCGGTCTCTGAACCGGAAAAAAATCCCGAGAACACAAGAAGAAGCAGGATTATGGATATATTCAGCAGCAAATAAGATTCCTAGTAAAAGATTATTGAATGCAAGCTCTAAATTGTTTATAAATTATTGTGGCTTTTTACTATATTAATAATTATATATGTTATTGTGTTTCATTTGCAAGTATACAGATTGTTTTTGTTTTGATATCGATAAATTCGTAAAAAATGATAAAAATCAGTTTTATATGATATGAGGACTTATTCTTAATGGGCAAGTTATTTGGAACAGACGGAATCAGAGGCCTTGCGAATGAATATCCTATGACGCCTGAAATGGCGGTTAAAATAGGGAAATCGGTTGCCTTGAAATTTAAAAAAGAAAAGGGCCACTCCTCAATAATTATTGGCAGGGATACACGTTTATCAGGTAACATGATTGAATATGGCTTGGTTTCTGGTATTTGCGCTATGGGCATTGATGCCTTGCTTGCTGAAGTTATACCCACACCTGGAGTTGCATTTCTTACGTCGTCTTTAAAGGCGAATGCGGGTATCGTGGTATCCGCTTCTCACAATCCGTTTTATGATAACGGAATCAAGTTATTTAACGGCGATGGCTATAAGCTTTCCGATAAAGAAGAAGCTGAGATTGAGTATTTAATATTTGATAACAATCAATTACCTTATAATATCTCAAGTAAAAATATAGGTTATATCCGTGTAATTGATAATGCATTAACCCAATATTCAAACTTCCTTAAAAGCACGCTATCGAACAAACTCTCGTTTAAAGGCATTAAAATCGCAATAGATTGCTCAAATGGAGCAACTTATAAAATAGCACCGGCACTTTTTGCTGATCTGGGAGCAGATGTCGAACCAATAAATATAACTCCTGATGGTAAAAATATTAATGAAAATTGTGGTTCTGAACACACTGAATCTCTTGTAAAAAAAGTATTGGGAATTAAGGCTGATATAGGAATTGCATTTGACGGTGATGGAGACAGGCTCGTAGCGATTGATGAAAATGGGAATATATTATCAGGGGATAAGATACTTGCAATAAGCGCAATAATAATGAAAGAAAAAGGGATGCTGGCGAATAATCATGTTGTCAGTACTGTTATGAGCAATATGGGACTGGTCTCATTATTTAAGGATAAAGGAATAAATCACACCATATCTCAGGTTGGGGATCGGTATGTAATGCAGGAAATGATAAAAACGGGCGCCATACTTGGTGGTGAGGATTCCGGACATATAATTTTCTCGGATTGTCAGACAACCGGAGATGGAATACTGACAGCCTTAAAGTTGATTCAATTCATGAAAGAAAAATCGAAACCGCTTTCGGAGCTGGGAAAAATCATGACTGTTTATCCACAGGTGTTAATGAACGTTCATGTTTTACGTAAACCTGATATAAATGATGTTCCGGAACTTGCGGATGCGGTTAAACATGTGAAAAATATTCTTGGAGAGAAGGGAAGGGTGCTCATCCGGTACTCAGGAACTCAGCCGCTTTGCAGGGTGATGGTTGAAGGCCAATCTCTGAGTGAAACCGAAAAGCTATGCGGGTTTCTGGCAGATAAAGTAAAGGAATATATCGGATAATTGAAGATCCCTGCCGCAAGCATCAGGGATCTTCGACCGCAGGGAAAAGTGTCTGTTTTTAATTCGCTCGCTGTTTCGGTTCGATTGCAGATCGAAATCACTAAGAGCACAGCACGGTGCTCTTAGTGATTAAAAACTTATTCGGTTTTTATTCTCTTCTTCCACCTAATACGCTAAGTAACATTATAAAAAGGTTTATGAAATCCAAGTACAATGTAAGCGCACCCAATATGGCTCCTTTACGGATTACACCTGCTTCAAGTCCTGATGGCTGTGTCATTGCCATATGTTTTAATTTTTGTGTGTCGTATGCGGTCAATCCGACAAATACTATAACGCCTATATAACTGATTATCATATTCATGGCTGAACTTTTTATAAACATATTGACGACAGAAGCGATTAAAATTCCGATTAATCCCATTGTCATGAATCCGCCCATGGATGTCAAATCGCGCTTTGTCGTCATTCCAAATATACTGCACGCTACAAAAGTGGCGGAACATATAAAGAAGGTTGAAGTGATTGATGAACTTGTATATACGAGAAAAAGAGAGGCGAGAGTCGCGCCGTTCAATGCGGCATAAAGTATAAACAAGGATGTTGCGGTTGATGCCTGAATTTTATTGACCCGGGCGCTTATTATATAAACCAGTGCTAATTCAGCTATAATCAGGCCAAAAAATACAAGTTTGTTTCCAAATATTAAATTTTGAATCTGGGCATTGTTTGAAACAAAATAAGCGATAAAGCCTGTAAGGGCCAGGCCGATGCCCATCCAGTTATATACGCTTCTAATAAATTCATTAACAATAACCTGTGTTTGTGAACTTTTTACAGAATATGTTTCTTGCATATGATTCCTCCTTTTAAATTATAGATATTATAATAACACATTCCGGCATTTTTTCAAGAGGATAATTGCATATGAAAGCGGATCAATTATTTCTGGAAATGAAATTAATTGCTGAAAAACTTAATGTAACCGTCAGCGAACAAAATTTCCGTAAAACGGGAATTAATATAAAAAGTGGATTTTGTAAAATAAAAGGCGGCAATTATTTTTTTATTGATAAAGATTTGCCTGTAAGTAAAAAAAATGAAATTATTGCTGAATTTTTAAGCGGACTGGAATATGATAACATTTACATTATTCCGGCGGTGCGTGATTTTCTTAGTCTTTATGATAAGCCGTCGTTCAAAAATAATATTTAATTATTTAGGAGATAGAAGTCAGAACAAAATGGAAGAGGGTGTTTTTGCACAAATTTGGATTCATAAAAATTATCCTTATTAGTTTACATAATATTCATTATCAGACGTTATATCCAAAGGCGGTTTTGAGGCGCTTCTTCGGATTCCTGAGAATCGACTTCGACGGAATGATCGGAACAGCTGATGTCTTTCGTGTAAATAACAATTTATATACAATACTATCATAATGTTATAATATGTCATTGATCGTATAATGGAAACAAAAATCTATTCGATAACAGAGCTGACATCCGAACTAAAGAGACTCATAGAAGAAAAATATCCTTTTATATGGATCTATGGTGAGATCTCGAATATAAGCGCCCCTCTTTCAGGTCACTTATATTTTACGTTAAAAGATGAATCGGCCAGGATCAATTCCATAATATTTAAAGGACAACTCAAAAACTTAAAATTTAATCCTGAAAATGGAATGTCTGTTATCGGATTCGGCAGACTAGGTCTTTATGAATCAAAAGGAACCTACCAGATTATATTTGAATACCTGGAACCAAAAGGTATCGGCTCTTTACAGATAGCCTATGAACAGCTGAAAGCAAGATTATCGGCGCAAGGTCTTTTTGATGTTTCTCACAAGAAAGAGTTACCATTTTTACCTGAAAATATCTGTATCATTACTTCACCTACAGGCTCAGTACTATATGATATTCTTAATATTATTAACAGAAGATATTCAAATGTAAATATTCAGATAATGCCTGTAAAAGTTCAGGGTGAATCATCGGAATCTGACATTGTAGCAGCAATTAAATTATTGAATGAATACAGTTATTCAGATGTAGCTATAATTGCCCGTGGAGGAGGTTCTTTAGAAGAATTACAGGCTTTTAATTCGGAATCGGTAGCAAGAGCAATATATGAATCATCTGTTCCGATAATATCTGCTATTGGACACGAAACAGATTATACCATTGCAGATTTTGTATCGGATTACCGGGCTCCAACACCTTCAGTTGCCGCCGAAATTGTTGTTCCATTAAAGGATGAACTTAATAATAAAATCGATAAACTGACTCTTTCTCTTAAATCAAATTATTTAAGATTCTATAATTATTATAAGAACAATTTGAATTCTTTACTAAACAGGCTTAAAAGTCCAAAAAGAAAAATTCAAGATCTGATGATTAAAAACGACGATCTATCCCGGCGAATTGCAAGAGCCCAAATTAATATAATAAATCAGCTTAGAGAGCGAACTGAATGGAAAAATGACAAAATATTATTCAATAACCCAATTAAATATATAATAAAACATAATGAACATATTAAAAATTTACTTTCTAATATCCTAATAACAATAAATATAACGATTAATAACTACAGACATGTATTGAATGAATCCTCAGCAAAATTAAATGCGTTGAATCCGAAGACTATTCTTCAGCGAGGTTATAGTATTACCAGAACTATTCCGGATAAACATATTGTAATTGATTCAAATAATGTGATGATTGGCCAAAATCTTGAAGTGGTTGTTGCAAAAGGGTCTATAATATGCACTGTTGAAAGGAAAATATGAAATATGGCAAAAGTAACATTTGAGGCTGCAATGAAACAGCTTGAACAAATTGTTCAGGAACTTGAATCAGGGAACCTTTCTCTTGAAGATTCCATAAAAAAATTTGAAGAAGGAATAAAACTTTCAAAATTTTGTTCTTCCAAACTTGATGAGACTGAAAAAAAGATAACTCTCCTTTTGAAAGATCAGGATGGAAATATAATTGAAAAACCGTTTGTTCCGGAAAGAGTAACAGAATGAATTTGAAAAATTCCAATCATGACTTTTCAAGTTTTGATTTAAACGCATACATTTCAAAGAAAAATATCCTGATAAATGATAAATTAAACAAAATCATTAATTCTTCACAGGATTCAAGCCTTTTAACAAAAGCAATGAGTTATTCTCTCTTGTCGGGAGGAAAAAGAATACGACCTGTCCTTTGTATTGCCGCTTCCGAAGCTGTCGGAGGTAATGAATATGATGTATTACCTGCAGCTTGTGCACTGGAAATGATACACACCTATTCTTTAATTCATGACGATCTTCCTGCCATGGATAATGATTCTCTGCGAAGAGGAAAACCGACCAGCCATGTGGCTTTTAATGAATCAACAGCCATACTTACAGGCGATGCCCTTCTTACCCTTGCGTTTCAGATACTTTCTTCGATTCACACAAATAATAATGCTGCAAAGTGGTTAAAGGTTATTCATGTAGTTTCACTTGCCGCTGGTTACAGAGGAATGATCGAAGGGCAGATACGAGATATGGCTTCTGAAAACAGTCATATTTCACTGAAAGAATTAGAGGATATGCATTTATTGAAAACCGGAGCGCTTATCGAGGCATCGGTTGAATCAGGGGCAATATTAGGGAATGGAAATTCGGAACAAATAGAGCAGCTTAAAATTTATGCAAAAAATATTGGTTTAGCTTTCCAGATAACCGATGATATTCTTAATGTAAAGGGTGATACTGCAACAACAGGAAAAGCCGTAGGAAGTGATAAAACAAGAAATAAAAGCACCTACCCTGCCCTGCTTGGTGTTACCGGATCGGAAAATCATGCAAAAAAAATTATAACGGATGCCTTGCATGCGATCGAAACATTTGATAATAAATCTGATCCTCTCAGGGCAATTGCATTGTATATTATTGAGAGAAAAAGATGAAAAGGACGATCATAGTTGAGCATACTCAGCAATATTAACTCTCCCGACGATTTAAAAAGTCTTTCCCGTTCGGATCTTCCGGCACTTGCTTCCGAGATTCGCAAACTGATTGTGGATGTCGTATCAAAAAACGGCGGTCACCTTGCTTCGAGTCTCGGCGCTGTGGAACTGGCCATAGCCATTCATTATGTTTTCGATGCTCCTGCAGACAAGATTATCTGGGATGTCGGACATCAGGCTTATGCTCACAAGATTATTACCGGCAGGCGGGAACAATTTCATACACTCAGAAAGCATGAAGGTATTTGCGGATTTACCAGGATGTGTGAAAGTCAATACGATGCGTTTTCAACAGGCCACAGCAGCACATCAATTTCTGCCGGGCTTGGGATTGCATGTGCGAAATATCTGAAAAAAGAAACCTCAAAAGTTATTGCCGTTATCGGGGACGGTTCCATGACGGCAGGTCTTGCCTATGAAGGCCTGAACCAGGCCGGATATCTTCATAAAGATAAAGATATTATCGTTATTTTAAATGATAACGACATGTCTATAGCACAAAACGTAGGCGCCCTCTCCTCTTTTTTAAGCAGAAAATTATCCAAGAAATATCTTCAGGACCT
>JAZDKB010000007.1:0-63147 GCA_043803405.1 Spirochaetota bacterium | reverse complement strand
TGGGATGAAAATCCCCCTAACCCCCTTTAAAAAAAGGGGGTAAAAAGCTTTCAAACCTCCTTTAATAAAGGAGGTGGCGAGCGTAGCGAGCCGGAGGATTTAATCCGGAGCAGGAATTTCAGAAGTTATATTTAGCATGAGACAGCCCTGCGATGGCCCGGCGCTGAATGTCCGGGCCATTGAACAGATTTAAATCTATTTTGCCGGCTTTTTAGCCTTTGCTTTTTTAATTGCTTTTTTAGGTTTAACCGGCTTTATCACTTTGCCTTTCTTCACTGCTTTTTTTGGCTTAACTGGCTTTACTGCTTTTGTCTGCTTTTTAATCCCGCGGTTTAAACCGCCGGCTTTTACAACGGGCTTTTTTGTTTTCGTC
This sequence comes from Spirochaetota bacterium, assembly GCA_043803405.1. Classification (GTDB taxonomy): domain Bacteria; phylum Spirochaetota; class UBA4802; order UBA4802; family JAFGDQ01; genus JAFGSG01. The sequence continues at coordinate 62,774 of JAZDKB010000007.1, read as the reverse complement.
TGCGTTACCGTCTTTGCCTGCTTCGTTTGCGTTTTAAGCTTTGCAGGCTTTGATACCTTCACCTTCTTCACCACCATTTTTGCCTTAATCGGTTTTACTGCTTTTATCTGCTTTTTAACGGGCTTCGTTTGCGTTTTCGTTTTAACAGGTTTCTTTGCTTTAACAGGCATTTTCGCCTTTGTAGTCTTGACCGCTTTTACTGGTTTTGCCTGTTTTTTAGCCTTTGCCGGCTTTTTCGCTTTCGACAATTTACCAGGCTGTCTGCCTGCGTCTGAAACATCGCCGTCTTTAAACGAGTTTACAATATCAATTAATGTGTCTCTGCCCACACCGACAATGTTGTCTACCTGTTCCAGCCTTGTAAACTTGCCCAGCCTGTTTCTCTGCCTGATAATCTCCCTTGCTGTCGATTCTGTTAAACCCATACCCATTCTGTCTGTTATGCCGTACCTGTCTCTAAAATAGCCAATGCCGAGAGTATCAACGATTCTTTTTTGCAGGTCCTTTTCGGATTTTACTGAGTTGAGATATTGCAATATTTTATACTGTAGCCTGCCCGATACATCGCGAAGTTTAAACGGACTATTAAGGCAATCGAGCGCGGGGTCAAAGCCTTTTTTACGTGCGTCCGCAAGGCTCTCGAACGGAACCATGTTGTCCTTCGGCATTTTAGCAAGACTGGTGCAATCCCTTTTATGGACAAGATGATTTGACAGAAGACCGATATACTTTGCTTTATCAAACTCAATGCCCCTTATGACGTAATTCACGCTGCCGAGAATCTCCTTGCCAACTCTCTGCGATACGCGCAGGTTATATTCTTTCTTATGACGTGCATTGGCTGGAAGCAGAAGCTTCAAGTCGCATCTGTGTATTTTATCATCCGGCAGTTCCAGATTTTTCATCACCCCTGCCTTTTTTTCATTGACCCGGAACCAGCGCTGTGTGCTCTTCTTTTTAAGATTCAACTCCTTCATATTAATCAATTCCGGTTTTTTGCCAAGTATCTTATTATTAATATTTATGGAAACAACGCTGCCCGCAGGCAAATCCTTAACATCGAGTTCGAGGTCCCATTTGAACTTTTTCTTAAAGCCCTGTACATGAAAACCAGGCAGGGGCATGGGCGACGGATTCGGGATTATTGCATCCTGCGTTGCTATGTTTTTAAACGCTACGTTTTTATGCGAATTGATGAACTGCAGATATTCCGTCCAGTCTGTGATTGTAGTATATTCATCCGGAAAATCCTCCGTTGTTTTCCTGAACATTGCGATAAGGCAGTAGGCATCAAAGCCCTCTGATACAACATCCGGATCCGGGGTCCACTCGATTACAGATGAAACTGCGTACCCTGGCGTAACGCCGGACGCTGCCGGAACGGCCGGAATATCAATGTCAACTGTCGTTACATCTGTCCATGTTACAGGATCAGGCGATCCGGGATAAAGCAAAGTGATCAATGGGCCGTAGCATAATTTAGCCTTTAATGTGGACGCCGGCAATTCCGTATTTGATCTGTTTAATATCCTGAGATAAATATAATTCGGCTGTCCAATTTCAATGATGTTGCCGCCGTAAGTGTTGCCTGTAAGCGGGAATGTTGAAGAATCGGCCGTGGAGTCCGCCCATATAATAATATCCGGGCTATGGCACGCATTTGCAGTATATGCTTCTGTTCCGTTGTCGGAGAGCGTGTCGCGGATAAAGACGTATGCTGCCCTGACTGTGACAGTGTAAACCTTTGTACTTGCGTCTTCCGCTGTTACAGTGTACGCGACCGGGCTTGTGAAGTCCGTTGCTGCTCCGCTTGCCGGGCTCACGCTCGCTCCCGGGGATACTGTGATTGCAGGTACAAGGTTTGTTATATCAGTTCCTTCGGGCATGGTCAGGGATATGGTATTTGCGCCTATGGTCCCGCTTACAGTGTCTATTACAAAGCCGGTGATGTCTTTGGCGCTGCTTAGTACTGACAAAGTCTTGATGTCTACCTTGACAGGCGAAGCCTGTATGTTCTGTACGCTGTCCTCAGCAACTACGAACACGTCGTAATCCGTGTTGCCGGATAATCCCGTAACAGCCGAGCTTCCTTCAGTTCCGGCAGTCAGTGCTATGCTGCCGCTCTTAAGCGCAGCTGAGCCGGATGCGTCCACGCCAGCCTTTACCTGTGCGGATGACGGCGCCCCTGCTCCGTTTGCCAGTACCTCGTAATAAGCCGTTCCGTTTTCGTTTATCATTGCTTTCACCGTGAAGCCGGTTGCTGTTGCGGTATCGGCAGCCGGGTAACCGGCTGTGTTTGCGGGAGCGGTTGTGTCTATCACAATGTCGCAATTATCCGCGAGATTATCACCTGCCGGCAAAGTTAGATCAGCATCATGTCCGGCATTATCCTTAAGCGTTCCTGCCGAGAGCGCTATGCCTGTAACGTTTAAATCTGTGCTGTTCTCTCCTGCCTGTACGGTATATGTCCCTGCCAGCTGCGTTGCGGGATAAACTGCCGCGCTTACGGAAACTACCGCGCCTGTATCGAGAGTCACGTTTAGATTGCCTCCGGCAAGGGTTACTGCTTCTGAAAAGTTTACTTCTATGTCTATAGTATCATATTCCTTGTATGTATCGTTTAATGTTGTAGATGAGATGCTCTCGATTGCTGGGACTGTCAGGTCTACAGTATATCCTATTGTATAGTACGGATCGCCGTTATTACCCTCGAGGTAGTCAACTCCATTCGTATCCTGTATCCTCTCGTTTGCAGTCGGATTATTATTTACTCTTATTCCGAATGCCCCTTCAACAAGCGATCCGGTAAAAGTCAGAGTCACTACATTCTCAATCTTGCCAATATTATCAATGTTCGCTGAACGGAGTCCTGAATTTTCATACAAAATAGAACTAAGAGTTAATCCATTAGGCTCATATAGCTCATAATTCGCTATTCTTTTAATATCAGTTATATCAAGAATTGCTTCAGGGGCTGCACCATTTATATCCCCTACCGGTTTCGATAAAACTATATCGATTCTTGATCCTGGAAGACTCTCAATATATCCACCAAACTGGGGTATCACCTGGAGAACTCTCGGTACAGCAATAAGATTGTCGATTCTCTGTTTTAAATACCGTTGTACAACACCGGAATAGGCACTCGCGCTTGTAAAAGCTGTCGCGTAATTGAGCGAAGTAACTGCGAGTCCGGCTATTGCTGCTCCTGCTTCGGTAGTGAGTGTATAATTAGCTGAATTATTTGCTGCAGGAGTATCTGCCGCAAACTGAATTGCGATCGGTACAAGGCTGGAAGAAGTAGTCCCGTTTGTTGGCGTTACTGATGTAACGCCCGGACAACTAACCGTATAAGTGTACACAATTCCATTATATGCTATGTCAATGTAATTCCCTGCAAGGCCTAGTGGATCAAGTGCGATTCTTGCGGTGTTGCCTGCGACAAATGTGCCTGCAATTTGCAAATGTGATATAAATAACTGAAACCGTAGGAATGACAAAGGATCACCGTTGGTTGTACAGTTGGTGTTCCACTTATCGGTAATATAAAATTCTTTTGAAATGATGTATGACCAAGAAGATGTTCCAGAGCTTCCATTAAAGGAAGGATCATTAACTGAACTAAAACCATTTTGATAATCAGATGCAATACTACTTGCCCAAGTATTATCGATTAGAACAGTCAGACCGGCAGTACTTTGAAGATTGGCTCTTGTGAATCTTCGTTCTGTACCTGCTCCTGCCGGTGGAGGGAATTTATTATCTATCAAACCAGAATTCATATTACCAACAGAATTAAATATTATTGCTATCATATCAACATCTGTTGTACTATACTCTGCTCTAAACCTTAATAAATAATAAATCCAGTCCCAACTATTATTGATATCAATAAACGATAATATTGTTGTCTTATTTGGATAACCTGCTTGGTTGAAATTGTATGCACCACCGCCATAAATAGTAAGTGAAAAATCGACTGCTTTATCTCCAATTTTTAACATAATGTTCTTTCCTTAAATTTTAATATTTACAATTAAAATAAAACTAGTAGTTACTCCAATAAGTTAATGTTTGACTTCCTTCTTCTGTAGAAACCGCAGTTGTAAAATCTTTAACAGGAGGATCTATGCCTTCATCATAGTAGTATACTTCTAAATTAGAAGTGGAAAAATCAAAATGATTATTTCTGACTCTTGAAGGATTAGAGGATGAAGATTGCTCGCAAATTCCATACCTAGTTGTTGTTAAACCAGAATCATTTGAAAACGTATTAGACTCAATTGCAGGGTGGCAGTTAGTATCTATATTAATACAGTAAGCTAAAACAGAACCTACACCGCAATCTATTTTGGTATTGTTTAATATACTGGAGTTTGAATAATTTATATCCTGTATCCCATATGTATACCTTCCATTTCCCCCTGTTATTATATTATAATCTATTTGTGCTGTTGCCAGATGAGTTGCATCATAACCACTGCTGTAAATTCCATAGGTTTTAGAAGTAGTCGAGTTGCCATATCCGGGATCTATCGTATTATACGATATAATTGGCGATACAGTTAATGACGATGTTGATAATATCGAGATACCATGTACATCGGTTACTACAAGTGTCGTTGATGTTTTTCCCGAAATTATATTATGGCTGATTGTAATATTCCCCTGGCAAAAAATCCCGGCATTACATTCTCCTCCCCCAAGTTTAATCGTAAATCCGTCAATAACAGTATTTGCTGCGCTACCATCAATAGTATTTGAACAGTTAACAACTCTGTTTGGGGAAGCTGTGGAACCTAAGCTTGTACTAGTGTCCTCAATTATAGTTTCGTAAGTAGTAACATTACGCTCACTGAAGTTGTCCGAATATCCTCCGTATACAGAAATATTTTCTACCATATCTATTACAGGATATGTCGTTGAACGATAGTTAGAGCTATACGTCCCTCCGGCGACATTTACTCTTGCTGTCGAATAGAAAGCATCAGCTTGAATTATTCCAGCCTGGATAGCTGTCCTGGGCTTAACTCTTGTTCCCGGATCACTGTTGGAACTGTCGGTTTTTCTCACATACACCGCATACTCAACAGTATAAGAAAGGCTCACTGTTATCGGAGCACCCGAAATATTGTTGCAGGTTACAGTGAGGGTAGCACCAGTGCCTGAAGGATAAATATTGCCGACGTTGGGATTTATTGTAAGTGTGTCGTTTGTATTGGAAGTAGTCGTCCATGCAAGTGTTGCGTTATCAGCTGCAGTGCTCATTGTTCCGGTAAAAACCGGAGAACTAGCAGTATCCATTGTATCCTCAAAAGTAATCCTGATCGGTTCATGTCCCACAATAACTGAACCCGACACCGGTCTTATAGACGTGGAAATCTGAAAATCGTCGCTCTTCGGGTCATTCTCATTGCTTCTTTCAGCTTTTGCGCACGCGAACAAAAGCGCGCACGAAATAAACAAAATTGCCGTTGTAACAAAATGCTTTATCTTCATAAAAGTCCTCCTTTTGATTTTCTTATATTTGTAAATAATTACGAATTGTTTTGAATATGGCGATCATTGAATACGCGCATACGTTATGGTTTCCGGATAGGCAGGGAATCATATTTGCCTTCCGGATAGGCAGGGATTTAAATCCCTGCCTATCCATAAACATGTCTATCTATTACACCGCTATCTATCCATTATCCGCTGTCTATCTATAACCTCGCTCTCTATCCATAAACATGCTACCTACGCATAACCTATCTATTACACCGCTGTCTATCCATAAACATGCTGCCTGCGCATGACCTATCCATTATCCGCTGTCTATCTATAACCTCGCTGCCTATCCATAAACCTGCTGCCTGCGCATAATCTATCCATTATCTATATTATTCATATTATATTTGCCTTGCCATAATCAACGCTCGGAGACTCTCCCGACCACTTCGGAGGCTCTCCCGACCATCTCGGAGGCTCTCCCGACCATCTCGGAGGCTCTCCCGACCATCTCGGAGGCTCTCCCGACCGCCTCGGAGGCTCTCCCGACCGCCTCGGAGGCTCTCCCGACCGCCTCGGAGGCTCTCCCGACCGCCTCGGAGGCTCTCCCGACCGCCTCGGAGCATTCCGGATAGACAGGGATTTAAATCCCTGTCTATCCATAATCCCTGCCTATTCAAAATCAATTAAACCATTATTAACCGAATGGTGTTCCCATTGATTTTTAATATAATAAAAAATCCTGTCAAAAGAATCTTTATCAACCGTATACGCGCCAAAACCCTCCTGCCATGTAATCTCCGGAATCATTCTCGAAGAATACCCTTTAATGTGCTTAACAATATCGGAAACTGCAAACTTCGGCGGAATAGATAAAAGAATATGAATATGATCTTTGTAACCGTTCAGAATATGAACAACAAATCCTATCTCGCGCGATTTATGACCGGCATAATCACGAATTTTACCCAGCATGTCAAAATCAATCATTCCAAGCCTGTCCTTTGTTGTAAAAACAATATGATAATCCAGCCTTGTGTGATTATTTCCAATTTTAATAATACATCTCCAAGAATATATTTAACTCATTCCCGATAGACATGGTTCATATTTACATTCCGGATAGGCAGGAATTTAAATCCCTGCCTATCCATAAACCTGTCTATCCGTATTCTATCTATCTATAACCCATCCATTATGAACGCTATTACATCCCTGCCTATCCATATTCCCTAAAATCTGTATCCGAACCCCATACCCATGCGCATCTCGGGCATCGTGTTTTGCCCGTTATCCAGCACAAAACGCATGTACGGACCTTCCTTAATGTAAGCAGTTTCCTTTTTGCCGAAGTCCGGCCTTGCGAAAAATGCCGCGTCTATCCAGTGCGCCACATAAATGCCTGCAAGGACATATAATGAAATATTATACATTTTAACTGCCGACTCATACTTGTCGTATTTGCTGTCGAATTCGGCAGAGCCCCTGGGCAGGTCTTCGTAATCCTTTTTCTTTTTCTGATAATTATAATAATTCCATCCTGCAAAGATCGCGTCCGCGGCGAACGCCAGTGAGAAAATATAGCCTTCAATATCCCTGTCCGCGTAAAACTGCCCCCAGCCGGGAATTATGCATCTTCTCCAGTAGGCTCCCATAGTTCTCGTCTCAAGTCCCGAAAGAAGCTGCGACTGCGTTTTGCCTGTTATCCTGCCGACCAGTTTCATCGTGAGGTTCGAGGCAGCTTTGTCGAGCGCGTCTTCGTTAAGCGCTTTTTCCATTGAGGAAAACTCGGCTACGCCTTTTTCCACATCAACAACGCGGATGGTTATTATATACGCTGTCCTTAATTTTGTGATGTCACCAAGAAGTATCTTCTTTGCCGAAAGCAATTTCCCTATCTGTACCGCGCATGCGCTGTCTGTGCATCCGGTCATCTGGAGTTCCTGCTCTTTGAGTATTTCGGACATCTGCCCTCTCTCAATCACTGTAAACAATCCGGTATCAACCATTGAAGAACGTATAATATTTGATACCCCTACAGCCACAATGTTTGAAACGCCCTTTCCCTGAAGGTCCACAATGGCGATCCTCATCTTATCCTCGGCAGCTGAAAGAGGCGATAAAAAAAATAAAAATACGCATGCAAACAATAGAACATACTTTTTCATATCGTAATCCTTTAAATGTATTATTATTGATTTTGTATAATTAACTCATGTCGATTGAGTTTTAATATAATAATTACTGAAGTTTTGCATTATATGCATAATTTCCAAAAACTTGACATTATACTTTTTTGGCTGGAATCCTGTTAATTGTGAATAATTTCATATAATAAGTCAATTAAATTGATTAACTAACTTAATATATTTTATCGACCGGAAAAACATAGAAAGTTAGCTGAAACGCAAATATTCTTATATTCCTTGAAAGGGAAAAAAATGAAAAACCGTATATGTACTCATCCGGATAGTAAAAAATACGTCTCAAATATAAAAAAATATTATTCATGAGAAGATTTAATTTTTTATTTACTTTATCTTTAATCGATAGTAGAATATCATTTATATCTCATCATTTATTCCACGCATTTACAGTCAATGGAGGATTACCGGCAAATGAAAAACGTAATCAGGCTATGTTCTTTTATTGCTTTCACATTTTTTTCTATTTGTACTCCACTGTTCGCAAACAAGGACGCTGCTCCCGCGGAGTCAATTTCCGTTTTATGGGTATTACCCTTCGTTGCCATTTTACTTTGCATAGCAGTAATTCCTCTGATTAACGCTCATTTCTGGGAAAAAAATCTCTGGTGGATTTCGATGGGTATATTCTGCGTGCCTATGGCTGTTATATTTTCGGTATTTATGGGAGATACGCTGCGCCACCTTTCCATTGAAAAAGCTTTCGAATATATATCTTTTATATTACTTTTAGCTTCTCTTTATGTTATATCCGGCGGCATACTGATAAAGGGAACCATTGAAGGCACTCCGAAAGTCAATGTAGTATTCATATTTATTGGAAGTATAATCGCGAGCTTTATAGGGACTACAGGCGCTTCAATGCTTCTCATACGACCATTAATAAGGGCGAATGAAGAGAGAAAGAAAAAAGCGCATGTTATCATTTTCTTTATTTTTCTTGTAAGCAATATTGGCGGCCTGCTCACTCCCCTGGGAGACCCGCCGTTATTTCTAGGCTACCTGCAGGGAATCCCGTTCGAATGGACATTCCGCCTTGCTCCTCAATGGGCTGTTGCCAGCATAATAGTGCTTTGTGTTTTTTATTTAGTAGATACCATAATGTACAAAAAAGAAGGTCTTAGCCCCTCTTCCGGAAGTGCGAAACCTTCGCCGGATATTGCCGGGAAAATAACAGATACAATCCGGCTGCTCGATGTCGAAACAAAGGAAAATGAAAAGAAGATAAGCATGAAGTCGCTTCAAAAAGCCAGGGACAACCTGACGAACATTATGCAGCAAGTCGGCGGATATTCTCCAGCGGGATCAAAGAAAGAGAAACTCGGGCTTGAAGGCAGGATCAATCTTGTCCTGCTGGCGGGAGTAGTACTAATTGTTTTTCTGCAGGGATTATTCGTAAAAAAATTCGGATGGTGGCCGAGTTTCGGCCCCCAGGAAGGCGGCATGGCGCTTCTTCTTATTCTTTCGCTCGTTGTTACTCCTTACAAAGGCGACCTCAGAAGAAGAAACGCATTCACGTTCGGGCCTATAAAAGAAGTAGCTTTTCTGTTTGCCGGCATTTTTGCCTCAATGATCCCTGCCCTTTATATTCTGGAACATAACGGCGCAGCCCTGGGCGTAACCCAGCCGTGGCAGTTCTTCTGGGCTGCGGGAGGCCTCTCGTCTTTTCTTGATAACGCGCCCACGTACCTTACCTTTATGTCTGTTGCCAAAGGCCTTAATCTTCCGAATGACCTTGGGTTTCTGCTGAACGACGGCGGGCATCTTTCTTCCGCAGCGCTCGCGGCAATATCATGCGGCGCAGTGTTTATGGGAGCAAACACATATATAGGCAATGGGCCGAACTTTATGGTTAAATCCATAGCGGAGGAGCGCGGTGTTAAAATGCCGAGCTTTTTCGGCTACATGGTTTACTCAATGGCTGTATTGATCCCGACATTCATTCTGATCACTTTTTTGTTTTTTATCTAGTATTCAGACCGGATAAATTCAAATTGTTTTTGCCACAGAGGCACGGAGTCACTGAGAAGATAAATTAATTATTATTATAATAAAATTCCCCGGGGCAAGCTCCCGGCGCTTTCGCACCGGTTTCCGCCTTCGGCATCAGCCGACGCGAAAGCAAAGGCATTATGTTTCAAAGCCTTGAAATAAAAACCAGAAAAAAAATCGGTGTCTCTGTGACTCTGTGGCAAAAGATAAAATACATTTTAATTCAAAATCATGTGGTCAAAGCACTAAATTTCTTGGAAATTCGTATTGCCGTCAATTACGACGGCAATATCCACCCTTTATTCAGAGTGCATCTCAAAACCTAAAGATATCATACTAATTTTTGGAACAATAATTTTCAAACCCGCAACATTAGCATCATTTTCTTCTTGAATTTAAAATTAAAGTATATCTTTATGATATTTTTAATACTTATTTATTCACATCTTATAAAATATAAGTATTATTAAAAATAATATTTAAACTTATATTATTTGTGCCGATTCGGGAAATTATTTCGCTTATATAATAGGAGGGAACATTAAACCGCAAAGGATAAGGGACAGATTTACCGAGGAACACAACAGGTATTACGCTCTTGTTTTCAATGCTGTTTACACTAAGGTTGGGAGCAGGGACGATGCCGCAGACGTGTGCCAGGAAATCTTTTTAAAATTCTTTGAAAAATTCGAGGAGATCGAAAATTACAGGAAATGGCTTTTCGGCGCTATGCGGTTGTCCGTATTCGAATTTTACAGGAAGAAAAGAGGCGACATGGATATTGACGAAGTATTTAACGATGTAAGCCTTACTTTCATGAACGGTTTCAGGGACGCAAGGATCGTTATTAGCGAAGCAATTGAAAACATGAAATTATTCGACGGAGAGGATGATAAAGTTCTATTCGATCTTATTGCAGTCCATAATTACAGCTACAATGAAACTGCAAAAGAGCTTCATTTGACTAAAAGAATGGTAGAATACAGGTACAGAAGGATAGTCGACAGCATACTGGATTATCTTAAAAAGAAAGGATTAACTAATATAGAGGATCTCTTATGAGCAGAACAACGGAAACATTCGAAAGAGTTCTCGAAAAGTTAAAATTCAGGGAGCCTGTTCCGGATGATATTAAAAGATTCGCATTAAACAATAAATCAGATTCATTGATCTCCGCATTAAAGACTTACGGCGAGTATTCTTTGTTTTACCGGTTTATATTGAAAATATATTACTCGCTCGGCAGATCCGGCATTGGGTTAACCATTACCCAGAGCAAAATAATTCTTGCTGCTGCGGCTTTATTTCTCGGAGCTTCGATCTCGGCAGGCGCGGCAGTATCTTACAAATTTTTTATAAGCGATGTTGAAGGAACAAGCGATGAAAGCGCGGTTATAAAAGAGTCCTTTTCATTCGAGGACGAAAAGCTGAAAGAAAAGCAGCCCGGCGCGAATGCCCATAAGCAGCAAATGACTGATAATCCGGTTGAAAAGAAAAGAGATGTACCCGGTTCTCCGGCAGGAAAAATGGAACCCGGGGTCGAGACAAGGCTGGGGCTAAACCTGCTTGAAGCAAACAATGTTGACGAAAGAATAACGTCGGATATGACCTTAATATTATATAGAAAGCTCCGCTCACTAAAAGGCGAAAACAGGGTTGTTTATAAAGCTTTCGATAAATCTGACAGGAACGTAAACAGGCAGCTTGTAGGCAGGATAAGCAGGCTGGGCGACAGCTATGTGTTAAGGATCACTGTAGTCGAAGGTGAAAGCGGCAAAAGGCTTTTCGATAAAACTTTAAGCCGTATAGAAAACGAAAAACTAAATGCCGCAGCAGAACAGATTGCAGGTGAGCTCAACAACGAAGAAAGCATCTGGAAAGCCGCGAAATGAAATTAAATCTTTTTTTTAAATTATGTACGATTATCTATAGGATGCGTAAAAGCCGCCTGCGCAAGGTACAATATTCAGCATTATTCCTGATCTTCCTAGCATCCGCGTCCGTTGCATACGCAGACCGGAACGAAAGAGCTGCAATACTCGACTTTAAAGCGTACAATTGCAGCGCTTCCCTCGCCCGTGTTGCCACTGACTTTATTAGCACAAAAATATTCGAAGCAAAAATATTCACGATTGTTGAAAGGGAACAGATCGACAAAGTGCTTAAAGAGATCGAGCTGCAGAAAACAAAATATACGGAATCCGAATCCGCAGTAAAAATGGGCAAACTGCTGTCTGCGCGCAAAATACTCGCAGGCTCGGTTCACAGGCTGGATAAATATTATCTTATAATGAAAGTAATTAACGTAGAAGACGGCACTGTTGAGGGCGACTACAGGGTATCGTTCAATAACGAATCCGCAATAGAAGACGCTGTAAGCGAACTTGTAAATATTATGCTGTACGATTTTAAGAACGAAATATTTTACAGCTACTCTTTTTCAGCCGGGTTTTTATACAGGTCCGGAGACTTTGAAAAAATAGCCGATTACGGGTACGGGATAAATCTCGGCTTCAATATACACAATCTTCTTTTTAATAAAACGGTCGCCTCGGTCTCAACCGGGCTTCATTCCTTCAAAGGCAAATATAAATCGATTGATTCGCTTATAACAATACCGCTGCTTATTTACGCAGGATATACCTACAGATTGTCGGATAAAATTAGGATGGTCCCGTCAATCGGAGGCGGGTATCTGATAAGCATGATGAACTACGACAAAAACGGCGCAGATGCTTACGGGAATTATAGTTATTCAAAAGAGTATTATTTTGATCCTGCTGTTTCGGTAAAATGCGATATTGATTATCTTTTATTCTCCGACATACATATTTCGTTAAGCCCTTCATATACGATCTTTTTTGAGAAGAACCATACTCCCCAGATCGCCGGACTTAACTTAGGGGTACGGATGCTGTTTTAAAATGCGGAGATTTGCTTAAACCGGCAACTTGTCATTTATTGATCTCATCGCCAATAATAACTGTTCTTAAAGACAAATCTTTATAAGAGAAAAACGCAATTCTGGACTTCTTCGAAGGATAATTAATAATGAGAATATCTTCATTCTCGTTATACGGTAAAAGTAGTATTTCCTTTGCGTATTCTTTTTCGAATTGCCAGTAATCAATCTTTTGCCATTTCCTTAGATCGCGCTGGAAAAGCATAAAGTACCTGATAGACGGTACAGGCTCACGATGAGGGCGGATCTTGACAAAAATATTATTATTTCTGCACTGTATTTCTGTAATGCGCAGTGCATCCGTCCCTCCGGTTACATCAGGCACAAAGCGCTCAATGTTGTTCTCTGTGAAATGAAACAGCGCATCTTTGTTCGCTATAATAAGCGAATCCGGCAGAACGGCAAGATCCCTGATATCGACAATCGCATCAGTAAACCAGTGCTGCAGCCCTATGGCATTTATAAATTTATTTGCAACCGTCTGCTTATCTCCGTAAAAGAACCATTCTTCTTTTGCTTCGCCATACTGAAGCTTTGATAATCCGCCGGCAGTTACAAACCACACATTGTCCCCTTTAAGGCCTTCATTCTCGCTTTCGGCACGGATCAGCATTACGCTGCTGTCGCCTATATTCGAATTGCGCCTGTCAAAATGATACCACTTCCCGTCAGGATTAAGTCTTGATACTCCTGCCATCGCGCTATCTGAATACCGGAACCATATATTGCCTTTAATATCCGATACAATCTGGTGTACAAAATTGCTTTTAAGTTCCGAGTTGAAAGTATTATATGTTTTGCATGCAACCTGAAAATCCTTGTTGATATTACATTCTGTAACCCCAACCCCTCCGGGAGTAAAGTAGGTGATGAATATTTTAAACCCTTCGGGCTCAGTTTTAAAATACAGATCGCGTATCCTGTGGTCAGGCAGTCCCTGGGCATTAATAGGTATTTGCAGGGTTTTCCTCTCCGCTGTACCAGGGATGAATATCCCGTCGCTATCTGTAACTGCTGCGACAATATCCTTATACCGGTATAAGTTTACAACTGGTGAAGGAAAGCTCTTAAAGCCAGGATCGTTAATCAATTTTTCAAGCCCGGAGCCGCCGTAGCTGAATAAATTATTTCCGGATTTGACATCAGCGGATATAACTATTTTCTCCTTATCAACAGGCACAGCATCCCTTACATACATTGAGGCCGAAGAGCATCCGAAAATAAAAAACGCACTTGTTGTAAATAACAAAGCTATCTGAATTTTTATTCTGATTGTTTTATTTGTTAATAGATTCATTGATTTTATGTTGTACCCGTTTTTTTTTACTCATTATCTATATAAAGACTTTCGAAATTCAACAATTATTTATAAACCTGAGAATTATCCATATAATACAAATCAACCCTGCTTTGTGCAGGGTTGATCGTATAAAGCTTATTAACCAGCAAAACTAACGTTTAGCTGTTGTTGTTTCGAAATTATAGCGTGCTTCAAACCATGTTGAATAATTTCCGCCGTTACCGGAAATAAAGTACGGGCCATCCGCCAGCAATGCTTTTGCAATCTTCCAGTCGAGAACAACATTGCCAAGTCTTAAACCAAGGCCGAATGAAAATGTAGCACCGTCTTGATCTTCTAAACTTTTATCGTTTTGTGACGATGTTTTCTGATATTGGTACCACATACGGTTAAATCCGAACCTGGCTGAAAGGCATTCAAAAACATTCGTTTCTACACCTGCGCCAACCTTCACATCTCTGTTTTTAGTAGGCCCGCCGGGTAAACTTTCTCTCTGGTACCCGATTAAAGCCATTGCATACACAAGTGATGTTTTTGTAATGTTCATTTCGTCCGATATGCCCAGTCTTATAATACGGTATTTATCAGTGGCTTCAACATGATTCTCCGTTTCAGATCTGTCCAGCTTTTCAGCAATACCGAATATATGTAGCCTGCTTATTTCGCTTATTGCCATATTGAAACGGACCATTGCATCGAAATCATAAGTATCTGCTGCATATACTGTATCATGCGATTGTGTCTGATCTATATGCCACCTGGTAACTCCAAGGGAGGCATCCATACTCATACCCTGGCTGAATTCCATTAAAAAACCAAAATTTGTATTGAGAACTGATCTGGCGTACTGATTTGTAGCATCATTATCCTTAGTAGCAGAATAGGAAGTATTGAATCCGAACGCTGAACGTCCCATATCAAATGAAGCTGTCAAATTGCCCTGCTCGTTATGCAGAGGTGCGCGTGTATTAGTGTCATTCAGAAATCCATATCTTGTAGCAAATGTGGACTCATAAGGATAAGTTAAGTATCCTATAGGTCTGCCGCTTGTGAAATATAAATTAAAATTATTTGCCGGGCTAAGAATCAATCCACCCATTGTATCGCCTGCTGTTGAAGTTCCGCTGCCTGAGTTGCTGGCAGCATAAATCTGTGGCGTAAATTTGGAAAGATAAGCCGGGTTATAAAAAATGTAGGTTTCGTCTTTCTGAATTGCCCAGTAGCTGTCGCCTTCCACACCCATACCTTCCATGCGGGCATAACCCGCAGAAGCAGGATTACTAACCGATACTAAAAATAGTGCTAATAATAGAGATGCTAAGAAAAATCTTGAGAATATTTTCATAATGCATCCTCCTCCTTAAAAATTTATTTTTTATTATAGACTTATTGTAATATTATTAATTATTATAATAAAACAACTAGTCTGTCAGATAATGCATTTTGAAAAGTGTATTTTTATTTGTCAACAAATATTATGTCATTTATCGGGTCACAGATATCAAATTAAATTTCTATGACATTATATTCACATTATAAAAATATGAATACAAATTTCCAATAAGTTATGCGGCTTTTCTGACTGTATTTGGATTATTATCATATTTAATATTTTTTATTGCTCTAATATTTCTAAAAATAATGCCAAATAACATTAAAATGACGCCTTTGCACTCAAATATTGCCTCATTATGACAGGAATACTCTCCCATATCAGATTTTCATAATTTCCGTATGAATTTACTGTAATTTTATAGTTTTTCTATCTTAACCATCATGATCACCCTGTTACTAACTTCATGATCACTCTATCCTTCCTATCGGTATCACTCGATCACTACACCGGTATATCTCGGTTGCTGTCTCAGGCTAACTCACTTACGGCCTCCGGTATCACTCTGCTGCCTCACGGTCATAGAGATACGATGACAGTGAGGCAGAGTAACGATCTCACCGCAGTTCGTTTGCCGCCTCAGTGAGGTTCGAATGCGATTTCAAAATGCGTTGACCTCAATACGAAAAAATACTTTCCGGCACAGACGGATATTTTAATTTACATTTTTTAAAAAATCTCTTACTGTCTGAACAGTCTGGATCTTCCTCACATTCAAGCCCTGCCCCGCGAGCTTCCACCGTCTTCCATTGGCCACTGACTTTTTGCAAAAGCCACGACTCATCTTCACCATGGCTTTGTCCGTCACGCGACTGCGGTGCAACATGAATCCATGCCCATCCTTTGGCTACCTTTAGATACTTTACCACAAACACTACACTTGAATCCGGCCACCTCTTTCGCAATGTGTCAAGTATGGCCTTGCGTTCCGGATCATTCTTAGCCGGCTGGTTTGAATCAATATTTTCTTTATGCGGTATATGTATATACTGTTTTTCAAGATCGCTCGTAGGCACAAATAACGCTGTGCCGCCTGTATTGAATTTATTACTTTTGCTGTCCCACGTCAGTTTTATTTCGCGGTATTTGATTGACTTGATTATTTCATACGCATTTGATTTTAAATTATGTCCAGTCCCTTTCTGCCTGTTCTCCATAATAAATCTGTCAAGGTCAACTTTCACGCTCATTGTGGTTCCGACTCTGGGCAACTGATAAAGCAGTGTTATTCCTTTAGTGAATTCCAAAAAACTGTCCATTTTACGTTGATGATTTACTTTATAGCTGCCATCCATAAATAAAAATAAATCGATTTTAGGAAGTATATCGTCCGTAACATCCTTCCATTTATCATCCGGTTTAAAAAATTTCAATGTGCAGGCAGAGTCGATGCCGTCAAAGGTGATCAAATTTACGCCTACAATATCACTTCCCGCGTTTGTACTGTACAAAGCGACTTCCTGTGTCCCTGTGCCTCCTCCGGTTCCGGAATCCATGATATTTAAATACCCATTCTTAATATCAACAATTACTTCAAAATCATAACCAACATTGGACCGCGTTATCCATTTATTGTTTTTTTGCTGAAGTTTGTACCTGAAATTATTCAACTGGTTCAGGGGAATTGAATTATAATAATCCAGAATTGATTTTTTCGCGTGAGAAGCCGTTGCCGTAAAAAGCGATGTCAGAAAAAAGAAAATAATAAATATTATTTTTTCTTTCTGTTTCATAATAATGCTCCAAATATTTGCTTTTATATGAAAGCCCGGTATAATGTGCTGAACTCTCTTACATATCGATATATAATTAACTCAAGTTCCTGATAAATGCAAAAACTTTTTAATTATATTTACTGCTCCACAAGCTCGACCCGCCTGTTCTTTGCTTTGCCGTCTTTTGACTTATTGCTCTGAACAGGGCATAGCGGGCCTACACCGTATCCTGCCATGCGGTTTGCCGCAATTCCATATTTTGCAGTTAGCTCCTTTACAACCGACTTAGCCCTTGCTTCGCTTAGTTTATCATTATGATCGAAATTGCCGTCGCTGTCCGTATGGCCTACGACATATATTTTCATTGTCGGATTTTCTTTTAACAATTTCGCGATCTCTTTTAATGCCGGCTCCGATTCTTTTTTTACTTCAGCCTTGTTGGTATCAAAATAAATTCCATATAGCGCGACCTTGCCCGTGTCTTTTATATCCCGCGCCATCTGCGCGGCGTCAGCCATAACATCCTGAACCATTACCTGTTTCTCAATGATATACAAAGTGTAGCACTCTCCCTGATTCCACGGATATATCTTTACCCATGTTTCCATCCCGCTTTTTTTTAACATGCAATGAGCTTCCTTATTATTTTCAAATACCACTTCACCGCCTATTTTTTTTATCGCATTTGTATGGTTACGGATAATCTGAAGTTCACTCGGTGGTTTTACTCCTCTTTTAACACACAGACTAATTTCATAAAAATTGCCTTCAACAGAGACAGGATTCCCTTTCTTATCCTTAAATTCATATTGTTCGAACTGCTTTGTTGTATAGCTGTCGATGTAAAAACCCGGCAAGCGCGAGAACATAGGGTGTTCTTTGCTGCCTTTATCGTCATCCGGATCGGAAGCTGCATAAAGAAAAGCAGGTGTGAATATTAAAGTAAAAACTGCCATAAAAACGATTGTTAATGATCTACACATAGCAATACTCCTTTTTATAAGATAAGCGTAAAACATAGTATTCAGTTTATTGTTATTTAATAGATTGCAATTAATTTTTTACGGTAACGCGTTTGGAATAAACATGGCTGTAAGCCGGTTACCCCGTGCTCTCATTACAGCGTCTCCGGTTTTATGACCGGTCAAATAAAATGTATGCGATCCTTTAGAAACAGTATAAATCGTTTCCACATGATAAGGAATTGAATATGAAATCGGATGCGTCGTATCAAAGTTATTACCTATGTGCATATCAACCAGGTTCCCGTCAAAAGGAGTTCCATCGGACTGATTTGTAACCCCAACTATGCAGCTGTCCTGAATAGTAGTGGTTACATTTGTTGTTTGCACATATCCGTTGGCGCTTATAAAAACATTCCCGTCGCCGGGAGCTGAAATTGTAATGCTCAAAATATCATTATAATTACTGCCGAGCGTTACATCGTTGGTAATAACTGTTTTCACAGCAGGCATCTGGTTTGCCACAGCAGTGAAATTGGCATTTACTTCGCCGGAGCTGATGGTTTGGCCGGCGTTGAACGTGTTCGGGATGGTAACCGCGCCGTAAGAAATAACTGCAATGCCTAAAAATATAATCGTTAGCATTATTACAACCTGTCTTAAAGTAAATCTTGCTTTATTTATAGATTTCATAATATCCTCCATTTGAAAAATTATTATTATTGGTCATATAGCAATTTACGATTGTATTAACACACTTTCGCTGGTTTCGGCTCCGCTCAACCATCGAAAATGCCGCACCCTGAGCGGAGTCGAAGAGTGCGGAATGCGTTAATTATTTTCTTAACCGCTATATTAAAACATCCCGTATGTTTTATTACGAAACTTTACGAACCCCATCTGCTATTGTCCCACGTTGAGCTGTCCCATACGCCTGTATCTCCCGGCCCGCCGGAAGCCGGATCGCTGTCGCCTCCACATGCAGTCAGCAGGGCAAATGCCAGTATAACCAGAATAAACAGTCTCTTCATGCTTTAGAGTCTCCTTGTTTTTTTATTTAACCTGATCCATTTACTATTATACTTTACTCCTTCTCGTATGCACCAATCGACCAGGGAGCTGTTCTGACTTTGCCTGTAATGTCAATCTTCTGTCCCGACGCGTTCTCCTGAAAATAAGGATAAGCCGACAGATCAAGTCCGCCTTCTGTTACAGACGCCGGAGATGATGCGGTGAAATTCCACTGACTGTCGAGCAAGGCATCAACTGAGATGTTATTTCCAAAATCTGTATGAAATGCGTTTAGATCATTGACAGAATTGATACCAGGTTCCCCAAACGGTTCCAAGAAATACGTACAATTATAAAGATCATTGTTTTTTAACACATCGCAGAAAGAAAAAGAATCAGTTTCAACTATTGCTAATTCCATTCCAATGATGATATTATTTATAGCTGAAAGTCTTGATTCGCGACCCGTATCTCCGGCAATTATAACACCCGCTGAATCACTGTTTCCAATAATTATATTGTTATACAAATAGGCATATCCGTCTATTGCAATGATACCTAATGAAAATACATCACTTGGAGCAAGACTTGTACCGTTCTCGATTATATTATTACATATAACCGGCGATACTGCCCTTGTATCTGCAGTACCGAATAAATATAATACATATTGATCATTGCCTGATCCTCCTGTTATTCTATTCCCGTAAATAACCGGCATAGAGGTTTCGTTATCAGAATCATGAGTTATATAAATACCGCAAGTATTATGAGCAACTCCGGCATTAATATTATTATTTATGATTATTGTATCGTAATCAACCGGCTGCGTTATTTTTATTCCACATGACATATTTGTGTAACCATCACCACCGAAAATTGAATTATCCTTTATAAGCTGATCGCCGGATGTTTCCACCATGATGCCGCATGTATCTCCTGTCTCCGAAATTCCGCCGACAATGCTATTTGTTAAAATTTCAGTATTTGCATTGCCGTACAGATACACAGCGGTTGCTTCATTTGCAGCAAATCCTCCGTGTATCTCGTTATTCCTGATCAGTACAAGCGACTCTGCATTGCATTTTATTCCCTGTAAAACAGAGCTTTTATCAGTGTTAATTAAAAGTCTTTCAACAATCCAGTCTTCTGAACTTTGATTGGTTCCGGTGATTGAAAGTACATAGTTTTGCCCGCTTGCTCCGGTAATTGTTGATGTATACAGGGCGCTGTTCCTCTCACTCCAGTCAGCCGAACTGTATCCGCCTAAAAGCGATATGCCTTCTGTTAATTCAACGCTTTCATCATATGTACCCTGCGAAACGCAGATCTTTCTTGACATCGTGAAAGGCCAATTGGCTTTAGCGTAGGCCAGCGCGGAAGCAATCGTCTTTTTCGGATAGGAAATTGATCCCATATTGATATCGTTCCCTTCTATCTGGGATACGAATACTGTATTTCTGGTACTTGTTAGAATATCTATCTTAACCGCAGACACCTGCATATTGTTTGAATCATCTACGCCCACACAGTAAAGATCAAAGGCGTTTGAATAGCTCAAATCTTTAAAAATAAGCGTATTAACAGCATCCGCACTTACTTCTGCATTAACTGCGAATTCACCAAGCCCATTAGCTATATCCTGCACGCTCGGGGCCGGATCGCCGTCGCGTCTTAGTACGCAGTAAACATTGCCGTTCTCATTAAGGCTCGCTTTCACGTAAATCCTGTCGTCGATATCTATAGCTTTCGGATAGCCGGCATTCCATTCCGGCGCTGTCGTATCGCTGTTTCCCGGCGAGTCTGATGACCCGGATGAATCGGAACAGGCTGTTATAATGCTGATAAAAAATAAAACACATAACAATAAATAATTCTTTCTTATTTTCATTTTAAAATCTCCATGAATAATATTCTTTTTTTTGGATAAGACAACTTGCCTGTCATCTTTATCCCATTATTTAGTAAACTCTGCTGTCGCGCTGTAAGTGGTACCGGCTATTGTTTCACCTATTATTATTTGGGTGTAGCCGTCCTCCTTACTCAATTCAAAAATAATGTCGTTAAGGACAAATATAAGTTCATCCGGAGTCTCCGTACTGTAATATTTACCGTTTTCATCAAATAAATCAAAGCTGAACACAGCATCATAGGAAGCAATAGTGAAGCTATATGTCCCGTATATGAAAGAGCCGGATGTAACTGATACAGTGAAAGAAGGTGCATTTATATTTCCAACCTGATCGGGAGGCTCGACATAAGCATTGCACTCATATTGCACGCCCCCACCGGTGCTACCTACCAGAGTATACATCTGCGGATTAATATCTCCTGTTTCGCCGCATTTAAGCAGAAGATCAATATTTGCTTTTCCCTCCCAATAGTTGCCGCCTTCAGAGTCAGTTTCCCAGTCTATGGATATTTTAACGGGTTGAACGACAGGCACAACACCGAAGACATCACTATCACTTCCGCCATCGTTGCTGAACCAGCATCCGGGAAGCAAAAAGATAATCGTGATAATTGCTATAGTGCCAAAGTATTTAAAATAATTTTTCATATTCCCCTCCGGATAATCGGATAATAAAGTTAAATATCTTTTTATTCTCATTTATTAAGCGACAAAATCATCCGAATCGTCACAAAAAATATGTACATAACTACCCTACTTTTCCACAAGTATGATCACCGTGATATCCCGCGTTTTCATTGTCTTAATGTCCTCTTTATACAGACTAAGCGCCGGACGCTGAACCTTGGCCCAGAGTTTTGAATCTGAAAGGTCTTTCCCGTTGTCAAAAATGAAAAACCTTGCTTTAATGCCTTTCTGAGTGTTCCCGGGCATGATGTATTCCCTCGCAATCCCCTTGTAAAATGCGGCTACCTTTTCAAAACTATCGTTGGTTGTATAGATCTTCGATTTAACGGACATCTTCATCTGTTTGGCCATTTCATCTGAATCACGCATTGCCCGCTCATCGAGCTTTGCTCCTGGATAAACCTTAAAACCGGCAGCTGAAGATACTGCCGGCATCACTGAAAGAAACAAACCTGTTGCCAGCATCACTGCGAAAATCATAATATATTGTTTTTTCATAATTGAATTCCTCATTAAATTTTTTTTACGGCTTTTAATTTTGTTTTACATATTATATCTATTGAACATCACACTGGGTTATCACTTCAGGGGATGCACTGTATCCCGAAGCTGATGTAGAATCCACATTCGCGCTTGTGCTGCTCATTACAGAGTCACCTGAAGTGTCTGTAACGGTCACGGTTGCAGTACCGTT
The DNA here is from genome assembly GCA_043803405.1 of Spirochaetota bacterium. Classification (GTDB taxonomy): domain Bacteria; phylum Spirochaetota; class UBA4802; order UBA4802; family JAFGDQ01; genus JAFGSG01. The sequence goes on along the minus strand of JAZDKB010000007.1, from coordinate 40,452 downwards.
GCCGACCGCATCGGTATCGGCTGCCATATCGCATCCGAGAGTGCCTGTAGAGTCAACCCTGAATATCCATGCATCTCCATTGCGTACAGCTACAACATCGTCGCTGTCTCCGGCTATGGCATACCCTCCATCTGCTGTCTGGATCACTCTATATGCCCAGTCAGAACCGCTCCATGTGTCCGTGCCGTCTGTATAGGTGATGTTATAACGCTTTTGCCATTGAATAACGCCGGAACCATTGAGCTTTACCAGCCACGCGTCATTGAAGCCTGCACCGAATGAATATGTCCAGCCTGTCATAATATATCCGCCGTCATTTGTCTTTTGCAGATCGTACGCGATGTCGCCGTCTGTTCCTCCGTAAGTATATTGCCAGACAATGTCGCCGTCACTATCAACTTTTAAAATCCAGTAATCATTCTCACCTGCACCAAAGGACTCCGTGTAAGAGCCTACTACATATCCGCCGTCGCCTGAGCATACGACAGTGCGCGGAAAATCAACGTCTGTTCCACCGTATGCCTTTTCCCATTCCACACTGTAGCTGCTATCCAGTTTGACGAGCCATACATCACGGTTACCCGCACCGAACGACTGCGTATCTGCCAGCAAAATACATCCGCCGTCAGAAGTAAGAGCTACGGATCGTCCGAATTCGTTCTGCGATCCGCCGATTACCTCTTCATGAGTTATCAAACCTGAGGTATTTATCTTTACAATCCAGGCATCATATCCGCCGCTTCCGAAGGAATTTGTATTCCCGCAAAGTAAAAAACCGGTGGAATCACCGTTACTGTCAAAAGTCTCTTTAACATCACTGAAAGCATCAACACCTGTTCCGCCATACGAACGTTGCCATTCCACGCCGCCTGAAACGCTCAGCTTGATCACCCACGCGTCGCAGTAGCTGGTGCCTGTACGAAATGACCATGATTCTCCTGCTGCGATAAATCCGCCGTCGCTGGTCTGCCGTACGACAAAAGGCTCCTCTCCATTTTCCCCGCCGAAACCCTTTTCCCAGACCAGGCTGCCTTCCGAATTAAGCCTTACGATCCAGAAATCATATCCGCCTGCTCCGTTATACACGTTCTGGGAAGCGAATACATATCCTCCGTCGCCGGTCGCATCGAATCCATACGCATGGTACTCTGTATAAGTATCTCCGTGACCGTAGGTCTTTGACCACGCAGTCTTTGTTACTTCGTCCGGCTGCCCGCCGTTTTCATCATCAGAATCCGAACCCGATGAAAACCAGTCGCAGCCAGGCATGCTAATAGTTATTAATAATATTAACGCAAAAATTTTGGCTGAAAATATATTGAATAGTTTACTTCTTTTCATGATCTTAAATCCTCCAAATATATTTTTGCCTGTATTAAAAATTCCAATCTTCCGGTGTAACTTCAGCTTCGCTCTGCGGCAAATCGGTCGTTTCCGAGAAATCGATCATGTTGTGCGCTGCAATGCGGTCCGCGTAAACCTGAAGATGCGTCGCGTCCGGATCGACAAGTGTAATTGTATCGCCGAGCCCCCCGCCGGTGAATCCTGCGCCGTCTATATCAAAAAGATTCGTTGATGATTGCTCTTCCAGCGGATCTTCAGCGATATGGTTCGTTGACGCGTCATACGTTGTCGCGAAAAGCTGGTCTATGAACATATCGGCTCCATCATTATAATGCGCTCTTCTTCTGATCAGGAACTCATCGATCACGCCACCCATGATTATTGAGAACACGCCGGTATCGCCATTGTCCGTTCTTATGTCCTTCACTGCCGACTTATAAGTGTACGGATCGGTTGACGTATTTTTCATAAAAGATACATTATGCATGTTTGTTGAATAAAATTCCCCGTCTTCATGGAATTCAGTGGCGAAATCTGCGTATTTTACGGTAAGAATGTTATTCCCGGTTTCTTTTTCTGCATAATAAATGAGGGTCATGGTTTCTCCGGAAATTTCCGGAATATTTAAATGACAGAAAATAGTTATGGAAAGATCGGTATATCCGCCCCGGAAGTCATCAATTGTAACTGTTTTTGTTTCGCTTTGATCATTATAGCTGATTTCAATAGATGTGGTATGCGTTCCATTATATTTAAATGTATTTGTAAACGCAATACTGTCACCAAAGAAGGGAAGAGTTAATGTCTGTCCTTCGCCTATTGTCATGTCGGGGTTTTCCGCGTATAGAATTTCCCCGCATACCTGGTCCATAATATCCACCATAAAGAATATCGACAAAGGGTCATCTCCCAGCACGCGCTGGAACATCCCGCCGTATTCTTTTTCTGTGTCGTAGCTCTGGTAATGCGCCTCTGTGGGGCTGAGCTTTTTTTTAGCAGCTTCAACCTCTGGCAGGCTGGTTCTTAGACTGTCACCGAAGCTGCCAACAAGCGGTGTATGCGAATCCGATCTACTGTCGCTTGAACAGCTGATTATCGCGGTTGTTGCAAGATACATTACAGCGATAGAGAAAATTGTAACGGTTTTCATAAAGCAACCTCCATAAATAATTGAATTTTGAAAAAGGCTGAATTTCCGCATGGATTATCGCCTGATGAGCCGCAAAGCAATTTATTGCCATTTGCATCTCTACCATAATAGCGATCCGGAATCCATAATCGTCACAAAAAAATTATTATATATTTATGATAACCTGTTCCCCAAACATTTGAAAAAGTGCTCAATAAGATTACATCCTGCATTTCATAAATATATTTTTCACTATGACATGATGCCGCCATCCTTGCACAAATCGATACATGCCTCATGGCTTTGACTTCGCTATCCGTAAACCCACAGCACGTGATGGATAAGTCGGATCTGTACCGGGACTATAACTGATACCCACAGTAAGACTCATAGGTAATCCGTAGCAGCTACCGCTCCGAAAGCAGCACTGTCCCTCATACAATGAACCTGCCCTTGCCCAGCACCATTCCCCGATGTTTCCGCTCATGTCGTAAATACCCAGGGCGTTTCCAAGCTTTTGTTTAACTTCATGAGTCAGTTCCCCCGAATTGTCCCTGTACCAGGCGTAATCCCCGAAAACCGTTGAAAGCGATTGCCCTCCTAGTATTGATCCCTCATATCCGTCCCACCAGCAAGCTCCGGATTCATCTCCGCTCGCGTGATCGCCGTAAAGCCATTCAGTACCGTCAATATAACGCGCCGCGAGTTCCCATTCATCAAGGGACGGCAAACGATATCCGCTTTTTAAAGGATCTTCAACGGTTTCATTATACTCCCATGATGTATCTATGCCTGAATATACAAGATTGTTCGTTGTACCATCCTGCATCTCTGCCAGCCAGTTGCACATCATGACTGCACCAAACCACGTGACGCATACAACAGGGTGATTCTCGTATCCGGAATCAACAGTAAAACTGCCTGCCGAGTAATTGACCCTACTATAGGCATTATCAAGATCGATAAGCTGCCGGCTGCCGTACTTGGCTGTAGAAGATGAAAGACCGTTATGGTCGCTTTCAGTATCGCTGAATTTGCCGTTATCGTGAGCCCACTGCAGCACTTCAACTGCTAGGGCATTTGTAACTTCTGTCTCGCCAATAAAATAATTAATGTTTAATGTCGCACTTCCATCGTCATCTACACCTGTAGGGATTGTAGTGCTTTTGTTATTGGCATAAATCATGTTAAAATTTTTGCTGCCTGCTGTAACGTTTACAACATCACCCGGATTTTTGGCTGCGTCAAAAATGTCAGTTACTGTGTTGTCTCCTCCACTGTCGCCATTATCGCTGTCAGACGAAAACCAGTCGCAGCCTGTAAGACTAAAAATAATTATCACAAAAAAACCAAACATAACATTCAATAATGATTTAGTTTTCATATTCTTTGCTCCTGAAAATATTTTTTTTCATTCATAATTTAAGCGATCTTTTATCCGGCATAAAAAATGCGTTGCCATCCTGTTAAGAGTTACTCGTGTCTCGACCGGATAAATTCAAATTGATTTTGCCACAGAGGCACGGAGTCACAGAGAAGACAAATTTATTATTTTTATAATAAAAACTAAGAAAAAACTCCGTCTCTCTGTGTCTCTGTGGCAAAATTTAAAATACTTTTTAATTCAAAATAATGCGGTCAAAGCACTAGTGCCTTTTCAATAATACAGCACCCGATTGTTAGATGTATCAGCAATATACAGTCTGCCCGCATACACAGATACTTTATAAGGGAAATACAGACTGTCGGCGCTGATTCCGCCGTTATTAATGGTATCAGTAATAAAGCTCCCCCCCTGACCATACACGCGTGTTGCTGTCGTGCTTTCTCCTTCATAATAAAGCACGCGATGATTGTAGGTATCGGCTATATATACACCGCCGGTATCAACCGCCACACCATATGTATAATATAAGCAGTCTGCGCTGAGTCCGCCTTTATTCAGAGTATTGGTGCTAAAACTGCCCCCCTGTCCATAGACGCGGGTCGCTGTTGTGCTTTCTCCCTCATAATACAGCACGCGATAGTTACTGCTATCAGCTATATACACATTGCCTGATTGAACCGCAACCCCGTATGGATAGTTCAGACTGTGTGCGCTGACCCCGCCGTTATTTTCAATATTAGCAACAAAACTGCCTCCCTGGCCATACACGCGCGTCGCTGTTGTGCTTTCTCCCTCATAATACAGCACGCGATGATTGTAGGCATCAGCTATGTATATACCGTCCGGACCAATCGCTACTGCATAAGGCATATTCAGGCTGTCAGCACTGATCCCGCCTTTATTTGGAAGCCTGGTGTTAAAGCTTCCTCCCTGGCCGTATACGCGCGTTGCTGTTGTGCTTGTGCCGGCATAATACAATACGCGATGGTTCTCCCTGTCGGCAATATATACTCCGTCCGCGTCAGCGGCTACTGCGGAAGAATAATTCAGGCTGTCTGCACTGACTCCGCCTTTATTAGGACTTCCTGTATTAAAACTCCCTCCCTGGCCGTACACGCGACTTGCCGTTGTGCTTGTGCCTGCATAATAAATAACGCGATGGTTATATCTGTCAGCTATATATATTCCGCTATCGTTAATCGCTGCTCCTGTAGGTTGATACAGGCTGTCTGCATTGATCTCGACGTAATTTTCAATTCTTGTGTTGTAACTGCCTTCCTGGCCGTATACGCGCGTTGCTGTTGTGCTTGTACCGGCATAATACAGCGCGCGATAGTTAAAGTGATCGACTATATAAACTCCGCCAGTGCTAACTGCAACTCCGGAAGGTCTGTACAAACTGTTTTCGCTGAGCCCGCCGTTATTCTGATAATTGGCTGTAAAACTCCCTCCCTGGCCGTACACACGCGTTGCTGTCGTGCCTGTACCGGCATAGTACAACACGCGATTGTTGTAAAAATCAGCTGCATATACACCGCCCGCGTCCACGGCAACTGAAGAAGGCCTGTACAAGCTGTCTGCGCTGACTCCGCCGTTATTCTGAGTATTGGCTGTAAAACTCCCGCCCTGGCCATATACGCGCGTCGCTGTAGTGCCTGTACCGGCATAATACATAACGCGATGATTGTTATAATCGGCAACATAGACACCGCTCGCGTCAACCGTAACTGCCGAAGGACCGCTCAGAGAATCCGCGCTGACACCTCCGTTATTTACACTATTGGCGCTGAAACTGCCTCCCTGTCCATATACGCGCGTTGCTGTAGTGCTTGTGCCTGTATAATACATAACGCGATGGTTATATCTGTCAGCAATATATACACCACCTGCGTCAACCGCAACACCGTATGGATAATTCAGGCTGTCTGCGCTGATACCTCCGTTATTTACACTATTGGTGCTAAAACTCCCACCCTGGCCATACACACGCGTTGCTGTCGTGCTTGTGCCGGCATAATACAACACCCGATTGTTTTCACTATCAGCTATATACACACCGCCGGTGTCAACCGCTACTGCAGAAGGCTGGTTCAGAGAATCTGCGCTCACTCCGCCTTTATTTTCAATATTAGTAGTAAAACTCCCTCCCTGTCCGTAGACGCGACTCGCTGTTGTGTTCTCTCCCTCATAATAAAGCACGCGATGATTATAGGTATCTGCTATATACACACCGCCGGCAGTAACCGTTATCGTACAGGGCATATTCAGGCCGTCAGCACCGGTATTGTTGGTTAGAAAATTCCCGCTCTGACCATACACGCGTGAAGCAGTAGTGCTGTTGCCTGCAGGTGTCAGCGTAGTCCCGCTGCTGCTGTCGCTGCTCCCGCAGGCGGTGAATAAGGCAAGTGTAAAAAGAATAAAGAGTATAATTATTTTTCTCATAATAACCTCGCATATTATATTAGTCTTAAGATGCGTTAAAAAATTTATAATCTGTATATTAAGCGATAAACTTGACCAGATCGTCACAAAAAAATTTATATAGTGTGATAATCACTGATATAAAATCGCATTTTTTTCAAGGTACTACAGACAGCAGGAGTGTCCATTTGAAAGTCTGGGTCCCGCCGTACGCAGGAATAGATTTTCCTATGGATGCTCCGCTCCACACTGCGTCATCCAGATTGAAATTCATTGGACTTTCAATAGGGTTCTCAATATCAAACGGAGTATTCATTACCTGATACCAGTCGCTGCCGGTCCATCCCCAGACAGTCTGCACGCCTGTTATTAGGGTATTGGCGCTTATCTGAATATATTTTTCACCGCCAGTCTCAACAGCAAGCCCGCTCAATGAAGTGACTGTAACGCTTCCATACTCGCGTATTTTTACCTGTCCAGGCTCTTCCTCCGTTGCGTCATATGTAGCCTGGTCAGGCTGGCTCAGCAACACATCTCCTGACTTGTATACATCAACATCGATTTCGACAGCAGTGCTGAATCCGGGGAAATCGCGAGAATATTCCAGAGTGAGAGTTCCGGTATAATCATTACTAAGAGTAATAGGAACAGGATTATTCGTATCAGCGCCGGTGTCGCCTCTGTTGCCGGAATCCCGACAGGAGACCATGCACACGGATAACAGTGCAATAAGTGCAAATATGCTTCTTTTGATTGTGTTTTTCATGACCCATGTTTCCTTAAATGATATTTAATTCTTCCCTCTATTTTTATAGCGATAAAAACCGTAAAAACGTCACAAACAATTATAACATTATTCACAAAACCGATAAAAGTTTGAATTAATAAGTTTAAATGAGCGGCTATACTGATAAAAAGCTGGTTTATTTGTTATATGTATATTAAATTCATTTTTTATAATTCGTATATTTATACATATAACTCATATATAAAAACATATCCAAGGTATCGGATTTAAATTTTTTCAGAAAAACAGGATTAAAAAAGCACCAGACTTAAGCGGATAATTGAAATGAAATTCCAGTAAAAGAGCAGCATCAATATAGAGAAGAATAAAATATGCACTGATTTCCTGGGATTTATAAGCAAAACATAAAAACCCCTTTAGTAAGAAAATTTGAAAAAAATTGTGACGATTCAGCTAAAACTGGAACTACAATTTGAAGGGATTAGCTGAGATAATAATCAATGAATAACAAAAATTTTTAATATGTTTTAATATAATAGAAAATTTCAGGAGGTTACAATGAAAAGATATATTTATTTATGCGTTATATTCACTTTGTTTCTTGCCGCTGCTTTAACAGGCTGCGGCAGCGACAGCAGAAGCAGCGGATCCGGCGAAAAATATTTTCTTTATACTGCAAACATGTTAGCAAACAATATCTCCGCTTATTCAATCAATTCGGAAACTGGTATGCTTACAGAGATTTCCGGGAGTCCGTTTTCAAATGCCCCTGGTTTTATGGCTTCCTCCATAGCAGCAGATCCGTCTGGAAGATTCATTTATGTTGCAAATAACAGTACAAGTAATGTTTCGGCCTTTAGTGTTAACGCTGAAACAGGCTCTTTAACTAAAATCAACGGCAGTCCGTTTGCTGCCGGCGCGTCACCGTGTTCGGCCATAATTTATCCAGCTGGAAGCTTTCTATATGTTTCCAATGGTGGTTCAGATACTATTTCCGCTTATATAATAGATTCAACTACCGGGGCCTTAAACGAAATAACCGGAAGTCCGTTTAACATTACCGCCAGAATAATTTCAATGGCAATTGACTCAGAAGGTCAGTTTTTATATGGAGCCGATATTGACAATAATAGGATATATGCCTTTTTTATTGATGCTGCGACAGGGGTTCTGTTCCAGGTTATAGGCAGCCCATTTGATATCGGTTATCCTCCCTATGCATTGGCAATTGATCCTGCAAATAAATTTCTTTACTCTGCCAATTATCACTCAAATAATTTTTCAGGTTTTACGATCAACGCCGCATCAGGGACACTAAAAGCAATCCCGGGTTTCCCTGTTTCGCTTAGTGGCCCCCGTTCAATCACAACTGATCCAGCTGGAAAATATTTATATATCGCGCATAATTCACCGTATAGCATTGCAGCCTATACAATAAACATGGATGGTACATTAGCAGAAATATCAGCCAGCCCTCCCGGTACGGGTTCGGTTCCGGAATCAATTAAATTTGATCCTGCCGGGAAATTTTCATACGTCGCATGCAGTAACGATGACACAATCCATGCTTATACTTACAATTCTACAAACGGAATCTTAGCAGAGATTTCCGGCAGTCCTTTTGATACAGGTGATATGCCGGAATCATTAGCAATATGTGCTGTACCATAAAGTGCAATGAATTAGATGAATAATAAATTTGTGATGATTCGGGCAAAATTAGAATTATTATTATGTGAAACAATATTAGAAAAAGATCATAAAAAATTTTCAAATAATTTTGCAGCAAATAATGCCGTTATAAAGGCAAAATTTCTAAATCAGGAGGTTTTTTTATGAAAAGATTGTTTAGAAGAGACATTACAGCGAAAAGTAGAGCGCGGAATGGAATTGTTTTTAGTTTAGTTTATATTACGGTCACTGCGATGATTTCCGTGCTCGTCGGATGCTGGGGAGATGACAATCCACCTGCATCGCCAGCCTACACCAACGCAAGCTTGAACGGAAATTATTTAGTGATGATGACCGAGGTAGAAAATCCTTCCGGAACCATTACATACACTGAAACTGCCGGAACATTTAGTTTTAACGGAGCAGGGTCGGTTACAGTAAGCGGCTCGGACCGCGACGCCTATTCGGATGGTTCAACTCCAACTACATCTACAAAGACTGAAACGATTCCCTATTCCGTGAATGCAGACGGAAGCTTTATTCTAAATCCCTCTGGAGGCAAACCCGTTCACGGTCAGATCGCTATGAATGGCAAAAGCCTGCTTTTTGACGGATCTTCGCAGGGAAACTCTGTAGATTATTATCTAAATCACGGTATTGCAATGAAACGGGTAAGTTCCGGAACGCCGCCAACATATACAAACGCCAGCCTGAGTGGAGATTACCTGTTCACAATGATCGAGGTACTGTATTCCGTAGACCATGTAGTATATAATGAAATTTCAGGTACCATGAGTTTTGGCGGAGCCGGCTCAGGAAATACAAACGGTACGAAGCGCAGTTCTGAGACCGGATTAACAACCACAATTACTAATGATCCGTTTACTTATACCGTGAATGCCGATGGGAGTTTTTTAATACCCGGCGGCAAACCACTCCACGGACAGATTGTACTGGACGGTAGCAGCCTGCTTTTGGATGGTACACAGCTTGGTGGGGACGGCACTTTATATCTTAATCATGCAGTTGCTATGAAACGGGTCAATTCTGGAACAGTACCGACATATAACAATGCCAGCCTGAACGGAGATTATCTGCTTATGTTTACAGAAATATACAGTGAGTCAGCTGGAATCGTGACCTATAAAGAAGGTGCCGGGACAATGAGTTTTAACGGGGCCGGTTCGGTTATGGCAAGCGGACCGGATCGACACTCTTACTCCGATGGATCCGCAGTTATAACGGAAAATAAAACTGAAACAATACCTTATTCCGTGGATTCCAGTGGTTATTTTATCCTAAATCCATCAGTCAACCCGACACACGGCCAGATCGTACTTGACGGCAATTGCCTCTTACTGGATGGGACAATGTTAAACAGCACCGACGGCTATCTTGGTCACGGCTTAGTCATGAAGAGATAGCTAAAAGCAACCCTTGGGCAGGCCTCCAAAGGCGGCCTGCCATGATAGTGTTAAGAGATCCGGCAAAAAACATCAATTAGTGAAGGTAAATATATGAAAAAAAGAAATAACTAGGGTTTCCTGAAAAAGTATTAAATATTGTTATTTAATTTGTAAACAATAGTTCCCTAATAAATTTACAAAGTTTTCTTGACCTACTGTATATTTGAATTACAGTGGAGCCATATTGCATTTATTTATTAAAAAAATATTATATCAAAATATTATTTTATTTGTGTCAAAATTGCCTTTATTTACGCATATATTGCAGGAACCTATTTTCTACAATAATAATACTCTTTGCGGCTATTGTTAATAGGCTGCTTATTTTTATTAAAGACAATTTGCCGGAGGCCTGAGATGAAAATAAAATTATATTTAGTATCTTTTGCTTTCCTTTTAACTTTAATTTCATGCGACAGCGACATGGTTCAGGACGGAGTAGACTCCTCGCAGGACGCGCGCGTGCCCGATATAAACATTAAACTCATATCGGATAGCATACCGTCCGGCGGCAGCACTGCTGAGATTACGGGAGTGCACGCAGGCACAAGCAAAGACGTCGTTTTCACGATCGAGAACCGCGGCTCCGAAGACCTTATGCTGACCGGCTATCCTATTGTGGCAGTAAGCGGCCAGGACGCGGACGCGTTCCCGCAGGGCGGGATCACGCAGCCTTTTTCCGTAATCGCGGGCGGGACGAGCGAACCGTTTACGGTCGTGTTTGCTCCTGCGGACGCGGAAACAAAGAGCGCTATAATCACTATCGAGAGCAACGACCCGGATGAACCTGTATACGAATTCACGATAACAGGAAGAAGCACACCGATCCCGGATTTTACGGCGCGGCTTAGAAAAGCGGTTATATCATTGACGGTACACTTTGAAAACAAATCCGGCGGAGAAATAACTTCGTATGAATGGGATTTTAACGGTGACGGCATTACGGATTCAACAGAGCAAAGTCCTTACTGCACGTATTCAAAAACCGGGGAATACTCAGTGGTTCTGACAACAACCGGCCCCGGAGGAACAAATTTAAATGTTAAGACAAACTATATCCGGGTTTTCCCTCCCGAAAAGACAATAATCGCAGAAAACATCAACGGCAATCTTCACGATATCAGTATATATTCCGCTGACGTAAATGGAGACGGATATAATGACATAGTATATAGCGCGTTTAACTCGCAGTCAGATGAAGCGGATATTATCTGCGCAGTAAATCCCGGTAATAACATACATTCGTCAGCATGGACCTATAATATTATAGATTCGGACTTTAACAAAGCAAGCTCTGTTTTTGTGGCAGATATTAATAAAGATACATATCCGGATATTATTGCGACTGCGTACAACAGTAGCAGCGATAACCCCGCCCTTCCCGAGATTGTATGGTGGATGAATGACGGCTACGGCAGCTTCACAAGAATGCCTGCAATCGAATCGGCTTTTAATTATGCGACTTCAGTCACAGTAGCGGATATTAACAATGACGGATCTATTGATATTATAGCGACTGCCAGTTCCGGAACCGGGCTGGGCGAAATAGCATGGTGGAAAAACAACGGAAGCGGATCTTTCACCAGAATGAATCCTATAGATGAACATTTTGCCGGAGCGAGTTATGTAACTACAGCATATATCAACAATGATGCCTACCCTGAAATACTGGCCGCAGGCAGAACACCGGGCGAAGGCAGCGCGTCATGGTGGCTGAACGATACAAACGAAGGCTTTATAAAACAGGAACTGGATCAGGCAGACGATTTATCTCAGTCAATAGGCGTTGCAGATATTAATAATGACGGTTATATGGATATATATGCTGCCTGCAAAGGCCATGCTTTAAGTTGGTGGGCAAACAACGGCAGCGGAGTAATGGGCAACATGCAGACTGTCGGCAATGACAGCCTTTATAATATATATCATTCAGTAAAAGCTTTTAACGCAGACAATGACGGCGACATAGACCTGGCAGCTACAAAAAGCAGCACAGGCGACCTTATCTGGTGGGAGAACAACGGTACAGGGATTTTCACTGTAAAGCATGAGATAGACACTGACCTTACCGGAGCAGCATTCCTTTTTTCTGCTGATCTTGATAAAGACGGCAATCCTGAAATAATCTGCGCCGGAAAGGATTCGATTGCCTCATATAATTTCCGTTCCGATATATGGTATAAACATCAGTTATCCGAAAATATGACGAGTATAAATTCAATATATACATACGATATAAACAATGACGGCGACCCGGACATCTTCGGAGCTTCGAAAAATTACAATAATTTGATATACTGGGAAAATCCCTACGCGCAGGCAAACACAAACTGGACAGAAAGGATCATTAATACAACTGACTTCACGAATGCTTCTTATATTCATGTTTCGGATCTGGATAATGATAATATTCCCGATATATTTGGAGCAGTATATTCCGGCACAATCGCAAACGGCGGGCTGGCATGGTGGAAGAACAACGGGAACAATAATTTCACAGGCGGCTATACAATAGATAATTTAAGATATATTTCCGCAATAACAACATGCGATACAGATGCCGACGGAGACAAAGATATATTCGCCTCTATGGCATCAAGTACATCCGGAGACCCGAAAATCGCATGGTGGGAGAATCAGGGAAACGGTTCAGTCAGCGCGATAAACGTTGTAGATTACGATTTTAATTACGCGAATAATATTATGCTTGTCGATCTGGATAATGATCAGAAGCCTGATATTCTTGCATCCGCCAGCTACGTTAATTACGCTGCAGACGATATAGCATGGTGGAGGAATGAAGGCAACGGAAATTTCAGCAGCAGGAACAGAATAGCAAATGATTTTAACAGATTGACTTCCCTGCAGGCAGCCGATATGGATAACGACGGCGATATCGATGTTATCTGCAGCAGCACTCTGTTAAGCAATGATTATATCGCATGGTGGGAGAATCCGGCAGTAGGTAGCAACGGAAGCTGGATAAAACATACGGTTGATTCCACTTTATCCAATATTCAATCTATCTATGCAGCTGATATTAATTTTGACAACAAGGTCGATATAGCAGCAGTAAGAGGCGGAGGAGACAATAACGATCTGGATGTTGCCTGGTTTAAGAATAACGGCAACGATACATTCACGAGATATACTATTGATACCGGATTTAACGGGAGCACAGCCGTATATTTAACCGATGTAGATGGCGATGGCGATCCGGATATTATCGGCTCTTCAGCAAGTGACGGCGTTGTCTGGTGGGAGAACAACATAACGAATTGGGGCACATAGGAGAAACTATTCTCTATTTAATTATCATCCCCTTGTCTATTAATTTTGCCCTGATAGCATTTATGTGCTTTTTATTATCAATGATCTTGGTCATTAAACGCTTATCATCATCTTCAAGATTTATATAAACGGGATTTTCATAAAATTTTACCGCAATCTGGTTCCTTTTCTTCTGGAATTTACAGAACACCATAATCTGCGGTTTTAAATAATCCTTCAGATTAAAATCCATTACCATCGCCAGTTCCCTGGTATTGAGTTCGCAAAAATCATTCTTCGCGTAAAACGATTGCGTATTATTAAGCAAAGGACCTAAATAATTTATAAAATCACTGATTAAATTATAATCAAAATAAATCCCTATGGAATTCACAAGGAAGCGCAGCGCATCGGTAGGAGCTATGGAATTCCTGTAAGGCCGCGGAGTTGTAAGCGCATCATACACATCGCAAACAGATACAATTTTAGGAGCCACAGGCAGCAAATCATAAGGCAGCTGGTAGTATCCTTTTAAATTAAATTTTTCATGGTGGAATAATATCGTCTGTAAAACTATTTTATCAATGCCCGATATATTCTTTAAAATCTCATATCCGAACTGCGGGTGCTGCTTCATTTTTTGCCTGTCGGCATCGGAATATTTCGTGTCTTTTTTAAGCAAATACTGATCGATTTTCGTCAGCCCGATATCCAGAAGATATGCTCCAAGTGTAAGAAATTTTACCTGGTCAGGTGACAGGTTCCCTTTTAATTTCGCGAAAACCGCAGCTAAAATTCCCACATTAACTGAATGCTGATAAATATATCCCTCGAAAGATTGTAAATTTTTAAGTAAATTGATAGCCTCCATCTCCGAAGAATCCAGATCGCTTATTATTCCGTCAATTACCTTCTCTGCTTCATTGAACGCGCTCTTTGTCAGCTTCTCGGTTTTAGTTATCTGATCGATTATTCCAACGGATGTCTCCATAGCCGCATCCAGATTCTTTTGTGAAATAATTCCTTTCTTATCCTCTTTCAAAGCATATACTATGTTACCGAATTTGCTTTTGATTAATTCCAGCATCTGCGGAGTAAGAATAACCCGCTCATCGATAATTTTCCGGTTGTCAACCGAATACAATGCGTAAACAATCTTTGTATACGGACGAAGATAATCTATATTAATCCTTACTTTTTGACTTTGACCGGGCATAAATTTATGTTTGATATATCAATTGAAATTGACAAGTATAATAATCAATAATATTATAGATTCAGTTAATTCTTACAACATTAAAATAATTTTATTTAAAAATTTTCCTGAAAACTGAAGATATTGTTTGTTTTTTCCGTTTATCTTATTAATTCTTTTTATTTTTTCATTATATTATCCTTATGAAAACTACACCACTTGAATATGTTTTTATATTTCTATTCAGCCTGTTAATAGTACTCACATTATATTTTATAATAAAATTTCTGTCAAAATTTATCAGGTGGATAATTAGAAAATTAACAAGTAAAACAAGCAAAAATGAAACCTATCAAAAAAACTTTAAAGAAAAAAGAAAATCCGAACGCAGAACTCTGGACAGACGTACTTTTAACAGAGGCTTTTATTTACGAAAAGGATTTTTCGACAAGGGAGAATTTCAGGACGAGTTAAAAGATAAAGAATTAATAGATCGCAGAAAAGAAGAACGAAGGACCAAAGACAGAAGAACAGAATAGAAATACGCAATTAAAAAAAGAAACCGACTGGGATAGTCGGTCTTAGGAGGTAATTAAATTGAAAAGTTATGCCGTTGCGGCATAACTTATTATAAAACACCAATTTAAAAAAATCAAGAAAAATGAAAAAAAATATTTTAAATGAAAACAATATTATCTTTCCTGCGTATCCGGTATTTTTTTAAGCAGTATTGTAAAAAACTAATAATTCAGATAAGATTTATACACTTGACAAAACCGAAGATTGAACATGTATTTAACGTGAAAGAATTAAAAAGATGCTGAGTATTATCTCTCAAGGCGTTAAAATAAAAGACATCAATTAAAATCATGCTAAAAAATATAGGCTGTTTTTTATCCGTCATAATTATAATATTATCATTTCTGCAAAAAAAAGCTTATTCTATAGAAGGGATTATCAATGGAAGCTTAAGCGAAATGTATGATGATAATATTAATGCTGCAGAAGAAAAAGAATCCGATTTTATTACTGAAATAATATTTGGATTGGGTCTGAGACATGAAGGAAGAGCAACTAACTGGCGTTTACTCGGCCAAAGCACACAACAAATCTATTACAAGACAAGCGAACTGAACAACAACGCGCAGTCTGCCGAATTAAGTATCGCAAGTGAGCTAACAAGCACAGATAGAATTAATGTAAGTGACAGATTTGCTCATTATCCTGAAGCGCAAAATTTCCAGGAGCAATTCGGTTCAGCCGGAGGACGTACCGGATATTATACAAATACCGCAACAGCAAGGTATTTAAAAGAGTTTACAAGCTATTTTCGAACAGATATTCAATATACTAATATTTATACAAATATTCTTAATCAATCTGATACACAGAATGATTCTATTTCACACAGCGCCGGTTTTATCGCAAGATATGAAATTAATTCTTCCAATATTTTTTCCATTATTTATAACTATACGTACTGGAAAGCCTTAAACTATGATGAGGCAGAGAATGCAACAGGAAATGAAAAAACTATATTGCATAACTGCGCCCTTGGATATGAATTCCATTTTACCAGACAATTTTTCATTAGTCTGCAAAGTGGTTTAGCATACGTAATAACAGAAGAAGAAAAAAATTATAATAACTTTAGTACTTTATCACTAATTGATCAGATAGATGAAAGGAATAATCTAAATATATCATTATCCCGGAGATACGAAATAATACCTCTTACGAATCAGACTTACAATGTCTGGAATTTTTCAATAACTTTAACAAGAGAAATATCCTATTTTTTAGATTTTTCTTTATCAGGTTTTTATCAATACGGGAATACAGTTTCCGATGTTACTACAACAAAAAGTGAATTGACCGGAGTAAGAACAGGTCTTTCTTACCGGATTTTTTCAGAACATGTTACAGCGTTTATAGAATATATTTATACAAAAAATATAACAAAACAGACAAGACCGACAGATGTTAAAACAGAATATGACAGAAATCAAATCAGATTAGGACTTAGAGCGGAATTTTAATATAATAAAATATTTTCTTTATTTTAATTGAATATTACATGCAGAAAGATCAACTTCTTACGTCAGGTCATTTATAATCCCCATAAAAAAATGAAAAAATTCTTTTAATTGATTGAATTTTTATTATTACATTATTAATAATGTAATTTATAAATTTATTATTGATTATGTACATTAAAATAATTCAGACAAATAACAAATAAAATTTCCAGGAAAGTGAAAAATGAAATTATATACAATATCAATAAAACATTTATTATTTTTAATAGCTTTTTTAATACTACCTATAAATATTCTTCTTGCAGAAGAATATAAAGTTGGAGTCGGCGATATTATCGAAATCAGGATATTAAAACCTGATCCTTCTGTTGACCGCGTCACGGTTTCTCCTAGCGGCGATATATCGGTAGCGTATTTAGGTAGCGTTAGAGTAAAAGATAAAACCATTACAGAAATTCAGCAAAATATTCAATGGAGGCTGGCAACCGGATATTTAAAATATCCGGTTGTTACTGTTTCTCTTATTGAATCACGAAGCAGAAATTTTACAATTAGTGGGGAAATAGTCAGGCCCGGAACTTATCCTTTAGGCGATAACACTACAGTCTTAAAGGCAATTTCCGTTGCCGGAGGTTTTACAAGGTTCGGATCAAAAAGTAAAGTTCGCGTACTCAGACAACGAAATGATAGGCCCGGTTACACAAAAATTGAAATCGATGTCGGTAAGGTAATTGAAGGAGACGCGCGAGCGGATTTAGTCCTTGAGCCGGGAGATATTGTTGTTGTATCAGAAAGTTTTTTTTAAAATTTAATCTCAATAATTATATAAAAGTATTAAATTAATTTAGATGTGACAAAAAAATGGAAAAACAAGAACAAACAAACGAAATTAATTTGCGTAATATAATAAGCGCTATTTTTCGGCAAAAATTAATAGTAATACTATTGTCTCCCCCGATTATCGTTGGAATTTTTATCGCTTTGATTTTTCAAACACCAATCTATGAAGCAAAAGTTAAGATGCATATTGTCGGAAGATCAGCGGTTAGCGCAACATCATATTTTGATTTGGGATCAAGACCCATACATCGTACACAGATGGAAATAGTTAAATCGAATTCTGTTCTAAAACGTGCCGTTATAGCCCTTAAACTTGATAAACGGCCTATCGATTATGAAAAAAATTTTTGCCATCCTTTAAAAAAATTGTTAATCGATTATAGAATAAGAAAAATACAGAACATTCCCGTATATTTAACTCCTGAAAAACTAAAAGAAGAAAGCATTAACAATGCAATTAGTGATTTAAGAGACAATGTATCGACAGAATTAATTCCTGGAACTGATATTTTTTTCATTATAATTAAAGATTATAGTCCTGAAAATGCAATAGCAACTGCAAATGTTGTCAGCCGATCGTTTGTCATTTTTGATCTTCAGCAACAATATGCGGAACTGACTCAAAAATATGGGGCACAGCATCCATCTGTACAGCAGCAAAGAGATAATATATTTAGTATGACAGAGAAACTATCAGGCGAACAATTGCCAGAACTCGAGGCTATCGGAACGGCAAGCGTTAAAGTTATTGAGCAAGCTATATCAGACAATATACCAATTGGAAAGTCAAGATCGCAAACTTTTTTAATCGCTATTATGGTAAGTATATGTGCCAGCATTGGACTGGCATTTCTTTATGATTTCTATATCGATCAGACTTTTAAATCACCCAATGAGATTGTAAAACATACCGGACTTCCTTTACTGGGTTCTATTCCAATTAGAAAATACAAAGATGAAGTTCTAATTAACATCAATAAATTTAATCCATCAAAATCGGAACTGCTTTATTCAAATTTTTTCGAAGATCTTACAGATCAATTATTCATATACATGAAAGTAAATAAGTTAAAGACTATTTTAATCACCTCCGCGTTTCCCAAGGGAGGATCCTCAACAATTTGTGCTAATATTGGTCTGACTTTAGCGCAAAAAATGCACATAAAAACACTTATTATTGATGCCAATTTCCGGAATCCTTCCCTGCATAAATTGTTCAATATCAAAGAAGGCCCCGGGCTATCCAATATGCTTGAAGAAAGTAAATTAATAGAATATCATGCTATTATTACTGGCTCTACTAATGAACATCAGCCTAGAAATAATATTTTGGAAATAGTTGAGAATTCAAAACATAAAATTACTAAGAAACACGTAAACACAGAACCTAATAATAATATTGCGAAAAAAATAGAAAGCACAAGAGAAGAATTATCATTATATGATAGTGAATTAAAGATAAAAACGGATGAAATTATTATTCATGTTGATCCCAGATTAGATCTATTGCAAGCCGGAAATTCATCTATGACTCCATTTACACTTTTCAACGATTCAAAGATAGATGCAACTTTTAAGATTATTAAATCTATTTACGATGCTGTTATAATAGACTGTACCAATCTAAAGGAATTTAAAGATACCGCTATATTATCATCCCATTCAGATGGCATTGTACTGGTACTAAATGACGGGAAAGAAAAACGTCAGATCGTAAAAAATTCAATTTCTTACATAAAACAAAAAAAAGGAAATCCGTTTGGTATTATATTAAACAAAAGGAGGTTTCCGATTCCGGAAATAATATATAAGTGGTTATAGATTATATAGATATTGAATTATTATTTTACCAAAATCCTTAAAAATATGAATGAATAATTGAAAGGACTTTTTGCCAAAACATATTTTCAATTTTATTATATTTGCTGCATAAACATTCCAGTCTTAAAATTATAACAGAAAGAACAACAAATATGTCTTTACTCTCTGCTAATATAAATGATAGTAATATGGAGTATGCATGAGCTTTCTTGTACTGGTAATGACGTGGGGATGGATACCCATTAACATTATCCTCTTTCGAAAATTTACTCCTCAAAAGGCCATTCTGATTTCCGTTATAGGCGGACTTCTCTTTTTACCTGTTATAAAATTAGATATTCCGATGATATATTATGGAAAAAACACAGCAATAGCTGTATCTCTGCTCTCCGGAATTGGTTTTTCAGGAAAGATAAGGGATATGGCCTTCAGTCCGGGGTGGCTAGATATACCGATAATTATATGGTGCATCATGTCCCCGTTTTTATCTGTTCTGGCAAACGATTTAGGCACTTATAATGCGGTTGCCGCTGTTGTACAAACTTCCCTGGATTATGGAGTTTTTTATATGGCAGGGCGAATCTTTTTTTCCGATAAAGAAGCTCTGCGTTTGTTATGCAGAGGGATAATAATAGGGGGTCTTATTTATGTTCCACTTGTGCTTTTTGAAGTAAGGATGAGCCCGCAGCTTTCAAGGATTATTTATGGATTCACCCCTACCAGCTTTGCTGAGCTTATCAGGTATGGAGGATTCAGACCCATTGTATTTATGGATCACGGACTAATGGTCGCGCTGTGGATGACTACAGCGTATATAGTCTCATTCTGGTTATTAAGTACCAGGGAAATTACTGAAATAAAAAAGATTCCAATGATCGTAATAGTTATTCTGCTTTTAATATCAACAATACTCTGCAAATGCTCGGCAGCAATTGTCTATTTAATATTTGGAACCCTTGGTTATTACCTAAAATCAAAAAGAATATTTAATATATTAATTATCATTATTCCAGTATATATCCTTCTAAGGATATCCGGAATCCTTCCTGCTGATACAATAATAGACTATTTATCAAAAATATTTAATGCCGAAAGGATTGAGTCGCTTTCAACGCGATTACAGCAGGAGGAGTTGTTCGGCATAAAGGCACTGGAACGTCCTCTTTTAGGATGGGGCTGGATAGAAAGAGCATGGCCGATTAATCCATTAACCGGACAGAATGCTATTAGTATGATAGATTCGGTATATCTGGCTGTCTTCAGCGTTAGAGGCTATTTAGGCCTTTTAAGCCTATATTCTGTTTTGCTTCTGGGACCGTGGAAAGTTATGAAGTCCAGAACCGCATCCATAGATGCTGCTGTTATTAGCCTTGTTTTAATCTTATTTATTATAGATACTCTTTTAAACGGAATGATAAATCCTGTCTTTATTTTATCATCAGGCGCTTTGATAAGCTTTTCAGAAAAACTTAAATATGATAAAGTCACAGAAGCAGCAGATTTATAATATAAAAAAAATTGATTCCGAATTGCAGTAATAAGTGATAAAATTCCGGGAATGGCTGTTGACTGTATTAATTCCCTTCCTATCCAAGTTTATCCTGAAAAAGATGCTATTGTAATCTTAAAATAATAATTGACTATTATTTTATTAACTCGCTTCAAAATAATTATGGCAAACCGGGTTTAAGGATTCTGTAAAAGTATTGACAACTAATATAAATCGATAAAAGTAAATTATATCCGAGCAGGCACAAATGTAAAATCACTAACCAACTGAAAAATAACTTTATTGGAGTGAATTATGACTATTTATCAAAAATTTGTAAATATAGCATTGATTATTTTTTTTATAAGTTCATGTAATAAAGGAGATCGTATGAGCGTTCAAAAATACAGCATGGAAATTACAAATATTTCTCAACCTGAATGGAAAAACCTTGCAGGGAAGAAGATATATTTTGGCCATCAGTCTGTAGGATATAATATCATTGATGGGATTAAGGAAATTATAAAAAATAATCCAAATATTAAACTAAATATTATTGAGACCAGCAAACAGGGTGATTTTAACTCACCGGTTTTTGCCCATTCTGTAAATGGAAATAATGCGGACCCAATGTCAAAAATAAAATCTTTTTTAGAAAAAATGGAAAACGGACTCGGGGATAAAGCCGATGCTGCATTTTTTAAATTTTGCTATGTGGATTTCAATTATAATTCCGATGTAAAATTAATATTTCAAAACTACAAAGAATCCATGAAAAAACTTGAAAAAAAATTTAAAAAAACAAAATTTTTACATTTCACCATACCCTTAAGAATGGAAAAGGATGATATTGTAACGTTTGCTAAAAATTATATTAAAAAAATTTCAGGCCGGAAAACCGGAGAAGCTTATGATAATATTATTAGGCATGAATTTAACCAGCTTATGCGATCGGAGTACAGTAATAATCTATTTGATATTGCAAAAATTGAATCAACCGATCAAAATGGCATATTAAAGGAGAGCTCAACAGGAGGCATAAAACATCATTCTCTTTTAAAAGAATATACTAATGACGGAGGGCATTTAAATGAAAGAGGAGCATCATTTGCCGCTGATCATTTTCTTGCATTCCTGGCTTCTCATATAAAATAAAATGTTCGGCTGCAATCAGAAAAAAAATTTATTTGCCAGTATGCGGCAGAAGAACTGCTATTAATCAATTTACTTTTAATTCCGGATAAAGAGCGCTTCTGTCAGCGCTGCTGTTCGCATAGTGGTTTTTGCATGCCTCCTTTCTTTTTTAAGAAAGCAACTGAATCTGATGCACAGGAATTATTATTTTTTTGTCACTCCATAATCCAACTGTTTAAATAATTTATAAGCTTTGAATTATTTTTTTTATAAATTTGTTTCCCATTTGTGACAATTTTGTTTTTTCCAATACATTGTTCCAGATCTTTAACATCATAAGCGACAATAGCAAGCCCCAGATTCTCCATCATTTCAGCAAATAAAATCTGATGGTTATCAAGATGTTCACCGTATTCTTTTTTTCGTGTTACTAAAACAGGCTTCTTTCCTAATTCTAAACACAGAAGAGTTGTACCGGCTCCGGCGTGCGAAATTATTAAAGAGGCTGTGTTTATATTATCTATCATTTCATTAAAGGGCAACCATCTGCTATAAGAACAATATTCGGGCACATAATTGCACGAACCGAGTTGAATAAAAACATTATCCTTTATACACCCGCATCCCTTTAAACGGTCAATTTCCCTGATCAGGTTATCAAATGGATAGGCTTCTGTTCCTGTAATAACGAACATCATAATATTCTACCTTCAAATTCAGCTTTTTTATACTTATCTGCTAATTCCGGCCATTGAACAAGAAGCTTATCAACAAAAGGATAAACAAGTCTTCCTGTTAATGATAATTCTTTCATTCTGGTAATGGATTCAAGATAAACTGTTTTTATTTTCATTAGTTTAGCACAAATGATAAACGGCACCGCAACTCCCGCTCCAGTCGACATAAGCGCGTACGGTTTCTCTTTTTTTAATATTTTAAAAGCTAATAAAAAATTTTTTATTAAATTTTTAATATTCCTGTTAGTTGGATAAAATGCCCAATATACATTAATCCCATCCATATCCAGTAAATATTCCGCATCTTTTGTTTTAAAACTAACCCAGAAATAATCTTTATCCTTCCAGAATTCTTTCAGGCTAAATAGTTCAAACAAATGTCCCCCTGAAGACGCAACAAGTGCAATTTTTTTCATTTTATATGCATCCGGAATATTCAATTTAATAATGTCCCTGTAAATCGTAATGTAATGGTTAAAATCTAATTCCATTAAATTAAACTATGTCCGCGTTAAGCAGTTATATTATATCAAATAATTCTATCTGTTTCATTGCTTCAATGCATTTCATTGCAATGCTCTATAGATATTATTACCCATAGCATAAATATTGGATATAAAGATATTATAATCTAATAAATATTAATATGTCGTTGACGCATTAAAACTATAGAAACCATCATTAAATGGTCAAGATTAATTTACTGAAAATGAAGTGATCTGATTGTTGCTGAAAACAATCTATTGTCATTCCTATCTTTCTATCGATATTAATTTTATATTAGGAATAAAAGATAGCTGTTGCCAAAAATGGGATGCGAGAAGGAAGCATATTGAATTCAATATGCTTTTTTTAATAATGTTTAAAGATATTTCAGTATTTCAGGAATTATTTCATTTGCAAATTGTTTCATTTTTTGCTCTTCCTGAGTTATTTTATTCAAATTCACCGGTTTGGATATTCTTATAAAACTCCCGCTTGAATCATCGTTCATGTTGAAAAGAAATTCAAGTTGATACCTTAAAGTATCTTTTATGTTTTTACCGTTTATATAATACCAATAATAAACCAATAAACCTTTATCCTTATCAACAAATAATGTTCTATGAACCGGAATTATTTTTTTATTTATTAAAATTAAATCTACTTCATTATGAGCCGATAATTCATAGCCTTCCCCGCGCAGACATGCTTCCGGCCGATGAAAAGCAGCCGCATTATCTTTTGATCGAATAATATATAAATACACATTATTGTTCTCCGGACTCTTTCCTTTTTCCCAAAACGCTCTCATAAGTAAATCATTCGTACCCAATACATTAAAGTAATTTTCACCAAGTATCTCGTTTCGCGATTTCCAATTGCCGATAGAGTCCGGGATTATATCTTTTAAAAGTATTTCAGCACCTGAATTATGGAAATTATTTTTATCCGGAATAACAAAACTTACAAAAGATAGTATTATCAGAAATATAATATATATATTTAATAATTTATTATTTTTGTTGATATGGGATACCAGTCCGGTAAATGAAATCTTAAAATGAAAGTCATCTTTTTTAAAAGGCAACTCGTTAAATATTACTATAAGTATAACAATAAAAATAAAAACTATTATTCCTATTTCTGAATGCCAGTCATTCAATGCAAATTGTTCATAGCCGTTTACAACTAAAATCGTTACAATAACAATTCTAAGAATATTCGAAATAATTGCAGCAGGAATTGAAATTAAATAATCAATTACAGTAATAATTTTTTTTGTTTGAAAAAGCGCCATTAGCCATACTGCCGAAAGCATGCTAAGAAGATTACTAAGTCCGCTGCATTCGTATGTGATTGAAATATAATGCCCGTTAACCTGAAGTATGTTACCGTTTCGAAATGTTGAGGGATATATTAATGATATAACATTTTCTGAAAGATATGAGGCGAATAATTGAAGTTCAAATGTAAGGCTGTCAATTGCTATTTGCGGGACCGGGATTGCCAGCAGCAGGTATATAAATATACCGATATTCTTTATTACAAAATTCTTGCTTAAAAATAATACGGCATTTCCAATAACAAATACTAACATTCCCCATGTGACAAATGTAGGGAAATTTTTCCATAATCCAAACAGATACATTGCTATGGAAATAAATATTATTACTATACCGGATATATGAAAAGGATGTTTCTCCAAAGCTGGCTTATAATCTTTTGCTCTTTTTACCAGAAGCCAGATGAAAGCTGCTACTACAAGAGGACTATGGCTGTAATAGGATCCCCACCAAAACCATTTATCATAAAAAATACAGAAACCTTTGAATAAAAATATAATGTTAAGAGAAATAAATACGGCAATTTTTAAATATGCGGCATATTCTCGCATTATCACAGCCATAGAGAAGATAAACTTATATCCTTCACCCTAAATTATTTTTTAATTATCTTCTTTGTTATAAAGGCTGCTGCACCACCGGCAAGTAATAATAATAGTGATGCCGGCTCCGGAGTACCGCTTCCACCAGGATGAGTACCATTACTACCATTATGAGTACCGTTATTACCATGATTATTATCACGTCCCATAGCATATACTGATGAGCCTAAAAATAAACAAACAAGAGTCATTATTAAATATTTTTTCACAGCGCCTCCTCTTTATTTTATTAAATACACAGCGGATTTTATATTTTTATAATCGTTGCCAACATTAAATTCTTGCACAATAGATAAAAGACTCTCTCTGGAGAGATAAACATTTGTAATATATCTTAATAGAAATTAGGACATAACAGACAAAATATATAAATTTATTACAAATGTATTACTATTTTGATTTAATAATATTCATTTTTTATTAATTTGTCAACTATCACTTAAATTTATCTAAATTTTTTTATTGTTAAGCCTTAACTCTGATTTTAGAGACTATTTAAGGGAAAATGTAAGCTTACATGCCTTGAAATAAAAAAAATAGTACACGAAATTATTTTTTTTATTGAGAAAAACAGAATAAGGAACCGCAATTCATCACCAAGTTAAATTTTTTTGTATATTAAGTGGCCAAAGCGTCCTGCATTGGAGATTTTATTAAAAAATGCTTGCTAAATCGAGGCCGGTATACTTCGTTAAAGGAATTATACTATTTTTTGTAACCGCTTAAAAAAGCCACCTTTAAACGCATTGATTGTTTAAGTATCAATCAGGTGGACCTGGTGCTTTTCTATTCCTTCATCATTCTGGAGAGTGACAAGGAAAATCCATACATACATATGGAAATAGAGGCTAAATTTGAATTTTAAGCCGTATATGTTGACATTAGCGGTATGTAAAATGTAACGCAAGGACATCGGCAATCTATTATGATAATCTCTATTATCATTCCTTCGTATAACACACAGGATTATATTGAGAATACATTGCTTCATCTTGTACGGCAAAATATTAATTTTGCTTATGAAATTATTGTGGTTGATTGCTCAGAGCACAACAAAGTCAAACAAATCGTTAATCACACAAAAGAAACATTCGCGAACTTACGCTATGTTCATAAACAGGAGCGATTTAATCCGGGTGAAGGAAGAAATATTGGTGCATACGAAGCGCGGGGAGAACTGCTCATTTTTGTTGATGCCGATGTACTGCTTGAATCCACGTCTTTGCAGGCTGCATGGCGCCATTTTCAGGAGAGCAAACAGGTATTTGGCGGTTCTTTAGAACTTAATACTGAGGTTAGTAACGGTTTAACATCTTATATCGAACATTATTTCTTTAATCACGAATCACAAAAAAACCGCCCGGCATGTGAACGGAACAATTTAAGTTCTGCTCTCTTATGTATTGATAGAGAGATTTTTATAAATGAGGGCGGATTCAGAGATATACCCAGGATGCAGGATACGGAATTGACTGAACGCATACGCAGTCATGGCCATCGGTTGTATTTTTTTCCTGACATTCTGGGTTTTCAAACGCAGGATTCATCTCTTTCCAGGGTATTAAAAAAAATTTATATTAACGGTCAAAATGTTTATTACATTCGATATGCGGCCTCGATGTCTTCTTTAAAAAAAGCAGCATTTATTGCAGCCTTACCTGTTCTTACTATCATTAAAATCGGGCGTATTATTATAAGACATCTTCTTTACCAGACACCTGCGGGAAAACTGAAAACCTTAGCTATTAGCTTGCCTCTATTTATTTCTGGATTGTTTTGGATGGCCGGTTTTTATAATGCACTGATTACAGAAAAAGGCATTGGAGCAGAGCGTTAAATAGTTTCTATTTGTTCTTAAGGATTTAGAAATTATATTTGATATTCATTCAACAGGTCAATACGTTTTATATTTTCTAATTGTGTATATAATTATGGGTAAATTATTAAATTACGTTCTGTAACTATAAAAGGGATAAGGTAATTTATTTCAAACTATATTTCCTGGAAAAAAATACAATTTTTATTGGAAAATATTGAATTCAACCGCCTTATTGTTAAAATAAATTCTCATTTAAAAAGGAATAAATAATGTTTAATCAATTAAGAAGTGATTACCGGAGGCATGAAAAATCCATATTAAATCCTGCTTTCTGGGCAATTTGTAATTATCGTTTTGGCAGGAGAGTCATGCGGATAAAATTTGCTCCCTTACGATGGATATTAAGCAAAATTTACGGATTTAATTTATTTTTAATATTAATAACCAGTGGTATTCGTTTATATTGTGAAACTCAAATTGGTGAAGATTTCCATCTGATCCATTCAGGTAATACTTCAATACATCCGCAAACAGTTATTGGTGATAGATGCGGTATTCAGCAGGATGTCCTTATTGGTACGAATATTGGTCCAGGTTTGCCTGTTATTGGAAATGATGTTTATATTGGCGCAGGGGCTAAAATATTAGGAAACATTACAATTGGTGATGGTGCAACCATTGCTGCCAATTCACTCGTAATAACGGATGTACCGCCTCATACAACAGCAATAGGTGTTCCTGCAAGGGTCTGGAAGTATTCTGCTGTTGAAAACAAAAAAGTTCAAAAAGAAGGAAATAAAACAGATGCAAATAAACCTGTTGAAGATAAAAAAATTGATTAATCAGCTATAGAACATTACTTTCATTGGATTTTCCATGAAATATCGACAAGATATTGAATTATTTAGAATTTTGAGTGCTTTTGGCATTGTATGGTTTCATTCCCATCTTAAAGGTGCAGATATAGGATATTCTGGTCTTGTTTTTTTTATAATCCTTTCAGTTTATCTTTCGGGTGATGGTCACAATGTAATTCAGCGCTTAAAAAGTTTATTGCTTCCATGGCTGTCTTGGTCTTTATTTTACGGTTTTGTTAATTTTATCATTGATAAACCATTTATTGATACGGATAATGGATTTATAACTGGTTTACTGGCAGGTTCAAAGATCCATTTATGGTATCTGCCATTTATGTTTTTTATTTTGATTTTATTTGATTTAATAAAAAAAAATTCGACAGTCTTGAAAATTGGTTATTCTGCAGTTTGCATTGCCTTAATATCACTTCTATCTGTCTTTTTATGGAGGGATTTTACCAATGCATTAGGAGCACCATGGGCGCAGTATTCTCATGCCCTCCCTGCTGTTTTTGTCGGTGCTTATTTTTGGGCATTTAATAAACTTACTTCGATATTCCAATTCCACAAATTTATAATGCTATTATTCTTATTGGCAGCAGTAATAAATATAAATATAACTGGTGTTGGTATTTCATATACTATTGGAATTTTGATGTTTTTTCCTATTATATTTTTTCCACCATGGTTAAATTTTAATTTTAATATTCGTAACATATCTGAACTTACACTTGGTATTTATTTATTACATCCATTTATTTACATGGTTTTTTTTAAGTTTAATGTAAATCTAGGGTATTTTTTACCTTTAGCAGTTTTTATTACTTGCAGTATATTAATATGGATTACTAAAAATTTTTTTCCAAAATTATCAAAATATATTATATAAAGTCATAATCGCAGAAGGGATATACTGGACCGTAAAAATTGGACAGTATGTTATTTTCAGTACCATTTATATGTGACGGATAAGAATAATGATAAATACTTCGCTTAAGATCGCAAGTTATATTGATGGATTTGATCAGCAGGTGGCGAAATCCCCAACAGCAGATGCATTAACCAGCAAAACTCTGACTTATACTTATCAGGAATTAGCACTAAAAGCCAAATCGTTTGCCCTGGCGCTGAAAAGTTACGGGATCGATGCGGGCGACAAAGTGGCTGTTGGGGTTTCCCGTAACGAAGCACTTGTCCCGTTATTGTTAGCAATATGGTCTTTGCGAGCAGCCTATGTACCGGTCGATCCAGCCTTTCCAGTCCAAAGGCAAATTTATATTTTGGAGAACTCGCATGCAAAAATAGCTATATGCGATCACAACAACACACCAATGGAGTTCGGCTGTCCAGTTGTAAAGCTGAACGAGTTACTTGTACCCGCTTCGACAATGCCTGTTTCGACTGATGTGACCCTGGCAAGCGACACCATAGATGAAAGCGATATCGCTTACATTATCTACACATCAGGTTCAACCGGAAATCCGAAGGGAGTTGCCATAAGCCAGGCCAATTTAATCAATTTCATCGAATCAATGGCAGTCGAACCTGGTCTGAATTACAAAGACAATTTATTAGCGATTACGACCATCTCGTTTGACATTCACATCCTGGAAATCTTTCTGCCTCTGTTCGTCGGCGCGCATCTGATTTTAGCCACGCGGGAAGAAAGTATTTTGCAAAGTGCGTTGCGTGAACTAATCGATAGTAGACACATTAGTGTAATTCAGGCAACACCGGCCACCTGGCGCATAATCTTAGAAAATGGCTGGCAGCCTGAACGTAAATTAAAAATTTTAATAGGTGGGGAAGCCTTTCCCATTGATTTAAAAACCATTCTGACCAATGTGGCAAATGAAGTTTGGAATATGTACGGCCCTACCGAGACGACCGTATGGTCAACTTGTTTTAAAGTGGAAGAAGACAATACAATTTATATCGGGAAGCCGATCCGGAATACTCAGGTTTACATTGTCGACGATAAACTCGATCCTGTTTCGGCAGGTTCATCGGGAGAATTGCTGATTGGAGGAAAAGGTGTAGCGCTCGGTTACTATAACAATGATAAATTAACTGCGGAACGATTTATCACACTTAAATCTGGTGACAGAGTGTACCGCACAGGAGACCTCGTTAAAATGAGTCCCGACAAAAATATTGAGTACATCAACCGGATTGATAATCAGCTTAAAATACGCGGATTTCGGATCGAACCATCCGAAATTGAACAGGTTTTGGCAAAAAGCGATCTGGTACAGCAAAGCGTGGTAGTAGCATCTGAAATCAATGCTGGCGACGTTCGATTAATTGCTTTTTACGCCGGCATACCAGATAAAAATACTGTATTGCGTGATCTCTGTAAACAATATTTACCGGAATATATGGTGCCGCAACATTTCGTTTGCGTAACAGAGTTTCCGCTGACGGCGAACTATAAGATCGACAGAAAAGTACTGGCAAATGAAGCCATAGAAAGATTTAAATGTCCTGAAAAATTCGATATTGTGGACGCGCGGGATGACCTTGACCGCAGTTTGATGATTGTATGGGCTTCTTTGCTTGGTGTAAAAAAAATAAGCATAGATGATAACTTTTTTAGTTTGGGAGGGCATTCTCTTCTGGCTTTACAGGCAAGAAAAGAAATGAAAAAAGCCACAGGATTGGATTTTCCTATATCCGTATTTTTCGAAACTCCAACAATTCGACAAATTCGTACTCATTTAGGTAAATCGGAAATAAGGGCATCGAGCGTCATTAAACTTAACGAGTCAAAACATGGAGACCCGATATTCTGTTTGGCTGGAGTTCAGATATACGCTGAATTGGCTGAACACTATAAGGGCTTAAGACCGGTGTACGGCATCTTTGCATCTGAGGAAGTAAGTTTTCTGAATGCGGAAGCTAATAACGAAAGTATTGATTTTTCCCTGGATGCTTTAGTAGAGACCTACAAAAGCGCAATTCTACGCCAGGGAAAATCCAAAGCGCTTACTCTTGTTGGATTATCTTTCGGCGGACTTATGTGTCTCGAAGTCGCCAGGAAATTAACCACGGAAGGCATAGTGGTACACAACATATACCTGCTCGATTCCTATACCGATATTAGCTCATACCGTTCATTCTGCGGTTTAGCAGAAGATACTCTTAAATATATCTTTAGCGAAGGCCCTTTAAAGATGATTAAGTACACTTTAAAAATGATGAGGGGACATTTAAATTCAAAAAGAAGAAAACCTCCCCTACACAGAGCTTATAATCAAAAAGGGCGTGAAGAAGCATTTGACCAGGCAGCATGTGTTTTCATGGAAGCAAAAAATACTTATCCGTTTGATTGCGTGCTGGTGAAAGCCACAGATACGGATTTCGGATTCGGCATCAGACCTTATCAGGATTATCGGCTTAAGGAGTATATTAAAGGAAATTTATACATTCACCAGGTAAAAGCCGATCATGAAAAAATGCTTGCTGGAGTATGCGCTACAAGCATCTTCGAAATCATGCAGCAATATGAACCGGAGTCCGCAATTGAAAATGACTAATTCGAGCATTCAAATAACCGTGCATCGGGGATTACCCGGATTTAACGAACTGGAAAGCGCCTGGAACGATCTGGCAAAGGTATCAGGTACACATTTTCTACACTATCCCGCCTGGTATGGAGCCGAACTTCAACACAGCGGCGGAGATAATGTTTATTTTCTTTCTCTAACGGATACAAAAGGGGCTCTTTTTGCTGTTCTGCCGTTTCAATGGACAACCATTAAAATTAAATTTTTCAAACTCCCTATTGTGCAATTGTACTACCCAAATGAGATGGGTGTTAACGATGTCTTAACAAACACCTCACTTTTCCCCTACCGGAACGATATTGCTAAAGCCCTCCGCAAAACATTGCCGTTTTTTTTATTTGTGCGCTGGCAGTGTCTGATGGAAAACGGATGTGCTGCTGCGCTCGACGTAAACAAATCTTTCCGCAACACTCATTATTCAAAGTATTTGCATTTCAGCAAAGGCTATGAGGATTTTATAGAGCGGTACAGCAATAAATTCCGCAAAGACTTATTAAAAAAAATGCGGAAAATCGAAGAAAAAGGGAATTTAGAATTAAGAATTCTACAGGAGGGAAAGGATCTTGATGCAGCATTTAACCAATTTCTTCAAGTCGAAAATTCAGGATGGAAAGGACAGGATGGCACCAGTATTTTAAAACAACCATGGAAACTGAATTATTATATGTATCTGAAGCAACACTTCAGCAGTCTTGGTTTGTGCCGGATCAACCTTTTAACGCTAAATGATGAAGCAATTGCCGCCCAATTTGGAATTGCGATTAGCAATAAACTCTACCTTCTTAAAATCGGATTTCGCGAAGATTTTTCCGAGTTTAGCCCCGGTTTTTTGCTTCTGTATAAATTGATAGAGCGCTATTGTCAGGAAAAGAGCTTGCACACAATAAGCTTTGTTACAGGTGTCGATTGGATAAATCGCTGGCATCCGGACGCAGTCAGCGTTGGAATTTTTTATAGTTCAAATGGCTCAATATTGAGTACTCTTACTGTCCGCGCTCTCCGGGCTGTCTTGAAAATTCGTGAAGCTATTAAAGCAAAATCCTCGCCTCAATCATCAGAGCATAACGCATTTATTTTAAAAAGAGACGTTTGTACAGGGCAGTAAAGATAAGCTATTTTACATAAAAATTATTTTTTTGTATCGTAACCGTCAATATCCATTTAAATCTTGACACATACCGTAATGATATCTAATATACTTTTTCGGATACAAAATAATCTTTTTGGGTACAATAATGAGTAAACTTAAATTTATTCTGCAATTCTTAATTTCAATCCTTTGCTTTTATGCGCTGTCAAGATTTGTCGAGTTTGAAGTTATGGTAGAAGCTTTTAAAAACGCGCAGCTAAGCGCAGTAGTAATTGTATTCATTGCCATGTTCCCTGCTGTTTTAGTACGGGCATGGCGGTGGTATTTTATTCTAAGAAGAAAGAAAGTTATCGTCCCTATTGGTCTTATGTGTCGGGTGACTTTCATTGGTATGGCACTCAACCTTTTCCTCCCAGGAGGAGGAGGAGATATTGCGAGAAGTTATTATGGCTGGCAATCCCATGGATATAAAGAAGCAATGCTGGCTACCTCAGTTTCCGATAAAGCAGTCGCACTATTTACTCTGTGCCTCTTGGGGATTATATGTGGATTAATCATAGGCACCTATCAGATAGTCTGGATTACATCAATATTAACTGTTCCGTTAGGTTTATTGCTTTTCATTCCCTGGCGTCTTCCATGGAATATCCTCTCTAAACTGTTCAACCGTATTGTAAAGAAAAATTTGGATGTTGATAAATTACTGGCTACATTCCGAATGGATACAGCAACAATGTTCGGCTGTGTATTAATCTCATTAATCGGTTGGGGATTTACTAATTTGATGTATTACTATGCCTGCCTTGCTTTTAGTCCTGCTGCGGACGCATGGTATGTATTTGCAACCGCCCCACTAATAAATATTGTACGCGCCATACCAATTACAATCAGCGGCTTAGGGTCAGCTGATGCTTTAATTATTTATCTGTTTGCTGATATGGGCATGGCAAAATCGGAAGCATTGGCTGCGTCAATAATAGTCAACATCTTTCTTATTGCTTTACCGGGTCTTATAGGAGCGGTTTTTATATTATTTCATAAGAATCGGCAAATTACTAAAAATGAAATTTAAAAAACCCTTGACTGGTTAATAAATTTAATTGGAATTGATACCTTCTGTACTCTTAATCAGGAATAGATGGAAAAAACCTGCTTGAGCTATAGATTTAAGTAACTTATATATAGCAAAGATACATGTTTGCAGGGAGTTTATATTCAATATGAATCCAATAAAAATTGCGATTATTATCGGAACACGTCCTGAAGCGATCAAGATGGCGCCGGTATATTTAAAAATGAAAGCAGATAGCCGTATAGAACCAATTCTTATAGCAACTGCCCAACACCGCCAAATGTTAGACGAAACACTGGCTATTTTTAACATTAAACCGGATGTAGATCTGGATATAATGCAAACAAACCAGACTTTGTCTGAATTGTCTGCCCGATTAATTGTCAAAGTTCAGCAGGCTCTGGCCGGCGTTAAACCTGATGTTGCTCTTGTTCATGGAGACACGGCCACATGTTTATTTGCCGCTCTTGCTGCAAATTATGAAAAAATCCCTGTTGGTCATGTTGAAGCCGGGCTTAGAACTTATAATTTTAATGCTCCATGGCCGGAAGAAATTAATCGTCGCTTAACCGATCCTATTTGCAAATGGTGTTTTGCTCCGACACAACGTGCCTCAAAAAATTTAATTGAAGAAAAAATACCGGCATCTCATATTTATATAACCGGCAATACAATTATCGACGCTTTATTACTTAGCCGGGAGAAAATTAAGGATAAAAAAATCCCCATAAAAGGACTCAATTTAAGTAATATCGAAGGCAAACGTCTAATTTTAGTGACTGGACACAGACGGGAAAGTTTTGGTAAACCTTTTGAACAATTTTGCTTCGCTTTAAGGGACATTACCAGAGCTCATAATGACGCAGTTATTGTTTACCCAGTTCACCTGAATCCAAATGTACAAAAACCTGTTTATGGAATCCTGAAAAATGAAGACCGGATCTTTTTAATTGACCCCATTGAATATTTGTCCTTTGTGTCACTAATGGATAAATGCGAATTGATTATCACGGACTCCGGCGGAATTCAGGAGGAAGCTCCTTCCCTTCACAAGCCTGTACTGGTGACACGCGACACAACAGAACGTCCTGAGGCTGTTGAATCCGGACTCGCGAAACTCGTCGGAACTTCCCGTGATAATATTGTCTTGGAAGTGAATAGACTGCTTACTGATTCAAACGTATATGCTTCAATGGCAAACGGGATTAATCCGTATGGCGATGGGAAAGCAAGTGAACGCATTGTAGATATTATTGTTTCTGATCTAAGTTCTTTATAATTGCAATTTTTTTGTTTTAAAAATTATGAATAAAACAACATCATTCCAATCCATCTTTCTTCGGATCCCAATTTTAGGAGCTATTCCCCCACTTATTGCTCTCTTAGTCCCGGCTTTGCTGTTTTTACCCCAGGAATCATTATGGACTGACGAGACAACTGTCCTCAGCGGTTTGACATTAGGCCCCATTGAAATTATTGGCTGGTTGTCTGGTCAATTCCACAACTTTAATGTTCCTCCGGATAACGCGCCACCAGTAGGCTATTGGCTGCAAATGTTATGGTCATCTATCTTCGGATTAACTGAGATATCTTTGCGATATTTTGCATTATTTGTTGTCGGCATAGCAGTTGTAGTAGTTTACGAGACAGCAAGAAAGGCATTCGGATTCACATCGGGATTACTGGCAGGATTTTTATTTGCTTTATCTCCTAATGTAATAGAACAGGCTGTCAACATCCGTGTATATCCTATTTTATTATTAATATCTGCCTGCGGATTTTATTGCCTGGTCCGATTTTTCGAACAATCTGAAAGCAATCAAAACAAGTGGTTGATCGGTATTGTAGCATTTTCAATACTTGCAACATATTCCCATTTTTTTGGCGTGTTAATGGCAGGAAGCTTATTGTCAGCAACCCTTCTAGGTAGCTGGAGAGAAGGAAGATCGCTTAAACCTGTATTACTGGCAATTATTATAGCCGGATTTGCCGCTATAGGTCTTGTCCCATTTCTTATTGCGATGTTTAGCCATCTCGGCAATAAAGTCGGCGGATCAGATGAAGGTAATATTCTTGCTATAATGCGTCTCCTTTACCGCCAGTTTGCCCATCCAACCACAGCGGTCTCGATTGTTGCCGTTATTTCAGCAGCACTTGGGTTTTCAGCATTGGTTATTCTCTCTATTATAAAAAAAGACGTTGGATATAAGCAAAGAGACGCAATTTTAACAGCTTTAATCGCGGGATTCGTTGTTATTGTTATTGGCAGATTTCTGGTATCGCCTCTTGTAACCGAAACCCGTTATAATCTCTGGATATTACCGGGACTTTGCGTTCTTTTATCGTCTTCTTTGGCTGTTACATTCCGTTTTTCAAATATTATTAAGACTGTAGCAATTCTGCTGCTTTTGGGCGCTAACGTCTATTCCGCGTCCAGGTTCATTATAAACGGCACTTATTTTTCTCATTCCAGGTTCTCATCGGTCAACGCATATATACAAAAACTCGAGCCTGAAAATATAACAATAATTCACGACGGAAATGCGGCAGTATGTTTCGCGATCCAATACTCGTATGGATCAAAGATTGACCAGTTTATGGTAATGCCTGATGAAAAGTCCCGGTATATATTAAAAAGATTTCCCGATTTAAAAACACCAGCCGGTATTTCAGCGATAAATACACGTTACATAATGTTGCTTCGGACAAAAGCAATAGGATCTCCGGAAATAGCAAACCGGATAAAAAACGGGAAAATGCATCTTGAAGACAGCGTTTTAAAGGCAATAATGGACAGATCCGGAAACTGGCGTTTAAAAGAAACCCAGGTATTTGTATCTTATTTTCAAACAGACATGAGAATTTACGAAAAAAAATAAAATCTCAATAAAAATTTATTCATATCAGCAGCAAAAGGAAGAAAAATATGAACTCAAAAAAATTCTATATTTATATCCCCTGTTACAATGAGGAAGATAATATAATTCCTCTTCTTGAAAATATTCTAGAACTGAGAAATTGTTCTGTAAATATCGGCGTTGATGTACATGCGATTGTAGTTGACGATAAGAGTAAAGATAACACAGCAGAACGCGCGCAATCGTTTATTAAAACACATAAATTTGTAACCATGATAAAACACAACCCTAATAAAGGCCTGGTTGGAGTTCTGGAAACAACATTTTCCGACGCGCAAAAATATGCGGATAACAAAGATATATTAGGAATCGGACTGCTTGATGGAGATAACTCACATAATCCGCTTACTTTTTTCCCAATGTTTTCAAAACTAAGAGAAGGATACGATGTAGTTGTTGCGTCCCGCTATCAAACCGGAAGCCTTATTATGGGTGTTTCTAAATTTAGACAAATGCTTTCATACGGAATGGCTATTTTATTCAGGATGTTTGGAAGAATTAATAACATCCGGGATTATTCCTGCGGATTCAGGGCATATTCGTCAAGGATAGTTAAGCGAGTAGGACCAGTACAGCTTACTGCACGCAGTTTCGCCTGCATGGTAGAACTGTTGACTGTTTGCGCTAAACATGGAGCTACTTTCTTTGAGGTTCCATTTTGCCTGCGTTACGACTTCAAAGGGGGCGAAAGCAAGATGCCTTTTAAGAAAACAATTATAGAGACAATTAAAGTTCTTATAAAAAAATAGGTTTATCCATAAGCATCAAATTAAACACATCTTGCGATGAATAAGAGGACACAGTATTCTCAGTAAAAATAAACATAGGAGAATACTATATAAAAAGCAAGAAGAGCAGAATAGAACGTAAAATACTGGAATAGTGAATCAGGCTTTCTTTGACGCTTACTTTTATCTAAATACGTATAGCTTTTTAAAAGCTTCCTTCATTAACTCTTCGGTAAATTTCTTCTTCGTTTTCATCCTCATGCAACTCATTTTAAGCAATTATCTAAGCTGCTAAACTGACTGTCTATTATTTTAGGAAAGCCCAATTTTTTTCCTTAAACGAATCATGCTTCTCCTTAAACGATATATAAAAAAAATAATAGCTGGAGTTATCCCCCTCTTCAGGCGCCATGTTCCAACTGTTGTGTGAATAACATTAGGACATTTAATTTGCCTGCTCCATTTTTCCTGTAATTTTGTAAGCACAGTATAGTATGACTCATCAACATTACCTGCAGAAAGATGTGTCAAACATGCATCAATAGCATAGCATTTTAATCCTATTTTCTGAGCCTGTAGACAAATATCGGTTCCGTATAGATGATATCCTCCCAATTCATTGTCAAAAGACAAACCGCCTGATCTGCGAATAATCAGGCACACCTCATCTAATGTTGAGACCGGGGTTGGAAGTAGCCCAACCCTTCCAATTCTGTAATTTATATGTGGATCTATGATATGACCTGCATAGCTCCCGTTTTTTTTCCTCCCCATTATCCCTAATACGCCCCATTTTTTATCAAACTTCTCTATTTCCTTAATCTGGTTATCAAGATTCTCAAGCCATTCAGAGGGAAAAATCACATCCTGATGAACAAAGACTAATATATCAGCATCACAATTATTTAATGCAGTATTATAGGCAGATGGAATGGAATATCTGTTCGTGGTATTATTGATAGGTGTCAACTGTATGTGTTTATTTGTGTGAAGAGATTTTTGTAATCCTTCATACAACTTATAATTACTTACACAGGATATTATTCCTATTCTTTTTTCTGCATGTATGGCCATGTTTATCTCCCTGGAGATATGCCTCTTGATTATTCCAAAATATGAAAAAACGAATGGAGGTCAATTAAATATTTATATTCCAAGCGGCGTATAGCTACAATAATAACATATTTAATCTTGACACATAGGTAATTATGCTGTCCAAAACAGTCCATAAGAGTGAATATATCTTTTTTAAATATTTTCTAATGAGCAATACGATCAACTATTGACAGTATCCTCAGGCTTGCAACTCTTTTTTAAATTATCGGTGCTGTCCAGTGCTGCGTTATCGTTTTAAAGATCCTGCTTCAAAAAAAACTTCCCGGAATCTGCTGAGTATTATAAAATTCCTTGATTTATTTAAAAATTATTTTATGGTAATTCCAATAAATTGATTATTTTCACCTGACCCTTAATAATAACGGACTGGCTAATGTATCTGGACATAAAGAAAAAACTATTTAAATACGACACACATTCACTGAAATTTAATACTATTCGGTCAGCTTTTTGGAGTATTGTCGGCAAAGGTTCTGAGAACGTTATTAGAATCGCAGGGAATCTGATTCTTACCCGAATTTTGTTTCCTGAAGCATTCGGAATGATGGCAATTGCCAATGTTGTGGTCACTGTGGTTGCTTTATTTGCTGATATGGGTGTTTCTATTTCTGTCATTCAGAATCCCCGTGGGGCTGAAAAG
Organism: Spirochaetota bacterium; assembly: GCA_043803405.1. GTDB lineage: Bacteria > Spirochaetota > UBA4802 > UBA4802 > JAFGDQ01 > JAFGSG01. The sequence goes on along the minus strand of JAZDKB010000007.1, from coordinate 1,527 downwards.
GAATTTTTAGATACATCATGGATTGTTAGTATTTTTCGTGGAATTATTTTATGGTTAGTGATTTCCGCAATTGCCTTGCCAGCGTCCCTGTTTTATAAGGAACCTCAGCTAACATGGATTTTGCTGATAATGGCCTTAAGTCCACTTCTTAATGGTTTCTTAAATCCGGCTTTACCTTTACTTGTTAAAAAATTTCAGGTTGAAAAACAGGTGGTGATGAATATCACTACTCAAGTAATCGGCCTGATTGTTACTATCGTCTTATCCATAACTATACGATCAGTGTATGCATTGGCTATTGGCCAAGTTGTCTCTTATATCTTAAAACTAGTTGCATCATACATGGTTATTAAGTACAGGCCTTCATTCAAGTGGAACAAAACAGCAGGGCGCGAATTGATACGCTTCGGCAAGCAGATAATTTTAAATACGATGATAACAGTGCTTTTCGAACAGATGGGTGTGTTAATGATGGGCAAGCTTATGGGAATGGAGGATGTATCATTTTATAATATTGGAAGTAATTTTGGCGGTTTACTAATTGCTTTTGTTAGTCAAATGCTGTTACAATCGTATTTTGCAGCTGTTAGCTCGGTTCAGTCTGATATTCAGAGGGTGCAGAAAATGTACCGCAGAACAATAACATTACTCATCGCAATTATGGTTCCGCTTTCAATGTCTCTTTCCCTATTCGCTCAAGATATTATTCGACTTTTGTATGATCCTCGTTACCAGCTTTCTTATATTTCCATGTATTGGATTGGACTGGCCGGAATCTTTCGCACAATAGCGGCAGTTGCCGGAATAAATTTTATTGCCACGGGACGTCCGGCCATGGAAACAATCACCAAATTCTGCGGTTTAGTGCTACTTGTTATTCTGCTTCCGTTTTCTATTCGCTATGGAGGTCTTAACGGTGGTTCCGCCTGTTTAGCTTCAGTTTTTGTCTTTGTATCAATTGCGGGAAGCATTCTGTTGAAATTCAAATTGAATTTTTCAATAAAAATTATACTTAACACCTGGCTTCAGGCTGTTATTACTTCCTGCTTTTGTTATATTGTATACTTTTTACTTCGTCCTTATTTAAACAGTGAAGATTTATACAATATTCCATTTGCTGTTATATCCGGAGTTATTTTTATCGCTATTTCAGCAATAGCATATCGGATTTTAGAAGGAAAAAAATCAATTACGCGATGAAACGTCGCTAAAAACCTGATCAATATAACTGGGTGACCTTTTTTGTTTTCCAGGTCAATCAAGACGATACAGGGAATTTGCCACCTGATGAATAGCAGAAAATTCTATGATTATTTATTAATTCGTTTATTGACTTTTCTGCCAATGTATTCGCAAGCGCCAATATCGTGTGAGCTGCCTCTTAAGTTCCCGTAATAATCCAGTGCGTTGTAAAGAAGAGCTTCACCTGCTATGCTTGCTGATAATTTACCAAAATTTGCATTATTGGGATCAGTACTTATAAGATTTGGATTAGCAATGGAACTATTTTGATCGTTTCCGGTGGCT
>JAZDKB010000006.1:0-144353 GCA_043803405.1 Spirochaetota bacterium | reverse complement strand
GCCCTGTATCTGAGTTCTCATCTTCTCAGAAACAGCAAGGCCGGATGCGTCATCGCCTGCCCTGTTAATACGCATACCGGACGCAAGTTTTTCCATTGAAGAATTAACATCCCAATGTTTAAACTTGAGCACTCTGTTCGCGTTAATGGCACTCATGTTATTATTGATAATCATTCGATACACTCCTTTGTTTTAAAATAGCCCAATCTCCTTATCGGGCGTGAAATAAAAGCCTACTGCGGGGAATACCTGTATATTGCTGCAATCATTAGACCTTCCGCTTTAAAATGCTTGCAGCGATAAAATCCAGTTATTAAAGACCGTTCGAATATTGTTTTTAAAAATTATTTAAATATAATTACAGATATTTTAAATCATATAACTAGATTGATGATCGGAAAGTGCAAGTTAAATATTAAAGCCGATTGTAGGTGATTATAGGAGTTTACAGGCAATTATTTCAGGATATATTAAATTTTAAAATAATGTTATCCTTAATCAATTTTTTCTGCTTATTATCATTTGTTCTTCATTTCGGCATAATAATTTTTCTTAATTAAGATTTTTTTATTATTGATAATTTATTATATATCAGAAAATCAAGCATTCAAATGCTTAAACAAACCGGCCAACTCGTTAATGGGTAAGATATAGTACATTAAATTAAAATTCCGCACTCATTTACGCTCTATAGTATACCGATAAGTAATAATAAGCTTGACAATTTCAAAGTTTAACAATTAAAATGTAAGATGTCTTAATTTTTTAAATTGATTATAAAAAATATTATAATTTATAATATTGACCGGTAAGGAAAAAAATGGGATTAAATCCTTTCAAAGATTCAAATCTGGATAGTCTTCAAAAATTTTTTAAAAAAAAATTTTCCGATAAGTCAGGACTCCTTTTTGATTCACTTAGGCCGAAGTATTACAGATTTTTAAAAAAAGCAAAAGAGCGTATTACCATAATGCTCATTCCGCATTCGGAAAAGAAAATAATTAATTTCCATATACCAATTTATTCAATAACATTAATAATTTCCACAATCCTTATAATTATAACCATCACTTCAATCGCAATTATAACGCACGCATCAACCATTAAAGATGTTTCCAAGTTAAAGATGTATGGCTCCAACTCAAAAATACAAATTTCCCATTACAAGGAAGAAATTAATAAGCTTTATGATATTTTCCAGAAATTTAAACCGGAAATAACATATCTGTATTCACTGACCAATGAAAAAGACGTGGATTCCCTATGGGCAAAAGGCGGCGTTTCAAATCCAAATCCGGGCGATTTAGCATCGGAAAATAATTCTCCCTCTGTTGAAGAATTAAACATAAAGGAAGTGGAACAGGAATTAAAGACATCAAGGGAAGTCCTCATTAAGATAAAAAACTTTTTACAAGTAAGGAAAAAAATCATCGAAAGCACACCGTCATTATGGCCGACACAAGGTTCAATAATTACTAAATTCGGCTACAAAGATGAGCCCTACAAATCACAAAATGAATTTAATCAGGGTATCGAAATCGCGGCATTTCCGGGAGCAGAGATAAGAGCAAGCGCACCCGGAAAAGTAGAAAATATAATGTGGGATCCTAAACTAGGTCTTTCAATATCAATAAAACACAAATATGGATTTACAACTATTTATTCTCACTGTCAAAGGATTTTTATAAAAGTAGATCAGGAGGTTGCAAAAGGCGAAACAATTGCGTCCGTTGGAAGGACGGGTAAAGCGGCAAAACATTCCTGCTACTACCAAATAAGAATCGGAACAGAATGCGTGAATCCCATGCCGTACCTGAATAAATTACCGCAATAATATAATAATATAGAACTCACTACATCTCTTCTTCACTTCTTCTTGTTATCAGGAGTTCATCAGGAATATCCAGAATGCTCTCCCCTATTTGAACAGCTACTCTGCTGCCGATTAATCCTGGTCTGCATTTATATTTCTTTCTGCCGCCAACGCGAAGTACCATATCTGAATTTACTTTAGTATCCGGCAGTTTAATTACATCGCCGACTTTAAGCTCCAGCACTTCCTGCATAATTATTGAAACTTCGCCTATTTCCGCGACAACCTGCAATTCAACATTCTCAAGTCTTCCCTGAATAATGGCAAGATTTTCATCTGTTGTGCCTTTTCTTATGCTGGAATACCAGTATTGAGCAGACAGTTTGGAAATGATAGGTTCAATTGTTATGTACGGTATACACAAGTTAGTCATCCCTTCAACTTCACCTACTTTTGTTTCAAGAGTAATTAAAACAACCATGTCATTAGGAGGAACTATTTGAGCAAATTGCGGGTTTGTTTCAATATTTCCCAGTCTCGGCCGGAGGTCAATTACATTCGACCACGCCTCTCTCAGGTTGCCCAGAATCCTAACTATTATCCCTTCCATAACCGAAAGTTCAATATCGGTTAGCTCGCGCGTTATTCTTGATGATTCACCAACGCCTCCAAAAAGTTTATCAATAATAGTAAATGTAATGGATGGATCAATTTCCAGAACGCCGGAACCTTTCAACGGATCCATATTGATAACAGCAAGCGTTGTCGGATTGGGAATAGAACGCACAAACTCTTCATAAGTTAGCTGATCAACCGAAGCAACATGGACGCTTACAAGAGCTCTAAGCTGGGCAGAAAGCGCTGTTGTAGTCAACCTGGCAAAAGTCTCATGCATCATTTGAAGGGTTCTTATCTGGTCCTTCGAAAATTTATCAGGACGCCTAAAGTCGTAAATTTTAACTTTACGCTGTTCCTGGGTCGCGGAATACTCTGTTGTATCCACCTCTCCGGTAGAGATGGCGGTCAATAGCGCATCTATTTCATCTTGCGATAATATTTCCGTCATATTTTTTGCCCCTTATTAACTGTTACAACAACATCCGTTATCAACCATAAATTCTCAAACTTTTCCAATGCGTATCTGTATTTATAAATAAACGGACTACCGGCAGAAGATCTTTTTACTAATGCTTCAACATAACAATTATTTTCACTCTGATTCAGTTCACTAACAATATTATATGAAATTATATAATCGCTGCGTTCCTCTTTTAAAAAGTTCGTAAATTCCAGAACGATTTTTTCTTTTTGTTCAATGTCATGTTTTTTTATGGCAATATTATAAATTCTAACATAATCGGGATATGCATTAATATATTTTTCAATATCAATAAATTTAAAATAATTATCCCAGTTTCTCTCTTTTTCCGCCTTTAAAAATAATAAAATAATCTCTGAAGGAGACAGATTTCGAATTGGAGACGTAAACTGCGATATTCTTGATATTTTATCTCCTGAATCACCTACATCTTTTAATGTTTTAAAATTTAATTGATTATCACTTTTAATAAAAAATAAATTCTCTACATCAGGAGAAAACTGCGCTTTAACTCTATACTCTTTTTCCGAATCAATTTTATATATAGTCTTTAAATCAATAATATGAGAAAAAAGTTCATTCGGCAATAATTCAATAGTTCTCGAATTACTATCCTTCAGTATTTCAGTTACTGTTTTGTTTTGAAGCCGATAAGCAACCAGCGTCTCCGCTTCCTTCCCGTTCATATTATAAACAACAGGTTGAAAAGTTGTGTAATCCATGTCGCATATTTTGAATATTCTTTTAGTTTTAGATGTATTTTTAATATTTATATATAATAATATTGACTCATTATTTTCAAATGTAGCCTTTTCCATATATAAATATATTTTAAAATATGAATTTTCTTTTTCATTAGCCATGGAAAAAAGAGAAACATGGAAACTGCTTAATAACAAAAAAGATATAATTATTTGTTTTACTTTTATCATTATTCTTTAAAGTCTGCTATCTGGCATTTTAAGTAAATCAGTACATGTTAGGATAATTATCGGAAATATTGAATACATACGTTATAAATAATATAACTATAATAAACAAATCTCAAATATATTTTTAAAAGAAGCTTGATTAATAATAACTTAACCTAAACAAAGTCAAATATTGCTATATATACCCGTATAACTTTAATATTGATTAATTTTTTAAATTTAAATTTAGGATTTGCAGAATGCTCGCAAAAAGGATAATTCCCTGTCTTGATGTAAAAGACGGACGTGTTGTTAAAGGCGTAAATTTTATTAATTTCAGAGACGCCGGGGACCCTGTTGAAAATGCCAGATTTTATGACGAGGAAGGCGCTGATGAGCTTGTTTTTCTTGATATCACTGCATCATCTGACAAAAGAAATATAATACTCAATATGGTTAAGGGAGTCGCTGAGAGCATTAATATTCCATTTACTGTAGGCGGCGGGATAAGAAACATAGAAGATGTCAGGTTAATCCTTGAAAACGGAGCTGATAAAGTCTCAATAAATACGGCTGCTGTGCAAAATCCTTCAATCATTGAATCATCGGCAAAAAAATTCGGCTCACAATGCATTGTTGTAGCAATAGATGCCAAAAGCAATAAATCCGGGAGCTGGAATGTTTACTTGCATGGCGGCAGAACCCGAACTGAAAACGATGCCATAGAATGGGCAGTTAGAGCAAGCGACCTTGGTGCAGGTGAGATTTTACTAACGAGCATGGACAGAGACGGTACTAAAATTGGCTATGACCTCGAGTTAACACGAAAAATATCGGAAGCAGTCCCTATACCGGTTATTGCTTCCGGAGGAGCAGGTACAATCGATCATCTTTATGATGGGCTCACTTTAGGAAAAGCGGATGCCGTACTTGCGGCATCAATATTCCATTTCAGAGAAATCCCTATCCGTGACTTAAAAACAGAGCTAAAACACAGAGGGATAGAAATGAGAATGGTTTAATTACAATCGCGTCCTGCGGTTACTCTTTTATTACCGAACCCCTTTCTATTTTTTTAACACCAGCCTTATTCTATCTAAAATTCTAACTCTCTCAATTGGTTTCAATATAAAATCAGCAGCTCCCATTTTAAGTAAATCTTCAATTACTCCTTTTGTTGTATCTTCGCTAATAAATGCTATTTTAACCTTTGGATCTCTTTTCATAAGATCGTATAAAAAAGCGTAACCATCAAGAACCGGCATATCTAATGTAGTAGTTATAAGGTCCAGATCTTTTTTATGTTCTTCGTAAAGATCCAATGCTTCCTGCCCATTTGTTGCCTGCGCAACCACTTTATATCTTTCCGACTCGAGTACCTGTACAAGCTGTTTCCTTTGAAAGTCTTTATTATCAACAACTAATACTTTATATGGCTTTCCGCCGGGTTTTATCCCATCAGGGGTTTTTGTGTTTAGGTCTGGGAAATCATGCCTGCTCTTCATAAATTACCTCCAAAATAAAACATAATCGTGACCATCTATAAAACTAATATAATAGTTGTAAAAAAACTCTTTTATTCCTTGCATAATAATTAAATATTTATATTGTTTATATTTTAATTTTCAATAAATATTATGTCAATAGCAAAACAATTATAAAACCTTTTTGAAATAATCTAATTTTACGCATATAAAAAACTAAATGGAACCTGGGACTCTTTATATTATTGCAACGCCGATAGGAAATTTGGAAGATATTACTCTTCGCGCTTTAAACACTTTAAGGGAAAGAATTGAATTAATATTCTGCGAAGATACGAGACATACAAAAAAACTAATCTCTTATTATAACATTAAACTTCCCACTATTTCTCTCCATGCGCATTCTGCAGATTCGAAAATCGATTTTGCAATAAAACAACTGGAGCAGGGAAAATGTGTCGCATATATGACCGATTCCGGAACGCCCGGGATTTCGGATCCGGGGGCAAAGCTAGTAAGGGCCGCGCTTTTAAAAAAAATACAAATAATTCCTGTTCCGGGGCCATCCGCATTAACGGCCTTGTTATCAGTTTCCGGATTTCCCAGTAAAAACATATTATTTCTTGGGTTTTTAAGCAAAAAAGACAGCCGGAAGCGCAGAGAACTTGAAGAATTCCGCGATTTTAAAGGAATATTAGTAATATTTGAATCTCCATACAGGGTAAAAAAATTATTAAATATAATTTACGAAATATTCCCCGAATCTCAGGTAATCGTCGGCAGGGAAATAACAAAAATTTATGAAGAGTTCATTAGCGGAAATATTGAAGCGGTGCATAATAATTTAGAAGATATTAAAGAACTCGGCGAGTTCGCAATAGCAATTCTAACAGATACTAAATAATCTTGTAATTATCCTATATTTTTATTTTTTTTGCTTGTAATATAGATAATTTTTTCTAAAATTGAATGTAGATTAGTATATATTTAATTAAAGAATTTGCGTTTTTTTCCGAATAATATACTAGACTAATAAAGGAAAAAACAATGGTAATCGATAAAATAGAAAATATAAATAATATTGTAGACACAAAAAGAACAAAATCGGTTTCTAAAAATACTGAACAAAAAAAGACAGATTCTCTTGAAATATCCTCCGAGGGTAAAAAAGCCGCAAAAATTGCCGAATACATACAGATTGTAAAAGATGTTCCCGATATACGTATAGATAAAGTAAACGCGATAAAAGAACAAATAGAAAACGGCACTTACGATAAATTCACAGACAATAAAGTCCTGGAAATGGTTGCAGATAAAATCGCCACTAACTTAATCAGAAAATAAAATTTTATAATTTTATAAATTCAATGGCTTGACTATAGAAAAAGCGGAATTAAACAAACTCCGCTTTTTTTACTATACGGTAAGGATAAATATTTTGATTAATGTCATCGCCCCGGATTTTAATATACCCACAGAAATTTACATTAAGCAGGAAATCATCCCGGAAATCGGGAAAATAATCAGAAAATACGGCACAAAAGTATTAATTATAACAACTTCAAGCGATTTCTCCAAATATTATTCTACTATCGATATAATGACAAAAAGTCTTAATGAATACAATATTGGATCGATAATATATGATGAAATTCCGGATAATCCGGATACAGAATATATTGATTCTGCAGTTTATTATGCAAAAATGACCAGATGTGATGTTATAATAGGATTTGGAGGCATTGATTCAATCAATGCCGGTAAAGCGGTTGCCTTACTGATAAATAATCACCTTTTCTGCAATGATCTGTTCGCTAATCCTGATGTAAAAGCATCAATACCATTTATCAGCATACCCTCGCTCCCGATTTTCGGTTTTGAGCTTTTACCTGTGTTTTATATCACAGAAATAAAAGAAATGACAAAAAAAATTTACAGCAATAAAGAAATATTTCCGAAAGCAATTATTATTGATCCTAAAATTTCAGTTGCATCAACAGAGGAAGCAGTCGCGGATAGCACAATAAGTATTTTGGCTATTGCTACCGAGTCTGTCGTTTCCAAAAAAACTAATGACTTTGTTAATACATATGCGTTAAAATCTATTGATATCATCTTTAGAACTCTTCCTCTCGCATACAGAGAACCAAAAAACATTACCCATAGAACCAGATTATCCATTGCTTCAATAATGTCCGGAATTGCATTTGCCACAACAGAATTATCTCTTTCTCTGGCGATATCACTGGCGTTATCATCCAAATTTAAAATTTCTGTTGAAAAAGGCATAAGCCTGATGCTGCCGCATGTAATGGAATATAATTTAACCTCATCCTCAGGAAAATACGTCCAAATGTCAAAAGTCATGGATGAAGAGATAAGGGATATTACAGTAATTGAAGCGGCAATCAGAGCAGTCGAAGGAGTAAGAAAATTAGAGATGGATGTTGATATTCCGCAAAGACTTTTCCAGTTTGATATTCAAAAGAGCGAATTTGCAAAAGTAGCAGAAATTGCAATTTCCTACCCTTTTTTGGCAAATGCCCCTAGACTATTGACCAAAGATGAGATAGAAACCATATTAATTGCAGCTTATTAGTATATGCAAAAATCCGAAATTAAAAAAATTTTACATCAATTTAAAACAAATAAAATATCCGAAACAGATATTTTAAATTACATTGAAAACCTGCCTTATGAAGACATTTCATTTGCAAAAATTGATCATCATAGAGAATTAAGATGCGGATTCCCTGAAGTAATTTTTTGCCAGAATAAAACACCTGAACAGGTAGCAATTATTTCCAGGAAACTCGTTAAACATGGATCAAATCTTATTGCTACAAGAGCCTCTGAAACTATATATAAAGCTGTAAAAAAAATTCTTCCCATGGCTCAATATAATAAAACAGCAGGAACAATTATATATAGAAACAATGAGATACAAAAATTACCCGGTAAAGTGTTAGTTGTTACTGCCGGTACTTCCGACATATCCATAGGAACAGAAACGATTATTACGGGTGAAATGCTCGGTCTTGATATAAAGATGATAAGCGATATTGGAATAGCAGGCATTCACAGAGTAATGGACCACAGAAACGAGCTGATATCAGCTGCAGTAATAATTGTGCTCGCAGGAATGGAAGGAGCACTTGCTTCCGTCGTTGCCGGTTTCGTACAGGCCCCTGTAATAGCGGTTCCGACTTCCATAGGCTACGGCGCATCCTTTAACGGGCTGACTCCACTGCTTGGGATGCTTAATTCCTGCGTTCCTGGAGTGGCGGTAATGAATATTGACAACGGGTTCGGTGCGGCTGCTCTAGCCTTTAAAATCCTGAATACTATTAACAACATTAAAAACGTTCAATGAGTATAATAATATCATGAGTAAAAGCTTATACTTTGACATTCAACTCGGCGCATCGGGCGATATGCTGTTGGGATCCATACTTGACTTTACAGCCTTATATAATGAAATGATGGAAATGCTTTCAATGCTGAAACTTCCCGATTGGGATATTTCTCCTAAAAAAATTGTTAAACATCATATTTCCGGTACATTAGCCAATGTTTCATACAAAGATGCTTCATCTCACAGGAATCTGGAAGAAATAAAAACACTTATTAACAGAAGCGGACTCTCTTCGAATATCATTAATAATATCTTTAAGATATTTGAAAATCTTGCCGACGCTGAAGCAAAAGTTCATGGTAAAAAAATTGAAGAAATTCATTTTCATGAAGTCGGAGCAGTTGATTCAATAATTGATATTTCAGCATTTTGCATAATGATTGCTCTAATGGAAGTAGAAAAAATATTTTATAATGAATTCCCGCTTGGGACAGGAACAGTAAATACTGCTCATGGCGAACTGCCAGTACCGGTTCCTGCAGTTGCGAACCTATTAAAAAATCAAAAATCGAGATTCACAAATAAAACAGGAGAACTGGTTACGCCCACTGCAGCTGCTATTCTAACAACACTCGGAAGTCAAAATACATCCGGTAGCTTTACAATTCTTAAAAATGGAACCGGATTTGGGACCAGAGAGCATTCGTTTGAAAGCTACACAAGAGCTTTTCTGATTGAAGATAATGAACCGAAAGAAGAAATTCGGCAAATCGAGTGCAACATTGATGATATGAATCCGCAAATTTATCCGAATATTATAGAGTTGCTGTTCAATAATGGAGCATTGGATGCTTATACGAGCCCTGTTTTAATGAAAAAAGGGCGCCCTGGAACTCTGTTAACCGTAATTGCAAACATTGAAAAAATACACGATCTTTCTGATATTATTTATAAGCATACAACAACTCTTGGTCTTAGAACTTTTAATGTAAACCAGGAGAAAATTAAAAGGGAATATGAAAAAGTACAGGTTTTTAAAATGGAGGTAAGGATTAAAATCGGATATTTAAATAATAATATTGTTAATATTCAACCAGAATTTGAAGATTGTAATAAAATATCTCAAAAACAGAATATTCCATTAAAAGAAGTTATGTCCGAAGCAATTTCTAATTTTAAATTAAAAATAAAAAGAATCCCGGAATCAAGGTAGGGCAATTTATTTTTTCCTCGATACTTCCAGAGCATTCAGTTCATTAGCTAAGAAAATCTGATCAATATCCAGTATTACCACAAACTCATCATTCACCTTTGCAATACCGACAATATATCTTCCGGAAATTCCTTTAACAATAGCAGGTGGAAGTTCAATTTCATCCGACTCAACTCTAACTACATGACTAACCGAGTCGATCGCTAGACCCACTTCCTTCTCTTTTATTTTAACAATAATAGCGCGGGTTATTTTTGAAACATTAAGGGAGGTAATTCCAAATCTTTTGCTTAAATCAATAATAGGTAAAATTTTACCTCTAAGATCTATTACGCCAAGAATAAAATCCGCAGCTTTAGGAAGCAATGTGATCTTGGGAAGATTTAATATTTCCTGTACTTTAAGAATATCAATACCATATTCCTCTTTCCCTATCTTGAAGCAAACAATCTGTATTGACGAGACCGATTTTTCTTTTATCTCTTTATTCCTCATTATAGTGACCTTATAACTCCGTATATGACTTTTGCTTCTTACTTATTAAGATTTTTTTTATTAAACATAACCTAACAATAAAAGTTATAGCAGAAGTTACCTTATAATATATAATACCCATATATATAGAATATCACACCTGCTAATAAAAATAAAAGCATTTTTATTATATTAAGACGTTTTTCTCTATAGTAAACGTCTAAAAGTCCAATAAAAATACCAATAAAAGCAGCAAGCACTCCTAAAGTCACAAAACTATGATTATAAATATAAATGGCAAGGCAAAGAATTGAACCTATCACAACATCAATAATATCAGTAAGATAAAATTTTTTCCTTTTCTTCTTTGATTTGAAATCTCTATCTTTTCCGGTAACAAAATCGGGGATATTATTATCGTTTTGAGTAGATTGTTTTGTTTTATATTCAGGCTTATGGACTGCCTTATTCTTTCCCTTAAGACCTATACCATAATTATTATTAATTAAATGTATAATATCAGGATTAGGAATAGTACTGAATACATCAGCCCTTTTATTAAATTTTTCGTATAATTCAGCTGCTCGTCCGGTTGTAGCGTTTCTTTCTACAGTTATTTTCCCATTTGTAATAACTGAATAATACGGATTACCCCCTTCGTCGTTATCCTCAAGGTATATACGAATTCTTTTTTCCTTTAGATTGAAATCGACTCTTAAATAATCATTATCGTCCGTAGTTATATATAAAGTTCTATTATAACCTCTTAATTCAGAAGGTCTCCTTTTCCAGAAATAATCTTTAGCTTTCGAGTTATTACTTGAATCTGTTCTTCTCATCATTTTTCAATCTTATTATTTTTACTTTTTAGATCGTTTTTGAGAAATGATTATAATAAGACTCATTTAATATAATACTTTACTTTTTTTTATGACGATTTCTTCTTCTGCGTTTATCTCTCTTGTGTTTAGAAATCTTTGCTTTTCTTCTTTTTCTACCGCAGGGCACTTTTTATATCTCCTTTTATTAAATTTATTTTTTTAAGATTTATGTTTTTGCAATTCAGTATTATTTTTTATAACTGAATTTTTTATTTTAATATAAATTTCAATTACAAATAAATAATATTTTAAAAAGCTATTTTTATCTGCAATAAAAAATAATAATAATTATTACTAGCTCATTGACTAATTAAGTTAATAATATAAGCAATTCTTTTTTACAATTTTTTAATCATAACGGTTAAAAAAATACAAATTTCTGCCTTTTTTAATAATTATTCTATCATTTTTCCCATTCTTCAATATTTTGATAAGGTATTGGTTTAGCAGGTAATATTGTCGATACCGCATGTTTGTAAATTAGATTTTGCTTTTTATCGACTTCAAGCAGTATTGTAAAATTATCGAAACTCAAAACCCGCCCTTTAATAGGAACACCGTTCACTAAATAAATAGTTAAATTTATTTTTTCTTTTCTGGATATATTCAAAAAAGAATCCTGCAGATTTTTATTTTGTTTTGACATCTTAATACCCTTGTTTTTATATATTTTTTTTGTAACTGCTCAATTATTGATTGCAAGGGCTAATACAATATATAAAAGTTTATAGCTGAGCAGACACATATTTTTTAATTAATAATTTTAATTAAAAAATATTTTATTAATTATTTCTTTAATTTTTTTAATATCGGCTGGCTCTATCCATTGAATCTTTTTGTTTCGTCTGAACCAGGTCATTTGTCTTTTGGCATATTTCCGAGTTTCGGATTTTATTTTATCAACTGCATCTGTAAGAGATAGCTCATTATCCAAATATTTATTTATCTCTAAATATCCAATCGATTGCATTGATTTAAGATCAGAATTATACCCCATCTTCCTAAGGCTATTCACTTCATCAATTAATCCGGACTGGATCATGCAATCGACTCTTTGATCAATTCTCTTTTTTAAAATCTCACGATCCATTAAAAGTCCAATGTATAAAGTGTCCTTCGATTCATGTCCGACTTTATTGATAAAATATCCGCTTAAAGGTTTGCCTGTTCCCCTGAATACTTCAAGACCTCTCAATATGCGTTGTTTGTCGTTTAAATGAATTCTTCTTGAAAACACTTCGTCGCATTTTTTAAGCTCTTCGAAAAGAAAGTGTAAGCCGTATTCAATTAACTCGGATTTTAACTGTATTTTAACGGCTTCATCAATTTCCGGAATTTCCGACAATCCGTTAAAAAAGGAATCAATATAAAATGGAGTTCCCCCTATAAACAGCGGGTATTTCTTTTTTTTATAAATATTGCTGCACGCTATATTAGCATATCTGCAAAAGTCACCTGCGGTAAAATTATAGTCCGGATCAACTATATCGATGAGGTGATGTATTATTTTTTTTCTGATTTCGGAATCTGGTTTGCTGCTTCCAATATCAAAATATCTGTATACCTGTACAGAATCAACCGAAATAATTTCTATGTTTTCATCGTATATTTTATATGATAAGTCAGTCTTTCCGACTCCTGTTGGGCCAAGTAAAACAATCGCTTTAATTGTTTTTTCCTAATTATTAATATAGCAAAAATAACATTAATTCCGGCTGTTACTCGTTTTCTTTTTGATTTATCCGATAAAATTTAATTTTCGAGTCCAGCACCAGGTTTAATACTTTGATGACTATTTTTTCGTTTTCTTCTTGTTTATATTCTTTAACGTTATTAATTTTTTCTATCGCTTTCATAGCTGCTTTAGCAAAAACATATTTATTTTCGTTAAAAGACAGTAATTTATCCAGAGAAACTTGCACTTTAAATCTCCTTAATTTTATATTTGTGTATATTCAGCATTTATATAATTTTTATTATTTTTACAAAATTCTGCCCTTAATATCGCTTTAAAGTCAAGAACGGAATCTTTAATATTCTCATTAACTATTATATAATCATAATGTTTTATTTTTTTCAACTCTTTTAACGCATTTTGTATCCTGATATTTATTTGCTGTTTGCTGTCAGTATTCCTTTTCATTAACCTAGTTTTAAGTATTTCAATCGATGGAGGGATTATAAAAATATAAACAGCATCTTTCAGTATTTTTTTTAATTTTAAGGCACCTTGCACATCAATATCAAATAAAGGAATCTTTCCGAGTGCTATTATTCTGTCAAATTCTTTTTTTGCAATTCCATAATAGTTTTGATGAACAAGTGACCATTCGATAAATTTATTAGTTTTAATTTTATTTCTAAAATCTTCAATTGTAGTAAAATAATAATTAATACCGTCTTTTTCCCCTTTTCTTGGAGGTCTGGTTGTTGTAGAAATAACAAATTCATATCCGGGATCTTCAGATAATAATTTGTTAATAATTGTTGTTTTGCCTGCACCTGAGGGAGCGGAAACAACAACCGAAAAATTATTCTTCAGGATTTTCATGGTTTGCCAATCGATTTGAGATAGTTTCGGGCTGCATAGCAGATAAAATTACATGATTCGAGTCCATAATTATAATTGCCCTTGTCTTTCTTCCGTGGGTAGCATCGATTAAAACGTCATTCTCCTTTGCTTCTTCCCGAATTCGTTTACCAGATGCCGATATGGGGGTTATGACAGCTATTATCCTTTCAGCAACAACTGCATTCCCAAAACCAATATTAATTAAGGTTGCTTTCATAAATCTATGTAATATTCCTGGAATGTTCTCTGAGTTTATCTATATGATTTTTGATATTTACTACAATATGTGAAATTTCCGCATTATTTGCCTTTGAGGCAATTGTGTTTGTTTCTCTGAACATCTCCTGTGCTAAAAAATCCAGTTTTTTGCCGATCTGTTCATTACTGTCAATTAATAGTCTACATTTTTTTAAATGATCATTTAAACGTACAATTTCTTCATTTATATCCATCTTGTCAACCAAGACTGCCAGTTCCGTATATACCCTTACATCATCTATTTTTCTTCCAGCGATTGTTTCAATATTATTTTTTAATTTTTTAAACAATATTTTTGATACATCCTTAAATTTCTTTTTAATCCCAGATAAATTATTCTGAATAATATTTAATGAGTTTTGTACATCTTTTTTTATTATTTTACCTTCAAGTAAGCGCATTTTGATGTTTTTATCAATCGCATTTTTAATAGTATTTATAATTATTTCATAGGAAGCTGAAGAAAGAACGGTTTTTGTTTTTTTTATTATATCGTCAAAAGAAAAAATAATATCGCCGGAAAAAAAATTAGTAATTTTTAATTCCTTTTCGATATCTTTAAGATCGTAATAAATTTTCTTAATCAAATCTTTATTTATTGAAGATGCTTTGTTCTCACTCCAGTTGAAAACTTCAATTGTCAAAAATATTTTTCCTCTGGTGAATTTATTTTTTACTAACTCAGTAATCGCATTTTCATTTTTACTAAGCAATTTAGGCAAATAAGTATTTATTTCAAGAAACTTGGAATTCAATGATTTTATTTCAACCGAAAAAGAAAATTGAGCGGTTTTCTTTTCGATATATGAATATCCTGTCATGCTCTCCATTTATATAACTGCCTATATTATATTTAATTGTTTGTTCAAATATTTAATTTTAACAATACCTGTATCTACATAAAAATCTATTGTCCGGGCATAATCTCCACCGAGTTCCTCTGCAACAATTTTAATTTTAAAATTTTTTAAAGTACTTTTTACGCTATGTATATTCCTTTCACCAATATTGGTTAAATTGCTCTTTTGTGGAAAATTGAACATTGTAGCTCCGCCTACTATTTTTGCGATAATATATTCAAGTTTTGCACCTTTACAATACATTTGCTGCAATAATAAAGGTATTGCTGTGTCTGCATATTTCTTTTCATTTGAATTATTATCACTCATTTTTGGCAACATTATATGGGAAAGACCACCAATAAAATTTTTGTAATCAAACAAACATATTCCAACACATGACCCAAGAATTGTCCGCAAAATATCCGGCGGAGTTGCAGTTTGAATTTCTGCTATTCCTACTGTAATTAAATTAATGCTCAAATTATTTTTCCTTAGGAATATAAATGGGAGTTTCTAATATTTTTTTATAAGCAAAATCATCCGATATTGAATAAATCGTTTCAGAATGACCAAGAAAAAGAAATCCTTTTTTATATATTGAATTATAAAATCCGGAAAGTAATTTTTTTTGATGCTCCTTATCAAAGTAAATCATTACATTTCGACAAAATATTATATCCATATTTACAGGGTAAGGATCTTTAAATAAATTAAGCATTTTAAAATTAACTAATTTTTTTATTTCACCTTTTATTGAAAAAAATTCCGGATCGTTGGGATCATTAAGAAAATATTTTTTCAAAAAATCCGGTTTTACTTTATCAATTCTTCTTCCTGAATAAATACCTTTCTTTGCAAATTCCAGCACGGAAGCAGCAATATCTGTGGCTAATATTTCAATCTGCCAATCGTGAAATAGATTTAATAATTCTAAAATACATATGCCAATAGTATAAGGCTCTTCACCTGTTGAGCAGCCTGCGCTCCATATACGGAGTTTCTTGTCATGTTGTTTTTTTCTTGCTATATCCGGCAAGCATTCTTTTGACAGCGCCTCGAACTGTCTTTCATTTCTAAAAAAATAAGTTTCGTTTGTTGATACAACATCCAATAATGCTTCAATTTCTTTTGACCTATCCGGCAGACCATCAATGTAATTATAATAATCATTATAAGAATTCAGATTTAAAACCTTTAGCCTTTTTCTAAGTCGATTGGATAATAATGTTATCTTTACGGATTTTAAAAAAATCCCGCTTTCTTCGTATATGAGTTTAGCAAATTTTTCGAATTCTTTTTCAGTTAATCTACTAATTAAGTCAACATCTATCATAATATTCTGGAATTTAGTTTTTATTTAGTATTTTTGTTATCTTTCAGTAATAACATTGGCATCGTTTAAAAAGACCGACATTATAAAGAAGTATGTAAATCAAGTACAAGTTTGATCTCACCCATAGGGATACCGGAGCATTTACAGAGGAAGTCTGCCGGATAACCTTCATTATATAATTGAGATATTAAAATATATTTATCGTCTGAATGTTTAAACATTTCAATTAATTTAAATTCAGATTTCTCGAGGTCATTATTAATTGTGTCTTTAGTAATACATTTTTTTTTACTTTCTTCCATAGACCGATCATATTTTGCCAGCAATTCGACAGGAATAGTATCCTGTCCTTTCATGATTTTATCTGTATTATCTGATTGTATATCTAATGAAACGTTATGCCTGTTTTCGAATATGGATTTGTAGGCATCAAATAATCTGCCTTTTATCTGAAGATAACCTTTTATTATTGAACCGTTACTGTTTAATTTACTATTTAGCTTAATATCGACTGATTTACCTGCCTTATTACCTGAATTTTCCAATATCTTAATATTATCATTCTCAATTGCTTTATCATTTTTAAGCATGTTGTCATCGACATCGTAACTTATGCTGCCGGCCAAACCAGCAGTTTTTATAATTTTTTTCAGATATTCAATTTTTTTCTCTAATATTGTAATATTCCTTTCCGCTGTTTCATTAAAAGCACAGATTATTTCATCCATTTCCCTTCTAAATCTTTTTTCTCTGTAATCAGAAGCATGCTTTTCCAGCTTTAATCTAAGTATTAAATAAAACAAAGCGCCCATTATAATATTGATAAAAATCAATATAATAAATTCCATGTCACCTCTTTACGTCTATTTTAAGACCTATATTTATAAATTTTGTTAAATTCTGTTTTCTATCTGAATCATTTTTCTTTGATTCATCTTTTATTAATTTTTTCTCTTTTTTTTGTTTACGAGCTTCCTCTCTCATTATTGTAGTTTTTTCAGCATGTTTATTTGCATCTAATTTGTTTTTAATTCTATTTGCTTCTTCCTCTGCATCCTTCTCAAGCTTATGCTGACCTTCTATATTAATCGCAGACCGCACGTGTTCTCCTTTTGCGACCTCGTGCATGTGTGAAATATTTGTCTGGATATCAATTGGTTTAACTGTCATTGAGGATTACCTATGACTTTCTTCTTATCCTTGTATGTGCCATCAATTTTGTCTGATCATCGGTAAATTGTGGCGGTTCATATTCATATATCTTAATGCCATCATTTTCCATTACAAATTTTACATGCGAATATTGATCCTTAACCGCAAATTTCTCATCTTTAATATGAATATCTACTCCAGGATAAATGCTTTGTTCTGCGCACACTTTACCTTTTTGCTCAAGGATATTCAGATATGCTTTCAACTCTTCCTGTTCTATACCGACCTCATGCATTCTTCCTGTCAGTTTTTGTTTTTGGGCTAATAATTTATTGTATAATTCATCTTTATCTGCCGGCAACTTACCGCCTGAACCGGCTTTTTGTATTTTCAATGTGTTTAAATCCAGATTTACTTTTTCTAATTCTTCCGAAGACTCTTTTACAATTGTTTTCATATCAGATATTTGCTGTAAAACTTTAGGATTTATTCCGACACTTATATCGGTTTTTGTAAATGTATCCGATCCTAAATATTTGGCATTTACTTCTTCGCCTGCCCGGATAGTTCCGCCGACTATCTTTGCCCTGCGGCCTATGCAAATAATTCTGCCGCCTGCATCCACATTGGAGTGCAGTATACCTTCCGGGACAATAACGTCTTTTTCAACTATTACATTTGCTGATTGAATAAATTTTGCATAGATTGACCCACCTGTCGATTCAATTTTAGCCTCATCTCTTCCGACTATGCCCTGTCTTACTATTATATTCCCTTCAGCTTCAAGAAAGGCTTTTTGCACTGCTCCTCTTACTTCAATATTGCCGGCTGATTTAACAATAAAATTATCCTGCACATTTCCTGTAATAAGAACCGAACCGAGAAAAACTATATTTCCGGTCTCTAAAGATACATCTCCTTTAACAACATGAACAGGTTCTACACTTAATTTGCCATGCTGAAAAACTACCTGGCCATTGATCTCTGCTGTAAGCTCAAGACCGTTTTCGGAAAGAATAGTGCCTTTGCCATATTTTAATGCTGTATCTTTTCCTGATTTCGCAGGAAGAACTCTATTGGTTATTGTTCTACCGGGTATGCCTTCTTCTGAAGGCATTTTTACCGCAAGGACCTGGCCGACAACAACATTTTCAAGCAAATCCAGATCCTTAAAATCAACCTGGCCTTTTTCATCTTCTTCAAATACTGTCCGGGATTTATCTATTCTAACTTTATAATCGATATATGCATCTCGACCATGTTTTGGTTTAACGCCTTCTGCTCCAATAAGAACGGATGAATAATCCATATCATCCAGATATTTATTAATTCTTTCTTCATCTATGCCTGTGACTACACCCGCGGACTTTAGCTCCGGTAAAATATCATCAAGATCAAGATGTCTTCCTGAGAAACGAGGCCGTATTATTTTTACAAAAGCTTTCATTTCATCATCGGACATCTCTACCGACATTTTACTGTCGTTTTCCGGATTGGGAATCCATTCTCCGATTTTAACAGGTTTGTCTGTTTTACCAGACACAGCTTTTTCTATTTTTTTATTATCAACATTCGATATTCTGAGTAAATTAAGCTGTTCCCTGACTTCCGTAACTTCAACTTTTTTCCCCTTGGCTTTAGGCGGAGAAATAGTAAGCCATATTCCTGTTTTGCTTACTCTTATTTTGCATTTTCCATCTTCACTTTTATTTACTTTTTTTAAGTCGATATCTTCAGCAAGTGAAACTTTGGAAAGTTTTTTTTCTATTTCAAGTATGTCTTTATATTGTGAGGTTGTTTCCGAGTGCTTTACAAGTAAATGATAGGGTTTTCTGCCTATGCCCAGCACTCCGGGAGTGCCTTTTTCAAGAATCTCATAATCGAGCATTGATATATCAACATTAAACTCGCGTGAAGCAAGCTCAAGCGCCTGTTTAACAGAATCGGCAAAAATTTCGACTTCATTATCCGCAGAAGTATTTTCGCTTCCATCGTTAATATTCTTTAAAAAATCTTTTAAATTACTCATTTTATAATTATCCGACGCAAGCAGTTAAAAACATATTACTATTTTCTCCTCGGAATGCGACAGAAAAAATATTATTATCCAACAATATTGGATTTTATTCGGCCTAATCTTCCACGTAATCTCATTATGGCTTTTGTATGAAGCTGTGATACCCTGCTTTCAGTTACATCGAGAACCGCTCCTATTTCCTTCAGGGTTAGGTCCTCATAATAATATAAAACAATTACTTTCTTTTCTTTATCCGGCAGCTTTTTAATGGCATCTACAATATGATCCCTGATCTCTTCTTTCTCAATTAAAATATCGGGATTCATATTTTCGGGAGCTTCCAGTGTCTCAATAATTGACAGTTCGTCGCTGTCATCTCCAAGATACCATATATCATTCAAAGACAGTATTGATGCCCCGGTTAGCTTGTTTAAAAGTATCTGAAATTCCTCGCCTGTGACTCCCATCTCCTTTGCTATTTCTTCATCTTCAACTGTTCTTCCTAATTTATTCTCAAGTTCAGATATTACCAGTTCAATCTGTTTCGCTTTTTGCCTGATCGATCTGGGAACCCAGTCTATTGATCTGAGTTCATCAAAAATAGCACCACGCACTCTTGTCATTGCATATGTTTTAAACTTGATTCCCCTGCTCGGATCAAACTTATTAATAGCATCAATTAAACCAAAAATTCCATAAGCAATTAAATCTTCAAACTCTACATTTTGCGGCATACTCATCGAAATCTTCCCTGCCACATATTTAACAAGCGGTGAATATTTAATTACGAAATAATCCCGAATTTTTTGATCATTTGTTTTAACGAAATTTTTCCATAGTTCGTCTTCTTCAGAACTATTCAAATCATTGAGGTTATTTATTTCGACATTTTCTTTTTTCATTTGTTTTTATTCATCTCTTTTCATCATTGTCCTTATCGCCTGAGCGGCGATTTTAGGTTCATATTTTATTTTATTGTCTTTGAAAAGTTTTTGTGAGCCGCCGGTCGGATCATTATTATCCGCTCCTAAAGAGGAATATATTTCGCTTGGTTTTTCCATTCTGTTAAATTCATTTTCCAATGCAGCATCTTCCCGTCCTGTATTTACTGCAACATCAGATTCTGATTGGACAGATGTCTTTTCTCCTGGTTCAACGTTATTAGCATTATTATTCGGCTTAATGTCTTTATTGGCCAGATCTTCTGATTTTATTTCAACTTCCTTATTGATATTCAATGAATTGACTATTTGATATAATTCGGGAACAAACTTTTTAAGCACGAACAAACATATAAATCCTAAAACAGAGAATAAAACCGTATTAGTTAAAGCTCTGATGAAAATAGTTGCGACACTGTTCCCTGAAAATATCCCAATTACTAAAGATAATATTAATGCCGATGCACCAAAAAACAATATCAATATATAATCTCTGTGGATAGTTTTCAGGTTAATCATTTTGATTAAATCTCGTTTTCCCCAAAATTATTTTTTAATAATATTAATACAATTTAAGTATATATAATTATTTAAAAACAAATCAAGTTATTTTTACAGATTCATCGCTTTCTTCTTCAGATGAAAATAGATTTTTAAAGAAAGACGCCATACCAGAGCCTTTCCGGGAATATATTTCTTTATTGGAAATACGATTTGCAATCATGAAAACGCATGCCGATGCCTTTGATTTGGGATAACTAACTATAAATGGTTTTTGATTTCTTATTGATTTAGGTACATACATATCATCAAAAATAAACCCAAGGCTTTCAACCTTCATGTTCAGGAACTGACCTGCTATAGTTATTACCCGTTGAGCCACTCTTTTCCCTTCTGAAGCGGAGTTAACCCGATTTACTATTAATTTAACCGATTTATCCGGCGACTGCGATGCAATTGACTTAATTATTCCATAGGCATCTGTTATTGCGGTCGGCTCAGGAGTAGTTACAACCAGAATATCATCAGCTGCGATTACAAAACGCAGGACATTCTGTGATACTCCCGCGCCTGTATCGATTATCATGAAATCGTCAGTATCAAGTTCCGATACAGATTGAATAAAATCTCCGATCTGTTTTGAATCCAGATTCGCCAGTTGGTGAAATCCGGATGCACCTGCAATTATCTTAATTCCTTCCGGAATATCTATTACTATATCTTTTAATTTTTTCTTGCCCTTTATAACGTGGTAAAGATTAAACTTGGGGATAATACCAAGAATAACATTAATATTTGCCAGCCCTAAATCTGCATCCAGGAGTGTTACTGATGCCCCTCCCTGTGCCAACGCAATTGCCAGACTGACGGAAAGGCTTGACTTCCCTACTCCCCCTTTTCCGCTTGTAACGGCAATAGTTCTTGTCTTATAATCTTTTTTATTTTGTATTACTAATTTACGTAAATTCGAAGCTTGATCCACTTTATCCTCCAACATATGTACTCTGACCGATAATCATATCTACAATTTTATTGGGGTCGGCAACATAAATATCATTCGGAACTTCCTGTCCGTTTGTATAATATGAAATCGGTTTTTTAAATTTATCGGCAATATCAATTACACTGCCGATATATGATGATTCATCGACTTTTGTAATAATCACACTGTTAAAATTAATTTTTGCAAACGACTTAAAAATATCCCTCAGATCATTTTTCTTCGTGTTTGCGCTGACACATAAAATTTTTTCAAAATCATGTTCTACCATATCAGCATACGTTTTCATTTCCGAAATTTTTAAGTCGTTCTTATGACTGCGTCCGGATGTATCGACTAAAATTATTTCCGACTTTTCATTATTTATCACATCCTTAAATGACTTTTGATCATTAACAACATGAATAGGAATTTTCATAATACCGGCATATTTTTTTAGCTGTTCTGTTGCAGCTATTCGATATGTATCGATTGTTACAAAGGCCACCTTGTAATCTTCACGCAGTGCGTAAATAGCGCCCAACTTGGCCATTGTCGTTGTTTTGCCGACCCCAGTAGGACCGATAAACATAATTACTTTTTTCTTAATACCTTTTTTAATAGGACCGTTTGTAATTATTTTATTTTTTAATAAATCCTTGAGACTTTTCTCTATTTTATATTTATCTTTCATGTCCTCCGGACTAATTGTCCTCTTTATTTCTTCGATGATAAAAGTACGCTCATCATAGTCGAAATCATTATCTTTCAGCATATTAACATAAGGTTTTACTACTTCATCATCTTCCTGCGTTTGCGAAAAAACCATTCTTTTCCCATTGCTTTCATCCAGCAGCTTCTTTAATGTGGATTTAATCTCATCAAATTCCTTTTCAAATCTTTTAATGTCTGAATTACTTTCCTTTTCATCCGGGATAGAACCTGAAGATGACTTGCCGGCTGCGAATGTGTCCTTAATATTATGGGTTGCCGTGTTTTTTAATAAAAGTGAATCAAGGGATGTTCTTTGTGTTTCAGATACGATATTTGGCGACGTTTTTACCTGATCATGACTTTTATTTATTGCCCTGAGACTTTCTTTAATTGCTTCTGAATCTGAAACAGTATAATCGACTAGGCTTTTTTTTGCGGATTTCATTTTAAAATTATTATTTTTCTCGGGTATAGCAGCAGTTAATTCAACGACATTTTTCGCGAACAATTTTGAATTAAGTATACCGCCTTCCTTAACATATTTATGACTCACCGGAATAGCATCTTCTCCATAATCCATACGAAGCTTCATCATTGCTTCATTATATGTCCCTGATTTTATTTTAACATATTTCATTTAATTAGATTCCTCCTCACATATTTTCCAGATTAAAACATAATAATTATGCTGCCGACCGCAGCAGCGCTGATCCAATTACATTAACTCTGATGTCCGGACTTATTTCATTATAGGAAAGCACTATTGAATCCGGCAAATCCCTTTCCAGCAAAGAAAAAGTTACACTTCTGATCCTGGGTGACACAAGGAAAATCGGCATGTATCCTTGCTCCTTTGCATTATTATACGCACTTATTACGGAGTCCATTATACTTCTATGCGTATCGGGATCTATACTTAAAATATTCCCCTCTATAGGGTCATCATGAATTGATGATGCAATTATGTCTTCGATCTCAGGATCAAGGCTTATTATTGAGATAGAATTATCTTTATCAATATATGTTTTACAAATCTGCCTTGATAAAGATGTACGTACATATTCGGTTATTAACCCGATATTTCTGCCAGTGCGGTCTGCATAGCTGGCAGTTGTTTCAAGTATGGTAACCATATTTCGAATTGAGACCCGTTCCCGCAGTAAATTTTGAAGTATCTGCTGAATTTCTCCGAGGGACAGCTTCTTCTCGGTCAGTATTTCGTCAACTACCATAGGATAATCCCGTTTGATGTTGTCTATCAGTTGTTTAACTTCCTGTCTTCCGAGAATTTCATCAGCATGTCTCTTGATTAATTCGGTCAAATGCGTTGCTGTAATAGTAGGACAGTCCACAACCGTATAACCTTTCTTTTCTGCTTCATCCCTTGCGTCAGGATTTATCCAGATAGCTTTTAATCCAAAAACAGGTTCTACGAACTCATCTCCCTGTATTTTTTCTTTGACCGTACCCGGATCCATCGCCATAAGTTTTCCGACCTGAAGTTTTCCGCTGCCAACTTCAACACCTTTTATAAGAATCGAATATGTCGAAGAATCAAGCTCCATATTATCCCGAATTCTTATAGGCGGTACAATCAATCCCATATCCAGAGCCGATCTCCGTCTGATATTTGTTATTCTATCGAGCAAAGTTCCTCCCTGCTCCGGGTCAACAAGAGGTATAAGACTGTATCCGATTTCAACTTCAAGCGGATCGACCTGTATTAATGGCAGTACCGATTCCGGCTTATGCTCTTTAAGCTGCGCCTCTTTTTCTTCTTTGCTGATTTTATTTGACTCTTCCTCTTTCGATTTCAGCATAAAGTATCCGAGAGCGCCCAGCCCTGCCGCAATCACCAGTGTTGTAATTGTCGGGAATCCGGGTATTATCGACGAAGCACCAATTGCTCCTGCCGTGATAAGCAGCGCTCTCGGGTGCATTCCCATCTGCTTTGCAATATCTTCACCGAGGCTTTCCTCGGATATAGCCCGCGTGACTATTATACCGGTAGCCGTGGTAATCAGGAGAGAAGGTATCTGATTAACCAATCCATCCCCGATAGTAAGCAACGTATAAGTTTTTAATGCAAGCTGGAAACTCTCTCCCCGCATTACCATGCCTATTATAAATCCGCCGATAACATTGATCAATGTTATAACTATTCCTACTTTGACATCTCCCTGAACGAATTTTGAAGCGCCATCCATTGCACCATAAAAATCCGCTTCCTTTCGTATTTCAACCCTCCTTAATCTGGCTTCGTCTTCGGTAATTAATCCGTTGGAGAGATCCGAGTCAATGCTCATCTGTTTGCCTGGCATGGCATCCAGTGTAAATCTTGCTGCTACTTCTGCTGTGCGCGTTGCTCCTTTTGTTATAACAATAAATTGGACAGCCACCAGAATAATAAATATTATAAATCCGACCACGTAATTTCCGCTGACTACAAAATCACCGAACGCCCTGATTATTTTCCCGTCAAATGCCGCGCCTTCTAAAAGTATCAGCCTGGTAGTAGATACATTCAAAGCCAGCCGGAAAACAGTCGTAACAAGCAAAAGCGTTGGGAATATTGAGAAATCGAATGCCCTTCGTACGAACATAACAATCATCAATATAAGCAAACCGGTCATAACGCTTATTGTTAAAAGAAAATCAAGAAGGAGTGTTGGCAATGGAATAATCAGCATTGCTACGATCGTAATAATGCCTATACCGATAAGAATATCGGATTTCTGCATCCACTGAATATTTTCAGTAAACAGCGAAGAGAATCCTCCCTTCCCTTTATTGGCCGCCATACAGGCAACTCCTAATATGATTTAAATTATTTATCTTTCCAATAAACCGATTTAATATGTAATATTCAATAAAATCTAATTATGCAAATTTTCTATGCTTTAAATCCTGGGCGTTTTTCTGTTTATAGAATTCAGCATACACTAAAGATACTGCATAAAATAATTTTTCGGGAATAATATCCCCGACATCCAGAGTAAAATAAAGTTCCTGCGCCAAAGGACGGTTCTCAATTATCATTATATTGTTTTCCTTTGCTATCTGCCTTATCTTGAGTGCCATGCTGTCTACACCTTTTGACAAAACTTTCGGAGCTTCCATTAAAATATTGTCGTATTGAAGCGCTACTGCAAAATGAGTCGGATTGGTAACTACTACATCCGCCTTTGGAACCTCTTTAATCATATTCCTGGTGGCAATTTCCCTCTGCATTTCCTTAAGCCTTGCTCTAATGTACGGATCGCCTACAGTCTCTTTCAATTCTTCTTTCATCTCTTCTTTGGTCATCTTTAATGACTCTAAAAATTCTCTTTTCTGAAAAATATAATCCGGAATAGAGAGGATAAGAAGAAGGACTGACGACCAGAGTATAATTTTTAATGCAATTATGGATATATCCCTGAACGCAAGACCAATTGAAATATCCGGACTTTTTAAAATAACATCATATTCGGCTTTTATTATTAAATATGCAATTAATCCGGTCATAATAACCTTAAACAAAGTTTTAAAAAGATTCATCGCAATCTGTTTGGAAAAAAATGTCTTTTTAAATATTGTAGCAGGATCGAACTTCATTTTGCTCCAGTCAAATTTTAAAGGATGCGCTGACGGCTGGAATCCGACCTGCACAATATTACCAAGAATAGCCGCAACTAAAACTGCAATAAATATAGGCATCAGCGTCTTTGTAAAAAACATAACCATATGAGCAAATTCAATTAAAATGCTTCTTTCCGTAATCTCAGCTTTGGAAAACGATCCGAGATAATGAGTAGTCATTTGAACAAAATTGTGATACAGCCATGAACCTAAAAAAAATATTACTAAAAAGCCGAAAATAACCACAATGGATTGAGGCAGTTCGTGCGTCTTGGCAACCTGTCCCCGCTCACGCGCTTCCCTCAGTTTCTTCTCAGTAGGCTCCTCAGTCCTTCCTTCATCTTCTGCAGCAAATAACTGCAGATCAAACCTGAATTTTTCCAGGTCTTTTAATAGAAGCAGTTCATCAATTGTAATTTTAATATTTTTTATCATTTTATCTTTTAAAATCACTTCGTACGATTTATCGTTATAATTAAAAATATTGATCAAGTCGGCCAATGCAAAAGCACTTTGGATATAAACTGAAACGTTCTTTCCAGCGATACATACATAATTCTTATGATAAGCGGACTAATCAATATTAAAATCCCGAAGGCTACTGCTATTTTTATAGGGAATCCCAGCATTAAAATATTCATCTGTGGCGCAGCTTTGGCTAATATTCCAAGGCTGACCTCGACAAGAAAAACAGTAGCCAGAACCGGCAATGCTATTTTCAATGCAATTACAAACATCCCCCCCATTGAATATACTACAAAATTAAGCAATCCTTTGTTTACCGGCCCTAAACTAATTACAGGAATCAATTCATAAGAACGATATATCGCCTTTATAAGAAAATGATGACCATTAATAACAAGAAAAAGAATCAAACCGACCAGGTTCTTTAATTGTCCCAGCAGCGGTAGCGAAACCTGAGCAAGAGGGTCCACTACTTCGCTGATTCCAAATCCCACAAGAACCGAATAGTATTCACCTGCAAGCTGAAAAGCCGTAAAAATCAGTGAAACCAGAAAACCAATAAAAAGTCCTATTAAAACTTCTTTAAGCACCAGTAAATAGTATGCTCCCATATCAACGGGAATAACATAACCCTCTTTTGCAATAGTAGGGAAAATCACTAAAGTAATAAAAAATGCTATTAACGCTTTAATTCTAAATGGAATAACCCCACTTGAAAAAAATGGGGCTATTATCATCATTGAAGTCAGTCTCATCATTATCAGTAAAAAAATCTGAAAATGGTTTATAAAATATTGCATTTATTCATCCCATTCCAATCTTCTCTATCATTAAAAATACGTTTTTTGTATAATTAACCAGGGTACGCAGTATCCAGGAAGAAAGTAAAATAATTGTCGCAAAGATAGCGATCATTTTCGGAACGAATGTCAATGTCTGTTCCTGGATTGAAGTAGTAGTTTGAAAAATAGCAATAACCAATCCGACAAGCATGCCTGCGCCCAGGATCGGCGCGGAAACAATCAGCACAGTCATCAACGCTTCTCTTAACATTATGACTACATCAACATCCGTCATTTTTTTTCACCATAAATTTATTATTTATCCCAGCCAGAAATAAGTCATTCGTTCTATCTGAATGATCTGACCAGTTCATATATCAATAGATTCCACCCGTCGACAAGAACGAATAAAATTAATTTAAACGGCAATGATATCATTACAGGAGGAAGCATAATCATACCCATTGCCATAAGCGCACTTGCAATAATCATGTCAATAACCATAAACGGCAAAAACAGATACACGCCCATCTCAAAAGCCCTCTTTAGTTCGCTAATCATGAATGCCGGTATCAGGCAATGCGTCGGAACGGCATCTTCGTTCTTTGGCTTTTCAAGCTTGGCCAGATCAATAAACAGGGCAATGTCCTTCTTCCTTGTCTGTTTTAACATGAATTTGCGTAAAGGCTTTATCCCCTTATCGAAAAATTGCTCATTATTTATTTTACCTTTTAAATACGGCTGAAGTGCAGTATCATTTATTTCAACAAAAGTCGGAGACATTACGAAAAGTGTAAGAAAAATAGCAAGCCCCACAATTACCTGATTGGGAGGCATTTGCTGTAATGTCAGAGCTCTTTTAACAAAATCGAGAACAATTACTATCCTGGTAAAAGAAGTCATCATCAGCATAATTGCCGGTGCAAGAGTGAGTATGGTTAATAAGAATAATACCTGAAGACTTAGTGCTACATCCTTAGGTGAAGCGGCTTCTTTAATATCAAATGTAATTTTCGGGATGGGCATCCTTACGCCGCCGCCTAAGTTCTGTGCATAAAGATTACCTGAAAAAAAATATGAGAGACAAACCGAAAACAAAACAGTAAAAATAATAATGAAAAATATTTTCTTATAACTCATCATTTTTACCGTTAATCTTTTTTAATCTTTCTCTTTGTTTTTTTAAGAAATCCAGCCGGTCGGTCTCAGTTTCACGATTAAAAGCTTCTATGTTTTCTTTATCACTAAATTCATTAATGCCGGCATCCTTTTTAAATAGCCTGGAAACATATTTTGAAACATATTCCTGAAATCCGCCAGGCTGCACAGGACTGGACTTTGAGCTTAGAATCCTTATTCTATCAATTTCATCTTTATCCTTTATTTCGGTTATCAGATTTATATTTGAATCGGAAACTCCTATTACCATTATTCTTCCGGCAAGATCTACTACTTGTAAAAATTTATTCTGACCTACAGGCACTATCGATAATATCCTTATTACTTCCCTGCCGACGCTCTGAATACCTGTTTTTTTTGTCACAAACCTGTAAAAATAATAAAATCCTCCGACAAGCATAGCCAGTACAATCAGTGTTTTAAAAAACAGCCAAACATAAGATTCCTCTTCAACAGTAGGTCTCTCATAATCATAAAGCGAGTTCTCGGCAGCTGTTGTTTTGTTATTATTTTCCCCGGTATTTCCGCTTTGTTTATTCTGGCTATCGGTGGTGATTTTCTCTTTTACGGGTTTTTCTTCAGCATAGTGTTTAATGGGACATAATATAAAAACAGAGGCAAAAAAAATGACCGCAAATGGGAAGGCAATATATTCCTTAATTCTTCCGAAAGCCGTAAAAAGCATTTTAAACCCTCACAACCGCAGATGTATTATGTCTCTTAATAAGATAATTTAATAAAGTAACTATTATAAATATAAAGATAATTTATTGAACTTTATTCACTCTTTCCGCCGGGCTGACAATATCCGTTACACGGACTCCGAAATTTTCATCAATTACAACAACTTCGCCCTTGGCAATCAGTTTTCCGTTTACCAGCAGGTCGACCGGTTCACCGGCTAATTTATCAAGTTCAATGATCGATCCTTCTCCCAGACCAAGAATGTCGCGTACAAGCTGTCTTGTTCTTCCGAGCTCTACAGTAAGCGTCATCGGAACATCCATCAGCAACGATATGTTGCTTCCGGCTCCATACGGCACGCTCTCGCCCAAAGGCGGAAATTTAACGGGATTTATTCCTACCTGCTGCCCTGTAGGTTCTACTGCATCATAACTATGAGATTGCATACCCTGTTGAGGGGCTGCCCCGGAGGAACCTCTGGTCTTTGAAAGATCAGTACCAAGAGGAAGTTCCATAATATGATAAAATTTGGAATTAACCAGATTTTCGATGTTGATGTTATAGGTAATTTTTACAAGATCACGGCCCGGAGGCAACTGAAGCTCCGACGGATTTTGCACAATAGACAGCATAGGCTGCGATGTATTAATTGGCCGTCCGAATTTATTGCTGAAGCCGGTTGCGACCGATGAAAGCATCTGATTAACAAATTCCTGGATTGTGCTCTGATGGGCTTCGGTCAACTCGGCAGGACGGGCACCTGAATCATCACCCATCATTAATGAAGAAATTACTTCCGCATCTGAAAAGTTAAATATTATTAAGTTCTTCCCATTAAATCCGCCGGAATAATCAATTGGCAACTGAACATATTTCTTTTTAAAATCATTTCTTATGCTGTCCTGTGATTTTACCTCAACTGTTGCATTACTAATAATAATATCCTTGCCTAAATATCCGGCAAGAGATGGAACAACACCCTGCATTGTAGTGTTCAACAGATCGCCCAGGACATCTTTCTCTACAGGTGAAAGCGGACTGGATTTCTGCGGCATATCCATAACAGGTGCCGCAGTAGAAGTAGATAACATATCATCAGCGCCTTGCAACAGGGCATCTATTTCATCTTGTGATAAGGATCCGTCACCCATTTTTTTCCTCCTGAATTAAGCAGATTATATATGAATTATCGGCATCCGCTAATTCAGAAAATACTCAATAATTGTTTTTTATTAACTGTATAATAGTTAAAAAGCTAGCTATTCTTGTGTTTTATTATTTGTTTAGTCTCAGCTGAATATTATTAATTAACAATGATTTCTTTAAAATAAACTTCTTTTATCTTTCCGGAAATCAAAATTACATTTAAATGAGCTTTAATTTCTTCTGAAAGATTTATTTTATTCTCGGCAGAATCAAGGTCCTCGTACCTTTTTCCGCTTAACAACACATTGATAATATGCTGGAACTGAGGCACTCTTCTGACTAGCTCCGCGTTCAACTCCAGATTGTCCTCATAACCTAATGACAACGTCAATTTAATAAAATGCGGTTCAACATCATTTGTAGTAGTCGAAAACGATGGGAGATCAAAATTTGCCAAAGGCGGCGGAGGCGGCGCAACAATGATTGCCTGCTCTCTCACAGCTTTCTGTTCCTGAACATTTTTACTTACAAAATAGGAAACTACTATCACCAGGAGAAGGACAATAACGGCACCGACAACATAGAACAATATTTTTATTATTTTTGAAGGAGAAGTACTTGCCGGAGTTTCCTCGACACCCGTACCCTCCTCTTCTTCTACAGATACTTCATTCTTTTCGTCTTCACCCATATTTTTCTACCAGGAAATACCGTTAAGATTATTAATTTAACAATAAATGACCATACAATCAGGATAAAACTGCTAGATTAATAACAAAATAATTAAGCTTATCTGTTTAAAATAAGCAGATTAATTTATATATTCATCAGACAGATATTATATTCTTTCGAGTTTGTCAATAATTTTTTTTTGTTTAAGTTTATTTCAAAGGATTATGTCTTATTATTCTTTCAATTCCCCCGGTTCTTTTCAGAGAAAAATACATTAAAACGGATTTATGAATCAGCAACACTTCTATTCATTAAATTTCTCACCTGTATGGATCCGGTGGTAATAATCGATCGAACGATTTATAACTTCCTCCATACTTTCTTTTACAATAAATTTTTTATCATTCATAAGAGTTATAATAGTATCCGGCGTTTTTTCAATCACTTCTATTTGACTGGCATTCAGGACAAATTCGTCTCCATTAAACTTATGCAAAGTTATCATTTTATCTCCTTTTAACAGACCTTTTATTTAATCTTTCTAAATATTTTTTTAGCGATATTTTTTGTACGAATTGCGGGGAACATCCCAGTTCATTTGCCTCATATACAGTTTTATTAACGCGTTTAAATAAATCCTCTAGCCAGGTTTTAGCAGCTAAGAATTGGTTATTGGTATAATAAAGTTTATCCCCTCTGAATATTTTAAATTCCCGCCTTTTACGCGAATTATTCATCTCGATTCTTTCCAAGGAGGTGGTCCTGTCGGTTTTCCAGAGATTCGTATGATATACAACTGTATCTCTGATATAATATTCCGTTCTAAAACCCATATCGTTCCCAATAAGCATTAAAGAATTGATATCACATCCCAATGCCAGCGAAATTGCCTGTGTTGTTACAATACTGCCCGTTCCAACAAAACCCAGGTCATACCCGGCTTTCATCCATAATTTATTATACATTTCATTATGAATCATCCAGTTATAAAAACTGATTTTACCTTTCCATTTTCGTAAATTTGTATTGGACATGCAGCTGAATGCCAAAAGATGCATATTTTCAGTATTAATATTACTGAAATAATCAACAGGGGTAGTTTCGCAGCTGATTACGTATTTCGGAAAAATATCTTTGTTATATAAAGGAAGCAAAGCCATATCTGTGGATATTATAATAAGCTCTTCTCTGTATTGATATTTTTTTAAAATTTCAATATTATTTTGAATTGAGGGGCCAGCTCCTGCAACAATTACATGTTTGTTTTTAAAATCCGCTAAAACTTCTCTAAGACCTCCGGATTTTCGGATTAGATCAATATTTTTCTCCAAATTGATATTAAAGGCGCGATATCTCTCTTCCAAAATGCCTTCATTAATTCTATCAAATAAAGACTCGTTGTTCATTTTTATTATTTACAAATAAATAAAAAAATATTATTTTTCTTTTCCGTGAATCATCGGGACAAATCTTACATACGTTATAGTTTCTTTTGCAAACTTGCCGTTATTTTTTTCAACTCTGACGAGCTCCTGATGATAATCTCCGGTAGGCGCGACCAGTATTCCTCCATCCTTTAACTGATCAAGCAGCGTTTGAGGTATTTCCGGCGGAGAGGCAGTTAATATAATAACGTCAAACGGCGCTTTCTCCGGCCATCCATTATAACCGTCCCCTATTCTTACGTGGACATTGTTATAGTTAAGATCTTTAAGTTTTTGTGCCGCGCTTTTTCCAAGAGCTTCGACTATTTCAATTGTATAAATCTCCACGGCAAGAAGCGATAAGACGGCGGCCTGATAACCTGATCCTGTGCCTATTTCAAGGACTTTTTCATTGCCTTTTAACCTGCATAACTCAGTCATCAATGCTACAATATAAGGCTGAGAAATTGTCTGGCCATGCCCTATAGGCACTGGATAATCATCATAAGCCTCATCAATATTCCGCCCGGACATGAATTTATGTCTTTCAACTTTTCGCATGGCATTCAGGACCCTTGCATCCTTAACACCTCTGGCTTCAATCTGCCTTTTTACCATTATTTCTCTTGCTTTTTCCAATTCATTTTCCCCTGTCATTTTACATAATGCAGAAAAATAAAAAGAAAACAAAATAATAAATATATAACTTATCCTTCTTATTAAAATAATATTGAACTTCTTTTGCATAATTTAATACTGGCAATAAATAATAAAGTATAAAATATTAAAAATGATACAAACAATACCCTGAATATTTGGCTGTTTTAAACCGTTAGTTATTCAATGAATAAAATCCTTGCATTATTTTATGTCGGTATGTTACATGTATTACTTGCTAAGCTATATTAAAATAGCAGGATAAATAAATGTCAACAGTTATTAAAGGTACAAGTGCATCACCCGGAATAAAAATCGGAAAAGCATATATATATATGGGTTCCAATATAATCATACCCAAGTATAAAATAAATAAAAATGATGTAGAAAAAGAAATTGAGCGATTTAATGCAGCGCTTGAAAAGACCAAAACACAAATTAACGAAATTCAAATTCAGATTGCCGGTTATCTTTCAAAAGATCTGGCAAATATCTTTTCAACGCATTTGATGGTACTCGAGGATCCTTTGATTGCCGAACAGGCAAGAGAAAAAATAATTAAAGAAAAAAGAAATGTTGAATGGATTTTAAACGATATTTCTATTGAGCTTACAAGAAGCATAAGTTCTATTGAAGACGAATATCTCAGAGAGAAAATAATTGATCTTTCCGATATACACAAACGATTGATAAATAATCTTTTGATGACCGATGCTGCCGACCTATCTACTCTTGACAAGGAGGCGATAATCTTTGCTCCCGATATTACGCCTTCAGATACTGCCATTATGAATAAAAAATTTGTGCTTGCATTCGTTACCGATAAAGGCGGCAGGACTTCTCACACTGCAATTATGGCAAGAGCCCTGGAAATTCCGGCAATTGTGGCTACCTTTACGGGTACCTCAAAAGTTCAAAACGGCGATATTGTTATTGTAGATGCTTTTCACGGAAAAGTTATAATTAAACCTTCAAAAGAAGAAATCGAGCATTACCAAAATGTTGAAAAAGAATATAAGATACTGGATAAACATTTAGCCCAGATGACTCATCTGCCTTCAATGACGCTTGATGATGTTGAAATATCAATATTCGGCAATATTGAACTTCCGGAAGAAATTAATGTTATAAAAGAACATGGGGCAAAGGGAATTGGGCTATTCAGATCCGAATTTCTTTTCCTGGATAAATCATTGCCCGATGAAGAGAAACAATTTAATGAATACAAAAAAGTTGTGGAATTTTTCAAACCTATGCCTGTAACTATTAGAACCCTGGATATAGGCGGAGATAAGATATACTCCTTCAGCAATACATATAGGGAGAGAAATCCATTTTTAGGCTGCAGAGCGATAAGATTCTGCATGCAGAATTTAAACCTCTTTAAAACACAGATAAGGGCAATTCTTAGAGCAAGCTATTATGGTAATGCAAAAATGATGTTTCCGCTGGTATCTACAGTCGAAGAGATTATCAGTGCAAGAACGATTGTCAAGGAAACAATGAATCAGTTAAAAAAAGATGGCTTGCCGTTTAATGAAAATATACCTATCGGGATCATGATCGAAGTTCCATCCGCAGCAATTGATTCCGATCATCTTGCAAAATACTCCGATTTCTTTTCAGTCGGAACAAACGATCTGGTTCAATATACTCTGGCAGTTGACAGAATAAACGAATCCATTGCCTATCTTTATAATCCGCTTAATCATGCGGTGCTGAAACTTTTAAAACTTATTGTCGAAAACGCGCAAAAATCTTCCACACACTTGTCAATATGCGGTGAAATAGCAGGTGAACCATTATACACAATGCTTATAATAGGGCTGGGCTACAGGAATTTTTCGATGAGCTCAAATTCAATGCATCTGATAAAACGAATTATCCGGTCCGTTACAATTAAAGAATGCGAGGAACTTGCTTCCAGCTTAATGAAAATAGAAAGTTCCAAAGCAATTACAAAAAAACTGGTTGCGTATATGACTGAAAAATTCCCGAATATTTTTGTTTAACATCCTGCTAAATGAAACTTTATAATGAACTTGCCGAATATTATTACGCAATAGAAAATGAAAACAGGAATATCAATGATGATATTCGTATGATTCAATCTTTAACTAAGAATATAAAAAATCCTTCCCTGCTTGACCTCGGTTGCGGCACCGGAGAACATCTGGACTTGCTTTCAAAACTGGAATTCAATTGCACAGGAATTGATTCCAGCTCAGAAATGTATAAAATCTCAAGATCAAGATTTCATAATTCATTTATTTTTTTAAATGAAGATATGAGAAGATTCGATTTTTATGAAAAATTTGATATAATTATTTCGCTTTTCGGATCTGTCGATTATCTGATTAAAGATTCGGAAATAAATAAATTATTACAAAATACCTGGAAGGCCTTAAAACCGGACGGGATCGGCATTTTTGAAATATGGAATGCCGTTCCTATCAGAAAAATTAAAGAAAAACCGTTAACCTTTATATCCAAAATAAAATATAACGATAAAATAATTAAAAGAGAAAGAGGTTTCGAATTACTGGAGTTTCAAACCCAAACCATCGTTAAAGTGACTTACAATTATATTTTTCCGGGAAGCAGAATAGTAAAAGACAAACATATAATGCGAGCTTTTACC
The DNA here is from genome assembly GCA_043803405.1 of Spirochaetota bacterium. GTDB lineage: Bacteria > Spirochaetota > UBA4802 > UBA4802 > JAFGDQ01 > JAFGSG01. The sequence continues at coordinate 108,543 of JAZDKB010000006.1, read as the reverse complement.
TGCAACGAGATTGAGCATTTTATGAAAAAAAATGAATTTCAGGTCATTGCTATGTATTCAAACTCATTACTGGAGCCTTACAGGGATATATCCAACAAGATAATTCTGCATTTTAAGAAAAGCAATTCTAAACTTTAACGGTTTTACCGTCATGCCAGCTGTCGGGCCCGTCTTTTTCCATTGAATCAATCAGAGTTCCGCCGAATCTGTCATTCAGTATTTTCGTCTTTTCCGGATCCATAAAGAACCGCTCCGGATGCTCAAGAGAAAGAAAAAGAACTTCCTCCATTGTGGATACCGGATGAAATACCAATTCCTTTCTGACATGTTCCGGGATTTTTTCTATGTCCTTCTGATTATCCTTTGGGATAATGATATGCTTCATGTGAGCTCTGTGAGCAGCCAGCACTTTTTCCTTTAATCCGCCGATCTGCAGCACTTTGCCTCTTAAAGTGATTTCGCCTGTCATTGCCACATCGCGGCGCACGGGTATTCCGCTGAAAAGCGACGCCAAAACAACAGCCATGGTAATGCCTGCGGATGGGCCGTCCTTCGGGATCGCGCCTTCGGGGACATGCAGATGCACATCGTTCTTTCTTGTTAAATCTTCCTTAATATTAAAGAACTGCTGATTTGCCCTTACATAGGTATATGCGGCGTGCGCGGATTCCTGCATTACTTCTCCAAGCTTTCCTGTCAGTGTAAGATCGCCCTTGCCCTTAACCATAAGCGCTTCGATCGGCAGCACATCTCCGCCCACCTCGGTCCATGCCAGTCCGTTGGCAAGGCCCACTTCGCTCTTCTCTTCTTTTATGCCGTACTTAAATTTAATAGGCCCGAGATATTCATGCAAAACCTGCTCGGTAACTATCTTTTTAAAATCTTTTCCTTCTTTAACTACCTCTCTTGCTGTTTTTCTGCAAACCTTTGCAATAACTCTTTCAAGGCTTCGTACTCCGGCTTCTCTTGTGTAATGCCTGATTATGAACTGCACCATTTCCTCCGGAAACTCAAGGTTCTCTTCGCGAAGTCCGTTTTCGGTGATTTGTTTATTTAAAAGAAATTTCATTGCAATGTTCAGCTTTTCCGGTTCAGTATAGCTCGAAATTTCAATTATTTCCATCCTGTCCTGCAGGGGCAATGGGATATTATGCTGAACATTCGCGGTAGTAATAAACATTACATCCGAAAGATTATACGGCACTTCCATATAGTGATCAACAAATGAGTTGTTCTGCTCCGGATCAAGAACTTCCAGAAGCGCGGAAGAAGGATCGCCTCTGAAATCCATCGACATTTTATCTATCTCATCGAGTAAAAACACGGGATTAATTGACCCGGCTTTCTTCATCATCTGAATTATTCTGCCAGGAAGAGCGCCGACATATGTTCTTCTGTGCCCTCTTATCTCGGCCTCGTCCCTTACTCCGCCGAGCGACATTCTTACGAACTTGCGTCCAAGCGCCCTTGCCACAGATTTACCAAGGGACGTTTTCCCGACACCCGGAGGCCCGACAAAGCAAAGTATAGGGCCACGTAATTTTTTTGAGAGGTGCCGCACCGCTATATATTCAAGTATTCTCTCTTTGACATCATCCAGTCCGTAATGATCTTCATTCAGAATATTCTTCGATTTTTCGATATCGCTGTTGTCGTGAGTTTTCTTGTGCCATGGCACATCCCTCAGCCATTCTATGTAAGTCCTTACAACGGCAGATTCAGCAGACATGGGAGGCATTTTCTCAAGACGCTTAAATTCCTTGAGCGCTTTGTTCTTTGCCTCTGCGCTCATTTTGGTTTCTTCAATGGATTTCTTTAATTCCTCAGCCTCGTCCTCGGCATCGTCTGCACCCATTTCTTTTTTCATTATCTTCATTTGCTCATTGAGATAATATTCTTTCTGGGTCTTTTCAAGCTGCTTTTTAACCTTGCCCTGTATCTTCTTTTCAATTAATAATATTTCAATCTCACCCTGAATGTACTTGATAAGCTTCTCAATCCTTTCCTTAGGATTTCCGATTTCGAGCAATGCCTGTTTGTAATCAAGCGCAATGCTCACATGGGAAGCAATAACATCCGACAAATGCGACGGATCTTCCAGACTGGAAACAGTTGTCAAAGCTTCCTCGGGAACTTTTTTATTTAATTTAATATATTTCCCGAATGTATCCAGGAGCGTTCTTTTTAACGCTGTAACTTCCGCATCAGTTTCAACATATCTCTCTATGTTCTTAACGGAAACCTCAAAATAATCCTTATTTTCTTCTCTGTAATCTGAAATAAATACCCTGCCCAGCCCTTCAATTAACACTTTGATAGTACCGTCGGGCAGTTTAAGAAGCTGCAGAATTTCGGAAATGGTACCGACCTCGTAAATGCCCTCCTTTTGAGGAACTGTAGCCTGTGCATCAGTCTGGGTAGCAAGTACAACAAGTCTGTCTCCCTTCATTGCCACATCCAGGGCATTTACCGATTTCTCTCTGCCTACAAATAAAGGGATCACCATATGCGGGAATACAATGACATCCCTTAAAGGTATCAGAGGTACGCTTTTATCATAATCTATTTGTCTTTTATTCATTATATATCTCTTTAAAAAAAATTAAATTAAACGATCCGATTCAAAAAATAAACAATGAATCTCACGTTTTGCTAAATATAAAATTAAGCTGTTTTCTCTTCCTTGCTGTATACTATTTTGGCTTTGCTTTTTCCCAGCACCATATCCTGGGATATTATCACTTTTGATATTCCTTCCTCGGAAGGAATGGCATACATAATATCAAGCATTATCTTTTCCAGTACGGCTCTCAAGCCCCTGGCGCCTGATTCTTTAGTATATGCGATCTGGGCAATTTCTTCAATAGCTTCTTTCTGGAACTCCAACTCAACATCCTCGAAAGAAAATATTTTCTTGTATTGTTTAAGCAACGCATTCTTCGGTTTTGTAAGAATATCTTTCAGGGCATCTTTACCGAGCTCATCCAGAACTCCAAGGATCGGCAATCTGCCTACAAATTCAGGTATCAGCCCGAATTTTATAAGATCTTCAGTATGTATACTATGGAATAATGCGCCGGCTTTAACCTGCTTTATTGTTTTTATATCCGCGCCAAAGCCGAGCGATTTATTCCCTATTCTTTCATGAACAATCTTCTCCAGCCCTACAAATGCTCCGCCACAGATAAAAAGTATATTCTTTGTGTCTATTGTTATAAATTCCTGATGCGGGTGTTTTCTGCCGCCCTGGGGAGGGACATTTGCTACTGTTCCTTCAATTATTTTCAGAAGAGCCTGCTGCACACCTTCGCCTGAGACATCCCTTGTTATTGACGGATTCTCGGATTTTCTGGATATTTTATCGATTTCATCAATATAAATTATGCCGACTTCCGCTTTCTTAATGTCGCCGTCTGCATTTTGAATCAGCCGGAGCAGGATATTCTCAACGTCCTCGCCCACATAACCTGCTTCCGTAAGCGATGTGGCATCCGCAATGGCAAACGGGACTTTAAGAATCTTGGCAAGCGTCTGGGCAAGAAGCGTTTTGCCTGTGCCTGTGGGCCCGATTAAAAGTATGTTGCTTTTTTCGAGCTCAATATCGTCCTTCTTTAAATTGTGATTGCTGGCTATTCTTTTATAATGATTGTAAACCGCAACAGAAAGGATTTTTTTGGCAATGTCCTGTCCGATGATATATTCATTCAGAATATCGTTTATTTCTTTTGGTTTCGGCAGATCTCCGAAATTCTTATCGAAATTATTTACATCGCTTTCTTCCAGCACTATTTCATTACAAAGCGCTATGCATTCATCGCATATATAAACGCCGGGGCCGGCGACAAGTTTTTTTACAATGTTCTGGTTTTTACCGCAAAAGGAACATGATAGTTTGCTGACTGTAACCTTTTTTTTGGAAGCCATATTCGCTCCTATTATTTTTTTTCGTTAGTTCTGTCAAAAACCTTATCGATAATGTTATAGGCTTTTGCATCTTCGGCTGTCATGAAAAAATCCCTGTCAACATCCTGTTCGATCTTCTCAAAAGGGAGCCCTGTATGATGAGCGTATATTTCATTCAGCCTTTTCTTCATTTTTAATATTTCTTTGGCCTGTATTGCAATATCGGAAGCCTGCCCCTGGAAACCTCCCATGGGCTGATGAATCATAATCCTGGAATTTGGAAGAGAAGAGCGTTTGCCTTTGGCGCCTGCTGCCAGAAGGAGCGATCCCATGGACGCCGCCTGTCCGATGCATATTGTAGCTACATCGGGCTTAATATACTGCATCGTATCATATATTGCCAGGCCGGAGGTAACAACTCCGCCCGGAGAATTGATGTATAAAAAGATATCCTTGCTGGGATCCTCAGCTTCAAGAAAAAGCATCTGGGCAATTATGAGACTGGAAACATGGTCTTCAATTGCCTCGCTTAAAATAATAATTCTATCCTTTAATAAACGCGAATAAATATCATAAGATCTTTCGCCTCTGGATGTTTGTTCTACGACAATCGGGACTAAACTCATTTATATGACCTCGCATTAATTGTTATGATTTTATTTTCGGGATATATTATTTATTTCCTTATCAAATTGTGGGCTAATAATTACTGAATTTTATATCGAAAAACAGTATTTCTTATCCGGATTAAACAAATTAAAGGAATCCCTTCGGGTAAAAATCAAATAATAATTTCTTAATATCATTTATATCTGTATTATATTACAATATAATAAATTAATCTGTAAACCTCAAGAAAAAAATTATAATGTATAATATCTTATTTTTGAATAAGGCGGCAAAATGATTGATTTAACAAAAATCCTTCATTTCAGGGAGTACAACAGAGTGAAATTACATGATTTTCCAGGGCTTATCACAAAATATAAAATTAAAAACTTAGACCGGGTAACTTTTTTTAATGACTATTACAATAAAGCAGTAATTTTAAATAAATACCCCTGAATAACTATCCCTGGATATCGACTAAATAAAATATTAATCAGATTTAACTGATTTTTAAATTTTCATCAGTTCTTCAAGCGTTATTGGTTTTTGTTTCTTTATATTGGCATTAGCATAAAGAAAATCATAGGAATTGCCTAAAACCAATTCGTTTTTAATATTTTCCTTAGATCCGTTTTGCTCAACTATTTCTTCAATTTCCTCAAAAGTCTTTTTTGACCTTTCGGCATAAGAACTGATTATTTCTTTATATTTATCTTCCGGAGCTTCAATTTTTTCAGCTTTTGCCACTTCGATTAGTACAAGAGTGGATTTTATGTTATTGATCGCATCCTCACGGATCTTTTTCGTAAATTCGTCTTTGTTAATTGATCCGTTAGCAAATAATTCTTCGATTCCGCCGCTTTTTAATCCGATCCCGGACTCCACCTTGGATGTCATATTAGCTATTTCCTTTGCTATCATTGACTCTGGCAGATCAAACTTGCTGTCTTCTATTATTTTTTTTAGCAGTTCATCCTGCACAATTTTCTTGATCCTGTCCGAGGCCATTCTTTCAAATTCTTCTTTGATCTTTGTTTTCAGGTCATCAAGCGAATTATATTGTCCGACATCTTTTGCAAATTCATCGTCAAGCGCAGGCAAAGTCAGCTTGCTTATCTCAACGATTCTTAACAGATATTTTACTTTCTGGCCGGCAATATCACTTTGCTGAAAATCTTTAGGATATTTTTTCGTCACTTCTTTCTGTTCATCAACTATCATGCCGACAATGTCGTCGTCAAAAGACGTATCTGAAGGCGCTTTGCCTAGTATTAAAGATAAGCTTTTCTGATTATCTTTAACATCCCCGGGCTTTTCAAAATTATCGATGCGCGTCACTTCCGCCCTTACATAATCGCCTTTCTCCGCCCGTTCGTCCTTCTCTCTTTTTGTTATAGTGGCATACCTTTCTCTTAGCGACTGAATTTCTTTATCAATATCGGCATCAGAAACTTTGCACTCATTTTCCTTAACTGAAATATTTTTATATCCGCCCAGAACAACTGTAGGCGGAATGTCGAATTTAATGCTGAATTTGAAGGGTTTTTCAGCTTCAATTTGTTTTTCTATATCAATTTCCGGTTCGCTTATTGGGAACAGTTCTTTCTCTTTTAACGCATCCATATAAGCATTTTTTACTATATTCTCGGTAACTTCCACGTCTGCATTGTTTTTAAACCGTTTTTTTATAATATCCAGAGGCACTTTCCCCTTTCTGAATCCGTCAATTTTCGCGTTTTTTCGGAAACCTTCAAAAACCTTCAGGTATTCGGTTCCAATTTTATCTTCCGGGACTTCGATCACCAGCTCCATTCTCGAATTGTCCAGTTTTTTGTCCGAGATAATCAATTTAATTTCTCCTGTATTGATTGTTAAGATTTAAGGATTAAATTTATTATAACTACTCAGATGCATCAGGGAAATGCGTGAATTTATAATAAAAATATATTTTTTAACCAATAAATTACTAATAGAAAAATGCGTCAAACAATATTTTTTTATTAGCCGTTTTAAAGAACGCAGCGTGATTTATTTAATAAAAAAGCCGCGTTATAAGGAACGCGGCTATGAGCGGGAAACGGGATTTGAACCCGCGACGTCAACCTTGGCAAGGTTGCACTCTACCACTGAGTTATTCCCGCCTGTTTTGCGAGCGGAGGGACTTGAACCCCCACGCCTCTCGGCACCAGATCCTAAGTCTGGCGCGTCTGCCAATTCCGCCACGCTCGCTAATGTTTTACACAATATTTAACTGACCGATATATTTCAAGTCAATTTTTCTCCCACACTACAATCAGCGGCATGGAGAATCTGTTTGTAGAATATCACGAAACAATTATTTTACGTCAAATATTTTTTTAATATCAGTATATTTTTCTTTGATAAGTGAATGATAGCCCTCACCCCTATCCCCCTCTCCCGGCTCAATATTTATTGCTTTAAAAAATTTGTTACGCTTGGAGAGGGGAAAACATTAACTTTCTATTTTTTTATAAAAAAAGCTTCTGATGTAATGTTTTCCTGTTTATCTTATTCTTAATCCGCTCCGTAGATTAGTTTTCGGATATTTTTTTATATTATATATCAAATCTGTTTTTCTGGTTCCCCTCTCCCTGATTACCTGCATTATTTACTGAAAAATAAAATACAGGGAGAGGGATAGGGGTGAGGGCATTACACGTTACCTTCATTCTATATATAAGTATTTTCCAATATTATTTCAGTAACAATCTCAATTTATTTTGCTGGAATTTTATACTCACTCTTAATCCGGGTACTCTCTTTACCTTTTAGAATAATTCTTCTCCATCCACTTCTTGTATTCCCCGCTCCTGACATTATCTATCCATTTATGATTTTCCAGATACCATACGATTGTCCTGTCGAGTCCTGCGTCAAAATCGACGCTCTGCTTCCAGCCGAGTTCTTTTTTAAGTTTATCGCAGTTTATTGCGTACCTTCTGTCGTGTCCCGGCCTGTCTTTTACATAGGTTATAAGCTTTTTATAGTAATTTTTCTCTTTTCTAAGGAAACCGGCCATCTTTTCGCAAAGAACGTTTACCAGTTTAATGTTCTCCCATTCGTTTTCGCCGCCTATGTTGTAGGTCTCGCCTGTTTTCCCCTTGTTCATGATTGCCCACGCCGCGCTGTTGTGATCGTTCACGAAAAGCCAGTCCCGAATGTTTTTGCCGTCCCCGTAAACCGGCAGCGGTTTTTCTTCTTTTATATTGAGTATCATTACAGGAATGAGCTTCTCAGGGAACTGGTACGGCCCGTAATTATTCGAGCAGTTGGAAAGCGTAATGGGCAGGCCGTACGTATGATAATACGCGCGAACCAGGTGATCTGAGGACGCCTTTGATGATGAGTACGGGCTGCGCGGATCGTAGGGCGTATGCTCGTAAAAAAAGCCTGTATCCCCAAGAGAGCCGAAAACCTCGTCTGTGCTGATATGGTGGAACAGCACATCTTCCCTGCTGCCCCAGTACGCGCGCGCGTTCTCGAGCAGGCAGAATGTGCCGTTTATGTTAGTCTCTATGAAGTCCTTTGGCCCGTGAATCGATCTGTCCACGTGCGATTCTGCCGCAAAGTGTACAACCGTATCGATCTCGTATTTTTTAAACAGGGCTTCCATTGCGCTGTAATCGCAAATGTCCGCTCTTTCAAAGTGATACCGCGAATTGCCGTAAGATTGTGCTATCTCGGTCAGGTTCTCAAGGTTGCCTGCATAAGTCAGCTTGTCCGCGTTAATTATGCGGCCGTCAAAACCAGTATCATTAAAAAGATAATGGATAAAGTTTGACCCTATAAAGCCTGCCCCGCCTGTAACCAGTATGTTTTTCAGTTTTCTCATTTTTGTGTTTCCTTAAAATAATTAATCAAGAGATTTCTCACATTCGTTCGAAATGACACAGTACTGATCCTTTCGTAAACTGCTATAGTGTTCGCAATGTCAAATTTTTAAGATGAGTTCCGTTATGTAAAAATTAATTTAAATTAAAAATATTGTTTTTCGCTTTTATTTTAATAAATTCCTGCAGCGATTCCTGCCACGGCCTGAGCGTTACTCCGAATGTCTTTTTTACTTTATCCTTTGACATGTAGGAATACTCAGGGCGCCTGGCCTTTGTAGGATATCCCGCTGTTGTTATAGGTATTATATTTACTTCCTTTTTAAGCAAGCCTCTTTCTTTTGCCTGGTTAAAAATCTCCAGCGTGAATTGGTACCAGTTTGTCCTGCCGCTGTTGGTAAAGTGATATATGCCGTATTCGGAGGAATTATCCTTAATTACTTTTATTATAAGATCAGCAACGTCCTTTGCGAACGTGGGGCTCCCCCACTGATCCCTTACCACGCGGACTTCGTCGCGCTCCGCAAACAGCCGGAGCATTGTGTGAACAAAATTTGCGCCGTGATGGCCGTAAAGCCACGAGATGCGGAATATAAAATATTCCTGCACTGTGGCGAGCACTTTTTCCTCGCCCTTCAGTTTGCTTTTGCCGTAAACGCCAATGGGGCCTGTGGGGTCGCTTTCTAAATATGCTTCGTACTTTTTCCCGTCGTAAACATAGTCAGTGGAAAGATGCACCAGCTTTGCTTTCTTTTCCTTTGCAACCTGCGCTATGTTCCCCACGCCGTCAGCGTTTATCTTAAAGGCCCTGGCTTCTTCATCCTCGGCTTTATCAACCGCAGTGTACGCAGAGCAGTTTATTATCCAGCCGATCTCTTTATCCTTGGCAAAATTCCTTAGCGCTTCAATATCCGTAATATCAACGTCCATATCCGACGCCGTGTACTCAAGGCCGTTTGCCTTCAGTTTAAGCTCAACATCCGTGCCGAGCATCCCTTTGCTACCTATAAGCCATATCATATATATTATTCTTTCCTATTTTAATTTATCCCAATCAGGAACCGGACCGTTTCCAGCTTTCAGCATTACGGAATCAAAATCATTAAACAATTCCTTTTTTGATTTATTCTTCCAGTATTTTGAAAAACTTTTGAATGTTTCCATTTCCTGAATTTCTTTGGTAAAGGCATACAAAGCAAGCTGATTAATCGATATGCCCTGCTGGTCGGCAATTTTTTCTATCCTATGCTTCAATTCATTTGGAATACGTATAGTGAGAACACTTGCCTTAGCTTTCATTTTCTTTCCTCCATAACTCAACAAATTCCGCAGGTGTTATAATTTTGATATCATCGAACTTAAGTTCATTTGAATGAATAAAATCTCTCTTATTGCTTGTTATTATATATTCGGAATTACTTGCAACAGCTAATTCGATGAATATATTATCTTTCTCATCTTTTAAGTTCGGCCTGAATAGATAATAAATTGTTGTCGGTTTTCCGATGTATGCAAGAAAGCGAAGAATTTTATCAACATCGGATGAATTCAATTTTAAATCGGACAGTTTATCCGGCCGTTTAAGTACATCCTCATATTCTTTAAATACTGGCAAAGATAATGCAATAGTTATTTTTTGATTTCTTATGAGCTTTAAAATATAATAGGAAGCCCCTTTTTTACTGCGGAGCGCCTGATAAAGAACATTTGTATCGATCACAACTATCATAAAGTAGTGATAGTGTATACGCCAGCATCAGTCAACTATTTTTATAATGATTTTCAATGCTTCAAATTGTCTTTCCGCGTATCAGGCAAACCTGTCAATATAATATCATGCACATGGTGCTGCACTAAATGTATTTTGTTTCAGTGCCTTGTAATAATAAATAGTATAATAATTAAACTATTTTGACTTTACCGGAAAAATTTTTAATTAATTGCTTGCATACTGCGCGCATTACCTGTTAGGCTGGCTGATTTTGCAAATTTTGTTTCGTTCCAACTTTAGATTATCTTACGTCTCCATGCTATGCCATTGCCCGCAAAATCGAAAATTAATTTCACAGGAGACATTATTATGTCCACACAAAATCTGGTTTCAGCTTCAATTACGCCGGAGACAAAGCAGGATGTCATGGCAAAGATTCTGAGTATTCAAACCTCGCTCAATTTTCTTCTTACACTTAAGGCAGAAGAAATAACATCTCTTTTTAAACCGGGCAACAATTATGCGCCTTTTGTTGAACTGGCATTCAACACAGCAAACAGCCATCCGGAAATTATGTCCAGGGTGTTCGATATTGATGAGTTTAAAAAGGATTATCTCATTTATAAAGACCTTTCGCTTATCTGCGGCCAGGTCAACGAGCTTGCAAAAGGGTTAAACAATACTTTGACTGCTGCTTCAAGCGATACACTAATAGGCGCTCTTGAGGTTTACGATGCTGTTAAGAAAAATCAGAGTAAAGTTGCAGGTTTAAACGCAGTTGCTGAAGAAATGGCACCTTTTTTCAAGAAATCAAAGAAAAAAGGAGATAAAACCTCATAAAATCCTCTAAAAAATGATTTTATTGCTAAAAAGAGGCATGGAGTCACTCCGAATTGGGATTTTGTCATTCCAGAGTGACTCCATGCCTCTTAAAAGTGAGATTTTGCCATCCCGGAGTGACTCGGTGCCACTCAAAAGTGGGATTTTGCTTCTCCACAGTGACTCAGTGCCACTCCGTAGCATCTCCGAGGCGCTCGGGACCATCTCCATGTCGCTTCTGAGAGTCTCCGGGATTCTCCAGAGAGCCTCGGAGATGCTGACATTGGGGGTAAGCCCCTGGTACTGACATACCAGCCGCCACCGGTGTCGGCCGACACGAAAACGAAGGTATTATATTTCAAGGCCTTGGAATAAACCTGAAAAAATATTAATTTTTTACAACCAGTACCGAACACTTGGCTAACCGCGTAATTTTTTCCGTCATGCTTCCCAGTAAATGATGCAAAAATGTGTTGCCTGTATGTGAAGCAATGACGATCAGATCTATTTTTTTGGAATCCTGTTCGTTTAATATTTCCTGATAGGGATCTCCGTTTTTAACGTCGAACTTAACTGTTATATTTTTCGTTTCCGGAAATTTATCAATCATTTTCTTCAGTATATCTTTGGATACAGTAGTTGCGCCATTTTCCAACTTTTTCAGGGCTTCAATGTCAAAATAATAATCTGTTGCGTATTGCTGGAATACATTAATCACGTGCAGCAGTGTTATAGACGCTTTGGCTTGTTTCGCAATATCAATAGCAACCTGAAATGCTTTTTCCGAATTGGATGAAAAATCTGTAGGTACTAAAATATTTTTTGGATTAAACATATACAGCCCCCTTTTATTTTTTTTATATGAGAGCGGTAAAAATCTCATGTGACTATAGTGATTTTATCATTAACAAATGTAAGAGTCAAAATATTTTTTTCCGCTTTCTTTTTAAAAACGAATTGCATTTATTTTGGATTCTATGTCATACTACTTTCTGCGCTTATGCGTTTAAAGCCTCCGGCGTCAGCCGACGCGAAAGCAAAGGTATTATGTTTCAAGGCGTCGAACTAAATTCAATAAAAAGCAATAATAACCTTAAAGGAGAAATACAATATGTCGGATAAATTTGAAAATGTTACTATTGTTAAGAAAGCCAACGTATATTTCGACGGGAAAGTCACCAGCCGCACAGTCCTTTTCGCAGATGGTACACGTAAAACACTCGGTTTCATGATGCCCGGCGAATACGAATTCAGCACCGGATCCCGCGAGGTGATGGAAATGCTGAACGGTGAAATGGATGTGCTCCTGCCGAATCAAAAAGACTGGCAAACCTTTAAAACCGGTCAATCCTTTGAAGTATCTTCCAACTCCTCCTTCAAACTGATACTTAAGGGTATAGCGGATTATTGCTGTTCGTACGGATAGTCTTGTGAGAATAAAATTCCCCGGGGCAAACCCCCGGTGTATAATGGCAAATAATAAGAGAAATTTTATGAATAAAAAAAATAATTATTCCATAATATATCCTGTTATTTTTATTTTACTGTCAATAAATTCATCTGTATTCGGCGCTCCGGGCGAAAAAGAAAAAAGCAAAAGCGGTTTTGAATTTACTATTATAAAAAATATTAGAACCACATCCGTTAAAGATCAGGGGTTTACAGCCACATGCTGGAGCTTTGGTACAATTTCATTTATAGAAACAGAACTTATCAGATATGGAAAAGGCGATATCGATTTATCGGAAATGTTTATCGTAAGATATACTTATCCATCAAAAACCAGGAATTATGTCAGGATGCACGGGGAAACAGTTTTTGGACCCGGCAGCCTCGCCCATGATGTGATTAATGTCATCAGAGAGTTTGGCATTGTGCCTGAGGAAATATATAAAGGCAGATATCTCAAAGATAAAAGACTCAATCACATAGAAATGGATGCGGTGTTAAGAGGAGCAATTGACGGGATTGTAAAAAATGATAACGGTAAAATAAGTAATGTATGGCCGAATGCAATTGACTCGATTTTAGATGCGTATCTCGGAAAACATCCGGAAAATTTTATCTATAACGGAAAGACCTACACGCCTAAAATATTTCTTAAGGAATGTGCCATTGATCCGGACGATTATATAGAAATAACTTCCTATACGCACCATCCGTTTTACTCCAGGTTCATACTGGAAATACCTGATAACTGGTCATTAGGTAAATTTTATAATCTGCCAATAAATGATTTTATCCTGGTAATTAATTACGCGATAGAAAACGGATATTCAGTCTGCTGGGAAGGTGATACCAGTGAAAAAAGTTTTAACTTAAAGAAAGGGATTGCCATTCTTCCGTTAAAAGACTGGTACGATAGAACTGAGGCGGAAAAAGACAGTATTTGCAATTCACCTGAAACTGAAAAAAAAGTGACCCAGGAACTCCGTCAGGAATTATTTAATAATTATGCTTCCGAAGATAATCATATAATGCATATTATTGGAATAGCGAAAGATCAAAATAATACCGGATATTATATTGCCAAAGACTCCAGAGGAACGAAGGATAAGAAGCACAGCGGTTTCATTTATATGTCTGAATCTTATATTCTTGCAAAAACCATATCAGTTATGATAAATAAATATGGTTTACCTAAAAACTTAATTAAAAAATTAGCAATAAAATGAGACAATAATTATAATCAATTTAATATCTTATAGCGTCAAGTCGGATACCCGAAAAAAATATGCTTTTGCCAAAACCGGGTGCTTGCTTATACAATCGTAAACCAAAGGAGGTATCGGAATGAAAAATGTCACAGGAATTGCATGGTACAAGGATGAGATTACTTATCGCAAAGCGTTTGATCTCTTTATCGATTCCAAAAATATGCCATCCACATTTAAAGAGTGGCAGGCTTTTGTTAAAAGACAAATCAAAGAAATCAAGGATAGCGGCGATATCGCTATTCGTGCAGATATCGATCCGGAAACATTTACCAAGTGGTGCAACGAGAATGGATTTCGACTCGATTCGCGTGGCAGAATTGAGTTCGTTAAACGTATAGAGATCGAGCACATGAAGACCGGCAATGGAATCGTCATCGAATAATATATATAAATTGCAGTTATTATTGAAATTACGTTTGACTTAAAATTTACAACACAATTAATTTATTAACTGCATTGTTTAAAAATTAATTGCTTAAATTAAGGGAGTCCAGATGTTAAACAAATTAAATTTAACGGCTATTTTCTTTATTGTTGCAGGCCTTGCCGGATGTTCCAGCCTGGATGTTGCTGTTTCGAACAAATTCGACACACAGAAAAAGATAGAAAAAGTGGTTGTTTTTCCTTTTCAGATAACAGGCACAAAATGCGGATCCGAATTCTCCGACGCTGTATCGCATCAGTTTGTCAAATCCGAAAAAGTTGATGTAGTTGAGAGGGAAGCGCTCGACAAACTGATTGATGAAGACAAGCTTTCAATGACAGGTTTAATAGACGAAAGAAAAGCTGCGGCAATTGGGAAAAAGCTCGGAGTAGACGCCATTATTCTGGGACGCGGCACAGCAGAAGAAGTTAAAGGCTACAATTGCATAAAATCTTTTTCATTAAAGATGATAAGCGTCGAAACCGGAACTCATATGGTTACAATTCGAATGGCCGAAGGCAAAAACCCAAGATACGATGATCTTGCCAGAGATATGGTTTCCGAAGTTATTGATGCCATGAACACTATTGAGAGAAAGAAAGAAGCCAGGCAAAAAGCTGCTGAAGCTGCTGCCAGACCCAAGGAAGAAACAAAAGCAGCATCGCCTGAACCTGCTAAAGCCAAATAGCATGGTAAAACCTATACCGGGATTATAATATTTCATTATTCGTATGGGTGCCGGTTATTTTGTTTAAAAGTCATTAATTACACCGGCGCCCTCTGTCACAACCAAATTAACCTGCAGCAGTTTCCCAATTTTCTTGACAAAGCGTTTAAAATAGCTAATATTTTCTGCAATTTTTCCGTATATCTAACTGATATCATTATTGTCGATATTTTTGAATTTGTATTTTATTGAAATAAATAAATACGGAGTGTTCAAAAATGTTTAACAATTTAATAGCATTTGATGCAGAATTCTATATTTTTTTAATCATCGAAATTCTATTAATTACAGGATATTTTATATTTTACAAGTTTTCCCGTAATCATGGAGGAGTGTTCGACAGACGAATTAACGAAAGAAGATTATTCATGAACAGAGGGACAGCGCGCGCTAATGACCGAAGGATATTAACAATCGGATTTAGCAATGTTAAAGTGGAACTCGCAGGAACAAATGAAACGATTGAAGTTAATACGGAAAGACGCCTAAGCGATCGAAGGGTAATTACCGATAGAAGGAGAGTATAATCCTGTTCGTCAGATCTTAAAGAAATTCCTATTGGAAGAATAGAGAGTTATACATGTTCACTAAGGTTTGCGGATTAAAAACAAAAGAACAAATAGATAAAGCGATTGAGTACGGATATGATGCAATCGGAATTGTCACTTACAAAAAAAGTAAACGCTATTGCCCTCCTGAAAATGCAATAAAATTAGCAGAATACGCAAAAGGCAGAATTAAAACTTTTGTTGTCGGTATAAATTTTTGCGATGTTGAAGAAGCTGCACATGCTTTCGATTATATACAAATATATGAAATCAGACAATTGCCCAATCTAGCATTTGCGTCAAAAGATATGCCTCCTCCCGGTATTAAATATGAATTTTTTATTTATGATGCCAGCGCAGGCAGCGGTGTTTTTAAAAAATTTCCTGAATGGATTAAAAACAGATCGGATAAGCTTTTGATTGCCGGCGGACTTAACAAGGACAATGTATGTGATATTATCCGTGAAATTCATCCTTTTGGCGTTGATGTTTCCAGCAGTGTCGAAAAAGACGGAGTAAAAAACCTTACAATGATGAAGGAATTTATTGAGGCTGTGAAAAAGTGCTCCTTCTAAGAAATAAATTATTATTAACCCCATCTTATAAATAAAATTTTATTAGCTGACTTTAAATTGAATATTAATCTTAATTTTGAGATGACTTGTATTTAACATGATAAAAATGAGCTTCTGCATTTCTTCCTAAATATTTACATCGGCATCATTCTCCATAATTATCTCAAGAGACAGGCGAATATTATTTATAATATCAGTCGCTTTTAGAATCTGCACATTATTCTCTTCAACATAAATATCTCCTGATAGGCCGTGAACATATGCCCCAATGCCTGCAGAATCAGGAACAGCCATGTTCCTTAAAAATAGCGCTCCGATAATACCTGAAAGAACGTCTCCGGAACCGGCTGTCCCGAGTGCGGGATTTCCTGTAGAATTTATCAGTGTATTGTTTCCGTCCGTAATAATTGTCGCCGGACCCTTAAGTAAAACCACAGACGAAGTCCGTTTAGCCAGTTCTTTTGCAGAACTAAGCCTGTTATTTATTATTTCATCAACCGGCATTTCAAGTAATCTCGACGCTTCACTGAAATGAGGAGTTAAAACGAATGAAATATTTTTTGGCAGGGTTTTTGTTTTTAAATATTCCGATAAATGATAAAGCCCGTCACCGTCAATTAAAACTTTTTTAATCCCGCTGTGTTTTATATTATCAATAATAAAATTAAATATAACCGATGCGTATCCGGTTCTGCCCATACCAGGGCCTAAAATCATGGCATCATAATGCCTGTCTTCTTTAAAAAAATCAGTAATTTCTTTAAGGATATTATCCGGTTGATTCTGTAGATTAAAGGGAGGCAATGTTCTGGTAATAAGTTCCGGGATCCTGCCTGCAATAATTTTTCTGGCATTTTCCGTTGTAAGTAATGTCGCAAGGCCTACACCTGTTTCAAACGCGGACATAGCCGACATTATTATTGCGCCCTCCATGCCGTCAAATCCGCCCGCAAGCAAAAGGTGGCCTGCTTTGCCTTTATGCGAATCGGCATCAAGAGATAAATTAATATGCCGCTTTGCATAATCGCTGTCAAGAAGATCGATCCGAAGCTCAGGCGAAGCGGAAAGCGTTGCTGGAAACCCTATATCGGTAATGTGAAGACGTCCAGTGTAGCGGATTCCGGGATGCGTAACGAGCGACACTTTCGGCAGGCCGATCGTAACAGTATAGTCAGCATTCACAACAGCACCCCGGGGAGCCTCGCCGTCGGAAGGAAGGCCGCTCGGCAAATCTACAGAGAGCACTTCTACAGAAGAGTCGTTAACTTTCTCAATAACATCCTTTACGACACCCCTGGGGCTTCCCCTGAAACCGGTACCCAGCAATGCGTCAATTATCAGGTCATAGCACTCAAGGTTAATTTTATCCAATTCGTCTTCAATCAAAATAATTTTGATGCTGCTTTTTCTGCATACGTTCAGATATACATTTGAAGTATCTGAAATCTTATGAATATCTCCCGCTATATATATATCTACTTCAAATCCCCTGTTAAAAAGAAAATACGCAATGACAAAGCCGTCACCTCCGTTATTCCCTGTCCCGGAAAATACGGCTATTTTTTTTAATGAATCGAAGGAAGAAATTACATAGTCGGCTATTGATTTGCCGGCATATCCCATTAGCACTTCACCCGGAATACCTGTATCATCAATCGTGATCCTGTCGATTCTCTGCATTTCTTCGGCTGTAACGACTTTCATTGAAATATTCCTCCGGAGATCATTCTCATTGTAATCCGATCCCGGTTATCTCCATTCCAGGATTTCAACTCCTCTCTTTAAACCATGGTATGAATAAAAATTTCCAGAAGAGTCTATTAATATCTCATCAAATGAATTAACTGCTTCCGGGAATTTAATTGAAATATTATTTATTACATCTCCCTTCAGATTACAAATCATATATCTTATGTTTTTTTCATCAATATCCCATAAATAAATTTTGTCATTGGAAATATTAAAGAGTTCATTTTTAGGATCAGGGATTATAATAGATGCAGCAAGAATCTTTTCCTTTTGAATTGAATAAGTAAATATTTTTCTGTATTTAAAATCAGCCGCGTGATAATAAGCGACAGATATCAAAATTTCATCGCCGCTTTGATGCGCAACGACCTTTTCAATTTTTCCGGAATATGCTTCTTTGCCTTCGTGATCTTTAAAATCGCTCTCACTGAAATTAATATTAAAATCCCTTCTTTTATTTAAAAAACGATACACGCTCCATGTATCTAAAGATTTTGTAATTACAAATAACCTGTCTGCTTTATCGATAGTAAGGCTTTCTATAGCGTTGAATGGCATATCTGGAGAACCGGTCTTCCCGAGCGTATAGAGAAGGGTTCCCTTCTGGTCAAAAACCGGTATATATGATAATGCGAATCCTGCGTCCCTGCCTGGTACATTATTATGTTTTTGCGAAGATGTGAAACTGTTCTGGACAAAAATATTTCGGTTGGAGTCAACGGCTATCGCTTCTATTATGCTGAACTGGAACTTAGAATACCTGGCCGGGCTGTTTTCGCCTATGCCGGATTTTTTTTCTCCGATTAATAACACTGGTTCGCAATTCTTGTTAAGTATTTGCATTCTTTTCAAAATATTATCAGCAACATATATATTGCCCTGATGCACTGCGATTTTAAATGAGATATCGAGTATATCGTTATCGTCATATTTAAGCATAACACTACCGAGTGAGTCTCCGGGATTTAAAAGACACATTTGCGCGGATTTCATTTTTGTGGTTTTCCATCTGCCGCAGCTAAACAAAAAAATAAAAATAACTAATATGATATATTTCTTCATGCATTTTGCCCCGCTGATATTTAACTATTTTATAAAACAGTATATAACCAGTTGTCAAGAACATCTTATATTGTGTTAAACAATGATTATAGTTGACAGTAAACAATAATAAATTAATAAATATCAGAATATGATAAATATTTATAATTAATCAGCTATAATTTTATTGAACCCACAACTGAATAATAATAATAATAATGAATAATATGAAAAATAAATTACCGCGTATTTGTTTTATCGGGTGCGGCGACATTGCTTCCAGGCATGCCAGAATTTTAAAAAAGCTATATCCCGCTATTGAACTTTTATTTGCAAGCCGAAGCGAAGAAAAAGCAAAGAGCTTTTCCGATACATTTAAGAGCAGTCAGTATTTCGGCTCCTACAAAGAAGCGCTTGTCTCCGGATCATTTGATATTGCCTTCATCACAACACCGCCTGCTTTGCATTCCGGGCTCGCGGTAATGGCGGCAAATAACCATAAAGACATAATTATTGAAAAACCCGTGACCAGGAATCTAAAAGAACTGTCAGCAATAGAAAATGCGGTTAAAAAAAATAAAGTGAGATGTGCTGTTGCGGAAAATTATTTTTATAAGCCTATAATAAAAAAAATAAGAAGATATATTGAAGAAGGTTTTATTGGGGATGTTCTTTTTATTGAGCTGAATAAAACCGGAGTTTCAACTAAAAGCGGATGGCGAATAAATAAAGAAATGATGGGCGGGGGCGCGCTTCTGGAAGGCGGGGTTCACTGGATAAACGCTCTTGTTTCCATTGCCGGTTCGGTCCCGGTCGAAGTCGCGGCATTTAAACCTGAAGTAAAATATAAAACCGACATCCCTTTTGAAGATTCTATAATGCTGAATGTCGCTTTTAAAAACGGCTCAGTCGGAAAGCTTTTACATTCCTGGCGAATCGTAAATCCGGCTATGGGAATGAGCCTTTCAAAGATATACGGCACAGACGGTCTTATTACTTTTGAAAGCAACGGGCTGTTCTTTTCCGTACACGGCAAAAAGAAGCGCATTATATTTATTAATCCTTTTGATCTTCTGGGATTCAAAGCAATGCATAGGTCATTCATTGAAGACTATATTAATAATGTTCCGTGGAAACCTTCACTTGAAAGGATTAAGCTGGAACTTAAGCTGGTAGAATCAGCTTACAAATCCATTAAGTCAAAAAAAACAGAAAAAATCATGTAAAAATAAACATCATGGCCAGCGTTCTCCACAGCCATGATGTTTATTAATTTATTGGAAGTTGATCAATAAAACAACTTTTGATCTTTTGATCAAAACCTGATAATAATTAAATTTCCCTTTTCATTTCATTAAATTGTTCTTTGCTGATTTCTCCTTTTGCATAACGGGATTTTAATATATTTAAAGGATCCTGCGTTTTAAATGGATTAGAATTTCCCCCGTTAATCATTTTGATTGCCAGGAAAATCAGCAATGCCAGTATAATAATACCGGTTATCATCATAATGCCGCCTCCAAAACCAAAGTAACGATTAAAGCCTAAATCGCATCCAAATCCGTATCCATCGCCCCGCCATCTGGCCATTAAAGCAACAGGAAGAGTCAGAATCAGTAAAGTTATAAGTGTTGTTATTCGCTTCATGTTATGCCTCTCTTACATCAAAATTTTGAATTAATGGTAAGCGCTGCATTGTTAAAATGTCAGCGCTTAATCACATTACTGTTGATCATCTTACCATCTGTTACGGCAGTTATTATTGCGTATTTTATTAAACTTTTCCTGCTGTTCTTTTGTCAGCACCGACTGGACGGCTTTACGATGCTCAATTCTAAGCTCATCTATTTTGTCAGTATTATTCCTGTTTTCAAAATATTTCTGCCTGTATTGAGTTCCGATATCAAATATCTGCTTTACCTGCTGATCAGAAAGTCCAAGTTCTGATTGCATGTATTCCAGATGTCTGGGGCCCGCCCCATACCCTGCTCCCGGACCGTCACAGTAACCGCCTCTGCGTCCCCATGCCGATAAGTCGCCGGCTGCAATAAGAGATGCTGCCAGTATTGCGAGAATGACTAATTTTTTATTCATAATATTTACTCCTTTTACTTATTTGAAAGATTAGACCTTTTAATTAAGCGAAAGGTTCCATAATAATTAATGTTTAAGGTACAGTATAAAAGGCGGAGAATACGATTTAATATAAGCAGGTTCTAAACAAATTTATTAAACATTAAAAAGAAGGTAATATCTTAACATATTTGATGCAGATATTTAATAGATAGGAACAAGAATGACAGGGATAACAGTAATATCAATTATTTCCCGTTAAACATCTTTACAAAATGATTATAAATTTTTGCTGCCTGTGAAGCGTCTTTGCCTTCGGTAATGATCCTGAATATAGGTTCGGTGTTTGACGGTCTTAGGTGCACCCATCCGTCTTTAAATTCATCATGTTTTACAAAGTCAATTCTTAATCCATCTATGGTAGTAATCTTTTCGGTTTTAAATTGGTTCGCGATTTTATCCAGCATTACTTTGTTTTTCCCGGCATCCCCGACAGCTATTTTCCCTTTCTTCATTACATACTGCGGAAGGCTGCTTACCAGCCCGGATACGCTCAGGTTGCGTTCGGCCATCATTTCGAGCACATAGCCTATGCCTGCAAGGCTGTCCCTGCCCATGTTGATCTCCGGCGAAATAACACCGCCGTTGCCCTCGCCGCCTATTCTCGCGCCGTTTCTTCTCATTTCGTCAGTAACGTTTATCTCGCCGACCTTTGTCCTCTTTACATTCACACCATGTCTTTTTGCAATATCTTCGATCGCCTTTGTTGTAGAAAGATTTATTACCACTCTTCCCTTCTTTTTGGAAAGAAGATGATCCGTTGCCAGGGCAAGAGTATTTTCTTCACCAATAGGGTTTCCGTTTTCATCAACAATCGCAAGCCTGTCTGCGTCCGGGTCCTGGGCGAAGCCTATATCGGCGCCATACTTCTTCACCGCCTTTGCAAGGTCTTTCAGGTTTTCGGGAACAGGTTCCGCGCCTCTCGGAAAAGGCGCAGTGATGTCGCAGTATAGCGGCACAATTTTGCAGTTCAGCTCCGACAGCAGCCTAAGTGTAATTTCAGATCCGGCGCCGTTTACGGAATCAAGCACAACTTTGTAATTTTTCTTTCTTATTTTATTTTTATTAATTACGCTTATGACCTTTTTTACATGAACACTTTCTGCACTTAAGTTATAAGTTATCTTACCGGTCTTATTCCATGGAACATACCTAAACTCCGCATCCAGATATTCAAAAAACCTGGCTATCTCTTTTTCGTTTAAAAAGACCCCGCTATTATTGATCAGTTTAAAAGCATTCCATTCTACCGGATTATGTGAAGCGGAAATCATTATGCCGCCGTCTGCCTTCAGATTTCTCACCATTAGTTCCACAGTAGGGGTAGGCACAATTCCTATATCGATTACATCGCATCCGGAAAGGATAAGAACGGATTCCAGAATATCCGAGATGGCAGATCCGGTGGGGCGCGTATCGCGGCCTACAACGATTTGTCCGTTCTTTGTATATTTTGCAAATGCAGACGCAACTTTTACTATCAGATCCGGGGTAAGAGTGTCCCCGACTACACCCCTGATCCCGGAAACGCTTTTCATAAGTTGTGAGGACATTTATTTATCTCCTTCTGCTTCTTCTCGTCTTTTTTCTTTTCACGCCTGCATGTGCCTCATCATCCTCTTCATCGTCAGATGCGTGCGATTTTCTGACAGGCATCTGCTGCTGAGGTTTAGGGGCAGATAAAGGGATTCCGCCTGCGCCGAATTGTTCGACTTCTGCATGGAATTCGCCTCCCATCGGCACATAATCATATTCGGGTTCCTGTTTAATCACTTCTTTAACCTGAACCTTTAATAAATATTCTACAATATCCTGTTTAAGGAGGTCCATCATCTGCCTGAATATATCCATTCCCTGAAGTTTGTATTCCACAAGCGGATTCTTTTCGCTATAGCCTGTTGTCCATATTCCATCACGCAATTCGTCCATAGATAAAAGGTGTTCGCGCCATTTTGTGTCAATTGCCTGAAGCGCTATAAGACGTTCAAGCGTTCTCATATCTTCAGGAGGAAGCTCAGCTTCTTTTAGTTTGTACTGATTCAATAATTCATCATTTATCTTCATCTGAAAATCTTTAACCGAAAGAGCGCCGGGATAATCAATATCCAGCAAAAACCTGGTCTTAAAAAATCCTTTCAATCCATCGACATCCCAGTCATCGGAGCTCCGATGCCCGCCCGAATAAATATCCACAGCATTTTCACAAATATCATGAATGTACTCTTTGATCTTTTGTGAAATATCGGCACCGTCCAAAATCTCGTTCCTGAATTTATAAATATATTCGCGCTGGCTGTTCATTACATCGTCATATTCCAGAAGATGCTTCCTTATCTCAAAGTTCCTGCCTTCAACGCGTTTCTGCGCATTGGCAATGGCTTTGCTCACCATTTTACTCTCGATCTCCTGCCCCTCTTCCATCCCA
The DNA here is from genome assembly GCA_043803405.1 of Spirochaetota bacterium. GTDB lineage: Bacteria > Spirochaetota > UBA4802 > UBA4802 > JAFGDQ01 > JAFGSG01. The sequence continues at coordinate 85,311 of JAZDKB010000006.1, read as the reverse complement.
AGCTTCTGCATAACTGAAGATATTCTTTCAGAGCCGAAAATCCGCATAAGGTCGTCTTCAAGAGAAAGATAGAATCTTGATGAACCAGGGTCACCCTGCCTGCCCGACCGCCCTCTCAGCTGGTTGTCGATACGCCGCGCTTCGTGTCTCTCAGTGCCCAGAATATGGAGACCACCGGCCGCTACTACTTTTTCATGATCCTGTATCCAGTCGCTTCCCATGCGAACAATGTCTTTCGCTTTCAGCTTATCCTGCCCGCTCATTGATTCAGCGAGTTCGCCTGCTTTTGTAAAATCATTTGTATATACGGTTAATTTAAAATCCTCCCATAGCTTCACATCATGTATGGGCACATGATGTTCAAGCTCATCCATGTATGTCTTTCTCCCGCCGAGTACAATGTCGGTGCCGCGGCCTGCCATATTTGTAGCAATTGTAACTGTGCTGGATCTGCCGGCTTCTGCTATAATATTAGCTTCTCTTTCATGATATTTGGCATTAAGGACATTATGTATAATTCCCTTTCTTTTGAGCAGATTCGCAAGTTTTTCTGATTTCTCTATGGAAATAGTGCCTACAAGTATGGGCTGGCCTTTGCTCTGCAGCTCTTCTATTTCATTTATAATCGAGTTGAATTTTTCATTTTCTGTCCTGTATATCCTGTCCGGATAATCCGGGCGTATCAGGGGCACGTTTGTCGGAACAACTACCACATCGAGATTATATATTTTTTTAAATTCTACTGCTTCCGTATCGGCCGTGCCTGTCATGCCTGCAAGTTTTTTATACATTCTGAAATAATTCTGAAATGTTACTGTTGCAAGCGTCTGGCTTTCCCTGGCAATTGTAACATTTTCCTTTGCTTCAAGAGCCTGGTGCAGGCCGTCGGAATACCTTCTGCCGGGCATTATCCTTCCGGTAAATTCGTCTACAATAATAACCTGTCCGTCTTTTATTACATAGTCTATATCCTTATGAAATATTGTATGCGCCTTCAAAGCCTGGTTAACATGATGCACAAGCTCGATATTCTGATTATCATAAAGGTTATCTATTTTCAGTAACCGCTCAACATGGCGGACCCCGTCCTCGGTCAAAAGAGCGTTCCTGTCTTTTTCGTTTACTTCGTAATCGGCCTTTTCCTTAAGGCTGGGAATAATTTTATTTACAAGATAATATTTCTTTGTGGATTCCTCGGCAGATCCGGAAATAATAAGAGGCGTTCTCGCCTCGTCTATAAGGATTGAGTCCACTTCGTCAACTATGGCATAGTTTAAAAACTTCTGAACACGAAGGCTTTTATGTTCAACCATGTTATCACGGAGATAATCGAATCCGAATTCGTTGTTGGTTCCGTATGTTACATCACAGGCATAGGCTTCCTGTCTTTCAAAGGGATCCATATCATGCTGAATTACACCTACCGTAAGGCCTAAAAACTTGTATATCGGCCCCATCCACTCCGAGTCCCTTTTTGCAAGATAATCGTTGACTGTAACAAGAAAAGCTCCTTTGCCGCTAAGCGCATTCAGGTAAATGGGAAGTGTGGCAACCAGCGTTTTCCCTTCCCCTGTTTTCATCTCAGCTATTTTACCCTCGTGAAGAACAACACCGCCCATAAGCTGAACATCGAAATGTCTCATACCGAGAGTGCGTATGCCGGCTTCTCTTACCAGTGCGAATGCCTCAGGCAAAATACTGTCAAGGGATTCGCCTTTTTCAATGCGTCCTCGGAATTCGCCGGTCTTTGCAAGCATTTCCGAATTGGACAGCTTTTTTATATCAGGTTCAAAAGATTTAATTTTCTCAACAAGCGGCTGAAGCCTCTTGATATCCCTTTCATGTTTAGTGCCGAAAAAAATACTTAAAATATTATCTAAAAACATATTTTCTCCCTTGAAATACTCACCCCATGTCCCCTTCTCTGCTTTGCAAAGAAGGGGAACTTTCCCTCCCTTCTCTTTTTTTAAGAGAAGGGAGAAAGGGGGATGAGTTTATTGTCCAATTTAATATAATATCAGATCATCTCTGTTTATTACTTCATCAAAATATGAACTGCCGAGGATATCTTTTATCTGCGCTGTCTTTTTCCCTTTAATAATATTGAGTTCATCGAAATTATAATTAACAATGCCTTTCCCGATTACATCTCCTACGGTGTTTATTATTTCCACAGCGTCGCCAAGATGAAATTTGCCTTCTATATCAATAATCCCTGTTGACAGCAATGATTTTTTATTATTGCTCAGGGCTTTTACTGCGCCGTCATCTATTTTTATCCTGCCTGAAGATTTCATATTAAAAGCGATCCACCTCTTTCTGCTGCAAAGCTGTTCCGTCCCGAAAAAAATAGTGCCGATCTTTTCTCCCTTTACTATCCTTGGAAGAATACCTTTTAATCTTCCGTTTGCGATTATCATCCTTTCGCCGCATCTGATAATTACTTGCGCTGCCCTTAATTTGGAAAGCATTCCTCCCGTCCCATGAATACTGCCGGAACTTCCTGCCCTGGAAAGAACATCCTTTGTTATCGCATATATCTCTTCAACCGGCTCAGGATCGGATAAATCGTTGTAAAAACCGTCAATATCCGAAAGCAAAATTAAGAGACCCGCTTCAACAATATTCGTCACATGGGCTGATAATATATCATTATCGCCGAATTTTATTTCTTTAATTACCACAGAATCGTTTTCATTAACAACAGGCACAATCCCCATTTCCAGAAGCGTATTAAAAGTATGCCTCACATTAATAAACCGCTCCCTGTTTTTTACATCGTCTTCGGTAAGCAGTATCTGGCCGACTTCGCAACCTTCCTTTAAAAAGCTCTCCCGCCATGTGTTCATCAGAATAGTCTGGCCTATGGCAGCAAGCGCCTGCTTTTTCGGTATTGATGCATTCTCCCTGCTAACACTTAAAGCGCCCGCACCTGCGCTGATTGCCCCGGAAGAAACAATAATAACCGAATAACCGGATTTTTTTAAAGATATTATATCGGATACCAGTTCTGCAACCCGCGCTTTGGATATAGCACCGTTCTCGGTAATAATTGAAGTACCGATTTTTATTACTATTCTTTTAACGTCTTTTAATAATTTTTTGCGCGGCAAAACACTATCTCCAACGAAACCTCACAACTCCCCTTCGCCCATTGGGAGAGGGGGTCGGGGTGAGGTTTTAGAATGAGGTCATTATACCCTGGCAAATCCTTTTTCGAGGTCTGCGATAATATCGTCCGGATCCTCAAGCCCTACAGCCAGCCTGAACAGATTATCAACTATTCCCAGATCATATCTCTGATCACGCGTATATTTATAATATGTCACAGTGGCAGGATGAGTAATGAGAGTTTCGACGCCGCCAAGGCTTGGCGCTATATAGATCATTTCGAGTGAATCCATAAATCTTTTAGAAGCATCAAGGTCGCCTTTTATGGTAAATGTCACAACTCCGCCTCCGCCTTTCATCTGTTCTTTGGCTACGTTGTAATGGGGATGACTTTTTAGAAAAGGATAATATGTCTTTTCAACTTTAGGATGTTTCTCAAGATATTCCGCTATCCTGAGCGTATTTTCGTTTTGCGTTTTAACTCTTAACGGAAATGTCTTTAAGCCCCTGAGCAGCAGGTAACAGCAGTGCGGATCAATAACCCCGCCCATCGATTTATGCAAGTCCCTTACTTTAATTACCAGTTCTTTCTTACCGAGAAGAACCCCCGCAAGGATATCGTTGTGCCCGCCCAGATATTTTGTTCCGCTGTGTATCACAAGATCAATGCCGTATTCCAGCGGCCTCTGATTATATGGGGTAGCAAAAGTGCTGTCAATAATCGTTATCACTTTATGTTTATCAGCGATCTTACTGAATTTTATAAGATCAAAAACATTTAAATATGGATTTGTAGGGGACTCGGAAAAAATAAAACGCGTATTTTTCTTAATTGAAGAATCCAGAAGTTCGTAATTTCCAAATGGAACTATCGTACATTCTATTCCAAAGCGCTTAAGATACGATCTGCAGAATTCCAGCGTCTTGCCGTAGCAATCGTCGGTAATTACAATATGATCTCCGCTCTGCACAAGCGCAAGTATTGTCGTGGTAATAGCCATCATCCCGGAAGAGAACATGAGTGAGTCCTCCGCGCCTTCCAGATCAGCCAGCCTCTTCTCCGCGACCTTTTCAGTAGGATTACCGTATCTCCCGTATTCGAATCTTATTTTATCGTTCTTGGTATAAGCTTCGATCTCTTTGCTGTCTTTAAAAGTGTAAGTTGAAGACTGCACGATCGGTGTAGTAATCGCGTCCGCATACCGCCATCTGTCTTCACCCGCATGTATCGATCGTGTAAATATGGAATTGTTTTTATCTTTACCTGGCATAACGACTCCCGAATTCCTTTATAAAAAATATTTAAATCAAATACAATTAAAGCAACCCATCAATAATATCAATCAGTTTTTTAATATTATAGCCGGTTAAGGAGGATATTGCTAAAGTGTTTTTATTATTTAACAGCTCAATTTTTGCTGCTATTTCATTTTCGGATAAAAGATCGGCTTTTGATATAATAATATAATATGGTTTATTTACAAGCTCCTTATTATAAGTTGCCAGCTCATTCTGTAATAGTCTGAAATTATACTCGGGATCCGCTTCTGTCGATTCAATAAGGAAAAGGATTACTTTCACTCTTTCAATATGCCTTAGAAAAGAAAGCCCAAGCCCAAGGCCTTTATGCGCCCCTTCAATAATGCCCGGGATGTCGGCAATTTTGTAATACGATCCGTCGCTGCGCTGCACGGTCCCGAGATTCGGAATAAGCGTAGTAAACGGATAATCGCCAATCTTTGGCGTCGCGTTCGTGACTTTGGACAGGAGCGTAGACTTACCTGAATTCGGGAGCCCGACCAGCCCGACATCGGCTATCAGCTTTAAATTAAGCGCCAGCGTTTTACTTACACCATCCATTCCCGGCTGGGAAAATCTTGGGGTCTGGTTCGTGGAACTTTTAAAATATTCGTTTCCCTTCCCGCCTATGCCACCTTTGGCAATCTCAACTTTCTCGTTTTCTTCAAGTAAATCGCATAAAACTTCGCCGGTTTCAGCGTCGATCACCTCGGTTCCGGCCGGAACTTTTATAATTAAATCGCTTCCGTCGCGGCCGTGTTTGTTCTGTCCCATACCCTGGCTGCCGCTTTCCGCTTTATAAATCCGGTCTTTAAACAGATGGGACAAATTAACATAAGACGCGTTAGCTTCAAGGAAAACAGATCCGCCGCGTCCTCCATCGCCACCGTCGGGTCCGCCTTTAGCGACATACTTCTCCCGTCTAAAGGAAATAGCGCCGGGGCCGCCTTTGCCGCTTTGAATGTGTATCGTTATTGAATCCGTAAATTTGCTCAATTGTCCTTCCTGTTAAATACAAAAAAGAAATCGCGTAAAAGAATGAATCTCTACGCGATCTCCTGTATTATTATACTTGTTAAAAGAATGTCAGGCTTTTTACAATAATTTCAATCAGCCTTTATCCTTATTGTATATATATATTCAATATTTAATGAATAAATTATAAATTATACTGAGGGATAAATCGATACCTTCTTCCTGGTTTTGTCCAAACGTTCAAAAGTAACTACACCGTCTATTTTCGCAAAAAGCGTATCATCTCTTCCTAAGCCGACATTTTTACCTGGGTGAATCCTGGTGCCGCGCTGACGGACAATAATTGTACCGCCCTTTACATGCTCGCCACCAAATCTTTTAACGCCCAGCCTCTGGGAATTTGAGTCCCTGCCGTTTCTTGTGGACCCGGCGCCTTTTTTATGTGCCATTTCTAACCTCTTCTTTCAAAATTAATAATTAACGCTTCAGGATGCTCTGTTAATATCTCTTCCAGGCCTGTCAGCATGGTATTGATAATCAAAATTAAATTATTTAAATCAGCCTCATCCAGCCTGCTGATATTTATTACGGATTCTAAAAAGCCCTGCTTTTGTCTTATTTTCTGCCGAACTCTTGCAACTTTTGTTATGGATATCACAGAGGTCTGTACAACAGCGGAAACAGCAGCGCAGACAATGTCGGTACCCGTTTTGCCGAACCCGGCATGTCCTGTTACTTTAATTTTTATCTCTTTCCCGCTTCCTGCTTTAACGCCTCTTCCGTTGTGAATTAAATTGCTTAAATATATTTCAATCACTTACATCAGCTTACTGACAAATCATTTATCTTTAATTGCAGATACTGCTGACGATGTCCCAGAGTCCTGGTGTAATTTTTTCTTTTCTTGAATTTGATGCCGCGGACTTTTTCTCCTTTTACAACGCCTAAATTCTTTGCAGTTATTTTAACATTGCTTAAATAGGGCTGTCCGAGAATTACTTTTTCGCCATCTGCATACATAAGCACTTTATTTAAGGTTACAGTTTCGTTCTGATCCTCAACTTTATCCACATTGATAGTAAGATCCTTTTCGACCCTGTATTGCTTTCCACCGATTTCAATAATTGCGTACATTGTATATTTATCCTTAAAAATATATTTTCAATTTAAAATATTGACTGTTTAAAAATTAAGCAAGCTATTATTAGCTTGGGCCCACAAGGACTTGAACCTTGGACCTACTGATTATGAGTCAGCCGCTCTAACCGACTGAGCTATGGGCCCAAAAAAAACTTTGGTTAAAGAAATACAATGCTGTAAATCATGTCAAGTAAATATTATGCCTGCTAAGATTATAAATTCAACTTTTTATTCAAATGGCATATAACTTTATGCCATTTAACTACAACACTATCACATTTGTTTTTAGTGGTGAATAGTGCCAAAAATTGAAATGCATAAAAAAAGGTTAAGTCAGTGTATATTTGCGTTCTATTAAGCATTTCCGGATAATGTGTGATTATTTCAATTCCAGTCCTGCTATATAAGGAAATTTCGAATACCCGCCATAATAAAAACTTTTTTCGTTGATTTCAATGGCATCATTGTATGCTTCAACAATCCCAACAGTATGGAATATTATGCCGACAAGAAAAAATAATCCGGATATAACGATTTTAGACTTTTTCTCGGAACCCGAATAATCATTATTAATCGCTTTATACAGATAGAAACCGGCAGCAGAATATCCTGCAACAGTTAAAGAAAAGAAAGCAATACCCTTTAAATCCTTTTTTAAATATATCTGGCCTCCGCCGGGGACAACCAGGGATAAAAGACATGCAAGCCTGGGATCTTTTTGTTCGGCATTGGTGTTGTATCCCCTTCTGGCCTGCGTTTTCCTTACAAATTCATCCTCTGTTATGGCAGTTGTATCCGCTGCTTTTTTACCTGCCTGCTCTTCAACTGTTAATGCAGAAACAGAAGGTAAAATACAAAAATGCAATGTAAAAGTTATTAACAGGCAAAACGAAATAATTCCGTATGGCCGGATTTTAAAATTGTGTGAAAAAATCCTTTTATATTTGTCTTCTCGTGGTTTCATATAAAACCCCATTACATATTCAAAGTGATATTATTAAAAATTGGCCGTTAAAGTAATATATTATAATAAAAAAAAATCAAGGAATTTTAGATAAATTATCGGATATTTTAGGCATTTTCTAAGACAGAATAGTTGTTCTGTTCCTTCCGTTTTCTTTTGATATATAAAGCGCTTTGTCTGCTCTATCGACAAAAGTCATGTAATCAATATCAATTTTAGGGAACAATTCGGTAACTCCGCCGGATATGGTAATATACATTGTTTTACCTTCATAATCAATTTTTAGCTGTTCAATGCTCGTTCTTATTCTTTCGGCTATTAAATATGCTTCTTCTATACCGGTTTCCGGCAATATCAGCGCGAATTCCTCTCCGCCATACCGCGCAGCTATGTCTATACGCCTGATCTTTGCTAAAATCGTTTGGCCGACTTCCTTTAAAACAATATCCCCGCAAATATGTCCAAAAGTATCGTTAAAATCCTTAAAATGATCAATATCAAACATTATCAGAGAGAGATGCGATTTATTCTTAACCGATTTTTCTTTCTCTTCAATTAATGATGTATAGAAATAATGATGCGATTTCAGTCTTGTCATCATATCGGTTGTTGCTATTTCGTATAAATACGCATTATGAATAGCAATGCCCGCGAGTGATGCTATATGCATAAGATATTCTTTTTCTTCCTGTGTAAATGGCTTATTACAGATTCTTTCGCCAAGTACAATTATTCCGTTTATTTTATTCTTGCCTTTGAGCGGAACGATGAGACAGGGGTTAACAAGTTTCATTGTATTTAATGCAGGGTCATTTGAAAATATTTTAACAAGTTCGGATAATTCATAACATTTAAAATTATTTTCCATAAAAACGACAAGCGCCGACTCACTGTCAATCTCATATTCTTTTGAGTGTGAAAGTTCAAATCCTTTATAATTTCTGTGGAGAACAAATATATTCTGGCCTATGTCCTTTTTAAGAAATATACCTGCTTTTATAAGCTGCATTTGTCCCATGCACGTCAGCAGAATAGAATCAATCAGTTTGCTGGAATCAATTAGTGTTGAGTTTAACCCTTTGCAAATCTCGATTAATTGATTCAGATCATATATCTTTCTTTCGCAGATCTCCAGCTTCTGCAATAAGTCCGAATTGCTTTCTGTTTTGTATAATTCCATTAATTACAGGCTCCATTTCCCATTTCTCAGCAAGTCAATAAACAAAATCCGTTGATTCACCAGGAACTAACTAGCTTTTTGAATATATATTATATATTTATGAAGTCAAAATATTTATTTTAAAATTAAAAAAAATGTATAGTTTTCTTACCAAACGATAACAGTATAAATCATTGTTATTTAACTGTCAATATGCTTAAAATAGTATAGCAATAGTTCATATTATAGAAAGTAAATATCTTATAGAATAAAGCACAGCTTTCAAACTGAGAAAAATCCGGTTCCGGTTCTTATCTTTAAATTTTATTGACAATTTTAGTTTTTTTATTAAAATAAAAAAATTAAAATTTACACAAGGAGAAACTCTGATGAAAAAATTGTTAACAGTATTGATTATCCTTTTTGCCGGCTCAGGGCTTTATGCTCTCGATTTAAAGTCCGTCAAATCGGGCGCAAAGGATGAGTCAAAAAAACAGCTTACGGCAAAGCTGAAAAATGTCCAGAACGAAAAGGGCCCGATTATATTTAAGACAGGAAGCGCAGTTATAGATGTTGAAAAATGCAGGAAGACACTTGATGCAATTGTAAACATTGTAAATAATTATCCGGGTAATTTTAAAGTACAGGTCGAAGGCCATACTGATAATGTAGGCAATGCAAAAGCAAATCTTAACCTGTCTCAGAAAAGAGCGGAAGCTGTCGTTAAGTGGCTCGTAACGGAAGGTAAACTGCCCGCTGCCAGGCTGACTGCCAAAGGTTTCGGCGACACATTACCGATTGCGGACAATAAAACCCCGGACGGAAGAAATAAAAACAGAAGGGTCGACTTCTCAATTATTTAAAAAAAATTTTTTATAAAGCGCGTCCAGGGACCGTCTTGTAATGAAAAATATGCCACAGAGGCACAAAGTGTGTATCTCTGTGGCATATTTTAAAACAACCCCATTCCAGGCTATTCCTGCCATTTCTTGTCTTATCATCAAAGACATACTGTTTCAAAGTCCATATACTGCCGAAGTATCATTGTGCCGCCGCCTTCGGAGACAATCTTCACTACAGCTTCAGCATTGCGTATCCTTGCTCCTGCTATATGTGTAACCAGTGTTCCTGCAAAAACCTCCGGCCGTATGAAAGTTGACGGCCCCAGTAAAACTACAGCGCGCGGTTTGCCCAGACCGGCTAAAAGCTCGTCCATAGTGCCGGTTACAATGCTGGTTGCCGTTATTATTGCGACACTGCAAACTGCAAGCGACGTGCGTCCCTCCTCCGGAGTTATGGTGCCCGGTTTGCCGCTTTTCAGCTCCAGAATGTCCAGGCGGCAGTCAGTCGCGCGAATCTTCGGTATAAGCGGCCCAAAAAAGCCCACCATTACTACATGGTCGGCAGCCTGTATATTAACAAGTTCCAGGACATCGACCGAAGTCGTCTCCGGACGCGGAAGGCCTGCTGCGAGGGCATTGGCAGTTGCAAGGCCGATACTCCTTGAAAGAGGGCTGCGGAGGCCTCCCAGCATTTCAAGGAGTTCTGGTGCAGGCCTGCCTGCGAGCGTCCCTGCCCTGGCTTCGTGCGTGCAGCTCCCTGACTGGCTGTCCGCCGTCCACGCAATCCCTATGCTGCCGTTATCTAAACGCACGCTTGTGTACCCAAGGCCAACGCGCACATCTGTTACTGCAAGCCCTTCGGCAGAAGGCTTTAAAAAATCGATTATCTTTTGCTGTATTGATTTACTCATGTAATAATATCCTTTCTTATATCGGCTGAATTTTTCTGTAATATTAATAACGTACTTAAGTAAACGCAGGATTAAGTTTCAAGTGAATTACTTCCGGTAAAAGTATTTTAAGTTTCAATGCATAAGGAAGATAAGGTTGTGTCCTGATAAAATTTACCGCTGACTGACGGGGTGCAGTTTTTCACTCTGATTATGCAGCGTGCTTTTTTATCCACGCTATATATTTACTCATCCAGTTTTGAAAAAATTGTTTACTGTCCAGCCCGATATTGCCTGCATCGTCAAAGAGTCCGTCTTTCGCCTGGATGAATGCTTCCGGTTGTCCAAGGGTTGGAATGTCCAGGTACGCAAGAATACCGCGCAAATGCTGTTGCGCAACCGCTGTACCAATGGCACCGATTGAAACGCCTATGATACCGGCCGGTTTTCCGGCCCAGGCGCTTTGGCCGTAAGGTCGCGAAGCATGGTCGATTGCATTCTTAAGTACTCCCGGAATCGAACGGTTATATTCCGGAGTAAGAAACAAAAGGCCATTTGATCTTTTAATCTCGTCCTTTAATCGTTTGACAACCTCGGCCTGATTAGCATCATCATCCTGATTGTAAAGCGGTAAATCACTGATTTTTACCTGGTTAAAAGAGAAGTCGGACGGCGCAAGCTTTACAATAGCATTTGCCAGTTTACGGTTAAATGAATCCTTACGAAGGCTCCCAACAATAACAGCGATTTCGTATTTGCTCATAATGATCTCCTTTTACTTATTTTTCCAATATAATTCCGTTTCGTTTCCCGATGACAGAACTATATTGTTTCCTATATTTTTACATTGAAGATCATAATTTGCAAACAGAAATTGTTAAATTTTTTTGATGTACTATCGATAATTATCAAACATAATAGTTTTAAAATTATTATATTACGTTGAAATGGAAAACAGAACAAGATAACTTTTTATTTTTAAAATAAAAAATGTATATTGACCTGCCGTGAAGAATATACTAGAATTATAAATCAAATAATCGAATCGTGATCTGCAGCCCGTTATTTAGCAAAAATTACTGTAGCAAACAAATACTATTTTCGATATCCGTTAAAACTTTTTGTTACCTATGGAAAGTACCATCATGAAAAATTTTTTTCATAACAGCACATTAAAGCTTGGAAGCAAACTTATAATTTTTCAGGCCGTTGTAATTATTATTGTTCTATTAGTACTGGCTTTGATCGCCGGTCAGCTGATTAAAAGCAGGTTTACGGAACAAAGCACTAATGAAATGACCGATCTGAATAAACGCATCATTGAAATGATCGATGTTTACAATCTTAAACTTAAAGAACATGCTGTTTCGCTTGCAAATGTGTTAATTAATTACAGTAATAACGGAAGAAAGAACCAGAACATTTCGCAGGACAACATAGACCGTTTCACCAGGATTACCGGAGCTGTGGCTACACTCTTTATCAGAGAAGGTGACGATTTCAGGCGCGCAAGCACATCTCTAAGGAAGCAGGACGGAACTAGGGCTGTGGGGACTCTTCTTGACAAGAATCATCCTGGCTACAAAAAAGTTCTGGCAGGGGAAAGCTATACAGGACCGGCTGTACTGTTCGGCCGCAATTACATGACGCATTATGAGCCCGTCAAGGACGGCGACAGGGTAACCGGCATTCACTTTATCGGCCTCGATTTTACCGAAGGAATAAAAAATTTAAAAAACAAGATACGGTCCATAACCGTAGCAAAGACCGGCTATGTTTACATTATCGAAGGCAACAAAAGCGAAGACAGGGGCAAAGCTGTAGTTCATAAATCGGATAAGCTGGAAAATAAAGACATTTCGTATCTTAAAGATAAAGACGGGAATGAATTTATTAAAACCATGCTTCGTGAAATGAACGGAATGATAAAATACGACTGGACTGATGAACGCGGAACAGGTATAAAATATGCGGTCTTCAGTTACTATGATGAATGGAACTGGATCATTGCATCAAGCGCTATGGAACGTGAACTTATTTCCGATGGCCTGGTAATGCGCAACTATTTATTCGCAGGATTTTTTCTTTGCAGTATTGTAATACTTATTGTTCTTTATTTCGCTGTAAAAAAATTGATTATGGTACGTTTCAACAAGCTTAACGATGTTGTAAAGGATCTCTCCGAAGGAGAAGGAGACCTTACAATTACTATCGATATTGAGTCAAATGATGAACTGGGCACGCTTGCCGGGAACTTCAACAAATTCGTTAAGAAAATACGCGATGTAATCAGTGATATTATGAATGTGTCAGGGGAGATGACCAGGATGTCCGCTCAGCTATATTCAAACACGAAGTCGTTTTCCGAAAGTTCCCAGACACAGGCAGCTTCGGTGGAAGAAGTTAATGCCACAACGGAAGAGCTCTCCGCCGGAATGGAATTCATCAATGAAATAACACAAACACAGCATGAAAACCTTTCAGCTATGGTTGAAAAAATGTCCGATCTTTCGGGTTTAATTAACACTATGGAAGCAAATATAAGAAAATCCCATGAGCTCACAAGCGCAATGTCTCAAAGCGCAAAAACTGGTGAAGCATCAATTCTATCAATGAATGCAAGCATGAATAAAATTAATGATAGCTCGGCAAAGGTGAGCAGCATCATTCAGATCATCACGGATATTTCGGATAAAATCAACCTTCTCTCTCTTAACGCCGCTATTGAATCCGCCCGCGCAGGAGAGGCCGGACGCGGCTTTGCAGTTGTTGCCCAGGAAATATCCAAACTCGCCGACGGAACAGCAGGGAGCATTAAGGAGATTGACCAGCTCATTAAATTAAACAATTCGGAAATTGTCAGGGGAATAGAGATTTCCGATGAAACAAGCAGAACAATCGGAGGCATAATAAAAAGTGTCGAATCAATATCTTCCATGATGAATTCCATGAAAGGTTTTATGATTAACCAGCTTGAAGCCAAGGATAAAATGAATGCATTGTCCGATGTTGTAAAAGAAAAAACGGACACAATCAAGAACGCAACTTTCGAGCATCTTAAATCTACAGAAGAAATTGTGCGGGCAACTGCGAACATAAATGAAATGACTCAGTCAATAGCGGCAGGTGCAGAGGAGATGGCAGGGATGTCCGAAGAAATATCTGGTTCGGCTGATGCCTTAAAAGCAAAGGTTAACTTCTTTAAAGTATAATAAACTTAAAGTTAAGAAAGTTGGCTGGCGCTAAAACCGGCAGTAAAAAAATACTTTGTTTAACCATATGCGCTAATTCCGGAATTTTAATTATTTTGTTTATTTATTCTTGTGTAAATATTTAAAAACTCAGCAGGAGTTTTAATTAAATCTTCTTTTGGGAAATGATTTATATTTCCGGTAATTATATATTTTGCGTTACCGGATTTGGCTACTTCATAAAATTTTATATCATCTTTATCTTTAAATGATTTGAAAACCGGATTAGCAATTATAAATTCACCTTCATTTCTAATGAAATCGATCAGAGGCTCTATCCATTCAGATTTGAAATTGAACTTTTTGCGGTTTAAAACCTCAAAATATTCTGATAATATTCTATTGTCATAGAGTAATTTCAACTTACCGTTAACAATTAAACTTAACAACACCGCGGGGATTCCTTCAGGATTTAATAAAGCAGAAATTAAGACATTAGTGTCTAAGACAATTTTCATTTATTTTTTCTGGCTGCTTTTATTTCTTTTTCAATTTCTTCCGATGTCATATCAGACAGATTATTTTTAATTGCAGAAAATTGCATTTTACTGATTGCGCTGCCCGCTCTCGCCTTTCTTATTGTTGACAATGTATCTTCCATATCAGAGTCAGTTAAAGGAGTTAAAAGAGCAATTGGTTTACCGTTATTGGTTATTACCATTTCCTGTTCATCCGGCAAATCTTTCCATATCTTTGCCGGAGTGGTTCTTAAATCTCTGACTGTAATAAATTTCATTTGTTGCCTCGATAATACGTTTATAACAGAAAGATACTCTCGTGTCACTCATTTGTCAACATATTTATCTCCCTTCTGCTTTATACATCTGCTATCTCTTTTTACCAGGCAATTCAACCATCGCCCTGCCCTAACACAGCGAAAAACTATCCAACGAAGCATAGGTGACGGTAGAAGGAGGTTTGATAATTTTCTTTAAGCAATATAATAATTTTATATTACTGCTGCCTTAAACCATTCAGGTACATAGATTACCTGTCCTGTAGTTTTAAATAATCAGGGATCCGTTAATACAAAAAGCAATCGCGGTCCCTGATCTTCCATGTTTTTAATTGAATGCTTAGGTCTACGGAGCGACTACTCCTCCTCCGTCGCCGCATATACAACGTACCGAATAACCAGCCCTTTTATGACTATAACCATAATCCGCAAAAGTACTACTGTAGTCAAGAGACATTGTACCTGCAAAAGTAGTCTCAAATTCCGTACTGCTCCAGAATGATGCATAGTAGCCAACTTCATCAAAAAAACCGGTAAGCCCTGTGCGATAACCTCCTGGAAGTGCATTAAAACGATAGTCACCGGTAACGCCGGTATTGGGGCTTTCCCAGCGCGGATGATTGGAAATGGGAGCAGTACGGTAACTTTTCAGTTTACCTCCTGCAACTTCCTCTCCTCCGAGGTAGTCGATAAGTTCCAGCCAGTCCTCTTCAGTGGGTACGCGCCACCCTTCAGGGCAAAGGCCTCTGCTGTCATTCACTGAATACCAGTTGTAAAGCCTTCCATAGGCTTCAATTACCGCTGCAGCTGAATCTAAACCAATTGCATCGTACGGATATACGCAAGTGGCTGCTCCGGCGCTAGCCCATTCTACACTGTCAAAAGGTCCGGTCAGCATCCAGTACCCGTCGCGGAAGGATATAGTGCGAAGATTTTCCGCCATCCATAATTGATTGCCTATCATGCATGTACCATATTTATTACCCTCTACATCTTCAAGCTCAGGCAGGGTTAGAATAGACCCACCGGAACCGCCGCCGCTGCCTCCGCCGCCGCATCCGATCATCGCAAACGATAAACAAAACAATATGACGAATAATTTGACACAGTTTTTCATATTATCCTCCTAAATAATTTAAAATTGATAATAATTTCTTTCTGATAGAATTATCTTTGGAAATGAGCTCTGATTCCGGACAAATCACCACAAATAATGTTTTTCAGAATTTGCATATAAGCGTAAAATGGATGGGGATCGTAACAAAGAAATTAATAAAAAAATTTTACGGCTGATTTAAAAATAATTCTTTATAAAGCTGGGGTCATTAAAGTAAAAAAAACTTAATGAAATAATTGAAGGTGTAATAGAATCCCCGTACTGACGTACCAGCCGCCACCTGCGGTGTCGGCCGACGCGAAAGCAAAGGTATTATGTTTAATGTGTTGAAACAAAAATATTTACCAGTTAAGATAGCCTGTACTCCCCGCGCGCCCGTGCTGCTTCCAAGTCTTTTGCTGCGAACGCGGATTACGCAAAGAACGCATCTTCCCGAACGCGTTTCGAAACTTACTTATCATTCTCTGTTTCGATCGTGCGTTAGCCTGTGCGCTGCGACAGCCGGAAAGCGAATGCTGATCCTGTTGCATCGATGACCTGGCAGCGAGCATTACAAGCAAAAAACAGGTAACCGGAGAAGCAACAGTTGCTATTCAATATTTTTAGAATTTATAAAATGGCAGGAAATTTATTTTAATCACTTAAAGGTTTGTTAATTTGTTGTTCAAATATAGTGAAATTCTTTCATTAAATCGTTTTGCTTCGATTATATAATCTGATACAAGTTCTCTCCCTGGTAAAACCAAATCTACATAGTCAAATTTTTGCCGGTATTCAAATACGGTATTGAAAAGCCTGCCGAATTCTTTCGGGAAAATTCCGGTTTTTATAAACGCACGGTTAAAGTAACCTTTGACCTGGCCATGTTTTGTAAAAGTACTTTCACTTATTACAAGCAATGCCTGGATAGCATAAAACATTGAATAATAAATCCGGTTAATTGCGGGGATATACAAATTATTTTCAAACATTAAAGAAGCAGCTTTTAGCGATTCATCCGCGCGTTCCAACCGATACTTAATAAGTATGATTTTTTCTTCATTAGTCAAATCGCGATTCCTTCTTTTTCAACATTATGATATAAAGGAATATTAATATTAACAGTTTCCGGCACTACGATTACATCAATAATACAATCATGTTCCAATTCCAGTTCGTATGCTATATCAAAAATATCCTCTTCAATACTGCGGTTTACAATTGGTAGTTTAATTAAAATGTCGATATCTGAAGATTTTGAAGAATCACCCCGCGCAGATGAACCGAATAATTTCATGTCAACAATGTGATATTTTCTTTCGACATTTTCTTTGAGTTGCTTTATTATCAGGCCGATTTCATTTTCAATCGTCATTTGCTTAACTCCGGATTACAAATACATATTTTACAGTAATATATATTTATTCCGGATTATTGCAATTCTTTTATACGGTAATGAAAAAATATTAAATAAATACCCCGCGCGCCCGTGCTGCTCCCACGCCCTTTGCTGCGAACGCGGATTACGCAAAGCGCGCATCTTCCCGAACGCGTTTCGAAACTTACTTATCATTCTCTGTTTCGATCATGCGTTAGCCTGTGCGCTGCGACAGCCGGAAAGCGAATGCTGAATTGCTGCATCGAAGGCTTGATTACTTGCTTCTGATTAAACACACGGGCAATAGCCTGCCTGAACTGATATCAAATTTTTTGATAGTTATGCATGGTTCCAGATTTTTACTGCAGAAATAAGAAGGATCACCGAAAGCAAAGGAAGCAACATACTTGTTGGAATAATATTAAGCAATAAGCCTCCTATAAAAGATCCACAAAGAGAGCCTATAACCATTAAAACAACAAAACGTCGTTCGCTTTTAATAACAGAAAAAGCCTGATCCCTGCTATACCGGGTAAAGCTCACAATCATAGTAGGAAGGCTCACTGCAAGTGATAAACTTCCGGCCAATTTTATATCGGCACCAAAAAGAAGGACTATAGTTGGAATTAATAGTTCGCCGCCTGCAACTCCCATGAGCGCTGCGACTACTCCAATACCAAAACCGGCAATTACTCCTGCAACTATGCGCCATAAACCGGTAAGACTATAGTCAGACGAAGCAGCAGGATTATGCCCGAAAAAAAGCACCACAGCTATCACAACCAGCAGTATAGATAAAACCCTGTAAAGAGTGTGAGACTTCATTTTAGTAGCTAAATCCGCGCCAAACCATGCTCCTAAAAGACTTCCTGCTAAAAGCGTAACAATAATATTCCAATGTGAAGCAATATCCCTAAACGGAATAACGGATGCCCGAAACGGAAGAGCGGATGCTACAACTGCGAGGCTCATCGCTTTATTTAATATGACTGCCGGCAGAGCAGAGTATCCAAACAAGCCTATGAGAAGCGGCAAACGAAACTCGGCGCCGCCAAGTCCAATAAGCCCTCCTAATGTTCCGATTAATGCACCGGCACCGGTCGTTATAACCGGATTTTTTTCATTTATATTCATTTAAGCAGTTTACAATAAATTTAATATTTTAAATATTCAGGTTTCATAATTCCATTTATATTAATCTAACATGCGTTTATGTAAAAGAGAATAACAGCGAAATCTTTTAGGCATGTGGCTGCCCGCCATACCGAAAATAATTGCCCCGGTTAAAAACGGTATTGCCAAATCCGGATAAAAATGCAATACCCCAAAAAGACCGGCATGTAAGATTACCATAATTCCTCTAATTTGATTTATCCAGTGAAGCCGATGATATATTTCTGAAGCAACAAGAAAGAATCCTGTAATAATAACAAGATATCCCCATATTACTAATCGTTGGTGAGGCACTCCGAATACCATTCCTCCGAATAGAATGCTTATCACTCCGACATGAATTGTCCGGAAAACAATATCCATTATACGGTTCCATACCGGGTATTTCTTTTTATTTTCTGTATCCATACTATTTCCATTACCTTTCTTTTTGGTTATCAAAAATAATGTTATTCATTATCTTTCAAGTAAAAAATATCTGTTCCATCCTGCTGCGGAAGCGCGTCTTCTCTTGTGCTGCCCCCGCGGCGCAGTATCGATATCTCCATACACGACCTGCGGGAATCATACTCGGCTCTGCGGCAACGTATGCACACTCCGTTGCGCCGGCATCAGGATTTGTATAATATGCGGCTAGTAATTTATTAATAATAAATAATGTCATTTCGACCGAAGGGATAAATCTCAAGAAAATAGATTATTTAATCTGCTGCCCCTTATTATTTATCAAAAAAAGTTATTGACGCATTACCGGCCTTATGCGGCTTTTTATATGACTTTTTCTTTGAATTTGTTTTGACTTTATGATAATGTGATATGTGGCCTTTCAGATTAAAAATATTATTCTAAAATCAAAATCATTAAAAAATATAAAGGATATATGAGAACAGGTAAATACGGAATTATTATAATTATGTTTTTGTTTTCTGTGAGTTGCTCTTCATTTTATAAATCCGTAATAGACAAGAGGAACCAGAACTATAAGGAAGGGATTGAGCTTTACAATAAAAAAAATTACGAGGGAGCCCGCGACCGTTTTAAAACAGTAATGGATATTGAGCCCGGTTACAGGGACACAAAAAAATACTGGGCCATGCTGGACAATATAATCAGGAGCAAGGAAAAGCAGGCGATCCAGAGAGCAAATGCCAACTATGCCAAAGGCCTTGCGTTCGTGAAGCAGCGTCAGTACGAAAACGCCCTGAACTATTTTCTGCTTGTTAAGGCCGACAACCCGGATCACGGGACAGTTGATTTAAAAATAACGGAATGCAGGCAGAAGCTTGTGCCCAGGCTGAACGAAACTCTTAAACAGGGCGAGCGTTTATACGGCCGCAGGCAGTATATTCAGGCTTATAACGCTTATCTGAAAGCAGCTCTCTTTGACCCGTCAAGTCCCGATGCCGCGCAGTTAAAAAGTAAAATTGAAGATAAGCTCGATGAGAAATGCCGTAAATACCGCGCGAAAGGAAAAGAACATTACGCTAAAAAACAGTACGCCAATGCACAGCAGCAGTTCGAGCTTGCGCTTAATAACAACCCATGGGACAGGGAGTCCAGGGATCTTTTAACCCATGCCAGAAGATGGATATATCTTGATAATTTTTACAATACTACTGTCGGGGAATTCAACGATGCTGATTATTTCAAAGCAAGATCATCATTCTTGTCCATTCATAACATGGAACCCGGGTACAGGGCAACGGAACAATATCTTGAAAAAATTAATGTAATCCTCAGTAAACAATTAAGTACTATTTATAATAAAGGTGTCTCGCTTTACGACAAGGGCGATTACAAGGCTGCTATAACTGAATTCAATAAAGTTCTATTAATAGATCCCGATCACGCGATGGCCGAAGAATACCGCCAGAGAGCGCAGGCTAAACTCGACATTCAAAAATCATTAAAAGGAGAATAGGTATGATAAGAAAAGAAATACTGGACAGCTATTTAAAAAAGCATGAAGTGCCGGCGCTGATCGTAAAAAAGATAAACGTCAACTCTTTCCTTACGGATAACTTTGCGTATAATGCGATGAGGATCGGGAACTCAATAGGCGACCTGCTCGACATATCAATTGAGATAATACTGCTGGAGGAAATCGCCAGGAAATTTAACCTGGTGCTGGATACGACCGAACATGCGGAGCTTCATTCAAAAGGCGTATCTGAAAAAGACCTGGATAATCTGCTGAGGGGCGCATTGCTTTTCGAAAACATCAAGAACAACAGAAAGCCCTACAAGCAGTCGCTAAGCGAAATCGCGGCGTTCATAAGAAAAGAAATGAACGCGATTATTGAATCGAAATAGCGTCGGAAATACATTTTATAATCCATGCCCGAAAAACTGTCTAAAACATGCAAAAATTTTCCAAAACACATCCTTTAAATGTTTTTTCTTATTGTCCCCGCTGCGGCCGGCACGGTTTTAAATTCGACAATAAAAAAAAGTTTACCTGCCCGTCTTGTAATTTTGATTTCTACATAAATACAGCTACTGCTGTTGCAGTAATTCTCAAAGCCATGGATGGCAAAATTGTGCTAACCAAACGTAAGTTTGAACCCAGGTCCGGTTTCTTTGATTTGCCCGGCGGATTTGTGGACTGCATGGAGCGCGCTGAAGATGCTGCTAAGCGTGAGATTTTTGAAGAACTGGGTGTGTCCGTAGGCAGTATGAAGTTTTTAGCTTCCTTCCCAAATGAATATGTATTTAAAGGGATCAGTTATTTTACCTGCGATATGGCCTTTGTCTGTCCCATGAATGATTTATCAGGTCTTAAACCGGCGGATGATGTTGCGGAAGCATTGCTGATCCATCCAAAAGATATTAATTTTGAAGTTATTTGTTTTCCCTCGATTATAAATATATTAAAGTATTATATGACGCACAGTTAGAGTGTGTCCTAAAACCTATTGTGATATTGTCTCGATAAAAAATACAGCGATATATAGGTTTTGGGATGCACAGTTAGCCTTTCTTTCCGGTTATCTGGTATATCTCAACAGGTTTTACTTTCCCTTTCACCCTGATCGGATCGAGTCTTTTCCCCAGAAATTTTCCTTTGTCCGCAGTAGCGGCCGTTTTTTTAGTGATGAGTATACTGCCCCCGTCGGCGTGTGAGCAAAGCCTTGCTGAGAGATTGACAGCGTCGCCGATGCACGTGTTATCCATCCTGTCCTGTGACCCCATTCTTCCATAAACTACTTCGCCGCCGTTTATTCCGATCCCGACTTCTATTGTATGCAGCTTTTCCTGCATTCTTTCATTGTTGAATTTTCTGATTGCTTCAACTATCTCAATCGCAGCATTAATAGCGTTGTCTGTTTTCCTGGGTCCGTCGAATACAGCCATGACTTCATCACCGACAAATTTGTCGATATCCCCATGATTATCTTTGATTATCTGCGCCTGCAGGTCGAGATATTTGTTCAGTATTTTAACAACCTCTTCGGGTTCCAGTTTCTCCGACATGGCGGTGAATCCGCGTATATCCGAGAAAAGAAAAACCTTATTCTCGCGCGTGCCGCCCAGAGCTATCTCACCGGTTTTTGAGTGCTTCTTTATCATGGAAATGGTCGACTCCGAAACGAATTTCTGCATTTGAAGTTTTTCACGCAAATGAACAATAAAGTTATTGAATTCGACTTCCAGATCCCCGATCTCATCATGGCGGTTTACATCTATCTTTACATCAAGGTTGCCGGATCGAACATCGTAAATAGCGGATGAGAGGGATTTAATGGGACGAACCATTTTCCGCGCTGCCAGGATCGAAATAAAAATGCCGCATAAAAGCATAAACGCGCCGGCCATAATTATATACAGTCTCATCGTTTTTAACGGCCCAAGTATGGACTCCTCGGAAAAGGCCACCTCGATCACACCGACCCGCACGTCAAAAAAATTAAACGGAACCCGGTACCGGTAACACGGAACTTTTGTGTTGTCCGGCCGCACATGGACTATCCTTTCTTCACGGAATTCGTTAACTTTTAATATTTCGCCGAATATTTTACGTGGGATAAGAGTCGCTCTTTTTGTTGCATCCGTGTGAGCGGCATACGCTTCCTTCTTTTCAACCAGTTTGCCGCTTGTATCGTAAACAATGGCATATTCAAAGCCGTTTATGCCGCTTTTTGAAAGCCCGCTAACAATATCCTGAAGGATGACTGATCGTTTGAAGGTCTTTTTTTCCGCGGTAATGATGGATTCCGAAGATGATATGTTGCCCGCAATAGTAAGGCACAGCTGCCGTGAAGAATTTTCCAGCGAAGCTGCGGACATAAAATTAAATATAAGCCCGAAAAGCGAGGTTATGAGCACAGTGATAAAGGAGATCAGAAGCGTCCATTTTAACTTTATCCCGCCTCTCTTTAGCAGGTATTTCATGCCCGGTATTAATTCAACAATTCGATAGGTCAGGTTACTTTGCACGGCTTTACTCTCTCTGGTTCAGAAATTATATTTATTTAAAACCATTTTATTATTTTGCCGGATAATACACAATAAAAAAAATTCCTGCCGGAAAACAAATTTATTATTATTGATAAAATTAAATTAGTTGCATAAACTTGTTTTCCTGAGTTATCTTTGCAGCTTAAACAGTGCCGAACAAAGACAGGAAGGTGCAGGCAGATGGAAGCAGTATGCTTTAGACATACGGATAAGCCGGGAAAATATTTCTGCTCAAAATACGAAAGATATTTATGCGATGAGTGCATAGCGTGCCAGGACCCAAACATTTACTGCAAATTCAGGCAGATGTGCTTTTTATGGGAGATCGCGAAGCGAGGTACGCCCGCAATGCAGGATGCCGCGCATTCTGTAAAAAATGAAATAAGAACTGATAGAGCGGATACTGCTGCTCAGCCTGTAAAAATAACCTTTCTGCCGTCGGATAAAACAGTTGAAATCCCGAAAGGCGCAACTGTGCTGGAAGCTGCGCTTAAAGGCAGCATATACATAAACGCGCGCTGCAGCGGAAAAGGTGTTTGCGGAAGCTGTAAAGTAAAGATAAAAGAAGGAAAAGTCGAATGCGAAGACACGCCGTTATTCGACGAAGATGATAAAAATAAAGGATATGTTCTTGCCTGCAAAGCCAAGATAACAGGCAGCACAACAGTACTTGTTCCTGAAGAAAACAAAGCCCGCGCTCTAAAAATTCTCGAAGAAGGATCGGAAGTAAGAGAGAAGCTCCTGGCAGGACGTTCAATAAGCCCCTTCGTCTCTATCGTGCCTTTGGAGCTGACTCCGCCCTCTCTCGATGACGCTTCAAGCGACCTTGAACGCGTACGCCATGCTCTTGCAAAAGCCGGCTTCGGAAAAGCATATACATTTATAAGCTTACCAGTACTGCGCGAACTATCGTTATTGCTCAGAAACAACAACTGGAAAATAAATATAGTTCTTTTGCATCACGGGTTTACTGACGAGATAATTAAGGCAGACGCGTATGCTCCATCATACAAATTATACGGCATCGCCGTAGACATGGGGACAACATCCGTAGTTGCGTACCTCGTTGACCTGTCCACTGCACATGTAACCGGTCTGACTTCGACCCAGAACAGGCAGGTGGTCTGCGGGGAGGATGTAATATCGCGCATAATCTGTGCGCAGGGCAAGGACGGGCTGGAGCAGTTCCACGATTACGCTATAAGCACAATAAATTCGCTTGTGGACGAACTTGTTGCAGTGACAAACGTAAAACGCGAAGAGATCTTATCGTTCGCGGTTGCCGGCAATACCGTTATGATACAGTCGGTTCTTAAACTCGATCCGTCTGGCATACGCACAGAGCCTTATGTGCCTGTCGCTGTGGACTTCCCTGTATTTCATGCAAAAAATATCGGGCTCAATATCTTTCCCATGGCAGGCGTCTATGTTGTACCCGGCAACGCGGCTTATGTTGGCGGCGACATAACCGCAGGCATTTTAATATCCGGCCTTAATAAAAGAGAAAGCGTTTCCCTGTTTATTGATGTCGGCACAAACGGGGAGATGGTACTCGGCAACAGGGAATGGATAATGACAGCTTCATGCTCTGCAGGCCCCGCGTTCGAAGGCGGAGGGATAAGACACGGGATGCGCGCTTTGCCGGGAGCTATTGATAGCGTTAAAATAGACAGGGAAACGCATGCGGTGACTCTCGGTACTATTGACGGCGAATTGCCTGCAGGTATTTGCGGAAGCGGCATGATAAGCCTTATAGCTTCCCTTTTTCTAAACAATATTCTGGATTCAGCAGGCAAATTCCACGATAAATCCCCCGAAGACCGTGTAAGACAGGGAAAATTCGGCCCTGAGTTCGTTGTCGCGTGGCAAAAGGATTCGCAGCTTGAAGAGGACATAATAATAACTGAAACAGATATAGCGACTCTTATTCAAAGTAAAGCCGCTGTGTATGCAGGCATTATGACTTTGCTTAAAAGCGCGGGGATTACTCCCGATAAGATAGAGCGTATCCAGCTTGCCGGGGGCTTCGGCAGGCAAATCGATTTCGAAATGGCAATTATGCTCGGGATGCTCCCGGACGTGGAAGTAAAAAAATTTGAGTATCTCGGCAACAGCTCGGTTGCAGGGACTTATCTCGCGCTGGTTTCAGAAGACGCCCGCAGGGAACTGCTCGCCCTTTCAAAAAAAATGACCTATCTGGATTTCTCATCATCTAACCTTTTCTACGATGAGTATATGCAGGCACTCTTCCTTCCGCATACGAATATCCGCAGCTTCCCAAGCGTAGAAAAATCAATTCAAAAAAAACGTGCTTAGTCTATATTTTCCGGCACAGGCGACAGTCTCCTGATCTGTGTTTGCGCACTATCCTCTTTTAAGCTAACAGCCTTTGCTTTCAGATCCACGATCTTTGCAGCGGCATTTTTTTCGTATCTTGAAGACGGCTCGTAGGTCCAGCCTTTTAAAAGCCTGCGGTTTTCCATTTTCATTAAGATAAAGAAAACCGGACCAAGTAACTTCGAAATTAATTCCGTCTTCCATCCGAATTCGTTATAAACATCTTTTAAAACAGCAGTGACTTTTTTATAAACCGGCTTATCATTCCTGTACCATATTTTCATCGCGAATAACGCCGCTGCGTGTGTTGACCTGAGCGGAGCATACTCCCATCTGACGCGGTCCCGTACGCACGGATCGGAATGCTCTTTCAGGTTTTTCCAGCCTGCCAGCATTGTGCGTATTAGCCTTAGAAGACTTGGCCCGTTGACTTTAAAATCGCTGTCGAAAGCCCTTAGCAGGAATTCGGTCTCAGCCTGATTTTTAATAAAAGGATGCTTATGATTGAATTTGTACTGGCCATGCGTATCCGCCACATGACATTCCTTCTCTGAAAGGAGCGATTTCTCCTTCTTGTGCTTTTCAAAAAGCGGCGTGCCAGGAAGCGGCGTATACAGCATAAACTGATGAAAAACCGTATCGTGACTTACCGCCCATTCAATTGCTTCATTTATATTTTCCGGCGTATGATTTTCCAGACCGATAATTGAAGAACCCAGAACGCGGATCCCCAGCGACTGAAGATGTTTAATCATGGATTTCGTGTCAATCCCGTCAAGTTTTGAGTACTGGCTTTCTTCGCCCTCAAGCCCCATCCATATCCAGGATATACCGAGCCTTACCAGCTCTTCATCTGTATATGATTTGACTACCCTTGCGGAACTGAAAATGCTGAACGACCAGCTCTTGTTATGCTTCTTCATCAGGTCAAGCAGTTCCAGAGTTCTTTTTTTATTGAGCAAAAAGTTTTCATCCATAACAAAAAATGAACGGACTTTTAGTTTAGTTTCGAGATTACTCATTATGGAAAAAAGCTCGCGTCCTGTTTTAAAGAACTCGATGGATTTCCCCTTGCCTCCGAACAAATGGGACGTAGAACAGAAATTACAGCCCATCGGGCAGCCCACAGACGGAATAACAATGGCCGCAACTTCACCCGGCTTTTCACTTAAACTCATGCCCAGTATCCGCGCCCCGAATGCGGATACGGAAACAGGATGCTTAATCGGAGCGTCCTCATCCTGTCCCAGAAAATTCCGGAACCAGCGAATGCCTTCGCCCTTTACAATGTGATCCGCATCGATTCTGCTCTCCAGGTCATGCAAATTGGCTACATGCCCGCCTACAACGATCGCTGCATTCGGCTGATGTTCGCGTATCAGTTCGCACATCTTCTTTACTTTATCTACATTTGGAATAATGGAACTTATGCCAATGATATCATACACATTATTTTTTATTTCTTCAATGAAGCGGTTCATATCGGGAAAATCCAGCAAAGTACAGGGCGCGTTAATATTTTCCTTTATAAGCATCAATCCGAATGACGGATGAAACATGCGAAGAGAAAAAGGTCCCTGAACGCGGGTCACCTGGTTATGAAAAAGCTCCATAGGATTTATTTTTCTGCTGCCGTATTCATCATCCTGCGCGAATGGCCCGAATACGCTTGTAAGCAGGATCCTCGATTTTGATCCTGCTGAATTAGTTGGGGTTAAAGTCATTTAGTTTTCCTTAGTAATATTTTTTAAGACAAAATAAGAGCCCAGATGGTGAATGCAAAAACATCATCCCGGAACCTGATATTCATGTTGATTAGTATAAATTACAGGGTAAGATTTATTATTGCGGATTTAGCTTTTATTTTATTAGATTAGACAGGATAATCGGTTTTGGGTTGCAAAAAAGCAACCATTTATTTAGTATTAACGAATAATTTTTAATGCATTATTTCATAATGCAACTTAGTACCCTGTCACATTCGATTTCAGGAGTTGATAGTACAGGAAACTGAAATACATTGCATCCACAATTTCAAATGTGAAAAAGCGGCAGTAACTAAATGAACAATAAAACAAAAGCCATTGCTCTTTTATCCGGCGGGCTGGATTCTATACTCGCAATAAAAGTACTCATGGATCAGGGTATTGATGTCATAGGCGTTTACTTTACCCTGCCGTTTTGCGGCCCTGATAAAAAAGGAAACAGCCTTATTAAGGAAATAGCAGAAAAACTTGGGATCGAATGCCGCTTTGAGCAGATGGGAGAAGACTATCTCGAGATCGTCAAGCACCCGAAATACGGGCATGGAACCGGAATGAACCCATGTATAGACTGCAAAATATTCATGCTTAGACGAGCAAAAGAAATCATGGAAAGCGAATGCGCCTCCCTGGTGGCTACAGGCGAAGTGTTAAATCAAAGGCCTATGTCACAGCACAGAATAGCCCTTAACATAATAGAAAAAGATTCCGGGCTCAGGGGGAAGCTTTTAAGGCCGCTCTCGGCTACATTCCTTTCGGAAACCGATGCAGAGAAAGAAGGCTTAGTTGACAGGAAAAAAATGCTTTCTATAAATGGCAGAAGCAGAAAAGAACAATTATACATTGCAAAAAATATGCGAATCGAAACCTTTATTCCCGCGGCCGGAGGATGTATTTTAACGGACAAAATTTTTTCAAAAAAATTAAAAGATATCCTTGAGCATAATGAAGATGTTACCCTGGATGAAATATTAATCCTGTCCAAAGGACGACATTTCCGGTACGGAGAAAATAAAATAATTGTCGGAAGGAACGAAAAAGAGAACGGGTACCTGCGCAGAATGAAAAAAGCAGAAGATTATATATTCGAGCTTCCGGAAGAAATCCCGGGCCCTACTACCGTTTTGCAGGGGCCGAAAAATGCGGCAGCAGTTGAACTTGCGGCAGCACTGACACTGAGATATTCGGACTTAAAACAGGAGACCGCAACAGTAATGTACGGCGCAAACGAACCGGACATACCGATCAGCATCAATATTTCTGCAACAGACAAGGCTGATTATTACAATATCAGTTCAGGGGATAAAGGATAAAATCGCAACAGCACTGCATTTGGGGATGATCTTGATAAAAAAAATTATCCGGTATTACAGCGAGGGCATACCTCCACGAAAAAATTTCCCGGCAGGTTTTCCGGGGCTGCTGCTATATATAAAAAATATATTTAATGAAATGCCTCCGGGTATTTCCAGAGTATTGAAACTCCAGCCTGTCATTGCTTTCGGTTCCGGATTCGCAGTCATCTTTCTTTTAAAAAGAGGATTTGAGTATATTCCTATAATAACTGTTTTTATTATTTTTACTTTCGTTTATCTGGCGTTTAAAATTTATCTGATGAAAAATAGTTCAGCTATACCGGCAAAACTGGCTGATATTACCGTAATGTTTTCAGTAAATTACATGCTTCTTTTTATCCTGCCGTTTTATTTTGAATCGATGACATTCCCGTCAAGGAATATTGTTTTCGGTCTTATTATTGCCGGACTTGCAGTTATTTCGAACTGGTATTACCTTTTCGAAAAATTAATTTTAAATTCGATATTTGCTTCCTCCGTTTATTACGCGCTCATTTTTTTCTGCGTGCTTAATTTTATTTTTCCGGTTATTTTCGGCATGAGGAACATCTGGAGCCTTGTGATATCGGGAAGCATTGCAGCAGTAACAGCATTAATGTTTCTATATCACCATATCCGGATAAAAAAAGATCTTAAAGCTGCGGCCAAATTCACATCCGGGCTTGTGCTGTCCCTAGCGCTGGTCTGGTTCGGAAGGAGCTTTATACCGCCCGCCCCGCTTAAGCTTATCAGTGCAATTGCCTGCGAGGGCATAGAAGAATACAGGCCTGTTTTGCCTTTTACTATCAATAGTATTGAGAACGTAAATGAAGCTTATTTCTTCTCATCAATATTTGCTCCCAAAGGATTAAAAGAAAAGATCGATCATGTATGGTACTTTAACGGCAAAAAATTATTATCGATTCATCTGAGCGAAATAAGCGGGGGACGTAATTACGGATTCGGGACATGGTCCAAACACACTATTATGGAGGGGCCTGGAATTTACACGGTAGAAATCTGGACTTCCGGCGGACAGTTTCTGGGCGAAGGCAGCTTTGTACTTAGATAAGCAGATAAAAACGATTACCCAGCACCTTTAGCAGTTACGAAATGATTAGTACTGTGTCATTTCGAACGAATGTGAGAAATCTCCTGATTATACTGCTACGGTTAAGTTGTTGTCTATTTTCAGGTTAAGTAAATCATCAAATATCTTTTTCTGGCTTTTTTCATTAATGGGGAATAGCCTGTTTCTTAACTTTCCGCCGTTTTTATTAAACAACTGCCTTGCCGTATTTAAGTAAGTTTTATATTCGGATTCGTTATTTATTTTTTTCTGATACAGAGCATAATAATAATTTCCCAGTACTGATGTTTTATCAATATACAGAGAAGTTTTTAATTCAAATGCCGCGCTTTCGAGCATATTCAGTTCCAGATAAATAACACCCAGCATAATATGAGCATCCAGCGAAGAAGAATTTACATTTATTGCTTTTCTGCATTCGTTCGCCGCGTTCAGATAATCTTTTCTGTCATACTGGAATTCAGCTTTGATAAGCAGAAACATTTCATCTATTTTTATCTTGCTTTGTTCTATTTTTTTAAATAGGATGGAAACGTTATCATACAGTTCTTCATTGTAGTTTCTTAATATTAAATTAATAATGTCCTCGTAGGTTTTTTTGCTGATATCCGTCAAACCCTCATCGATATATTCTTTAGTTTTTTTTTCAAGGATAAGGTTATAAGGATTATTGCCCGGGTCATCCGGTGTTTCCGATTTTTTATAGGTAAATGAATCTTTCCACCAGGACAGGCTGAATTTATGTTTAATAAAATTCAGCGTTTCGGAATATCCCAAAAACAGGTAGCCGTCCATTCGAAGTATATTATAAAAATTATTTATCAGCCGCTGAATTGATTCCATGCAGAAATAAATCATTACGTTTTCGCAGAAAATTACGTCAATATCATATAAATCCGAAAGTTCGAAAGGCTCCCTGATCAAATTGCAGTGCCTGAAAGTGACAAGATTTTTTACCGAGTCTTTCAGTTCGTAAATCTTGCTTTTCCTTTCTTTGACTTCATTAAAATATCTGTCTATATACCAGTGCTCGATATTTCTGAGCTTATATTCGGAATACACAGCTTCTTTTGCCATCTGCAGCGCCTTTTCATTGATATCAGTAGCAATGATTTTCACATTCCATTCTTTGATATTTGGGATCAGGTCATTCAGTATCATGGCAATAGTGTAAGGCTCTTCGCCTGTAGAACAGCCTGCTGATAAAATCGTTATTTTTTTTATTTTACTTTGTTTGCTGAGAAGGAGCTCCGGTATGATGTCGAGTTTCAACCTGTCGAAATGCGATTTATAACGGTAAAAACTTGTTTCCTGTATAGTAAAACACGAGGCAACGAAAATAATCTCATCATGATTATGTTTAAGAAATTCAACATATTTTTCCGGAAGCATTTTATGGAAAATTAATCTGCTGCGGAGAACTATTTCCAGATCAATTTTGCGGCCTTTTTCAATTATTATGCCGGCCTGTTCTTTGATGATATCTTCGATAATTGAAATAGCGTCGTTTTCGTTCATTTTAGAGTAAACTTTTTTCTCAAATTGATAAACATATCCGTAATTATCCGGGGACTTGCCCCGGTGAATTTTATTATATCCTAAATATAATCAAATATTATTCATTATACAAGCTCAGCTAGTTTATCGTTGCAAATTTTTTCTAAATACTGCGAAATTTCGGAAATATTCAATATTTTATCAACCAAACCGGTTTCTATCGCACTTTTCGGCATGCCGAAGATAAGACTGCTTTCTTCGTCCTGAGAGATAATATATCCGTTGTTTTCCTTTATTTTATACAATCCCTGTGTACCGTCGCTGCCCATACCTGTAAGCACAACAGCGATTGCTCTTTCTTTGAATGTTTCAGCCAGTGAAGAAAACATAATGTCCGCACAAGGACGTATACCCTGAACAGGCGGTGAATCAAGGAACGAAAAGCGTCTGTTTCCGTCAAAAATCAAATGATGCTCACCCGGTGCGACATAAATATTATACGGCTCAACGCTATCGCCTTTCTTCGGCAATATGACAGGTAAAGACGAGTATAACGCAAGCCAGTCACGGAAACCGTTCATGAATCCCTCTGCTATATGCTGCACTATCACTATTGCAGCATTTACCTTCCTGGCTGAAAGATCTTCAATTAAATGTTTTAAAGTCTGAGGCCCTCCTGTGCTGGCAGCAATTCCAATAACAGGAAAATTACTGATTGCTGCATTTCTTTTATTTTCCTTCAGGGCTAAAGGCTTTTTTTCGGCCTTTAATGAAGTAATTATTTTCTTTTTTCTTCTTCTTATTAATTTAATGTCGGCAAAGGTTTTAATCGATTTTATCAGCTTTTCTTCGAGATATTGTTCAAGTGTTGAGGAGGACAGGTTTTCGGCTTCAGGCTTTTCAATCATATCCACTGCGCCTAATTCCATTGCCTTAAAGCCAAGGTCTATTTTCTTTTTGCTCAGGCCGGAGAAGACAATAATCGGGGTTGGCTTGTTATCCATAATTTCTTCAATCGCTTCAAGCCCGTCCATTCTCGGCATTCCGATATCCATAATAATTATATCGGGAGATAAACTATTTGCGAGGTCTACACCTTCTTTCCCGTCATAAGCATTTCCGATAACTATTATATCTTCATGTGATGATATTACTTTTTCGAGAAGAACGTGTATTAAACGCGAGTCATCTATTATTAAAACTTTTATTTTATTCAATTAGTAAATTCCTGGTTAAAAGAGCATTTATTCTGTATATAGTATTTAAATTTGTAGTCTAGTAGTCCGGTTCGGCGTATTGTTAAACCCGTAACCTGAAAGATATAAAATACCGTCCCTGCTTCTGAGTTGAATAATTCATGTAGCGGTGCTAAAATTACCGGATTCCCCCAATCTGGAAATCCGGATTTCACCAGGAACTAATCAAATTTTTTAACGACCTTGTCGAGTTCGGTTCCTAAATTTACAATATCCATAACAGCAACCGAAGTCTGCCTTGCCGTTTCCGCCGATTGTCTCGCGATCTCAGCCATCTGTTTCATTGTATCAGCCGCCTGCCTGGAGCCAATCTCCTGCTGCTTTATCGATACGTCGATTTTCTGTGTGAAACTGTAATTATCATTTATCTGGGAAACAATTTTTTCCACGTTTCCGTAAACCGATTTTGTAACTTTACCGCTCTCAATAACCTTGCTCGATTCGCTTTCGGAAGAAATGATAATTGTATGCAAAAGCTCCTGGATATCCTTTGCTGCATTTTCCACTTTTTTGGCAGAATCTATTGTCTCTTTCGAAAGTTCCCGAATTTCTGTCGCAATTACCGAGAAACCTGCTCCGGACTCCTTGCTTTTGGCAGCTTCAATGGACGCGTTAATCGAGAGCATGTCCGTCTTGTTAGCAATTGTCTTAATCATTTCAACCATCTCATTAATAATAACGGACCTCTTTCCAAGTTCTCCTATGGAAGATGTATTCTTCGCGCTTATGGCCGCGACATCATCCAGATGCGCTACCATATCAAGCAGCTGCTTTTCACTCTCGGTCAGCAGCCTTGCAACTTCTTCACTTGAAATTACCAGCTCACCCACGTTCTTTGTTATCTGCTTGGCTGTGATCGTCAGTTCTTCGAGGGTGGCGCTGACCTCGGTAACACCGCTTGCCTGCTCGCCTGCGCCTGCGGACTGCTCCTGTGCTGCAGCCTCTATTTCTGTAGAGGATGAGTTCAGATTAAGTATTATATCCTTTGCCTTGGAAATGATCTCGGTCAGCAGTTCGTTCGACTTTTTAAAGCTCTCGGCTTTGCTGCTCAGCTGTGTTGTCATGGTGTTGAATGCCAGAGCCATCGTTGCGATCTCGGTAGGCCCTTCCACCGAGGCCTTAAGTTCGTTTTCCCCGTTAGCTATTCTGCCGGCGGTATTGGTTATCTCCTTCAGCGGTTTATTTAAAAATAGATTTAATATAAAGAAAGTGATTATGCTTAATGCTATCACCAGAATAATTGCCTGTAGAATTGTCTGGATTAATAACCCTGTCAATTTGTCGCGAACGTAGTCATCCGTAACATAAAGTACAAGATCTCCGATTTCCTTATCAACATTATTTTCCTTATATATCACCTTTGTTTTTTTTATTTCATAACTTTTAGTCAATGATCCCTCATATTTTTTAATATCATCGATGCTAACGATATCGCCTTTTTCCGACTTAATTTTGCCAAGAAACAATTTTTCATTTTGATTAAGCACAATGGCCGAAATATATTTATCTTTTATTTCCTGCATAAACATTCTGTCGCAGCTGTCATTGTCGAAATTCCACAATGGAATCGACAGGTTGGACGAAAGTCTTTCTTTTAGCTGATCTGTCTGCAGGACAAGCTGCTTAATTTCTTTCGACCGGTTGGAAGTATATAAATAAATGCCGAAAAAAGTCATTATAAGCAATATTGAAATGAATTGTATTAAAATAATTCTTTGATAAATCAGTAAATTTTTAAAAAAATCCTTTTTTAATAAATCCATTTTTAAGTTCATTTTTTTTCACTCCAATTATATTTCTAGCAGGGTACTAAAATAATCGGTTTAATTATATGTTATAAGAACAGAAAAATCAAACAAAAAATATTAATTTGACTTTTCCGGCAAAACAGAATTAAAATAAGGGGCATAAAATATTAATAATAAGTTACATAATATATATTTTATTTTTATTCAGTAATAAATAAAATTATATAAAATAATTACATGGAGGTTTGCATGCAAATTAAAAGATTTTTTAAATCCGCAGCCTGTCTTTTTATGTTGTTATCACTTCCTTTTTTACTCAGACTCGGGAACTCAACGGATTTAGTCGCCAGTCTGGCTCAATTGCCGGGGCTTGCGGACACGCCCGATAAAGGTGCATTTGTGGATATTGTAAAAGCTATTGATGAAGTATATACAGAGGGCACAATTAAAATAGAATTGTATCCGTTTGCGCGGTCCGTGAATAATGTTATTGCAGGTAAAGCTGATTTTCACATACCGACATTTAGAAATTTAAAAATTGACCAATCGAAACTCCCTTATGGTACAGTTACTGAAAAGATGGGGAAAGTCCGATTTGTTATTTATTCGAATACGGACAATCCAATAAATAAAAAGATGCTTGATGATGCGATCCTTAATGCAAAGAGCGGCCAGTTCCCTTATAAAATTGAAGGCGCCAGCGGCATTGAAAGTCAATACCCGTTTCCTGTTATTTCAACTAACGATGTTACACAGGGATTAAGAAAAGTGGCTAACAAAAGAATTGATGCCCTGGTATGGGCTCAGGAAGAAGTTGATTTTACTATAAAAAATCTTAAATTAAAGAACATTCGCAGAGAATTATGGCAGGATTTTGAAGACGCAATTATAATTTCAAAAGGACCCGGCGGCGACAGAATCAATAACATTCTTTCCGATGCTTTGAGAAAATTAAGAGCTTCGGGAAAACTTGAACAATTATATTCCAAAATACACAGGCCTTATGAAAACTGGCAGCCCGCGGATATGGGCTGGTAAAGTAATTCTTTTAAATTCTGATTAAAAGTGTATCCTAAAACCTGTTGCGATATCGTAATGTAAGACAATATAGGTCTGAAGGTTTTAGGACGCACTCTAAGCTACATTCTTGTTAAGATTCACTCTTTATATTTCTTCTGTCCGGCAGGAAATATTGTTTCTTCTTTTCCGAAGGTTTAAACATGATAAAAAGATAATTAAAGCCGCGAAGAAAATAATTTTGTTCTGCTGCGGCTTTATGCCAGTTTCCTTTTGACATACTGGCATTATGGCGGGTAACTGCAATTATATCAACAGGAACGAAAAATTCGTTCAACATCGAAAACAACCTGAATCCGATAGGCATGAAAGGTTTGCTTTTTTCAAATGAATCCGAAACATACAGCGCCATGTACCGCTCTTCTCTAAGTACGCGGTGCATTTCCGTTATTACTATTTTCATTGCTTTATAATATTCTTCGCTTAGGGCGCTTAATTCTCCTATGCACTCCTTTAATCCCGAATAGCGTATGTGATCCGAATAAGGCGGGTCCACAAATACAAAGTCCGCTTTCCCGTCCTCTAATGGAATTTTCCGCGCGTCTGCCCTGAATATGTCTTTGCGCACAGGATTTATGTCATAGCCGAGCGCGCGTCTTTTCAGGTCGCGCGCAACATCCATTGCTGTCCCGCTCCCGCACATCGGATCTACTACAAGGTCTTTTTCTTTTGTATAACGCTGCAGCAGATTCCATATAACGTACGCGGGTGTGGCCCCTGGGAATTTTTTCTCCGACTCCATTGAACGTTTATATGCCTGGGACGGATAATCCCATAATGTAGTTGTCTGTAAATTCAAAGGCGCTTTTGGCATGCATTTTACCGCTATTCCTATTCAGTAAATAAAGAAGTAGTTTATTTTTAAAAACATATAAGTAATTATTACATAATAATATAAATATAATTTTAAGTATCTAAGATGGACATAAATCAATTATTATAGTATGCCATTACCATTCTGGCCCCCTAAATCCCCCTAGAGGGGGACTTAAAAACGGAAAAAGTACAAGCTTTTCTCTTTAAAAAAAGCCGAAAGTCCCCCTCTAGGGGGATTTAGGGGGCCGGGAGCTTATCCCATTTACAACTAAAAAATTTCGTGTGAGACAGCCCGAGCTAAAATTCTATTAACGAACTATTTATTAACGAAAACTTTATATTAAGAAATAATTACTAAAAAACAATAGTGAAGATGTCATCCAAGTCAATTATAATTCTATAATTTCGTTATTGACATGCAAATCTTTTTATTCTTATTATTTTGAGTGCATCACAAAACCTAGTATTATACGAGGAGAAAATATATGCATTCTTTGGACAGCTTATATAAACCTAAATCCATCGCAGTTGTAGGCGCATCGGCTGACGAAACAAAGGCCGGATATCAAATGGTGTATGCCTTGAGGGCATTCCCCGGAAAGCTGTACCCTATTAATCCTAAAGCGGATTCCATCCTCAGCTTTAAGGCGTATCCGGATCTTAAATCGATCGGCAATCCCATAGATCTCGTCATCCTTACTATTCCGGCACAAAGATGCGTTGATGCTTTAAAGGAAGCAGGGGAAGCAGGCGCAGGAGCAGCTCTCATTATTGGCGGCGGTTTTGCGGAAACCGGCGGAGAAGGAGAAAGAATGCAGAATGAACTGGTTTCCGTTTGCCGCAAATACGGCATACGCCTTCTTGGCCCAAACACAGCCGGATTCGCAAATCCGCGCTTTGGCGTAACGGCCAACTTCAATCCGTGGATAGGCGATGTGCGCCAGGGGAACATCGGACTTATTTCCCAGAGCGGCGCAATGAGCTTTACCCTGGTTGCGCTCATCCAGACCCAGAATCTCGGAGTAAGCCTTGTTACCGGAATCGGTAACGGAGCTGTTGTGAATGTTTCGGACGTGGTCGAATACCTGGCGGATGATGATAACACAAAAGCAATTGTTCTGTATCTTGAGGGAGTAAAAGAGGGAAGGCGTTTGTATGATATTGTAAAAAAAACCGCTGAAAAGAAACCGGTCCTGTTTTTAACCATAGGCAAGTCCGATATTTCCGAATTCGCGTCGTCGCACACTGGAAACCTGATTGGTTCGTACAGATTAAAGATTGCAGCTTTAATTCAGGCAGGCGCGGTTATGGCGGAATCGAGCGACGACATTATAGACGCTGCAGATCTGTTGTCGCGCGTGCGTATTCAGCCTAAAGAAAACCCGGGCGTGGGGCTGCTGACAGGCCAGGCAGGGCCCGGACTTGTGATTGCTGATTATCTTAGAAGCAAGGGCGTCCTCATCCCGGAGCTGCAGCCTTCGACAATTGAAAAGATAAAGAAGGAGCTGCCGCCGATATCATTCATAAGGAACCCGGTTGATACCACGCGTCCGGGCGACACATTCCCGAATGTGATGAGGGCAATGGCGGATGATCCGGCAATAGATATTCTAAGCGTATTCGCCCTTCACGAGCCTGCAATAATTGATCCGGTCAGCCTTTTTAAGCAATTTAAAGATATTAAGCAGCCTTTAATTCTAGGTACAGGCGGCTTTCCCGAGCATATACATCCAACGCAGAAGGCGCTCGCGGAAAATAATATTCCGTCATTTCCTTCCCCCGACAGGACGGCAAAGGCAATTCGCGCCCTGGTAGATGACTCAAAGGCAGCTTATCGCAAAAGCAGAAGAGCGGACGTAGCTACAGACAAAATCGATATCGCTCCTTTGACCGAAATCCCTGACGAAGCGGAAGCGCTGGATATTCTGGACAGGACAGGCATAACCACACCGCAACGGATCATCTGCGCAAGCCATGATAAAGCAAAAAAAGCCTTTGCAAAGCTTGGGAAACCGTGCGTTGTTAAAGTGCTGGATAAAACAATAAAGCATAAAACCGAGGTAGGCGGTGTTATTCTCGGAGTTAAAACAGAAAAGCAGCTTGAGGCTGCGCTTAAACAAATCGATAAAATCAAAACAGGAAGCAAAAAGAAATATCTTATAGAAGAAACCGCAAAGCCCGGGCTTGAGATCATAATAGGAGCAATTAATGATGCAAGCTTCGGCCCTGCTGTTCTGCTAGGCCTGGGCGGGGTAACAGCAGAAGCGCTTGACGATGTGAGCATGCGTCTTGCTCCTCTGACTCAATTTGACGCAGAGGAAATGATAAGCGAGCTGAAAGGGAAAGCGCTCTTTAACGGATGGCGCGGCTCCCCTGCTGTTGACAAGCGCCGGATAGCAGAAGCGCTTGTAAGGATCGGCCTTTTAATGACAGGCCACCCGGAAATAAAGGAAATGGATCTGAACCCGGTCCGGGTCTATGAAGACGGGCTGATTGCACTTGATGCTTTGATCGTATTAAAATAAGTGCTTATATTGCGTTTTTTTATTAAAATTGCTTCCTAAGCCTTAATTATTTGGAGAATAATGATGATTATTTGTGAACTT
This sequence comes from Spirochaetota bacterium, assembly GCA_043803405.1. Lineage (GTDB taxonomy): Bacteria > Spirochaetota > UBA4802 > UBA4802 > JAFGDQ01 > JAFGSG01. The sequence goes on along the minus strand of JAZDKB010000006.1, from coordinate 47,315 downwards.
ATGATCATTATTTCACAAGTTATGATAATAACTTCTGAACTTATAATGATTATTTAACAACTTATAACAATAACTTCACGAATTATAACAATAAGTTCTGAACTTATAATCATTATTTTATAAATTATCATGATTCCGGATAAACCGCTCAATTTAAACAAGCACATGAATTTTATTAAATATATTAGCCTGATATTCGTTCTGTTTTTAAATACCTGCTCATCAAGAACGGCAATTGTAACAGATGTTATTCCCGCAGATACGATTGATTCCAGAATTATAGATAAAAGATGCACATTTATAGTAAGCTCTAATTTCAGCATTGCGCTTCAGGAAATAAAAAAGGAACTAATACCTGATGTATTAAAAAACGAAATCTTTATTAATGAAGAAAACGGTAATATTCCCTTCCGGATCCCGGGGCTGCTTTTCTTTAAAATTGTGCTGGAAAACACAGGAGATTTCCCCATCGAGATCGGGGAAATAAAACTCCGCTATGATAATATAATATCTGAAGCATTAACAGAAGATAATATAAAATTAAAATATGGATCATCCGAATATTCATGTATAAATTTTAAAGAATTATTCAGCCAGTTTAAGTTAGTCACGGATGAATTATGCGATAATTATATTGATTTCACAACGGACATTAGTAAACATGACCTGCTAATTAAACCGGGAGAAAAAATTTTAAGATTTATTGCATTCAATTCTTTACCTGTCGAGGTTAGAAAGTTTAATATTACAATCGAAATTAAATCCGACATAAGAAAAAAAACAATTGATTTCAAACTTATAAAATTTGAATATAGAAAATCGGGAAAATATTTTACTAATCCGGAACAAGACATTGAAGATCTGTGATAAACAATATGGAGAACTCTTATGCCCAGGCTTTTTATTGCGCTTCCATTAAACAATGAAACCATACATGAGCGATTAAACGATGTTTTCGGCTACCTCAAAAGATTCGATAATGAGCTTAAAATAGTATCGCCGGAAAATTATCATATTACCTTAAAATTCTTCGGTGAATGCAGCGAAAAGATGCAAAATAAAATCGAAGAGGGTTTTGAAAATACTGCCTGGCACAAAAAAATCTTCCCATTTACGCTGTTCGGCCTTGGTGTTTTCCCTGATTTAAAAAATCCGAACGTTATATGGGCAGGGATTAAAACCGATGAACAGCTGATTAATAAGCTGGCACAGATCGCTGAAAAATTTGGCACAGACTTAAAATTCAAGAAAGAAAAAAATGTATTTACGCCCCATATTACGCTGGCCAGGATACGAAAAGGCAAAAAGCTGAGTGAAAACATGAGGCAATATCTTGTCGAGAATAAAGAGTTATTTTTATACCAATCGTCATTTACAAAGTTATCGCTGTATTCGTCTTCCTTAACAAAAGAAGGCCCGATTTATACTGAACTAAAATCAATCAAATTTACAAAAGATGAACCCGAATCCTAAAGCCTGCATAGCTCTTGTAACAGAAAAACCTCTGGAAGTCTGCAAAGATCATTATCTTTTAAAAATTAATATTAAACAAAATTATTCCGCTCCGGGCCAGTTCGTGAATATAAAAATCGGCGATCTGGAACCTTTATTAAGGCGTCCTTTCTCAATTTATAACCAGAACAGCAATACCATTGAAATAATTTTTAGAATAGTCGGCAAAGGGACAAAACTGCTGAAAGATATTAAAGCGCAGTCACTGCTTGATGTTATAGGTCCGCTTGGCCATGGGTTTTCGATCGCAGAGAATAAAAGCGTATTGCTGATCGGAGGGGGAGTTGGAAATGCGCCGTTATATTATCTTGCAAGAACATTAAATACCGGAAATAATAAAATTCATTATATTTACGCTGCAAGATCAAAAGAATTCATCTTTAATAAGAATGATTTTAAAGCAATAGCGGATATGTTTTATTTATATACGGATAATGGTTCCGAAGGGCAAAAAGGAACAGCAGGAGATGCCGCAGCAGCTATTTTACAGCAAAATAAATTCGATATAATTTATACATGCGGTCCTTCCGTAATGATGAAAGCCATTGCCGGCATTGCTAAACAATCGGACACTCCAATAGAAGCCTCGCTTGAAAATTATTTCGGCTGCGGAATAGGGTTATGTTTCGGATGCGCGGTTGAAACGATCTCCGGAATTAAAAGAGCCTGCGTTGACGGTCCTGTTTTTGACGGCCGCATTGTAAACTGGGATTCACTGCTGAAGTAAATATTTAGCGGAAATAATAATATATAAAAATATCCTGTCTGATTTATAAAATTACCTTGCTTTTTTAATAATAACAATTTAATATATTAAACATTAATTGCCTGCTTATAGCGCCTACAATATTTTTTCGCATCTTTTGGAACAATTACACATTAATTATTTTGCAGACAAACACATGAAATGCACGATAATATCTGACACGCATCTTGGCGATCCGGAGTGCACGCTTTTCGATAAAAATGCCGACGGGAGCATAAAGGACGGAGCGAATCTCGGCAAACTGCTTGATATAATGGGCAAGGACAATGATTGCCTGATACTGCTCGGCGATATAATGGATTTTGCAATAAACGACTACGAAGATGTATACCAGTACAGCTACAGGTTTTTCAAGAGTATTAAGGAAGCAAAAGCCGTAAAACGCATTGTATACATTCCGGGCAATCATGATTATAATATATGGCATACGATCGAACATCAATCAAATGTAATTAATCAAATAAATAACGGCAAACCTGCAAGAAAATTTAAAATGTCCGTTCCTTTTATTATGGATGACAGGAAGGACGCCATTAATAAATATACCCTGGCTGGTGTGACCAGAAAAGATCAGGATGATTCCGTTGAAGCATACGGGGGTATGTTTCTCGATAACCTGATCCCGGATAATAAGCCCGGAACACCCGATTACATTCCGTTCCTTGTGGCTTTCCCGAATTTGTATCTTTTTACCGAAGAAAAAACAATTCTGATGACGCACGGGCAATACCTGGAAACATACTGGTCTGCTCTTTCACTATTATACAAAGTTTTAACGGCAAAGAAAGATTCGTTTAATATAAAAGATTTTATTGCCGTTAATTTCCCGTTATGCGAACTCGGTTCCATAGGAATAGGACAGGCAGGCCCGCTTACGGATTTTGCACTCGAAATAGAAAAGGCTGTTACAGACGGCAAATATGCCCCGATAAAAAACAGCATAAAAAATATTGTTCCTTATATCATCAAAGAGCTGAAGATAGCAAAATTATTCGGCTTAACTTCCTGGATTCTGAAAAAAATCCTCACTAATATTACAATAAAATCATTAAAGAAAATGAGAAATTCGGATTACATTTCCGATCTTACAATAAATAAAGATGAAGGCTGTATTGACAGATTCAATGATTATATTACATCTTCCAGACTTGAAATAGAGCAGCTGCAAAGAGATGGACGCATAAAAAATGTCTCCGGAATACCGGACACATTTTTATTCGGACACACTCATGTACCGGTTGTATCAAATGACAATAAATCATATTTATTTGATAATAAAAGAATTACCCTTTTAAATTCCGGCGGCTGGCTTACAGCGAATAAAAGCTCAATTGCCTCCGGCCCGGTTGTATTTGTTTATGAAACCGGAAAAGATATTAAATCGATAAAAATTTAACCCTTAAACGAAAAATATAAGAATATAATCCTTAAGATAATATTTTTGCAGGTTAAATTCCATTGTTTTATTAATGGTAAATCAGAAATTCAATTTCTCTGTCACTCAAATCGGGCAGAGAGCATATCTTTATCTGTTTTAAAAATGCAAAACTCCCCTTGCCTGCCTATCTGAATTTCCGGTTATCCGGTCTACGATCTTACCTGCAGAAATAAGCTGTAACTATAATCTATTTTATAAGGAGAGTTATTATGCTTATTGTTTCTAAAGAGACTCAGTCTGATATAAGCCTTTGTGGTTATAATTACGACACCATCCCCCTGTTAAAAGAGCTCAGGGAAAACCTTGTAAATGCAAGAACAGAAGTCTGCATTGAAAGAGCTGTTCTTGTTACCGAGTATATTAAAAATCATGAAAGCGAACCGGTTCAGATACAGAGGGCAGGCGCCGTAAATCATTATCTTACAAACCGAAAAGCAATTTTTCATGATAATAATCTATTAGCTGGTAATTCGACTTCCAAAACGTTCGGCGCGCCTGTGTATCCTGATTACATGGGACTGGCAATATGGCCGGAGCTTGATACGATAAGCAAAAGAAAAGTAAATCCGCAATATTTAAGCGAAAAGGACGCGGAAACGCTTAATTTCTCGGTTTATCCGTACTGGATTGACAAAAGCATTACTGAAAGGACGAGAAAAGAACTTAATCCTCCGGCAATGGCCCTTTTGGAGAAGATAAACTTTTTCCTGGCAGGCAAAGCTTCGGTTATATCGCACACTACTCCGTATTATGAGAAGATGCTGGCTATAGGACTGAACGGCATTATTGCAGAAGCGCAGGAAAAAATAGATATGCTTTTCAGCGTTCCAGATTCGGAAGATAAAAAAAATAAAATTAACTTTTATCTATCTGTGCAAATTGCTTTGCGCGGTATTATTAATTACGCATCGAACCTGGCAGAAGCAGCCCGCAAAAAAGCAAAAGGTGCTTCTGATCCCCGATCGAAAAATAACTTACTTTCAATAGCAGGAATTTGCGATAATGTGCCGGCGAATCCTCCGCGGAATTTCCGCGAGGCGGCAAACGCGCTCCTGCTTTGCCACATCGGAGTGCTGGCCGAAAACGTAAACATGGCTCTTAATCCGGGACGCGTCGACCAGCTGCTGTATCCATTCTTTAAAAAAGATTATCTGGATAATAAAATAAGTATTGAAGAAGCAATTAGTATTTGCGGCTGTTTATGGCTCAAATTCGGAGACAACACCAACCTTGTACCGGAATCGGCGGAAAAACTGTTCGGCGGCGCTGCTTCAGTGCCCGCAGTAACGCTCGGCGGCGTGGACAGAAATGGCGAAGACGCGGTGAACGATCTCACTTATATTATGCTTCGTGTAACTGAGCTTCTTAAGCTTCGCGATCCAAACGTAAACGCGCGCTATCATCTTGAAAAGAACAGCAGGGAATACAGAGACAGGGTAAGCCAGGTTGTTCTTAACACCCGCGCAATCCCTGCTTTTTATAATGACATTACAAACATAGGGACACTGGTGAACCAGGGAGTATCCGAAAGCGACGCACGCGACTATGCTGTAATAGGATGCGTTGAGCTGGGGAGCGCCGGCCGCGAGTACTCATCGTCCTCCTCTCTGCTTATAAATCTGTCTGCGGCAATGGACCTTGCCCTGTATAACGGCAGGCGTCCTTATATCTCCGGGAACGAGCTTATCAGTTTCGAAAGCGGGGACGCGTCTGCTTTTACGAATTATCCCGAATTCCGCGATGCATTCTATAAACAGCTCGAATGGCTGATTGATCAGGGAATATCGCTTAATGAAGCTTTTGGCAGAACATATCAGAAATATCTTCCTACCCCGCTTTTATCCGGCCTGTTTGAAGGCCCTGTTGAAAAAGGCCATGACCTTATATTCGGCGGAGCAAAATACAATTCTTCGGGAGTTACTCATATCGGTTTCGCGGATATCTGTGATTCACTGAATGCCATACAATATGTGTTAAATTTAAAAACAGCAACAATGAAAGAGATAGTGAAAGCAGTAAAAAATAATTTTAGCGATGCCGAAGGACGCTTAGTCCGGACACTGCTGATGTCCGCCCCGAAATACGGCACCGAAGATCCGATTGCTCTTTCAAATTCAAAAGAGCTTATTTCATTTTTATATGGGCTTTACCAGTCATACACTAATTACCGCGGAGGGAAATACCGTCCCGCGTTCTGGTCAATGACAAATCATGCCGGGCTTGGTAAAATAGCGTGGGCATTGCCGAGCGGCAGAGCAGCGCACGAAGTATTTTCAAGCGGGATAACGCCCGCATCGCAGTCTGCAACTTCGCTGACCGCAGCATATAACGCGATTGGGAGTTTGGGATTTCTGAATATACCGGGTGGATACGCGCTTAATATAAAGTACACCCCTCCGGCCATGATCGGGCAGGATGAATTTAAAGAAAAATTCAGTTCCATGATCGGAGCTTATTTTCAAAAGAACGGTATGCAGGTTCAATATAACATACAATCCTATAATGATCTTATAAACGCGCGTAAAAACCCGGATAAGTACAGGGATCTCATTGTGCGCGTATCGGGATATTCAGCATTCTTCAATGACTTAAATGATGCAATGAAAGACGAACTGATAAAAAGAACCCAGTACGATCTTTCAACCGGGAAAGCGGTTCCATTGCCGTAAACAGAATATTTTTAATATATCATCTCAGGAAATAACCGGCAGACACAGCCGTGTTTAATATAAAGTGCGAGGTGAGTTCAATGAATACATTATTAAAAATATTTAATTATTTAATTCATCCGGTTAAAGGATTTAAGCTAATAACTGAAATCCGGCGTTTAAAAAGGAATATGGAAGAAGATGCAACCGATCTTTTCCTTTCAATCCTTCTCAGCGCAATGTCGCTTGTCTTTCTTTTTGACAGGAAATTCAGACGCAATATTGAAAACTTCGATGCGAAATATGTATTCAGAGACAAGACAAAAGATGTTTACACAGGAGTAATTTTTAAAAACAGCACTATGCATTTATCCGAAAAAAAAATACCGGATAAAAACATAGAAGTCATTTTTAAAGACGCAAAATCGCTCAGGGATTTTCTTTTCTCGGGCAATCCCGATGTGCTGAACGCTATTCTTGAGAACAACGTAAATGTCAGCGGGAACCTGAATTACATATTCAAATTCGGTTATATTGCAAAGCATCTTCAGCTAAGATTTCTTTAATAATTAGAAGTCATTTCAAAATTAGATTTTATTATTTTACAGATCGAAATACATTACAAAATTTATGAGGACGCCTTTCAGGCCTGATGCAATACCTTCGAAAATATGAAAGACAGACCAGGAAGGCCTGATTCCGGAGTAAATTTTGTAATGTATTTCGATCTGTTGTGAATAGTTTGTATAAATTTATAATTTTGATAAAAGTTGTAGTTAATTGAAAACAGAACAGCCACCGATAATATTCGATATTGTACGCGGTTCTTTCTGCGACGGGCCCGGAATACGCACTGTTGTTTTTATGCAGGGGTGCCCTCTTACATGCGCGTGGTGCCACAATCCCGAATCGCAAGCCTGTTATAGAGAGTTATCCGGAACAGTACGAGCTTATACGGTCGATGAATTATATGAAATAATCATACTGGATAATCATTTCTATAATGAGTCAGGAGGCGGCGTTACTTTTTCCGGCGGCGAACCTTTGATGCACATAACTTATTTATGCGAGATCGCGAAAAGACTGAAAGAAAAAAATATTTCGATAGCTTATGATACAAGCGGTTACTTTAATTACAACGACTTCGGGAAAGAGTTAATCAAATATACAGACCTGCTTCTTTTTGATTTAAAAATAATTGATCCCAAATTACACTATGTACTGACTGGAGTGGACAACGCTATAATAATCGAAAATCTTGGCAGGGCAAGCACATCTTCCTTAAAAATAGTTATAAGAGTGCCGCTTATTCCTCCATTTATTACTGCTAAAGAAAATCTTCTTGGCATAACCCGGCTTATGAAGAAAAACAAACTGAACGGCTACGAACTATTAACATATAATCCGTCATATATCGACAAATTGATAAAACTGGAAAGAACGCCCAATCATAATCTGTCATCAAATCCGATGCCTATTGATGAAGAGCTGCGCATCAGAAAAGAATTCGAAGAATATTTAGTCCAGTAAATCTTTTCCGACTTTATCCAGCGCAGATGACCCGCTCTTCTCCTGAATATTTTCAATTATAGAGTCGTGCTGACTCCCTGCGATGTTTTCTTTCGGAGCGGTTTTAAACGGATTGATGTTAAATTTTAAATCTTTACAGAAAGTACATTCTTCTTCGGGCAACGTATCTTCCATAAAAATTTCATCTATTGTCTGTTTGCAATACGGAGAAGGAAGCTTGCCGGACATCGCGCATACCTTCTGAGCAATTACAGCGCCATAATACGGAAACTCCAGATACGGCTCATTTTCAAGAGCATCCTTCATATATTCGCGCCAGATCGGGGCAACTACACCGCCGCCGGTCTGCCCGTGCCCTAGCGACAGGCCAGGATTATCGTAGCCTGCCCAGATACATGTTGTCAGCTGCGGAGTAAAACCGACAAACCATGCATCTCTCCAGTTGCTTGTTGTCCCTGTTTTCCCGCCAGCCGGTCTACCCATTGCAGCGGATAATCCCGTCCCCGAGGTCATAACGGATCGCAGCATGCTTATCATAATCTGAGCAGTCTGAGGTTTTATTATCTGAAGGGCGCCTGCCTCGGCCTCCTTCTTTAAATTAGCCTGCGTTTCTTCTTCTGTGTTATCTATTATTTCGCCGTTCCTGTTTTTAATGTATCTTATACTGTAAGGTATAACATCCCTGCCGCCGTTTGCAATTATTGCATAAGCCCTTGCGAGTTCAAAAGGTGAAACATCAAGAGTTCCTATTGCAACGGTAAGGTCCCTTGGGATACGCTCCTTTGCTTCTTTTTTATCGAACTTTAACAGCTTTGTATAATATTCAAAAACCGTATCCCATCCCAACTCTTCCGCGATCCTGATGGAAATGACATTAATCGACAGTTCCAGAGCGCGGCGCAAGCGGACAAGCCCGTAATATCTTTCATCATAATTATCCGGAATCCAGTCCGTACCTTCTTTATCAAGGGAAATATACGGGGAATCGAGAATAGCAGTCGCAGGTGTAAATTTTTTCGATTCTATTGCGGCAGCATATAAAAGACCTTTAATCGATGAGCCGGCCTGACGCTTTGACTGCATAACTCTGTTCAATTGATTGATGCTGGAAAACTCGGCACCGCCAATCATTGCTTCTATGTATCCGTTCCGCTGATCGATTGAAATTAAACATCCCTGAACCTTTTCGGATTTTTTATACCCTGTTTGTTTCTCCCTGTAGGATGTCACCGTGTCTGCAACATAATTATTCCCGAAAAGAAATCCTAAAGAATCCAGTTCATCAAGAACTTCTGTGCGGAAATAATCGTTTACCTGCTTTACTTCAAGAGAGCCTTTTTTGTAATACGGATTAACATCGTGCAACAGCGCGAAAAGCTCCGTCATCTCTGAAAAATTCTCTATAATATAATCTTCGTTCTTAAAGGACAGCCCGCTCGAAACCGTAGCCTGTTTTCCGAGCGCTTCCTTCATATATTTCTCAGCTGCCAGCTGCTTTTTCAGATCCAGTGTAGTGTATACGGCAAGTCCGTCTCTATAAACAGCTTCTTCTCCGAACTGTTTTACAAGTTTTCTTCTTAAGTATTCGGTAAACCATGGGGCTTTATCTACCTTACTCGACCATGATGTTATAGATGGCGGGAGTTCATTGATATATTCAAGATACTCGGGCCAGAATGCAAGATATGATTTTTCAGCTTCAGGAATTGTTGTAAACCCGCAATCAACCATTTTCGCGAGCACGACTCTGTGTCTTTCTATTGATCTTTCTGTGTGCCGTATCGGCGAAAGCTTGTTCGGCGCCGAAGGCAGCGTTGCCAGCAGAGCCGATTCTGCGAGGTCAAGGTCCCACACATCCTTATTAAAATAGAACTTGGCAGCGCTCTCTACGCCGTAAACTCCATGTCCCAGAAAGATCTGGTTAAGGTACAGACCCAGGATTTCTTTCTTTGTGTAAATGATTTCGATCATTATGGATATGGCTGCTTCTTTTATTTTCCTGAAAATATTCCGCTCTCTTGTTGTCAGCAGTATTTTTGCGAGCTGCTGAGTTATAGTGCTGCCGCCCTGTTTAATCTTACCGGAAAATAAATTCACAAAAAATGCCCTTGCGATTCCTTTTACGTTAATGCCGAAATGATCGTAAAACTCGTTGTCTTCAATTGCAATAAAGGCATTTATTAGATGCGGCGGTATTTTGGAAAGAGCCACTATTTCTCTTTTCTGTTTAAACAATTCGGATACAAGAAGCCCGTTCTTATCGTAAATATTCGTTGTGATATTCGGCTGAAAATCCGCGAGCGCCCTCACCTTTCGAAAGTCGGTGATAATTGCCGTTATAAAAATAAAAAAGACAGCCAGAACCAATCCGATTAATACTCCCAGCAAAACAGGTCTGTGGGAATGTACTTTTTCTTTAAAAAACTGCGGAATCTTTTTTAAAAAAGATGAAAAATCAAAAGAGCTTTTTGTGATGTCGGGGAAAGAAAAACTTTTTTTTACAGTAAAAATCTTAGTAGATTTGTTTTGCTCACCGTTCGATTCAGTTTCCGATTTAAAGGACGGCCATTTAAGATTATTTTTAATAATTGGATCTGACTCTATGGGCTTATCAATAGGTTCTATTAAGGGTTTCTGCGCGCCTTCATTCGTGTCCTGAGTTTTCTTTTTTGAACTGAATCCTTTATATTTTTTAAACATTTTTCAACTTTAATTACGAATTAAATTTTATTAAATATTACAAAGCAGGATTATTAATGAGCGTATAAAAATGCAATAAAAAATTGAAATACGGCATTCGCATTTTGAAATAATTGTGATTATTTTTTACTATTTAAGCGACTTTTATCTTTATTTTAAAATATTTGTCCGAAAAAACAGTTTTAATGCATATAAACAGTATTAAAAAAAATTAAAAAGTGATTAATTTATAATCCGTCAGTTTAAGAAAATTTTTGCACAAAAGAAGTTCTTTCTCGTCTTTTTGTATCGGCATGGATAGAATCTTTGAAAGCTCGGATTTTATTGAACCGAAAGGCACATCTGAACCGAAAAGAACCCTTCCAGCGCCAATAGTCTCAACAAACTTCAGAATGCCCGACCTGTCGCCAAGGGCAGTATCAAAAAAAATATTTTTATTATTTTTAAAGCTGTTTAAAAAATCGTACGGATCCCCGCCGAGCAGCCCAAGATGAGGAATTATGAGCTTAAGCCCGTCCGCCATTTCGGCAAAGCGTTCTGTGAACAAAAGTTCTTCTTCAAAGATGACCGGCTTGCCGGTTTTTTTCAGCTTCTCAATAAGCAGCAAAAGTGCGCTGTCATCAAGGACTTTATAACTGGAACTCGAGTCCTGTATCCCCCTCATCCAGTGCCACTTGCCTCCATAGTATGCCGAAGGGATCGGATCAAAATCTGCTCTATCATAATCTTCCCTTATATAATGATAAGGGATGAACTGCGATATTTTATTTGCTTCATTAAGTATATCAATATTGATTTCGTTATCATCAATAGCTGTTGACGGGAAGGGCATTATTACTATATGAGTGATGCCTGCCTCCTTCTGCTGTGTCAGCAGTTCGTTCGTGCTTACGTTCGTGCCCATGGAAAGCGAATAACCCCAGTGCGTGTGGCTGTCCACGATAAACTCATAGTCTGCTGCGTTGTTGCCTGCCATCGGGTTACATTCCTTTTTATTTTTTGTTATAAAATATTCGACATATAATATGCTCTTCATATATTTAACCAACAATTTTTTGTTGAAATAATTATTTTTTATAATATGATGAAAATTCGATAATGTTCGAGGTTAATACAAATGAACAAAGAAATTCAAAACAGAATAGAAGAATGGACAAATCCTCCGTTCGATGCAAATACTATTAACGAGATTAAAGAACTAATAAAAAATAATAACGAGAAAGAATTAACGGACAGGTTCTACACGAATCTGGAGTTCGGAACAGGCGGGCTTCGCGGCGTTATAGGAGCAGGCACGAACAGGATGAACATATACACTGTGGGGATGGCAACGCAAGGTCTGGCGGATTACATTAAAAGCAAAAATAAATCTGCAATGGGCGTAGTGATTGCGCGCGACTCCCGCAGGATGTCGGACGTTTTTTCGATGGAAGCTGCGGCTATCCTTGCAGGTAACGGCATCAAAGTATATTATTTTTCCGACATAACGCCCACGCCTTTATGCTCATTTGCAATCAGGGAATTCGGCACAGTTTCCGGCATTGTAATTACCGCAAGCCACAATCCTCCGGAGTATAACGGCTATAAAGTATACTGGGACGACGGCGGGCAGGTAATACCTCCGCAGGACAATGAAATTATTGAACATGTAAAAAAGATCGATTCAATATCAAAAATAAAAAAAATAAATTTTGATTCAGCAGTAAAAGACGGAAAAATAAAAATAATAAAAGATGATTTTATTGGTTCGTATATTAAAAAGCTGGAAGGTGCGGCTCTAAGAAGCAGACAGGAATCTTCTGTGAAAATTGTCTACACGCCCCTCCACGGCACGGGTTATAAAATTATACCGGAAACATTAAAATATTTCGGATTTAAAAATATTTCTCTGGTCAGCGAGCAGGCAATACCGGACGGGAATTTTCCGACTGTCAAATATCCTAATCCGGAAGAAAAAGAAGCACTTACTCTGGCTATTAATTTAGCTGAAAAAACAGCGGCAGATGTTATTATAGCAACAGACCCTGATGCTGACAGGATAGGAGTCGGCTTTAAAAATAGTGACGGCAAATATGTTCTAATCAACGGTAATCAAATGGGCGTTATGCTCGAATATTATATTTTAACAAGATTAAAAGAAGCGAAAAAGCTGCCTGCAAACGGCGCAATAATAAAAACAATCGTGACAACCGATCTGCAGGAAGAGATTGCGGACAGCTTCGGCTGCAAGGCAGAAAACGTGCTGACCGGTTTCAAATGGATAGCGAAAAAAATGAAGGAATACGATGAATCTGGAAAGCGGTCGTTCATATTCGGCGGAGAAGAGAGCTTCGGTTACCTGCCTGTAAACTTTGTCCGGGACAAGGACGCGGTGAGCGCCTGCTATTTCTTTGCCGAAATGGCTGACTGGCTGGCAAGGCGCGGCAAAACATTATATGACTTTTTAAATGAAATATATTTAAACTATAAGCTTTATCTTGAGGACCTTCATTCTCTCACTTTAAAAGGAATGGACGGCATGGAAAAAATCGGCAGGATAATGGACGGGTTCAGAAAAAATCCGCCTGAAGAATTCAGCGGAGTTAATATTGAAAAAATATCCGATATTGAATCTCTGGTTCAGAAAGATTTGTCCTCAGGGAAAGAGAGATCAATAAATCTCCCAAAGTCCAACGTTCTCCAGTTTTTCCTGAAAGACGGCTCAAAGATAACTATCAGACCGTCGGGGACTGAACCGAAGATTAAATTTTATTTCAGTGTAAATGAAAAAGCAGATAAGGCTAATATTGAAAATATTAAATTAAAGCTAAAAGAGAAAATAGAATTATTAAAGAAAGATCTGGTTTCTAAAGTGGAAAGAATAGCATAGCGTATATTTTTATAGGTTAAATGCTACGCGTGTTATTCAAACGGGATATGCTCCCCGCGAATTTTATCATCGAGATGGAGAATGCCTACTTATAAATATTCATTATTCTATACGTTGGTTTCTTGTGTTACAATAAGGAGTTCGCATGTCCCACGATTTTACTAAGGATGAAAAAAAATTGCTTAACTTAAAAACCTGTGAAGAATATGTAGACAGGGCAATTAAAATTAAAATCTCCCCCGGGCGCAAAGCGTATATCAGCAGGCTCTGGCTTGAAAAGACAGGATATGAAAGCAGTGATTTAAGATACGCAAGGGTACATCATTTGTACTGGAGAAAAAAAAAGATCACGGGTACGCTTGAAAGGACTATTATCCGTTTAAAAAAACATGATTACAAAACAGGCATAAAAAAAACATGGAATCATTACCGGATGGAACTTTTTGTAAACATGAACATAAGAAAAGATTCCGGTAAATACGTTTACAAAGACTGGGAACTGGCAAAATGTTTTTCTTGCAGCATAGCCACTATACAGCATTTAAGGCGGAAATATAATATAGTCGAAAAGATCGTTAATATACAAAATAAAATAAATCATAATACATTCATTGACTACATGCTGACTTCAGAGCATCATCTGAGAACGATAAAGAAAACACTCAATAAAAAACGCAAAAACTAAATCCGGCATATTTATCTCGTATTTTTCCAGAGCGCATCTCTTAAACCAGAAATTCTCGCTGCAGGATTGTTTATCATGTAACGCAATGTATCAGGGTTGCCGTATATCTGAATTTTTTTCCGCGCTCTTGTAACTGCTGTGTATAACAGCTCACGGGTAAGCACAGGGCCCGCGTAATTTGGCAGGATAAGGAGCACATTATCGAACTCGGAACCCTGGCTTTTGTGCACTGTAATCGCGAATGCTGTTTCGTGCTCCGGAAGTTTCAGCGGCAGTATTTTTCTGATGCTGCCGTCTGCAGACTGAGTAGAAAAACGCATAATGCCGTCTTCCGCATCCGTGAACATTATCCCGGTATCGCCGTTAAACAATCTTATGCTGTAATCATTCTGTGTTATCATTACAGGGCGCTTATTGTACCATCGTGTGCCTGTTGAAATTAACCCCTGCCTTGTGAGAACTTCTTCAGCAAGCATATTCACCTGCCCCACTCCGAAGTCCCCTTTGCGCAGTGCACAGAGTATTGTAAATTCCGGGAAAAGCCTCAGCGCTTCATCAGGTGTTTTTGTGTTTATATATGAACCGAAACCATCAATAAGCATTGCCGATAAAGAAGAAGCCAGGGATATGCCGGGTTTATTCCCGATCAATACAGCATCATCGAAACTTTTGCTCTGCAATAATTCAACTGCTCTATCCGCCTCTCCGTGCCTGATTGCGGAGCTTAACTGCCCGATTCCGCTTTTCTGAGTAAATCTATAGCTTTTTGAAAGCGTCAACACAGAGTCCGCGATCGGCGGCTCATCGCGCTTTGATATACTGATCTTACCGGAAATGTCCGCAGATATGATCAGTTTCAGCCTGTCTGCAAACTTTTTCGAGTACCCTTGAGTATTCCCGGTATCGCAAATGTCGCCAAGGACAGCGCCTGCTTCCACAGAGGAGAGCTGGTCCCTGTCTCCAAGCAGGATAAGCCTGGAAGCGACAGGCACAGCTTCGAATAACTTGGCGGTAAGCGCAATGTCTGCCATTGAAGACTCGTCCACAACTACGACATCATAAGCTAATTGATTTTGCGCGTTATGACGAAAATACGGACTGCCATGTATTGCGCCGAGCAGCCTGTGTATGGTAAATGATTCATCCGGTATGCTGCCTTTTATTGTATTGCTCAGGTCAAGCGATTCACGCGCTTTCTTAATTGCTTCATTAAGCCTTGCTGCTGCTTTGCCTGTCGGAGCAGCAAGCGCTATCCGAAGCTTTTCAGTTTTAGCATTCTCAATTAAAAGAGCCAGTATCTTTATGACTGTAGATGTTTTGCCTGTGCCTGGCCCGCCCGATATTACGCAGAATCCATGAAGCGCTGCTCCGATTGCAGCAATACTTTGCTCAATGTCATCTTCATTTGATTTAAAAAGCTTTGCAAAACTCGATTTTAAAACTTCTATATCGATATCGATATCCTGCTCAAGACGCGCTTTAATGTTTTCAGCGATCTTTTGTTCATACTGCCAGTAACGGTACAGATACAGCCTTCCGTTATCATCCAGTATCAACGGTTTAAAATCACCGGGCTTCCCTACAACAGGACTATCATTAAGTTTACTCAGCCATTTATCTTTGCCGAATAAAATGAAATTCTTTACGCCTGTATCTTCACCAAGAATATCATTGATATCTTTGTCTGCTACAGAAGGGATATGAACGCAAATGCTTCCTTTCCCTATCTGGTTGCTCGCAATACGCACAGCTAATACCAGTTCGGGACTGGAATCTCCCGAAAGCCTTTGCATAAAATCCGCGAATTGCCTGTCCAGCTCCGTAAAAAGTGCGGGATTATTGATATCGAGTTCTTTAACAATATCGGATGCTCTTGTCACAGTGCTGCCTCCATCACAGAAGCAGAAAAATAATTGCTGAGAGAGTTAATTGTTTCTATTGAAGGCATATCAAAATACATCCCGGACATCGGTTGCCGGATATCCGCGCCGCGGACGAACATATAAAATATGCCGCCGAAATGCTTATTGTAATTATACCCGCTTTTTCTCGAAAGTAAATACCTGTGAAGCGCAACGGCATAAATATAATACTGTAAAATATAATAATTCTTTTCCATCGCAGACTTAATTGCTTCGCCTGAATAATCCTCAATATTATTCCCCAGATGATTCGACTTCCAGTCCACAATATAATACTTTTCTTTATGCTGAAAGACAAGATCAATATAGCCTTTGACAAATCCCTTATGTGGTTTAAATCGGAGCATTTCCAAAGAAGCGATAAAATTATTATCGGAAACAATTCCGGTACTGAGGAATACCTCTGCAAGTCCTTTTGAACTAATCAAATCCAGTGGAAAGAAAAACTCAAGTTCGCTTAGCCGTTCGTCCTGCTGAATATTTTTTAACATAAAATCAGAATCGCTGCGGGAAAGAGGAGTAGTCAGAACAGCGTTTGCCATAATGGACAAAATGTCACGCCAGTCTTCATCTATGCCGTACTTAACAAGCGTTTCAGTTATAATTTTTTTCGAAGGTTCCTCTTTCGCATACGCAAAATCGATTTTTTCAAATATCTCGTGTATGCATGTGCCTGCAATTGCGCCCTTCGGAAAAGAAAAAATATTTCTATCCTTATCATTCCGTATCTGACCGGACGCATACATGTTGTCGACGTGGTCGTGATCCGGAGATTCTGAATTTTCTTTTGTATCATGAGTTAAAAATGAGAAGCTTGAAATTTTCCAGTCGTTTTTTATGCTTCCTGAAAAAGCTCTGCAGTTCACCTCATTTAGTGAACTGCCGGATGCAGCCCGGCGACAGTATTCATACTGCGGAAGATCCATTACGCGTATTGCACCATCCGATGCTTTTGCGAGTTCGCTTATATCCTCCATCATTGATTCATAGTTCTGGAGCTTCGCATTTTTCTTGAGCCCGCTTACAGGCAGGGATAAATCCTTATCTTTATTATGAAAAAGATATGCAGTCGCCGATGTCTCAGTCTCATTGATCTTGCCCCAGTAAAAATAAGCACTATGCTTTGCCCTTGTAAGCGCCACGTATAGAAGCCGCGTATTCTCAGCCAGCTCTTCGGTCTCGGCCAGGCTTTTGTTTTTCTCATCAGCAGCCAGGTCAAGGGTCAGGTTATTATTATGATAATGGAACAGCGGGAGCTTTTTATTATCGAATTCCGAACTGTCCCACAGGAAAGGACAGAATGTTACAGGAAATTCCAGCCCCTTGCTTCTATGAATCGTTATGATATTAACAGCATTGTCGTCGGACTCCAGCCTTACCTCGTATTCCGCGGATTCATCGGCAAGAACAATTTTCTCCTTTAGCCATTGAACAAGCTCCTCCATACCGAGCTTGTTTTCGCTTTCGGCTGTGTGCAAAAGCTCCGCAAGATGCATAAGGTTTGTCATGCGGCGTTCGCCGTCAATGTAAGATAGAAGCCGCTCCCGGACTCTTTCACTTTCAATAAAGCGCATAAACATGCGGAAAAATCCGCGGCCTTCCCACAGATCGTGGTATGCGTAAAATTTGTTGATATATGCCTCGGCTGCTGTTTCATTTTCCGCGAGAGCGAATATGTCATTGCCGTTAAGCCCTGTCATGCTTGTTGTAAGAGCAGCTTTAAGCAGCCTTTCATCTCCAGGATTACAGGCGCACGCGATCACCCTCTCCGTCTCTATCGCTTCCCTGGAAGCGAATACGCTCTCGGAGCCGTATATAACGCCGGGAATACCGAACTTCCGTAATTCTCTCTGGATCAATCTTGACTGGATATTCTTGCGAACCAGAACTGCAATATCTCCGGGACGAACTGTGCCGACGTTCTTTTCTCCTTCAGTTACAAGATTGAATATCTCGCCGGCAACAGAGTTCGCTACTAAGCCCGAAGCCCTGCCCTTTGTTATTAGCCCATCTTTTTTATTGCCATTGTCCTTACCGATCAAACAAATATTAAAGGAAGATTGCGGGGCGCTTTGCTCCTCCGGATTACCCGGCTTTACAGGATTAAAATCAATGTCCCGGAAAACAAAGGGCCTTTGCCTGTTTCCGAAAACAGTATTGACGGCCCTGATCAGCTCCGGGCTGGAGCGCCAGTTCGATTCAAGGGTATACCGCGACTTTATATTCCCGGACGCCTTCAGGTAAGCGAAAATATCCGCACCGCGGAATTTGTATATGGACTGCTTCGGATCCCCTATCAGAAAAAGAATGCTGCCGCTGCCGAAGATCGAATTTAAAATCCCGTACTGGACAGGATCGGTATCCTGGAATTCATCAACAAGAGCAGCCTTATATCTTTCCCTGGCTGCCTTTGCCAGGGCGCTGTTCTTCCCCTGCCCGATAGCCGCATACGCATTAAGAAGAAGATCATCGAAAGTAACAATATTAAGCTTATGCTTTTTATTATTTGCCTCGGATTTAACAAACCCGAATAATTCCGACTCAAGAAAAATTCTATATTGATCGTAAGCTGCTATTGCTTCATTATGTATCTGCAGGAAATCTTCACATTGATTAAAAAAAATATTTTGAGGGGCACTGAATCCCTTATTAACCGAATCATTGACTGAAGATGCGGTGAATTTCCAGAACTTTTCAAATATTGCAACTGGATTATCCGAAGATAAATAATCATCCATTTCAATGATCCAGTTTACGGCCTTTCTTCCGTATTTTGTGCCGGACAGTTCCCTGCTGGCCGTAAAAATATCTTCAATAATTTTTTTATTTGTATGCCATTCTTTTTGCAGCTTTTTAAACGCTTTAAACAACTGCGCTTCCGGTTTTGCCGTGTCGGGTTTTTTTATTTTCGGGATAATTTCGAAGGAAGGATCTATTGAAAAATATTTATTTAAATTATAAAAATAAGATACATTTATATTCTTGTTAATAATGTATTGAAGAAACATCTTCGAAGCGGAATAAAAATTCTTCCGCCAGAAATCGTCGATGATTTCCCTGATGAGATTCGTCTGATCCGTAACAAGCTCCGCATCGAAAAGCGAACTGCTCTCGAACGCGTTCTCAAAAAGCATTCTTTTGCAGAAGCCGTGTATTGTGCAGATCGAAGACTCATCAAAGCGCGTAAGCGCGTCCCTGAGCCGCCAAAGCGCTGTTTCGCTTTTTTTGTATTTGACGGCTATGTGAGTTGACAGCTCATCGTTGCCGGATAAGTTTCCGCCGCCGGCCAGTGCGTTAAATGCGTCCTTTAGCCGCTCCCGTATTCTGTAGCGAAGCTCCTCGGTTGCTGCTTCGGTAAATGTTACGGTCAGTATACTGTCCGCGGGAATTCCCTTCTCCAGTATCAGCCGCAGAAAAAGCCCTGCAATAATGTAGGTTTTTCCTGTGCCTGCGCTTGCTTCAATAAGGTTTGTGCCTTTAAGCGGCGAATTTACAAGATCAAAGTATTGTGTGTTCATTATTGATTGGTCTATTTCAATATAATAAATAAATTATTGTTTATTAAAAATATTACTTTATAATTTACAATCGTTTAGTCAAATATTTTACACTTAAATTTAATTGACTTTAAGCAGTATTATTTCTCTTGCATTGGCTCTGCCGGTTATTATTATTGTCTCAGAACAGGATAAAAAAGCTGCCCCTGCCATAGCCTTAAATGCAATTATACTGGGAACATTTATCGGCATTGCCGGGTATTACTTAACATAATAACAGGTGCTTAAATGGATAACTGCGAATTGATAGGGATAATAGCCGGGATCGCAACAACAGGTTCGTTTATCCCGCAGGCTTATAAGGTTTACAAAACAAAAAGAACAGCCGATCTGTCGGCCACTACATATTTTGTTTTAATTGTAGGATTGTGTCTATGGACAACCTACGGCATCAAGATTCAGGCAATCTCCATCATCCTGGCAAACGCTGTTACCCTGCTTCTCTCCATATATATACTCATTATGAAGATCAAGCACGGTTAGTTACAGCGTTATTTCCCCGTGAAGATAACAGGTTTACCACTTATTCTCCCAGTCTGTGCTAGCAGTGATCTTCATAAGCACAATAAGAGCTGCTATTGAAGCCAGCGTGATAAGCATTCCGGTATGTTCAGGGAAAAAGAAAGCTGCTGAAAAAAACCACTGAAAAACGGCAAGGCAAAGACCGGCAATCTTCTCCAGTTCGCGACCCTTCCCGATCGCGCGCGTATAATACCATGTTATTACTGAGGATATAACCAGCGACAATACGATTGCGGCAAAGATATGCATGTAAGTCACTGCGTATGATCCAAGAAGATAGAATACAAAAAATCCTGCTATTATAAATATATAATGCATCGGATGAAGTACTATGCTTTTTGAAGCAGTAAAAATCAGCAAAAATGCAAGGAACAGAAATATAGTAAGCGGGGCATAGAAAAATATTTTTGAGAACAGAACCCCGTAGTTAGCGGATATCTCGAACTTAAGCCCGATGTCCTGATCCAGAATAAGTTTTGACGCACGCCACTTGACAACAGTGCCTGCAGAATCAGAGTTATTTTCAGCAGGCGCCATTGTGCCGTCCAGCACTGTAATATCCTTAAAGTCAGTTTCCAGCTTTGTATCGAAACTCCCTATCTCGATTTTATTTACGCTCTTATGTACGTTCTGTGCCTGGTAATCCGCAGACTGGTGATCGTTATACTTTACCGCCCTTGCCTTGCCGTAACGGAAGCTGCCAGTGCCCTGAGCAGCATAGGAAATCTCGAAGGATATTTTCTGTCCGGGAGCCAGAAGGCCGTACCAGTCCACTCCGTCTGCAAGGTCAGTATCTCCTTTAAAATCTTTGCCGTTGAATATTACTTTCATATCGGAAATATTCCCTGCATTCTCGGGAAGAGGAAAAGTAAAATAAAATGTATTTGAAGCGGAATCCGTATTCTCGCATTCGTATATTCCCTTAAACTTCATGTTGTATCCCGCGAACTTAAGCAAACCCTTTTGACGGATGTTTGATTTTATGGATATTTCCGCCCTGTGTGATTTAAATCCGAATGAGTTGTAAACATTCTTTTGCCTGTTCGCGTACTGGCCTGTTTTCTCTACAATATACTGCTCTGTAATTATTGACTCGGTCTGGAACGAAGGCAATCCCTGCACCATCTCGCCTCCCCATATCTCGGATACAGATCGGAAGCTTTTTGATAATGACGATGTGTTCCTCTCGCTCAGTCTGAAACCTATCGCGACCGAAGCAATACTAAAGCCTGCAGCTATTGCGACTATTATCATATATTTAAAGATCTTTTTTACGAGTGCGGGATTCATCTGAAAAGCGCGTATTGAAATAATTATAAACGAAGCTGTTATTATGCATATTCCGAGAAACACAAGGGCTCCGGCTGTCATATCATCCTCCATGCTTGTTAATCCTGTTTTACTGATTATCTGTTATTTTCAGCATAAAAGCTGCTTTATATTCCATATATACTGAAAATTTATTACTAATGACAAAAATCAAAGCTGTCAATTGAATTTGTTAAAAAAAATATTATATTTATAATATAAATAGATAAATTTATATTGCATTTATTACCAAGTTCTTTTATAAGAATACCAGTACCGGAAATAACAATGAATGATAAAATACTTTCCCCATATTCCGACCCTGCCAGGCATGCCGCAACAACGGATATAATTAAGCGTCTGTCAGCAAATAAAATAGACATACGGAACGTCGCACTCTCACGCGTGAACATGGCCTCCGCTCACGATGTACTTGATCTCGGCTGCGGGTTCGGATTCATGTCAGAGATGATCGCTTCAATGGCCGGGAAAGACACCCGGATTACAGGAGTTGACGCACGCGAAGAGAACAGGCAGGCATTTATAAAAACCGTAAGCGAACACGGTTCCGTGGGCTTGTTCGAAAATTTTACTATCGATAAGGAGCTTCCATATATAAATGAAAGTTTCGATCTTATTGTCTGTACTTATTCGTTATATTTTTTTTCCGGCATAATAAAGGAAATAGCAAGGGTATTGCGTCAAAACGGGACTTTTATCGCGATTACTCACAGCAAAACATCTTTCAAAGGGCTGTACGAGGCAGCAGGGTTAAAAGAAGAGAAATCCATCTTAGCCGGTCTTATAAAGCAATTCTCAGCAGAAAACGGCCGTGAAAAACTGTCCCCGTATTTTGCTACCATTGAAAAACTGGATTACAGCAACAGCCTGCATTTCGAATCTTCGCATGTGGATTTATTGAAGGAATATATTAGGTTTAAACTCCCTTTGCTCAGGGAAGATGCCGGAAATTCCGGTGAACTTCCGGCCGACATGGAACAAAAAATTGAAAACAGTCTGTCCGAAAAAGGAAAAGTGATCGTGGAAAAACATGATGCGATCTTCCGGTGCAGAGGACCTGTATGTCAATGATCTCCAGATACTGCAGCCAGTGCGGGCACAATATCGAAGTGCGTAAAATTGAAGGCAGGGAACGCGAGGTTTGCTCAGACTGCGGCATGATATTCTACCGCAATCCCCTGCCCGTGGCCGCTGTTATTGTGCTTAACCGCAACCGTGAGGTGTTGCTCGTTAAACGCAAAAACGAACCCCGCAAAGGAATGTGGTGCCTTCCGATGGGCTTTGCCGAACTTAACGAAAGTATTGCCCAAGCCTGCCTCCGGGAGCTTGATGAGGAAACAGGCATACACGGGGAGATCAGCAGGCTGATTGCCGTCAGATCGACTGTAATTGAGCCTTACGGCGATCTGTTAGTCGCTACATTCGAGGCTGTAAAAACAGGAGGAGCCGAAAAAGCAGGAGACGATGCTGAAGAGCTCGGTTATTTTTCGCTCGATGCGCTGCCCCCGCTCGCTTTCGAGCCTAATGACTATGCAATACGTTACTGCATCAGCATACACAAAGAGGACTGGGCAATACAGGATTCCTTTAAGCACATGCAAAAAGGGAGCAGCGGGCAGAGTATGCTTTCGGATGCTCTTGTCGCGTTCATTCGCGATCATGCGGAGGAGATCACCGGTCTGTGGCTGAAAGATGTACGCAGTAATCCGACTACATCGACATACGGAAAAATGGAACAGGCTGAACTGCACGAGCGCGCATTCACCGCAATTTCACAGTTTTACGGCTGGCTGTCGGGTGTCCCTGATGACAAAGCAATAAAAGATTTTTACACACAGCTTGGCAAAGAACGCAGGGAGCATGGGTTCGGTCTTTACGAAGTAATAAGCTCTCTTTCCCTGCTTCGCAAACATGTAGTTACTTTTGCAATAGACAAGGGCGTGTGGGAGCGCGCCATTGACGCTTACACAGTACTTGAACTCGACCGCCGCATCATCCTCTTTTTTGATAAAGCCATTTATTACACTGCAAAGGGATTTGCCTGCGATAATTAGCACCAAAAAATTTTTGTTGATATTTATAGCATACTATTGTAAGAATAATAGTATCAGGAGGAAGTCAAAATGATTTCAAGATTAGGGCAGCCAAATGACGATTTAGTAATCAATCAGATGAATAATGTTTTAAAAAATATCAACGACACACAAAGTTCTTTAAATGAAAAAATGATAAAAGTCAGCGTCAGTGAACAGCAATCAGGATTAGGCGGAGTTGTCGACGAATACGCATAAACACATTTACAGATTCACATCCGGAATCTGTATCCGATCACATCACATATTAAAATAACAATCATTAGTCTTTTAATCGGGGGATTTATGAAAATTAAAAATAGTTCAATATTAATAACGACGGTTTTTTTTACCCTATCATCAATATGTTTGCTTGCAGCCAAATCAAAGGAAAAAGTTACACGAAACGGAAATACCGAGATAGTTGAAATATCGAAAGACGGCAAAGCGGAATCAAAAATTATATATACTTACAGCGGAACCACAAAAACCAGGGGCGAATACTGGGAAGTAATTGATCCGAAAAAGGGAGGAAAAAACAAACCCAAGCCGAACATTCTCGCAGGCACCGCAGTTGCAAAACATTACGAGAACCTGTTTTCATCCAGCATGGCAAAGGACCAGTCCGGAATTGAAATAGATGTTGAGAAAGATGGCTATATTTTAAGAAGCGTTAAAACAGTAAAATACAATGAGAAAGGATTGCCTGTTCATGTTGAATACAGGGGATACAGCAGCTATCCCGTTCTGGGCGTTTTTAATTTAAAGACAGACTGGGATTATACTTACAATTCAGGAAACAGGCTTACGGAAATAGCCGAGAAAAACATGAGTGTAGACTCGCTGTTGCTGAACATGTCCGCAGAGAATAAAACAAAAATTGAACGCGACAAGACCGAACGCCCTGTAAAAATTACGCGCACAATCGGAACAGTTCCGCCTGTATTCGAAACCACCGAGTATACGTATAAAGACAGCGGCGCGAATATGGACAAAACAGTATACCGCAAATGCGGACTCAGCACTACAACATATAAGGTTGAACCTTCGGAAACAATTACAACGGGTTATGGATCGGGTATACCGTGGGACGGAATGAAAAAATACGATTTCTCAATGGGTAAAAGCGTTTCATCTTTTTTAATATATGATGATGTGAATAAAAAAAGCAAGCTCGATGGCAGTAAATTCAAAAAAATGTCCTTTATTGAAAAGGGTTTATTTTTAAAGAATATTTACGGATATTATGAGAATGAGCAAAAGGGTCCCAAGTGGAGAATGGGCGAACTACCCGACCTTCCGGATCCTTTTTTGATTTACAAAGACAACCTCTGGTATAAATGATTGTTACTCCCCTTTACGGAATTCTTCAATAGTCTTGCCTCTCAGTATTTCGGCGAGCTCCCATACGTAATTGTAGATATGCAGTCCTTTGGATGAAGCAATTATCGCTCCGTCTTCAACGCCTATCTCCGATGCCATGTATTCCTTCATCATCTGCATGGCAGCAAGATTCGCCGGGAATCCGCCCCAGAGGTCCCATGAGCGGAAATATATGATAAAATTTAATTTGTTGTCCTGTATCCTTGTGTCGATTGAGCGCAGGCACGGCGGATCGATTAAAAGCACATCAGAGGAATTGGCAACTTGCATCACCATCTGGTTATTTCTAAACCCTTTGTTTTTATATGTCCAGATTATAAGCTCCATTTGATTAAGAAATATTTTGCCGTCCTCTTCAGCGATAATTTTCGGATCATTCCAGACTGCTTCGTCCTGTATTAAAATATCCGTATTACCGGATGCATTCCAGATTGATTTTATATTATCCGGAAGCTGGAATTTGCATATCCTTTGTCCGTAAGTGTACGATTCTCCGGGCTGCACCTCACCCGACATAAGGTACGGCAGATAATCATTCAGATAATTATCCTCAACAGGATTCGGAAGATTATACTGAGACGGTATTTGGGGCAGAAGAGGTCTTTCGCCGGGTTTCTTTATATGTATCGTAATATAATCGAACTCCAGCCTTTTATCCCCTGCGAATGAACCGCGGTCGATCACAAAGTCCCTGCCTGCCTCAATGCATTTGTACACAGCCTGGAACCATGCATCCGACAGCGTAGTGGCGTCAATATGAAGCGGAGTATAGCCCGCAATTCGTTTTTTTTCTGTCATCGGTTTCTCCTGTTTTCCCGGATGATCTATATTAAAAATTAAAAATAAATAGTCAAATATTTAATTCAATGTCGCATTCTTAGTAAAAAAATAATACAAAATTGTTATTTTTAATTGCGATGTTTAAATTTAAAATTATAAAAGTACCTGTTAATTTTGAAATGAATTATAGAGATAATATCACATCTGAAATTATAAAATTAAAATACATAACAAAATTTTTGAGGACTATGTACCGGATTTTTTCTGTTAATCTTCAAACAGATAATAAAAAGATGTTGAAATTTTCAAATCTTATGGTATTTTATTTGTTAATATTTATATTCATATTACTTTCTATAAAATATATCTATAGGTTATTTGCAAAAATAATTATTCAATAACCCTATATGAACATAGAATCAATTAAAAGCTACAGCCCGATATTACTTGCAC
Organism: Spirochaetota bacterium; assembly: GCA_043803405.1. Lineage (GTDB taxonomy): Bacteria > Spirochaetota > UBA4802 > UBA4802 > JAFGDQ01 > JAFGSG01. The sequence goes on along the minus strand of JAZDKB010000006.1, from coordinate 21,149 downwards.
TTGTTGCAACACTTTTCACATGGAGCGTGACAGCGCTTGGCGCTGCAATGGTTTTCTTTTTTAAATCGATAAATAAAAAAGTGCTGAATGCAATGCTTGGCTTTGCCGCAGGAGTCATGATAGCTGCAAGCTTTTGGTCTTTGCTTCTGCCGGCAATAGAAATGCATGAAAAAAACGGCGGAACCGCATGGCTGCCTGCCGTGATCGGCTTCCTGGCCGGCGGAGCATTTTTATTTACGCTCGATAAAATACTTCCGCATCTGCATATGGGACTTGAGAGAAGCAAAGCGGAAGGAATAAAAACCTCGTGGCAGAGAAGCGTTCTGCTTGTACTGGCTATAACGCTGCATAATATTCCTGAAGGCCTTGCCGTAGGGGTGGCGTTCGGCTCGCTTTACGACGGATTAACTCCTTCCGCGCTTGGCGGCGCTGTTGCGCTTGCGTTCGGCATAGGGCTGCAGAACTTCCCCGAAGGAGCTGCAGTATCGATTCCGTTGCGGCGAGAAAATTTCTCCAGAATGAAGGCATTCATGTATGGACAGCTCTCCGGTTTTGTTGAACCTGTTGCCGGAGTAATAGGCGCTTTTCTGGTAATACTCATTAACCCGTTGCTGCCTTATGCGCTTTCGTTCGCAGCAGGAGCTATGATATTCGTCGTAGTTGAAGAGCTTATACCCGAATCCCAATCCGGCAATGAAACTGACCTGTCCACAGTCGGAGCTATGATCGGCTTTGCAGTAATGATGTTTCTCGATGTGGCACTCGGATAGCATTCCTGCTCAGATATTCGCTTTTTGCAATTACTAAAAAAGCCATCGCGCTGATGATTTAAACTTAAAATATTTTTAATTTAATAATATTTTTTATCTATCCGCGCAATCGCTCTTTACGTCCTCACCTCTTTATGCAGTCCTTATTTGTGATTAAATTCAATTGACTTATTAAGAATTTCTATCTATACTTTAAGTAGAGAATGTCATTTATTGTAAATATTATTTATTTTAACAAGGACGAAAAAATGAGTATATTCAAACCAAATATTGAAAAATTAAAAAAGAAGAATGATATTGCCGGCCTGACTAAATCCCTTAATCACAGAAGCGCCGATGTACGTTATGCAGCGTTCAGCGCGCTTGCCGGAATAAGCGATCTGAATGATGATGTGACTGCCATGCTTAAAAACATGCTGAATGACAAGTCACAGAAAGTGCGGATTATAGCTACATTGAAATTCGCCGTCAGCAGCGCAGAAACGAATGCAAATAACCTTCTTGAGATAATTAATAACGGCTCTCAACAGGAAAAAATCGATTTGATGCGTATAATAGCCGGCAGGAACGGAAATGCAGACGAGGGCATTATACAGGCTATTGCCCTGGCAATGATAGATAAAAACGAGCTTGTTAAACTGGAAGCCATTGAAACAGCAGGTGCTACTGGCAACCCGCATTTTGTACCCAATTTAAAGGAATGCATGCGCGACAAGCTGCACTGGGTGCGCATTCAGTCTGTAAAAGCCCTTTATAGAATAGAAGGAGTCGGGAGCGTCAACTACCTAATCGGGCTTCTTGCCGACCGCGATCCAGAAGCGCAGAGAATGGCGAGATCATATCTCGCAACCCTCGATTCGGACTATGCCCGCAAGGTTCTCCATGATTCCAGCTTTCAGTTATTAATCAAAGGAATGAACGATATAGAAGCAGTGCGCCGCGATACAGCCGATAAAATCGGCAGGGAAAAAATAAAGGAAGGACTGCCCCTTCTTTACACGGCATTGCATGACGAATACAAAGAAGTAAGGAACGCAGCTATTAAAGCAATAGGGGTATTCAAAGATCCATCCTCCATTGATTACATAGCCAGAATGCTTGATGATAAGTATCAGGATACGCGGATTGAAGCAGTAAAGGCCATTTCTCAGATAATCTCGAAGGATTCTTTAAAACCGCTGGAATATGCACTGAAGAAGGGAGACCATAATGTTCGTGATGTGGCACAGAAAGCCATTTATAGCTTAAAAGCTAATATTGAATATCTTGAAAAGATAGAATCTAAGGATATGGAAGTCAATTGACTGGTTAAAGCTGACGGATTAACAACAGCTGGCAGATATGGAAAAATCTTCGAAGCTATAAAAGGACATTTATATCTTTATAATTTGACAGATATTCTAAAATCGATTAGATGGTATTATTTTCTTTGTTACTTTGAATGATTCCCACCTGCATTCTTTTCTGTATGTTCATTGTGTCTTCCCTGATTTTTTTCTTGCAAACTTTATTTATAAATTCTCAAAATTGATGAATATGCTCATTAACACTTAACTATGGATATGAATAATTATGATAGATATAGGTAAACTTTATTGCGGAGGAACGTCAACAGGCGACGGCCTGCGGTACGGCCTTAAGTCGCAGGCAGACTGCCACGGAAATTTGCCGCACAAAACTGAAAAGACAGCCGGGGGACGCAGGCCGATTGTAGTATGGAACGTAACTAGGCAGTGCAACCTGAACTGCGTTCACTGCTACACAGCTTCCGAGAACAAAAAATACGAGAACGAACTTACAACAGACGAAGGCTTTAAACTCATCGATGATCTGGCACGGTTCAGTATCCCTTCCCTGCTCTTTTCCGGCGGCGAGCCGTTAATGCGCAAAGATCTTTTTAAGCTTATTGAACGAGCCGCAAAAAGAGAAATACGTCCTGTTATATCTACCAACGGAACTCTTATTGACAAAGAGAACGCAAAAAGAATAAAGGACTCAGGCATTGTTTACGTAGGAATCAGCCTTGACGGCATGGAACAGGTTAACGACAGTTTCCGCGGAGTTAAGGGAGCATTCTCAAAAGCTATGAAAGGTTTTGAAAACTGCAGGTCGATCGGACAGCGCGTTGGTTTAAGGCTTACTCTTACAAGGCGCAATTATAAGGACCTTCATAACATTTTTGACTTTATTGAAAAAGAAAATATCAACAGGGCATGTTTCTATCATCTTGTATACTCAGGCAGGGGTGAAAATATTTTTAAAGATGACCTTTCACACAGCGAATCGCGCGGAGCAATGGATATTATACTCGAAAGGACAAAGGATTACTTTGAAAGAAAACTGGACATAAATATTCTTACAGTGGATAATCACGCAGATGGTGTTTACATATATTTAAAGCTGAAGAATAATAATGCCAAAAGAGCAGACGAGGTTTACAGAATGCTGGAATGGAACGGCGGGGGTGCGAACTCAACCGGGGTCGGGATAGGCTGCGTCGACTTTTTCGGCAATGTGCATCCCGACCAGTTCTGGCAGGATTATACGTTCGGGAATGTAAAAGAAAGGAACTTCGGCGATATATGGATGGATGAAAGCGACTCGCTTTTGTGCGGATTAAAGCACAAAGCCGGGCAGTTAAAGGGCAGATGCAGGCTGTGCATATACAGGAGTCTTTGCACAGGCGCCATGCGCGTAAGGGCACAGAGAGCGTACGGCGACCCGTGGGCTCCGGATCCGCAGTGTTACCTGACAGATGAAGAGATAGACCTCACTGACAGAAAAAAGCACGAACTTGTTTTGAAGGGAGAAAATTTCAGTATCCCTGAGGAGTTAGCGTAAGATGGGCCTTTACCCGATATTCGCGGATATTCACGACAGGCTGGCTGTTATTGCCGGCGGCGGGGACGTTGCGCTCAGAAAGGTAAAAAGCCTTCTGGAAGCAGGCGCGAGAATAAGGATAATTGCGCCCGAAATACAAAAAGATATTATTGATCTGCAAAAACAGATTCCGGGATCGATCGAGATCATCAAGCGCAAGTACAGGCAGGGCGACATTAACGGAGCATATATTGTCTTTGCCGCTACAGGTGATCCGGAAGTAAACAAAACTGTCTTCATGGAAGCGGAAGAAAATCAAATTCTGATGAACTCATCGGACGATCCGGAGAACTGCTCGTTCTTTGTTCCGTCATTCGGCAGAAAAGGCAGCCTTGTGCTTGCAGTATCGACAAGCGGGGCATCCCCTGCAATGGCAGCGAAGTTAAGACGCTCACTCGAGAAGAACCTGCCGGAAAACATTGAGGAAGTCTTATCCTCACTCAATGAAGCCAGGTCTGTTTTAAAAAGCATGACAAATCTGACACAGCACCAGAGAGGGGAAATACTAAAAAAAATCATTAATGACGACAAGCTTGTTGAAGAATTGGTTAAGAAAAAAGAAAAAAATGAACTTGAAAATATGATTAAAAATCTGTCATAAATTTACTCAACCAATCTGGCTTTTTTCGTGGTATTATTATAACGTTGAGGATAGATGTCATAGTAATCATCAATTTTAAGGCGGCAGGATGCCGACGCAAGCCGCTTCTTACAGGATGTAAGCATTAGCGGCGAGAAAATTGATGATTACTATGATATCTATCCTGTACCCAGATTAAAAAAAATTATTATAACTTGAATGATACTCACATACTTTTCTCATCAATTATCATGTCGCGGTTTGCCATGCCTGGAGGAACTATAGGCAATACATTCTCGCTAAATAATACAGGAGCATTAATCAGGACAGGCCCATGTCCTGAAAGCAAGCCGGACAGATTCTTTTGCGTGTCTTCATCTCCGAGATTATAGCTCTTAATTCCGAATGCCCTGCCTATTTCAGTAAAATCAACATCAGACTCGAACCTGCTTGCATAAATATTATTGTTGTAAAACATCTCCTGCTGCTGCCTCACAAGTCCCAGATGCCTGTTGTTAAAAATAATTATTTTTACGTTAAGATTAAGCTCAGCCAGCGTTGCAAGCTCCTGAATATTCATGAATACAGAACCGTCGCCGCTGATGTTGATAACACATTTTCCCGGATTGGCAAGAGCAACACCTATAGCCGCAGGCAGGCCGAATCCCATTGTTCCAAGCCCGCCCGACGTAATAAGGCTTCTTGGATATTCAAACGGATATACCTGCGCAACCCACATCTGGTGCTGACCGACATCGGTTGTAATGATTGCGTCCTTGTCTGCAAGTTCGCCTATGCGCATTATAAGGTATGCCGGATTACAAAGATCGCCTTTGTCGGGTTTAACAACTGAATATTTCACTTTTAATTCCTTTATTCTCGAGAGCCAGCCGGTTCTATTATCCTTATTAATAATTTGATTTAATTCTTTTAATACATAATGAATGTTGCCAACAAGCGGCAATGCAGTGCTTTTTATTTTATTGATCTCGGCACGGTCAATATCAATGTGTACTATCCGGGCATATTTGCAAAACTCGTTTACATTGCCGGTAGCCCTGTCGTCGAACCTTACTCCGAACGCAAGTATAAGGTCCGCCTCGTCAAGCATATGATTTGTGTATCTTGCGGCATGCATGCCCAGCATACCCAGGCACAGGGGATCACTCGAAGGAAATGCGCCAAGTCCCATAAGTGACAACGCAACCGGTATCGAATTTTTATGAGAAAGCTCTTTTACAAGTTCCGATGATCCGGAATTTACTATGCCGCCGCCGATATAAAGAACAGGTCTGTTTGAATTATGAATCATCTCTGCTATTTTTTTTATTCTTATGGAAGGGATTGGAGGAAGATTTTTTCGCATTTTATTTTCGGTCCACCCTTCAAATTCAATCTTTTCTAACTGAACATCCTTTGGAATATCAATCAGAACCGGGCCAGGCCTGCCGGATATTGCCAGGTCGAATGCCTGCGGGAGTATTTCAACTAATTCTTCAGCGCTTTTTACAAGATAATTATGCTTGGTTATTGACCTGGTGATCCCGCATGTATCCACTTCCTGGAAGGCGTCTGTTCCCAGCAGTTTCGCAGGTACCTGTCCTGTAATCGCAATTATCGGAACAGAATCGAGTTTAGCATCAGCTATTGCGGTAAGCAGATTAGTAGCTCCAGGACCGGATGATGCAAGGCAAACCGAGGTTTTACCAGTTGACCTTGCCATGCCGTGCGCAATGAACCCGGCTCCCTGTTCGTGTCGTGCGAGTATATGCCGTATTTTACTTCTGCTCAGCGAGTCGTATATCGGAAGATTTGCCCCGCCCGGTATACCCGTTACTATCTCAACTCCGGCATGTTCAAGATATTTTATTATGATTTCCGCTCCGCTTAATATCATTTATTTCCTCCTGATATATTAAATTATTTATTCTTCCTTAGAAAAAAAACAATCAGACAATTTCCAGGGAATCATCATGTTAAAAAACAAAAAAAAAGCCCCCGCCAGCTTTGTGCCGGCGGAGGCTTTTTAAATTTTCTGTATTAAAAGCTAATCTTTAGGGCGCAAAGCAGTATATGTAATAGATAACGACGACTACTACTGCTACGAAAGATACCAGCATTAAAATACTGCTTAAATTTTTGCCGAATTGTATCAAAACATTATTCTCCATATCCATATTATGTGTACATTGAATGAATTAATAATAAAATAGCAAGCCTTTTTATTTTTAACATTGTACTAATCATTTCTTTTTTAATTGCATTTTAAAATGTATAAAGTACAAATTGCTGTAATAAATTTAATATTTTTCGGCATTAATTAAATGGAAGATACTACGATCATATCATACTCGCGTTCGCGAAACGACTCTTTGCTTTCTCTCACTGAGTCCCGCTCGCGCTACATGCTCCCGTTCGGGGGCAGGTTCAGGGTAGTGGATTTTACTATTCAGAACGCGGTCTACTCAGGCGCGAGAAGAACGATCATCTTCAATGACTTCAACGATGAACTGGAAGAATACGTCGCAAGATACGACATTAACGGAAATCCCAACTTCCCATCTCTTAAAGTTGTAACAAGAGAGTTCTCGGACATCAGCTTTTGCCATCATCTTATAATGGACAGCAACACTGCTTACTATGTTATATATAATGGGGATAATCCCTCTTTAATAGACTTCAGCAGAATAATCGAAAAATTCAAAAGCAATAAAACAAAAGCTTCTTTGTTTAAATTGAAGCTGGCAGGACATGCAAGCATGGCTCACACAGTTCTTGTAACAGGGCAAAAGTATCTGCTTGGCGTAATCAAAAGCGCGATAAAAAGCAGGCAAACATCGCCGAACATCTTCGAGATGATAATAAATATGATGATTAATAGTCATATCAAAAACGAAACTATTGAAGCTTTCTACTGGCCGATGAAGAGCGTGCCCGATTATTACAATATAAATATGCAAATCCTTAAGAATCAATCCATTTCATCAGTGCTTTTTCATAAATCGCCTATAAAAAGTTTTATCACCGACAAAGGCATGGCGGTTCTGGGAGTCAAGGCAAAAGTCGCAAACTCGATAGTTTCGGATAATTGCAAAATATTCGGCACAGTAATGAATTCCATTATTTTCCCCGGAGTTGAGATAGGCGAGAATACCCTTATAAAAGATTCGATAATTCTGCCGAACAATATAATCGGGTCAGGATCTTACATTACAAAAAGCATTATTGATGAAAGAACAGATATTCGAAAAGAAATTAATAAAACTGCCGGTAAAAACAAAGAAGAAGAAAACATAACTGAAAGATACCTTAACGTAGGGAACAACTCCAACATTGGAACAAGCGACGGTCAGATGAAAAACAATGAGTTCCCGGCTCTCAACAGCAGCCTTACGCTTATTGGGAAGAACTGCAAAGTGCCGGACGGGGCAAGGATCGGCGGGGCATGCTACATAGCATCAGGCAAAGGAGAGACTTATTTCCAGAAAAACAAGCATTTGTACAACGGGCTATCTCTCCTTAACTGACACAATTGCTTCCCAGACGCGGTTTCTTCGAACTTTTCTTATTAGAATATTAATATTATCGATAGTAAAATAATCACCGCCTGTAAGCTTTTTATTATTATTTCTTATTATCCATTCGCTTAAATTGATACCGGCTATTTCATCAGTCAATTGCCCTGTAAGATGTAAACTCTCCAGCAGCAGACTCATCTGCACCCCGCCGCCGGCAACAAACTGACGGCCGCCGAACTTATTAATGTACCTGGGCATTCTGTCGAACTCGTCCTGAATATCGCCGACGACCTCTTCCAGAATATCTTCCATAGTAATCATGCCGAGAATATTATTCGATTCATCTTTTACAATCGCAAGATGCGTATGGCCTTTAATCATAATAGAAAATGCCTCACCGATATCTATGTCCGGCGAAAGAAACAATGCCGGTCTGAGGATTTCCCTTAATGAAGGATTTTCAGGATGTGTTTTTGCCAGAAAGATCAATTCCTTGATATTAACATAACCGATTATTTTCTGGGGATCGGAGCGGGCTTCCGTAACAGGAAACCGCGTGTAGCCTTCCAGGTGGACAGTAACAATGTGATCCGTTAAATCCCCATCAGCAAATAGAGTCACAATATCCTTTGCTGGGATCAATATATCCAGAACTTTTATTCTGGACAGGTTGCTCGCGCCGATTATTATCTTTTCCTGATCCGAATCAATGACACTGCTGGTTCTTAATGCCCGCGCCTGCGCACGCAATTCTATAATACCAAGTTCCTGCTGGGAGATTTTATGCGGAATACGACGCTCAAAAAGACCGACAATTACTTTCGTGAACCATTCGAAAAAAAACACTAACGGATAAGTTAAAAATGCAAAAGCCCGCATCATTGGGCTCAGCAGCAGACAGACTTTTTCATTATTTTTTAAGGCAATAGTCTTGGGTACCAGTTCACCGAAAATTATCGTTACAGCTGAAAGCGGTAAAACGATTATCATAATTGCAATTGCCTTGGCAATCGATTCGGATATACTGAAGACAGATGCGATGGCGGATGTCAGCAGGTACTCGGCTTCAGCGCCGCTGATGGCCGCTGCCATAGCGCCTACAAGGGTAACGCCTATCTGTACAACCGCAAGGCTGGCGCCCATCCGCGTTTTCATAAATAAGGCGGAATGCGCTCCTTTTCTTTTTTGTTCCGAGAAAAGTTTTATCCTGCCGAGATTAACAGTCGTTAATGCGAGTTCATAACCTGCAAAAAGACTGTTCAGTAAAATCATAATTACAATAATAATAAATTGAGTAATGCCCATTGTTAATTATTAAACACTGTTCGTATACTCCACAAGGTTCTCCAGCGTTTTTAATGCCCTCCCTGAATCAATTGATTCCTCCGCCATTTTCACGCCTTCTTTAATGCTTACATCGCCGTATGCCGCAATTGCAAATCCGGCATTAAGGCATACTATATCGCGCTGAGGGCCTTTTATTCCGCTAAATATATTTCGGATAATAACAGCATTATCAAGTGCGCTCCCGCCTAATATTTCTTCTTTTTTACTCAGCCTGTAGCCGACATCCTTTGGGCTGAATTTCCTGATGCTTACGCCTTTATCATTTATATGAGCGACTTCAGTTGATGCTGAAATCGATACCTCATCAAGTCCGTCCTCCGAACTTACTACAAAACCTCTTTTAATGCCAAGACGATGAAGCACATTTGCCATCTTTTCAACAAGATCGCGGTTATAAACACCCATGATCTGATACGAAGCCTGCGCAGGGTTAGTCAGCGGCCCAAGAATATTGAACACAGTGCGAACGCCGATCTCCCTTCTGGGGCCTATCGCGTATTTCATTGCAGGGTGCAGTTTGGGCGCAAACAGGAACCCGAGCCCTACTTCGTCAATGCACCTTGCAACATCTTCCGGAGAAAGATCGATCTTCACATTCAGAGCTTCCAGCACGTCCGCGCTTCCGGCTTTGCTCGACACGCTTCTGTTGCCATGCTTCGCCACTCTTACACCGGCGCCGGCAGCGGCAAATGCAGCTGCGGTCGAAATGTTAAAGCTCCCGGATTCATCGCCGCCTGTCCCGCACGTATCGACCAGATTTTCAGCAACCGGACGGATCTTAACCGACTTTTCGCGCATAACATTCGCGAACGCCGTTATCTCCTCCACAGTCTCGCCTTTCAGACGAAGCGCAGTAATAAAGGAAGCTATCTGGGCATCGGTGGCCCCACCCTCCATAATTTCGTCCATAACGCTTACAGCAGTATCTTCCGAAAGGTCTTTTTTGTCAATCACAGATTTTATGGCTTCTTTAATTAAAATACCGTCCGACTTTTTCATATATTTAAACTCCAGAAAATTCTGTAAAATTTGTCTGCCTTCCTGAGTCAATATCGATTCGGGATGAACCTGTATGCCTTCGGTTAAATCGTATTTATGTCTCACCCCCATAATTTCGCCGTCGTCGGTTCTGGCCGAAACTTCAAGAACATCGGGAAAACCGTTTTTGTCGATTACAAGTGAATGATACCGCGTAGCCGTAAATCCGTCGGGTATATTTGAAAAAATCCCTTTTCCGTCATGGAATATTTTGCTTGTTTTGCCATGCATAAGTTTTGCCGCGTTTACTATTTTTCCGCCGAACAAATATCCGATCGCCTGGTGCCCAAGACATACACCGAGGATCGGGATCTTGCCGGAAAAAGATTTTATGATGTCGATACTTATTCCGGCATCTTCGGGCCTGCCAGGACCGGGCGAAATCACAATATGCGAAGGATTCATCTTCCCGATATCCTCAATAGTTATCGCATCATTCCTGATCACATCAACCTTCTGATTCAGCTCAAGAAAATACTGTTTCAGATTAAAAGTGAATGAATCGTAATTATCTATCAGTAATATCATTTTAATTCTCCACTTCCATAGCCTTTGAAATAGCTTTCATCTTCTGCATTGTCTCATAATACTCGCGCTCCGGATTTGAGTCCGCCACAATCCCTGCCCCTGCCTGGAGGTACGCAACATTATTTTTTATGATAACCGTTCGTATGGTTATGCAGCTGTCGAGCTCCTGGTCATACGTCAGGTAACCTACCATACCTCCGTAAATTCCGCGTCTTTCGGGCTCAAGCTCGCTTATTATCTCCATCGCCCTTATCTTCGGTGCGCCCGACAATGTGCCGGCAGGGAAAACAGCTTTTATCAGATCGAATACATCGTATTCAGGTGACATCTTTCCAATGACATTCGATACAATGTGCATTACATGCGAGTAATATTCGATTACCTTCAGCTGATCTACTTTGACAGTGCCGCCCTGGCATACCCTGCCAATATCGTTCCTGCCAAGATCGACAAGCATTATATGCTCAGCAAGCTCCTTCTCGTCTCCCAGCAATTCATCCTTCAGCTGCAGATCTTCCTCAGGCGTTTTGCCGCGCGGCCTGGTGCCGGCAATCGGCCGAACCGTTACATGCCCGCCATTTAACTGAACCAGAACTTCCGGGGACGATCCTATTATTTCAATATCATTGCATTTTAAATAAAACATATACGGAGAAGGATTAATCACACGGAGGCTGCGGTAAAGATTGAAACCATCGCCGGAAACCGGCACATTCAGGCGTTGGGATAAAACCATTTGAAAAATATCGCCGTCATAAATATATTTCTTTGCCTTTTCCACGGATTCTTCAAATCTTAGCTTTGTAAAATTTGATTTAAAAACCGACTTACCGTTTTTTGGAATGATTCTGAAAGGCTGAAAAGTTTTCTTTGGGCCTTCTATTTCATTAACCATCTTTTCAATTTCTAAAATTGCATTATCATATATCCGCGCAGCATCATCATCTTCTTTTATTAATGGCGAATAAACAATATAAAGCTTATGGATCAAATGATCATAAATAATAACTTTATCTGTTATTATCATTTCAAAGTCAGGAGAGTTAAGTTCGTCCTTTTCGGGCAGCGGAATATTTTCAAAATACTTTACCATATCATATCCGAGATATCCAATAAGCCCGTTAGTAAATGGAGGCAGCTTCGGATCGCGGTAAGGGACAATCTTCTTGAAATATTCGCGTATATATTGAAGCGGGTTTTCGTACGTCCCGCAGTCAATGCTTTTTTCGCCGTCAACCATCGATACCTTTCCGTTCCTGCACGCGATCGCTTTTTCTGAAGTACCCATAAATGAGTATCTTCCGAAAAATTCACCGCTCACAGCGCTCTCAAGAAGATACTGATACCTTTCTTTTTTTAGACGCATAAAGAGCGACACCGTCGTGTAAAGATCAGCTCGCATTTCCGTGTATATCGGGATAAGATTGTACTCATTCGTTAATTGTAAAAATTCGTTTTTTTCGGAATATATTTTCGGCAACTCGGAACTCCTGTAAAAAAATAAAGTCAATGTTTCTATAAATAGAAATATACAGTATTTATTCAACACTTTTTTTTGCAAAATATAAAAATCATGTAAATAAAATTGTTGTTGCAAAATTGAAAATATCAACTTACTGCTCTAGGCTAGAGTATTATACTTATTGTAAATATAATGTGTCATTTCGGCCGAAATGACTTTTACGCAATAAGTCTATTCTTAACAGATGTTATATATCATGGATAATTATATGACCGAAAGACCCACCTGGGATGAATATTTCATGAAGATTGCGCTGGACGTATCTGAAAGAGCGACATGCATACGCAGAAAAGTTGGCGCAGTTATTGTAAAAGACAAGCGGATTTTGTCGACCGGTTACAACGGCGCGCCCGCAGGTGTTTCGCACTGCACAAAGGAAACATGTTTAAGAACTATTAATAATGTCCCGTCCGGGGAAAGGCACGAGCTGTGCAGAGGGCTTCACGCAGAACAGAACGCGATTATTCAGGCTGCCCTGCATGGTGTATCCATCAATAATGCAAGCATATACATTACAAACCAGCCATGCTCAATATGCACAAAAATGCTGATTAATAGCGGAATTAAAAAATTTATTTATAAAGAACCATATAATGATAAACTGGCAGTAGAAATGATAAAAGAAGCAGATGTTATAACGATTATTATGAATGATTATAAATGATAGAAGTGATGCGGTTTAGGGAATAACATGAACTAATTTTTATTTCCTGACTGTAATATTCAGAGAGTAGCGGCTGCCTTTAAAAAACGAAAGCGTAAAATGCGATATAACTTCTGGATCATAGTATTTACAGCTGAAAATGTCGATGTATGCTGTATTCGATTTATACGCAAAATGGCCGGAAACGAGAGAAGAATCGACGAATTGAGTCATCAGGCAACCTTCGCATTTTATCTCAGATCCTACACTCGTGAACTGAGTTGTTCCAAAGCACTTCATGCGGAGGATTTCGCTTAATTGCAATACATACTGCCTTATCATTTCCTTGTCCCTGATATATTCAGGATGACAGTCATGAATATCGACACTTGTATAAAGTCCCCATGCTTTTTTCTCATTATATCCGTTTATCGGGGATACTTCATTTTCTCTAACTTCAGATCTGGCGATAGCATCCAACATTGTACTAACCCTCCAAAGCAAAAGAACAACTTATTTCAACTGTCAGACAATCTCTAAAATAATAAGCATTTTGTAAAGATTTTTATTTTATTAAAAAAATTAATTAAGATTATTTAAAATATAAACAATTTTATTAAAATGAATGATTTAAATCAAAGTTATGTCACTTTAAATCAACAGGGAAAAGGATTTCAACAAATATTTTAATATTTTATAAAATTTTAAGCTTAGATTTAACCGGTATATATATATTTTGTAATTTTTGTTTAAGTATTAGCCGTTAATTTAATAAGAATTATAAACCCAAATATGATTTGCTTTATTTTTTAAAATGACTTTAAATCTATATAACCAAAATTTAAAACCTATGTCCGGATAGGATACCAGTGACTGTAAAAACAAAACATCATATCTGTGCGAAAATTTTGTTATTATTAGGTTTAACGTTTTTAGCCTGCAAAGATACTGGCTGTAAAGATATAATGAAAGGATCCAGCCTGAGGCGCTACGACGTATCAGACAGAATAGAAAAAATTAACAAAGAAATCAGTGTACTCGAAAAAAACGATAAAGATGAGAAATCCGCTATACGTCTGGGCGATCTTCACGAACAACTGGCGACGATTTACATCGAAAAAGAAGATATCGATACAGCTCTTGTGCATGTAGACAAGGCATTTGGTTACAGAAGAAATAACCCATACCTGAACTATCTTGCAGGATTAATATACGGGAACAAAGGAGCCAAATCCGGACTAAAAGACGAAATTAATAAATCAGAAGAATATTACAGACGTGCTATAAACCTAAAAAGTAATTATGATGAAGCGTTATACGGACTCGCAATTTTATTGTTTCTATATAAAAATGAGCGTGATGAGCCGATATTAATTCTGGAGGCTTTATACAAAAGAAGGCCTTCATACTATGAAGCCCGTTTTGCCCTGGGAAGAATTTACTATGAATCAGCAAGGGTACAAGAGGCGCTTGGTGTTTACATGGCTTTGGAAAACGATCTCAACAAGCTTCCGGATTCGCCAATAATTAATAATTATAAAGAGAATTGCGCAAATAATATCCGGAGAATACGCAGTGAAATGCAATAAACCGGTAAAAAAGTAATTTAAAATATTGAATAATAAGAGAGAAATTTCATAATGAACATTACGATGATTATTGGCCTGGTGGCCGGTCTTATATTCCTTTATCTGGGGATCATTTTAGCCAGCGGTAATATTTTGTGGTTTGTTGACCCTCCTTCTGTAATGATTACTATTGGAGGAACAGTCGCGGCTTTATTCGTTGCTTACCCGCTGAAAAAAATAATGAACATAGGAAATCTATTCAAAATTGCCCTTTTCCCTGCATCATATAATTATGAAGAACTTATTATTGATATAATCTCTTTTTCCGAAAAAGCAAGACGCGAAGGTCTTCTTGCTCTTGAAGATACACTGTCCGAAGTTGAAGATCCTTTTATGCGTAAAGGTCTGCAGCTTGTAGTAGACGGAACTGATCCGTCTCTGGTGCGCAGCATTCTTGAAATAGAAATTGAGCAAATGATGATAAGACACGACAGCAACAAACGTATCTTCGATGATGCCGCCACCTTTGCCCCTGCATTCGGTATGATCGGCACTTTAATGGGACTAATTATGATGCTTGTTAACCTATCCGACAAATCTAAGATAGGCCCTTACCTTGCTGTTGCTCTTATTACGACATTTTATGGTGCTGTAATATGTTACCTTGTATTTACACCAATGGCAACAAAGCTCGATATGATGACCAGCGAAGAATCCCTTGTTAAACAAATTGTTATAGCGGGCGTATTATCAATACAATCCGGAGAAAATCCGCGAATTACTAAAGACAAGCTGATCTCCTTCCTGCCGGCGTCGGTTAAGGAAAGTATTGATTCAAAAGTTGATCAGGGCTAATAAATAAATGGGCATAAAAATAAAAAAATCTCAACAAAAAGGCGCTCCACCCTGGCTTGTCTCAATGGGAGACTTGAATAATCTTCTAATGTGTTTTTTCATTGTACTCATGGGTGAAGAAGTCACAACAGTCGGGAAAGAAGACTTTATGCTAATCCTTTCCTCCTTTAAAGGCAATATAGGCGTCATGGAAGGCGGCCATAGCATTACTAAAGGCAAGCTGGCCAGTATGGGCCAGAACATGCTGAACCTCCCATCATCAGAAAGAAAAAAAGCTTATTCCCGTGTTTTTAAACAGGCAAAAGAACTCCTTAAGCCGGAAGTTCTTGCCCGCACTGTGCGCATGCGTGAAGACGAACGCGGACTGATAATTACACTCGCAAGCGACGTATTTTTTGAACAGGGCAGCGCAGTCATTGAAAAAGATGCAAAACCAACACTACGTAAAATATCGAACATTATTAGGGAATTCCCCAATTACGTAAGGGTTGAAGGGCATTCAGATAACAAACCCATAAATCCTGAAGCAAAACGAGGTTATGAAACGAACTGGGAACTTTCGGCTGCCCGCGCCATAAACGTGCTCCGTGTATTTTCCGAAGAGGGCAAAATTCCGCAAAAACGGATGTCGGCAGTTTCCTTCGCACAATTCAGACCTGTTGACACCAATAACACGCCGGAAGGCAGATCCAATAACAGGCGCGTGGATATAGTTCTATTAAAAGAAAAAGAAGTGCCGGAAGATGCAAAAAATCCTGAAATCAGCAGACCGCTCCCGGATGAAGAATGGAAATAAACACTCATAAATAAATTCAAGCGGCAGCTTATACAGGATTTTAAAAGTCAAAAAAATTCCATTCGGATACAAGCTGATCAGAGATAATATCCGGAATTTTAGAAGCGGTCGTTTATAAACTTATGCAGCATTAACTTTGCTGCCTCCGAAACATCCACTATCTTGCACGTATAATAATGAATATTTCCTTCAGTGATTGTCTTATCGGCGATAAGGCTCACAAAGGTATTCATATTAAATTCATCAATTACAAAATCCAATGCATAAACATAATTATAATTAAGCTTATAACTGCAACGTAATACCAGCTCATTTTCATTTAATTTAAGGATACTTCCTTCTATAACCTTCTGCTCATCGGCAGCCTTAACCGATTCATCCGGCAGTATAAGCGTGCATGGAATAAATACTTCTATATATGGACGGCGCACTTCCTTGCCGCGGATAAATTCGGACGGCATCGTTATTGAAACAAAGTTTTCCTCTATAAGCAGGACATTTGATGTAAATATATATTCGGCATCACCCGAGCGCCATAAAAAAAAATTATATGCTTTTCCTGTCTCAACCCGCGACATACGCTTCCATTCGCGGAACAGCTGTAGTTTCATTTGCGAATCCGTCTTTTCAATAAGCTTTCCTATATAAACTGCGGACGCATCAAGATAAAAGAAAAGCAGCACACCAGGCTCTAAATCCGAAATCTTTTCAACAGGTTTCCTGACCGACATGTGGTGATATAACTTTTCGTAAGTAATTATAAGGTCTTTACATATATTTATAAGTGATTCATGATCTTCCATGCTTGTTTTCATGTAATCAAGAATGTCGCCGATCGAATCCTCAAACAATTCCGGGTTTGTAAAAATTATTTGCGGATTTTTTAAATTTAATTTTTTAATAATATAATTAACAATTCTAATCTGCAAACCTGTTAAGCCGTAATGTTTAATTTTAAACTGAAATAAAAGCCGTGCCTGTTCGAGTCTGCTTTTTATTTTTAAATCATATTTATATAAGGAATATGCCGTAATTATAAGAATAATTACAACAAAAAACATAATTATCTCATTAGTCGAAACCGCATCTCTCCATTTGATCCCGAAAATGGTATCTACATACATCGTATTTTTCTCCCGTTATATTTTATTAGCAGGAAAATGCCGAATAAGCCTCAGAGAACACCAATAGCTCTTTCTATTTCCAGAGCTTCAAGACGTACATCGGTTATTATACCTATTTTATCGTCTTCCGACAAGATATTTTTAATATCCATTTTTATATAATTTGAACTAACAGCTTTATACCCATCCCGGGATTTATTTTTTTCAATAATACTAGGCAAGTACATCCCAAGAAATCTTTTACGATAATTAAAAGCAAGAGAATTAGCCAGCTCCCGCATTCTTGAAGATCTTTCGGATATTTCTTTATTTGAACATCCGTTCATTAACGATGCCTGTGTGCCGGAACGCTTTGAAAATGTAAATTGATGCACATACGAAAATCCTATGTCCTCTATCGTTTTCATGCTCAGCAAAAAATCATCTTCCGATTCTTCCGGGAATCCTATTATTACATCAGTGCCGATAGATATATCATTATTCTTCTTTCGTATTCTATCAATTATTTTAATATACTCATTCACCGAATAACGTCTTTTCATAAGTTTCAATATTCTGTCTGATCCTGACTGCAAGGGAACATGAATATGAGAGCATACTTTATCAAAAGAAAAACATTCTATCAGATCATCCGATATATGATTCGGCTCAATTGAAGTTATCCGGACTCTGAATTTACCGTCAATATTAACAAGCTCATCAATCAACTTTGCTAAATTTTTATCATTGGATAAATATTTGCCAATGGTTATGCCGGTCAGTATAAGTTCAGGACAACCGGAATCAATTAATCTATACGCATGATCCAGGACTTCCTTAAAATTTCTGCTTACAGGCTTCCCTCTTACATAAGGAACTATGCAATAAGAACATTCACCGTCGCACCCGTCCTGAATTTTTACTAGTCCCCGTGTCCTATAGAAAGGAAGAGGAAATTCATTTTTTTTCAGAATAGTAATATTATCCTGTATTTCATTAATGCCATTTATCTCATTTATTTCGTTTCCAATAGAAACAAGATAAGTTCCGCTGTTAACTACAGAAAATATTTTTTCTTTTTCCGAATTTTTTACAACAGTAAAGACCTCCGGCATATTTTTTAAGTAATCAGCATCTCTCTCACCCATGCAGCCGGTCACCAGCACTTTACCTTTATTTGAAAAAGCCGCTCCCTGGCGAATATAATTTTTGCATTTTTTATCGCTTCTGTTTGTAACAGTGCATGTGTTTATAATCACAGCGTCAACTTTTTCACCGAACGGCCTGCCGACCCAGCCGTTTTCGATAAATTGTCCGGCTATTAAAGATGATTCATATTGATTGAGCTTACAGCCCAGGGTTTTTATTGAAAATGTTTTTTGCATAATTTTTCAAACTATAAGTATTATAAAAAATTTTGTTAGATTATTCGATGTAAAAAAAACAGGAATTATTTGCCGGATTGTTTTCGTATTTCTTTAAAGGTGAAGAGAATTCTTACTATTGCAGTATAATTCGTCAGAACTGCCATAAGTATTAGCGCAAATATCATGGGATATTCTTTAGTAATGCCGTTTCTGTTTAAAATCATCATAATAAAAGGATGAAAAATTGATACAACCCACAAAAGAACAAATCTCTCTGTCCTCTGCATTAAACCGATTTTTGTTGATATTCCGTTTAACTCTCCCCTGGCTTTTGCATAACTTGTTATCTGGATGCCTATTATGGAAAAAATTGAAATAATAAGCATAAAAAGATCATTTCTGTAATAAAGCGCAAGTCCCCCGAAAATAATGCCGTCGGAATATCTGTCCAGATTTGAATCCAGATAAGCGCCTTCTTTAGAAATCTGATTTGTTGCTCTTGCGAGTCTGCCGTCTAAAAAATCAAGAATTCCGCTGGCTATTAAAATCCAGCCGGCATTAGCGAATTCTCCTTTATAATAAAAATATGCTGATACTAACGCTAAAAACGGAGCAACAGAAGTTAACTGATTAGGAGTAAGCCGTAATTTTTTAAAAAACCAGATAAACGGGATTGTACCCCAGTAACCATATTCACGAAGGAATGAACCTACAAAAGTCTTATGGCTAAATTCAGGCACAGAATTATCTTTGGGCCTTTTTTTGTGTATAAAAGCGAAAATTATAAATGTCGAAAGTAAAAGACAGTTGAAAAAGATTACAGGCGCTAATGAAAATAATATTTCATTTCCCATCATAATTATATCGTCCGCTGAATATTATAAACCAACTTATATAATAATCAAATTAAATAAGGATATAGTCAATATAATTATTAATTGACGATTTTTAATTTTACAGTATTTTTTTGCTTTTAAAAAATTAAAAAATTTGCTTGCTATTTAAATAAATATTATTGAATATACTGATTTTTCAGACTAATATAAAATTCATTAATATTAATATAATAAAAACAAGGATAAATATGAAAATCATTAAAATAGCATCATTTTTATTTATAATTGTTCTGTTATCATGTTCAACTAAAAAATCAAATGTACAGAAAAGTAAAATTCAATCCGAAAAAATTGAAAAATCCGAAGAGGTTATTCAGCAAAAAGACAGGATTGCAGTACTCGATTTTAAAACAGTGAATATTCCTAATGAGAAGAGCAGAATAATTTCGGAACTTATACGAACAGATCTAATAAATTCAAATAAATATACAGTAATTGAAAGAAGCCAGGTAGATATGATTTTCAAAGAGCATGGTTTCTCGCAAACGGGAGTCACTGATGACAGCAGCGCTGCAAGAATTGGTAAATTGCTTACTGCACGTAAAATTTTGATAGGAAGCGTAATGAAACTCGGCGAACAAACTGTTGTTACATGCAGAGTTGTTGATGTTGAAAAGGGTATCGCTGAAAGCAGTTCAAAGATTACAGCAGACAGCGAAGAAGCACTGGTTCAGGAGATCAGCAATCTTATAGCTTCACTTACAGGAGAATCACCATCAGAAGGATCAAAGACAATAATTCCTAAAATTCATCTCAAAGTATCCAAAAACATTTATAAAGTCGGGGAGGATATTGTAGTTACATATAAAAATTTTCCCGGAACAAGATATGATTATATTTCTATTGCGAAAGAAAATGAGGCCGCAAGAAATCACTATACATACCAGTACACAAGCAGACAAAGGGAAGGCACGATTACTTTTTATGGCGGAGTGAATGCAGCAGGCAAATATGAAGTTCGCAGCCACACTAATTACGATAAAGGCGATCTGCAGCCAACCGGCATACTAAAGTTTACCGTCAAATAAAAAATATTTATTTTCATCTCTTAAATAGAAAAAAGCCTCTATAAATAGAGGCTTTTTTATTTCAATACGAAAGTGAAAGAATAAGAAAGCAATCAGCCTGTTTTTTTCAGGCAGCGTGACTTCTTTTTTACTAGGCGTGCTGGCCGACTTTCTCCAATATAGTTTTTGCATCGGTCAGATGTTTATTAAGCATAAGTTCCTCTGGAGAAAGGCCAAAGCTAAAACCCATAAGCTGTGTAAAATAATAAATAGGCATCTGGGGATGAGTACCGAACTCTTTTTTCATATCATCCTGACGCGTATCCAGATTAGCATGGCACAAAGGACATGCCACTGCAATTGCATCAGCTCCTGCTGCTCTGGCGTCTTCTATTAAATCGTGGCTTAATTTCACTACAATGTCCGGTTTGGAAAGTGCAAAGGATGCGCCGCAGCAAATAGTCTTACGGGACCAGTTCACTGTTTTAATGCCCGCAGCTCTTAATACGTTGTCCATGCTCATCGGATTCTCCGGATTATCGAACTCAGTTACTTTCGGTGGCCGCGTTAAAAGACATCCGTAGTAACACGCTACTTTGAGTCCGGAAAGATCGCGCTTTACAACAGTAGGGATTTTAGAAATCAGCGGTTCCTCGGCAAAAACCGTAAGCGGGTGGATAACCTTTGCATCTATATTGCAATCCTTATGTATTGATTCCACCACTTCTCTC
>JAZDKB010000005.1:0-4176 GCA_043803405.1 Spirochaetota bacterium | reverse complement strand
TGAAGGCATTCCCCATGCTGCAAAATTATATGAAACGCTTGATCTGATTGAGCAGGCTATTATTGCAAGAGCCCTGAAAAAGACCAATTACGTTCAATCGCACGCGGCGGAATTGCTTGGCATCGGGAAAAGCGGCCTGAGCCAGAAACTAAAAAAGTTCAATATTAATGCAGGTTCAAAATCCTAAACACCACATATTGCACAACCCATTGATTTATCATCATATTGTAATACAAAACCACCTGCAAACAACTGGTTCAAATTATTGAACATTGATAATTATTATAATATTCAGATTGTTATGTTAATAGCTGGCTATCGGTGGTTCAAAGTATTGAACCGAATGGGAGAAAAATAATAAACGATGATGAAGTATCAGGGGAAAAAATTAATTATTTGTAACTTATAACTATTTTAATTTAAAAAGAAATCAAATAATATGGCTATCCGGATGATATTAATACGGTGTTTTGGCAAGACGTTTGCAGATACACATATTCAACCTGATAATTATTCATCTTTCCTCCTTAACGGCCAGCCGGAAATTGTTTCGGCAGGCCGTTAATATTTTGGAAGAAAGAAACGTCAAGATATTCGCTCTTTTGCAAATTCAAGATAAAATGAGTCCGTAAAATCGGAAACAATCTTCTGATAAGCGGATTTACTCTTTTTTTCATCCCCCATTGCGGCAAAAAGCCTTCCGAGATTAAACAAAGCTTCATCTTTCAGGAAATTATGAGGTTCTGAAACAATCGTTTCAAAATGATTTACGGCAGATTTTAAATCATTCTTTGCTTCGTAAGCATATCCAAGGCTGCTTAATATCTGGCATTTAACAGCCCTGTTATCGTTAAAAGCTTTAAGCGCTTTACCGTATTGCTCTATGGACGAATCTATATCACCTGCATTATAATAAACTTTGGCCAATTCAAGCCCGGCCATTTTTCCGGCATGATTACCTGAATATTTATTCATTATGTTCATAAGATCATTTTTAACTTCATTCATCGCTTTTTCAGGACCTTCTTTTTTGAGAGAAAGTTCATAATCAGTCTTTACCTTTTGAAGCATGGCAAAAGATTCTCTTTCGGATTTGCGGGAAAAATATTCGTATCCTGATAAAACAATTCCAATAAGCATCAAGGCGCCGATAAAATATAATACCTGAATCTTATATGTTGCTATAAAACCCAACAGCCTGGACGAAAAAGATATAAATTCATCCGGTTCATTCAAGAGTTCTTTTCTTGTCATTTTCTTTTTTGCCATTGTTTCTCCGTATGTCTATTTATTGCTTAATTATTTCCTTTATTCTTTCCCATCCGGCTTCCGGAATATTAGCACCCACAACCTGACAAACTTCATAACCGCATGCAGAACCGAGTTCACCGCATTTCTCAAGAGGGTAGCCGTTAACAAATCCAAATAAAAAACCGGCCGCCCAGAGATCTCCTGCTCCTGTGGTGTCTACCGCAAAGCCGTTTCCCTTTGGTGCGACTTTGATTATTTCCCCTCTCCGGGATATATAGCTTCCCTTTTTGCCGAGCTTTAATACAGCTATATCAGCCCGTTTTGAAAGAGCCGCCAGCGCCTGCAAGTCATCTTTATGCCCGGTAAATGCAAAAGCCTCGTCTTCATTGGCAATCAGTATATCTACATAATCATCAACAAGTTTCTCGAGAAATTCTTTCGATTCCTCAACAACCGTAAAACTGGCAAGATCGAGAGAAACAAGCGCTCCGACTGCTTTTGCAGAAATAAGAGCAGACTGTATTAATTCCCTGTTAAACAGCAGATAGCCCTCGATATGCACAATCACAGCGCCTTTGAAACAATTTTCCGTAATTTCTTCAGGTTTTGTTTCTGAAGCTGCCCCAAGGCATGTAAACATTGAGCGTTGCGCATCAGGAGTTATTATTGAAAGAACTCTTCCGGTAGGAGAAGAAGAGGTGAAAAGAAACGGTTCAACATTGTTTTTTTCAAGGTCTTTTTCAAAAAATTTCCCCAGCTCATCTTCTCCCAGTTTCCCTACAAAGCGGGCTGCCCCGCCCAAACGACCTATTCCAACAATTGTATTGCATGCCGAACCACCCGGAACAATGCTGGGTTTTTTTGTAGTCTTGGACAACGTGCTTTCAATAATATCATGAGAAACAAGAATCATTCCGCCTTTTGCGGCCCCGGATCTGTTTATAAACTCTTCATCTTCAAGGGCCAGAATATCAACGAGCGCCGAGCCTATTCCGACAACAAGTTTCTTATTATAAACGTTACGCGAATCTTCAGTCATTATTTCCAACCTTTTGAAGCTCTCTGCAGCAAGCTACAGTCCGCCTGAGGCGGATTCGACCGTAAGGTCTTTTTATCTGTTTTTATTTCGCTCGCTCACTCCGCCGCTAAATCCGCCCGCCATACTGATTGGCGGGACCTTCAGCGGTGATTGCGCTCGCTGTTTCGGTTCAAATATCCGGTTTTTAATCGAGAAACCATTTCTCCATAATAGCCACTTCACAGAATCCTTCAAGAGAATTCTTAAATTTCATTGCGTCGTTTTTCGATCCCACTATTGTATCATAATGCATTGGCACAGCAATTTTAGGCTTGATCCGTTTTGCCGCTTCAACAGCTTCATCGGCAGTCATCACGTAGGTACCCGAAACCGGCAGCAAAGCAATATCGGCAGTAAAAGAATCCATTTCAGGTACCAGGTCGGTATCTCCTGCATGATATATTATATTATTCCCGATAGTTAAAATAAAGCCTAACCAGTTATTTTGTTTGGGATGAAAATTCTTGTTGATATTGTATGCCGGAACAGCTTCAATCTCTATACCGGATACGGAGATTTTATCACCCGGCTTAACGACGCACACATCTCCTGAAAGGATAGCGGCAGAATCCTTTTCCGTAACAAATATGGTTGAAGGAGTCTTGATTTTATTGATATCCGGAACCGAGCAGTGATCATAATGAGAATGGGTAATAAGAATTATATCGGCTTTTCCGCAATCACCAATTTCATAAGGATCAATAAAAATAACTTTTCCGCCTGCTGTTACTGAAAAACCGGCATGTCCAAGCCATTTTATATGTTCCAATGCATTCCCTGCCATCTGTTATGACACGATCAGGAAGTTGTTGAAAGTTCCGAAGCGGTTGGGACAAAGCCGATCATTGTTCGGATCTTTATACCATTGTCCATCAACCAGGAATTTGTATTCGTATCTTCCGGGATCAAAGAAAACAGTTTTTTTCCAAATATCATTTTCATACTTTCTCATGGGATGCACTTTCTCATCCCATTCATTAAAGTCCCCCATTAACGATACATGACTGGCTCCCGGAGCTTCTATTGTAAACGTTATTCTCCTTTGTCCTGCTTTTGCTTTTCCTTTTGTCATATGCCCCCCTGCAATAACTCTGGATTCTGCATCATTACTATTTTGTTAAATATACGATTTCCGTCCAGCAAAAACACAGTCAACTGATTAGAAGCTCCCCTCTGCAGACAGCGGGGACTCTTCGACCGTAGGGAATAGTGTCTGTTTTTAATGCGCTCGCTGTTTCGGTTCAGACGTACCGGAGTGCATAATCACAAAATCTGTCGGAACGGCGGATTGGAATGTCTGAACTTTGCGAGCACTCGTTTTTGCGAGTCTGTCAACATTAAAACATAATAATATTTAATGTTTATTAATTTATTTGTCAAGCCATATGTTTACGTTATTGGAAAATCTATAATAATCACAGCGCTGTGATATATATTTTAAAAAGACAGATAAATTATTAATTTTTTTCTTGAAAAATTCGCAATACCATATATTTTGTCAATATGAATCTTGACGCACATAAATTCTATCCGGTTAAAACATGAATAATTTTCTCTCTTTTTTTTCAAATATCAGATGGCAGGATATAGTCGATATTTCGCTCAACAGCTATATCTTGTTCAGATTCTATATTCTGTTCCAGGGCACAAACGCTTTCCGGGTACTGATAGGGATTGCGTTTCTCTGGTTTTTCCAAAGACTGGCTTTTTCTTTAGGGCTTATTATAACGAGCTGGGCAATTCAGGGTATTACTGCTGTTGCGGCATTAATAATTATTGTTGTCTTTAGAAATGAAATCCGCAGTGTTTTGCAGGCAAAAAACTTTAAAACAATTCTATGGGGATTC
>JAZDKB010000004.1:0-219616 GCA_043803405.1 Spirochaetota bacterium | reverse complement strand
GCATTTACCGCACTGGTAGCAATAACAAACATCAACTCCCCCAACTGCTACCATGGCATTACTAAAATTATAACTCTTATCATTTAAATTTATCACTGCTTCTGTCATAGGTTATGCAACCTCTTTTTCTTTACTCTTTCTAACAACAGCTCTTTTCCCTTCAGGAAGCGGCGGCGGAACAGGTGCACCAACTATCTTTGTAATTGCCTTGAATTTCGGCGGACAAGCTTCAATGCATGTCCCGCATTTTATGCATTTATCCTGATCAACTATATGCACTTCCTGCTTGGCACTTATGATCGCGTCTGCAGGGCATCTTCTGGCACAGGTCATACATGCCTGGCATTTCTCCGGTTCGATATAGTAAGCAGGTACTTCGGCAAACAGCTTTTCTATCTCGTCTTTTGTGAAAACCTTTTCATACTCTTCGAAATCCTCTTCAGCCTTCACAAGACGTTTTGCCAGTTTGGCATTCATGGATACCTTAATGTATGGAACCAGCTTTGAGATATCTGCGAGTTTCGATGTTATTTTTTTTACGTCTTCCCCTTCGCCTTTTCCAAAAGGTCCCAGCTCTTTAATAGTTTTTATAAAATCGTTTGAAGATTCAACAAAAACATTTCCTTCAGCACCGGACATATATTGCATTCTTAATCTTTTTGGATTAAATCCGATATGTTCCATTATTTTTTTTAATAATAACACCATGTTTTGTGTCTGGTAATTGCCGTGAGTAATATAATTACACTCATTCAGATGGCAGGCACCAATAAACACACCATCGATACCATTTGAAAATGCTCTAAGTACATGCGCCATATCCACTCTGCCAGAGCACATTACACGGATAATTCTCATTTCAGTTGAATATTGCAGTCTGGAAACTCCAGCCAGGTCAGCAGCACCGTATGCTCACCAATTGCACGCGAAAGCAATTATTCTTGGTTTAAATTTACCAGTACTCATTTGTTTTCACCTCTTATTTAAATAAATTAGAAGTAGCTTTCATTTGTAATCTATACATTAAGCTGCATCGATTTGTTTCACAATCTCTTCTTCTTCTGTCAAAGCGTCAATTTCACATTCTATCTGTTCATCTGTAAAATGCTTTAATGAAATGGCTCCGGTTGGACATTTTGAGTTGCAGAGCCCATCTCCTTTGCATAGAACGGGATTAACTACAACCTTTTTGCCCTGTTTTGTATCATTAAGCTCCAGTGCTGAATATGTACAAACATCTACACAAGCCCCGCATCCCATACACTTTTTCTCATCCACATAGCAAACTGAACCTGAAGCAACAACCACATCATGTGAAAGAAGTGTTAACACACGGCCCGCAGCACCATAAGACTGGTTAATTGTTTCCTGTAGGAACTTAGGATAATGAGCTAACCCGCATAGATAAACACCGTCAGCAGCAAACTCAACCGGCCTTAATTTGACATGTGCTTCTTTAAAGAAACCATCCGGGCTAAGGACAACCTTGAATAAGCTGGCCATTTCCTTTGTTACAGCAGATGGAACAATGGCTGCAGCCAGAGCAAGCGCATCAGCATCTATGGCTATCTTTTTATTTAAGGTTTTATCCGTTACGGTAATCCTCAGAATATTCTTACCGTACTCATTAATTTTAGTAACAAGGGGCTTATCATTCTCATCCGTCTCATAACGTATAAATCTTACATTCTTGCCTCTTGCTTCCCTGTAATAATCTTCATTAAATCCGTATGTTCTCACATCTCTGAACAGGATATATATATCCATCTTTGGATTTAATTTTTTCAGACTTAAGGCATTCTTTACAGATTCACTGCAACATACCCTGCTGCAGTAATTTCTGTCCTGATTTCTACAGCCAACACATTGGATCATTACCAATGTATTTGCATTAATAATTTTTTCGTCTTTTTCCGCTATTTTCCCTTCTAACTCAATATGGGTCATTACTCTGTCATCCTGCCCATATAGATATTCAGTTGGGGTATATAAATCAGCGCCTATTGCAAGAACTGCAGCACCATGTTTAATCTCCGTAACACCTCTGTCAGATTTTATTGTAGTTACAAAATTACCAACATAACCTGTCGCTTCTGCTATAGTCGCATTTTCATAAACATGAATTAAAGGATGTTGATATACTTTCTTAATAAGATCATCTAAATATTTTTGAACATCAAGTCCTTCTAAAGTAGAATGTATTCTTCGTGTCATCCCACCAAGTGCTTTCTGCTTTTCAATTAAATAAACATCGTGTTTCTGATTCGCTATTGATAAAGCACAAGTCATGCCCGCTACACCGCCACCAACTACCAGTGCCGCTTTATTTACATTAAGGTCGAATTCCTTTAACGGCTCCAGCTTGCGGGCGCGTGCTATCGACATCCGGATTATTTCTTTAGCCTTCTGTGTTGCTTCTTCCTTTTCTTTCTGATGTACCCACGAGTTATGCTCTCTGATATTCGGCATTTCCATATAATACTGATTTATCCCTGCTTCGCGGACAGTATCACGGAACAACGGTTCAAGCGTTCTGGGGGAACATGCAGCAATAACAACACGGTTAAGCCCTTTTTCTCTGGTAACATCCGTTATTTCCTGGGCTGAGTTTGTAGCACATGAAAATATCTGCTGCTGGCAATGAACAACATTAGGTAATGTTTTGCAATATTCAACAGTATCAGGAACATTTACAATTCTGCTGATATTTGCGCCGCAATGGCACACAAATACTCCTATCCTAGGTTCCTCTTTAGATACATCCTTTTCTTCCGGGTAAATCCTCTCTTTCGAAAGATTTCCACGCCTGTAATCCAAAAGCTCACCGATTTGCGATCCAGCGCCGCTTGCGCTAAAAACCGATTCAGGAATATCTACAAGACCCTGCAAGCCACCGCTAACAAATATACCCGGCCTGCTCGTTGTCATAGGATTAGCCGGGTTCAGTTTACAAAAATTGTGATCATTCAGATCGATATCGAATGTTTTTGCAATTTCCTTTACTGAAAGAGGAGGAGTCAAACCAACTGATAATACAACCATATCAAATTCTTCTTCTTTTACTCCGCCCTCCGGAGTGAAATATTTTATGGTTACATTCTTAGTTACGGGATCTTCCTTCCCGATTGTAACATAGCTTCTTATAAACCGGACATCTGAAAGAGCTTCTGTTCTCTGGTAAAAGCGTTCAAAATCTTTTCCGTATGCCCTAACATCATTATGAAAAATCACACATTTAGCATCAGCATCATGATCTTTTGCCAAGATCACCTGCTTCTGGGTATAAGTACAGCATACTGCTGAACAATAACTGTGAGAATCTTCTGTAGCATTTCTCGATCCAATGCATTGAATCCATGCCATTTTATGCGGATGCTTCTTATCGGATGCGCGCAATATCTCACCGGAATATGGGCCTGTAGATCCTAAAAGACGCTCGAAGTCCATACTGGTTACAACATTCTGATAGTCCCCATAATGATACTCCGCTTTTAGTTTTGGATCATACGGGTCAACACCTGATGATAAAATAATAGCACCTACGTTTATTTCTATTTTTTCCGGCGCTTGTTTTAAATCAATAGCATCATTCTTACATACACCTACACAAATCTGGCATTTCTTCTCTTTAAGATAAAGACAGCTCTCATCTATGTATGCAATAAGAGGAATTGCCTGAGGGAAGTATATATGAACCGCTTTATTCATTGAAATATCCTGATTATATTGATCAGGGTATTTCGCAGGGCAGTATTCCACACAAGTGGTACAACCCGTACATTTATCTTCAATAATATATCTGGGCCTTTTAATCAGGGTTACATCAAAATTTCCTGCTTCGCCTTCGACACTTTTTACATCTGTAAAAGTGAGTACTTCTATATTTGGGTGCCGGCCGACCTCGACCAGCTTGGGTGCAAGTATTCACATAGAACAGTCATTGGTGGGAAAGGTCTTATCAAGCTGCGCCATGTGCCCACCAATGCTCGGCAATTTTTCTACCATGTAGACTTTAAAGCCGGCAGTGGCAAGATCAAGAGAAGCCTGAATACCGCTAATCCCTCCGCCAACAACCATTACATCTCCAAAATTACTTTCTCCAAAACTTTTGGAAAGTTGCTCAATATTTTCTGTTAATGATACAACGTTTTCCACTTTCTATCACCTCATTAATTTTTTTAGTTCCGTGATCTTACAATTGCAGGAACCTTATATAGTTGATGATAATAACAAAGAAATATTACCTGATAATTTAGTAAACATTAAAAATTTTCAGTAAATTATTGTGTTACCAAATCCTCTTAATTACATCTTAACGTTTTAATCCTTCTTTGAGATTCTACTAACAGTATCAATTACCGACTGCAAGCCATACTGGTTTACCATCGCCGTCAATCCTGCCTCAACCTTCTCCATCTCAACCGATTCTTCAACTTCTTCTTCTCTTTCCGAATATTCCAGTACGTCATACAGGCACCATTCAACACACTTCGGTTTTTCCAGCGGCGGCTCATCCTCACACATATCGCATCTTAACGGAAGTCCGGAATCGGGCTCTTTGAATCTGTCCCTTGCCGGGCATGCGGCTCTGCAAAGATCGCACTCCTTATATTCCTTTTTATCAATAGTATATATCTCTCTTCCCATGCATTCGGCGGGAGCATACTCGCCGGCAAACACCGGGATCCAAATATCTTTCATCGGATAACGTACAACCTGTACGCGGGATCTTGCAGGATTAACACTGCTGTATCTCGGTATAGCATGGAACGCGGAGCAGATTACTTCGCATGACCTGCAGCCGCTGCACTTATCCGCATCAACCTTTATAGACTTAACTTTTTTCTTAATTTTGGCCATCTTTTAATATCCCCCTCTTTATTAAATCTTCTGCAGCGAAATCCAGATCAAGTTCATGGAATCTTTCTTTAGTTGGAACACCGTCCATATTCCATCCCTTGTATTTGTAATATGTATCCAACAGTTCTTTTTCCAGTTCAGGGAATCTCTTCTTCCAGTGGTCCTTGGGCGGAGCCTCATCAGCTCTTACCAAGCCTCTCTTTAAGTTGAATGCCCTGTGTAAATTTCTGCTTCTATTTACTATCTTTTTAAGACCGGCTTCATCTAAATCCATTCCTGTAGCAGCAGAGATCAACTTCGGGTGAACATGTATGTGATACGGAGGCTTAAGGCAGAATGACGACATACCGCAACAGTATCCGGTAGCATCATCAATGTTGTGCAGCATTTCCATCCAGTCAACAATTTCAGCGCACATCTGGGGAGTCGGGAAATATGGAATAGCTTTTTCTCCGCGCGGTTCCCAATCCAGCAAATACTGCTTAAAATGATCATCCGGAAGCTGCGGCCAATCCTTAACAAAGTTTAGTCTCTGCTCCATTGTCGGGAATGCTGCCTGAGGCCAGTTACCTTCAATCTGTGTAATACTTATCTTCTCATTTGTGGTATACATAAGGAAATAAATAGGATCAAGAGTCCCGAGTTTAAGAGGAAGCTGCTCGTGTTTCTTAATTGTATTGTGTTCAATATCTTCTGCGCCTTTGCCGATCCTCTTTGCCATCCAGTAAAGACCATCGGCCATATAATCGCCGATTCCTTGACGACGAACCATTCTGTCAAGCAGCCACTCAAATCTTCCTTCTTTATCACTATCGGGCGGACATGGCGGATAATTCTCGCCGCCTACAAAGTCTGCATCAGTTAAAATGCCTGCTTCTTTAAGCTCAATAGCAAATGCCAGGATTTGCGGGGTTCCGAATCCGTCTAATCCATACTCAGTGGCCTTTTGCGCAACCCTGAAATTGAATGCCATGGTATCAACATAAGCCGCCATTGAATAAGTCATTTTTGTGAAACATTTTTGTTTGAATCTAGGAACATCTTTATAGGAAATCAATGCCCCGCAATGCTGCGGACAATTATAACAGCTGATTAATCGTTTTATAGCTTCTAACTGGGTAGACGGCCATTCTACAGCAACTTTTTCATCCCAGAAATCTCTTCTTCTTGTACGGGAGTTGCCCCACATAAAGTTCTGAGTGTGCCAGCTCTCATCCGTGTGAACCATTTCCTGCGGAGAGCCGATGCCTGCTAAAATGGTCATTACATCCGGAATAGGATTTGCATTCCTGTAATTTATGTAATCTATTACGCCCTTCATGACCTCCATAAACTCTGCACCGCGTGCCAGGTTAAGGTCTTTTGTTCCGCGAACCGCTATAGCCTTTACATTCTTATCCCCCATAACCGCTCCGCCTCCGAGCCTGCTGGCACTGGAACGGCCCTGCTCAATGGAAGCCAGAAAAACCCGGTTTTCACCGGCCATACCGATTGCAGCAACCACTACATTCGGATCGTTTAACTCATCTTTAATAAGTTCACGTGTTTCAACAGCGCCTTTGCCCTTTAAATGTCTGGCATCGCGTATTTCAACTTTATCATTATTTATATATATATATGACAAGTGCGGTGCTTTGTTGCGCATGATTACTTTGTCATATCCGGCATATTTGAGCTCAGCTGCCCAAAATCCCCCCATCATCGGATATGCTAGTAAATTTGTTTGAGGTGATATTGTGGTAACGCATGTACGGTTACAACTCATGGCAGGGGTACCTACTAAAAGCGGGGCGCTGAAAATCAGCAGATTTTCAGGATCAAACGCTTTTACTTCCGGCGGAGTCCTGTCCCAATGTATCTTTACGCTGGAACCTAGTCCTCCAAGATAGGTTTCAAGTACTTTAGGGTCAGATTCGACCTTTTCAATATTACCTGTCGCCAGATCAATCTCTAAATTATATCCTGTCTCGGCGTATCTCATGATTAACTCCTCTAAATATCTCCGAAATATTATTAAAATTGTTTTTAAACATCGAAGACAACTTAATAATCATTTTTTAACCAGATTAAAAAAAAGTCATTGGTAAATCAAGTATTTTTTTCTTTTTTGATGATACTCATTAAACAAAGGAAGGTGATTTTTCCCTGAACTACGGCAGGAAAACTACATCTTTTTATTTAACAATTAAAGATAAAAAAATAATAATTTATATTGACTGTTCTCAGTTTAAATTTATAATGATTCTAAATTATTATCAACCTAAATTTAATATTTTTTTCCTATGAATAATAAAAAATTAACAGTATCCTATAAAGAAGCGCAAAATATTATTTTAAATTCAGTCCGGCCTCTGAATTATGAAGACATTTCCATAATGGAGGCATTTAACCGTGTTTTATATGAGGACATTGTTTCGGATATAATGATTCCCCCTTTAGATGATTCCGCAATGGACGGATATGCGATAATTTCCGAAGACACGCTTGGCGCATCAAAGGAAAACCCGATAAAGCTTCAAATTACCGGCGAAGTACAGGCAGGCGGTTCCCTGGCCGGGAAAAAAGTTTTAAAAGGAACTGCAATAAGAATAATGACCGGCGCTCCTATACCGGAAGGTGCCGATGCAGTAATTCAGTTCGAAGAAACGGAAGAAACAGCCGGATTTGTAAAAATTTTCAGCGAAACAGCTAAATTCAGGAATTACAGGTTTGCCGGAGTGAGTCTTAAAACAGGAGATAGTGTACTGTACAAAGGAGAACGCCTTAGTACTGCCAATATAGGCATCCTTGCGTCGCTTAACCGCGCAAAAATAAAAGTTTATAAACAGCCGACTGTCGCTATAATCTCGACAGGCGATGAGTTGGCGGATATTGGCGAAGAAATCAAAGCCGGCCAGATCAGAAACAGCAGCGCATACAGTTTATACTCTGAAGTAAAAAAGTATAGCGCAATTCCCAATTATTTAGGTATTGTTAAAGACATTAAGAAGGATATGAGGGAAATATTTTTAAAAGCACTGGAATCCGATGTAGTGATATCTACAGGCGGTGTATCGGCCGGAAAATACGATTTTGTTAAAGATATTTATACCGATCTGAATATTTCAATAGAATTTGAAAAGATTAATATAAAACCTGGCAAACCTTGCACCTTTGGGACAAAAGATAATAAATTAATTTTCGGTTTGCCCGGAAATCCTGTTCCGACTCTTACTTCATTTATTCAATTTGTGAGACCCGCGTTGCTTAAAATGATGGGTGCAAAAAAAATTGAGAAGCCTGTAGTGAGCGCATTTCTCGAAGAGGATATCAGTAAGCTATCCGGTGCGACAAACCTGATAAGAGGCAATTTTACCATTAAAAATAACGAATTTTACGTTACAACAACAGGCAACCAGAATTCTTCCATACTTCGTTCAATGAGCGATGCTAATTGTCTAATAATGATACCGGAAAATGTTACCGGAGTTAAGGCAGGCGAAAAAGTCGCTATTCAATTAATTGAGCATGATGAGATTTAACAGGCAACAGAATTTTTAATTTTTATTAATTCTATCAAATTTGTAAAGCACTGTCTGTCTGTGAGACGAGTTATAGTAAAAGTAAAATTTCTGACGATGACTGCAAAAAAAACATCCCGTCTTTTGGGCGGGATGTTTTTTTTATTTCACTATAAAAAGCTAATCTATTAAAGCTTATCAATGCGCACTGCGCAGGCTTTATATTCTGCGGTTTGGGTTACCGGATCGTATGCAGGATTAGTTAACCAGTTGGCACAGTTTTCCCTGAAATGGAAAGCCATCCAAACCAGCCCTTTTGGAACCTGTTTGGTCACGCGGGCTTTAACCTCAACTTTGCCCCTGCGCGATTTAACCGATATTTTTTCACCATCTTTTATGCCTTTTTCAAGCGCATCTGCCGGTGAAATATCCGCTGTTTCCTCGCCAAGAATATCATTGATACCCTCGCATCGACCTGTCTGCGTTCTTGTGTGATAATGATACAGACGGCGTCCTGTTGAAAGTGTCATCGGATATTCCTTATCCGGAACTTCCGCAGGCGGTATATAGTCAATGGCTTTTAGCACTCCCTGTCCACAGGTAAAACAGCCATCCTTATGCATTGTAGGAGTACCCGGATGGTCTGCAGTTGGTGCCGGCCATTGTATTCCGTTATTTTCCAGTCTGGAAAACTTAATGCCAGCCATAGAGGGTGCAAGCACAGATAGTTCATTATCCCAGAGTTCCTGTGCGCTGTTGGATTGCCAATCATGCCCCATACGTTTGGCAATTTCCTTGAATACCCACCAGCTGGGTTTAGCTAAGCCCGGAGCTTTACTGGCTACCCTTACACGATTGACTCTTCTTTCTGAACTTGTAAACGTTCCATCATGTTCACCCCATGCCGTAGTTGGGAAAATAACATGCGCGAATTTTGTAGTTTCTGTCGGAAAAATATCCTGACATACGAGGAATTCAGCTGACTGCAGTTCTTTTTCAACATGATGGATATCCGGCTCAGTATTGGCCAGGTTCTCGCCGAATACATAAAATGCTTTAATTTTGCCTGTAGTCAGGTTTTTCATCATTGTGGGCATCATCATACCTGGCTTTTCGGGCAGACTCTTTACATTCCATGCTTTCATGAATTTTTCGCGGGCCTGTGCGTTATCTACGCGTTGATATCCCGGGAAAACATTCGGAAGCGCGCCCATATCACATGCGCCCTGAACATTGTTCTGTCCGCGCAGAGGATTAACTCCGCCGCACTCAAAACCTACGTTACCCAGAAGCATCTGGAGATTTGCGCATGACATTACGTTGTTTACGCCGCAAATATGCTCGGTAATACCCAGAGTATACATCAGCATTGCAGGTTTAACGGAAGCAAGCTTACGCGCTAAATTGCGGATTGTATCTGCAGAAACGCCGGCAATCTCTGCAGCACGCTCTGGCGGATACTCCATCGCTTTCTTTTTAAGTTCCTCAAAACCTACAGTACACGAGTCTACATATTTTTTATCGTAAAGATTTTCATTAATTAATACGTTCATAACACCGTTAATCAGTGCTACGTCAGAGCCGACTTTAATTTGCACATGCATTTTTGCAAAATCGACAAGCTCAGTGCGTCTCGGATCTACAACAATTAACTCGGAGCCAGCCAACACAGCGTCTTTTACAAACGTTGCTGCTACGGGATGGGCTTCAGTCATGTTTGTTCCGATGCATAAGATCATTTTAGCTTTTTTAAAATCTGCAAAAGAATTTGTCATTGCACCTGAACCGAACGAAGTCGCCAGACCGGCGACTGTTGGAGCGTGTCAGGTACGGGCGCAGTGATCGATGTTATTCGTCCCGATCGCCGCGCGGAAAAGTTTCTGCATTTGGTATGAATCTTCGTTGATACTACGGGCGCAACTGACGCCTGCAATGGCATCCGGCCCGTCTTTTTTAATAATCTCTTTAAATTTATTGGCCACCAGATCGAGAGCCTCATCCCAGGATGCTTCCTTGAATTCTCCGTTTTTCTGGCGGATTAATGGTGTTTTAAGTCTTTCTTCTGAATAAATAAAGTCGTATGCGAAACGGCCTTTTACGCATAATCTGCCTTGATTAGGCTCGGCGTCTTCGACAGCTGTAACTTTAACAATTTTACCATCCTTAACATGCATCAACTGTTGACAGCCGACGCCGCAATAAGGACAAGTCGTACGTATTTTCTGCACTTCCCACGGACGTCCCAATCCTTTGGCTTTCTTTTCTGTCAGTGCTCCTACGGGACAAACTTCAACGCACTGGCCGCAGAAAACACATTCGCTGTTATTGTACGGCTGGTCGCCTCCAGTAACAATTTTACTTTCGGAACCTCGATAACCCTGTGAAATCGCACGGTTAACGACAAGCTCATTACAAGCCTGAACACAGCGTCCGCAAAGAATGCAGCGGCTGAAATCGCGGACAATAAAAGGATTCACATCCTCTGTAGGATAAAATTCTTCGGTTGCGGTAAATCTTGGAGTTTCAATCTTATAAAAATAAGCTAAACTCTGAAGACGGCAATCGCCGTTTGCTTCGCAAACAAGGCAATTATGCTTACCGCTGGCAAGCAACAGTTCTATGTTCATTTTTCTGGCTCTATGAACAAGACCACTGTCAGTACTTACTTCCATTCCGGATGTTACCGGAGTGGAACAGGCTGCCATTAAAGAACGCGCGCCTTTAACCTCGACCAGACAAACCCTGCAAGCCCCGGTAGGCGTAGCGTCTTTCAAATAACATAATGTAGGAATTTCGATTCCGCCGTTGCGGGCAGCATCCAGAACCATCTGTCCGGGTGTAAACGGAGTCTCTTTCCCGTTTAAGATAAACGTATTACTCATTTTACTCTCCTGAAAATAATATAAATCAGATAATAATATTAATATCAATTGATAAAAATATTAGTTAATTGTACCGGCATTTTTTATAATTATATAAAAAAATCACTAATAGCTTCTATTCATTTTAGGCTGCCAAAACTTGTTTTTTTGTATAAATTATCATTTTTAAAAGCTTTTACAGTTTATCCTGTAACGGCTTTGAAACTAAAAGCCGTGTTCTTATTAAATTTTTTTCAGTCGAATGAGAAGCCAATTATAATTATAAACATTTCATTTCAGTCCGGTTAAAAGTCAATAGTATTTTTGCATTTTTAATAACTTTATTGGGAACTTTTTTAAAAAAATCAATAAATTATAAAATTCCCCGGGCAAGCCCCCGGTGCTTTCGCACCGGCTTCCGCCTTCGGCGTCAGCGGGGTATTATGTTTCAAGGCGTTGAAATAAAAATAAACCAGGATTTAAATGACAGTCACAGAACAATATGTACTTTTATAATAATTCCTTAAAAAATAGCAGAATGAAAAGCTAAAGCCTGGATCAATGTGCAATTTTTTAAATAAAATTGACTATCATTTTTTACTTTTTAATTTATCCAGATATCTTAATCTGGGGATTATTTCCTTGTGCAATTCACACGAAACAGATTTTCCCGATCTGGAGCCGGTCATTAGAAGTTTGTCATGCGGACATCCTCCCTGGCAGGCAGCCCTGACTTCGCATACTCTGCATTCATCAGGTATATCCGGTTCTCCAAGACCGTAATGAAACTTATTACATTGGATTAGAGTCAAAGGATCCGGGTCAAATATTGTCCCGGTTTTAAATGCATGATCCCTGATGCACGGACCCACTGATCCATCCGGGAATATCGTTGCAAGTCGTCTACCGCAGATATATGGGGTATCATCAACATCCCACCCGGATAT
This sequence comes from Spirochaetota bacterium, assembly GCA_043803405.1. Classification (GTDB taxonomy): domain Bacteria; phylum Spirochaetota; class UBA4802; order UBA4802; family JAFGDQ01; genus JAFGSG01. The sequence continues at coordinate 207,448 of JAZDKB010000004.1, read as the reverse complement.
TAAAGTATCGATCAGAAAAGTAGTATGGACATTGTATCCTTTTATAATATATTCTTCCAGTAAATCGCACAATTCATGATATTTTTTCAACACTTTCTTCTGGAATTCCGCATCTATTCCTTTATATAAATTCTTTTGGTATCTTAACCGGTATCCGTTTTCAATTCCGAATCTGCTTACATCAAGAATTCTATTTAAATTATAATCATCCAAGGTAGCAACAATCGTCTGACCGATAACATTTGATCTTTCTTTTATTACGTTCATCCTTCTGGCTAATTCTTCAATACTGATATCCGTGATGTTCATGGACATCCATTGAATATCTTCAAGATCTTCCCATTTTACAGAATCAATTAAATCGCCGTTTGTATAACATAGTCCCTGCATGCCGTCGGTTTTTTTATAAACAGAATCCATAATTTTTTTAATTCTGTCCGTCCGAAGCAATGGTTCGCCGCCGAGAAAAATAATAGAATTTACTTTAACATTATTAAGTTTCCAGACTTCAGGAATCCAGTCCAGTAATCTTGAAAAAGTATTTTCATCCATTTCATTCTTATTTTTATCGCCTACCTGGTTAAAAGCATAACAATATTCACACCTTCTGGTGCATTTATATGATAAAAACAAGATAAACCAGAATAATGGGAGTTTTTCCCAATAACCTTCTCCCTTTAACCTTCCATCTTCTTTAGAATACATTTTCTTTAATTGTTTAACATGCTCTGTTTGTCTTCTCATAGGTTGATTACCTGGCATTTGTTATTCATCGTTAGTTAATAATTCAGGAGGGACAAAATTAAATCTATCATTTTAATAGTAATTAAATAAAATCTCACTTTATTGTCAAGAAAATAAAGCTCTATTTCTGTTTGTTAACAACATTAGTAAAAGCGATTATATTGTCATTAATTTTTTTCGGGATTTTTATAAGCAATAGAAGCAGCTAAAAAACGCTAAAATTCGGTAATGTAAAATAATCAGGAATGATCAATTCTTTCCGGAAACGTATAAATGACTGCACTTCCGTCTCTAACCGATGCGGTTAAAGTTATACCGCAATGCGAAGCTGCCTCTATGGCAAGCGAAGTAGGAGCAGATACCGCCAGAACAATTTCAATTCCTGCATTGCTGCATTTCGAGATCATTTCAAAGCTGACACGTCCGGAGAGCACGGCTCCGCAGCCTTCAGCTTTTTTTCCGGCAAGCATAATTTTTCCTATAGCTTTATCCAATGCATTATGCCTGCCTATATCCTCAGCAATAGAGACCGCATTTCCTTTCGCATCAAAGATAAGAACTGCGTGCGTTCCGCGCGTCTTTTTAAACACATCCTGTTTTTCATCCATCAGCTGCATCACACTATTCATTGTCTCAGTGCCGATAAGCAATGAATGTTTTACCTGCGGAAGAGCTGTAATCCGCTCCTGCATATTAGTGCTCCCGCACATTCCGCAGGAAGAGACAACAAGCAAATTGCGGCCCGGTGTTTCGGTTTTCTTCTGAGGCGTATTAATAAGTCTGACACGCATCACGTCAGGGAAGTCCATGCAATCGGCGAGCATTGCAATATCATTTACACTCCGGATATGCCCTTCTGAGAACATAAATCCGACGGCCATTGCACGTCTGTCATCCGGGCTGCACAGGATAGTATAAGAATCGACACCTTCTATGTCTATTGTAAAAGGCGCTTCCACAGCTACTCCCCTGTCCTCTTTTATCCATTTGTTGCCGGAACCGGAAGCGTATAGACGTGTAACCGGAAATTGTTTAACTGACTGTATTATCATTTTTTAAAATAAAATCTCCAACCTTATCTTTAATATTACTTCTCAGAATTTTTTATCCACAATTCTATTTTATCATGTGCGCCATTTTTTTGTCCAGTTTTAGCCTCATCTGTTTTTAAAGAGCTTATCATTCCCATTATGCTTTTTTTTATGAAATCCTGGACAAAAGGATTTAAAGGGATTTTTTTATCGCCTATATATAGCTCCACATCCTTTGATTTTTTCATTTTACAGGATTTTTCCGATGCTTCTCCTCTGATGATGGCCTTGGCCATTTCAACACAGGTGCTAAAACCGCATTCACCGCAATCTGCTCCGGGAATCACATCATAGGTCCTTTTTTCGGCCAGGTCAACCAGTGAAACAATGTCCTGGGGTTTTAACGAGAAAACATCAACATTAGCAATTGTAAAATCATCTTTAAAATCGATAGTGGAAATTATGGGGTAATTGGCAAATTTAAAATCTTCAATTACGACATAATCCAGTTCCTGAGTATTGCCGATAAGTTTTAAAATATTTTCAATGCTTAATGGCTTATTTATAAAAAAGAATGTATTTTCTCCTGAACCGACAACAATTCCGGCGCCCGCTTCCCTGTGTTTCCACGTATCCTTGCCTTCAAGATCAAATCCAAGATTTGTGTGTTTAATAGTGCCGACTTTATAACCCCGTTTAACGAGCTCTTTGACTATCATAACCACCAGAGTTGTTTTCCCTGTATTTTTTTTCCCTGCAACAGATAATATTTTCATAATTCACCTTTTATTAATAGAACAAATCTCAATACAAATTAAAGCTATAGTGATGTCAGAATCAAATTGAATAACTATTCCATATCATGACAACTATTATTTAATTTAAATAAATAATACTGATATTCCAAATAAAAATATTGTTGAAGCTATTCAACAATTAAAGAGTCGGGGGCGAGACGGCAGGTTATTCCACTAATAGATCATCAACCCATGCAATTGCAGCAGCAACTGCGGGAAAACCGATGGTTCCGGTAAGCAGAATTAGAGCATGATATACTTCTTCTGGTGAGGCCCCTTCTTTCATTGCTCTGCGGGCATGGCTGTGAACTCCTCCCTCAGATCTGATCGCGGCAGCTGCTGCTAGCTGAATCAGATGCGCATTTTTAACATCTATTGGCCCGGAGTTGTGGACTACTTTTCCTAATTCATCCAGCGCCTTACTGTACTCCTCAAATCTGGTTTTAATGCTTTGATAATGTTTGGGTAATTCGTTGGACATAAAAATACCTCCATAAGATTTCCTGTAATCTGACTCATACGGCTTTATTTGCCGGGAAATGCTATTAGAGCCTATTTCAACAGATATTTCATTACTCCCATAATACGCTCTTATTCAATTATTTATAAAACAAACTAACCAAAAAGTCAATAGAATTGAAAATATATTTACAAAATTAAGTTTTATATTCGATAAATTGAAATACATTATATAATTTTAAGATGAGTTCTAATATCAAAACTTATTTCATTGTTGATCTATAAGTGCTCCGGATAATTCAACGATCTTCCGGATTACTGTCTCGTCGCATTCGAGTTTTTTTGCCAGTACGGATATTTTTGAATTCGGAAAAGTTTTACCGCGGATGATATCAGCTTTTTTTTCTGCGATTTCAGCCGAGGGTTTCGGATTATCTGCGGGAAGATAAATTGTACATTCCGGCGTAATCTCCCTGAGTATGCTGTTGCTTTCGATTATCAGAAAACTCGCATTACTGTGCTTTGACGCAATTTCTTCAAAGCCGGTGCCCATAGGATACAGGTTTTCTTCGCCATCGGATTTGGGCGCATGATGTCCGATTTTTACCCGTACTGAACCAGGAAGCAATTCACACAAAGCACGCGCAAGATGTGTTTTCCCAACATTGGAACGGGCACCTGCAATTACAATAACTTTCATATTACTTGAAACAGCCAAGTTCACATTCAATTATTTTGATTGAGTTACTGTTGCAGATTTCGCCTATTTCCTTTAATGAGATATTGCGATCCTGGGATATTTTAATCGCCTGTGCGCAGCTGAGTTTTTTCTTGCCATCGCGCAAAACAGCCGCGCTCACTATCAGTTCTTCATTTTTACTCATAAATTACCTCCTAAAGGCTGGTTAATAATACACAAAAAGATATTTCCACAAGCTGAGTCCAGCTTTAAATCAATAGATAATTATTAAAAAGTCAAATTCATTTTTAGGTGTATTTTGATAAATATCATTGCATAATTATTATTATCTCCTTGACACGACAAAAACAATTTCTCTTATAAAGAGATGAGGCAATATGGATTGGAACTACCTCATAAGCATAAAAAATATTAATTTTATAAATTTGCAGGAATAAAATGCCGCTCCCGGAATATAAGGATATTGATGTAAATAAATATTCAAGAGGCAGAATTAAACCATTCACGATTCCTTTGAGTTCTGAGTATACCTTCACCATGCACATTAATGGAACCCCATACGCAGAGATTGCCTGCTCCGGGTCCGGCATGGAAGAGTTCGCTATTGGTCATCTGCTTTCAAACAGTATTATAAGATCAAATGATGATATACGGGAAGTAGTTATAGACGAAAATGGAAAAGAAATAAATATAATTACAGGCCCAAACGCTAAAATACCGGAAAAAACACTGCCCGTTAAATTTATTGCCTCAGCAGGGGGAAAGACCCGAAAAGGCATAAATAGCGATTTAATAAATACTATACTACCTATAGTAAAAGCCTCCACAATAATTAAAATCATGGATAAATTTGTTAATCATTCCAATCTGCATGATCTCACGCATGGCGTTCATAGCTCAGGCTTATACTCCGCAGATGGTGAGATGCTCGCTTTTTATGACGATATAGGCAGGCATAATGCAGTCGATAAATCGCTGGGCTTTGCAATTAAAAATTCAATAAATTTACATGATAAGATGATAATACTGACAGGCAGGCTTGCAAGCGAGATTGTCTATAAAGCAATAAACGCCGGAGTTCCGGTCATAATATCAAGGGCATCTACAACAACAAGAGGATTCGAACTCGCTGTAAAGCATAACATAATTTTGATCGGGAGAGTAAGAACGAATAGTTTTATTATTTTTAACGGGAAAGATAATATTTCCTGTTAATGGATTATATATAAACATCCCGGGAGATAATGCCGGTGCTGATATTATTTTCTTGGAATTCATTATAACATTTATTATTATATAACTAAGAAACATTCCTTCGTTAGTTGCAGATTTTATAAATATATATTTAAATAAATATGAAAGCTTTGTATACGTAAAATCCGATTTAATTAAAACTATAGCGCATGTAATATTCAGTAATACCCACTCGCCTGATTTTTTAATTGCGGATAATACTGAATACATTATTGTCACTTCCTGGAAACAATATATGTCTAAACAAGCAAAAGCCGACTGTATTAAAGACATGCCAAATACATCCAAAGAAGCTGCCGGAAATGATCCCTCTCTTTGCATCAACATATCCGAAAATGAGAAAATTGAAAACCATGCAGATGAAATACAGGTATTAAATAAAAAAACCTCTGTTGAGAATTACCACAATTACGAGTCCGGAAATATGGAGAAAAAATATATCACTGAGTTACAAAAAGCAAAGCTTGAGCTGATTTCCGAAAGAAACAGGTTTGAGTCATTAGTTAATACGCTGGAATTCGGTGTTACGATGCAGGACCGCAATTACAACATTCTCTTCCAGAATGATTATATGAAAAAAATGTTCGGGTATTCAAATGATAAATGTCACATTGTCTATGAAGCCGGTAAAAATATATGTATCGGTTGCCCGGTAAATCTCAGCTTTACGGATGGTTTGCCGCACACAGCCGTAAGAACAGCTATAACACCTAAAGGCGAAATAAAAGTCTGTGAAAATACGGCAAGTCCGGTCAAAGATGCTGAAGGGAAAATTACAGCCTGTCTGGAAATAGTGCGCGACATTACCCATCGCAAGCATACGGAAAATGCTCTTCTGGACTCGGAAATAAAATTTGCCAGCGTAGTTGAGAACTCATTAGTCGGCGTTTTCATTATTAAAGACGGCCTTTTTTCATTTGTCAATAAACGCTGGTGCGAGATTTACGGTTACGAACGCGATGAGATCATTGATAAGGTCTCTCCGGTCGACCTGGCCGTTCCTGAAGAAAAAAAAATTATAGAGGAAAACCTGAAAAAGCACCTTACAGGTGAAATAGACAAAATCGAATTTTTAACGAAGTGCGTAACTAAAAACGGTAAGATTGTCACTTTAAAAGTATTCGGTCGCACAATGATATATGACGGCCGGCCGGCTATTGCGGGAACCGTTATTGATGTTACGGACCAAAAATCCATAGAAGAAGCACTGCGTGAAAATATAGCCAAGATGCGCAGTATTGTTGAGAATATACCGATCGGCGTAGTCCTGATTAATCCGGCTATGGAAATAGTTGAGATGAACCAGCGCATGCGCGACTGGTTCCCTTCAATTGATCCCGCTTTGCATCCTGTTTGTTTTCGGACGTTTTTTAATCCGCAGCGAAGATCGCCTTGCGACAACTGCCCGACATTTAAGACCCTGAAAGATGGCCAGGTTCACGAAGCTGTAATGAACATTCCATTCGACAAAGAGACGCACAGTTACAGGGTTATTTCATCGCCTGTTTATAATGCTAAAGGAGAAATTACATCTGCAATCGAATTGATAGAAGACATTACGGAACGAATATCCCTCGAGGATCAGTTGCGTCAATCCCAGAAAATGGAATCTGTCGGCAGGCTTGCAGGCGGAGTTGCGCATGATTTCAACAACATGCTGAGCGTAATCCTAGGTTTTACTGAATTAGCTTTAGAAGAAACGGAAGCTTCACAGACGATGCATGAGAATCTCAGGAACATTCATAGTGCAGCCGTTCGTTCATCTAAAATTGTACAGCAATTGCTGGCTTTTGCACGGAAGCAGACAATTACTCCCAGAATACTTAACCTGAATGACAGCGTTGAAGATATGCTGAAGCTGTTACGGAGACTGATCGGAGAAGATATAAATATTGTATGGCAGCCGGAACCTGTATTATGGCCTGTAAAAATGGACCCTGCGCAGATAGAACAGATACTGGTAAATCTGTGCGTTAACTCGCGCGATGCTATTGCCGGGGTAGGACAGATAACAATTGAAACAGAAAATGCAGCCTTTGATTATTCGTTCTGCAACGATAATATCGGTTATATGCCCGGAAAATACACAGTGCTTACAGTTAAAGATAACGGTTGCGGCATGGAAAAAGATACAATCGATAAAATATTTGAACCGTTTTTTTCAACCAAGGAAACCGGCAAAGGAACCGGTCTGGGACTGGCTACTGTTTACGGCATAATTAAGCAGAATTCCGGTTTTATAAATGTTTACAGCGAACCAGGCAAAGGAGCGACATTTAAAATATACCTGCCAAAATATGAAGGCCAGGTTATTGAAAGACTTAATGAAAGCAGCGGAGCTCCGCCTCCTAGTCATGGAGAGACTTTGCTGGTTGTAGAAGATGATCCCGTAATGCTTAAAATGATAAAGATGATGCTCGAAACTCAGAAATACAATCTGATAACTGCCCGTACGCCCGGTGATGCAATTCGTTTGGCCGGTGATTATAAGGGAGATATTCATGTGCTAGTGACCGATGTTATTCTGCCTCAAATGAACGGGCATGATATGTCACAGCAAATACAGAAAATACGTCCGGGCATAAAGTGCCTGTATATGTCCGGTTATACTGCCGATGTTATCGCACATCGCGGAATGCTCGATGAAGGCGTAAATTTTCTCCAGAAGCCGTTTTCGGTTCAATCGCTTGCTGTTAAACTGCGTGAGGTTCTGGACAATGATTAAGAGTGCGTCTTAAAACCTTTATTAAAATTTAAAAATTGTTTACAGGTTATTTCTATCTGAGCTTGGAATTATCAAAATTTATTTTTTTGAATACTTTAGGAAGAGGGAAAAATGCTTCAGGCAATTTTAGGTATATTTGTTCTGGTTTTTATAGCATGGTTATTCAGCGAAAATAAAAGAAAAATAGATTTCCGTATAATTATTCTTGGAATTCTCTGTCAGTTTATCATAGCATTGCTGATTCTAAAAGTCCCAGTGTTTAAAAATATTTTTTTAAATCTAAATAAAATGCTTCTGGTAATTGAAGAGGCAACAAGGGAAGGTACATCTTTTGTATTCGGCTACCTGGGAGGAGGGAAACCGCCCTTTGATGAAAAATTCCCAATGTCGTCTTATATACTTGCGTTCAGGGCGCTGCCTCTTGTCCTTGTAATGAGCGCCCTTTCATCGCTTCTTTTTTACTGGAAGATTCTCCCGGTTATTGTAAAAGGATTTTCATTTCTTCTCCAGAAAACTTTCCGGATAGGCGGAGCTGAAGGGCTTGGCGTGGCATCGAATATTTTTGTAGGCCAGGTCGAATCCCCTTTACTGATAAGGCCTTACTTGAAAAACATGACCAGAAGCGAAATTTTTTCCGTTATGACATGCGGCATGGCAGGCATCGCAGGGACAATGATGGTTATATATGCCAATATACTCGGGCCGGTAATCCCTGACGCCCTTGGACACATACTGACAGCCTCGATCATAAGCGCTCCGGCCTCTGTTCTGATTGCAAAAGTAATGGTTCCGGAAACAGAACCGATTACTGTCTCCGGAGAAATGGTTCACGAAGAAGATGTAAAAAGCTCCATGGATGCCCTAACAAAAGGGACAACTCAGGGACTGCAGCTTTTACTTAATATAATAGCAATGATCATTGTAATACTTGCTGTTGTTTATTTAATAAACTCAATCATTGGGCTTTTACCTGATGTTTACGGAAAACCTGTAACCTTACAGAGAATATTCGGAATTATATTGTCTCCTGTTGCATGGCTTCTGGGAATCCCATGGGATGAGTGCCTCACGTCCGGCTCGCTCCTGGGCACAAAAACAGTTCTGAATGAATTTATCGCATATCTCGACATGAGCATGCTCGAAAAGGGCGCGCTGAGCGACAGAAGTTTAGTAATTATGACTTATGCCCTTTGCGGTTTCGCCAATCCCGGAAGCCTTGGAATTATGATCGCCGGCATGGGAACGATGGTGCCGGAAAGAAAAAATGAAATAGTGAGCATGGGCATGAGATCGATAGTTTCCGGAACTCTTGCTACCTGCATGACAGGCGCCGTAGTAGGTATTCTGTATTGATTGATGACATTGCGTCTAACAATAACTGATAACAAAAGTCCGGAACAATAAATATTAATTTTCTCAGGTTTTATATTTGACATAATAACGCCCTCTGTTTTATTATCTTGTTTTAGGATGAAATCATTAGAAAGAAAAGACCTTCTCGATATAGAATCTCTCAGCACTGAAGAGATCGAACTTATTTGTAATTCCGCAAAATATTTCAAAGACCTTTTTACCAGATCAATTAAAACCGTACCCGTGCTTCGAGGAAAAACAGTCTGCTGTCTTTTTTACGAACCGTCCACCAGAACCAAGATAAGTTTTGAGCTTGCCGCAAAAAGGCTTTCAGCTGACCTCATAAATGTAACGGTCGCAACATCAAGCGTCGTAAAGGGGGAATCCCTGATCGACACCGTACACACACTTGAAGCCATGAAGGCTGATTATATTGTTATCCGGCATGCGGCGTCCCTGGCGCCGCATTTTTTGTCTAAAAATATAAAGGCGTCGGTCATCAATGCAGGCGACGGATTCCACGCACATCCCACGCAGGGATTGCTCGATGCGTACTCGATACTCGAGAGAAAAGGCACTTTAAAGGGATTGCACATTGGAATAGTTGGCGACATTAAACACTCGCGCGTTGCAAGATCCGATATCCGTACATTTAAAAAACTCGGAGCAAAGGTAACGCTTTGCGGGCCCCCTACTCTTTTGCCGGACGAGTTCAGCATATATGACGTAGATATAACATACAACCTGGACGAAATATTGCCCAGCCTGGATGCCGTAAACATGCTCCGCATTCAGAAGGAAAGACAGCAGGGTTCGAATATTCCCTCGCTAAGGGAATATCACCGCCAGTTTGCTCTCACAACAGAGCGCCTTAAAAAATGCAAAAAAGACATTGTTGTTATGCATCCCGGGCCCATGAACAGAGGCATTGAAATAGACGACACGGTTGCCGACAGCCCGAACGCAATTATCAATGAAGAAGTCACTAACGGCGTAGCTGTACGGATGGCGATTTTTTACCTGCTGTCGGGCGGCAAGCCGCTAGAGGAGATAGAATAAAAATCAAGGACTAACATGAACATTCTTATTAAAAACGGAAGGATAATCGATCCTGCCTCAAACATGGATAAAGAATTTGATATCCTTATTGAAGGAAATATTATTAAAAAAATTTCCAGGGATATTGAACCACCATCTGATAAAAAAACAAATATAATAGACGCTTCGGATTGTATTGTATTGCCCGGGCTTATTGACATGCATGTGCATTTCAGGGAGCCGGGCAGGGAAGATGTTGAAACGATTATCGGTGGTTCTGAAGTAGCTGCAAAAAGTGGATATACGACAGTATGTACAATGCCGAATACCACTCCTGTAATTGATAATCTTGCACTTGTCAGGTTTATTAAACTCGAAGCCGAAAAAACGCCCATAAATGTTCTCCCCATAGCAAATATTACGAAAGGCTCGCTGGGCGAGGAGATCACGGAAATGGGTGAACTTGTCAGATGCGGCGCTGTCGGTTTCTCCGACGACGGCATGCCTGTAATGAAATCCATACTCATGCGCAGGGCGCTGGAATACGCTAAAATGACAAATGCCCCCATCATCACTCACTCCGAAGATCTGGATCTCTCGGACAAGGGCATAATGAACGAAGGATACAATTCCGTTTTGCTCGGCTTAAAAGGCATTCCGAAAGCAGCAGAAGAAGTAATGATAGCCAGGGACGTAATCCTTGCAAGGTTTACGAAAGGGAAGCTGCATATTGCTCATGTGTCGTCAGCCGGTTCAGTCGACATCATAAAAAAAGCAAAGGAAGAAGGCGTCAATGTAACATGCGAAGCAACGCCGCATCACTTCTCCCTTACGGACGACGCAGTCAGGACCCATCTTTCGATGGCAAAGATGAATCCTCCGCTTAGAACAGAAATAGACAGGCTGGCTATTATAGAAGGATTACGATCCGGAGTGATCGACGCTATAGTCACAGACCATGCCCCTCATCTTAATAATGAAAAGATGCAGGAACTGGAATACGCGCCGTTCGGGATTATAGGGCTTGAAACCGCTGTACCGCTTGTTATCACTAAACTGATCAAAGAGCACAAATTTTCCTTCATTGAAGCTTTTAAAAAACTTACAATAAATCCTGCAAAAATATTAAATATCGATGCCGGCGAATTAAAGGAAAACAAAACAGCTGACATTGTGATTATCAACCCTGACAAGAAAGTTCATATCGACAATAATTTCATTTTATCAAAATGCAAAAATACGCCTTTTATTGGGCAGGATCTTTTCGGCTCTGTCGAGTACACTATCTGCAGCGGCAAAATAGTGTACAGGAACAAATAGTCTAATTCTAATCCGGGTCATTATAGCCGCAGCCTTCGTACGGGCTGAGTGGCTCATCCCTGTCCAGCGACTTTACATCCTCGTAATACGGAAAGTCGCGGCACATACGCGGCCTTATCTCGTAAATCGAACAAGCAGGTAAACCGTCGGCATCATGCGAAAAATGCTTGCACCTGTAATGATAGGGCAAATCTTCTTCTGGATTTTCGTGCTTAAATTCGAGCATCGGGTAAATTAAATATATCTCGGAAAACTCCGGGTCTATCGATTTAATCTTCTTCCAGTAATTATATGCGCGTTCAAGCATATCAGGCGGCTCCGCAAGCCTCACGTCCTGACAGCAATAGCCCCTGCGTTTACATGTTTTCATTGTTGGTTTACTCTTTCATCCTGCGGCTTACCGATATCCCTTCCCCGCTGCCTTTTTCCAGATAAGTATGATAAGCCGGATTCTTTTTTAAATATCCGAGAAACAGATTTATCTTCGAATGCCCTGCCCAGAGCACATTGTGCGCGGCAAAGCAGCCGTTAACAACTATCTTCTGTTCAAGAATTTGAAAATAATTAAGATACCAGTCTTTGTCCGCATCGCAAAAAACAAAGTCGACCGGCCCTTCGATAACCGGAACAAGATCGTGTCCATTGCCGAAGCGGGCATCGATATAACCCATAACACCGGATTTTCTAAAGTTTTCGAGCGCAATATCAAAGCGCTCTTTGTGCGCTTCAATCGTAAAAACCTTCCCGCCCGTCTTTGCTGCTGCCCATGCAAGCCAGATCGCGGAATGCCCGGTCGATGTGCCGATATCGACTATATTTTTAAAACCGCCGCTTATCACAAGATCGTAAAGTATTTTCCCGTCTTTTGGCGACACGTTCCAGTCCGACCACGATTCGCGCGCATCTTCAAGAAAACGCGAAACCTGCGCATCTAATTTTATCTGCCCTGAAGACTGCGTTATTTCCATATCTTTTCTCAGATCCCCAGATAAGCGCGCTTAACGTCTTCGTCCGCGAGCAGGCTGGAGGATGTATCGGCCATTGTTACTGAGCCGTTCTCCATTACATAGCCATGGCTGGCAACCTTAAGCGCAAGGTTCGCGTTCTGCTCAACAAGAAATACCGTAGTTTTATATTCAGTATTTATTTTCTTTATGATATCGAATATCTGCCTCACGACAATCGGCGCGAGCCCGAGGGACGGTTCATCCAGAAGGAGAAGTTTAGGACGCGCCATAAGGGCGCGCGAAATCGCGAGCATTTGCTGCTCGCCTCCGCTTAATGTGCCTCCCTGCTGATGGCGCCTTTTAGAAAGAATCGGGAACAGCCCGAATACATAATCCATATCGGATTTAATGCCATTCGCATCCTTTCGCAGAAAAGCTCCCATGTCAAGATTCTCGGACACAGTAAGATAAGGAAAAATCCGTCTCCCTTCCGGGACCTGCGAAATACCGAGCGCGGTAATTTTCTCCGGAGGCATACCTGTAATGTCGACTCCGTCAAAAATTATATGGCCGGATTTCGGCGGCACAATGCCGGAAACAGACATAAGAGTTGTAGATTTTCCTGCGCCGTTTGCGCCTATAAGAGCAACGATCTTTCCGGGCGGCACTTCAATGCTCACATCTTTAAGCGCATAAATCTTGCCATAGTATGTATGAATATTTCTTACATTAAGCATCCGCTTCTTCCCCGAGATACGCTATAATAACATCCCTGTTGCTCTTTATATCATCAGGAGTGCCTTCAGCTATTTTTTCTCCGTAATCAAGCACCACTATCCTGTCCGAAATACTCATAACAAGTTTCATGTCATGTTCAATAAGAAGAATAGATATTTTTTCATTGTCTCTTATATCCTTAATCAGTTCATCCAGTTCTTTTGTTTCGGAATTATTCATCCCTGCAGCAGGTTCATCAAGAAGCAGAAGGAACGGTTCGGTCGCCATTGCGCGCGCGATTTCGAGACGGCGTTGGAGCCCGTACGGCAGGTTCTTCGCGAATTCATCCGCGTATTTTCCCAGGCCGATCCTCTCAAGAATAAAATAGCTTTTTTCGATAATTTCTTTTTCTTCTTTACGCTGTGATGAAGTTCTTAAAATTGAACTTAGTATGCCCGAGTGGCTTTTTGAATGACGGCCAATCATGACATTTTCCAGAACAGTCATATTCTGAAAAAGCCTGATGTTCTGGAATGTGCGTGCCAGGCCGTGTTCAGTTACATGGTTAGGTTTAAATTTATTTGTATGATATGTCTTATTTTTTTCAGGAGGGCTTATATAAATATCACCTCCTGTAGGTTCGTATATTCCTGTTACACAATTGAAAAAAGTGGTCTTCCCTGCCCCGTTCGGTCCGATAAGAGCAACAATCTCTCTTTCGTTCACAGACATGGAAAGGCTGTCCAGTGCCCTTATACCACCGAAATCCATAGACAGGTTTTTAACTTCAAGAATGGTTCCCATAATAGCAAAAATTATTTCTTTATACGAATTCTACAAGTAAAATAACAACTTTTCGCCGGAAGATGTGTTGGCATATCTCCCGGCGAATATATATTTTGCTTTATCCTGGATACATCTTGCTTCTGCTCGGATACATCTTGCTTCCGCTCGGATACATCTTGCTTCCGCTCGGATACATCTTGCTTCCGCTCAGATACTTCTCGCTTCCGCTCAGATACATCTTGCTTCTGCCCGGATACATCTTGCTTCCGCTCGGATACATCTTGCTTCCGCTCAGATACATCTTGCTTCCGCTCAGATACATCTTGCTTCCGCTCAGATACTTCTCGCTTCCACTCAGATACATCTCGCTTCCGCTCGGATACTTCTTGCTTCTGCTCGCAATAAGGATTTAATATATATTATTCTTTTTCTTTTTTATCTTTCTTCTTTGTATCTTTCTTTTTAGTTTCTTTCTTCTCTTTCTTTGCTTCTTCTTTCTTTGGCTTATCTTTCTTTACTTTTTCTTTTTTTTCTGCTTTCTCTTCTTTATCTTTACCCTTGTCTTTTTTTGGTTTCTCTTTATCTTCTTTTACTTTCTTTTCCGTCTTTTCTTCTTTCTTATCTTTCTTGTCTTTTTTTTCTTTCTTTTCCTTTACTTCTTTATCGCCTTTATCAGAAGATGATAACTTGTCATAATCTTTGCTCTTCGATTTATCGACAACTTCTTTGCCGTCTTTATGGTAATGATATTCTTTCTTCTGATGATCCCAGTGTCCCCCATCCTTGTCGGTTCTACCCGGATGACCGAAAGTAATCTCAACCATAAAAAAAGAAATAAAAATAATGAACGCCATGCTTCTACATATCATATAATTACTCCTTTAATAATTTTTTTAATAAATCTTTATGAAGGTACTGAAGATTATTATATTTTATTTTTAAACATGGAAAGTCAACAGAAATTCATAATAGACAAAGACTAAATAATTGCTTGATTTCCATTTGCTGATCAGTAAAATTTATTTTATTGCAGGACACGAATTAAAATGATAATGATTAAATAATATCAAAGAGGTCATTTATGCCAAAACCAACAAAAAACGCTGCTTTAATCTGTGCTGTTTTAAGTGTCTTAGCTCTTATTGGAATTATAATCGGCTTACTGAGATCCAGCGCATTGATTATAACGATATTTTTAATTCCGGCTGTTGTTTATGAAGTTTACAGGACAGAAGGCGAGTCCACAAAAGCCGCATCCATTATTCTTCTTGTAATTTTTATACTGGAAATAGTTCTGCTTGGTTTTAATATTAATTTCGACCTGGCAAAATTTCTGGGGAAATCCGAAACATACCTTCTTTCATATAATGTCCCGCTTGGCGATGTAAAGGTTGTCGCTCCTGCAGTAATGGCCGTACTTTCAGTGGTATTATTTCTGCGGACTAACGGGATATATACTAAATGGCTGTCGGTAATTATATTTATTACTTCGTTTGCAATTATTTATACGGTGGACCCGGAAAATTTCAAAACTTTATTGAAGATAGGCACCGATGCTGCAATTCAGCGTGTACAGTAAATAGCTGTGTTTATAATTGTCTGTTAAAATGATAAACGCGCCTTACGCTGCCGATAATGCCGTTAGGCCGGAAGACCATCATAAGTACAAGCATAAGCCCGAAAACAAGCATCCTGTACTCCGAGAATGCCCTCAGATACTCGGGCACCAGTATTAAAACTAGCGCGCCCAAAATTACACCAACGACCGAGCCCATGCCTCCGAGTACAACTATACAAAGTATAATGATCGACTCCCATATAGTGAAGCTCGCCGGGTTCACGAATGTAGTCTTTGCAGCGAACACAACGCCTGCCATGCCTGCCCATGTGGAACCGAGCGCGAACGCGGAAAGCTTTGTTTTCGTCTTGTCTATGCCCATTGCCTGGCAGGCGATCTCGTCCTCGCGCAGAGCCATCCATGCGCGTCCTATCCGCGAGTCACGCAGCCTTCTGACCACAACGACCGTAATCAGGCAAAGGACAATCATAATGTAATAGATATATACTGTAGATGCGCTGACCGGCATGGATATGCCGAAAAGTGAAGGCCTCGCTATATTGGATATTCCGCTCGGCCCGAATGAAAACTCATTCCAGTTCTCAAGTATTATCCGGATGATCTCTCCGAAAGCAAGAGTGACAATTGCAAGATAATCCCCCCGGAGCCTCAGCACAGGTAATCCAAGAAGAATGCCGAACAGAGCACCCAGCCCGGCTCCCACAGGAAGAACAGCCCAGAAGCCTAATCCGTAATGAAAATTGAGGAGCGCGTATGCATAAGCGCCTGCCGCAAAAAACGCGGCATAGCCCAGCACCAGTAGTCCGGCCATCCCGACAACAATATTAAGCCCCAGGCCGAGCATAATATAAATAAGAGCCGATATCATAATATTAGTCTGGTATGTTGAAAAGATATTAGGAAATATAACCGCAAAGACGCAAAGAAATACTAAGCCCGGAATGCTGAATTTTTTATTCGCAAAAAGCTGCATTATAAAAGACGGTTTAATACCTGCTGCGACATCTTCCTTTTTTACTTTTGACTCTTTTCGTTTCAGCATATATCGCCATACGAAAGATAATATAAAAGCGGATACTGCGATAATGATCATATTGTGCCAGCGCCATTCCACTGTTTTTTCCACAGTGCTAACGCGAACTACCATAATGGGAAACGTAAGGAAAACAAACCAGAGAGATGCCAGCAAAGACTTTTTTATTTCTGAAATATTTAACATAGTAAAAATAAATCCCTACACTTTCTTGTGTTCTTTTCTGCCCAGAATGCCCGCCGGCCTGAAAATCAGGATAAGCACCAATAAAAGAAAAGCAAACACATCCTCGTAATCGCTGGAAACATAACCTGTCGCAAAACTCTCGGTCCATCCGAGAATAAAACTGCCCAGAACAGCGCCCGGGATGCTGCCGATTCCGCCCAGCACGGCAGCTACAAAAGCTTTTATCCCCGCGATAAACCCTATATAAAAATTAATCATTCCTATATGTGAAGCAATAAACAGCCCGCCAATTGCCGCAGCAGCTGAGCCTATAATAAACGTTATTGATATAACGCGGTTTACATTAACACCGGATAGCGAAGCCATAATCTTGTCCTGCGAAGCGGCCCGCATTGCTTTGCCTATCTTAGTAAACTTGATAAGAACACTAAGCAATATCATCACTACCGCAGTAGCAACAAGGATGGCCGCTCCCTGAGTAGTAATAATGTGTGCATAGGGCTCCATAAATTCGAGGTCGGGGATCAGCTTTGGGAACGGGAGAAAATCGGACGTCTGCGCGAGCAGAACGTAATTCTGAAGAAATAGGGACATCCCGATCGCGCTTATAAGCGGCGATAGCCTGGGTGCAGACCGAAGCGGCTTGTATGCGATCTTCTCCATAGTAAAACCGTAGCAGCATGAATATATAACCGCAAGCACAAGGGCAAGGATAAATATGACAGGAGCGCTGAAGCCCAACAGGCCAAAAACGCTTGCGGCGATAAGGGCAGTAAAAGCGCCTATCATGTATATCTCGCCGTGGGCAAAGTTGATAAGCTCGATTATTCCGTAAACCATGGTATAACCGAGAGCAATGAGCGCGTATATGCTCCCTCTTATCATTCCTCCCAAAAATATTTCAAAAAAATAATCCATTATTTTATATTATTAATTCCCGTGGCCCCAGCATTTATTTTACTTCCACATAAACCCCGTTCTTAACCTGGTACATAGAGATACCGACTCCGATCGCATCTCCGCGTTTATCAAAACTTATTTTGCCAAGGGGAGTTTCAACATATTCTTTTCTTAACGCTTTGGACACGGCATTGTAATCGGTGCTGCCTGCTTTCTGAATTGCGTTAAGCAGGGCCTGCGTTGCAGCATAAGCATTCAGAAAAAATGCGCCATAATCTGAACCGTAT
Source organism: Spirochaetota bacterium (assembly GCA_043803405.1). GTDB lineage: Bacteria > Spirochaetota > UBA4802 > UBA4802 > JAFGDQ01 > JAFGSG01. Next base: position 189,592 of record JAZDKB010000004.1, on the reverse strand, counting down.
TTCGCCCTGTGATCCTTTGCGGCTTTCAGCGCAAGCGAATTTTTTGATGTGTCCTTAGGGCCTGTCGCGTATACCCCTTCGGAATATTTGCCGGCCACTTTTATAAATGTGTCATCCTTTACTCCATCATCTGAAATAAAATGAACATTCATTCTTTTAATTTTTATCTGCATTATAATTTTTGCAGCTTCCGGATGATAACCGCCGTATATTATGCCTTCTGCGCCGGAATGCCTTATCTTTTGCACAACCGCAGAGTAATCCACAGCGCCCGGGGTCACTCCTTCGTAAAGCACAACCCTTGCCTTTCCGGATTTCTCGATAAAATCCTTCGCGAATTCAGAAAGGCCTTTGCCGTAATCCCCCTTGTCGTGTATAACAGCTATCCTTCTGAGCTTAAGAACATTGACGGCAAAATTAACCTCAAGCCGCGCCTGCGCATCGTCCGGGCTTATTGTCCTGAAAAAGTTAGGATACTCGCCGCTTTTTGTAAGCGGAGGATTGGTCGCAGACGGGGACATGCATATTATTTTCGAGTCTTTATAAATTCCCAGAGCCGATTTAGTGGCGCCGCTGCATATATGCCCCATGACCACTTTAGCTCCCCTGGATATCAGCTTTGTTGCAGTATTGGTCGATATTTCCGGCTTGCATGCATCATCCTCTATTAAAAGCTCAACTTTTTTTCCGAGTATGCCTCCCTTTGCATTAACTGCTTCCACTACCAGCTCGGCCGCATGCACAGACGGAATACCGTAGGACGCAAGGTCCCCGCTATGCGCGCCCGCAACTCCCAGTTTTATTGTATCAGCCGCATGCAGTCCGCCGGAACAGATAATTACAACCAGCACAGATAAAATAAAAACGATAAATTTCCTTTGCATAAAAATATCCCTCTTATATAAATAATAGCTAATCAGATGTAGTAAGCACCTATTTAAATAGATATTTTATCTATGCTCTAACGAGAGCATTTATACTGATATTTGACGCCTACTGAAACATGTACTAAGCCGAAACATAATCAAAACTCATCTTTAAGTTGTAAATAGTTTGCGATGTTCAAATTAGATAGACTTAATAAAAATTTTCGAGGACTGTTTGAGTTTTTCCAAGTGTTGTCCGAGTTCCGCAGGAAATTTTTATTAAGTCTATCTAATTTTTAAAGCATCGGTTTTTTAAGATGAATTCTGATAATCTTCAGTTTATATTGCTGTTATCAGAATAACAATCTAATTTCTTTATGATAATAATATCATCGTTATTAAAAACTTAAAATATTCCTTACATGTGTCAACATAAAATAATTGCACAATAAACAAGCTTCCTGTCTATTGCTTATTTTATATATTTTTGCTTGAATTTTTAAAAATAAGTTATTACTTTATATCAAAATTAACAGTTTAAACCAGGGGTATTTCACATGGCAAATAAAGACGGCAGCTCGGCGGCGGAAATATTCGGATCACATAAAGGACTTGCCTTTGACGACTTCATTATTTTACCGGGATTTATCGACTTTAATCCCGACGACGTTTCCCTTGAAACAAACCTTACAAAGAACATAAAAATAAAAAAACCTCTTTCATCAAGTCCAATGGATACGGTCACCGAATCGAAAATGGCAATAGGACTTGCCCTTCTGGGCGGCGTCGGATTCATCCATTATAATAACACTATTGAAGAACAATTTGTTGAGATAAAAAAAGTAAAAAGATATGAAAACGGTTTTATAAACAATCCTATTGTTCTTTCTCCTGACTTCAAAATATCTGAAATAGATAAAATCAGGCAAAGATACGGATTTTCCGGTATACCGATCACTGAAAACGGAAAGCTCAATTCAAAGCTTCTTGGAATAGTCACAAACCGCGATATCGATTTTGAAACAGACAGGGAAAAAAGACTCGGCGAAGTAATGACTACCAACCTTGTAACTGCCCTTGAAGGCATATCATTAAAAGAAGCAAACGAGATACTGAAAAAATCGAAGAAGGGGAAGCTTCCCATTGTAGACAAGAATGGAAATCTTGTAGCTTTAATGAGCAGGAACGACCTTCACACTAACCGGGAATATCCGTTTGCATCCAAGGATAATAAAAAACAGCTTATGGTAGGCGCTTCCATTTCAACAAGGGATGAATCGAAGGACAGGCTGGAAGCGCTTGCAAGCGCAGGAGTCAATGTAATTATTATTGATTCCGCGCAGGGCAACTCAGTGTTCCAGATAGAAATGCTGAAATATATTAAAAAGAGATATCCGGAACTGGACGTTATCTGCGGCAATGTGGTAACCGAGGACCAATGCGCAAACCTTATCAGCGCAGGCGCAGACGCGCTCCGCATAGGCATGGGCCCGGGCTCAATCTGCACAACACAGACAACAATGGCTGTGGGCAGGGCGCAGGCAAACGCCATATACAGATGCGCTAAGTACGCAAAAGAAACCGGCGTCCCGGTAATTGCGGACGGGGGCATTGCCAACATCGGGCACATCGCAAAAGCACTCGCGCTCGGAGCATCAACCGTTATGATGGGCTCCATGTTTGCCGGAACCGATGAAGCTCCGGGGGAATATTTTTACGAAAACGGCGTACGCCTTAAAAAATACAGAGGCATGGCCTCGCTCGAAGCAATGAAAGAAGGCGGGGCAAAGAGATACTTTGCAGAGGACAGCAAAATTAAAGTTGCCCAGGGAGTTTCGGGAGCCGTTATGGACAAGGGATCGCTATTCGATTATGTGCAGTATCTGATACAGGGGTTAAAGCACTCGTTCCAGGATATGGGCGCAAAGGACATCCCGACACTTCACGGACTATTATATGCCGGAGAACTCAGGTTCGAACTCAGATCAGTATCCGCCCAGATGGAAGGCGGAGTGCACGATATGTACTCCTATACTAAGCCGAAATATATGTAGGCTTTTTAAATAAACAGATAAGAGTCTATCTCACTAAATAATCCATAAATAAAATAAGAATAAGATATAAAACCTTGCGCCGGGCATTACACCAGGAAAATGAAAGCAAAACTGCCTATACTCATTATTATACCGCACGGCGGACGAACAGTGCCGGATGAACTTGCCGGGCATGAGCAAATAGACGAGTTCGGAATATTCATAGAATCCGATGCTTTTGCCAACGATCTGTTTAACTTTGAAGATGCTGCGGCAAAATTTGGCACGCACATATCGCGTCTTTTTATAGACACTGACAGGCCGAGTTCAATGCTTCCTCCGCAGTTCCCGGATGGCGTTATTAAAAAGGAATCGCCTGGCGGAAGAAAAATATTCAAAGAAAAAATATTCCCAGACGATATCGCAATTTATAATATCCTAAAAAGATACTATAGTCCGTTTCACTACAGTATACAAAACGCCCTGAAAACAGGGAATATTAAACTTATAATCGAATGTCGTACCATGATGCCGGTCGGCCCAAGACACGCAAAAGACGCAGGCAGGCCAAGGCCGCTGATCGACATAGAAAATATAATTAAAGGCGACATCAGGAGCATGCGAACCTGCCCGGTTGAAACAGCCGAAAATTTCCTCTCCTCCTTTAAAAAATACTTCGGCAGTGAAGACTGTACTGTTTCTGAAAAATTTTCCATCAATAATCCTCAAAGCAACGGATACATTCTGGAAACATACGGCCAGGGTAAAATACCAATGCTCAGGCTTTCCATTTCAACCTCGCTTTATCTTAACGACGGTTATTTTAATTATGATACCCTGACAGTAGATAAGCTGAGAATCAGGGAAGTCAGGGACCGTACCTGGGCCGGCATTGAAAAGTTCGCGTTAAAATATTTAAAATAATACTTAATGGATTCCTTTATATTTATATTTGATTTTTTTAAAATAAGTTATATAATTGCCGTTGATTAATTTATTAAATATCCGCATTATTTAAGCAATTAAAAGGAGACTTCAGATGGAACCAATTATGTGGACAGATAAAATAAGCGTTGGTGTAAAATCGTTTGATGAAGAGCATAAGCAGCTTATAAATTATATCAATAAACTCAATCATGCGCTGCAGATAGGAACCGCGCAGAAAACAATGACAGAAATACTTACGGGCCTTGTGAATTACACAAAGATACATTTTAAGCATGAAGAAGATTCAATGGTGAAACACAAATATGCCGATTATGTAACGCACAAGAAAGAGCACGACTCGCTCACTTCGCAGGTCGAAGATTTTTACGAACGTCTTAAATCCGGTAAATCTACTTTTTCACTGGAACTGATGAATTTCCTGAGCAACTGGCTTATAAATCATATTCAAAAGACGGATATGAATTATAAAAGTTTCTTTGAAGGTAAAATGTAATCCTCCGGTACGCAATATAATTATATGCCGGATTAAAACTTAATCCATGTACTATACTTACACATTAAACCTGAAATTTATTATGTCCGCGTCCCCGACCGCGTAGTCTTTTCCCATTATATAATATTTGCCTGCCTGCTTCAATTTCTCCTCACTGCCATATGAAACGAACTCGTCATATTTCATGACCTCTGCCCTGATGAAACCGCGCTCAATATCGGAGTGAATTGCTCCGGCCGCTTCGGGAGCAAGCGAATCTTTCTTAATGAGCCATTGCTTTACTTCGTCCTCGCCTACTGTAAAAAACGAAATAAGCCCGAGCGCTTTCATGCAGAGCTGCGTCAGCAGGTTTACCGCAGGCTCGCTTATACCCGATGCCGCCATGAATTCAGCGCGCTCCTCGGGAGACTCCAGAGCCTGTATCTCCGCCTCAAGCTTTGCCGAGATCTGCATAATATTAATCCTGTGCGCAGCGTATTTGCTGCCAAGCATATCTTTTAATTTCATATCGGATATTTCGTTATCGCCTGCATTCAGCACAATGATCAGATCCTTTAAAGTTATGAACGGATAGCTTAAAATAATCTTTTTATCCTCTTCGGTTATTTCACATGTACGCAAAGGTAAATCCTTTTCAAGATGCTCTTTAAAAGCGAGCAGCAGCGCTTCTTCTTTTTTATACTGATCCGCGCCCGCTTTCTTTAAGTTCTTGGCAATGCGTTCCATGCGCTTTTCTATAAACAGAAGATCGTGAAGAATAAGCTCACCTGTGATCTCTTCTATATCGCGCACAGGATCCACAGATCCGTTTACATGATAAACGGACTCGTCATTAAACGACCGTACAACAAAACATATAGCATCCAGATTAGCAATATCCTTGAAAATATTGCCCTCCTGTATAATGCGCCTGTCAAGATCGGGCATCAGTTCCATTGAGATTTGCGCAGGCGCATTTTTCTTCGGTTTATATAATCCCGATAAAAACATAAAGCGGCTGTCGCGTATCTCCGCAATGCCCGGAATCGATTTTAATTCTCCGCCTGCTGCAACCTGCACGCCTGTTAAAAGTTTGAATAATGTCTTTTTACCGCTGTTCGGCAACCCGATTATACCGATCTTCATATTGATTTCCTTAACTAAAAGTAATATTATCTTAGCTGCTAAGACGGTCACATTATTTTAAATGCCTGCAAATTGCCAGAATAATTTTTAAAATATCGGTTAGTCCCCGATATCCGGCCATTGTCAATGAGAGCATCGCTCAATTATTGAGTTGACATTAACGAATTCAGAGAATTAAATATTATATCAGGATGATTTAATCGTTAATATACGGAGGAATCTAATGACTCATAAAAATACTGAAAGAAAAAAAATTACCCCTATGTTTTTAAGAGATAAAAAAGCAAAAGGCGAAAAAATATCCATGCTTACGGCCTATGATTATTCGATCGCAACGGTTCTGGATAAATCGGGAATTGATACGGTATTAGTCGGAGATTCCCTCGGCAATGTGATCCTCGGCTACGACAGTACGGTTCCCGTTACAATGGAAGAAATGCTGCATCACTGCAAAGCAGTGCGCCGCGGAGTAAAATATGCTTTCCTGATCGGAGACATGCCTTTTATGTCCTACCATGTATCCATCGAGGAAGCCATTAAAAACGCAGGCCGTTTTATGAAAGAAGCCGGCTGCGATGCAGTTAAGCTTGAAGGCGGCGTTCACATGGCTGATACTATTTACAGCCTTGCGGATATCGGTATACCGGTTGTGGGGCATATAGGTTATACGCCGCAGACTGCGGGCTCGCTTGACGGCATAGTGCAGGGAAAGGATGTCGAGACCGCGCAGCACCTCTTAGATTCAGCAATTGCAGTGGAAGAAGCGGGCGCATGCATGCTCGTTCTGGAATGTGTTCCTGAACTATTGTCAAAGCTCATCACTGAAAGTATTAATATACCGACAATCGGTATCGGCGCAGGGGCATTCTGCGACGGGCAGGTGCTCGTAATAAACGACATGCTCGGCCTGTTTGAGAAATTTGTGCCGAAGTTCGTAAAGCAATACGCCAGCCTGTATCCCCTTATAGAAGAAGCAGTTAAATCCTATATTAAAGAAGTTACAAATGGAGAATTTCCAAAGCAGGAACATGCATTTAAAATGGATGAAACAGTGCTTATGCACCTCAAGAAGGGCTAGCTGTATTTACGATCACTTTAACCAATAGCGCTTACAAAAGTGCTTTGCAGAAGTCATGATTTTTAAGTCAAAATCCGCCTTTATCAGGCCGATAATACAACATGAGCCTGAAATTTCCGGCATAGAATCCCAAGAGTAAAAACGCAAACATGAAAATTACAATAAATATTATTCTGCTGCTTTTATTTTGCACTACAGAACCAGGTCTGTTTTCACAGACACAGGCACAAGCGCCTGCAGAACCGAAAGCAAAAGAAGAAAAGATTGATTTAGGGAGATTTACAGATCATACTCAGTTCGCGAACGCCAATGAATTTTATAAATTAAAAAAATACGATACAGCGTTAATGCTTTTTACCGAATATCTTGAGATATATATTAATGGAGCACACAGGAAGGAAGCTTATAAGAATGTTGCACTAATTTATTTTGAGCAATTTAATTATATTAAGTCGATTAAGTCTTTTAACTCTTTATACGAAGAATACAGCAATTCTGAAGAAGGAATAGAAGCGTATTTCATGTCCGGTATCTGCTACCAGAAAATGGGCTTTCTTGATAACGCAAAACAAATCTTTCTATCGCTTATCGAAGAACATCCGGATTCCAATTTTGCGTACCAGGCAAAGATCAAACTCGATTTGATTGAAATTCTGGAGCACAGCTAAAAAGCTACGAAATACCGACAAGGGCGGATCATGATCCGCCATACAAAAACTAAAACAGTGCTTATCATATTATTAAAATAAATGACAAACTTATAATCCTGTTAAAATATAGATTTATATTCCTGTGAATATTTTTCCTGAACTGCCCGGAGTAATTATTTTAGACTCTTTTATCGGCTCTCCCTTGGGATCAGAAATTACATTTTGAACCTGCATCATCATATTCATAAAATAATTCTGAGTTGCAATATACTCTTTAATAATCTCATTTACCGACATTTTTTCACTCAGTTCCTGAATCTTTTTATTCTCATCATCCTCAATTAATATGCCGGCTGTCTCTTTTCTCTGAAGGTCCTGGCTAAGTTTAATATACTCATCAACCATCTTTTTGGCTTCATTATCCTGATCCAGTCTTTTTGTTATTTCTTCCAGTCTTTGAGTTATTTCACTGCCTTTTATCATAAGGCCGAGTTCATTCGCTTTTTTTAAAATCTCTTCCATCCCGGAATCTCCGTAATTATATTTATATATTTTACTAATTATTCATTTCTTCGCCGAAAGATACGCCTTCAATATCAAGAGCGTCGGTATCCTCATTTAAAATTGTTTCTACTTTGGATTTCTGCAAAGGCAGCACTTTCGTAATAAAAAACCTGGCCGAATGCTCTTTCCCTGAATAAAAAGCAGCTTCTTTATTTTCATTTTTTATTTTTATTTTATCTTCTTTGCTTTTCGCGTTCTTTTCAGTGAAAATTATATTTAACTTTTTATTCACGATCATCAGCTGCCATAAATGCATCCAGCCGAGCAGTGTATCGCCTACAACCTCCAAAAACGGCGTCGCGCTTAAAAACGCGTTATGAACTTTACCGGCATTAATCAGCCCCGTCAGATGATCAGCAGCTTTTATCAGGCTGCTTTTGGCGTCAATAACAATACGCGCATATCTTTTCAAAGATTCATCTTTCATGGCTTCGTTAACGGTTTTATCAATTTCATTTAAAATATGTTTAAAGACTTTGCCATTCTGAAGACCCAGCTTTCGCGACAGGAGATCAATTGCCTGTATGCCGTTTGTGCCTTCGTATAGCGATAATATTTTACTGTCTCTTGCGAACTGTTCAACCGGGTAATCCTGGCAATATCCATAGCCACCGTATATCTGAATTGCCTGTTCGGTAATATCCCATACCCAATCCGTGGTATATGCCTTGGATATTGGCGTGAAAAATTCTACAAGTCCGGAATATATCTTTTTCTCGTTCTCATCGGTTTCAGATTTGCTTTTATCCATGCAAAGAGCGTTGAAATAATTAAGGGCTCTCAGACCTTCAACATACGATTTCATGAAAAGCAGGCTACGTCTTATGTCCGGGTGTTTGATGATAGGGACAAGTTCCATTGATGCGCCCTTACGGGAAATATCCGTGCCCTGAAGCCTTTGCCTTGCATAATTCAGCGCGTTCAGGTAAGCTGCGGAAGAAAGACCCAGCGCCTGCAAACCTACAACGTAGCGCTCTTCGTTCATCATGTGGAACATGATCAGGATACCCTGGCGGGGCTCGCCGAGCAGTTCGCCGAAGCACTCATTGTTGTCTCCGAAAGAAAGCTGAGCGCTCGATGAAACATGCAATCCCATTTTATGCTCAATGCCAGTGCAGTGTACATCGTTGAATTCGCCCGGAGTGCCGTCTTCTTTAAGCCTGTACTTTGGAACGAGGAATATTGAAATCCCTTTTATGCCCCTGGGATCGCCTTCAATCCTTGCAAGCACCGGATGTATTATATTTTCCTTTGCGTCGTTCTCGCCGCTCGAAATGAATATTTTTTGTCCGGTTATTTTATAACGCTTGTCGTCGGCTTTCACGGCTTTAGTGGTTACGTGAGCGAGATCGCTTCCGGCGCCGGTTTCAGTAAGGCACATTGTACCGCACCAGTCGAATGTAAATAGTTTTTCAAGATACTTATTCTTCTGTTCGTCGGTGCCGAAAAGATCTACCATTTTACCTGCGCCGTGTGTAAGGCAGGGGTACAGAGCAAGACCGGCGTTTGCAGCGAAAAACATTTCGTATGCTGCAGCGTATACGCTCATGGGGAGCTGCTGCCCGCCGGACTCGAAATCGTCGGTCATGGAAACCCAGCCCGCTTCCCCGAATTCCTTTAGCGCCTTCCTGGCCGACTCGGGCAATCTGACTTCGCCGTTTTCCCACACAGCGCCCAGTTCGTCGCCTTCCCTGTTAATGGGTGCCAGTACGTTCTCTGCGAATTTAAGCGCATGCTCTATTATCATATCAAAGTCCTCTTTAGAGCAGTGAGAAAATCTTGCATTTTTGATCAGGTCTGCTATATTGAACTGTTCATACAGTACAAAATCTATATCCCTTTTTTCTACTAACAAATTTGCCATTTTTTTCCCGTTCTATAATAAAATTCCCCGCAGCAAACTGCCGATGCTCTCGCCGAAGCAGGACTGGTGTCAAGCCTGCGGGAGACCTTCGGGGCACGCGGGGTTTTCAGATTCAAGATATTGCCGATCTGTTTTGCGCGCCATCCCCGGCGCAAATGTCGAACTTACCTTGAAAAAATAATTTAGTCGCCTATCGTTTTTATAGCCGATAGGCGCAAAACAAATCTCATTACTTTAAGTACAATATTTCCGTTAAAGAAGTTGCAAAAAAAAGAAATTTTTTTGCCGTTTGTTATTAATAATGTATTACGCAGCTTCTTGACTGCATATTTCTTTTAAATAATAAAAAAATATTTTTTTTATTATTTCGTACAGACAAAAATACAAATGGCAGAATTATTTGCACCAAACAATTTTGCAAGCATATTTTAAAAATATTAATTAAAGTGCATCCCTAATCCTCAATGTCATTAAGTTAAGGGCGTCTCTTTTATTGGCTCACCCCCTAACCCCGCTATATCGAATGTTAAATTCTTTAAAGCAGAATCAATTTTATTTGACATATTTAATATGCTGATTAATACTATGCGAGTATAACACCGACTGTATAAATTAAATACAAATCGAGGGCAGAATGACTGAAATCAATGAAATTGTTGAAGATGAAAATAAGATCGATACAGTAATTGCAGATGATATAGATTTTAAAGGTAAAATTCTATTTAAAAATTCATTAAAGATAAAAGGCACTTTTGAAGGTCAAATAGAAACAGACGGCCATTTAATTATTGGCCAGGAAGCGAACATAAGTTCATCAATAAAAGCAGGTATAGTATCCGTAAACGGCCATGTTTCCGGCAGCATTAAGGCCGATAAATCCATTGAACTTTTCAGCAATAGCCGGATCAACTGCGACCTAGTAACCCCGGATATCTATATAGAGAAAGGCTGCCAGTTTAACGGCACCTGTATAATGAATACAAAAAATGAATCATAGTGATTTTTTAAATAAATCGAAATTATTTATAAAATATTCAATAGCTGCATTTTCTCTTATTACAGCATTGCTGTACACTCCGAGTAACTCCTGTGCGCTGGAAAGCGAAACCGATACGCCTAAAGTACGGATCGGAGCAGGCGGCTTATTCGGATACTATGACGTCAATGCTGTTGGCGAAGAACACATGAATTGGGGTCATGGTTTCGGATACGGCGGCGGATTAGTGTATGAGAGGATGTTTACGGGCACTTTCGGCCTGCATTCAGGTATCTGGTTTTCGCATTTTAATTTAGAAGCAAAATTTTCCGAGGAAAAGACAGATTCTCCCACTGACCATAAAATCAAATCAAATATATTTACAGTTCCTTTTTATCTGATTACTTCATTCGGTTCCGGAGCTGTGATTTTAAACTTACTTACCGGGATAAATCTTTCATATATTGCGGAATCATATATGAAAGAAACCAATAATCAAAGCAGTGAAAACATACAAAAACATCTTGGGTACTGTCAGGTTGGTGCCGGAGGCGGAATTGAAATATTATTCAGGATAACAAAATTTACGCGTTTTTTTATATCGTGTGTCGGTGAATATCATTTTACCAATCTCATCTCGGATAGTGAAGAAGACGCCCAATACCATCTTTACAATGCCACAGCCCGCGCAGGATTTATGCTTTGCACTTTCTAAAATCATATTACCAGGCATTAACCGGGCTACTACAGCATCACATTTGGCTTTAGTAGTTAATAGTGTCAATAATTGAATTCCATATCAAAATTTTTGAGGACGCCTTTCAGGCCTAAAGCAAAAGCCTTTTAAAACACAAAAAAGCTGCATAGAAAGGCCTGATTCCGCAAAAAATTTTGATATGGAATTCAATTATAAAATATCAATTCATTCACTATTTTCAATGTGGCAGTTTACCGGCTAACAGGCAAAAACATAAAACGATGGGTGCGTTACGCAACCCATCGTTTTTAAAAGCCTTCGTTTAATGATTTATATTTACTTATTTATTCAATTCTTCTATCATAGCCGGAACAACTTCAAAAAGATCTCCCACTATTCCGTATGTAGCAATATTAAATATAGGAGCTTCGGGATCCTTATTTACAGCTACTATGCATTTAGAGCTTTTCATGCCTGCAACGTGCTGAATCGCACCGGATATTCCCAGCGCCAAATACAGGTCAGGAGCAACTGTTTTCCCTGATTGTCCTACCTGACGGGCATGGTCTGTCCAGCCTGCATCTACTGCTGCTCTCGATGCGCCGTATTCGCCTTTAAGCTTCTGAGCCAGAGCCACTACCGTAGCTTTGTACTTGTCGGCGTCTTTTGTTCCTCTACCGCCCGATACTATTATTTTTGCCTGAGATATATCAACAGAACCCTTTGTTGTTTCAACAAGTTCTTTAACTTTTGTTCTGGAAGCGCCAACTGTAACAGATACCGGTTTAACAGCGCCTTCTGCTCCTGCTGCTTCCTTATCCCATGCGCCTTTTTCAATTGTTATAACGAATTTATCTGTTTTAATTGATCTTTGTTCCTGAAGTTTGCCGTTATAAATGTTTCTTGTTAAAACAAGCTTGCCGCCGGCTGCTTCAACTTTGTTGCATCCTGATACAATACCAACTCCGAGAGCCATTGCAACTTTGCCTGCAAAATCAACGCCGTCATAGCTGTGAGAAATAACAACGCCCTTAACATCATTGCCCTCTGCAACCGATTTAATTGCCTGGGTATATGTATCTGCTGTATAAAACTCGAAGTTCGCATCTACTGCCGATAAAACTTCGGGTATATACTTTGAAAGTTCTTTTGCGATGCTGTCGTCTTTTGCAAATACTGCAGCTGCTGCCGTATTGCCGGTTGCTGCGGCTATCTGTTTTGCCACTTTGCACAGCTCAAGAGTTCCGTCGCTTAATTTACCTTTTCTATGCTCTGCTATAATTAATATTTTTGACATTGTCGGTCCTCCTATATTACCTTAGCTTCATTTTTCAGTTTATTTACAAGAGCAGCTGCTGCTGTTTTAGCATCACCCTTCAGTATCTCCGCTTTATGCTCAGAAACCGGTATAAACATTTTTACCATTTCGGTTTTTGATCCTGCTGCTCCAAGTTCCGCAAGGCCTATATCCGAAGCTTTCATTACATCAAGCTTCTTTTTCTTGGCTTTCATGATGCCAGGCAGTGTGGGATATCTCGGCTGGTTAATACCGGACTGAATTGACAATACTGCGGGGAGAGGCATTTCAACTACTTCATTCAACCCGCCTTCGAGTTCTCTGTTTACGGTAATCGATTTTGAATCTCCTCCTAATACAAGCTTAACAATGTTGGTGCAATGAGGCATATTAAGCATATCCGCAACCATTACGCCTGTCAGCGCGTTTTGATTATCATTGCTCATAACGCCGGTCAGGATTAAATCCGCTCCGCCTATTTTTGCGACTGTTTTCTGAATAGCCGAAGCTACAACAAAACTGTCGCCTGCATCAATCTGCGGATCATTAACATGAACGCCCCAGTCGGCTCCCATTGCAAAAGCCTGTCTGATGTCTTTTACTATTCTTTCGGGGCCTACTGATACAATGACAACCTCGCCGCCCGCTTTTTCTTTAAGCTGCAGCGCCGCTTCTACTGCAAATTCGTCAAAATCGTTCATTTTGAATGCGATTTGCGATTCGTCGACCTTGTTATTGGCAACGACAAATTTTGATTCCATATCTGGAACTTGTTTAATACAAACTACTATTTTCATTGGGGGACTCCAATTTTACTAAATTTATAATTTATTTAACAAAAAATAATTAAAATTTCAATTGAGTCACAAATTAAATATTGCAGTATATAATGTCAATAATATTTCGATAATATTAGCATAATTCATACCCATAAATTGTCCTTGACATTAATTATTTGGGACAATATTTAATTTCAAGATAAGAATTCAATACTTTTTAAACTCTCCCGGAGAAAAGCAAATAAAATGTTCCCTGTTCTATTTCAATACAAATTTATAACGATCGGCGGGTACGGCATAATGCTGGGACTGGGATTTTATTTATCGTTCCTGCTTCTTGAAAGAGAATATAAACTGAGGAATATTAATCCGGAACTGGCATACAGGATTCTGCTTGTTGCAATTCCCGGGGGAATAGTAGGCTCAAAAATATTTCACATACTGGATCATCTGAACGACTTTGCTGCAGATCCGCTGGGAATGCTGTTTTCGGGCGCAGGCTTATCCGCTTTCGGAGGATATATACTATCATTTCTTCTCGCTTTCTTCGTAATAAGGAAAAGCAAAGAAAGCGTGCTGAATATTTTCGATGCATCTTCCCCATCAATGGCGCTCGGATATTGTTTCGGCCGTTTCGGATGCCACATAGCAGGCGACGGTTGCTTCGGCAAAGAGACAGCCGGTATCTTCGCTACTCCATACCCTAACGGGCTGGTACCATCATCAATTACCGTGTACCCTACGCCATTGTTCGAAGTGTTTTTCTCGTTTATTGCAGTAGGCATATTATTGAATTTGAGAAAAAAAAATCTAGCTACAGGGAAGCTATTTTCAGCTTTTCTGATTTTAAGCGGGCTGCCGAGATTTCTCGTGGAATTTATAAGAATAAATCCCCAGGTATTTTTCGATGCTCTTTCGCAGGCTCAGGTAATTGGCATAATTTTCGTTATATGCGGCTTAGCAGGATGGTTTTACTTTGATAAAAAAGAGAAACTTATCGCATAGTCTTTAATAGCTTCCCTATATTATTCCCTGAAAGAAAGTTATAAATATTAAGAAGCTCCTAAACTCTCTTTTCAATAAACACATTTAAATAAAATAGTCTAATTTTTTTCCATCTGGCGCACGGCATTTATAATTTTTTTATACGCATTTTCAAAAGAATCATAAATAATATTTATCTTTTTCAATAATATTCCGGAACTGGCAGGCTTATCCATTTCAATACTTATTACGGTTTTTACAAATGCGTCTTTTAATTCAGCACATAAAGTTTTAATAACATCGATAAGATTATAAGCTGTTTCTTTTGATATAAACTGCTCAGAATCTCCCCAAACATTTTTTCTATGGTTAATTTCCTGCAAGCCTGTTGCATTTGCAGTAGCAAACAATTCGTAAAATTTTATTTCCATAGGCAGGCATTCGGCAATTGAATTCAACATGCCAAAGGAATCCTTGTTTTTTTTCAACTCGATTGAAAACCATTCATTAATAAAAATAAGAGAATCTTTCAAATAATCTGCAATTTCTTTTAATAATATCTTTTTTGGATCTGACGAGTAATATAAATATCTTTTCGGACGATTTACAGGAATATTCTCAGCAAACCGATTGCCGAATTCTAAAATTTCGTCTTTATAATCAGCTAAATACTTTAGATTTTTTAACGCAATATCCATACTATTCTCTCCTTCCTCATCCGAAATACTTTCATCCCTTATTTTCTGCGTTTTTAATTGCTGCTGTTCGGAAGGAACCGGAGTTGATAAATTCCGAAAATAATATTCCACGGAGCTTTTAACGATTTTTTCCAATTCGTCTTCATTAATATTCCCGAACTTAAGAAGACGCGCTTTTATCTCTGTTTTTAACAGTATTGAATATGCGAATGACTGTGCTTCTTCGCGGGAAAACTGTTTCCTTTCTAATTTACTTAGAATGCCGATGTAAAAAACGATAGTTTGTTTTAATTTATTATCCGTATCTTCAAAAATATTTTCTTCCGCCAGTTCATCCACAATTTCATTCGCTGCAGTATAGAAGAGAAAATCGTTAAGATCTGTGAGAAACCCGGACAGGTTTGGAACTAAATTATTCAACAGTGCATTCTCGAAGTTTATCAGATCTTTTTTAAAATCTTTCCTGAAAGGGCTATTTATATTTCTTGCATAATTTTTTTCTTTATTCTCAATATCATTCTGGTTATTTTTTTCGTTCTGCTGATTGATTAACTCCTGTTTTAATGAATTAATTTTCTCCTGAAGGAGAAACGTATACAGATATCTGTTCTCAAAAAATAATAAAGTCTCCTTAAGGGAAGAAGAATTACTTTTTATGTCGATTTCGCATGTCTTTACATGGCTGTCGAACAGTTTAAGCTCTTCATTGATTTCCTGAATTATTCTTCTTATTATGTAATCGCCCGATCTTGTTCCTTTTTCATAAGACAATTCATCCATTTCGTAAATTGCTTTACGCAATAGAAATTTTTCTTCGATTATCTGATTCTTCTTGCGTGCAGAATAAGCAGAATCAGGATTTGCCTTATGTGAATGATCCATAATGTTAAAATTTTAATTACCGATAACTATCTATGTTTTACTCATCCAACGGATAAACAACTTTTATCGGCAGGCGTATGCCTTCATTTTTGTGTACGTTAATAAGCCTGTAAATAAAAGATTTTGTTATCTCCTGTCCCTTGCTGCCCAGCAGTATTGTGTATTTTTTATTATATAAATCTTCTGCAAGTATCATTGACTCATTTAATTTATTTATTGATACTTCAGCAGAAACAAATTTCTTTCTTTTCACAACAGGTTTTTCCAGTATTTTTATAAGCTTTTCATCATACCATCCGAGCTTCGTTCTTTGGTTCAGTACTTCCATGATATTTTCCCTGTTGGCACCTGATTGTAAAAACGAGTCAAAGTCAAGGGCTATTTTTAATATTCTGGCTCCAAGCGGGATCTTATCGCCGGATAAATCATCCTTTGGCACGCCCGAGCCGTTATAAAGCTTTTCCTGATACTCGATTACCCTGGCAACTGTTCTGAGTCTCGGGATGTTGGCCAGCATTTCGCTGCCGATTTTGGGATGATTCTGAAACATGGGATATTCATTCGGTAATAAATCTTTATTGTTATAGACTTTGGATATAATAAAATCGGGGACTGTAACGCATCCGATCTGTGAAAGCATTGCGGCTATTTCAAGCTGCCAGGAATTCTTTAACTGCATTTTATCGATGAACTCCTGCACAATCCGCCTTACTCTCGCCGCCCTGCTGAAAGCCTGCGGGCTCACCAGGGCGAGTATGTCGGTTAATACCTTTATGGCGCCGCTAAGCGTTTTCTCAAGAAGGACTTTCTCGGATACGATTAAATTATACTGTGCAATTCCATCTTCAATGTTTTTCTTCATTAAATCCGGCAGGCACGGCTTGGTTAAAAAACGGAATATCTGGCCTTCGTTAATTACTTTTATTGCAGCTTCCATATCCGCCTGGCCTGTTAACATGAAACGTACCGTATCCGGAGACAATTCACGCACTTTGCTTAAAAATTCTACTCCGTTCATTTCAGGCATGCGGTAATCGGAAACAACAACAGCTACAGGGTGCTCTCTTTCGATTATTTCAAGGCCTTCGGATCCTTTCCCGGCAGTCAGGATATTATAAATCCCATGGAACTGTCTTTTAAAAGAAGATAAAATATTTGTATCATCGTCAACAAACAGTATTTTCTGTTCCATAATTATTTTTTCCACGGTATTAATATATTTTATTGAATATATTTTTATAAAATAATATTATAGCCAATATTGTTATTTTAATCAAGATTAGTCGGCAGGCGGATTGTAAATGCCGACCCTTTTCCGGCTGCCGACTCTACATCAATGCTTCCCTTATGCTGATTCACAATAATATCGTATACTATAGAAAGCCCCTGCCCTGTTCCCTTGCCCACGTCCTTTGTTGTAAAAAAAGGATCGAATATTCTATCCTTATTATTATCCGCTATGCCGCAGCCCGTGTCTCTGATAGTAATTACAATTGAATTATTTTCTTTTTTTGAGGATATTTGGATAAGACCTTTTTTATCAGGATTATCCTTGACAACCTCGGAAATAGCATCTGCCGCGTTCAGGATCAGATTCATTATCACCTGGTTAATTCTGCCCATAAAACATTTGATTTCCGGAATCGACGGATCAAGATCGGTTTTAATTTCAGCGACGTATTTCCACCTGTTTTTCGAAACCATAACTGTATTTTCAATCGCTTTATTTATGTCTCCCTTCTGCATTTCATCGCTGTCCGCATGTGAAAAATATTTCATCGCGTTTATAATGTTTTTAACCCGTCCGATGCCATCGAGCGACTGGGAAATCGCAGACGGGATCTCTTTTCTCAGATATTCTATGTCCGTGTTCCCCAATGCCTTATTTATTTTTTCCCGGGCAATACTCATTGTCTCATCATTACAATACTGTGCAACGATTTCAGAATAAACATTTATTATTTCAAAGAGATTTATAACTCCTTCACTGAAAAACATTGTATTGTCCTGTATATACTGCATAGGAGTGTTTATCTCGTGCGCAATGCCCGACGCAAGCGTACCGATCGATTCAAGCGTCCTGGACTGCTGCAGCTGTTTTTCAAGTTTGTGCTTTTCTTCGTCCGCTTTTTTTCTTTCAATAGCATAATGTATAGCTTTATTAAGGGAGTAATAATCAAGTTTATTTTTCAACAAAAAATCCTGGGCACCCAGCGCTACGGCTTTAAGGCCTATGTCATCGCTATATTCACCTGTCATTACGATAACCGGCAAATCCGGATACTTCCGTTTAACTTTCTCAAGCGTATCAAGACCCGATGAGTCTTTAATATTCAGATCCAGAAGTATGTTATCACATTTGAAACTGCTTAATTTTTTAAATGCTGCATCCAGGGAATCCGCGTGTTCCGATACATAGTCAACAATTTGAGATTCGGATAAAAGCGCCTCAATGAATTTAACAACAGCGGCTGAATCATCAATAATTAAAATTTTTATAATTATTTTTGTCTCCGATGACATTGACTAACCCCAGCAAAATATCATTTTCTTCTGTACCCCGACATGATCCCATGTCAGTTTTTTGAGCACTGCTCAATTACGGATATTATTTGTTCCGGGTCGCATGGTTTTGCCAGGTAAAACTGTGCGACCTCCTTGGACCTGTTGAATATCTCCGCTTCGGACTGGCCGCTTAATATTATACGTTTTGTTTCCCCGAACTTTTCTTTGACCCGGGCCAATAGCTCCAACCCGTCCATTCCCGGCATTTTATAATCGGTAACAATTATATTAAATTTGCCTTTCTCCAGAAGCTCAAGAGCGCTTGCCCCGCTGTTTGCAAATTCCATCTCCCATTCATCCTTTTTTTTTCTGAGCATTCTTTTTAACCCTTCCAGCAGATTATTTTCATCGTCAACAAACAGTATTCTAATCATTTAAATAAGCTCCCTTTATAATTTATTTCACGGGTATTTTTATTATAAATGTCGTGCCGGTTCCAGGTTCGCTCTCGCAACTTATTTCTCCTTTATGGTCATTTACTATAATATCATAAGCTATGGAAAGGCCCTGCCCTGTTCCTTTACCTACGTCTTTAGTAGTAAAGAACGGATCGAATATTTTTCCCTTAATTTTATCCGGAATGCCTGTGCCCGTATCCTTTATTCTAATCACAACATTGTCGTTTTCCATAAACGTTATTATGTCGATAAGGCCTTTTTTAACAGGATTAGGGCCGAGCTTTTCCTTAATTGCATCCGCGGCATTGATTATAATATTAAGCAGAACCTGGTTGAACTTACCCGGATAGCACAGGACGCTGGGCAGACTTTCGTTAAAATGTGTTGTAATGTCGGCAGCATACTTCCACTCATTGCGCGAAATAGTTATAATATTATCGATAGTATTATTAATACTAATTGGGACTTTTGAATCTGTGCCCGGATGGCTGAAGCTTTTCATCGACTGGACTATTTTAGCTACCCTGCCGAGACCTTCAATCGACTGGTCAATTGCTTTCGGGATTTCTTCCGTTAGATAATTCAGGTCGCTGTTTAACACCATCTTTTCAATATTTTTAAGAAATGAGGCGGAAGCATTTTCTCCGGATTGAATTAATTCCCTGATGTTATGCAGTATAGGGACTAAACTGGAAAATGCATCCTTTAAAAAATATGTATTATCGGTAATGTATTGAGTCGGAGTATTAATCTCATGCGCTATACCTGCCGACAAACGGCCTACTGATTCCAGTTTTTGTGTTTGCACCAGCTGAAGCTCCAGCTGTTTTCTCTTTGTAATATCCTCGCCAGTGAGTATGAATCCCGTTAATTTATTCTTTTTATTTTTAACCGCGTTTATGCTTATATCCAGAAATCCTTCGGAACTTCCAGGATTAGTAAATCGCAGGTCGTCAAGTCTGACCGGTTTCTCTTCTGTAATGCTCCGGGAAATCCCTTCGTATACCCTGATCCAGTCCCACTTAATGCCGCTTTCCATAAGCTGCAGGCCTATCATTTTGGAAGCCGGCACGCCGAATGTATCCTCTGCTATGTTGTTCCAGTAAATAATTGAGTCGTTCCCGGATATTCCGATCAATATGGTTACGAGTGAAGAAAGAAGGGCATTCAGATATTCTTTGTTCTCTTCAAGTTTAAGTGTGAGTTCATGTTTGTAAAGCGATGTCTTTATTGAATATATCAAATCGCTGCTTTTAAACGGTTTGGTCAGGTAACCATAAGGCGATGCTTCGGCAATTCTATCGAAATTATTTAAATTGTCGCTGCCGGTTAAGAAAATGATCGGCATATCCATTTCGGAATTTATCTTCTTTGCAGCTTCAATCCCGTCCATTTTGCCTTTTAAATATATATCCATGATAATAAGATCCGGCATTTTCTCCCTGGCAGCAACTATGGCATCTTCTCCGTTGTTCACTGTATCGATCACTTTAAAATCATTTTCCTGCAGGATTTTCGAGATTAATGCTGCAGTAGTATTCGTGTCTTCTACAAGCAATATTTGATGAGATGCAGGCATATAGTTATCGCTTTCTAAAAAAATATTTTAATTTGGACTAATAATTATTATAGAAATAAGTTTAAGAAATAGCAAGAAAAACTTTAAAATTCGGCTGTTTATCTGACAGTAGCAGATGCCTGTCTGTGCGGGGCTGGCATTTATTTTAATTAGCTCTGTGCCTATTCTTTCAGTGCCCGTAGGGGCAGACCCATGTGTCTGCCCCATTTTTATATTGCAAAAAAAAGCGAATTCTTTGCTGACACACAGAGTGCAGTCGTTCATTCATAGAGCGTAGGAGCTTGTTCCATCAATGCAGCTGTTCATTCACAGGGCGCAGAAGCTTGTTCCATCAATGCAGTCGTTCATTCACTGTTAAAGTCAATTGTTACGATAAAAGCGTTATCATTTTATTTAATATCTTTATATTAAAGCCGGAACCTTCCAGCATTCCTTCGTAAAGGTAAAGCGATCTCTTCGCGACAAGCTCTTCTTTTGGAGAGCCGGAATCGCCGGTATCCAGTTCATATCCTTCGGTTATTGTATGTATTACGCGCTGTATTGTAAATCCGATCATATCTTTTATGGTGTCCCTTGAATACAAGAACTCATCAGTTTCCGAAAGCCTTTTAAGGATATAGTCGAGCTTGCTTTTATTGCCTTTTTTCACAAGGTCAATGAGTTCGCCTGAGAGACTTACAGCACGCCCAAGCTTCTCAGAAAGCAGGTAAAGCTCGTCCCTCATTTTAGTACATTTGTTCAGTAAAGATTTCCTTATGCCATCCGCGCCTGTTGCTGCGGGCATGTTTGCCGCATACAGCCTGCGTATAGTCCCGGAGATATCCGCATCAGAATCCGGAAATATTATTTCATTTGCAGGGATATGGCGGACGCCTTTAATAAAGGCGCCGTCGAAGCCCGCATTTATTAAATCAGGATCGTTCCTTTTCTCGAACCACGCGAGAAAGATCATCATTTTCTGATTGGTGATAACTTCCGGCGTACGTATTCCCTTCACTTTTATTTTTGGAAGCGCTGTGAGCTGCGACCTGTTTTTCATGTGAGCGTTGTAAAACCTTGTCCAGCGCAGGAACATCTCTTCGTCAAGATACGAGCCGCGCGCGTGCGCCAGGCTGCCTGTAAACGCGAGGTCCTGCCCTGTAAGCACAACCGGAGATGCGCCTGTCCTTTTTGCGAAGTCGTACGCGTTGGTCATTACCGAGCCGCCGTACGCGAGCTCGCCTTTTTCGCCTGCTGTCGCCTCGATCCACTTCATCATATCGAACGCCATGCCTGTGACTGCGATGCTTCCTTTTATTAAACGGAACACCGAAGGATGCACGGTCGGATCTGCTATAAAGATCGTATCTGCCGCAGTATCTCCCTCAAAATAACGGGCGTTAATGATCTGGGGGTCGACCGTGACGCAGAAATGCGGAACAATACCGTTCATCCTTAGAATTCCGTACGATGTGTCCACGCATACTATCAGGGCTTTTTTGCAGTTCTGCCTGATGAATTCGATGCTACCTGTAAGTGAAGGCCCTGCGCCCGCAACAATTGCCGGCAAGCCTGCAAACTTATCATAAAAGATATTTGCCCCTGGCAGCGAAATATATTCACGGATATTCCTTGCTATATTCGAGGCCCATGTTTTTTCGAACCTGGACAATGTAGCAATATTTACGTCCTTTGTTGACAGATACGACCTCGCGATCCTGCCAATGTTCGCATAGTACTCCGGATCAAGCTGATACGAGCCCCTGTGCACAAGGAAGCAAACGCGCCGCGACGATTTGCCCCTGAGCGTTTCGGATATCTGCTCCTCGTCCGGATCGGCAATGACTTTCAGCCTTTCATCTTTTAACAGGCCGGCTATGTTCCTGTAAGCAATCGCGCTCTTTATTATGCCGGGATCCTTTTCCAGCACCAGCACTGTAGAATCCGCGCCTGCTTTCTTTAGAAGGTCTTCGATATGAAACGCAAATCCGAACCCGAAAACAATAAAGAGATCAAAATTCCGCGCATCGATCTCCGAAGCAAATCTGGACGCCTCTTTAACAGGATCGAACCTGCTGTGAATGAAAATATTTTTATTATTTATTTCTATAACAGGAATATTCTCCCCTGTTTTGGAAGATATTATGCTGATCTTTATATTGCTGCTTAAATCCGCAATCCGGGAATATAATGCCGGATTGTTTTTTTTAATTATGGAGATGTTTTCTTCAAAGAAGGATTTCATTACCGGTCTCTTAAATAGAGATTTATTTCCTGCTTGCCGGTCAGCTTTTCACCGGCTTTGGGGGTTTGTCTGTATACCGTGCCTTTACCGTAAAGATTATACTTAACGCTGTATTTATTCTGTATTTTGATCAGGAGTTCCGCAGACTCGGCCATTAAAAGGCCGCTAAAGTCCGGCATTGTCTGCCCGTCAAACTTCTTTTCTTTCGGCTTAATGCTGACCGGATCAATAGCCGGCATATTAGCCAGTTTCACTCCCCTGTAAGCAAGCGCCCTTTTAGCTATTTGCGCAAAACAGGGCGCGGCTGCCGAACCTCCGGAAATTGCCTGCCCTGGTTCGTCCAGCACCACAAACACACATATATCTGGGTTGCGCAAAGGCGCCACACCGATAAAAGAAGCAGTGTACTTGTTCTCGGTATATCCGCCCTTGCTGAGCGACTTCTGCGCGGTTCCTGTTTTACCGGCCGGGCTGTAATACTCGAAATCGGCAAGTTCGCCTGTGCCGCCGGAAACAACTGTCCTCATCATCTGCAGTATTTTTGCGGCGTTATTTCCGCTTATAATTTTCCCTCTGGAACGCGGCGCATAAATCCGTGCAACTCCGTCCCCTTCGTCTATTCTTTCAATAATTGTCGGATAAAGATACTCGCCCCCATTAGCAATTGCGCCGAAAGCGGCAGCCATTTGCAGCGAAGTAACCGAGATTTCCTGGCCAATGGAAATCGAATACTTCGACAGGCCAGACCATTCCGCAACAGGCCTCAGGAGTCCCGCGCTTTCTCCCGACAGCTCAACTTCGGTTTTATCCCCGAAGCCGAATCTTTGCAGTATGTCATAAAAATCTTTCTTACTGACTCCTTTTATTGCCTGCATTATTCCGACATTGCACGACTGCTGAATAATGTCGGTCATATTCACTCTTCCGTGCACTTTTGTACATTTAACTGTAATATCCGCTATGGTAATGCTGCCGGGACAATAGTATTCTTTTTTAAAAAGCTCGGGATTCTTTTCAAGAATTGCGGCGAGCGCAATTATTTTTAATGTGGAACCCGGTTCAAAGGAATTTACTATTGTATAGCTTCCCCTTGCTTCATTAGTATATTTTGAATAATGATTCGGATTAAAAGAAGGATATTTGCCATAAGCGAGTATTTTGCCTGTTTTTACTTCGAGCACAAACGCCGCGCCCTGGGCAGCCTTATTCTGAATTACTGCCTGCCTGATTTCCTTTTCAGCAATATACTGGATATATTTATCTATAGTCAGGGTTATGCCGCTGATGGATTGTTTTTCCGTTTCCCTGCTGAAAATATTGCGGTCTTTTTTATTTAGCAGAATATCGTTAAACTTGTATTCAATTCCATCGAGCCCGTTGTTATCAACATCAACAAATCCGACAATATTTGCGGCGAGATTTTCATGCGGATAGACGCGCTGGTATTCCTTTGTGAGATATGCGCCTCTCAGGTTCAGATTTTTTATTTTACCGGCTTCCGAATCATCCAGTTTTCGTTTGAGCCAGACAAAACGCTTATTTTTGGCAATTTTGCTTTGAATAAATTTTTCCGATAGCCCTGCAACAGGCGCAAGCGTTTTTGCAAATTCAGAAGGATCGCGGATTTCTTCAGGATCTGCAAATAAAGATTTCTTTTCTACTGTGACAGCAAGGAGGTTGCCGTTTTTATCGTTAATATAACCGCGTTTTATTTCGTAATTATTTTTTAAAGCTATTTTTATTTTTCCCGAGAAATGCAGTTCTGCAAGCCTGTACATAAAAAAACAGGCAATACCCATTATGAATATGCCTGTTATCACGACTCTTCTTTTAAAAACTTTTTGGTCCATTCGAATTATTTTTTATCTTATCAGACCCCATCTGGAAAAATCAAAATTCTTAAAATGCTTTGTGTTCCAGTAAAGGATAAACGCCCTTCCTTTGATGCGTTCAACGGGTAAATACCCGAAGGCCCTGCTGTCCGATGAGTTCTCCCTGTTGTCTCCCATTACAACAATATGGCCCTGCGGAACAATTCCTTCCAGCTTTTTCTCAGGAAATCCGTCATAACTTGTGAATCCTTTGGTGAACGGTTCCTTCAATTTTTTGCCGTTTACAAAAACGGCATTCTCTTTAATATGGAGCTCATCGCCCGGAAGTGCAATGCAGCGTTTGATAAAATCCCTTTCTATTTCATTCGGCGGTTTAAAAATTAAAATGTCGTTTCTTTCAATATCCCTTATGCCGAAAGCTTTTAAATGCATCTCTTTGCTCATTCCGCCCATCTTCGGAATAATGGGGCCGTAAGTGATCTTTTCGACCAGCAGATGATCTCCTATTAAAAGAGTGTCTTCCATTGAGCCGGATGGAATATAGTATGCCTGTACAATATATTCGCGGATATGCATCGCAAGTATAAACGCAATGAGAAGCGAGTCGCAAAAATCGTATGCTTTTTTTAAGTAAGCAGTCTTCTTTTTTGCAGAATCATCAAAATTAAGTAAAAATCTTTCTCTATCGGCATCGGAAATAAGCATAATAGGAAAGGATACCAGGTTATTCTGATCCCTGATAATAATATTTCCTAAAAAATTCATTTGAACAATGCGTAAGCTATCGGTCGATATCTCAGTATTTCCTTTTTTATCGTAAATAATAATTTTATTTGGTTTAATCGCTATTTTCCCGCCGGAAAATTTCATGAATTTAAGCGTATGACTGATTAATCTGATTAAAATAATACTTGTAATAAAGCCGCCGACATAAAAAACGATTTTCTGAAACATAATATTAATAACAAACGGATCAATCGCAGCGATAAAAGTGGTAGAATAAAGGAAAAATATTACATATCCGATTCTTTTTAAGAAAAATTTAATACTTTCACTGCCTGCAATTATCGGGAACTCGGATTCGGTCGTTATATTTTTATTAAATTTTAAAAATTGTAACATTAAATGCTCCTAAAAAATGATCTTTAGTAAAAGATAGATATCCAAAATAATATTTTATATTTTAATAAATTTCTTTTAAATTATTAAAACTGATTGCACAAATAAGCGCCTGTTTATTAAATAGGCATTTAATAAGATAGTCACATCGCACTGTCCACAACTTTTTTATAATGAAGAATTTATCCGAAATAATAAAAACCTTATCCGCTTCCCAGATCGAGGAATTAAAAAAATCATTAAATATTAAGGACTCGTCGCGCAGTCTTGCCAACATAATTCTTTCGTATTCGGGCATGGCTCAGATAGTGTCGCAGCTTAACTGCGACGAAAGAAACATTCTCTATGCCGCGCATAAGGAAAAAAACGGCATTACCTTTGCGGAACTGGAGAAGCGGTTCAAGCTGGAAAATGAAAAGATAGAGAAATATACAAATAAGCTCTCGCGTATATTGCTTTTATCTGTTCTGAAAAACAGGCAAAAACTGAATAATAAAATGGATAAAATCCATTTAATATCCGAAATCCGGGATTTTTTAAACCCGATAGACAACAATCATATTTTTGATTACTTCAGGGATATTAACAGAATAATTGAATTAAAGGATTTTTCCGGCATAAAAGGCGCTGTAAATTCTTTGCCGAAGGCATCGGTTGACTTGCTCGCGCATATTTACAACGAAGGCGGCATGATATCCTTAAAGGAGTTTGAGAATTTAACGCCGCAGAAACAAACCGATAAAATTATTACTGATCTCATACAAAAAAAGTATGTTCACGTTTTTCACGAATTGACTCTGTCGGGCCACACATATATAGCGCTCTCGAAAAAAATATTTGCGGCATTTGCGATCGAAACTCCCGACCAGGCAAAGAAGAATATAAGCGTTCATAACAGGTATTATTTGCTGCTTAATTTGCTGAAGACCTACGACACGGTTTCCACTTACGGTCTGTTTTTAACAAAACAGAAAGAGTTCCGAAAAATCGACAAAAAACATCTTGAAGATTCCATGATAAAACTTTCAGATCCGGACGGAGCGGAGTTTGACGCAGAAAAGATATCCCAGCTTTGTCTGTATCTGCTGAATGTTCAGAACAGCTTATCTATTAAAGATGATTCTGTAATAGTATCTTTAAAAAATATTGAAAAATACCTGGATGATCCGCTCGAATGGCTGCTGAAGATTATTATACAGCTTAACGATTTTCCGATTAATGATTCTATCCTAAAATCCCCGTTCGAGATTCCGGAATATAAGGATTTGATATTTACCATAAATCTTATATTTAAAAACAATAATAATACATATAAATTTATTGAATCGGCACATTATATCAATTACGTTGCGCAGCTGTCCGGCGATCAATTCATAAACACAAAACAAATAAAGCAAAACACAAATAAAACCTTCCATATCTGCACGCAATTTTTATGCATCACGGGAATAATTGAATCGGAGAATAACCTTATAAAACTTTCGGATATCGGATTAAGAATAGCGCATAAATTGCAAATTATACATACGGAAGAAACAAATGATGGCGTTCAGAAAGATGTAAAAAACATGTACCTGGACTCAAATTTTACTATTATCACACCGAAGCACGATATTTCCTCCGATGCTTTATATCACATACTCACTCATACGGAAATCATTGTTAACGATGTCATTCTGCATACAAAAATAAGCCGGGAATCAATACTTGCATCGCTTAAAAGAGGAATGAGCAATGAAATGTTTTTTAATGTTTTAAGAACGCATTTAAAGACCGAAATCCCTGACAATCTGAATTTCCTTATAACAGAGTGGGTAAATCAGACTATCAGGCTTAAAATATTCAATGCCGTAATATTATATACAGATCAAACATCTTTTATCGATAAGATCGCCCACGGCAAAATCAAAAACTCCATAATAAAAAGGATCTCCGCGGATTACGCTATAATTGACAGAAGATATATGGATAAAATAATTAAAATAGCAAAAGAAAATGATGCTGTAATTAACCTTTTTGATGAAGCTGTTGAATAGTGGCTATTCCATGATTACGTGGATTTTATTCTTGAATTTAAAATCGATAAATTCGGATAATGCGTCTATGGTTTTATCGGACACGAAATAAATCCTTCCTTTAAGTTCCACAAGCCCGCCTCTGTAAAACGCCAGATTTGTTTTATGCTCCACCCATCCTATAGGAACGACTTTTTTCCAGTTATCACATGTTATTAAAACAGGAATTTTTTTTAAATATAATTCCCTTATTTCATTACTTTTAATGACGTCCTGTAAAACGCTTTCCAATTCCATTGAATTTCAGCTTATACCTTTATTATTTAATTCCCGATGTTTTATTCACTGAGCCGGCTCCGGGTTTTGACTTATTTCCCCGGACAGTTCTAATATTATTTAAATCAGGTTTCTTTCCCAAATTTTTTTCGTATTTCAGAATATTTTTAAAATCCTGTTTTCCTCCGCCGTGCTTAAAAATATCTCTCCTGTTAATATCCAGTATATTCTCGTATGTTTTAATTCTGGATTCCGCTTCCTCGGAAATCAGTCTCATCACTTCCCTATATCTTTCGATTATAACAGATTTTTCAATCAGTAAAATAAATTCCCTTTTGTTGATTGGCCTTGACAGGAATTCAGTATGTAAAAAACCGACTGCTTTATTTAAAGCCTCTTTGATGTTTTTCTTATCCAGTATAACGAACTTTTGAAAATTTTGTAAGCATTTATCGTCAGAAAGCAAAGAAAATAATTTTGTCAGGTCGAGGTTAGTAAAATCAAATATAAATATATTGATATTTTCGGGCAGTATATTTTCTTTTTTTAATGACTTTACTGGTATGGTTTTAACGTCAATGCCTATATTTTTAATTCTCTTTGCAGTATCTTTGCCTTCGTCGTTGTCAGTCAAATACCATATAATTACCGCTTCCATCAGGACTTCCTTTTATTCTTATTTTTTTATTAATTCACCCGCTATTATTTCCACATCAATAAATATTTTTCAACACCTTTTTAAATTAATAATTAGTGAATAGTGAATAATTCAAACTTCGGTGATGAAATCATAGGATTAAATTCAATTGTTCCCCGAATACTAATTAATCCCTTTAAAAAAATCCACAGATAATTCGCTACGCTTTTTCTTTATAAAAAAGCAGGATTATTCCTGCAATAAGAAGTAAAAAATTCGGATACCACACGCCTATTAAAGGCTCTATTACTCCTTTGACTGCAAAGGACTGCCCAAGCATGGACAATATATAATAAACAAAAAAAATAATTATACTTATACCGAAACCTATGCCTCTGGCGTTTCTTCTGTACGATATTCCTACAGGCGCTCCTATAATAACAAATATTATACAGCTGAAAGGTATCGCAATTTGCTTATGCAGCTCTATCCAGTAAAGAGCGATTTCCCTTTTATTCTTATTCATTTTGCCGGAAGTCAGCATCCGGTACAGTTCAAAACTGTTCATCTCGCCGGGATTTGTTTTATCCGCGACATTATATTCTATTTTACTTTCGGAAAGCAAAAGCTCGGAACTGCCCTGGGTAAAATCGATAACCGAAAATGAACCCGATTTAATTTTGCTGGAAAATATTTTCCCGGAATCAAGTTTTAATGTTTTGCTCCCGTCCTCATTTTGCCTTAAAATACCGCCCCTGGCTTTAATGACATCCCATCCCCCGTCATCATTTTTATTATATATCATTATGTTTTTTAGTTTTCCGTTTCTTTTGCTGATTTTCTCCACCCATATTGTCTTATCTCCAAGTGTTGTAAAAACCCCGTCTTCCAGCATCGACGCGGGGCTGCTTCTTAATATCTCCACAAATATTTTATTATAATTTTTATTGCAGTAGACAAGCACGGTTTCATTGAATACAATCATTAAAATAAAAATTGCGATGCCGGATAAAATGACAGGTTTAATGATACGGTAAATGGATATGCCCGAAGCTCTGAGCGCCGTAATTTCCGAGTCTCCGGAAAGCCTGCCCATTGCCATTATAGAAGAGAACAGAACCGACATCGGTATTGTTAAAGACATTGTAATCGGAAGCATTATTAAAAATAATTTTAATACAAGAAATACTTTAACATTTTTGTTTATTAATAGATCTGCCAGTGAAAAAAATTGTTGAAGCATTAGAATAAATGTGAAAAAGATGAATCCCGTTAAGAACGGATAAAGTTGTTCCTTTGCTATATAAATTGTAATTTTTTTCATCAGTGAATTTCGACGTGTTTAAATCCGGTTCAATATGCAGATATTTCCGGCAGGCAATAGTAATCCTGTCAATAATCATTGTCAAACCAATAATAGGAGTCTACTTAAATCAGTTATCGAAAATGAAAAAAACATATAAAATACTAATTTTCATCCTGATATTCTTTTCATCTTTTTCTTTATTTAAAGAAAGCGCTTTCTGTCTGGATTTTACCGACCTGTTTGCCACAAGTGATAGCGAGAAAGCGTCAGCCGGTTCCGGAAAAATTTTTTATTTTCTTCCTCCTCAGGACGATAAGGACTTTTTCAGTTCAATAAGCGATCTTTCAATCTGCAGGAGCAGGCATGTCAGAAAATTTATTTTTCTATATCTCAACGAAGGGAGGGAGTATTTAACTGCTGCACTCACGCGCTCCAACAGATACTTAAGAAGAATCGAAGAAATATTCAGCGAAAATTCCGATATCCCGAAAGATATTGCGCTGCTTCCCTTGCTTGAGAGCGCCTTTAATCCGTATGCCGTTTCACGAAGCAAAGCTGTAGGTTTGTGGCAGTTTCTAAAAGGCACTTCCAGGCCATTAAAGTTAAAAGTCAACAACTGGGTAGATGAAAGAAGAAACGTGGAAAAATCAACCCAAGCAGCAATAAAGCATTTGAGAAACTTATATTCCATGTTCGGATCATGGGAATTAGCGCTTGCATCCTACAACGGCGGTGCAGGTTATATTAAAAGAAGCATGATTAAAACCCGGTCCAGGTCGGTCACTGAACTGCTCGAGAGCGGATATTTAAAAAGAGAGACTAATGAATACCTTTACCGGTTTGCGGCTCTTCTTGTAATTTATAAAAATCAAAAGCTTTTTGATATTGGAGATGAAGCAGCCTCACCTATAGCAGCAGAGACCGAAAAAATTGTATTTGAATATCCTGTAAAAATTAAAGTCGCCGCAACTCTTGCTGATGTGCCAGTTGAGACTTTAAAAAGTCTTAATCCGGAATTAAACCAGAATATTACTCCGCCTTTTGAAAAAAAATACACTCTAATTGTACCTAAAGGCTGTAAAGCAAAACTCGAAAATAATATTACAAGCCTGTACGATATTAAATTCAACAACCTTAAAAAACATGTTGTAAAAAAAGGCGAATGCATCAGCCGAATCGCATCGCTTTATAAAACGCAGGTGAAAAAAATTATGCTGTTTAACAATCTGAAAA
The DNA here is from genome assembly GCA_043803405.1 of Spirochaetota bacterium. Classification (GTDB taxonomy): domain Bacteria; phylum Spirochaetota; class UBA4802; order UBA4802; family JAFGDQ01; genus JAFGSG01. The sequence continues at coordinate 158,474 of JAZDKB010000004.1, read as the reverse complement.
ATCCCGGTTCAATTAAGCCCGGCCTTGAACTTTATATCCCTATATAGAATAGACTTGTTGCATATCTCAATGTCATTTCGACCGAAGGGAGAAATCTCATAGCAATCGAGAGATTTCTCCCTTCGGTCGGAATGACAGTTTTGCAATAACTCTAATAATAATACTTATTTTATGCTTTCTATATCGATCTTTCTGCTTAGCCTTGTGCTTACCTGTGATACGACCAATGATGCGGCATAGCTCGCGATCTTTCCGGCTTTTTCAATGGGCAAATTTTTCGACAAGCCGTAAAGTATACCCGCCGCGTACATATCCCCTGCCCCGTTAGTGTTTACGACATCTGCTTTATATGCAGGTATGCGATATGTAGTCGAATCCTTCTTTATCAGGCTGCCGTGCTCGCCAAGTTTTACAATCGCAACATCACAGCTGGAATAAATTGCGTCAAGAGCTGCTTCTTTTTCTTTCCTTGTATAGACTTTTGCCTCAGCTTCGTTAACGAAAACTATATCGGCATAATTTTTTACCGTATCATCAATTACATCGGGAATCCTGGCTATCAGCCCGGGATCTGCAAGATCGATGGAGATCTTCACATCGTTTTTCTTCGCGATTGACATTGCATATTTAACTGCCTCCCTGACTTCCGGCAGTTCCAAAAGATATCCTTCAATATGCAAAATGCCGCTGGCTTTTATCTCGTGTTCGGCAACATCTATTTTTCTGAAATTCAGCGCTGCGCCGAGATGGGTTGCAAAAGTGCGTTCGGAATCAATTGTAATAAAAGTAATCGCGTGCCCTGTCATGCTGCTGTTGCGGCTGAGCATGGTCTTTACTCCTGCCTTTTCAGTTTCCTCAATATAGAATTCTGCGTTGGCATCATTCCCGACTGTGCCGAACAGCACGCCCTTTCCACCAAGCAATGCCAATCCGGCGAGCGTATTCGCAGAGCTACCGCCGGGCGTTCTATCGATTTTATAATTCTTTAATTTTAAAAATATATCTTTGCTTTTATTTTCATCTATAAGATGCATCTGGCCTTTCTTTAATCCAAGTTCGCCAAGTAAAGCATCATCAACATTAACTGTAAAATCGATCAGCGGTGAACCTATGCCCGCGACATCATAATTATTTTTACTCATACTGTTTTCCTTTAAAATATTACGAATATAAGTTGTTTATTGATCTTTATATTTATCCGGGATAATAATCTGTATTTTCTCGAATTATAATAAAATTAACGGATTTTATTCTGCTGACACATTAAGTTTTAAAAAAAACTTGACAGTAAAATCACCTCTAAACTATGCTTTACAAGCTTTTTTCACGGGTTGCTAGCTCAATTGGCAGAGCACTTGACTCTTAATCAATAGGTTCCGAGTTCGATTCTCGGGCAACCCAATTTATTTATCGTCCGCATCTCCCTCGAATTTTTCCAGCAGATAAATATTTTTATATCTTTCGGAATCAAGAAAATCTTTGATATTATTTAATTTGGGGCTGTATTCTTTTATCAGCCAGTACATAATGTCCTGCATGTCCTGCGGACTCGTATCAACAACTGTAAAATTGAACATTAGATCTTTATTCTCGGACAAAGTTATAAGCTCGCGGAACTGGCTAAAGGTTGGATCAAGAAGATCGCGCACGCCGCTTCTGACTCCGCTCTTCCAGCATGCGTAAAAGAGCAGATATTCTATAATATCATTTCTTTTCTGAAATAAAGCGACAATACCGGCTACGCTGGGGATACCCATGACCGTATGCCTGTCGCACTGATTCGGCCGCGACCAATTAATGCTGTAAAAAACATCATCCTCAAAAATTTTTTTTTCCATATCCTTTAAAATAAAAAAAAGTTGTAAATTTGTCAATGTATATTATAATAAATTAAATTGATATCCAGTTAATTTCAATAAGACAATAATACCAGGAAGAAAATAAAATGAACGAAAAAAGAAAACATCCAAGAGTCTCAAAAAAAATAAAATCAGAAGTCCATTCATCTGACGGGATGACTTTCAGTTCATCAAAAGATTTAAGCTACGGTGGAATTTTCATTTCAACACCCGAACCTGTTAATATCGGATCTGAAATACAGCTTTCCGTTATCGGTCCCGATGAAGAGAATATCGAGATTAAAGGAATTGTCAGATGGTTGAGCGAAGGAGACGGTAAGAATAGTCCATCCGGCATGGGTATAGAATTTATCGATATCAATTTAAATGAAAAGACTAAGATTACGAAGATAGTTGAATCTTAAATTAAAAATCAGTGTAACTTTCCACATTTACCGCTATATTTTCATCAAGGACAGGCTGCGCAGCTTCCTTGTGCTGCTTAAACGCCCTGGCCAGATTTACGCGTGCAAATTCGTTTTCCCTTTCAATTTTATTAGCATTGTCAATTGCTTTCCAGTAACTTATATTCGCTTTTGTCTCATTATTCTGAATCTGATATACAGCGCCCAAATTATTGTATACGGATGATAATGTAAGAAATATTTTACTGTGTTCCTCTCTTGAAGGATAAACTGCTTTTATATTTTCAGCTTTGCCTTCATAAAAAGAAATGACTTTCAGATATTCTCCCTTGCTGGCTTCAAGATTCCTCAGGTGATAAAACGCATTCCCCAATGCAAAAAGCAATTCCGGCTGAGCAATAAAATCCTCATAAAGATTAAGCCATGTAGTAACAGCTTTATCGTATTGTCCTTTTTTATAATATATTCTTCCCAGATTATAAAAGATCTCGCCTGATTTAAAATTTTCAGAAATTGCTTTCTCGTATTTATCCTGGGCTATTGATAAGGTTGCCAGCTCATCGCTTTTTTCTTCTATATTATCATCTTCAAAATCATCTCCAAACCTGGCGTTAAACCTGTCTGCGTAATAAAAAATATTCCCCATTATTGCGTACGCAGTGCCGATCTTTTCTGTTTCATAATAAAAATCTTCATTGGTAAACTCGGGCGGGGAAAGGAAAGACTGCAAAGCCTTTTTACATGATTTATATGCCTCAACAGGATCCTTTGTCTGATAATAATGTTCTGCTAACAGAATATGAGCGGCAAAATAATTCGGTTCTCTTTCAAGCGCAGTCAGTAAATTTCTCTTTACAAGATTATAGTTTTTCTCTTCTTTCGAAAGTCGGGCAAAATGCAGAAATAATGGAGGATAATCCATATCCTGTTCCGCCAGCGCATTCAGAACTTTTTTTACCGCAGGAAACGGATTGTCGTTAAAATCCTTGATATCCGGAGACTGAATCCCGTAATCAATCCTGATATTTTTTGAGTCCGTTCTTTTTTTACTTAAATAATACGAAGCAAGTTTTGCCAGTAATGCCCTTGGCACCTGCGATAATTTTTTCTTATATTCAAGATCAGACTGTATAGTTAGCACTTCCGGTAAAGCATCTCTTTCAATGAACAGGTTCATTAGTCCCGAATACCCAACTGTTGAATCCTTATCCACAGCCAGAATGTTTTCGTAGAATTGCCTGGCTTTTAGAAATTCTCCCTGACTGGTATAGGCATTACCTATCCCGTATAACGCTGTAATATTATTTGGATCCAAATTAAGCGCTTTACGGTAAAAATCAATAGCAACATCAATCTGTTTATTAATCGGGCCTACCGGCTTAATAGTTTTATAATAATAATTCCTGAGCTGAGGTTTAATTTGTTCAAATTTTGCTTCCGGCACTTTAGCAAAGAAAAAACCCAGGTTATTAAGTGTATCTATATTCGAAGCATCAATATCGTAAGCTTTATTAAGCTTTTCCAGAGCATAATCATATTCTTTGTTCTGGAAATATGCCTTCGCATAAGAATGATAGCCGTAAAGATAGTCCTTAATATAATTATCATTAACGTGATTAAATAATTCTTCAGCTTTTTTATAATCTTTTTGTTTCTGGAGTACGGGCACTCCGGGTCTCTTTATAATACGAACCCCTTCATCTATATTTTTTTTGGCCATTACCGGAATGTAAATATTTTTATAAACAAGAACACCTGCCACTAACAGCACTACTCCGACGGCTGCAATAATTCCTGCGTTTTTAATACGCTTCTTTTGTTTTTCCCTGCCTTCTGCCGTATATTCCGATCTTGCTGCTATGACGCGTCTTTTAGGTTGCGCGGCCTTCGCGGAAATATCAATTTTTTTATTCAGTTTTTCTTCTAAAAATAATTTTACATCTTCTTCCGATGTGCTACTTAAAAGCATATCGACCAGATCTCTAATATCACTGCCAGGAAGCCGGTCATTTAATATAATGTCTTTAATAATTTTGCTTAGATTCGGATGAAAAATTTGTATTGCTTTATTAAGTTTTTTTAATTCACTGTCGGAAAGATCAATCTCACCTTCTTTTTCCGGAGATGCCGGAATATCTTTTTCAACAGATTCGCTTATTCCCATTTCCGGTGAAATATCGAATGCTATTTTTTCCTCATGAGTCTCTTGATCTATATTGAAATCCGGCGATAAATCCTGTTTATTAATTTTTTTGTCAGTTTTGGAAACCGGTTTTTTTTCTTCGGATTCTGTTTTAAGCTCATCCAAATCCGTCAGGTCTATGTCGGGAAATTTATCATCGGCCGATTTAGCTGGTGTTTCATCTATTACATCCATTCCCTCAAGTTCATCCAGATTAAACTGCTCTTCCGGAACTATGCTCCCCGTCGCTTTATCCTTCAAAGGTTTAACTTTTTCAGCGGGAACCTGTTCCGTTACTGTAGACTCAAGTCCCTCCAAAAGATCCTCATCTAGCAGCGGTTCATGCCCGGGTTGCTCATTGCTAATGTCCGGAATTTCGGTTACAGGAACAGCCTTCTTCCCTTCTTCATCAGCTACAAGATCTTTTTCCTGTTTTTCGAACTCGTCGGCAAGCATAGTTAAATCGTAATCCGGTTCTTCAGAAGCTTTTCTGGCCGGCTTAACTTCGTCTAAATCAATGCTCTCCAGCAAATCAGCATCGAACTCTTCTTCAACTGGTTCCTCATGCGGACCTGATTTCCCATCTATTTCTTCAACTGCTGAAAAATCTTCGGAAAGCAATTCATCAGTAATTTCATCACTTATCTCATCAGAAGGCCGTTCTTCTATCTTTTTATCTTTTATTTCATGTATTAAACCGGTAATGTCCTGGTATTCTTCCGGCTCATCTTCAAGCATGTTTTGCTCCAGTTCTTCCAGCTCTAATTCTTCCTCTTCTTCATGCTCCTGTTCCTGTTCAACCTTTGCTGATTCTTCCTGATCGCTAATTATTTGCTCTTCTAAATCAGCTTCGAATTCTTCACCGATTTCCTCATCCTCCGGCAGAACCCCTAAATCCCCCTTGTCAAATTGAATATTCACTTCTTCTTGTGCATATCCCGCTTCTTTATCTATACCTTCATCTGCAGATATGGAATTTACAGGCATATGTCCCAATGTTTCCTGTGATAAATAATTTAAAATTCTATCTATCTCCTTCTGTTCTGCCGGAGAATATTCAATTATTTCTTCGTTTTCTGCCATTTATCCAACCTGACTGTATAATTTTTAACTTATTTTGCAGTTGTTACGTTTTTATTTCAATATTTTTACTATAGTTATCGACATAAAATATGGAAGTCTAAATTCAACAATAAGCACTTTATAATAAAATAACATAAATGAGAATGATAAAAAAAATTAAAAAGTTTAAACTAATTTTAATCTTTTTGCCGTTTCTTTTTACTGGATTCATATCAACGGAAAATAATAAACATATTGAATATTATAATAATTTTCGTACATTAAAAGAATCCGGTGCGCCCCGCGAACTAAAGGTTGTAAAGACAGATAATGCAGGAAAAGGAAAATCTTTAATTGAAAAAGGCATTCTTGTTACACATAAGAACAGGAATACAAACAATGTCCAAATAGCAGGAGATTTCTCCAACTGGATGCCTGTAGACATGTCAAAGGGTAATTACGGGATATGGTATTATTTTATAAATGAGTTTAACGATAATAACAATAATAATACGATCCGGTATAAATTCGTTGTAGACGGAATTTGGCTTCCAGATCCTATGAATCCGGAAAAGGAAGATGATGATTCAGGATCTTACGTATCTATTATATATCCAATTAATTTAACCGACACAAAAAATGTATCTTACAGGTTAATTGATACTCAGCTAGTCGAATTCAGGATTTATAAACCACGCGCTAAACATATCTCGCTTGTTGGGGATTTTAATAACTGGAACCCTGAGAATGATCTGCTTAAAAAAAAGAAAAGCGGGGTCTGGATGCTGGTAAAGAGGCTTAACCCCGGAATATATAAATATAAGTATATTATTGACGGCGAAAGATCTGTGGATATTTATAACTCCAGCAATGCCGGCGATATTGCTGAAGGAATTTGCTCTCTTATTAAAATAGAAAAATAAAAAATATTTTGCTTCAAGGCGTTAAATTAAACAGGATTACGGGCTTACAAGCAATCTTTTCGAATCAGGTTGAGCAACCAGAATGTCGCCGTCTTCCTTGAATTTCTTTAATAGAAAATGCGTTGCAGTTGACTGCACGTTTTTCAAGGTAGCAAGTTTTTCGGAAACAAAAAGCGCAACCTCTCTGAGATTCGGGCCCTCAACCTGAACAAGCAGATCGTAACCCCCGGAAATAAGATACAAAGCCGTAACCTCAGGAAAACGGTAAATGGATTCCGCAATGGCATCAAAGCCGACTCCCCGCTCAGGGATTACCCTTACCTCAATTAGCGCTCTTACTTCATGCTCTTTAATCCTTTCCCAGTTTATATGAGCCCTGTATTTTAAAATAATCTTATCTTTTTCAAACTTATTTATATATTTTGATACAGTACTGACCGGAAGATTTAATTGTTTGGCAATATCTTCATGTGCTATTTTGCCATCCGAAGCAAGAATAGTCAAAATATCTTCACCGGTTTTATCGGTTTTATACGGTTTCATAATTTTCCCTCTTTTTATCTGTATGTATTGGTGGTTAAATATTCTCCGCGATTGCTTCTCCGAATTCCGAACACTTTAAAAGTGTTGCGTCCTGCATCAGCCTTTCCAGGTCGTATGTAACCTTTTTCTGCTGAATTGTCTTTTCCAGGCCGCTCATCAGCCGGTCGGCAGCTTCCGTCCATCCGATAAAGCGAAGCATAAGTTCTCCCGAAAGTATAAGCGAGCCCGGGTTCACCTTATCCAGCCCGGCATACTTGGGTGCCGTTCCGTGCGTAGCTTCAAAGACAGCTTCACTGTCCCCGATGTTCGCGCCCGGAGCCATCCCCAGCCCGCCGGTCTGAGCAGCAAGCGCATCAGAAAGATAATCGCCGTTAAGATTGGGCGCTGCGATAATATCGTATTCATCCGGCCTCAGCAATACCTGCTGAAACATCGCGTCAGCGATCCTGTCCTTGATAATGATCCTGTCACCGGGTTGCCTGCCATTGTACTTTTCCCTGAGTTCATCCTCCGTTACTATTATACCGGCAAATTCTTTTTTTGCGAGCGCGTAACCCCAGTCTCTGAATGCGCCTTCGGTAAATTTCATTATGTTGCCTTTGTGCATAAGTGTGATGCTTTTTCTTTTATTGGCAACTGCATACTTAATTGCGGCCCGGACCAGGTTGTTTGTGTTCGCAATACTGATCGGCTTTATGCCTATACCTGAATCAAAAGTAAGATTCTGATGCAACTCGTCATTTAAAAAGCTAATCACTTTCCTTGCTTCTTCAGAACCTTGCTTCCATTCTATCCCCGAGTATACATCTTCCATATTTTCCCTGAAAATTACCATGTCGACTTTCTCCGGGTTCCTGACCGGGCTGGGCATCCCCTTGATGTATTTGACCGGCCTAATGCATGCGTAAAGCTTTAATGCCTGCCTTAATGCAACATTTATGCTTCGAATGCCGCCGCCAACCGGAGTAGTTAGCGGACCCTTTATAGCGATCTTATATTCCTTTATCTTCTGCAGAGTCTCGTCCGGGAGCCAGTTCCCGGTCGCTTTAAAAGCCTTTTCGCCTGCAAGGACTTCCATCCACTGGATTTTTCGTTTGCCCGCGTATGCCTTTTCAACCGCAGAATCAAAGACATATTTTGCTGCTTTCCATATATCCGGCCCGGTACCGTCGCCTTCGATAAAAAGTATTGCCGGATTATCCGGCGTTTTGATTGTTCCGTTTGCGTATTGTATTTTTTCCCTGGTCATTACTGTTTTATTATAATAAATTCTTATATGCTAAATTTTTAATTATTTTTCTTTTATAAAGTCCTGAACTGTCAAGCCGCTTTTTCTTATTAGTCCATGAAGCAAACCCGGGGCGAGTTCTTTATGATTTGGAATAGAAAGAGTTGGTTTGGATGGATGATATAATATTATATGACTGCCGGTTTGATGATCAATATTATAACCATACTTTTGGAATATTCTTACAGCATCTTTACCGGAAATGTTAGAAAGTATCCCCATATTATACTGTTACTTCACCTAAAAAAATCTCACGGGGTTCATGTATTTCCAGTGGATGATGTTTTTTTTCCGCCTCAAGCCATCCATTAATTGCATCTTTAATATTTATAATCGCTTCATCTATCGTCTTACCCTGACTCATGCAACCTTCAAGTTCAGGTACATCCACAATATATCCCTTATATTCAGGATCGTACATAATGATCACTTTATAATTCATATTATTCTCCGGATTAATGATATTAAGATAATCCTTATTAATAATTAGGTCAATAATTTATTAAATATAATTACGGATAAAACGCCGGCACGTCAAGTCCCGTCTTTTCATCAAAGCCGAGAATGATGTTCGCGTTTTGCACTGCGTTGCCTGCCTGTCCCTTGACAAGATTATCTATTACAGAAGTCACAAAGAGCGTACCAGTACGCTCATCAACCATAGGGCGAATCTCGCATCTGTTGGAGCCGCGAACATCTGTTGTGTTAGGAGATTTATCCGTGACCACAACAAAATGCTTGCCTGCATAATATTCCCTGTAAACATCAAGCGCCTTTTTTGTTGTAAGGCCGGATTTTGCAGGAGCATACATAGTAGAGAGTATTCCGCGGTTAAGCGGAACGATCTGCGGAACAAACATTATCTTTACTTTATTTTTGCTTCTGCTGTTAAGGACGTTCTCAACTTCGTAAATATGCTGATGTTTGCCTTCCCTGTAAGTGTTTACGTTTTCGTATCTCTGAGGATAAAAATTTGCCTCACCCGGATTCTTCCCAGCTCCCGAGACGCCTGTTTTGCCGTCGCAGATGATAGTGGGCGAGTCTGCCAGTCCCATCTCTACTGTGGGCAAAAGCCCAAGCATGATGGAGACAGCGAAGCAGCCGGGATTGCCGACTACCTTCGCTTTTCTGATCTTGTCCGCGTTGATCTCAGGAAGCCCGTACACAGCATGCGCCAGTATTTCTGGAGAAAGATGTCTGTCTTCCATGCCTTTAAAACGAGCGTATGCTGAGTATGTTTCGGTATCGTTAAAGCGGAAGTCGCCGCTGAAATCGATCACAGGTATGCCTCTCTTAAAAAATTCACTAATGAGCATCATGCCTGCCCTGTCCGGTGTTGAAAAGAAAGCGATATCTATCCCGGAATAATCTATAGCTTCCGGGCTTTCTACCATCAGATCGCAGAAGCCGTTCAGGTGCGGAAATACCTCGTCAACGCGTTTTCCGACATCCTTGCGCGCGGCAAGCTGCTTTATTTTAAATTCCGGATGCCTTAATAGAATCTCTATAAGGCCAAGGCCCCCGAAACCTGTTGCTCCAATGATAGTTGCGTTCTTCATATCAAACCTTTCATTTAAATTATTAATTACGATATTTAAAAGATTAATCGTTATATATAATCAATTAAAAAATTGTTTTACTTTAAATTTTTGTAAGCTTAAAATAATTTTATTAATTTTGCCAGCAATTTATTTTAATTATTCTATTTGTCCTCTAAATGGATCTATAATGAAAATTTGCTTGCAAATACAGCAAACTCTGTTATAGCAAAATCAATTATCAAAGGGGATAACTATATGTGGCAGGAAAGAATTGAAACAGATGAAAAGATTATTGCAGGTAAACCTATAATTAAGGGTACTCGTATTTCAGTTGACTTTATCATTGATCTTCTTGCTAAGAATTGGTCTTCTGAAGCAATAATCGAAAACTATCCTCAGTTAAAAGCTGAAGATATTACGGCCTGTCTTGAATATGCTTCATACGTACTCAAAGATGAAAAAGTTTTAATAATGTAAAATGCAGATTAAAATAATAGCTGATGAAAATATTCCATTAAAAGCTGTTCAAAATTTACGTAAAAACGGCACTGAGATCATCAGCATTAGTGAAAACTCACCCGGTATTTCAGATGAGGAAATTATAAAAATTGCTCAACAAAATGGCGGTTATATCCTCACATTTGATAAAGATTTTGGAGAATTGGTATTCAGATCAAGACATATAATTGATGGTGTTATTCTATTAAGAATAGAACCGAAATCGCTGGATTATGTACTCGAAAAAATAAAAACTGCTTTATTCATTATTAAAAATGATCCTCAAATGAATTTCATTGTGGTAAATGATATGAACATACGAATGAGAAAAATAGTTTTTAAGTAAAAATTATTAAAAGCGTATTATGTTATTGCTTTTTTAACTTCATACAAAAACTCATACACCGGTTTTTGGAAATCCCTGCCATATTGATTAACCATGTTTATGACCTTGCTCCCGATAACAATAATGTCCGCGAACCCTGATATTGCTTTAGCTTTCTCTGCGCTGTCGATACCGAACCCGACCGCGATCGGAACATTCAGGATTCTCTTTGCTTTGCGTACGTATTGCTCTAGCTTCCGGTGAGGGTTCTTATCCGCTCCCGTGATGCCGATTCTCGACGTGCAGTACACAAATCCGGACACAACATTGCGTATTCGCTTAAGACGCGTTTCGGGCGTTGTGGGCGAGATCACATAAACTGCATTCAGATGCTTCTCAATGCAGGCTGGAAAAAATCCTTCCATGTCTTCTTCAAAAGGAATATCCGGAATTATTAAACCGTAAAGATTTGCTGACTTTACTGTTTTAACAAAGTTCTCAATGCCGGCGCTAAACAATATATTATAATACGACATGAATAAAAAATTAATATTTTTGTATGATGACGCCATATCTTCTGCGAAATCGAAGCAATCCTTTAATGTAATGTTGTGTTTTAATGCCTGCTGATTCGCGTTTACTATTGTAGGGCCGTCTGCAATGGGATCGCTGAACGGGATTTGCATCTCGATATAGCCGACGCCGGCATCGGACATTACTTTAATCAGCTCTTTATTCGTGTTCATGTCCGGGTAGCCAAGCACAATGTGCGTCATTAGGGATTTTTTTGTATTATGGATGTTCATTTCTTTTCTGCCTCTTCAACTTTTGATTTAAGAAACGAAGTCCATTCCTTATCGTTCAATGCTTCGGCGATAAGGAATATATCCTTATCGCCCCTGCCTGATACATTGATTATTATAATTTTATTTTTGCTTAATTTTTTAGCAAGCTCTATGCCCTTAGCGAGCGCGTGCGATGATTCGAGTGCCGGTATTATGCCCTCAGTTTTGATAAGCAGCCGAAGCGCATCGAGCACCTCTGCATCGGATGCGTTTACGTAATTTACCCGTCCTATCGAGTTTAAGTAAGCGTGCTCCGGCCCCACTCCTATGTAATCGAGACCGGCCGCAACTGAATGCGTTTCGAGCGACTGGCCGTCTTCATTCTGCAGAAAGAGCGATCTGTAACCTTCAATGATGCCCTCCCTGCCTTTTGCAAAACGCGCTGCATGCTCGCCCGGATTCATGCTGCGGCCTCCTGCTTCCACGCCTATCATCTTAACTTTATCATACTGCAAAAAAGGATAAAATAGCCCGATCGAGTTGCTGCCGCCTCCCACACACGCCACCAGGTAATCAGGGAGCCTCCCCTCAGCCTGCTTTATCTGCACAAGAGCTTCTTTGCCTATTACGGACTGAAAGTCGCGAACCATAACAGGATAAGGATGCGCGCTTAAAACCGAGCCTATTAAAAAATGTGTGCTGTCGAGAGTTTCAATCCAGTTGCGAATGGCTTCGTTGACAGCGTCTTTAAGAGTCATGTTGCCTGTGGTAACAGGTGTCACCTTTGCACCCAGCTGTTCCATCCAGAATACATTAGGACGCTGGCGCTTAATATCTGTGAGCCCCATGAATATCTCACATTCAAAGCCGAACTTTGCCGCTACTGTAGCGGTTGCAAGCCCGTGCTGTCCTGCGCCTGTCTCGGCAATAACGCGCTTCTTTCCCATTCGCTTTGCCAGTATCGCCTGGCCGATCGCATTATTTATTTTATGCGAACCTGTCTGTCCCAGGCCTTCCTGTTTCAGGTATATCTTTGCTCCCTTGAGTTGCTTTGTAAGGTTCCCCGCAAAGTAAAGCGGGGTCGGCCTTCCCGAATAGTTCTTCAGCACACTTTCAAACTCGGCTTTAAAGCCTTTATCCTTCCTTGCTTTCAGGTAAACTTTTTCCAGCTGATCGAGAGCCGGAATCAGCATTTCAGGAACGTATCTCCCGCCGAATTGCCCGAAATGTCCTGCCGTGTTAAAAGGATTTATTTTTATTTTATTTTTCATAGCCATTCTAATGTTTATTTATAACTTGAATTCGAGTCTATTATATATTTAATGTAATGTTTGATAAAAAAATTTTCCTGCTCCCCCTATACCCTCTTTAATTAAAGGGGGTGGATCGCGAAGCGGGCCGGGGGATTCTTCGTCCGAAAGAATAAAATAATACGTCAGTTAACTCTTTTCTACTCGCTTAGCATTTCATAAAGTCATCAATATTAATATTTTCAAAGCCTGACTGTCAATGTATTTTTCCTGTTTTATATTGACTTTACTGTTAATTAAGGATAGAATAAAAATCTGTTTTATTGTAAATATAATTTCGGAGCTAATATGAATCGTATTCTGAAAAACTTCTTTCTGGGCAGATATGATAACACCTCCTACGTAATTAAGCAGAAAGCATTCTTTTTATTATATCTGAACTTATTATTAATTGTTGCAGCAGTAAGTTTCTCAGTCGTATCTCTGATCAATTCCAATTTACAGGTAAACATTTTTTTCATATTTTCTGCAATATCATTAATAATATTTATTGCTGATCTGGCTTTATTAAAAGCAGGCCGGTATGTTTTCGCAGGAAATTTTATTACAATAATGCTTGTTCTTGATATCATTGCGCCCCCAGTTGCAGTGATGCTTGCTTCTGCGGGGGACTTTAATCCCGCAGGAATCGCCACCTTTCCCGTTTACTTTAACATTACAATGATCGCTATTGCTGCTCTGTTCTCCTCAAAGCCGGTTTACTTCACAGCAGGCATTTTGCTTTTAATTGCGAATGCCGAATTTATTAGCCTGATAAATAATCTGGTTTCCAATCCGGCTACTTTTCTTGAAAAGCAATTTTTCCCTGTTTCCCTTATTGCTATAATCGCCCTATTTATTATCTTACTTATTATTAATAAAACATTCGAAAGCGGGTTATTGCACTCAACTGAAAATGCGAACAAAAGCATCGAGCAGTATACTAACACCGTGTCGCTTTTAAAAACCATTGAGAACACTTCGTCGGAACTTGCTTCGTCTTCAAATGAACTTTCAAAGGCTGCGTCGCTGTTTTCGGAAAACTCGCAAACGCAGGCAGCCTCAGCCGAAGAGATAACCGCGACAGTGGAAGAGATCACCGCAGGGATGGAAAGCATTTTCAACAGCGCGGACTTTCAGAATCAGAGCATGGAAGCCCTGATGCAAAAGATGAAAGAGTTTTCAGCAATTATTGTTGAGACAAAAAACAACATTGCAGATATGCTCACCCTGACATCGGGGATCACTGAATACGTAAAAACAGGCAACAAAAATCTGGGATCGATGAGCACCAGCATGACTAAAATAAGCGACAGCTCAAGCGAAATGAGCAGCATTATAAAAATAATAAATGATATTTCGGATCAGATAAATCTTCTGTCGCTTAATGCCGCAATTGAAGCGGCAAGAGCCGGCAATGCGGGTAAAGGCTTCGCAGTTGTTGCTGACGAGATCTCGAAGCTTGCGGAAAAGACGACGTCAAGTGCAAACAACATAAGCGTATTAATAAAATCGAACGACAAAGAAATAAACGAAGGAAAGACAAACGTAAGCAAAACAACAGACACAATTACCAAAATATTAAAGAGCGTGAATAGTATTGCCGAGCTTATGGAAAATATCAGCAATCAAATGAACAAGCAGCTCGAAGCAAATAAAGTAATCAACGAAGAGACTAAAAAGGTAAGGGATAAATCGGAAGAGATAAAATCCGCGACAGAAGAACAAAAGACTGCTTCGCATGAGATGGTAAGATCGATCTCGTCCGTTAATGACGTTACGCAGGCGAACGCTACCGGCTCCGAAGAGATATCGGGCAACTCGATGGATATCGCGGAAACCGCAAAAAAACTGAAAGAACTTGTTTTGAATTTCAAGATTGAGTAAAAACGAATTTCGATATTTATAATACTTTTTTATAAGTTTAAAAAAATATCAATCAGCTTTTTTTAATGCAAATGCCCGAACAGAGGATAAAGCGAGGCTCTTTCATGTAAAAATTTCTCATCGACATTGCCTGCTTCTATTTCGTCCAGAATTTTTTTTGCAGTATTGATATGGTCCTCAAGCCTCATCCTGCCGTAGTCTACGGATGTCTCGTTTGCGATTAAGAACGGCCAGTCCGAAGATGACGCAAGCAACAGCTCTTTTATTGCCTGCGCGGAAGCTTCGCTAACTTTATCGCTTATAATGTTCTTGTAACGGGCGTCAAGCAGTGCAAGCTTCGGATATATCCACGAGCATTCGGGGTTTATCCACGATTTAAAGTATCCGCCGCGTCCCCATGAAGACTCCGCAGGCGCGACAATATCAAGCTCACTGCCGTTAATATCAGCGGGTTGAATAAGATCAATATCCGGAGATGATGCGATATTCCTAATGACGTGTTTTAAAAACACAGGCCCCTCGTACCACCAGTGCCCGAAAAGTTCGGCATCAAAAGGCAGAGTAAATACAGGATTCCTGTGCATGTGCCTGCGCACAGTTGCCGCACGCTCCCTTATCCTGGCGACAAAATCGTCTGCATGCGCACGGGCTGTTTCAGCAGCTTCTCTGTTATTATAAAATTCCTTAGGCTTTTCGCCGCCTGTTATTTTGTAAATCTTTAAGCCGAACGGGATCCTGTCCAGTCCGAACTCGTTAAGCTCGGTATCGCTCAGCGAGTAAATATAATCGAAATGAAATTCACGGTACCTGGGGTCGCCGGGATATCCGCTCTTTGCAGACCATATTACATTGGAAAGATGAAGCTCCCGCGGGAATATTTTTAAACCGGACTCCGTAATTGAAGGATAAAAATTCCCATAGGAAGGACTGCCTTTTGTAAGGTACACGCTGTGCGCTTCAAGAAAAGTATATTTGATGTTAAAGCGGCCAAGCATTTTATCCAGGTTGGCACAATATCCCATCTCCGGCAGCCAAAAACCTTCGGGCACGAAACCAAACGCCTTCTCAAAAACGGCCTGTCCAATGCCGATCTGGCTGCCGATAAAGTCTTCGCTGAATCTGAAAAGCGGTAGCAAGGCGTGCGTGGCGGAAGTCGTTATAAGATTGATATGGCCGCTTTCCGATAATTTCCGGAGTTCGCGTAAAATATCCTCTTTAATTTCGATGTAATAATTTGATACGGACTGTAAGTTATTAAGCAGAGAAAGTAAAGAAGACTTCTCCTCACCGTTTGAATTAGCGCTTTTTTTTCGTAAAAGCTCCAGCATCATTCCCAGATATTGGTGGTACTTTCTTTTATAATATTCGTCCGAGAGCATTGAAATTAAAGTTGGGCTTAGTGAAATTGTAATGTTAAAGCTGATTTTCTCTTCAATTAGCTCATTAAAGCACTGAAGAAGCGGGATATAAGTTTCGGTAATGGCCTGGAAAAGCCACAATTCCTGCAAGGGGAATTTTCTATCAGGAATTCTTATATAAGGAAGATGTGCATGCAGAGCGAGCACAACCTTAACATGCGTTGAACCATTCATTTTAACTTACCATGACGAATTTTGCGAACCGGATAATATGGCGGAATTTATTTCCGATAATTCCATCAAAATGCTTTTTTCTTCGAATAGTGTCTGATCAGCTTCAATATCCTCCAAAGCCAGAGGTATATCTATTTCAATAGAGTTCAGCAAGTCGGAAAATTTACCTTTTTTATCGCGATATGAAAGATTAAATATTAATCGTTTTCCGTGATATTCCTTTTTAACGAAAATATGCCAGTTATTTTCCAGACCGAAAACAGGTATGGTGTCGATTTTGTTATGCTTCTTTTTCTCAACTGAAACTATGTCAACAAACAGGAATTCTTTCATGGAAGGGTCTGTCTGCGCTATTTCAATCCGCTTTTTCCACTTAGGATTGTCGATTTTCCATGATAGAAATATAAGGTCTCTTTTTTTTAAAAGTGCAATAAAATAACTGGTTTCTTTTTGCTTTTTATCTCTTTTAATTTTTAATTCCATATTGTATTACTCCTTGGTAACTTATAATGAATGGATCAAAGCAAAAACAAGGTCACTCACCGGTAATAAAAAATTTTTGATTTACTCACATGAAATTGTCGGCTGGAGTAAAATATTCTACGCGAAAAAAATACGAATGTCAAGAGGAATTATTTTATTAATAAATCTATTTCCGATTAATCTGTAAACTTGATTTACCGGCAGATGCATGAATATTACAAAAATATTAATACGGAAATTCGTATTCAGCTCTTACGCTGCCCTGCGGTTCTCTTGTCGAAGCTGCGGCTGTTATTCTTTCATCTTCGTAAATAAACACTGTGAGTTTGTTTTGAGAATCATCCTGCTTTGAGGCAGTAACTGATAAACTATCAGGATTCGTAAAGCTGTATTCCCGGTTGCCGTTGCCGCTCACATTGCTCTCGGTACGATTCTGCGAGATTACTGCTGTCCATGCGTTATCGTATTCGATAACAATCTTTCCGGTAACGTCATAATCCTGACACGCAGAAAGACTGATAATAAATACCAGTAATATAATTATTTTTCTTTTATTCATTATTTGTTATAAACGTATTTATTCATTAAAAAATCTGTCTGCAATGGATTAAGATCGAATTCCTGGCTGGCTTTTTCAATCAACTTTATCCTGTCTGCATCCGGATTCGCATTTAATTCCGCGCTTATGAATCTTATTGTTTCTTCCATTGATTTATCGGACATATCTTTTCACCCTGACATTGGAATTATAAATTGTATCCCCAGCCTGTTAAGCGGGGAATAAATAATACGCTTTTCTACTTAGAACCAATTCCAGTAACTTAAACATTACCCTATAATAATAAGTTAGAAGGATATTATCTAGTGAAAAGACTCTTCTTTGAATCAATTATAAGGCTCTCATGTATTCCGGCCTTAACATGCCGGGATCAGCTGATTTGATAACTTTATCGAGAAGCGCAACAACCTCATCTTTCTCTTTTGGGAGAAAAGCTTTTACCGGAAGATAATTGGACGCATGATTAGAAGTAAAAAAACAGTCATTCTTTACATCCATGTTCTCCAGTATAAGTTTAAGCTCTGTTAGCAAGCCGAATTTATCCGGAATTTTAAACTCCCCGGACTTAACCTGCTGATAAAGCTCAGCTTGAGGCTCGATTATAACAGTAAGCGCAGATGCAAAATTCGGCGACATATCGCCCAAATGCTTGCCTGTATCGATCGCATGTTCGCGGCTTAGCTCCACGCCGCCAATGCCCAGAATCACTGTTTGCGAAAGAAGAATCCCGGCAGTTTTTATTTTATCGGCAGTTTCTTTCTGTTTATGAGGGAAGGCTCCCTTCTTAATTCTTTTAAGCACTTCTTTATTGCCGCTTTCAATTCCCTGGTATACAATACCCAGCCCGGCATCCTTCAGCTCTTTCAGCTCGGCCGGCGTTTTTTTAAGTATCGCTTTTACATTCGCGTAACTCCCGATCCTGGTAACCTGCGGACATCTCTTTTTAATGTAATGCATTATCTCAAGCAGTTCGGCAGTAGGGAGAATAAGCACATCTCCGTCAGCAAGAAAGACTTTTTCGAACCTGTTATTATACATTGCCGCTTCATCAATATCTGCTTTAATTCTTTTCATATCCTTAATGAAAAACTTTTTTGCTTTAAAAGAACTGCAGAATGTGCATTGGTTATGAGAACATCCGACAGCGGCCTGTATAATCATGCTGTACGCTTCGCTTGGCGGACGGTATATTGATCCTATATAATCCATAAAGCATTATCTCCTAATTTGTTTTCGGCTCGTCGGCCCAAAGAATTTTATGAAGCTGAAGATTCAACCTGACAGGAAGCCTGTCAACTAGAATTAACTCAGCAAGCTTATGCCCCGGGAATGATCCGAAAACAGGTGAAAAATTTATAACAATATCTTTATCTTTACAATTATTCTTAATGAATTCAACTGAAAAATTATAATCTTGTGTATCTAATATAACAAATTTTAATTCATCCGGCTTTTGCAAATATTTTAAATTTTCCATAAGAAAGGATGATGGATGTCCGCTGGACGGAGTCTTTACGTCCGCGATCTTCCTTACCTTTCCCGGCACGTCTTTTAACGATATACTTCCGTTTGTTTCCAGTTGAACATCGAATCCCGTCCAGAGAAGCATTTGCATGAGACGGATTGATTCGGGCTGCATTAAAGGCTCGCCGCCTGTAATAGTAATGTGATCGAAATACCTATATGTCTTTGCTTTTTCTATTATATCTTCAACCGGCATTTCTTTACCTGATGACAGCGACCGCGCATAAACAGTGTCGCAGTATGGGCATTGCAAATTACACCCTGCCATTCTTATAAAGAGGCTGGGAAAACCTGCTCTGCTGGTTTCTCCCTGTATAGAGTAAAATATTTCATTAACTATTAAATTCATGCTTATTTATTGCCGACTTTAATTTGCTCCGAAGTATAGATATGCTCCACATTTTGCTTTAATGCAATAAACTCCAGAATATATTTAAACCTGCAACAAGTATCCAGCGGGGATGAAACGCCCGGATCAACAGTCGGAGGAAACTGCTGAATCTTTTTTACATTTAAAGTCCTCTTTTTTACATCTGCAATATAAATATCTTTTTTAAAGAGCAAAAAAGTATCGAATATTGCTTTAATAATATCATCCGAATTTATTAAATAAGCAAGGTATAAATTCTTGTCCGAATCCTTAATATTTCTGGCAAAATATTTAAGCATCGGGAAAATTATTTCCGGATTCAAATAAATATTTATCAGTTTAATAATTTTTTCTTCCAGTTGTTTATCGGACATTCTGCGCGTAGGGAATGCCAGTGAAGGAATATGATAGCTGCCTGTTCTGACCTTTATTATTACGAAATCCAGAAATCTCTCGATAGAATCTTTTTTTAAAATATCAAAACTTTTATAAGCTCCTTCCAGGATAATATTGGCAACTGCTTCAAGATCCTTCTCTTCCTTTATCAGTTTTTCAATTAATAAAAAGTCGGCCTTTTCAAGTACTATTGAATCCAGGCCTTTTTTTAATTCAAGATTATCCATTTTAAAATTCCTTTTCCGCGCTCAGCTGAACCGATTTGTAAAAATTTTCGCTGCTGTTATATTCATAAACATTTCTTACTGCCGAATACAGGGAATATTGATAAAATGAAAATTCAGTCACCCCGAAAAGTATCATTCTTAGTTTATTCCGGTCTCTGTATCCGTCATAAAAAAGATATATTAAAACAGCGTTGGAGACCAGGGATAACATTCCGGTATAATATTGACCCGTATAAAAATGTCCGAAGCCTGGTAGAGCAATTGATCCGAGCACGGACACCCAGACGCTTTTTTTCGGCCTGTTAATCTCTTCGTCTATAAGTAATTGCAGATCCTTTATCTCCTGGAGATATTTCCCCCCGGAGTAAGTTTCTTCGTACTGCCCGATTAAACTTTTCGCTTCTTTCATATCTTTCATAAGCGCCAATGTATAGCATAAATCGCGGGAAATGTCTTCTATGTAGCTTCCGTCTTTATATAAATAATTATATTCCTGAAATTTTCGAAATGCCAGATGTGGATTTCCGATAGCTAGCTGAATGTAGCCGGTTTTATAAAATGCTTTTTCGCCCTCAGGGGTATTTTTAAATTTTTCGTGACATTCCGAAAGAGTGTATATTGCTTTGCTGTAGTTCCCTCCTTTATAAAATGCTTCGCTTTGTATCAGCATACTAAGAGGATAATATACCCCGTTCGGATACAGATATTGATATCGCATTGTTTCGGTAATTGCATTGTAATATTCGCCATTACGGTTAAATGTCTGAGCGAGTCTGATTAATTCATTTTCGGATGCAATAATTTTTGTATTTAATAAAAATATTAATAACACACTAATATTAATTATTTTAAAAAACATTACCTGAACATTTCCATATCAATATATTCTCCCGGATTATAATACAAATCATATTTTTTATTAATACTGTCTGCAAAACGTTCATTTAAAATCCCGTTTGCATTCTCCGCCGAGTTATAGGCGCCATACAGATTCCCCGCATAAAAGAGGCAGGTAAAAAACGAAAAGGTTATTGCCAATGCTTTTTCTTTCTTATGATTAAAATAAAATGCTCCGGCGGCCGATCCGACAACAGCAGTAAAACTTAACACCCCATCAATTATTTTGCCGGAATAAACCTGCCCTGCACCAGGCATCAATGCCGACAGCGATGCGGAAAGCCATTTCGACTTTAATCCGATTTCCGTGTATCTTTGAATATCATTTTTAAAATCCAGCAAGGCAAATGAGTTATTAAACCTGTTTATATATTTATCTGCTGTTTCAATCTCAGCTAAAATATCCCGGAATTCGTAATTTTTAATAAGCAATTCAGTCCGGTTTACAAACAATTTAGTTTGCTCATCTTTCTTTAATTCAACATACTCCAGTTTATCTAATATTTCTTTGCTTAACCGGTAATAACCGATATTCAGATACGAATGTGAAAGTAGAAATATATTTGCCGGTTCCGGTTTATCCTTGCGAATGCTATTTGCATTCTCTAATCCGGAAATTACCGTCTTATATTGCCCGCCAAGATAATAACATGCTTCCATAAAATATATATATTTATTTTTGTTTTTAATATTATCTCCGTATGCCAGTAACCTTTGTGTTTCTGCAATACAATCGAAATATCTTTTGCTTTGATATAATTCATGAATAAATTTTTTTTGTTTAATAATAAAATCCGGTTGCGTTAATTCGGCAAAAGAAAAAGCGGAAGGTAAAATAAAAATCAGGGATAATATTTTTACGAATAAAACTAAATATTTTTTTATTGTCACTATTGCCATGGCTCATTTAAATAAAAATTCCGGCACAGGATCTCTGCCCGGGGCGTTATACGGATTGCATCTGATGAGCCTGTCGCCGGCAAGGAATGCCCCGACAACAGCGCCGTATCTGAGAACGGCTATCCTGCCGTATTCGCTGCAGGTCGGCCTGAATCTGCAATTCGGCCCGTCCTGAGGCGAAATGAATTTCTGAAATCCGCGTATCATAAAAAATGCTCCTGCTGCGGGCGCGCTGAATATGCTGACCGGCCGGGCAGAATGCTTTATTTTTATCGCAATATTTTCATCTGCAACCGAAACATCCGGATCCCATGGACCGAATTTTTCCGTAGAATAAGATGGCATACTGAATACAATAAATATTAATGTTGCAAGCAAGGCGATCAATTTTATTTTCATTGCGATTCTCGCTTTAAATTATAGCAGTTTACGATTGATTTACTATATCAAATCACTTTATCATTATTCCGGCGCCTATTATCTGATAACCCCTGCCATTTGGCAGCACCTTAACCGGATTCAGGTTCACTTCGCTGATATGCGGGATGTCTTCCACCATGAAAGAGACTCTCAGCAAAAGCTCTTCAAGAGAACGAATGTCCACCGGCGAAGCGCCTTTATAACCTTTCAACAGCTTTGCCATCTTAACCGATTCTATCAGTTCCCTTGCATCTACATCAGTAAGAGGATGCAATCTAACCGCAGTATCATTAAGAAGATCAGCATAGAAACCGCCCAACCTGAACGTAATTACATGGCCCAACGAAGATTCTTCTGTTATTTTAATAATTATATCTACGCTTTCATTAATATGTTCCGATATACCAACGAGCATTTCCTGTTTTGTGACAGGCTTGCCTGATGGATCCCCGACATCATTTGATTCTTTTTCAGTTTCATCGGACATAATTGCAGTTAATGATTCTGACGTAAGTATGCCATAACATTTCAATAACTTATGCATATCGTTCGCAGGAACAAATAACGGCCTATGAGTGCTGCTTACTAAAATAGATTTAATTATGCGTCTGCCTTCGTCCCGATCAATATCTTCAAAATCCGGAATTTTTCCGCGATCCTGTCTTATTATTTCACCATATTTGACTGCATTGCTTAATGCAAACACAGCGTCTTCAGGAAAAGAATAATATGGCACAAAGTAATTACCGTCAACAATCTTTCCATGTGAATCAACCTGACCGATAAAACAGGAAACAACAGGCTTGTTATTTTGCCGGATAACACCGGCCGCCTTGCTTATTGAATCCTCGATACTTTTTATTTTCATTCCTGCAGGCGGTACATATAAAGTTACGATCGCGTCATAATCCGGATCTTCTGCCAGAATTTTTAACGCATTCTCAAATTCCTGTGCAGATACTCCTGTGCTTAAATTAAGCGGATTATGAAATCTTATTTCGCGCGTAATGGCGGCTTTTAACCTGGCTGCAGTCTGTGCCGATATCTCCGGTAAAATAAGTCCGGTTTGAGCACAGGCATCGGCAGCAAGCATACCCGGGCCGCCCCCATTGGTAATTATAACTATTCTGTTTCCTTCTGGAACCGGTTGACTGGAAAGCAATGTTGCGGAATAAAAAAGTTCTTTTATAGTATTGACCCTGACAATGCCTGCCTGATTGAACAGAGCTTCAGATAATGCACCCGGACTTACAGAGCTTGCAGAAGATATGCCTGCTGCCGAACCTGTCGGCCAATTACCGCCTTTAATAGCCAGAACTGGCTTAGTCTCCGACACTCTCCTGGAAACACGGCTGAATAATCCCGGATTATCAATCGATTCCATGTAAAGCAAAATAACCTTGGTATCAGTATCTTTCTCCCAGCATTGCAGCATATCGGTGGAGGAAATATCCGCACAATTTCCGACATTAATATAATTTGAAAAACCGATCCCGAGTTTATTTGCATATTGCAATATGCCAACTCCCAGAGCACCGCTTTGAGTAATAAAAGCAATATTCCCGTGCGATGGGCATGCCGGAGAGAAAGTAGCGTTCAGCCTCACTTCAGGATTTGTATTTATCAGTCCCATACAGTTAGGGCCGATAATACGCATGCCATAGCCGAATGCAGTCTGACGAAGCTCTCTCTCCAGTTCAGCGCCTTTATCCCCTCTTTCCTTAAAGCCGGCTGAGATAACAACAATTCCTTTTACCCTTTTCCTGCCGCATTCATCAGTCACACTGATAGCCTGGGAAGCAGGCACAATAATTATCGCCACATCGACATCACCCGGCACATCCAGTATGGATTTATATGCTTTTACCGACATTACGGAATCCGAACTGCGCGTAACAGGATACACGATCCCGGAAAATCCGTTTTGTATTATTGAGTGAAAAATCAGTTGTCCGAATGTTCCGGCTTTATTGGAAGCTCCTATTACTGCTACTGATTTTGGTTTTAATATATGATTAAGAGAATTAATTGCAGCATTCAGGTTTCTTTCGTCATTTTTCCTGATTATTTCAGGAGTTTTAGCGATGGGGAAAACAAGGTAAAATTCTTTATCTATAATCTCCTTTTTAATATGAAATCCATAATTCTGAAATAAAGACCGCATTGCAATATTTTGCGACAAAACAAAAGCTTCGAAAATATCAATGTCGTTTTTAACTGCTACATCAGCCAGCCTTTCGATAAGTTTTGTGCATATTCCTTTCTCATGATATTTATCATCAGTAACAAGAGCTATCTCTGCTACATTACTTCTTGAAGGTAACCGATAATACCTGCCCACTGCGACAATGAACTTTTTCTGCTCTTCTATGGCTTCGGCTACAAAAGCGAAACTGTTTACATAATCAACCGTACACCAGCGCACTGCGTCTTCAGTAGTCATTTCTCTGGGTTCATACTGAAAACGGAGATATTTTGTTTTATAACTGAGCCTGTTGTAAAAATCAAGCCAGGCATCGGCATCGTCTTTCTTTATTGGTCTGAATAAACATACTGAGCCGTCTTTTAAAATAATTCGGCTTTCATATTCGGAGGGATATTTATTGTTTGACATATTATCATTATACCTGTTGAAAAACTAATAATTTATTAAGTCGGATTTTGCAAGAAAAAATCCCGCTAAAAGATTTTATTATAATAAATCCTGTTATATAAAATATTATTTGATTAAAAAACGAAAAAATAGAAATAGTTGCTAATAATTTAAAAAAATGAGAGTTCCTAACCTGAATAATTTTTTTGATAAAGAGGATACAATATATGCCCCTTTTTTTAACTGAAGAACAGAAAGCTCTTAAAGCTACTGTTAAAAAATTTACCAATGAGGAAATCATCCCGGTCAGAGCCGAACTGGATGAGAAAGAAGAGTATCCGGAAGATATAATCAATAAGCTTGCCAGGGATCTTTTTCTTGCATGTCCATTTATTCCGGAAGAATACGGCGGCGCCGGGCAGGGCATATTTGAAGCTGCTCTAATCGCAGAAGAATTAGCCAGAGGATGTCTGGGTGTTTCCACCTCGTACTCTGTTTCAGGGCTCGGTATCTTCCCGATTTTACTCGGGAGTTCTCACGAACAGAAGCTGAAATATTTACCGGCTGTTGCCAAAGGAGAAAAAACGGCTGCCTTTGCACTTACAGAATCATCAGCGGGATCGGATATAATAAATATGAAAATGACTGCAGTCAAAAAAAACGGCAGCTACATTTTAAACGGAGTGAAACAATGGATAACCTCAGCCTCCAGAGTGGATATTTATACGGTCTTTGCAATAACCGATAAGAATAAAGGCATTCGCGGCATAAGCTGTTTTATTGTTGAAAAAGATGCAAAAGGGCTCTCATTCGGAGCAAAAGAAAAGAAACTTGGGATAAGATGTTCGGAAACACGGGAAGTCATTTTCGATAATTGCAAGATTCCTGCTGAAAACCTGATCGGCAAAGAAGGGCATGGGTTTAAATACGCTATCGGGACTTTCGACCATTCAAGGGCGGTTGTAGCTGCCGGCGCAGTCGGGCTGGCGCAGGGCGCTTTTGAAACAGCGCTCAAATATGCCGTAGAAAGAATCCAGTTCGATAATCCCATAAGCTCTCAGCAGTCAATACAGCACAAGCTTGCAGATATGGCTGCAACAATAGAGGCAGGGAGACACCTCGCCTATACAGCTGCAAGAATGATTGACATGAAACACCCGTCCTATCAAAAATATTCTTCGATGGCAAAGGCTTTTTGCGGAGAAAATGCGTTTGCAGTCGCAAATTCTGCTTTGCAGATATTGGGCGGATACGGATATATGCGTGATTTTCCGGTGGAGAAAATGCTGCGTGACTCAAAGATTTTAACCATCTTCGAAGGCACAACGGAAATACAGAAAAACGCTGTTGCAAGAGAGCTTATAAAAGAAGTTAAAAGTAAAAAAATATAATTATATATTATTCAAATTAATTGTTGTATTTATTTATAATTAGTATCATAATAATATTTAAATATAACACATTATTTTGACTTGAGTCAGTAACTATTAATGAAATATCGCGCAAACTTAACGGGGATAATATATAATGTCCTTAATAAAGGTCGAAATAGAAAATATTTTTATAGATCAAAAAAGCGGCGTCCCTGTATTAATCTTAAAGGATGTTGAAGGCAGTGACACGCTTCCCATTTTAATAGCCCCTCTTGAAGCCAGCCTGATAGCTATTGAGCTTGAAGGGAAAAAGCCTTTAAGGCCTCTAACCCATGACCTTATTGTAAACATACTTGAAGAATTATCTTACGAGGTTGAATCCATAGAAGTATATGATCTTAAAAACAGCATTTATTATGCGAGATTAAATCTGTTAAACGGTACATCAAAATTAAAAATAGACAGCCGACCAAGCGATGCAATCGCCCTGGCGCTTAGGACAAAATCCCCTATATATGTCGAGCGAAAGCTGTTCGCCCTTTATATGGGGCTTGAAAAAGCAACCAAGGATGGCAAGAAAGAAACGCTCGAAGAATTTCTCGAAGGCATTGACATTGAGGATGCCGGCGGGAAAATAATGTAAATTTTTGCTTTACAATTAACCCCTGTTTTTAAAACAATCCTATTATTATACTAAATAACTCATATAACTCGCAATCTTTTTCAAAATTCCGGAGTTATGTCAGATAGTTTGCCGCAACCGGCATAATTATCCGTTTTACTACATATTTATACGCAAATTATTGCCTTCTTAACCAAAGTAAAATGATTCTGATTCTTCGGTTAATGAATTTTTAGTAAAACAGTTAAAATAAAATATCTGTTAATTGAGTTAGCTATTATTATTAGATATAAACAAAAATATTTAATAATTATATGGAGTTAAGCCATGTCCTCAGTAAAAACCATTTCATCACTTCACGATTTAATAAAACAATTAACCGAGATTGAAGCCGAACTGGAATCGAACATTGATACGACGCTATGGATAAGCGATCCGCACGGTGCGGGTAAAAGATTTGTCTCCATTCTTAAAGGCAGATTCGGTCTGGTATGGAGAACCTGCTTTGAAGCGCTTCCGAAGACGGTTTCCAATGAAAAGATAGAATATCTCGGAAGCATAATCAGAAAAGAAAGATATTTTGCCAGCGAAAATATTTTAATGGAAAGACAGGATGTGATTTCCGATCTCGTAAAAATAATCCAATACAAAATAAACAATATCAAGAATTTCGACCGGATAAGATTAAATATAAATAAGGATTTAAAAAACATTCTTGAAAATCTTATCCTTAATTTTCCGGTACCGAATATAATTTATGAAGATAATTTAATAGCAGACAGGGTAATAACCTCGCTTTCAAAAGCTCTAAAGCAGGTGCTTTTGGGACAGATCGTTGTACTGGGAGACGTTTTCGACAGGGGAGACGAACCCGATAAAATATTAAGGATACTGAACAAATGGGATATACGGCCTATTATAAAATATGTGTGGGGAAACCATGATATATTATGGATGGGAGCCGCAGCAGGCAACAGATCGCTAATAGCGGAAGCCCTGCGCATAAGCGTGCGGTATGATAACCTCGCGTTTCTTAAAAGGCTCGGAATTGACATAACCAGGCTAACAAAATTTGCGCAAAAACTGTATCCTGACAAAATTTCCGGAGCTTTTAAAGCCAAGCTCGACATCTCCAAGAAGATGGAAAAAACCCTTGCGATGATTCAGTTTAAACTCGAAGAAAAAACAATCAATGCAAATCCCGAATTTAAAATGGAACCCAGGCTGAATCTTGACAAGCTGAAAGAAATGCTTAATTCGAATAAAGTTGACGGATTGACCGACACTCATTTTCCTACACTCGACCTGGATGAGCCTACAAAACTAACCGATGAAGAAAAAGAAGTGATCGATGATCTGGTGTTGCAGTTCACAAAAAGCAAAAGAATAAAATCTCTTATGAAATTCCTTTTTGAACATGGGAAACTGTATCATATAAATAATTATATTTTGAATATTCATGCTCTTATCCCAAGCACAAAAGACGGCCAGTTTGAATCTTTGCTTGATAAAAAAGGCAAGGATTTATTTGAGTATTTACAGGGTATTGTAAAAAACGTAGGAAAAAATTTTTTGGAAGACAAACCGCAGAATCAGAAAGAGCTTGAGCTGATGTTTTATCTCTGGTGCGGGCCGCAATCACCGTTTTTCGGCAAACATGCAATGAAAACATTTGAAAGATATTTTTACAAGGATAAGGATACTCATAAGGAAAAATCGCTGTTCTGGAAAGAAAACCTGAACAAACAGGAATTCATGGATTTAATAATGAGAGAATTCGGAGCAAAGAGGATAGTATACGGCCATACTCCGGTCGACATTCTGAAAGGCGAAAAAATAGCCTCAGCCGACGGCAGAGCAATAAACATTGACGGCGGATTTGCCGAAGCATACCTTAACAGGGGGCACTCTCTGATCCATACACCGTATTCTCTTCATGCAATAATACTCCCGACACCGGACGAAATCGAAGAAGCCAGCAAAAGAAAGGAAGCAGTGCACCTTATGATTGAACCTATCGAGACTTTTGAGAATCCTCTTAAAGTTAAAGACACTTATCGCGGGCAATTATTAAAAGAAAAACGTGACGAATTATATGCATTACTAAAACAATACGGAAATGGAAATTATTCGGCAAATAAGGCATAGAAAATATTGTTTTTTTTGAGAGTCAGTAAATTAAATTTAATTAAGAGTGCGTCCCAAAACCTGTTGTAATATCGTAATACAAAACAATAATAACAGTATAAAATCATAAGTAAAATACATTTGACTTATTGCCGGAATTAATATAAATAATTGCTATAGTATTTAAAACGAAAATAAATCTTGGAGGCGTTTGTATGTGTTCAGTAAAAAAATTCTGGAAATCATTTGCTATACTGGCAATACTGCTTTTTATACCGGCATCCGGTTATGCTATTATTGACGCAAGCGTATTCGGAGGCCGTTCTTTTGGCGGTGAAATCGAAAGCTCCGGATCAAAAACCGATATAGACGGCTGGCAGTACGGCTGTTACGGCCATGTTAATACGGGTATACCTTTTATATTAACAGCAGGCGCAGGCGGTTTTTATTTGATTGCCCCGTTAAAGGGAGATGTGGATGCCAAAAAGAAAACTGCGGGGCTTGATGTTTATGCCCAGATCGATCTGCCCATACTCCCTGTTTTTCCCTATGCAAGATACGGCATTGCTCTCAATGAAAAAGTCGAAGTTAAAACTTCCGGCGGATCATCAAATATAAGCGAAAATTTCAAGTCACATTATTTCGGATTTGGTTTAAGCCGTACATTATTCAGCCTTGTAAAATTAAAGGTAATGATTTTTGCTGAATACTTATATACAACTTCGAAGCAGGAAAACGATGTTAAAATAAAAGGGAATGCCGTTAACGTCGGGGTAACCGCATCTCTCTAATCTTTTTATTTTATCCCATACTCAAGATAACCTTCCTTAAGTAATATAAACCGCCCCGCAGCGCGTTAAAGCTGCGGGGTAAATATAGTGATATAAAATAAATCGATTTAGAAATCCTGCTCAATATTCAAATTGAAACACATAAGGATTAAACAGTATGTCCGACGCTAATGGCTATTATCGTCTTTTGAATATTTCGAAAGATGCATCTATCGATGAAATAAAAACAGCCTTCAGGCGGCTTGCTCATAAATTTCATCCTGACAAAAATCAGGGGACTAAAGAGTCAGAAGAAAAATTCAAGGAAATTTGCAATGCTTATGAAGTGCTTATTGATCCGGAGATGAGACTGGTGTATGACAGGACCGGTACTTACGAATACAATAACAGCAATAGAAACACATATTCATACGGGTGGAATCCTTATGCTTTTGCAGCTGAGTTTGATGATTTTATAAACGGCGGCATGGAAGGTTGCGGTTTTACGAAAGCTCACGGCTTTAATCACTTTACTAACTGGCCGGGGAATTTCAATGCAAATGAAATAAAAATTCAGGATATTGCAATCACTGAAGAGGAAGCCAATAGAGGAATTGGAATATCGCTTAAAGGCAGAGAAATAGTTTACACTGTAAAACTTCCTGCAGGGATAAAAAACGGCACAATTGTTAGATGCATTAATATTGAAACAAGGTCTGAATTTTTTATAAGGATAAAATATATTAGTCAATCAGAGGATAATTAAATTAATTACACTCTGATTGACTTTTGCAGTTAAAATGCAATCTGACTATCTAATTTAAAATATTTATCTATTCTTCGCCAACAATTTTAAAATACGTATCTCCGATTAAATCGTCCACGCAGCTTTTAATGCTGTTTTTGCAATACTCGGTTTTAACTATTGCACGGTCAATGAATGATTTTGCGACCGGAAGCTTGTAATCTGCAATAAGCGACTGTTTCATTAAGAGATAACTTTTTAT
Source organism: Spirochaetota bacterium (assembly GCA_043803405.1). Classification (GTDB taxonomy): domain Bacteria; phylum Spirochaetota; class UBA4802; order UBA4802; family JAFGDQ01; genus JAFGSG01. The sequence goes on along the minus strand of JAZDKB010000004.1, from coordinate 128,028 downwards.
GCAGGCATCCACAATATCAACATAATTCTGCTGATATATCGCGTTATATTTCCTGCCCAGCTCTTTTCCGCGGTTTCTTTCTTCAATAAAAAGTATTTGTCTGGCTTCTTTTAAATATTCTCTCATTTTATCGACTTTATTTATCAACCCTGACAATACAGGATTACCCGCAGATTTCGAGAGTATTTCATTTTTATATTCATTAAGAAAGATATCAAGGAATACTCTGTTCTTATCATTCTCGACAAATCCTTTATTCCCGCCAAGTTTGAACTGGTTGATAAGTCCGACTTTATCGACATAGAACGTCTCGTTAAATACCTGCTCAACCTGTATCTGGGTAGTTCCTTCATAAATATTTGTAATTCTTACGTCTCTGTAGAAACGCTCCATTGGATATTCCCTGGTGAAACCGTATCCGCCGAAAACCTGCAATGATGAGCTTGCTACCTTATTTCCGAGTTCCGTTGCATCATATTTGGAAAGCGATATTAATATCTCCGCAATTCTGGAATATTTTCTCTGCTTGTTTTTTACTTCTGTATACTCCGGTGTGCCTTCTTTAAGCGTCTTTAATCTTTTATTTAGCGCAAGGCGCATATCAAAATAATATGCTCCGGTATAAACAAGGGCGCGCGAAGCCTGCAGTTCGATCTCGTTTTCAAATATTATCTGGCGTACCGGAGAATGCTGAATAATTGGAACGCCGAACTGAACACGGACATTAGCATACTCAATAGCGTATCTGTGGGCTCTTTCTCCTATCGCGAGGCCCTGAGTGGCGACTCCGAGTCTTGCAATGTTCATCAGCTTCAGCATGTTCGGTATTAAACCACCGCCCAGCTCGCCGATTAAAACTCCGGGGGAATTGTCGTAAAATATTTCGCATGTTGCAGAGCCCCTTATGCCTAATTTGTGCTCTATTCTGGGAACTACTTTATCTTCTTCATATACTAAAAACATGCTGATTCCGTCATTTATTTTTGCAAGCGTAAGCACATCTCCGTATCCGTTTGATATGAATATCTTTGTGCCGTTAATAATATAAACGTCTCCCAGTTTCTCAAGTTCGCTTATCCTTTCAGCTTTGTCTTTATCCTTTTCCTTGTCAACAGGTCTTGCCGTTGTCTGTATTCCAGCAACAAGGTCGCTTCCGGCACTAGGCTCGGTTAAGCCCATTGCACAAAGTCTTTCTCCGGAAATAAGCTTTGGCAGATATTCCGCGCATATTTTTTCGTTCGCATACTCGGAGATTACCTGTGCGCATCCTTCGTTAAGCATGGGTGTAAGTCCTAGGCTTGAATCCCCCATTGTAATTACTTCGCCGAATCCAAAAAATGCAGTCAGCGGGAAATTAAAACCGCCTTGCTCTTCAGGTATTGTAACTCCGCAAAAAAGACCCAGTTCTTTCAGCTTCTCAAAATGCTTGGCCATGGGCTCGGCTATTCTTACTTTATTTTTGCCGTTACTGTCGGTCTCAACCCTGCATTCATCATTGTCAATCTCTTCTGCAAAGGGTTCAACCAGGTTCTGGACAAAGTCTCCCACTGTTTTCATTGTCATCATATATTCATCAAAGTGGTTTTCTTTGCCCAATGCGTCTGCGATGTCCTGCCATTGTACGCATTTTTCAAAATTGAACATTAAGTCATTGTATTTTAGTTTTGCCATTTATAAAATTCTCCGAATCTCTATTAGGTTTAAATTTTAATTATTTTTTAAAATATTATTCAACCAGATTGACCTTTTTTATTCTTTTGCTGAAAAAAAATTAATATGAATAAAAAAAGCCAGTCAAGTTGAGTAAGTTAAATAAATTTTTCTTTTCTCTCACCTTCCGAAACAAATCCGTAAAATAATACTTCAATTATAACCGATAGCTCCTCCTTTAATGAATATTCGCAGTTCCGCCTGAACCACTTCTGTATTACTCCGTCAATAAATCCGAAAATGCCGTAGAATACAGTATAAAAATCGGTCGGTTTAACCACGCCTTCTCTTGTTAAAGTAAAAACTCTTCTCCTCACAACATTAAGATGAGAAATAATATTTTTATAAAAATGATCACTTATATCATTCAATATCCACGGCGCATGTGTAAGTATTTTATAAAGATCCTTATTGCTGTCAAAAAATTCCACATAGTATTCAATAGCTTCTTTTATAAGTTCAAGTATATGCCCGTCCTTATTGAAAATAATCATTAGATCTTTTGTCAGCACTTCGTTATTGGCTTTAATAATCTCTCTTAAAATATCTTCCTTGCTCTGGAAATAACGATATACCGTGCCCTTCGCCACCCCGGCCAGCTCCGCGATTTCATCTACATGGGTTTCGTGAAATCCGGTTCTTGAAAAAACAATCATCGCAGCATCGAGAACAGCCTGGCGTTTGTCTTTGCTTTTTGGCTTTTTGGGCGGCTTGCCATCATGTTTAAAAAAATCGATAATATTGCCTAATATATCCACACGAAACGATACTTTTTCAATACCTGACGATTTCATTACCTGTATTAAAATACTTATCAGATCGGGTATTAATTTCGAACTGTTAGCATTATAAAGATCATTGCTTACTTTTTCGAAATACTTGTAAATATGATCGCTAATTATCCTTGCCGATTTATCATTAGCTTTAAAAGCAGCAGAACTTGTTACTTCCAAAAGTTCGGAATTAAATTCCGATTCAATTAACGGTTCGTCGAGAAGCCCGTCATTTAAAATATATTTTGACTTTTCATTTTGCATAATAACTACTAATACAGACAGGCTATGGAAATCATAAACTTTTCAATTTTTGTAGACTCTATTTTTAAATCACTCCCTTTTAGCAGCTCAAATCTACTCTGAGCTTCATTCTTTAAACTCACTACCGAATTATAATCGCCGGAAACCGTTATTTCGATATCCTTCAGATCAATATTTACTCCAACACCCATGCACTTCATTACCGCTTCTTTTATTGACCAGTATTTAGCTACATTATTCTCAAATATTATTTTTGTATTTCCGTTTTGTCCGGAAAAATTTTTTAGTAATTTACTTATTTCCTGTTCCGTAAAAGCCACATTTAACAACGAAGTGTCCCTTTCTTCTATCCTTTCAATATCTATGCCGATGCCTTTGCAATCCATCTTATTTGACACAAGAGAAGCTGCAACGCCTTCCGTGTGCGAAATTGAAACATGGTACTCGGATGAGCCGTTTGGAGATGATCCGTCTTTAATAAATACAAGCGGCCTTCCGGTTACTGTTCTTTTTATCTCAATGTCTTTAAAAACCGGATGTTCTTTCCCATCTTCAATACCTGCATAGGAATTTTTTATCAGATGTCTTCTGACAGCTCTTTTGCCTGCAAGCCTTCCGCAAAGAAAATCCATTTTCCTTTTAGGAACTTTTAGTTCGTTAATATAAGAATTTTCCCAATCGGTCAGAAAATCATCATAAGCATGCTCGCCTCTTTTGCTCATTCGCTTTTTGACATTTTCGATATCGATAAACGCGATACTGGAATTAAGAAATTTAAGTGTATGATTATGATGCTCTTTTATATCATAATATGTGTTCCTAAAACTTCTCATTTTCTTTCAAGTCTCCTATGTTTATCATTCTGTAACCTTTCATTACCGAATAAACATTTCCCTGACCGTCAAGTATAACCGTATCGTATTCGTGTTTCAGATCATCATGTTTAATGTATTTAGCGCTCATAAAAAGCTCTTTTGCGCCTGCAGGAATCTGAACGAATACAAGTTCATCTATTCCATCCGGAAGCGACATTTTATTTTCTTTGGTCATTGCGTAAAGCCCGGCGTTCTGGAACGCTGCTTCAATAGCCATCGGATTGGCAATAAAATGCGGCTTCTTTACAAAAGTAAAATGATCTTCACCCTTCGCATTTTTGGCAGAGAGTAAACCATATATCATTTCTTCTTTTATTTTAATTACTCCGGCATGTACCTGAAATTTAGGACCATGGAAGAATCTCTTATAAATCTCTTCTTCGTTAATTATTTTTTTACCTTTTGCTTTCTGTATTAACTCAATATCGACTCCATCCGATTTTAAACTTTTCTTGTCAGCGCCCTTGTCCGAAAGCACAATCTCTGCCTCAAAATGCAGTTTATTGTCGCCAAGCTTTACTCCGGCTTTGTTAAAGAACTCGGTTTCTATTCTGGCCTTTAGTGTAATCTCTCCATTCTGCTCGCTAACTTTTTCCGCAGTCGTAATAAGATCCAGCGGCTTGCCTTTAAAAATTTTAATCGGGATATTGAACTTAATATCTTTCATTAATTTTACGCGTTTTTTCGGAAATAAAAGAACCGCTGTTTCCGCAAATGTCTCGATTCCCATAACAGCAGGAAAATACGGTATGTTTTCAATAGCGTGATCTTTCAAATAAACATCCGCTTCTGTATCGAGCTTCTTTTTAACGACGATTGAACGATTCGGCTTCAGGTTTATTATCTCATCAATTAAAGGAAACTGATCCTTTGATTCAAGGCGTTTGACAGCTGCCAGATAATCATTATTTTTATCGCCTGCTATGATGTTATCGCTGTCTATTGCTCCTACCCTGCCTGCCACTATGATTTCGGCATCATTGCCATACAGCAATTCTTCCCTTACCTTGGTTATCCCTTCTTCCATCGGGATCATGTCAACGCCGCTTTCTTCGAATATCTTGGCTATGCTTCCGCGGGTTGCCATACCGACGCCCAGCCATCCGCTCCAGTTCATGGACACTGCCTTCATATCCGGCGCAAATCTTCTGTTCGAATGCTCCACGTATTTGTTGAGCAGGTCATTCGCCGACGAATAATCCGTCTGTCCGATGTTCCCGAAACGTCCGGATATTGAAGCAAAAGTAACGAGAGCCTTTACCCCGTCTTTCTTTACTGCTTCCATTATATTGTAACACCCGTCAGCCTTTACATCTACAACAAGCGAAAAGTCCTCAAAGGATTTATCTTCAAGGAATTTATCCTTGTTTATGCCTGCGCCGTGTATTACGGCATCGATCCTGCCGAATCTTTCCCTGATCTTATTGATTATATCAGTCATGGCCGCGTTATCCATTACGTTGCAGCTGTAATACGCAACATCGGGCGCTCCGAGCCTTTTCATTTCCTCAACATTTTTGTAAATATCGATAGCGATCGTGTATTTACTGTATTCCTTGTCTATCATCACAGGAGTAACGCGCTCATTCTTCGACTTAAGTTCGGCAACGACTTTATCCTTAAGCTGCTTTAGTCCGTTCGCATCAAGATTAGCAAGCTCCGTAATATTCTCAGGCAAAGTCTCAAGTGAAATGATCGCGAGCTTTGCCTTTAAATTTTTTGCTATATCCTTGGCAATTGCGCTTGTGATGCCGTAGCCGCCTCCTGTGACAACAAAGACCGATCCTTCGCCAAGAGCTGTTCTCGGTTCTATGCTGAAATCAATGTCCTTATAAATAACCTGTGGGACCATCCTGGTTCTGCCAACATATCCAACTTCGACTCTCCGGCTTCCGAACTGAATCTCGCTAAGTATTGTCTTCGCAGCAGCAGCCGGTTTATCCAATGAAGATAAATCAATTGCCTTTACCAGGACTTCCTTCTTAGTCTGGTTAAATTCCTTATCCAGTCCTTTTGTAAGTCCGCTCACGCCGCCGCCAATCGGATTGTTCGATGTAAAATCGTTAACTCCGAATGTGCCTCCCATGTCCGTTACAGACACAAGAAATGCAGTATTATTTTTGCCGCTTTCTTTAATATCCTGCTGAAGTGTTTTCGAAATATAATACAGGGATTTTACTCTTCTGAAAATATTTTTTCTCCAGTCTTCAAAGCTCATATCATCAAGAGATTTAGATTCTTCAAATGAAGTCAGATGAATGACGCCATTTATTTTTCCGGACTTCTTTGCTCTCTCGATTGCTTTCTTTAAATTACCAACATCTTCCATTTCGGTTTGATTGATAATCTCGACACTGGCTTCAGCTTCTTTCAAAGTTTTTTCGATTGCAGTTGCTACGCCTTTGCCGTCATCAGTTATAAGTATGTTAAGCCCTTTAAAGTTGAATCTGGGCGTTCCTTTCTTATCAAGAGGCTCTTCGCGCATCTCGATAGTCATTCTTTTAATATTGCTTTTTACAGCCTCCTTAACTTCTGTTGTTACAGTCTGTTGCTCTTCAATAGGTTTCGTCTGAGTAGCAGCTCCTGCAAATTGCGGAGACTTTGATTTTACGAACCCGATCACATGATTAAGAGTCGGGAAATCCTTTATGCGGATAGTCTCGTCAGCAGGAATATTAAATCTTTCACGTATCAGGCCGAACATCTCTGCCTGTTTAACCGTATCTATTCCAAGATCGCTTTCCATATCAAGATCAAATTCGATCAGGTCTTCGGAGTAACCGGTCTTCTCTTCAACTATCTTTACTATTTTTTTTCTGATGTCGTCCAGTTCGCCCGCAGGCACACCGGCGACTGCAGCAGCCGGAACAGATACAGCCTGCGCAGGTGAAGCAGCTGGCTGTGCAGGAACAACCGGCGCTGCTGCAGGAGCGGCCTGTGCCATTCCTGCAAATTGCGGCGACTTAGTCCTTACGAACCCGATCACGTGATTAAGAGTCGGAAAATCTTTTATCCGGATAGTCTCGTCAGAAGGTATACCGAATGTTTCGCGTATCAGGCCGAACATCTCTGCCTGCTTAACAGTATCTATTCCAAGATCGCTCTCCATATCAAGATCGAACTCTATCAGGTCTTCAGGGTAACCTGTCTTCTCTTCAACTATCTTAACTATTTTCTTTCTGATATTATCAAGCCCGTCAGCAGGCACCCCGGCGACAGCAGCAGCCGGAACAGCTACAGCCTGTGTAGGTATTGCAGCAGGCTGAACCTGAACAGAAGGCGCAACTAACGCAGCCGCTGCAATTCCAGCGAACTGCGGCGACTTTGACGTAATAAATCCAATAACATGGTTCAGAGTCGGAAAATCCTTTATCCTTATGCTCTCATCAGTCGGAATATTGAACGTCTCGCGGATAAGCCCGAACATCTCTGCCTGTTTAACGGTATCTATTCCAAGATCGCTTTCCATATCAAGGTCAAACTCGATCAGGTCTTCCGGATAGCCTGTCTTCTCGCCTACTATCTTCATCACTTTTTTTCTGATGTCGTCAAGCACGCCCGCAGGAGCTCCGGCGACCGCAGCAGCCGGAGCAGATACTGACTGCGCTTGCATAGCAGCAGGCTGAGCCTGAACAGAAGGCGCAGCAAACGCAGCATCCGGCATTCCAGCGAATTGCGGCGACTTTGATCTCACAAACCCGATTACGTGGTTAAGCGTCGGGAAGTCCTTTATCCGGATGCTCTCATCAGCAGGTATATTAAAAGTATCGCGTATCAGGCCGAACATCTCTGCCTGCTTAACAGTATCTATTCCAAGATCGCTTTCCATATCAAGATCGAACTCGATCAGGTCTTCAGGATAGCCTGTTTTCTCGCCTACTATCTTCATTATTTTCTTTTTGATGCCGTCAAGCGCGCCCGCAGGAGCCCCGGCGACTGCAGCAGCCGGAGCAGATACTGTCTGAACTGCCGGCGCCGTATAGGCCGCAGCCAGTCCCGCGAATTGCGGCGACTTTGTTTTCACAAATCCGATTACATGATTAAGAGTCGGAAAATCCTTTATCCGGATAGTTTCGTCCGCGGCAATACCGAATGTCTCGCGGATTACGCCGAACATCTCTGCCTGCTTAACAGTGTCTATTCCAAGATCGCTTTCCATATCCAGGTCAAACTCAATCAGGTCTTCCGGATATCCCGTCTTCTCGCCTACTATCTTCATTATCTTTTGCTTAATTGCTTCATCTGCCTGTGCAGTCTGAGGAGCGGCTGCCGGAGAAACCTGCGGCTGAAATGCCGCAACCTGCTGCCTTTGCGCCGCAGCCGATGAATCGGCATAGCGCACCGCAATATCGTCATCTATAGGAGTTTCAGTGGCTGCAGCTTCAACAAATGCAGCCCTGTCTTTTTTCATTATAGAACCATCGTCTTTAATGCGTAAAGTCTTCTTTACTACTTCGATCTGCGGATTCTCAATCCCCGACATCTTTTTCAGCCATTCAGAATATGCGCCCTTATTAATAATACGGTCTTCTTTTCTGCTAACAAGCTTCAGCACGCTCATAGCTATCTGAGAGCCAAATCCTGCCCCCAGCCTTAAAGCATACTGAAGATGCTCATATTTCCCGCCTTTACTTAGGTTTATCATTCCAAGATCAGGATCAACTTCTCTGTGATTGGCAATCGGGGGCACTTTTGTTGTCTGAAGCGCCCTTACAGCAACAACATCTTCAATGCCTACCGCCATAGTATGGCCGGTGAAGCCCTTTGTATTTGAAACTATAATATCTTTATAACTGTCCTGGAAAGTATTCCTTAATGCATTGATCTCTGCGGATGCGCTTCCGCCGCGTGCAGGTGTGTAAGTTTCGTGTGACATGAAAAGCATTTTTTTCGCAATATCGCTGCGTTTCAAATTCAACCGGTCCTCAGCTTTGGAAATAACTCTTTCCATTACTCTGCGTATGTGAACATTATCTATCCTTGTTCCGTGAAACGCGCTGTTCCCGAATTCTGTCGATATTACTTCTACTATTGGCTCCATCCCTCTTTTTCTGATCTCGGATTCAGCTTCAACAACAAGACATGCTGCGCCCATGCCTACAATCATACCGTTTCTTCTTCTATCGAACGGTATGGCAGCATTTTCAATCTTCTCCTCAGTGCTGACTGCACCTACTGCAAGGAAGCCGCTCAGTATCCACTCAAGAAACGTATTAGTAGTAACATCATCCGCAGCCACTACAATAACCCTCTTCACCCTTCCGGTACGTATCCAGTCTTCGGCAATACCTATACCGGCTGTTGTTGAAGAACACGCTACATTAATGTGAATGTTCGGGCCTTTTGCCTTTATAAAGTACGCCAGCTGAGAGTGTCCCATAACCAGAATTTTAAATATGAATTTTCTGTTGAATTGATAAAGATTTTCTTCACCTATCCCGTCTTTTAATATTGAATAATTTTCTGCATACCATTCAGTAAGCAATTCCCTGACTTTTTCATCTTTAATTTTTTCAATAATTGATGAATAAAGTTTAACCAGTTCCCTTTTTGTTTTACTCCCGTATTTATATGCAAGCGCTTTGGACAATTCTTCAACAACCATATTTTCACCCGGGAATGCCGCGCCGAAAATAATCCCGGTTTCTTCCTGCATGTCTTCGGGAAGCCCCCAGAACGCGGGCAGCAGTTTATTTGTCGATGTCCGCTTGTAGTTCATCACCAGCGGAATACCTGCATCCCTAAGCGCTTCAATCGTTGCAGCTATGGCAAGCTGAGTGGAAGATTCAATGTTTTCAATAAATTCCTTAGCAACACCGTATTCTTCGTGAAGATCAAACTGGCCTTTTCTCCCGCACAGTTTCACAACATCTGCTTTATCAGTTATTGTTTCAAATGAAGCTTCACCGTCGCTTTTCTTTAAAAGACGGGTAATATTTTTTTCCGCTATCCTTTCCCTTACATCCTGAGGAACAGGATCAATCATATTAATGCCGTCGGCCAACCTGTCGTAGACATGCTCATCAAATACCTTGAAGCGTTCGCCCGGAAGCCCCATTGCCACGCCCGAGATCATTACTCTGTCAAAATTAATCTTATTCCTCTCAACTTCCTTCTTATAATAAAGAGCATCCCTCATCTGTTCATTAAGGAGTTCCTCGCTCTTTTTAGAGTAAATATCCATGACGTCTTCAAGAAGCTTCTTCTGCTTCGACTGGAAATCACCGTAAAACTTATCTATAGAAACATTGCTGTAATCAGTATTATTCAGATATTTTTTCTGTTCGTTATTGCTCATATCAAATCCTTTAGCTTCAGTTTTCTTTTCAATAACAGCGGATGCTGTTGTAATTATCTCCGGTTTGCCGAGAAATTTATCTCTGTATCTCCAGTCCGGATCATTCATTCTATTTCCATTCTCATCAATGCCGTTCCAGTCAATATCGAACCCGTGAGTCGACATCGCAGCAAGTGTATCATTAAACGCGCCTATACCGCCTCTTTTCGGATGATTCGTTGCAATCGAAAGATGGGGTTGCTTATCAAGAATATTTAAAATAAATGAAGAGAGATTCCTCTTTGGTCCCGCTTCGATAAAAACATCTACTCCGTCCGAATACATCCTTTGAACTGATTTCATAAATTCAACAGGATTGGATATATGCTGCACAAGAATATCTATTATCTTTCCGCGGGCATTTTCACCTTTTGGATAATAATCGCCTGTAAGATTTGCGACTATATCTATCTTCGGGCTATTAATCCGGAGATTTTCCAGCGTTCTTCTGTATGATGGGCCAGCAGGCTCCAGTACCCTGGTATGGAATGCCTGCGATACAGGGAGAAGCTGGGCAGGTATGCCCTCGGCCTTGCATTTGTCCATAACCTGAAGAACCGCCTTACCTTCACCGCCTACTACTACCTGGGAATTGCAGTTCTTATTCGCAATTATTGCATAACCTGTTATTCCTTTCAAAAGCTGTTCTGCCTTTTCTGTTGAAGCTGACACGCTCAGCATTTTTCCTATTTCATCCCACTTTATGTTCTCCAGCTCTTTGCCTCTCGCAGAAACCGCATACAGGGCGTCCCTGAAACTCATAACTTCAGCAGCGATCAATGCGCCGTATTCACCAAGGCTATGTCCTACCGCAACATCCGGATTTATCCCAAAGCTACGCAATAGCTTGAACATGGCATAATCTACAGCCAATACCGCCGGCTGGGTAATTTCAGTAGGCTGAACCATTTCCTCAGCAGCTTCCAGGTCGCTACCGGAAATATCGTCATTCTGGAAAAAAAGATCGGAAATTCCCTTTCCCATAAAATCATACATTATACGGTCAGCTTCATCGAATGTATCTTTAAAGACTTTATATTTATTATAAAGATCCTTGAACATATTTATGTACTGGTTTCCCTGTCCTGGGAACAGGAAGCAAATTTTTCCCAGGGATTTCTTTTTTTCCAGAAGATGCTCGCCGTAAAAAAGGCCTTTGTTTTTCAACACCATTCTGCGTTTTATATTCTCGAATCCTTCAGGAACCGAATTAAATTTTCCCAGAAATTCATCAAGTGAAAAGGCTGCGATCCCAAGCCTGTAGTCCATAGAATTGCTTTGCATATTGAATCTTTTAAAGAGATCGCGCATTGTAATGCTGCTGCCGGTTATTTCCTTTTTAAGAGAAGCCAGTCTGTCATTTATATCATTCCATGATGAACCGCCTATAATTATCGCTTCACCATGCAGCTTTTTATTGTTTTCTTCGGATAATTCATATCTCTTATGACTATAATCGCAAACCGTTGTTTGCGGGGCGGAGCTTTGCACTCCTCTTATAACCGGAGAACTTTCATTTTGAGTTAATTCCGCACCCGAATAATATTTTACAGGCGCAGGCATTCCATTGTCACCGGTATCTTCTTCAAATACTGCATGAAAATTCGTACCACCAAAACCAAAGGAGCTTGCATTTCCCCTTCTCGGATTGCCGTCAATTCCTTTAGGCCACTCTGTTGGATCGGTTATTACTCTGAACGGAATCCTGCCAAAGGCAATGTTCGGATTCGGAGTCTCGTAATTTATTGAAGGGGGCATTATCTTATTCTTAAGAGCTAATGCGAGTTTAATTATGGAAGCAGAACCTGAAGCTGCTTTTAAATGGCCGATATTCGATTTTACCGATCCGATTCCTATTGAGTTATTTTTTATGCCTTTATTTTCCCAGACACTCAGCAGTCCTTCCATTTCCGCCAGGTCGCCGACAATAGTCGAAGTCCCGTGCGCTTCAACATACTGAACCGTTTCAGGACCGTAGCCTGCTTCTGCGAGAGCCCTGGAAACCGCCAGGTGTTGCCCTTTGGGATTAGGAGCCGTAATGCCCTTCCCTTTCCCGTCTGCAGAGGCACCAATGCCGGCAAGTATCGCATATATCTTATTCCCGTCTCTCCTTGCGTCACTTACTCTTTTAAGAATAAAAATACCGGTACCTTCTCCCATTACAAAACCGTTTGCTCGGGCATCGAAGGGTCTTGAGCCATCCGCAGAAAGAGCTCCTATCTTGCTGAATTTAATATACGGGCTTGGCCCCATCATATAATCAGTGCCGCCAGCCACTACCATATCAAAGTCATGGCATCTTAATCCTCTTGCCGCTTCCTGAAAGCTTGCGAAAGAAGATGCACAGGCTGCATCCACCGTAATACTCTGTCCCGTAAGATTTAAAGCGTTCGAAATTCTGCCTGCTATAACATTGGAAAGCTCTCCGGGCATTGTATCCTCGGTAATATTCAAAATGCCGGATTTCAGTTTATATACGGATTCTTCAATGATTTTATTTTGCGTTGCGGGATCGATCCTGGAAAAAGCAGGGCTGTTCCTTAAATTATATTCAACTTCGTTTAAGAATACCCTGAAATCCGAATAATCAGATTTATCGCCACCCATCGAATTGCCGATAATGACAGCAGTTCTTGACCTGTCAAATTCCTTGTTGCCGTATCCGGCATCCTCAAGAGCATCGCTTGTTGCCAGTAAAGCAAACTTCTGCGTAACATCCATTGCGTTTAATATCATTGGAGGAATTTTAAACTTTTTTGCAAGTATGCTGAAATCAAAAGGATCAACAAATCCCCCGATTTTTGAATATGTCTTATCAGGAGCATTTTTATCAGGGCTATAATATACAGCCGGGTCCCATCGTCCCTTCGGAATTTCCGTTATACAATTAACTTTATTTAGTACATTTTGCCAGAATTGATCAATTCCTCTGGCTTTGGGAAAATAACACCCCAAACCAATAATAGCAATGCCTTCCTGCGGGTATCTGTTGTCTTTCTTGGACATCTAGCCTCTCCAAATAAATATCTTTGTTTTAATTAATATTCAAAATAATTAGACTGACAAGTCAGTTCGATATTGAAATTTAAAAGTGGATTATAAATTTAAGTGAATTAAATTGTCAAGTAAAAAATAGTCTTTATTAGAAACAAAAAAAGATAAAAGTAGCGGGTATTTACTGATGCATTAAAATACATTCAAAATTAATTATTTGTTAAATATTGTAATTATTATTTGACTAATTTAAATATTAATTTAAAATATTATAAAGATAGTTACACCGTACATCATCTAACGAACTGCCGGGATCACAAATGAAAAAGATATTTTTACCTGTTTTTTTATTAGCATTAATTATAACCGGTGATACAACCGAAGCCAGCCAAAACAAAAAGAATATAGCCTTAATTGAAGAGGATAAATTATTCTGGGATACTGTTTTAAACGAAAAATTTATAAACAATAAAAATCTTCTGTATGCCAGTTATATAGCCTATAAAGACAGACTGAACGATCTTTCCATAGAAACCTTTCAGGAATGCATTAAAACCAATCAAACCAACAACATTATTGTCGGAATTTCAAACTATTATATCGGTAAAAACCTGTTTTTAATCGGAAAATACGAGGATGCGATTACACAACTTTCAGTTGTTATAAATTACGACCTGGCAAAGTTTAATTATATAAAATTCGCAGCCTTCCTGAACATTGCTATCAGTTACTATAATTTAGGAAATAACGAAAAATGCAGGGAAAACCTGCAAAAAGTAATTGAAAGCGATACCGGCACTTATAAAAAGCAGGCATTGGATTTAATTTCTGCGGTTCAATAACCCGAAAAAGCTATTTTAATATTTTATCAAAATATTCTATTGTTTTTTGCAGTCCTTCTTCAATTTTAATATATGGCTCCCAGGACAGTCTCTCTTTCGCAAGTGCTATATCGGGTTTTCTCCTTACAGGATCATCTTCAGGCAGCGGATGAAAAATAATTTTAGATCTTGAATTTGTTAAGCTCATTATCATTTTAGCCAGATCCAGGACTGTATTTTCGACCGGATTGCCCAGGTTTACAGGTCCAATAACATCATCCGGAGAATTCATTAATTTAACCAGACCGCTTACTAAATCATCAATATAGCAAAAAGACCTGGTCTGGTCACCTTTGCCGTAAATAGTAATATCTTCGTTCTTAAGGGCTTGTACAATAAAATTGCTCACTACCCTGCCGTCATCCGGCATCATTTTCGGCCCGTAAGTATTAAAGATTCTTGCAACACGTATATTTACTTTATTCTGCCTGTGATAATCGAAAAATAATGTTTCAGCGCATCTTTTCCCTTCATCATAACAGGCTCTCAGCCCAATCGGGTTAACCCTGCCCCAGTAGTCCTCCTTCTGCGGATGAATATCCGGATCTCCGTAAACTTCGCTTGTGGATGCCTGCAGAATCTTTGCTTTAACGCGCTTGGCCAGCCCAAGCATGTTAATTGCTCCCATTACGTTTGTCTTAACGGTTTTAACGGGATTATATCTATAGTGAATCGGCGAAGCAGGACATGCCAGATTATATACTTCTTCAACTTCAAGAAATATCGGGAAAACAATGTCGTGCCGTATAAATTCAAAAGAATCATATTCGGACAGATGACTAATATTGACCTTTGCGCCTGTAAAAAAATTATCCACGCAGATTACTTCATTGCCCTGTTTTAACAACAATTCGCACAAATGAGAGCCGATAAAACCCGCGCCGCCGGTTACAAGTATTCTTTTTTTATGATAAATATGAATCCTCCATAATGCCTGTTATTACGTTCTAATATTTTTTTTAGAAAGACTTTCCACCTGAATAGCATTACCAGATGTTCCCGTTAAAAAATTGCATATTTAATATAATAAAATAACAGCCCGAATGTTTCCTTCAATGTAACAGCAGTTTTATCCAGTTCATTAGTATTGGGTAAAAAATCAAATAGACTCAGCTTAATATTTCTATCGGATAGTATTCCGCTTGAATGCGGATAAACTTCAATGCCAGTCTTCCTAAAAATAAACTCAGCTCTTCTTAAATGATAAGCGGATGTTATTATCAAGCCCTTTTTGAATCCGTTTTTCCTGAAAATTTCCTTAACATTCAAAGCATTCTCAACAGTATCCCTGCTTGAGTCTTCAAGTATAATATCTTTTCTTTTTACTCCTAAATCAGCCAAAAATCTTTCAACAATAACAGTTTCCTTATCTCTGCCCTGGATGGTCCCGCCGCTTACCACTATCGGATATTTATATTTTTTATATAGCCTTGCTGCATCAACAAGACGCACAACCATGTCGGTTGACGGGATACTTTTACCGGAAATATCCGGAACCCCATCCACTGTCCCCCCGCCGAGAAGGATCATTGCGTCTACAGCCGGCGTGCCTTTATAAATTCTTTCCTGCTCTATAAATCCTATTAAATTATTTGTAAAATAAGATACAGACAAACAATATAAAATAATTCCGCAAATTAAATTATATTTTAAAATCCGTGACTTTTTCATAAAACCGTAAAAACCTGTAATAAGCAAAAAAAGTATAATAATGCCTGGAAAATTTATGCATGCAGTAAGTATTTTTTTTATTTCAAACATAATCAATCTGGATAAATAAATAATTTATAAAAAATACCAATGAATCCGGATATTGCAATAGGTTTAAGTATACACTCTAAGTTTTATTTGTAATGCTACAGTTCATTAAACTATAATGATAATCCGAATTCCTGATAATATATTTATCATGAGTAGCAATTATAAAACTAATTTCATGCTTTTTTTGAATGTCCTTAAATAATGCAAATATTGATTTACCGGTATCTGAATCAAGATTTCCAGTGGGCTCGTCGGCAAATATAATGTCCGGATCATTCATCATTGCCCTGGCAACAGCAGCCCGCTGCTTTTCGCCCCCGGAAATAGCGGCAGGCAAATGGTTTTCAATGTTTTTTATTCCAAGATATTCAATTAAATAATCAGCTTTTTGTTTAATGCCTTTTGCGGAAAAATTAAGAACTGCCGGATAAACTATATTTTGATAAACGGTGTAATCCGGAAGGAGATTGAACGACTGGAAAATAAATCCTACGTTTTTATTCCTGTAGGCAGATCTTTTAAAATCGGCCCATTTATATATGTTCTTTCCTTTATAAAACACCTGTCCCGAATCCGGCTTCAGCAAACCTGACATTACAGTCAGCAAGGTTGTCTTTCCCGAACCAGATCTGCCGGATAACGAATTAATAGAACCCGATTCAATTTCCAGGTTAATTTCACTTAAAATCTTTCTTTTTCTAAATGATTTGCCGACATCACATAGCGATAGAATGCTCATAAATTATTATTTCGTTGAATTTTTCAAAAAACAGGATAATATACCACCGGCATCTATAATCTCTTTATATTTGATCATTGCCCAACTCCGTATCATTAGTAATCAGCCGATTTTTACAAATTATTTATAATTATTTTAAAATAAAAAGATCAATCATTTTTTTAGTTAAATAAAACCTCCATTATGTAAAATGCGATTCCGGAAATCACGATTGATTATTATCCTGAACCATCAATCGAATTTATATTTGACTGCTGTTAATATTTTTTTTATTTTAATTTCAACTCATCTTAACAACAGCTTGTTTAAAATTAGCAACCAGCTGCATTAAGAAATTATAGCTTTAAATAGCGGAGTAATTAATGAAAAAAAAGATAGTATCATTTATAGCCTCAGGCCGCGGATCGAATTTTAAAGCAATTGCGGAAAAAATATCCTCAGGAGAAATTAATGCGCTTTTAGGGATTTTAATTTCCGACAAAAAAGAAGCGAAAGCGCTTGATCTTGCAAACGATTTCGGTATGAACTCGTTTTTCGTAAACCCTGCATCCTTTACTTCCAAAAAAGATCATGAAAAAGCAATGGTGCAATTACTCAAGCAGAATAATACCGACCTGGTTGTGGCAGCCGGTTACATGAGAGTGCTTAGTCCATATTTTGTTAATGAGTACAAAAACAGAATAATAAATATTCATCCCGCCCTGCTTCCATCTTTTCCCGGAACCAATGCTCAGAAACAGGCGTTTGAAAAAGGAGTAAAAATCACAGGCTGCACAACTCATTTTATAGATGAAGGTACAGATACAGGCCCGATTATTTTACAAACCGCAGTCAAAGTTCTTGATACCGATACGGTAGAAACATTGTCTGCCAGAATTCTAAAAGAAGAGCATAAAATTTTTCCGGAATCGATAAAACTTTTTTGCGAAGATCGTTTAAAAATACATGGGAACAAGGTCTTTACTAGAAGTTAGTTTTAAAACCTAACATGTGCTATTTTTATAAACTGAATTATAAAATAAATAAAAATTCTACTATTCTATAAAAGCATTAAAAATTATATACAATTATTTAATTTTTGTCGGAAATCACTAATTTTTTTTAATTCTGATTTTTAAAAAAATTTTCATTTTTACACTTGACTTTGATTTCAATCGATATTATCTATTAGAATAATAAGTTTTAGATGTAAAAGTATGTTATTTATAAATCCGTATTTATGATCGGATTTGAAATTTAGGGTTTACCCCAAAAAAATAAGGAGGATTTTTTTATGAAAAGAATCTTTAGCTTATGCTTACTTGCAGCTGTTGCAATCGTTTTTACAGCATGTTCAGGCGGTTCAGGTTCCATGGGTGGACAGGTTAAAGGAGAAAGCTTTGTTACAGAAGGCTGGGTTAGTCCGGACATATTCAGAGTGACCTCAACAGGAGTTCCGAAAGAAGGTTTACAAAATAAAATCCAGAGAAGAGGCACAGCTCAGGAAGCAGCCCAGATTATGGCTCAAAAGAGAATCATTGAAAAATTTGTAGGTGCTAGACTTGAAGGTGCTGCAGGCGCTGCAGATTATGCTTCCACAGGAATCGCTGTTTCTAAAGAATTCGGCGGTCTTGTAAAAGGTGGCACTATTGTAAAATCCAGTTTTGATGATGACGACAACTGTGAAATAGTATACCAGGTTGAAAAGAAAAATTTAAGAAAAGAAGTCGATAGCGGAACAGCCGTAACAAAATAGCATATAATTCCGACTAAAGAATAAAAAATAAAAGCCGCAGAAAGAAATTTTACTGCGGCTTTTTATATTAATAGGAAACATTTCTCTGCCCAAAGAACATTTTTAAAATTAATAAAATTATTAATGGCAAGTCTTTAATGATTTTGTATTGGTCTGATGAGCACTGTATTTTGCTACAATGAATGCAGTCTTCAGCAATAATTATTAATAAAAAAACCCATGCTGTTAACATGGGTTTTTATAATTTATAATTGAATAATGCCAATCCCGGCAACGTCCTACTCTCCCACACCGTTACCAATGCAGTACCATCGGCGATGAGAGGCTTAACTTCTGTGTTCGGAATGGGAACAGGTATTGCCCTCTCTCTATAATCACCAGGAAAAATTTACTTTAGTAAGTTATATATACTAAATATATTTAACTTGATTTTATGTCAATAAAAAAATTTATTTTTTTATAAAAATTATTGCCGTTGTTATTAATATATGTATGTTATTGTTTTAAGTTTAAAAAATACTCTTATGGATAAAAAATCATGGCTGAACCTGTAATACCTGTAAAAGCAAAGCTTTTTATAGGTATATTAACTGCATCTGAAGAGCATTTATCTTCAGCTGAAATCCAACTAAGCAAAAAATTCGGGATTATTGATTTTAAAACTATGAATATACCTTTTGTTCATACTGAATATTATAATTCTATCGGCAATAAACTTTTTAAAGTATTAATCTCATTTAAAAAATTGATCCAAAGAGAAAAAATTGTTAAAATCAAACTATTTACCAATAAAATTGAAAAAAAAATCGATAAAGATAAAAGGAAGATAAATATTGACCCAGGTTATCTCACATTATCAAATGTGTACCTCGCTTCATGTAAGGAGTATTTCCACAGAATATATCTCAATAAGGGTGTTTATCTTGAAAACGAATTAAAATATGTTGAAAAAAAATTCCAGCCATGGGACTGGACATATCCGGATTACAAAAAACAGGAATACATGGATTTTTTTTATAATGTCAGGAAAATATATTATAGTCAGATAAAAAAATAGACCTCATCGTAAAGATGTGATTTTATATAAATAACCGATTTTAAATAGAAGTACATTTCAAAATTTTTGAGATGATTTGTAATTGTTTTTTATACGTACTATAAAGAACTTATAGAATGCCGTAAGAATAATTACAATTATAAATGCTATTGCGAAATAAATAATTATATCTCCGTATTTTGAATAAAAAGTTGGGTGATTTAGATTAATATTTAAATCTGATACAAGATAACCTTGCTTTAGTCTTGGAATTGACTCAACGATTCTTCCATAGGGATCTATTAATCCTGTAATACCGGAATTGCTTGCGCTAATAAACCAAACTCCATTTTCAATTGCTCTGAACCTGGATGCGGCAAATTGCTGTATATGGCCTGCATACGCATCAGTCCATCCAAGGTTGGTTATATTAATTAGAAATTCGCTGCCTGAATTTTTATATTTTCGGCATAATTTATAAAAAATACCTTCATAGCAAATCAAAACTCCGAATTTTCTGTTTAAAGCTTGAAATACCAAAGGTTCCCGGCCGGGTACAAAATTTGATGCGCCGAACTGGAACAGAAGTTCTTTCAGAAAAGGGAACCACTTCTCGTAAGGAAACCACTCACCGAAAGGCACTAGGTGTATTTTCGCATAAGTATCGACAACCTCGCCTTTTTCACTAATTAGAACAGCATTGTTCTGAGGATAACGCCTGTGCGGAAAAATTTCCTCAGCAACTCCGATCTCCCCGGTCACGAGAGGTTTCCCTGCTGATCTTGCTATTTCCAGCACTCTGCGCTCAAATTCATTCAGGTTTCCGTTTGCGTAATGATATGATATATGTTCCAGCGTAGCGGATTCCGACCATATCAGTATATCCGGATTTTGTTCAAGTGAAAGCTTTGTATAATATTCCAGATTCTCCAGATATTTAAAGCGATTTTGATTCCAGTTCTCCCATGGAGATATGCACGACTGGATTACTGCAATTCTAAGGTCGCGTTTTTCCGAGGCGCCGGAATTACTTACAACATATTGCCCTAAACAGGAAATTATTATAACAAAAAATATTAGTGCTAATATTTTTTTAACAGCAGAAGAACATAATAATTCTTTGAACTTCTTATCCTGTTTTAAATATTTATTGCAAAAATCAGCAAATATATTATTCGCTAAAATTAATATAAAAGTAATTCCCATCACTCCGGTTAATGAACTCAACTGAATAAACGGAGTGAACATAAATTGAGAATATCCCCAGTATGTCCAGGGGAATGCAAGAAAACCGATAGATTCTATCCAGTCGATAAATATCCATATCGACGGATAAATAAAAATTCTGCACTTTTCAAACTGTCTTGAAAAGTATTCTGCCATTAAAATTTTTGTTACAAAAAATACCGTGAGGCTTGGGGTCATAAAGGCCTGTATAACAAGATCACCGCCTTTGACATTTGCCCCGAAGTCGCCTATCCAGCCATATACTAAATAATTCCAAATTATGCCCGCAATAAAAGACGACCACAATATTTCTTTATAACTTTTTTCCCTGATGTAAACCAGTAAGGGCACCAGAGATATCCATGCGAAAAAACTGAATCCTTTTAAAAACCAGATATCGTAAGTTGGGAATGAAAGGAAGACCAGGAATCCGCTTAGAATGTAATAATAATTTCTAAAGAAATTTAATATTTTATCTTGCATCTGGTTTTCTTTTTGCAATATTATTTAATAATAGATACCAAAACTATTTTTAAAACCTCATATATTGGCGTAATAATTAGGGTTAAAGGTTAATCTAGGGATGTCTATTGATATTCATTTTATCATCTTAAAAAACTCATCTTCCGTAAGTATAGCAATACCCAGTTCGCGCGCTTTATTGTATTTCGAGCCCGGTGAATCGCCGGCCACAAGGTAATCTGTTTTTTTACTTATCGAACCCGATGCGCGCCCTCCGTATTTTTCCACCAGCTCTTCAGCTTCCTTTCTGGAAATACGTGAAAGAGAGCCGGTGAAAACGAAATTCCTGTTCTTAATATTATCAATGCCGGATTCCTCCACTACCTCATCCCGGACAACTACTCCTGAAGCTACAATTTCATTAACGAGTTTAAGAGAATCCCTGTTATGAAAAAAAGCATAAACAGACTCGGAAACTTCCGGGCCTACTTCAAAGATATCCGAAAGTTCTTCTTTGCTTATTTCAAAAAGTTTTGCCAGGCTTTTTACTTCTTTTGCGATAACTTTTGCCAAATGATCGCCGATGTTCCTGATGCCGAGGCTGCGCAGAAAGAACGACAGCGATACGGACTTCCGGTTTCCGATTGCGGTCAGAATTTTCTCCGCAAGAACATCTCCCATTCGATCTACTTTAAGCAGATCATTTTTTGTGAGCTTAAAAATATCGGCAATTGACTTTACTATACCGGCATTATACAGTCTTAAAATAAGCTCGGGCCCGAACGATTCAATATCCATTGCATTCTTTGAAACGAAAAATATTAGTTTTTCGAGCTTTATTGCTTCACATTCCGGATTTACACAACGAACGTAAATATCCTCATTTACTAGATTACTCCCGCACGACGGGCATTTCTCCGGCGTCTCAATCTCTTTAATATCGAACGGCCTTTTATCTGCTACAACATCCGTAACTTTAGGAATAACATCTCCTGCCCTTTTTACTTTTACGCTATCGCCGATCCTGATATCGAGCCTTTTAATTTCATTAAAGTTATGGAGGGTCGCTCTCTTAACAAGTACGCCTCCAATGTTTATAGGGCGCAGATTGGCCACAGGAGTGATGATGCCTGTCCTCCCCACCTGGAAATCGACTGACTCCAGAACTGTGACCGCTTCTTTTGCAGGAAACTTCCAGGCAGTTGCCCATCTGGGATTTCTGCTTGTAATGCCAAGGCTTTCCCTGTATCCGAAATCTAAAACTTTTATTACTATGCCGTCTATATCAAAATCAAGGGTATGCCGATTTTCGTTCCAGTAATGATAGCAGTCCTGCATCTTGTTAATATCGCCGTATTCTATTTTATCAGAAACCGGCAGTTTTAATATTGAAAGATAATCAAACAAATCTTTTTGATTGCCGATTTTACGATCCGAGTCAATTTTTCCAAGCGAATAAAAAATAATTTTCAGATCTCTTTCCTTTGTGATTTCCGGGTTCAATTGCCTCAGAGACCCGGCAGCCGCGTTTCTGGGATTTGCGAACAACGATTGTTCTTTAGACTCTTTTAGTTTATTTAAGCGATCGAATTCGCTGTGAGTCATAAAAACTTCGCCCCTGACTGAAAGGAAAGAAGGTATTTTCCCTTTAAGAACAAGAGGCAAATCTTTTAACATCGCCAGATTCGCGGTAATATCTTCACCGACTAATCCGTCTCCCCTGGTTGATCCTTTAACGAATCTGCCGTTTTCATAAATTGCTTCAACTGCCAGTCCGTCGAATTTTAATTCACAGCAATACAAAATGTCGTTACTGACATTTAAATTTTTTCTGCATCTTGCATCAAAGTCGATCAATTCATCTATAGTAAAGACATTGCTTAAGCTTAGCATAGGAGGATCATGCTTTGCTTCGGAAAAAGTTTCCGAAGCAAAGCCGGAAACTTTCTGCGTCGGGGAATTTTCGGACTTTATTTCCGGATATTTTTTTTCAATATCGACGAGTTCCTGCATCAGCAAATCATATTCGGAATCATCAACAACAGGCGCGTCGAGATTATAATAATTATAATTATATTTTTCTATAAGGTTAACAAGTTCGTTATAACGCCTTATGATTTTACTTTTATCTTTCATCATTCAAATTATTTTTTATCTTTTTACTGCATTAAAGAGATTAAGATTTGAAGCAAATACTGCCGGTATCAATGCTGAAATGTTCGATACCAAAACAGAAAAAGCGATCACTGCCGGCAAATATTCGTGAGTCTCGAGTTTAAAATTTAATCCCTGTAAAAGCGGCATCCAGTTCGGGATGTTATTCGTCAAATAAGTCATGAGATAATATCCGATGAAATACCCGGCCAAACCATATAAAGCTCCGATAATTCCCGACTCCAGTACAAAAATTAATACGATCCGCAGTTTTGACGTGCCGAGCATTCTTTGAATTGAAAACACATAACTCCTGTTATATACGACAGCCAGATAAGAATTAAATACAGCTAATACTGTCAGCACTAATATTATCCCGAATATGAGACTTAGCGTGACGTTCAGCAAAAACAAAGCCTTTTCGGTTTTGTTTGCAATATCAGCCTGGGATTCCACACTGAGATTCAGCGCCTGTATTTTTCCGGTTACGCCTGGTATTTGCTTTATATCTTTCACGCTGCCGACAAGCATTATACGCGAATAACAATTCTCCGTCAGCTGAAGATCTTCGCTGTTAGCACGGCAAAAATCTTTAATAAATGCGGAGGGTACAATGATGCCTGCTGTAGTAATTGTTTCTGTAAAGCCGAATAGCTTCGCTTTGAATTTAAATTCTTTCCTACTGTTGCGGACAAAAGAAGACCTACCAATCAGCATTTCAATAGACAGCATGTTTAATGCTTTTGGCCCGAGCGCAGGCAAACCGTTTGAAGCTGCAAAATTATTATAAACATCCATTACAAAAAGCGGAACAACAACAGGTATATAATCTTTTTGTTTAAAATCTTTCCATTTTAATTTCGTATCTTTAAAAAATGAAGCATCCACTCCGCTAATCAGCATATCCGTTTTAAGATACATGCCAAGCATGCCTGCCTTAAGCGACGTGGGACAATTCAACCTGATTACTTCTTCAAGATTTTCCAGACCTTCGATATTCCTGATTTTTTTTATTTGCGCATCGCTGATTGCAATATCGGAAGCGGAGAATTTTAAAACAGATGTCTGGCTTTGAGGGGTGATTTTTACCTGGTTGATCTTAAGTTCGCCGAAAATCCTTTTCTTTAAATAATCCGATACGGAATTTTTTATCGATATAGAAACAACAAGAAAAGAAATAAGAAATATCATCCCGAAACTTGACAGCAGAGTCTTGAATATATTTTTTCTTATCTCTTGAAATATGAGTATTATGTTTCTCAGAAAATAATTCATAGATTATCATTAATAAATTTTTATTCTTTAAATATTTATTTTTTCTGTTAATCAAGCATTAATTGACAGGATAAGTTATTTTATAATTATTTAAACAAATTTCATTGCAATAATCAATTTAATAATATATTATTAATTGAAAGATGTGTCATTAAAGCTTTTTAACATGAAAAGTGGCTACATTGCATAGCCATAATGCATAAACCTTTCTTTAATAATATTTGGAAGGTATAAAAATTGCATGTTTGCAATAAAAGTGATTGACACTTATCGTTCATTTCACTTTAGTTCACCCTAGATCGCGCGGTGGAGCAGCTGGTAGCTCGTTGGGCTCATAACCCAAAGGTCGTAGGTTCAAATCCTGCCCGCGCTAAATTAAGGCGGAGTAGCTCAGTAGGTTAGAGCACACGGCTCATATCCGTGGTGTGGGGGGTTCGAGTCCCTCCTCCGCTAAGGATTAAACAATATTTGCTTTCAGTGCAGAAAAAGCCTCATTATCCATTCATTTAAACATGACCTTATTCCCGAAAAAAATGTAGACTTATACACGCCGTAATTCTTAATGTATATCGATATAAATAATAATAGTTAATAATATCTACTTAATTAATAATTAATAACACTATTTTACTTTCTGTTTGTCCGTAAAATAGTACAAATAATTATTTTACTTAATTAAAAAAAGGCCAATATATGTTTGAAGAAAGAAATTATTGCGGTGAATTGACAAAAACGGATGTAAATAAAAATGTCAGGCTTGCCGGATGGGTTAACAGAAAAAGAGACCTGGGAGGAATTGTTTTTTTAGAATTAAGGGATATCTCCGGGCTTGTGCAGATAACAGTCGATCCGGCTAAGTCCCCGGAATTGGCTGCAATATTAAACGAAGCAAAAAGCGAATATTGCCTGTTTGTTTCGGGTGAAGTAAAAGCGCGGTCAAAAGAAGCAATAAATCCGGAAATGAAGACCGGAGAGATTGAAATTATTGCGGATAGAATAGATATCTTAAGCACTTCGCCTGTGCCTCCTATACAGGTGGATTCGGATGCAAACGTAAGCGAAGATTTAAGGCTTAAATACAGGTTCCTCGATTTGCGCAAAGAAACGATGAAAGACGCCATAATAAAACGGCATTTGCTGATGCAATGTACAAGGGCATATCTCTCGGCTAACAGGTTCTTTGAAATAGAAACTCCTCTTCTGAACAAATCCACGCCGGAAGGAGCACGCGATTTTCTTGTCCCAAGCAGAATTAACAAAAATATGTTTTATGCACTTCCGCAATCCCCCCAGCTTTTTAAACAAATACTTATGATATCCGGATTCGACCGTTATTTTCAGATTGCAAAATGCTTCAGGGACGAAGATTTAAGAAACGACAGGCAACCTGAATTTACACAAATCGATATTGAACTTTCGTTTGTTACAATGGATATGATAATAAAAATTGTCGAGGGTTTATTAAAGACAATAGTTAAAGAAATTTCAGGTAAAGATATTGAAATACCATTTAAGCGTATCACTTACGATGAAGCAATGGACAGATTCGGGAAGGATGCTCCGGACACACGGTTCGGAATGGAGCTTGCCGATCTGTCGGATATTTTTCAGAACTCCGAATTCAAGGTATTTGCTTCGGCTCTTAAGGATGGCGGAATCATTAAAGCCTTAAACTTCCCGGAAGGCGATAAAATATCCAGAAAATACATTGATGAATATACGGAATTTGTTAAAATATTCAAAGCCAAAGGGCTGCCTTTTGTACGTTTTAAAAACGGAGCATTCGACGGCGGCATAGCTAAATTCCTTTCGGAAAATGAAAAGAACGCATTAAAAAGCACGTTGCAGTTAAAAGGCGGTGAAATTATTTTTTTAGCAAGCGACATTAAAAAAACCGTGTGCGATGCTCTGGGCAACCTTAGAGTAAAACTTGCAAATGATTTTAAAATAATAGACCAGAATATTTTAAATTTTATCTGGGTTACGGATTTTCCGCTTCTTGAATACAATACTGAAGATAAACGTTACTATTCAATGCATCATCCGTTTACATCTCCAAAGCTTGATCATATAAAGCTTCTGGATTCAATCAGCCCGGACAGCGTAACTAACATTAAAGCTCAGGCTTACGATATTGTTCTGAACGGTACGGAGATCGGGGGCGGATCTATTAGAATCAGCAATACTGAGCTTCAACATAAAATGTTTTCTTTACTTGGGATATCAGAAGAAGAAGCTAAAGTTAAATTTTCTTTTCTGCTTGAGGCTCTTAAATACGGCGCTCCTCCGCATGGAGGGCTTGCGCTCGGTCTTGACAGGATACTGATGATTTTATTAAAACGGAATTCGCTTCGCGACGTTATACCGTTCCCGAAAACAGCACGAGGCCAATGTCTGATGAGCGAAGCGCCCTCTTATGTATCTCCTCAGCAGCTTGAGGAACTTTCCATTAAAACGGTTTAAAACGACTATGACTGAAAATCAAATAGAAATAGAGGATGTATCGCTTTATAAAAGGCTCTGCGGTTATAAAGATAAAAACATCAGGACAATTGAAAACATATTAAACGTAAAAATAATTCCGCGCGGGAATACACTTATTATAGATTCCAGCAAAGAGAATACGGAAAAAGCATTAAAGCTGATTCATCTGATGGGAGATTATCTTCATATCCATAATACTGATTATGAATTTAATGATCTGGATTTGAAATACCTTGCAAAAACAATAGCCGGCGGGAAACATGTCGATGCCAGCGAAATAAAAAAGCTAAAGATAACGATTCCGGAATCGAACAAGACAATTGTTCCGAAAACGATGAATCAGGCGAACTATTTATCCACTATTCAAAAAAAAGCTTTAACCTTCGCGATAGGCCCTGCAGGTACGGGAAAGACTTACCTGGCGGTTGCGGCTGCGTTGCATTTTTTTACTTCAAGAAAAGTCGAAAGGATTGTGCTGACAAGGCCTGCTGTCGAAGCAGGAGAAAGCCTAGGATTTTTGCCGGGCGACCTTATCCAGAAAATCAATCCATATCTTCGTCCGCTTTACGACGCGCTCTTTGATCTGCTCCCGTACGAAAAGATCCCTAAACTGATAGAAGCAGGCAGCATTGAAATCGCTCCGCTTGCATACATGAGAGGACGCACATTGAACAATGCCTTTATTATTCTTGACGAAGGACAGAACACGACTAAATCACAGATGAAAATGTTCCTGACCAGGCTTGGGAATAATTCTCGCATTGTTGTTTCCGGCGATGTTACTCAAATAGATCTCGATAAACCCAGGGACTCCGGCCTGCTTCACGCAAAAAAAGTTCTGCAGGGCATTGAAGAGATAGGTTTTATCGAGTTTACAAGAGAAGACATCTGCAGGCATCCTATTGTTGACAAAATAGTTGAAGCGTATGATAATCATAGCAAAACTGAGAAGAGATAAAAGACATTCTCTCATTTTTAAGTAAAACGTAAGAGAAACAATTTTTAAAGAAATCTTGCGGATTAATAGGCAAAAAAGAAATTATTAACTAAAATATAAAATGAACCGAGCAATTAAAAGAAATTTTATAAAATTTAAATTGGAACCGGATTTCCGGTTTATTACTTATCTGATGCTGGCAGTAATTATCATTTCAACAATCCTGCTATCGATAAACGCCATCAGCACAACTTACGATTACAGTATAGGAGATATTGCACGGGAAGACATAAAAACTTCGCGCGAAATACAATATGTAAATGAAACTGAAACTGAAATAGCCAGAAAAAGAATAATTGAAAATTTTCCGATTGTTTTTGACAGGGACCAGTCGGTATTTATTGAAAACCTGCATAAAACAGATAGTCTGTTTTACTACGCTGCAAAGGTATTGAAAGAGAATCCTCCAAATCGCATTGAAGACAGAACATTCCAGCTGATAGCTTTAAAAGATACATTGCCGAAAACTTTCAATTATGACGATAGAACTTTATGGAACATTTTAAAAACCGATAATTTTGAAATATTAAAAAGAACCGTTAATAGAATATTGATCTTTATCTATGACAACGGAATTTTGGATCAACCTGCAAAAAATCCGCTGAATAATGACAATCAGAATATCACTATCAGGACAATAAATACAGCTGAAGATATTGATGAGAAATCCGGCAAGCTCCAGGATATAAAAACGATTAATAACATCAATGAAGAATTATACGGGATATGTTATTCAATATCGGCAATTAAATCCAAAGAACATTTAAATATTGTTTATAATATTATAAAGACTGAATTAAAACCGAATTTAAAATTTAATCTCGAAGAGACAAAAAGACGCATAGATGAAAAATTAAAGACGATCAAACCTGTCATGGGAATTCTTAAAAAAGGACAAATGCTGGCGAGAGAAGGAGATACCATAACAACTGAATCATTGAATAATATTAAAATTTTAAATAAAAATTCAGCTTCCACTAATATTACCTATACAATAGGGATACTTTTGCTTCAGCTGATTCTTATACTAATATCGATTTTCTTTTCAGATGAGCCTGATAATAAAAATCAGCAGAATAGAAAGATTCCGCTTATAACATTTTCGCTTGTATTGTTATTTATTGTTTATACTTTCGCTCTAACCAGATCCGAAAACATTTTTAACAGCAACTTCATACTTGCGCTCCTTTTACCGATCCCGTTTGTAACGATGACTATTGCGGCGCTGTCTAACGATAAATTTATTACAATACTGGTTACAATATTCATCATTTTTTTCAGCTATATTATTACCCAGGCTTCATTCGCGAGCATGACTATCGCTTTCAGCTCAGCTATACTCGGTATAATTGTAATCCGTAATATCAATAAAAGAACTGAATTCCTGCGCAGCGGATTTACAATCGGATTAATTAATTCAATAATCGTTGTTGCCATAGGTCTTATGGAAGAATACACAGCTTATAATATTTTTAAAAACATACAGCTTTCATTTGCTCACGGGATAATGAATTCAATTCTTGTGATGGGGATATTCCCGATATATGAAAATATTTTCGGCGTAACAACCAGGTTCAAGTTACTCGAGCTGTCCGACTTAAATGCAAAAATATTTAAAAGAATGCTGATCAGGGCCCCGGGCACGTACAATCATTCGCTTATGGTTGCCAACATGGCTGAAGCTGCATGCGAAGCGATCGGAGCAGATCCAATCCTTGCCAGGGTAGGCGGCTATTATCACGACATCGGGAAAGTCAATAATGCAAAATATTATGTGGAGAATAAAGGGAATTCCGTTGATAATACGGATATGTCGCCCGAAGATTATACAAAATTGATACTTTCTCATGTTGAAAGCGGAGTTGAGCTAGCAAAACAAAACGGCCTTCCCGATTCAATAATCGATTTTATAAGAGAGCACCACGGCACTTCTACTATGACTTATTTTTATCATCAGGCACTGGAGATGGCCGAAAGCTCCGGAGAAACTGATATTGACAGAGAGGATTTCCGTTATGAGGGGCCTAAGCCGCAAAGCCGCGAAACGGCCGTAGTAATGATTGCCGATTCGGTAGAAGCGGCATCGCGTTCGCTCCAGGAACCGACAAGTATAAAGCTTGAAGGACTGGTAAGAAAAATAATCTATAATAAACTAAATGAAGGCGAACTCGAAAACTCAAACCTGAATATATCCGATTTAAAATTGATTCAAACATCAATAATAAGAGTTTTAAATGGTTTATTCCATACAAGACTTGAATATCCGAAAGAAGAAGATGTAAAACAACTGGAAGAAAAAATATTAAACAGCAACGAAAATGAAAATTGATATTTTCACGGAAGGAAACATTTCCCTACCCTATTTGGACATAACCGAAAAAAGAATAAAAAAAACTGTTGCCGCAATATGCAAAAAGCTTAAGCTTAAAAGTGCGGTTATAACCATAATACTTTGCGATAATAAATATATTAAAAAAATAAACAAAGATTACAGAAAGAAAAACGAACCTACTGATGTTATTTCATTCTCTTACAGAGAAATACCTTTCCCGGCTGTAAAATCCGGATTAGAAGAACTGGGAGATATATACATATCTCTGGAAAAAGCATCTGAGAACGCGGAGAAATATGAAGCAGCCTTTGCGGATGAAATAACGCGCCTTTTGATACACGGGGTGCTGCATTTGCTCGGATACGACCACGAAAGATCAGATGAAGACGAAAAAATCATGCGCGCAAAAGAAGAAGAGATACTGGCTAATTTTTAAGCGATTCAAGCAATCCTTTTTCATGGAAACCTTCCAGCGTCTTCCATAGGTCTTCCTCGGAATGGGGCTCCAGCGTTATTACCGGTTTTGGATTTGCTTTTGATATAAATGCTTTTATTTTATTAAAATCAATATTGCCTGTTCCTATCGGAGAATGAGTATCATTAATGCCGTTATTATCATGCAAATGAAATTGCCTGATATACGGGCCCAGGTTAAAAAGCCAGCTCTCCAGATCCATCTTCGAAAAACAGTTAAGATGCCCAACATCAAGACAATGATATACAGGATAACCTTTTAAATTATTAAAGACATCTGTCATGGCATCGGACGTTTCTTCATAAACGTTCTCTACGGAAAGGAACGCTCCTATTCTGCCGCATTTCTCCGCATAACGCTTCAGGTTGGGAATGATTTGATTTAACCATTCGTCGTAAATAAAACGGTATCGTTTTTCCTCATAGTTCAGATGGACAACAACTAATTTCGGCAAAAAATATTTTATAACCTTAAAAGCATTATCCATTCTTTTTAAAGCGGCTTTCCGGACAAGGGTGTCCGGCGCGCCTAAAAAAATCTCATGGAACGGAGCGTGTACTGTTGTGCTGATGCCGAGACCAAGCAACTCATCGGCCAGCTTCCTGAAATATTCAGCCGGGAATTTGTCCAGCGCCCTGAAATCAATGCCTATTTCAAGATTTAACCTGTTCCTTTTTATAAGCCTGAAATAATGAGCATACCGCTCATTTAAATTAATAAACGGCATGCAAATAAATACATTATTTATTATTTCCTTTATATCAGGCTGTTCCATTAATTTTATAATTCATACGAAATCAGAGCCAGCATTTCCCGCGCATCATTTAAATCACTCTGTAATTTTTTCATATCTTTAATTCTTTTTTCATCACGGGCATGTTTATATTGTTCACTAAGGGATTTTAATGCTTCTGTTAAAGCTTCAATCTCATGGTCAACTGTAGTGTATGTTTCGGTTATTCCGTATGAGGCGATCCTTGACCGCATTGTCGAGAGATCCACAATCTCCCCCCAGTTCGGGACATAAGTATCATATCCGAACTTCGATCTTACTGTTTGTGCAAAACTTTGTGCAGCTTCCTCTTCGCCGTGAACAATAAATACTTTAAGCTTTTTATTTTTAATATTGCCCATCCATTCAAGAAGGCCATCCCTGTCCGCATGCGCGGAAAAACCGCCAAGCGTGTGTATCTTCGCGTTTACTATAACGTCTTCTCCGAACAATTTAATGCGTTTAGCGCCGTCAACAAGTCGCCTGCCTATTGTTCCCTCTGCCTGGAAACCGACAAATATTACGCAGGACTCGGTTTTGTAAAGATTGTGCAAAAGATGATATTTTATTCTTCCCGCTGTGCACATTCCGCTTGCGGAAATAATGATAGCGCCGCTCACCTCGTCGTTAAGCTTCCTTGACTCTTCCGCTGTTCTGGTAAAAAATAAATTCGGAAAGTATAAGGGATTACCACCAGACATAATAATTTTTTTTGTTTCTTCATCACAATAATCTACGTTTCTTCTGAATATTTCGGTAGCTCTTATTGCGAGCGGTGAATCGACATAAACAGGAATCTCAGGAATCAACTTTTCTTTAAAAAGCTTTGACAGCTCAATAATTATTTCCTGTGTCCTTTCAATTGCGAACGCAGGTATAATAATATTACCTTTTTTGTTGTATGAATTTAAAATAATATTTTTAAACTCCTCAAGAGTATCTTCTTTCTGCTTATGAAGCCTGTTTCCATAAGTCGATTCTATTAAAAGGATATCCGCATCTTCTATAATATCAGGATTTCTTATAAAAGCCTGATCCTTTTTCCCCAGGTCACCTGAAAATACAATTTTGGTTTTACCATTTTCCCCATCAACCCATAATTCAATCATGGATGATCCGAGAATATGTCCGGCGTCTCTGTATCTTGCTTCAATGCGGGAATTAATTCTCACTTTATTTCCGTATTCAACCGGAATAAAATTTTTTACTGAGTTCTCCGCGTCTTCAACCGTGTATATCGGATCCTGGATAGGCAGTCCCAGTCTTTTATTTTTTCTGTTGACCCATTCCATCTCCATTTCCTGTATATGAGCGCTGTCCGGAAGCATTACAGTGCAAAGGTCAGATGTAGCACGCGTAGCAAAGATTTTACCGGTAAACCCTTCTTTAACAAGTTTTGGAATAAGCCCGCTGTGATCAATATGCGCGTGGGTCAATAGCAGAGTATTTATTTGTGCCGGGGCATATATAAGCTGGATTAAATTCCTTTCCCTTATCTGGCTTCTTCCCTGGAACATCCCGCAATCGATCATAATCTGGAAATCTTTATCCTTAAGGATATAAGATGATCCCGTAACAGTCCTTGCACCGCCTACAAATTCAATTTCCATAAAATACTTCCTGTAACTGTATTTTTTTCTGTTATAATAAACAACAGCACATTATAATTTATCACCCGTTTAAAAAGAAAGCAGAATTTAATGTATTGTCTACCGGGGGCAGCTCAGGCTTATAGTCCTATGACCAGTAATTGTTAAAAATATATATTGAAATTATATTCACTGAGCAATTTGGTGCTGAAAGACAAATTTTAATTACAGATTATGTGATAAATGTCACGGATGCAATTTATTATAGTTATTAATTCTCTTCCCGTTTGATTTCAGTAACGCACTTTCTGCATTTTACAAATTCCTGCGGAATCCCATAGTCAACAAAAACATTTAGAGTATACCCGCATTTGCATTTATATAAATACGATTTCATTTTATGTTCTTTCATATTAACTCCTGTATAATAGTGTAATCCTGTATATTAATATTATCGGTATACAAACTCGTTCTTATTAAAAAACCTGACCGGACAGAAAATGTGGAGATATGGAATATTAATACAAATATTATTTATACTTGACAAAAATTATATTACTATATAAGTATATTGTTATATATGGAATTAGATAATTATTTCAAAGCATTATCGGATAATACCCGCTTAAGACTATTTAACATCTTATTTCATTATGAACTTAATGTTAATGAAATCGTATCTGTTTTTAATATGAGCCAGCCAAGGATATCCAGGCATTTGAAGATTCTGCTGGATAGCGGGCTGGTTAAATACAGGCGGGATGGTTTATGGATATTTTATTCGGCGGCAAATAACGGGAACAGCCTTCCTTTTATTAAATCAATAAAAAATCTGTTAACACCTGAAAATGAATTAAAACCGGATATCGAAAAATGCCGGAAAATCGTTGAGAGCAGATCCAGCGAAACAACGCGTTTCTTTGATAAGGTTGCCGGAAACTGGAGCAAGCTAAAGCAAAATATTACAGGCGATTTTGACATTAATAAAATCATCGCCCAGTACATGAAAAGCTGTAAACTGGCTGTTGATGTCGGCTGCGGAACAGGGGATCTGATCCCCACCCTGCTTCAGCATGCAGAAAATGTAATAGGCGTAGACCGGTCGGCAAAAATGCTTGAACAGGCTAAAAGAATCCTTTTTGCGGACGCGGACAGGCTTAGCCTCAGGCTTGGCGACCTGGAACATTTGCCGTTGAGCGATAATGAAGCGGACTTTGCGGTTGCGAATATGGTTCTTCATCATTTATCTTCTCCTTCGGAAGCAATTAACGAAATATCCAGGGTTCTCAGAAAAAAAGGTTCATTTGTTATTGTGGATTTATTGAAGCATAGCAACGAAACGATGCGTACAAAATACGGCGACAGGTGGCTCGGATTCGAAAAAAATGAAATAGAGAACTGGCTTATAAATACTGAGTTTTCTTTAAAAGAAAGTACCGAGTTTGAAATTCAAAACAATTTAAAACTTAATTTATATCTGGCGATAAAATCATGATCAAATTTATCGAAAAATCAACTGAAATTAAAGCAGCCGGCAACAAGGAAAAAGTATGCCGGCATTCAGTCCCGGCATTGTAAACCGGGAGAAATAATATTGAAACACATTTGAAAGGTATGCCCATAAACCAATATATAGCCATATCGGGTTATAAGTTTTGGGACAAATCTTAAGTGAAAATAAATCAGGAGAAAAAAATGATTAAGTTAGACAAGACCTTAAAATATAAGGTGGCTGATATGTCTCATGCTGACTGGGGCAGAAAAGAAATGCAGCTTTCGGAAAACGAGATGCCCGGCCTTATGGCAATCAGAAAAAAATACGGCCCGGAAAAGCCCCTTAAAGGCATGAAGGTAATGGGAAGCCTGCACATGACCATACAGACCGCCATGCTGATTGAAACGCTTACAGCGCTTGGCGCGGACGTGAGATGGGCGTCGTGCAATATTTACTCTACGCAGGACAATGCTGCTGCTGCGATTGCAAAAGCAGGCAGCGCTGCCGTCTTCGCGTGGAAGGCCGAGACACTTGAAGAATACTGGTGGTGCACAGAGCAGGCGCTTACATGGCCCGACGGATCAGGTCCCGACCTGCTTGTAGACGACGGCGGGGACGCAACGCTGATGATTCACGAAGGCGTTAAAGCCGAGAAAGATCCTTCACTTCTGGAAAAGAAATATTCCAACAAGGAATTCCAGCTAATAATTGACAGGCTAAAAGATGGCTTTAAAAATGACCCGAAAAAATGGACAAAAATAGCTGCAAAAGTACGCGGGGTTTCCGAAGAAACTACAACAGGCGTACACAGATTATATCAGCTGATGGAAAGAGGCGAACTGCTTTTCCCTGCAATAAACGTAAACGACTCGGTAACCAAGTCGAAGTTCGATAACCTGTACGGCTGCAGGGAATCGCTCGCAGACGGCATCAAACGCGCTACGGACATCATGATTGCAGGTAAAGTAATCGTGATCTGCGGGTACGGCGATGTGGGCAAAGGATGCGCTCAGTCAATGAGAGGCTTCGGCGCGCGCGTGCTTATTACAGAGATCGATCCTATCTGCACATTGCAGGCATTGATGGCAGGATTCGAGATTACTTCTTTGGATAAGGCGGCTTCCATAGGGGATATTTTTGTTACAGCTACCGGGTGCTGCAGGGTAATTACAGGCGAGCACATGGAAAAGATGAAAGATGAAGCAATTGTCTGCAACATAGGCCACTTTGATGATGAAATTGAAATGTCGTATCTGGAGAATAGCAAGGATTGCAAAAAGGAAAATATTAAGCCGCAGGTTGATAAATGGACTTTAAAATCCGGGCGTTCCATTATTGTCCTTGCTGAAGGAAGACTTGTCAATCTTGGATGCGCAACAGGTCATCCCAGCTTTGTAATGAGCACCAGCTTTACGAATCAGTGTTTAGCTCAAATGAAGCTCGCGAAAGAAAAGCTGGAGAAGAAAGTTTATACTTTGCCGAAAGAGCTTGACGAGGAAGTCGCAAGGCTTCATCTGGAAAGGCTTGGAGCTACAGTTTCAAAGCTGACAAAAGAGCAGTCCGATTATCTCGGTATCCCGATAAACGGCCCGTTTAAGTCTGATTTATACAGATATTGATTCGTAAAATAAATAAAAGTGCAAACTATGCGCTTAGTTTAAATTGTAACCTATGTGCCAGTTTAAACATATGTTCCCAGCCCCCTAACCCCCGAAGGGGGCATGATTGGGAATGTGTTGAATCGATATTATTTATCTTTAGTATTTAAAAGGTTTAAATCAACGAATAAAGAGTAAAAATATCAGATAATATAATATATCTGGTTAAAGATATAAGTTATAATATAAATATTTTTCCCGATCCTGCCCCCTTCGGGGGTTAGGGGGCTGAAAGGGCAATTGCGATGGTATACAAGTATGATTGCCAAAAGCAAATAATAATAACAGATATTTAACGTTAGGCAGCCCAGTCCCTCTAAAGGGGTTGATGTATTAAATACAACTTATCCTTATTTTAATTTCTTTTTTCGGAGAAAACTCCAGGTGACAGCAAAAAAGAACATCCCGCAAAAATCCGGCAAAAGCGAAAAGCATAAGGATCCATATCTAAAAAAATCTAAAAGCAAAAACAGCAAATCATCCGGCGACGCGCTTTCGCCGTATAACGAAACAGATGAGAACGCGGCTGACCGCAACGACCTGCCTATGACTCTGGTGGGCCATTTAAACGAGATGCGCTCCAGACTGATAGTATCACTTACCAGCATTACAATAGTCACCCTTGCCAGCTTTTTCTTTCTATCTGATTATATAATAAATATTATCAATAAACCGTTTTTAAAAACAGGCCTAAAATTAAGCTTATTTAATTTAAGTGAAGGATTCGTCATCAGGGCTAAGGCCGCGCTTATTGCAGGTATATTTACATGCTTGCCTGTAATTGTTTACGAAATATGGAAATATATTGTACCTGCAATCAGCAGGAACGATAGAAGGTTTATCGGCTTTTCGGTTATTGCCGCTGTATTTTTAATGTACACCGGCATTGTACTCACATATTTTTTTCTGCTGCCTATAGCGATACCAATGCTTTTAAGCTTTACACCCGACAATATGAATAGTATAATTGGAGCGAGCAAATATTTAAGCTTTGTTATGCTTTTCTGTTTTGCGATGGGGCTAATGTGCGAACTGCCTGTGCTGATCATGATTCTTACAAAGATCGGCATCATTAGCCCGGCTGTTTTGATCTCGAAAAGAAAATACGCGATTGTGCTGATATGGATATTCGCGGCGCTGCTGACCCCGGGGCCCGACATACTCAGCCAGACCCTGGTTGCTGTGCCTGTGATGCTTTTATATGAGATCTCGATAATCATATCGAAGATAATAACAAAGCGTAAACTGAAGCAGGATTTGCAATAAGCGAACGATTAAATATCTTACAATATATTTTTTAATTCACAATAAATATTATTTTAACAGGAGATAAATATGGCGATCAAGTATATCGATCAAATTAACTTAAAAAATAAAAGCGTAGTCATCAGGGTGGATTATAATGTTCCTTATGATAAGGAAATGAAAATTACAGATGATACGCGGATCACTGCTACACTGCCTACACTGAAATACTGCATGGATAATAACGCAAAGGTTATTCTTATTTCGCATCTTGGGCGGCCGGATGGAAAGGTTGTGCCGAAGATGAGCCTTAAACCTGTTGCAAAGCGCCTTTCTGAAGTGCTGGGAAAGGAAGTCAAATTTATTGAGGAACCGATAGGCGACAAGGCAAAAGCGGCAGTCGACAAACTGAAGGGAGGCGACGTTGCCCTTCTGGAGAATATCAGGTTCTATCCCGAAGAAGAAAAGAACGATAAGGAATTCGGTAAAAAACTTGCGAGCCTCGGCGATGTGTACATTGACGACGCGTTCGCAACAGCCCACAGGGGACATGCTTCCAATGAAGCGATCACGAAGTTTGTAAAAGAGTGCGGCGCAGGCTTCCTTCTTAAAGACGAGATCGAGTATTTTAAAAAGATCACTGCTAATCCTCAGCGTCCTCTTGTAGCGGTCATAGGCGGCGCAAAGATATCTACCAAGCTCGAAGTGCTGAAAAATTTAATTAACAAAGTTGATTACTTAATCATAGGCGGCGGAATGGCATATACTTTTTTAAAAGCCAAAGGATATAATGTGGGTAAATCACTGCTGGAAAATAACCTGGTTAACACTGCAAAAGAAATTCTTGATCTGGGGAAAGATAAAATACTGCTGCCTGTTGATACTGTAATAGCTTCCGAGTTTAAAAATGATTCGCCCGCAAGCAGCGTAAGCATTGATAAGATCCCGGATAACATGATGGGCCTCGACATAGGACCGAAAACGATCGAAGCATTCGGCAAAGTTATTAAAAACGCAAAGACAGTTGTGTGGAACGGCCCAATGGGCGCTTTCGAGATGCCAAATTTCGCTAAAGGCACTATCGATATCGGCAAAGCGATCGCGATGTGCCCGGTTAGCGTAGTGGGCGGCGGCGACAGCGTAACAGCTGTAAACGACAACGGCTTAGCGGACAAGATGTCGTACATCTCAACTGGCGGCGGAGCGTTCCTCGAACTTCTCGAAGGCAAAACGCTTCCCGGAGTTGCTGCGCTGGACAAATAATATTTCGGTTCTATACCGGCAAATTGCCATACAAAGCAGGCAATTTGCCATAGAGGTTCTGCCTCAATGTATCATTAAATGCAAACATCTCCCAGGATCTTCCCATACGAAAATTCATTTTTTATACTTGATTCTATCCATATTAATAATATGATAATAATTATAAGATTTATCTGGTGGAGGAAAATATGAGCATGAAAATCGTTTTCCATGAGCGTTACTATAATTCAAGTTACTCTATGGACCCGGCATCCCGTGAAGGCCGTCTTGACGGGATAATGAAGATAATAAAAGAAAAGCCCGAAAAATATGATATTATTACGCCTGTCCCTGCAAGCGAGGCAGATATTTTAAGAGCGCACGGCAGGACCCACTATGATTATATAAAACAGGATACCCTTCTGTACGAGCTGTCGGCTCTGGCAGCAGGGGGAGCCATCATGGCAGCTGAAACAGCCTGCAACGGCGAGCCTGCATTCGCAGTGATTCGGCCTCCGGGGCATCACGCTTCGGGTGATTCGTGCTGGGGTTTCTGTTACTTCAATAACATGTCCATAAGCCTCCTGAAACTGTATGCTGAGAAAAAAATTAAAAAAGCCTTTGTGCTCGATTTTGATCTTCATACCGGGGACGGGAATATAAATATTCTGGACGATCGGACTGACGGCCTCACTGTCTATATACTCAATCCCGCATCGTCAACAAGGCGCAATTATATCCGTGAAGTCGAAGACTACATGAAAGATTTAAAGGATGTCGATATTTTCGCAGCATCGGCAGGATTCGATCAGGGCATTTACGACTGGGGCGCTCTTCTTTATCCCGAGGATTACACCGAGCTCGGGCGGCTGATGAAGGAATACTCGGAAAAGCTTTGCAACGGACGAAGATATGCGATCCTCGAGGGAGGGTACGACCATGCATCAATCGGTTTAAATATGGATTCCTTTTGCGAAGGATTTGCGTAGTATTGACAATTGCTTTAAGCAATGATATAAATACGACAATGCCGGCTATTTCACCCATATCATTGTTCAATACTTTGTCGGTATTAAACATTGTTAAGGGGGAAATATGATAAAACATGTTACTCAGGATGACATTATCTACTTCATTGTAACGGATCGCTTCTTCGGCAGAAATAAGCAAAACGCAGATCCATCGGACACAAGCATTCACGGAGGGACGCTCGACGGAATTGTTGACAAACTCAACTATCTAATCGAGCTGGGCGTAACAACAGTATGGATAACCCCCGTTTATGAGAATATCCCCAAGTCCGGCGCTTTTGACCCCTACCACTATTACTGGCCGCAAAATTTTGAGCGACTCGACGCGAGGCTGCTCGACGGCACGTATTTACCCAGGTCAGCAGACATGAGCACACTCGGAAAATTCGTCGAGATATGTGAATCAAGAGACATAAAGGTTGTACTCGATATGGTTGTGAATCATGCTGGATATGGAGCGCAGGTGAACTTTGATCCTTCATGGTTCAACACCGGCGGTACCGGCGACATTAAAGGGGAGCTTGCCGGCCTGCCCGACTTTGATCATGACAATCCCCAGGTACTCGACTACTTTATAAACAACATCCAGGACTGGATAAATAAAGGCAAGGTCACCAATATCCGTATGGATACCGTGAAGCACGTAGAACCGAAATTCTGGCATTATTTCAAATCCCAGCTCCGCGGCGAATATCCTGAACTCTGTCTTATCGGGGAGGTGCTGTTTGAAGGCAAGGACGAAGTCGAAAAGCTGCTCCAGTACCAGAATTACCATGATTTCGATTCAATCTTCGATTTCCCGTTATGCACTGCCCTGCGCTCAACTTTAATTTACGATGACAGCCTGTGCTACTGGCTTGCGCGTCCGCGGCTGAACGACAATGAGCCGCTAGGCGTGCTCGATAATGACAACCCTGTCAGGGGAGGCTACCGCAATGCGAACAGGCTGGTTACTCTTCTGGATAACCACGACCTGGAACGGCGGATCATGAGCCATGCAAGGACAAAGCATACTGGCGACGGAGCAGGCCTTGACTGGGCAATACGTGTAACAAAGCTGTGTCTGAGCGCCCTTTTCACAATGCGCGGGATCCCGCAGATATACTACGGCACCGAGCTGGGGCTTGAAGGATGGAAGACCGGAGATGACCGCGATCTGCGCCGCGATTTTCCGTGGCATGTGATCGGCAGCAACAACCACCCGGAAGAGCGATACCGCAAGGAACACGAAATATATATATGGACACGCGATCTGATACGGTTACGCAGGGAAAACGCGGCTCTTAAATACGGCACAACCATAACGCTGTGGTCGGACGATCTGGTATACGCGTTTTTGCGGATTGCAACGGACGACGTTGCCCTTGTGGTCATCAACAACGGATATTCGGCTATGCCGGATCCGATTCGTTTAAAACTAAATGAGTCTATAATTCCCAGGCGCGCTATTAACATGATAAGCGGAGGGTTAAAACACTGGAAAACTGGAAAGCGTCTTACGGTTCAAAATGATGATGCTCTGGTTACCACAGATGGTAAAACAATAGACATCTTTTGCTGCAACAGCCTATAAAGGCAGCCTGTAATTTCAGCTTTAAAAAAAGCGGATATGCAGTTCAGGTATACCGAAAGACAGGATTAACATAATCCGATAACCAGCGCAACCCGGATACCGCCGTTGATGAACTGAATTCTTTTTATAGGAGATATCCCCAGCGCTTTTTCCGCTTTGATACCTGGGACAATAACGGCACAGACCGATCCTGAAAAACCACTGCGTAGTTTAATTCCTATCTGTCTGTATAATTGCGTTACATCCTTCAGGCCGATCCTTTCGCCGTAAGGCGGATTGAATGCAATCAGCAGCTTCTCCTCCGGAAAGTCTTTGCGCTTAAGAGAAAAAAAATCGGAGCAGGATATTTCGACATCCCCCGCAATGCCCGAAGTCCCGAAATTATAACGCGCCGTCTCTACTGCTTTCTCATCAATATCGGAAGCATAAACAGCAAACCCTGTAGACCCTGATTTGCTTTTCTTAATAATTTTCTTTTTCAGATAATTAAAGGCTTTTTCGCGATGCCCGGGCCAGTCCTCGAATGCAAAATAACGGCACATTCCGGCAGGGATGCCCCTTGAGATAAGCGCGCCTTCGAGAGGTATAACTCCGGAACCGCACATCGGATCCAGAAGAGCATCGAACTTTTCAACGCCAGCCTCGCGCAAAATACACGAAGCAAGTGTCTCCCTCATGGGAGCTTTTGCTATGTGGGTGCGAAAGCCTCTTCGATATAAAGGCTCCCCAGTCGTATCGATGCTTACAGTGCAGATGTCGTCTTCGAAGCGTACATACACAGTCGGCCTATTTACTTCGGATGACTCTTCTCGTGCCGTTGCCGGATATACTTTTTCCATGCGTGACAGTATGCCTTTTCCGCATTCCTCTTCAATGCGCCCGGTATGATAAAGCCTCGAATGCCTGCATTTAATACTAAAGCCCGGTGTTTGTTCAGGCTTTAAATAAAGTTCCCATGGCACTGATTCAATCTTTTCACGAAACTTTTCAAAATATAAAGCTTTAAAAACTCCGATCCTCATCAATATCCGCGTAAGACACCCGGATGTAAAATTTAATTCCCATATATCTTTAATGCCGGCGCTGAATTCTATCCCGCCTTCTGTGATTTTAATATCCGAAAGCTGAACGTCTTTGCACAAAATTTCCTGCAAAGCTGTCTCTTCAAAACCAGGCTGAACAATAGCAAAAAAAATATGCTTCCCTGCCTGTATGTGCTGACGAATGCGACGTTCAATATTCTGGGGGATCATTTTTCCGTGGAATATATCGTTTTTATTTGTTAATGCCGAAAATCAGGTTAGATACTTTAAAAAAAGTCAATTTATTTTATCGCAGTCTTTTTAAAAAAATGTGGAAAAAATTTGAACTCATCTTAAAAATAGCAAGTACACTATATTATATATATCAATCGTTTTTTGAATCATAAATAAAATGGACAATAATCCGCTCGCTAAGCAACTCAGAAGAATAATCATTATTATCTTCGCCATAATATGCGTTTCCGGCTCCGTTATCATCATGTACAACTATCTGCCTCGTTATTTTGAATTAAATAAAATTCCGGAGATCGCAACTATCAGCATGATAGATAAAAACAGTATCAGGTCAGACTACCTTTCGCTAAAAGGCGATATTGACATTGCCGGAAGCTTTGTAAAAGAATTACGCAAAGGTCGTAAATATCTACCGATATTTAACAAGTTAGTCGGTTTGGAATATTATTATCTATTCAGAGACGGAAGCTCTCACAAAAGCATCTTTATCAGAACAGAAAAAAATCCTGAACATTTTGACCTGAAGTATGCCAGCATCCAGGGGATTCGGGGGATATGGGAGAAGTTCGATGCCGCAGATTCAGCAGAAATAGAAAAGCTCTCATCTAACCCTTCATTTGACGGTAAAATATTAACCGGTACATTAAAAGCCGAAGACATGGTTAGAGCATTTAATAAATCGGCACAGCAGCATAATAAAAAAGAAAACAAATTTATTCTTACAGGATCGCTTAACATAGATATAGATGAAGAAAATATCTCATTTAACAAAAACAATATAACAAAACTGTTAATCGCAGTAATACTGTTTTTTACAGGTATAATATTAATCGCAAAAAAGAATAAATAAAATCATCCTTTCATGGAATTCTTTATCTTCAGAAACCAATCGTGGGATTGTTTATTAAAGAGCAAAACAATAACAGCAATATCAATCAAAGCCATAATAATTTTTATTATCCAGATGTGAAAGTTCCTGCTGAAAGTGCTCATATACTGAGGCACTGAGAAAACAATACCAATGGAAACAACAATAAAGAATATTATCCTCGCCCAGTTTTTTCCTCTCTGTATTTGAAAAGCCAGAAAAAGAATGATACCCATTATAATAAGGGCTGTGGCAATAATTCCGGAAGTTGAATAATAATACAATCCACCCTCAAAATATTCCAGTATCATGTTAATAATTCCGATCGCGATCGAAACCAAAATCAACCTGAACGCAAGAGTAACGCTGGAAGGTTTGCTTTCGACTATCATTTTTGTGATATTGTTTTCCATAAAAGTCCCTGTACTATAATAGTATTTTTTTATTTATGATTACGTTTTTATTAGTATCCCCTTATTTGTAAAGTAATTTTGAGGCGCTTTCCTGGGTATTTTTCGAAATATTTACTTGACAAGTATATTATAATATTGTAATATATAGATATATAAATGATAAAAAGGGGCAGGCTTTGAGTAAACCAATCGATTTTAACAAAGACAGTGAAATATTAAAAGCCATCGGGCATCCTGTAAGATTAAAACTGATCACGGGGTTGATGGCCGAATATGAATGCAATGTCAACAAAATGGTTGAAAAGCTTAAGCTCCCGCAGTCGACGGTTTCACAGCATCTGGCAGTATTAAAAAACAGAGGTATAATAGTACCCAGAAAAGACGGGGTTAATACGTGCTATGAAGTAGTAGATAAACGGGTTAAGGAAATAATTAAGATTTTACAATCATAATTTTTTTTGGCCATTATTATCATATTATCAATATAATATGATAAATAG
Source organism: Spirochaetota bacterium (assembly GCA_043803405.1). Classification (GTDB taxonomy): domain Bacteria; phylum Spirochaetota; class UBA4802; order UBA4802; family JAFGDQ01; genus JAFGSG01. Next base: position 83,854 of record JAZDKB010000004.1, on the reverse strand, counting down.
ATAAAAAATAATTACAAAGAGGAGCACATTATGAATATCAACATAACCAACGAAGCAAAGATTCGGCTTAGTGAACTACTGGAAAAATCCGATTATAAGGAACCTGCATTTAGACTTTATGTAGCAGGAATAGGCTGAGGCGGACCCAATCTGGGGATGGCTCTGGATGAGTCAAAAGACACAAAGGATAAGCTGTACAATTTCGATAAAGTAAAGATCATAATTGATGAAAAAACCATAGGCATGATAGGCGGCAATTCACCTTTAGAAATAGATTTCTACAAAACAGCCTATAATGAAGGTTTTACGATCAATAATGGCGCTCATTGTTAAATTTATATATTACTTAATTCATATTCCAGAAAAAAAATTATAAATGATGGGGAGGATATTTTCGGTGCTATCGCGCCGGTTTCTCCCCCAGCTTTGGTTTGTCAGATAAAAATAATAAAAGGAGATTTAAAATATCATGAAACCGGAATATATCTTAATTCTTATTATAATCGGGTGGTTTATTCTAAACAGATGGCTATTACCGAAACTTGGAGTTTCTACCTGAATAAGCAGGAAATGTTCTCAGGATGAGAACCTGAAAAAAAGAAAGAAAGGATGAAAAAACTAATAATTACAGCTTGACTATCAAATTAATATTATTAAATCATGGATAAGCCAACACGCTGCCTCACTGAAACGGCAGTCTTACAAGCTTAAAAAATCGGCAGATATAAAAATTAATATAATGATAACTATCGGGGGCTTTCGGTGAAAAGTTCATTATACCTGGTTCCGGTATTGGTTATTACAGTTTTTATTTTAATACGGGCCAGATTTAATAACAATCAGCAACAAATATATTTTTTTAAACCGCTTTCTACGTTAATTGTGATCTGTGCGGCGCTATTATCTTTTCTAGAGCCAACACAGAACCTGCTTTACACATTCGGTATATTACTTGGACTTCTATTTTCCATTGGCGGTGATATAGCTTTAATGTTTGATGGGAAAAAGTCCTTTATTACAGGATTGAGTTTGTTTTTTACAGCACATATAATTTATACGATTGTCTTTATGTTGCTTGGACGTTTCTCTTTATGGGATACCCTGCCCGCAATAATTCTCTTAACTACAGGCATTTCTTTTTATGTGCTTATCCGTTCCAGGCTTGAAGCTACTAAGCTTCCGGTTATCGGGTATATAGCAATAATCTCCATTATGGTAAGCCGGGCTTTCTCGACAAGCAGCAGTCCTTCTTTTAATAATGAACAGGCATTAATGATTATCGCCGGCGCATTACTTTTTTATATTTCGGACATGATTCTTGCTGCGAATAAGTTCTGGAAACCATGGAAATATAATCATTTAAGTTTAATCTTCTATTACAGCGGACAATTTTTTATTGCTTTGGCAGCGAGCTACTTTTAGCAGCCTGTTTTAATAATCGGATTAATTGCCCGGCATTGAGTGTTCAATTTTTAAGAAATCTGACTTTCCTCGTAGCAAATAAAAAAAATGAATCTTATTAAAATACTAATATCAGTTCTGATTATTATAATTTTTCAAATAAATGCCGCAGCATTTGAAATTTATAATTTTACTGATAATAAAGAACGGAATTATTCCGGATTTATATTAGGTGTTGACGAAACATCTTTAAGCGTGCTGACACTGGAAGGCAAAGTTAATAAAATAGATAAAGAAAGTATAAAAGTTTTATATATATACAATATAGTTTTGAATCCAATAGAAAAAATTGATCTGAATTCACAGATTGCGGAATATTTGCGGGATGTATATCTACTCGATAATGACACGCCCTCCTTTACCGGTTTTCCTATACAAATGATAGATGAAATGGTTATATTTTTTGATCTAAGCGGCAAGATTCATGTTCATAAACTCACAGACATAGTTAAACTCAGAAAATATGATTTTAAAAAAAATGACAGTATGCAGCTTTCAAATTATAAAAAAGTAATCTTAAATACTGAGAATGAGAACACACAGGGAACAGGCAAAATCATTTCTGGACTGACTATTTACCCTACAAGGGTATTTAAAGGTAAAATAAATATTAGTAAATATTTAATTAAAACCCGGGATAATTTGATAAAAATATACAGCTACCAGGAAAGAACCTATCTATACGCAAAACCTTTAATATTTGATCAGGATTTTAAACTCGGAAGCAATTTACTATTTCGGAAAGCCGGATTTAAAGAAAGTAATAATGGTGATCTGTATATGCAATGGTCTACAGGCAAAGCCTATGGTTTTCAGAGTAAAACAACCGTTGGTACAACAGATTCAGAGTGGCTTCCTGAACTTTTTGATACGAATATACTGCAGTCTGATGTTAAGACTCATTTCTTCAATACTCTTTTTATAGGGAACATGAATCTCGGTTCTCTGCCAGCAGGAACCAGGTTTTATACACAGGATAAGAATAATCTGGATTATTCAAATAGTCTATTATATTCCTACAACCCCTATGTTGAGATTAATTATAATTACATGCTTTTATTAGGAATTGATTACGGTCCATATTCCGCTTCTCTAGGCATGTTCTATCCCATATATGCTTTGAACGTTAATAACCATGTAAGAGAAATCGTTTCCCCAAAGACATCCCCGACTGTAAGATTTATTTACTATAAAGGAGACCTGAAAATAAAGGCTATTTTTTCTATATCTGATTATAATGACAGCAACGGAGATATTAAGAAAAATGTTTTTGTACGATATGCCGGAGATAATAAACAGGTCAATGGCTATTCCGAATATGAGGATGATGATTCAACCCCTTTAAAAAAATACAGTTTGAATTCATTCTATTTCAGAGCAGGACTGATTTACAGCTTAACAAATGAGTTAAAACTTGGACTTGATGGAATTATACTGTCCGGGAAATACAGCGAGACCTTTCAAGCCCTTGATTTGACAGGTAGCAGCCAGATTTATCCACAATACAAAAATAATATAAAATTTCAGCATTATAATGCCGGAGTCTATTTACATAACCGATTCAGCGATTATGTGGCGATCAAAGCAACCTTCAATTATTACTATAATATTTATAATTATAATTTTTTTGATCATAAAGATAATAAAATATTACAAAAATGTGAATACGGTGGCGCTTTTGAACTTATTTTTTAAAAAATATATAATATTAATATTTCTATTAATATTTATTCCGGAAGCGCTATATGCTATAAATATACAGGGACTTTATGTTTCTTCCTGTGAAAGAGAACTTGGAGTCATTTTAAAAGTAGAAAAATCAAAGATTACACTCTTAACCCTGGAGGGTAAATTTAAAGAGATCCCCAGGTATGAAATAATTTATTTTACCTCTTATTCAATAGACAGTTTTCCCTATATACAGATTCAGAAAAACGAACTTGAAGATATAGTCCAGATCGACACAGTCCAGAATAATAAAATTGTTAATCTTATTGAAGGCTGGCCGATCGATTATTCCGAAAACGATATTTCCTTTTTGACCCTGGACGGACACGAGGTTTTAATCTCAAAAGAAAATATCTGGAAAATAAAAATTAAAAAAATCAGCAAGGAAATTAATTTTAATAATAATGGCAATATTAATTATGAATTCGTGCATCCATATCCTTTCAGATTATGCCCGGTTATTGATTTAGAAACTCAAAAAGGTAAAGCAAAAACAATAAAAGTTTTTCCTCAGCAAATGCTGAATGATTCAGTGCAGATCAAGATCGAACTGGACAGGATTAAAGCAGGCAGGGAGCGTATTGATAAGTATAACACATATCAGCAATTCTATGCCGTACCCCAGATATATAAAAACTATACTTCACTCGGATACTGGTTTTCGTACGGATCAAGATATGGCTCATCCAATTCCAGGAATAACAATCTTACACCTATTTTGCAGAATGAGTACTCATCGGGTATATTCGGTTACCAGCATATATTTCTCACAGGGAGCGCCCCAATGCCCTACTCTGTCCACGAAGAAACCCAGACACAGATTTACTATAGATTTAAGGTCGATTATTTCCACCTGGGCATCATGATCGATCCTAATATGTTCCTGGTCCCATGGGAAAAATACAAATGGAAATCAGGAGACCTTAAAACACCGGATGATGGTTTAAATCCCAGCATATCATTTGAAACAGGATTAGATTATGGCAGATGCACATTGCAATGGTATTATGACAGTTTAAACATGGGGATCCGGGATGGAAGCAAAAATAACGGTTACTATGGTTTCGCACCCTCATATCGTTTTGGCGCCAGTTATCAGAACCATTTTTTAAAAATCGAATTACAATTTGATCCTTTTTCTTTTATGGGTAATAAATACAATGATTCAACTGATGATTCTGAAAATAACGCAAATACAGTACCAAAAATAAAAATAAATACCCAGATAGGGATACTAAGGTTTAACTTAGAAACCATATATCTTGAAAATATAAATATACGATATAGCTATATTTACAGAAGAATAAAGTTTAAAAACTCGTACAACGGATATGAAGTTGGAAATGACATTACAGGAGTTCCCGGCATTGATTCAGCAAAAGATCAATTGTTCAAATACCGGAGCGATTCCCATACAAACGCTGTTTATCTGATCTACACTTATAAAAACAAATATAACTTCGGTTTTTTTACAGCGCTGGAATATCACAAAGCCCGGAGCACGACTCTTAATAAGAGTTATGAGGACAGCAGTTTATATCCTAAATTTGGAATATATGCGTCCTTATTTTTTTAATTGAAAATAACATTAATACTTTATATCTATTGGGAAACAATATTATTATATAGCTGGTTTTATAATCGCTAATCGGCTTATTGCTTTATATAAATATTTTGAAAACTGACTATAAATTCAACCGGAGCAAGAGGTGCTTATGAGACTTTTATCTTTATTTAATTACATAGCAGTTGTATTCGCTTTACTTCTTTGCTCAAGTCAAGTAATGGCCTGGCACGACGCCACACACATGGCAATTGCAAAAGCAGCCGGACTTGGTAATTATGCCTACCTTGCAGTAGGCGCCGACATGGCAAAAGAAAAAGCCGGAGAAATAGAATCGGGAAATCATTACAACAATACTCCAAAGGGAGACAAGATTACTCCAGATATAGTACTTGCCCAGTTTAATGATTATAACAAAGCGGGTGACACGAATGGGCATCTTTATGGTGCAATAATAGCATCAATAAATAATTATATTATAAAGGGATCAGGAAGCAAGTACGCTCTCTATTCACTTGGTTTTGCCTCGCATTATATCGGGGACCTATCAATGCCTTTTCACAACATTGAATATAATAACTTTAATAAAGAAAATCATAGCACCAACGATGGTATTGTCGAAAATGCAGGCCCAAAGGATGAAACGATTGATTCAAAGGTTTTAAGGATTACGGAAGAGATACGTAAAAGGATGAGTAAAATTCCCACTATCCGGTTGTCTGCAAATATCAATAAATTCTATAAAGAAATAGCAATACATATTTCAAATATTGCAAATCAAGCTTCAAAGATTGGCTATGCTATGCAAGAGGAACATAAAACCAGGTTAACGGAAGAAGAGGCCTATTTACAGCTTGCGCAAAGCGCGCACTTATTAAAGGCAATATATATTATAATAAATGAAGCGTCTGTACCCTGAATTTTCTTCATTATATAAGCCCAGGTTTGCGTTAAATATGCGACTATAGCATTTTACGATTGAATATATTGAATTGTCATTTCGAAGAAGCGATAGCGACTGGGAAATATATTTTTACATTTAATCAGGAGATTTCTCTCATCCGTTCGGAATTATACAACACTAATCATTACGTAAACAGCTATTGATCTTTAAATTATCACATTTGTTAAGAAATGATTATTCACTCACTTCGATCTTCGCGTCTACAATAACACATCCCATGCCGTCATTATGGACGATCATAGGATTGATGTCGAGGTTCGTAATCTCCAGATGATCATACAGCAGTCTGGAAATAGTCATCAGGCACTTCTTTAAGGCCGCTTTGTCAGCCGGGGGCTGCCCTCTGAAGCCTTCCAGCAGGCGGGCGCCATGCGTGTCGGCGATCATGCTTTCGGCGTCATAGTCTTCAACAGGAGCTACGCGAATGGCCACATCTTTCATTACCTCAACAAAAATACCTCCAAGCCCGAAGAGAATTATCGGTCCGAATTCATTATCCTGTTTACCGCCGATAATGACTTCCAGTCCAGTACCGGCCATTTTCTGGATAAGAAATTCTTCTCCGTTCATATCATTGATTATCCGTTCCAGTTCTGCCGCATCAGCGATATTGAGTTTCACTCCCTGTTCCTCGGTCTTATGGAGAACATTCGGCTCAGCGATCTTCACCGCAACCGGATAGCCAATCTCACTCGCAGCCTTTACGCCTTCCTTAACGTCTCTGACAACCCGATAATCCGCAACAGGCAGCCCGGTTAAAGCAAGCAGCCTATATGATTCTCCCGGACCCAGAAGCCGTGAGGATTTACGCGAATCATTGTTTCCGGGCACTTTACCGGCATTACAAAGAGGAATCCTTTTCCGGGACCAGCCCGGGAGAGACAGGTTTGTAAAATGATGTAAGGAATTACCGAGAGCGCGGATCGCGTCATCCGCCTCACTGAAGACTGGGAAATCAACGGCCTCTTTCATTGAAAACCATTCCTGTTTTTTTGGCACAACTGTGATGACAACCGGTTTCCGGTAAGCGAGCGAGAGATCACGGGCAGCACGGATGAGATCTTCGGAAGCCTGAACCTCCCAATCTCCAATATAAGCATGGCTGAACACCAGTCCATCCACGTCCTTTTCCTGGAGAGCCTTTTTCATAATTTCTATGTGTGTCTGAAGATTAAAAACATCCCCCATATCCAAAGGATTGGTAAGCCGAATGACGCCGGCACGAACTTCTTTTTTTACAAATGCGAAAAAGTCATCGGAGAACCGGGATAATGCGAATCCATGCCTGTAGGCGGAATCTGCCAGCATTACTCCCTGGCCGCCGGAACGGCAGAGCAACCCAAGCCGTGGCCCCTTTAATGGCGGCAGAGAAAAAATTTTGAAATTATCCATCATCTCACGCATATTATTCACGCGGAAAAGCCCGGCCTGCCTGAACGCCGAATCTGCTACCGTATTGTCTCCGGCAAGCGCAGTAGAGTGAAACATGGCGATATTCCTGCTTGAATCGGCAATGTTTGACTTCAAAATGATAATCGGCTTGTTGCTTTGATATGCAATGTTCATGAGCAGTCGTCCGTCTACAATATGTTCCAGATATAATCCTATTATATGAGTGCCGGGATCCGATACCAGGTATTCAAAAAAGTTATTCTCGTTCAGATCCAGCTTGTTTCCCATACTTATTAGTTTATTAAAACCGAGATTTTCCAGCGACAGAAGCCGGACACTGTCTACTACTACTCCGCCGCTCTGGGAAGCGAGGGATATATGACCCAGCTTTGTTTCGGGCTGGTAAAATGAAACGAAGGGAAGGACTAGACCGTTTTCCAGATTGATAATACTGATGCAGTTAGGACCGACAAAGCGAATATTCCACTGCTTTGCAGCATTGCGCAGCTGATCTTCAAGGTTGCGGCCTTCTTCTGCAAATTCGGTAAATCCTGCAGTTTCAATCACAGCATAGCGGATTCCTTTTCTTCCGCATGCATCCATTGCACCTGGAATATAACGTGCCGGGATGAGAAAAACAGCCAGATCAGGCACTGCATCTACAGCTTCGATGGATGTATAAATTTTTCTCTCTCCCAGATATCCGCCATCTTTTCCTACGCAATAGACGGGACCGCTAAACTTGAAGCGGTCAAGGTTTTGGACAATAGATCTTCCCAAATTTACCGGATCGTTGGAAACACCGACAACCATAACACTCCGGGGATAAAACAATGTATTCATGCAGCCTCCATTTCTTGTAACAGAAAAATTATGTGATTGATACTGATAAAATATCAACAGGCAGGTATTAAATGGTTCCTTCCTGTTCCGGAAGCTGGACGAGCAACACTTCTCCCTTCGCGCGGATTTCGCCTTCAGCTGACAGCGTAACATTAACGATAATTTTCCGTTCTCTGATTTCCTTGATTGTTCCCCGTAATTCCAGCACCTTTCCCATCGGCGTCGGTTTCAGGTAATCGACTTTCAATGATGCCGTAACAAAACGGGAAAGCTGATGGTTTTCAAGGGTAAACCCCTGTTTGGACAGCTTCGCTGCCGATGCAGTAGCAGCGCTATGGCAATCAATCAGAGAGGCGATCAGTCCGCCATATAAGTTTCCAGGAAAGCCTCCCGTGAAATACGGCTTTGGCATAACATGACAGATGCTCTCTTCTCCGTTCCAATGACTCTTGATCTGCATACCGTCTACATTGAGTTTGCCGCATCCGAAACAATGCGAATATTCATCGCGGTAATAATCCTGAACGGCTTTTTCATTCATAATAAGCACCTTTCCTTATCGTTTTATTAAATAGTTATCCTGCGCTAAAGCTTGACAGAGATCATCAAAACCTGACGTTTTTAAAACGTCAACTTTATTTCATCCGTTTTGCCTGAGGCACCTGCTTATCACGAATGCGGCTTGTATATGACTTAATATCCTGATTGTGATGCGATAACTGATCTATTATTTTTTTTGATTGAAAATTTTAGTTTTATTATATAGTTATATGGAAACAAAATAATAATATCTTAAAATTAATATCAGGAGGATCAGGTATGCAAGCACGTGGCCCGCTTATGATAGAACATAGATTAATTGAAAAAATGATAAATGTAATTCAAAAGAAATTAAAACTTGCCGAACAGGAAAAATCGGTTGATCCATATTTTATAGATACAGCTGTTGACTTCATTCGGATTTATGCTGACCGGACTCACCATGGAAAAGAAGAAGATATTTTATTCAGAAATCTTCGAAATAAAAATTTATCTGAAAAAGATCATAAGCTGATGAGTGAATTGATAAAAGATCATCTATTAGGCCGAAAAACAACAAAAGCTTTAGTTGAGGCTAACACACGTTATCGGAATGGAGATAAAGGATCACTTTTAGAAATAACAGAATGTTTAAAAATGCTTATAGAATTTTATCCAAAGCACATAAAGAAAGAAGATGATGTGTTTTTCCCTGCATCGCGCACTTATTTTTCAGATGAAGAAGATCAGGCTATGCTTGCTGAATTTTGGGATTTTGATAGAAAAATGATTCATGAAAAATACGAAGCTGTAGTTAAAGAATTTAAGGATTGAGCAAATCTATAAAATAAGTTTTTAACATCTGTTTCAGATCGCTTTTTGCTTCTAAGTACTATTCTCCTCCCGATCGCCTTTGCTAATTGTAAGTCGGCGTGTTTTCGTTTGCCTGTGCTCAGCTCCCGCACGCGCATTTTAACACGCCGCACTTCTTGCTGCGATAGCAGTTGCAGCTCTCCCGTTCTCCTGTACGAAAACTTCTCTTATATGTACAATATCGCTTGCTGCATTTGCCGATTACGATTACCGAAGGAATGCAGATTTAATATCTTAATTAAAATGCAATTATATTAGATAATTATAATATTACAGAAAAATTTATTTTTTTTAATTGAAATCAATGGCGCTTTTAATAATAATACAGAAATTAAAAATTATTTTTTTATTAGGAGATAATTTTATGAAACAAATAAAATTGATTCTATTCCCAATATTTCTTTTTCTTTTTTCATGTTACACCCAAGATCCGGATATCAATTTAACGATAACAAGCTCAGGATGGAATGCTATTATTACTAGTGAAGGCATAGGCGAAGTTCATCTGAATATTGCCGGTTCTACTGACGCAGATATAGTAACGGTAAAGACCTACGGCGATGGGGCAATTTCGGATTATCAGTTAACATTAGATGCAAATAAAAATTTCAACGAAGATGTTATTATTGCATTTACCCATTCGCCAACTACTATAACAGCAGTTCAATTCAACACTGTTATAACCGCATATAAAGATGGCGGGAGAAAAATGATATTACTGGAAAGTCAGGATTTATATTATCAGCCGATCGATTGCTGTAACTGAATACTGCAACACACTGCTAACTATAACCAGAGAAATAGATGAACGCGAAATTTAATATACGTCTATCGTCCCCATCTCTCTCAAAAGGACGAACGTTTAGAATACAAAAAATCTATCCTTTATTTTTCAAATTCATAATAGTACTGATAAGGCAATAAATCATTATTTTGTTTAACTAGTTTAAATCCGGCCTCAGTTACTATCGATAACATTTCTTTACCCGGAATTTTCATTTTCTTAGGCGGGCCTTCCGGTAAATTGCCTTCTTTAAATTCAATCAGAACAAGTTTTGACCCTTTTCTCATTTCTGTATTTAGTTTCATTAGCCATTCTGTACGGTTTTTAACATGGTGTAAAACATCGCAAATAAAAACTATATCGATATCTTTTGGTACTCTGGGATTATCATAAGAAGCAAGTATTACCTGAATATTTTTAATGCCTGTCATCATTGATTTATGGTGTATATGACGAATCATATCAGGTTCAGCATCAATGGCAATTACTCTGCCTTTTTGCAGCGCCGAAGCAAAACGAAAAGTAAAGTACCCGGAGCCAGCGCCTATGTCTGCAATACTTTCCGAACCCTTTAATCCCATAGATGAAATTACAAGATCAGGTTTTTGCCATGCAGTTCTGTCTTTTCTTTCCAGGAAATCAATGTATTTATTTACATTCTCAAAAGGTTTCATGTTATGGGCATCAATACCATTTTTTAAAGGACAGTCAATTGGAACTTCCGTATTTTCTTTAGTCTCTGAATTACTATCGGATGTATATATAAGCAGCAACAAGAAAGGCAGAAAAATGAAGCATATAAATTTCATATATGTATCTCCTGTAATTTAGTAGTGAACAATTAGACCCATTTATTCTCAAAGCGGTTCATTTTTATTTTAATCAACTGTTAAATTTTTCCATTATAAATACAGACATGCTACTCGAAATCAGTTGTATAACAGGTATACCTGAAACATTGCAGAAAAACAATTCTCATTAATCTTTCAGCCTTTTTTTGCTTCATATTAACGCCTGCTTTTTATTAAGGTTTACAGGAAAAAAATATATTTTTTACTTGCATTCTCCTTTCGTATCATAAAATTAAAATATACTTTAATGACTAATATATTATTCATTGTACTATTTTAGTGAAAAAATTATAAAACCAAAAGCGATTATGTCATAAATAAAATTGCTGCATCTATTGTCGATAGTGTCTTATTTAAACGTCCGTAAAATCATATTTACGCAATAAATTTTTTTAACAGGCGCATAAAAGGAGAAAACATGAGAAAAATTATTGCCGCAATGTTTTTATTAATCACAATAAATCTCTTCGCATATCCGGATGACGATCTTATTAATGCAGCAAAAAATTTCGATTACGACGCCATTGGGTCGGCGCTGTTAAATGGCGCGGATATTGACGCGAAAGACAGCGGGGGCAGAACAGCACTCATCATTGTATGCAGCTTAAACACACCGGGTTATTCTTTTAATAAAAAATACACAATAATCAGGCTGCTCCTTTCGAATGGCGCAAATGTCAATGCACGCGATAACGACGGCAGAACAGCGGTAATATCACTCTTTTCCAATCCCGATAATATCAGAAATTTTCCAGCGCATAAACTTTTAAAAATAAACAGACTGCTCATAGCAAAAGGAGCGGATATAGACGCGAAGGATAAAAAAGAAAAAACTGCAAATAATTATTATACGGAATTTTCAGCGCAAACTGTTAAGATAGAACAGCTTAAGTCAGAGGAAGTGAAGGAGAAAGGCCTTTTTGAAATGTCTGAAGAAGAAAGCAAAACCGAAAGATCATTTAATCAAAAGCGAAAAATAATAGAGCAGAATATGGATCCGTCTTACATAGGGGTTTATCCTTTTGAATACAACAGCAGCAATGAAGATAAAATAAAATGCAACCAGCATTTCGAAGCTGACATAAATCCGCAAATGCGCGTATTCTCAAAAGGAGCCGGGGACAATTATAATTATTTTATTAACTTCACTCCAAGGGTAACTTTGCGTATGCTCCGAGATTATTCCGCGCCGGTGAAGACGTCCAGCTTTATGCCTAGGGGAACATGGTATATGTGGTGGAACAGTTTAAATAATGCGCTGCCTTCGCAAATCAATTTTCTGTATTTCTCTTTAATGATCAGCCATCATTCAAACGGCCAGAGCGGAAATTTTTATACAAGCAACGGCAGGGTAAATACCGAGTCAGGTAATTTTTCTACTAATTTTATTGAAGCGGCAGCAAGCGCAGTTACATTTAAAAAGATACGCATTGAAGCATCTTACCAGTGGCATCCCGGGTTCAACAGGGAGGAGGAGCTTAAAGGACAATACGAACTTAGCCGCGTGTTTTTAAAAACAAAACTTTTTTTTCTTGAAGATTGTCTGCGCATATCAGGCTCTGTTTCGTATGCAACATCAGGGAGAAAATACATACAGTCTCCGGAAGCAGCAGACAGCCGACATCCGGCGATCAAAGGAAAACGCGCAAAAATATCCGATAACTTTAATTACCAGGCGCAGGTGCATTTTCTTCCGAAGTACTTTTTTCCGGACATAGAAGACCTTACTGTATTCTGCAAATACGATTACGGATACGATTATTACAATATACATTTTCAGGAAAGGCTTAATCAGCTTCAGTTCGGCATTGCATTCTTAGCAGAGTAAAGGAGTATGTAAACACTTGCACGCAACAATCAAGATTATTCTCTCAGCAATAATAAAAACGATGTATCTCTCAATCATCGCTTCTGTTTCCTGCAGCGATCTTTCACAGGACGCAAGCAGCCCGGATATATGCATCACGTATAATTCGGCAACAGTAAAACCCGGAGATACAATAGGAATACACTCATACTCCGGCAATCCTGTGGAGATTGTTTTCACTATCGGGAACAATGGATCATCCGATTTAATAGTGGAAAACGTCAATTCGGATTCGCTGTGCTTCAGCATATTAAAAGCTCCTTCATGGATTGTTAAACCGGGCGGGAACACAAATTTCTCGTTACAATTTTTCTCGAAAGAAAAAAATAACTTTGGAAGAATAATGATCAGAAGCAATGACCCGGCTACTCCTGGATTTTCTTTCAACATAAACTTCACTAAATCAAACATAGAAGTATATTTCTCAGGTCCTGATCGGGATACATCTCTTGAAGAAGCATTTACGGAAATGATAAACAGCCAGCCAGCAGGCGGATACCTCGACCTGTGCTTTTACGGCATGGACAGCGAGAACGCGCTTTGTGCAATAGAAAGCGCAATAGAAAGAGGAGTACACGTGCGCTTTGCCGGCGACCTGGACGGAGACGGGACAATCGCGGCAGGATCCGGAAATTACTACGCCGGCTACTATAGAATTGCCTCGGCACTCGATACGTATTTCCCTGCCGAAGGGAAACAGCGCGTCGAGTTTCCCGCAGCGGCCGGCTTCGACGATTTCATTTTACTGAACGACAGCATAATGCACAACAAGTTCGCATTATTCACAGACAGTGCAGGCAGCGAATATCTTTTCACAGGATCTGCGAACTGCACATACACGGACTTTAACCTTAACAACAATAATTCGCTTATCATTCAGGATGCAGGCATTGCGGGTACTTACAGGGAACAGTTCGAGTACCTGCTCGGGCTCCCCGGCCGTTCACCTGTAAGCGACAAACGCAGTCATGTAATTGACGGCATAGCGATCGACGTCATGTTCCCTCCTGCGCTTATCGAAGGCAGAACAGCCATGAGCCATCTTCTGGACACTGTCAATATTTCCGCAAAAAATATTTATTTCATGATATTTTCATTCACTCATTTTAATCTCATAAACCAGCTGATCAATAAACACAAAAACGGGATAGAGATAAAAGGCATATTCGATGAGTCTCAGCTCGCGAACTCTTCGGAAGAATCGCTTGTTAAGGAGAACATCCCCTGCAGAATAGACGGTAATTATTTTGAGCAGCCGGACGGACATGGCGGCAAGCTGCATCATAAAACAATGATCATCGACGAAGAGGCAGTTATAACCGGCTCCTTCAACTGGAGTTACAACGCGAACGCGGAAAACGACGAAAATATCATTATACTTTATTCAGCAGAAATCGCGAAGCTCTATAAAGACGAGTGGCAAAAAAGATGGGACGAAGGAACAGACATCGTAAACAGCAATACCGGCAGCAACGAACAATACGAATACCAGGATGCAGTAATCAACGAAGTCATGTGGATGGGCAGCAGAAAATCCAGGGACGAAACAGTCGCCAATGACGAATTTATCGAGCTGCGAAACACAGGGGAAAAAGAAATTAACCTGAACGGATGGACAATCGAGGGCGCGCGGTCAGGCGGCAAAACGCTTTACCTTGAAGAATGCTCCATAGCTCCTTACAGTTATTGTATGATAATGCACAGGGACCCCTCGGCATCTGCTTTTAAACCGGAAAAGTATATTGTCACATCCGGCCTCTCAATATCGAACGAGAGCCTGCAGATAGTCATTAAAGATGCGGCCGGCAACGTAATCGACTGCGCAGGAAACGGAAGCGCGGGGTTCGCAGGCTACAGCGATTTGCTTAAAAAAAGCATGGCAAGAAAAGAAACGCCCGGTGACGGGCAACATCCGGCTGACTGGTTTACAACCGACACTCAGGCAAACATCGGCAATGAATACTCTTACGCGCTGTTTAATCTTGCCACACCCGGAGTTCATAACTTGGAAGGCGACCTTGGGCACAGCGCCCTTACAGTTGCAGTATCCGAGATCGCGTGGGCAGGGACAGATCTCTCGGCAAACGACGAGTGGCTGGAACTGTACAACAATACGGACGCGGACATCAGCCTTGCTGGCTGGTCAATAGACGGAAACATACAAACAGAGCTTTACGGAATCATTCCGGCTCACGGGCATTTTCTTCTGGAGAGAACCGACGACACAACAGTGCCTGGCAAAAACGCGGATCTGATATACACCGGAGCGCTCGGGAATACAGGCGCCATAATCAGGCTGCTTTACAATAAACGCGAAATAGACTGCATCGACATGCAGGCCGGGTGGGCCGCAGGATCGAACATCCCAAAAATATCGATGGAACGTATCGATACAGCCGCGCCCGGAAGCGCCGAAAACTGGCGCAACGGCCCGGGTGACACAGAGGGCGCACAGGCAAGCACTGACTTTTAACCCTTTATAAGCTTTAGCATCTCAGCCATGTACTCTGGAGTTGCCTGGTCCTTGGGCTGCTTAAGAAACGGACGGTTGTCGTTCGTCCACCTCGGTATTATATGATAATGCATGTGAAAGATGATCTGCCCGGCAGCGCGGAAATTATTCTGTACAATGTTCAGCCCGTCAGCATTAAGATTAATCCTTATCCTGTCGGCAAGTTTTTTCAGAGTGCAGAAATAATTCTTAACCTTGTCGTCCGGGAAATCGAAGAATGTCTCATGATGCTCAACCGGCACCACAACAGTATGTCCTTTCGTGAAAGGAAAAATATCTAGAAAAGCAACGACTTCCTTATCCTCGTAAACCTTTGCAGAAGGGATCTCCCCTCTTATTATTTTGCAGAATAAACAATCGTTCGGCATAATTATCGCTCCATAATTATTTATCTATTTTTTTATGCGTTTAATACGGATACTTGATAAATGTCACAATAATCATCAATTTTCTCGCCGCTAATGCATACTTCCTGTAAGAAGCGGCTCGCGGCGGCATCCTGCCGCCTTAAAATTTCTGATTATTGTGACATTTATCCCTTAATCGACTATTATACTACAAAAAAAGTCAGTCAAGTTGAGTAAGTTAACTAATCTTTTTAAACACATCCATTTAGCTCTTTCTATTATTTATATTTCGCAAATAAGATTCAATCCATTTTTTAAATGGATCAGGTTCTCTTATTACAAAAGAAATCCTCATAAAATAAAACTTATCCGGAACCTGAAAGCAGCGCATCTTGATATAATCCTTCTCAGTTGTTATTACAAGATCATATCCCTGCGATTTGCGACTAATAATTCCCATGTCTTGCTGAGAATAAGAATGATGATCAGGGTACGATAAATGCGCAATATCCGCGGGACAGTATTCAGCAATAGTCCGCGCAAAAGATTCCGGATTGCCTATTCCGGAAACAAGCAATATCTTTTTATTCTTAATTTTCTGAACAGATACTTCGCTCTTTAAATTATTCATTTTAAGCAAGATACTGTTACCGTATCCGGAAAAAAATATTTTACTGCCCCCGGCTTGTTTTTTCGTTCTCATTACAATTTCGTTCGCTATACTTTCCGCAACAAGATCGATCTTATTAATGAAGACAGCATCCGAACGCTTAAGTGAAGATAACGGCTCTCTCAGATTGCCTGCCGGCAAGAGCAATCCTTTTGCAAAAGGGTTCAGCGCATCAATAATTACTATATTTATATCTTTATAAAGAGAATTATTCTGGAACCCGTCGTCAAGGATAACAACGTTAATGTTAAACTTACAGATTAAAGCGCGCACGGCTTCTGTCCTTCTGCTGCAGATTGCAACAGGTACATTCTTCAACGACATTGCAATTAATAATGCTTCCTCTCCCGCTTCAATATGATCAAGTAGTATTGTTTTACCGTCTGAAACAATTGCGCCTTCCTTAGATTTGGAGCCGCGATAACCTCTGCTCGCTATGCCTGGTGAAAATCCCATTTCCTTTAAAATCCGGGCAATGCAAATTACTGCCGGGGTTTTCCCCGTGCCACCTGTTGTAATGTTTCCCACACATATAACCGGCACAGAAAATCTTTCCTGTTTCGAAAAATATCTTATTAAATAAAATGCAAGAAGATATAGCGGAATGAACGGGAGCAGAAGCAGCCTTGAATATTTTAATATTAGAGAAAAATTCATTTTTTAAAGTCCAGATATTAGTGCGCCATCACAATTGATTCAGTGAGCTGACAATGTCAGGAATTGAAATACATTACAAAATTTTCTGCGGAATCGCACCCTTTTATATTGTTTTTCAGTTTATTAAGGTTTTTGCTTCAGGGTGCGAAAAGCGTCCTCAAAAATTTTGTAACGTATTTCAATTCTCTACCCACAATTTCAATTGTGACGAACTATTAAAGGTAATCAAAAAAAATTTTACAGTAATAGCTGACATTAAATTTTGAGACGACTTGTAAACATTTACACCAGCAGCCGAAATCCTTTATTTCTTCAGCTTTAGCGCAGCGATCCCTCCGGTCAAATAGACAACATTCGCGATCCACGCGGCCATTATAGGATCAATTTTCCCGGCCTTTCCGTAAGCAATTCCGAGTGCAAGCATTCCGTAATATCCGAAAGATAAAACTATTGCCAGAAAAATCGACATAACAAGCACAGCTTTTCTAAAATATATCCCGGCTACGCTCCCTATTAAAATTGTAATAACAGCCGAGAAAGGGAAAGCAAATCTCCAGTGAAATTCAACAAGGAAATTCTTGTATTCGGCTCCGCTTTTGCGTTTGCTCTCGATAAATTCCAATGCATCTTTCAGGCGCATCTGCATTAAAGTGACAGGCGTCTTCATAAAACTTGCTGGAGATTCAGTCAGCTTCATTGAATAAGCTTTCTTTTGCTCATCCCTGTATTTATCATTTCCGTCATAATGACTTATAATTACATCTTTGAAATTCCAGACTTTTTCTTTTTCATCGTAAATGCCACTCCTGGCGTTCAATTGAAAAAAGAGGTTGCCATCTCTGTCGAATTTAAAAATCACAGGCCCGTGCATCAGCCCGCTATTGGAATCAAAATATTCTACATAATAAATTGTGCCGTCGTTCCCCTTTAAATAACACTTGGAATTACTGAACATATACCCCAGGCTTTTCCCTGTAAGTTTTTTAATATTCTGTTTTATTTCAACAGCCCGGTTGCTGCTCTCGGCAGATACGAATTCAAAGAACAGAAACGATAATATGGCCAGTATTATACCTATAATTATTAATGGAAGGATAAGTCTCGAAAACCCTATTCGTCCGTTATAGACTGCTATTATTTCATTGCTGGAATTCATGCTGCCGAATATGTAAGATGTTGAAAACAGGGCAGAAGCCGGAAGCACCTGTATAAGTATTTCCGGCATTACGTTCAGGATATAAGTTATTACCAGGCTAAAAGGAACGTTCGGGTGAGTAAAATATTTCAGGTTATCAAGATAAATTGTAATTATATATATGCCCAGGAAGAATACCAGGGAACCGCATAAAACTTTTAAAAACTGAGATACTAAATATTTATCCAGTGTTTTCATTAATTATTTATTTCTGCGCTTTCGTATTTCGTCAAGCAAATGTCCGGGAATAAAATTACCATCAGTGTAAACCCCTATTTCTTTGCTGCTGTCTCCATGATAATCGCTGCCGCCGGTAATCATTATATTTTTATTATTTGCAATGTGTAAAAAACCGGAGACATCTTCCATGCTATGCATTGAAGAATAGACTTCCAGGCCATCTACCCCGCATTGTATAAACTCATCCAGCTTCTTTTCAAAATTGTTCAATTTTAAATTTAAAGAGACCGGGTGCGCAATGATCGCAATCCCGCCCGATTTTTTAATTACAGACACAGCTTCCTCAAGGCTTATTCTGTCTCTTTTGACATACCCGGGCTTGCCTTTTATCATAAAATTCTTAAAAACGCAATTCATATCTTCAGCATAACCCTTCTTTATCATGATCCTTGCTATATGCGGCTTTCCGACTGCAGCACCCATTGCTTCCTCTTCCACCTCTTCAAGAGAAATACTATATCCTTCACATGTCAGGATTTCCACCATTTTAACAAGTCTGATCATTCTCGACTCTTTTAATCTTTCGGTCGCCGCAATAAGATCGGGATTGCAGAAGTCGACAAACAGGCCAAGCAAATGAAAGGATCCGGCTTTATAGTCAAGTCCGAATTCCACTCCCGAAACCAGATCAAAACCGGTTTCTTTTGCGTAATCCATGGCCTCGGGCAAACCTGCAACTGTATCGTGGTCTGTAATTGCGAGCGAAGAAATTCCGTTCTTCACAGCATAATCTATCATTTCCTTCGGCGTCAAAATCCCGTCCGAAGCCTTGGTGTGAACATGAAGATCTATTTTCTTTTCCATAAAATTATTTATTTTTTATTTTTCTGAATATCAGTTATGAACAATCTATAAATCATTCAAGTGCTTTTTTAATTATTAAAAAATATTTGCGGAAAGATAATAAAAAAACAACCGGCACAAACATACCGGCTGTTTCCTTTTGTTTTGGCTGGATAATTCATTACAAGACATTTACCTTTTGCAGCAGTCTGTAATGGGGAAGTTCGTAATATTGTTTTAAAACAACATTACAATTTGATTGTTTTAGGCGGATTTCCGGAAAAATCCCATAAGGATGCGTTCCCATTATCGATAAAGAATATCGTAAATACCGGATTATCAGCTGTTTTATAAATACTTTTTACAAGCGGCTGAGAATTGATTATTTTTTCTTTAATCTTTGCATCGTCGCTGAATTTAATTTGCCCGTTCACCCTTAGCCATTTGCTGAAATCCTTTGACAAGCAGGAAAACTCAACAGAAGGAACATTCTTAAGCTGTTTATAAACATCCTTTACCGTGCCTGTGCAAAAATACAACTTCCCGTTTTCTTCGAGCATAAATCCAAAAGGACGCACTCTCGGTTTCCCATTATCCACACTCGCTAAAAATCCTATGGGATTTTCTTTTAAAAATCTAATTACTTCTTCCATAAAATACACTCCTGTTATTTATTTTTAAATAAAATTCCCAGGGGCTTGCCCCTGTTATTAACATACCAACCGCCACCTGCGATGCAGGTCGTCGCGAAAGCAAAGGTATTATGTTTCAAGGCCTTGAAATAAAACCAAAATACTAAGTACTTAGATATCTAAGTATAAATATAAAAAAAATTAAAAATTTTTCGCTATTTTTCCCAGTAATTCATCAATAGTATCAGATTCCGTTTCCGTAAGAACGCTATGAATTTTTTTATTCAGCTCCTGTGATATTTCATAAAAAATTTTTCTGAAACTTTCTCCTTTCTTTGTCAGCGATATATAAAAGATCCGTCCGTCATTCTGGGATTTTTCTTTTTTAACATACCCTAGAGCTACAAGCTTATTAATTAAAACAGTGATGGTCGGCTGTGTTTTATTGATTTTACCGGATAAGTCGGTCATTGTCAAAGGACTTTGACTCAGATAAAGATGATGCAGAATCCCTCCATGGGAAGTAACAATGCCTTTTATTCCTTTTTTCTCAAGCTCCCGCATAATAAAATTATCAGCAGCTTCTTTTATTCTGCTGATATTTGAAAGTGTGTTTTTTATCTTCACAAATGAAAAATACTTAGATATCTAATTATTGTCAAGAATTTTTCATATTTTACAAAAATTTTTTTAGCTGCTTGATTTTATGCATCACTTAATTGTATTATCATCATTAAGGCATTTAATGATATTTCTACGAGGTTTTTTATGTATATAGGTATAGATATAGGCGGCACTAATATAAAAGGCATTCTTACGGATAAAGAGGGGAATATTCTAAATTTTAAAAAAATTTCTACACAAAAAAATGCACTTGATATTGAAAAAGGTATTTGTTCTATTGCGGAAACATTTAGCAATAAAAATTATTCCGGCACTAAAGATGTTTTAAAAACAAAAATAAAAGCTATAGGCATAGGCGCGGCAGGTGCCATTGATAAAGAGAAAGGACTTATACTGACAAGCGCGAATATACAGGCATGGAAGAATTATCCGCTTGTTAGAATAATTGAAAAAAGAACTGGTATAAAAACATTTCTTGAGAACGACGCGACTGCTGCCGTAATCGGCGAGCAATGGAAAGGAAGCGGAAAAAATTTCTCTAACTGGATCATGCTTACTCTTGGTACAGGCATAGGCGGCGGAGTTGTAATAGATGGAAAACTTTATGCCGGACGCTCCGGAAGCGCAATGGAAGCCGGGCATACAACTATAGATTACAAAGGCAGAAAATGCAATTGCGGGAACAGGGGATGTCTCGAAATGTACGCTTCTGCGACAGCGCTCGTTAAATCTGCCAGGAAGGGATTACGGAGCAATGCTGCATCATCTGTTAACAGAAGAATTCAAAACGAAAAATTATCCGCAAAAATTATTTTTGAAGAAGCGGTTAAAGGCGATGTCTTTGCCATGAGACAAATTAATGAAATATCGGAATTCCTCGGCATTGGGGTATCGAACCTCATATCAATTTTTAATCCTGAAGCAGTTATATTCGGCGGAGGCTTGTCACGCGCCGGTAAATTAATACTGCCGGTTGTAAAAAAAATGGTACAGGAAAGAGTCCAGAAAGGATTAAAAGAAAATATTAAATATTTAATTGTCAAAGATGAAGAAAAAATTCCCGCTCTCGGAGCGGCGAAAGCGGCAATTGATGCCGCCGGGTAGATACTGAATACACTAAAAGCATAATATCTATTCCCGACATATCTCAAAAAATAAAACTTGACTAAAACATCTTTTAATATGACGTGAATAAAGAGCATCTTTTCAGCATAATTCAATGTATTAAAATCCTGATATTGCGCCATTCGGAAAATCAAATCTGCTGAAAGATATATTCAGAAAAAATGAGGCAGGCATGAACAGTTACGACAGATATTACAATTGCATAATAAGATCTGTTGATCATATATTTAAAAACTTTTTTAATGATAATACAATCAAAGAAGTTTATAAATCCCAATCATCCGGAAAAGACGCAAAGGTATCAATTGAAATTGACGGATCCTTGCTGGGCGAGATTATTCTTAATATTCCTCCCGGCACGCTGAACCTTCTGATACAAAAAATGATACCGGATGCAAAACCTAACCTCAAATCATTGCAGAAACATTATGCGGACGTTGCAGGAGAGCTCGCAAACATGATAACCGGCACGTTTGCCAACCAGCTCCAGTTCGTGGAAAAAGACATACGGCTGTCTCCGCCGGAATTCAACAGCGACCCGATAACCATGAAGACATTATACGAAAATATCAACATATCTTTTGAATCGAGATTCGGCGGGTTTGATGTAGATCTTTATTACAAGGAAAAGTAAAAAATTATATTTATCCTTTATAATACCTGCGTAAACCAGTATAGGTTATTACATACTGAATTGTCACATATTTATCATAAATTTTATAATTTTCAATTGTACCGAACTTTACAACATCAACCGGTTTACTGAATAAATCTTTTGTTGTAAACTGTGCGTTCATTAATGCAGCTTCCTTGGCCGAATCAATTCTCGCCTGGCCGGTCAGGCTTTCCTTTGGCCACCCTTTGCAAATAATTACAAAAGTATTATCGTTCTTAAACCATTTTTTTTCTACCATTTCTTTCTTTTCGTCGTCATCGAAAAACCATGCGACAAGAGGCAGGATTAATATAAATGGGATCAACTTTTTCATTTAAAAACCTCCATAATAAAAGGAAAAATTATTTTTATTTCAACACCTAAACTTTTAAAACAATTTGCAGTTTTATGAGATTACAGGGAAGCTTGTGTTTATTAATTTATATATATTTTAATGCAGTATATCCTCTTCGTTGGGATAATAATGCTTCCTTGCCCATTCCAGTTCGCTTTTCTCTTTATGAGAGAGAGCGCTCATGCCTTCTCTTGCAATCTTTTCAAGAAGCGAGTCTATAATTTTTTTTGCTTTTATTCTGCTGTCTGTTTCTTCCTGTTTGCGTTTTAATTTATCCTGGCTTAAAAACTGATAGATTTTTCCGTTTGAACCGGGTGTTGACGCACTACTCTGCGCAGAAGGATTTTTGTCCGTTTTAACGGATTTTTTTCTTCTGAAAAGCAAAAAAAGGAATCCTGAAATTAATCCGCCTAAATGACCGATATGGCTGATAGTCCCGCCGGAACCGGTTGCGCTTGTTATTGTGCCCAGAAACTCGATCAATCCGAAACCTATAACCAGATATTTAATTTTTATCGGTATTACAAAATAAAGAAGCACTTCCCTGTTCGGCCAGGTCATCCCGTAAGCCAGAAGAATTCCGTAAATAGCCCCTGAAGCCCCGATTGTGACCGGAGAATATCCGTAATTTGCAAAAATAATAAAATTCATTATGGAAATAAAAAATCCTGCGCCTATGCCGGAAAAAAAATAATACTGAATAAATAACTTTTTACCCCATCTCTGCTCCAGTTCGCCTCCGAACATCCATAGCGTAAGCAGATTAAAAAATATATGCAAAATGCTTCCATGAAGAAACATGTATGTAAAAGGCTGCCAGATTTTAAACTCATAAAACAGGCCAATGTGGTTAAGGCCGAAAATGTGCTCAAAAATACCCGGGTAAACAAGATATAAAATTTTCTGAATTAAAAATATTCCCGCATTTATTATCATTAATTTCTTTACAGCTTCAGTAATCGGGCCTCCGAACCTGAAACTCACATTCTGTCTTAACATTGTTACAAATCCTCTTCTTCTATCTATCTATAAAGTGTTTTCTGATTAAATCATATTCCAAAGCATTTTCAATAAAAATTTTAAAAAGATCAGGATCAAAAAAAGACTCCTGCGCCTTCATGATTTCCATTGCGGCTTCATGTGAAAGTGCATCTTTGTAAGGTCTTTTGGAAACAAGAGCGTCGTATATATCACTTATGGTAACTATTCGGGCTGCAAGAGGTATTTCCTCACCCTTTAATCCTTCGGGATATCCTGTACCGTCCCAGCGCTCATGATGGTAAAGAATAATATCCATAGCCATTTTAAGGAAAGAGTTTTCCCCAAGTTCTTTAGAAGCTGTCTTTAAAGCATTGTACCCGACATATATATGAGTTTTTATAACCTCAAACTCCTCGCGAGTCAATGGACCGTCTTTCCTGAGAATAGCGTCAGGTATACCGACTTTCCCGATATCATGCAATATAGAAGAATCGTAAAGGTCTCTTAAGAAGATATTGGTTATATTGTACTTATTATTCGTATATTTATAGATCTGAGCCGTCAATATGGAGTATCGTCTGATTCTTTCCAGATGTTCCCCTGTTTCGCGGTCCCTGACTTCTGCCAGTTTACTGAGCGCAAATAGCGTTGTTCTCTGCGTTTTCAGTATCTCGTTCGTGCGAAGTTCCACAAGATGCTCAAGTTTTTTTGTATGAATTTCCAGATCGTCGAGAAGCCCTGCCCTTTGTATACTAAGGGCGATATGCCCTGCCATGGATTCCATTAATGTCACATGCTCATTCCGGAAAAAACCGGGTATCTTAGAAAATAAATTTAAAAAGCCTTTGATCTCATCATTAACAATCAACGGAAGAACCAGCATCGACTCAATCTTTTCCTCTTTCAGTAACTTAATTAAACCTGAAAACGTGCGTTCTAATTCTTCATCCGCAAAAACATATTCGTTTAAATTATTAATTATCAGCTTGTTCCTGAATACAGTATCCTTTTCCAGCCTTTGTATATTTACCGGAATGACAGGCCCTTCATGCTTAACTTTTTCCCCGTCTAAATTTGTCAGCTTTGTAACAATTGTACTGTTTATTTTATCGATCTGTACAAGCGATATTTTGTTAAAAGGTATAACTCTTCTTAATGATACACTTAAATAACGAAATATTTCTTCAACGGTTTTGCCTTTATTGAGCAGAGAAATTATTTCATTAATCTGTTTTACCTGTTCAAAATATCTGTCCTTTTCATCATGCAGCTTTTTTATTTCAAGCGCCTTTTGCACCGAGTGATTAAGAATACCGAAATCGCCGATAGGTTTGAACAGAAAGTCGTTCGCGCCTGCTTTAAGAGCAATGATTATATCTTTTTCCTCTCCGAATCCGGTTAAAACGATTTTAGGAGTATCCGGGAATTTTTCAGCCATATACTGCAAAAGTTCGCGCCCGTCGACATTGGGCATTTTAAGATCGGTTAATACAAGATCAAAGACACTTGTTCCAAGTTTAACAATGGCAACTCCCCCGTCTTCCGCAGTATCGATTAAATAACCCATCCTTTCCAGGTATTTCGACAGCGTGTTCCTTACAAGGGGCTCATCGTCAACCAGAAGAATTTTTTGTTGTTTGTCGGGTACTGTTTGGTAGCTCAAAAGTTGTTCCTTAATAATATAATATTATTTATTAACGACCTTGTTAAGCGGGTATTCTATTATACCGTCAGCTCCTTCATTTATTAAAAGCGGGATTAGTTCCCTGACCAGTTTTTCGCTTATAACTGTTTCTACGGAGAACCATTTTGCATTGTATAACTCCGATACAGTAGGCGCTGTAATGCTGGGCAATATCTTTACGATAGACCCAATGCTGTCTTTCGGGACATTCATTTTTAATCCTACAAGAGTATCCGCGTTCAGGGCGCCTTTAAGTAGAAGCGATATTTGCTGAATTTTCCTTTTTTTATCCGGGTCCGCAAGACTTTTGCGGTTTGCGATCAGCTTGGTATTTGTTTCAAGAAAAGTATGAATTATCTTTAAGCCGTGCGCCTTTATGGTAGAGCCTGTCTCGGTTACTTCGACTATTGCGTCCACCAGGCCTTCGACTACTTTTGCTTCCGTGGCTCCCCATGAAAATTCCACATCAACAGGAATATTCCGTTCTTTAAAATAGCGTTTTGTAAAATTTACAAGTTCGGTTGAAATGACTTTCCCTGCGCAGTCCTCAATAGACCGGATGTCCGATCTTTCGGGAACGGCCAGCACCCATTTCGCTTTCTCTGTACTAACCTTTGAATAGATGAGGTCGCATATATACTCGACATCGGATTCATTCTCAAGAATCCAGTCAAGCCCTGTAAGGCCAACGTCGAGCACGCCGCTTTCAATGTACCTGGCCATTTCCTGCGCCCTGATAAGCGAGCACGATATTTCATCATCGTCTATTGAAGGATAATAATTTCTAGATGACACGGAAATCCGCCATCCTGCATTTTTAAATAATTCTATAGTAGGCTTTTCCAGGCTTCCCTTTGGAATTCCAAGCTTGAGTTTCTCTTTCATTTATGGTCTCCGTAGACTTTATCCGGGTCAAAAATCTTTTCTCCGTCAATTTTAAGCCCGCCGTTATTAACGACCCTGTAAAAACAGCTCCTGTATCCGGTGTGGCAGGCGGCTCCTCCTACCTGCTCAACTTTCAGAAGGACTGTATCGTCGTCGCAATCGACTCTGATTTCCTTTACCTTCTGTATGTTGCCGGATGTTTCTCCTTTTTTCCATAGTTCGTTTCTTGATCTGCTCCAGTAATGCACAATGCCTGTTTCTATTGTAAGCTCCCATGATTCCTTATTCATATAGGCCATCATGAGGACTTCGCCTGTTTTTTCATCCTGTGCAATTGCAGGGACCAGCCCGTTCATTTTCCTGAAATTCAATTCTATCATAGCCCGCTCTTTTATAAATATAATAATCCGATTTGCTGCGAAAACGGTTTTACGATATTATAATTTCCGAAAAATGCGGCAAGCATATTATAAATCGTTATTTTAATAACTGCAAATAATTAATAAATATCTGGTATAATTAATCATCCTTTTATTTTACAGCATTTTTTTTACAATTATTTAGTTTAGTCAAGTGACTTATATAATCATGTATAAAACTATTAAAAACGGTTTCGGCAGGATATTCGATTTGTTTGTCCTGAACACATCAGCTTTTTAATTCAATACAGGCGCGAATATTTTACAATCAAAATAAAAAAAAGATGACGGGACTAAATGTCTGTATCATTTTATCCATTATTTTACCGACATTTTAAATATTAATACTTAACTGAACTTTTTACAAATGTACTATTACATACGAAGATGTTTATCAAATCTCTTACAATGTCAGTGTTTTGTCTGAACTAAGGAGTATTTATGTATTACGATCCAACGAAAATAACGGACTGGCAGATATCCGAATTTGCCGAAGAAAAAATGAAGTCCCTGTGGCAGCTTCAGGAGGAACTTGGGCTCGACAAAGAGGACATGCTTCCCTCTGGCAGGCTTGGAAGAATCGACTTCGCCAGGGCTCTGGAAAAAGTAAGCGGTAACGAAGACGGTAACTATATAGATATTACGGCAATTACTCCGACTCCTTTGGGCGAAGGCAAGACAACAACAACTATCGGTTTAATTGAAGGGCTTGGAAAGAGAGGGAAAAATGTAGGGGGTGCTATCAGGCAGCCGTCTACGGGGCCAACTATGAATGTAAAGGGCAGCGCGTCCGGCGGAGGAAACGCGCAGGTAATTCCGCTAAGCGAATTCTCGCTTGGGCTTACCGGCGACATTAACGCTGTTATGAACGCGCACAACCTGGCAATGGTCGCCCTTACCGCGAGAATGCAGCATGAAAGAAATTACGGGGATGACGAGCTTGCGAAACGCTATTTAAGGCGGCTCGATATTGATCCGAAGAACATTAAGATAGGATGGGTAATGGATTTCTGCGCACAGAGTCTGCGTAATATCATAATAGGACTTGGCGGCAAAATGGACGGGTACATGGTAGAATCCCGTTTTGACATTGCCGTAAGCTCCGAGATAATGGCGATACTATCAATCGCAAAAGATCTAAAGGACATGCGCGACAGGATAGGCAACATGACTGTAGCGTATTCAAAATACGGGCAGCGCATTACAACCGAAGATCTTGAAGTGGCAGGAGCGATGTGCGCCTTTATGAGGAGCAGCATAAATCCGACCCTGCTTCAGACTGTTGAGGGACAGCCTGTAATGATACACGCAGGGCCGTTTGCCAATATCGCCATTGGACAGTCGTCCATAATTGCCGACAGGCTGGGGCTCAAGCTTTTTGACTATCATGTTACAGAGAGCGGGTTTGCCGCGGATATCGGGTTCGAAAAATTCTGGAACGTAAAGTGCAGGATAAGCGGCAAAAATCCGCACGTGGCAGTCATCACAACAACGATCAGGGCGCTCAAGATGCACGGCGGCGGGCCAAGGGTAGCTCCGGGTCTGCATCTTCCGGATGAATATAAAAAAGAGAACCTGGGACTGCTGGAAAAAGGTATACCGAACCTGCTTCATCATATTAACATTGTTAAGCTTTCCGGCATGAAGCCGGTTGTATGTATAAATGCTTTTGCTACTGACACTAAAGAAGAGATCGCTATGGTGCGCAGGGAAGCGGAAAGAGCAGGAGCGCGCGTCGCGTTTTCCGAGCACTGGCTTAAGGGCGGAGAAGGCGCACTGGAGCTTGCAGATGCAGTAATAGATGCATGCAATGAAAAAACAGACTTTAAATTCCTTTATCCGATGGATATGCCTCTAAAGGAAAGGGTTGAACTTATAGCAAAAAAAATATACGGAGCTGAAGGCGTTCTATGGATACCTGAGGCTGAAGCTAAGCTTAAAAAGCTTGAAGCAGACCCTGCTAAAAAAGATTATTATACAATGATGGTAAAAACGCATTTGAGTTTATCGCATGAACCTGAAATAAAAGGGGTTCCCAAAGGATGGATACTGCCTGTGAGGGACATACTGGTTTATGACGGAGCAAAATTTTTGTGCCCTGTAACAGGCAACATAAGCCTGATGCCCGGAACAAGCTCAGATCCTGCTTTCAGAAAAATTGACGTGGATGTAAACACAGGAAAGATAACAGGACTTTTCTGATACAAAAACTTAAAGCTAATATTTAATAGACTAATTCTTACAGAAAATATCGAATTCCTTTAAGAAAGAAGCCCAATGTAATTTCGGAGAACTTCTACATATCGGATAAATTTGACAGTCAGGGATGCCAGTTTTCCTGATAACAATATTAATAATTTTTAAAATTTGTCTTTAGCTTTTTTAATTGAATCCTTCAGTACTTTCCACGCTGCTACACCGCCGGTCTTCAGTTCATTCCATGCACTGCCACCCGACTTTTTCAGATCCTGAAGCCTGGAATTGAATTCATCAACTCTCGGCCCTATATTTTTAATTATATCTTCATACTCCTTCTTTGCCTCTTCTTTCCCCTTACCCTTAAGTTTTCCTATTTTTGTTTCCCATTCATTTAGATGTGAATCAATATTCTGACTGACTTTCTTTAAAGATTCATCCAGCCTGGCAAACAGCACATCCTTATTTTCATTTAATTTAGATTTAACTTCTGCTTTATCTTTTAAGTTTAGTTCATCAATCTTTTTCCCAAATTCCGCAAGTTGCTTTTCTATTTTTTTTATATAATCCTGTGCCAGTTTCATAATTTCCTCTCCCCTTGTTATTTTGAAAAGTACGTCCTAAAATCTATATATCTCAGAGTTGTGTATAGAAATAATAATAATTATTACATTAGTAAATTCTATTTGTCAAGTAATCCCCCAGGAGTATTGAGAGTTATTCCGACTTACTTTTCATAGAACCGATCGGCGAATACTTATCCGCCGACTTTTTTAAAGGCGCCTGCAGGGAAAAAGCAATACGGACAGTGATCCGGCGCTTCATCGCCGTAATGTACGTGCCCGCACATAGTGCATCTCCATGCTGTTTTGCTTCCTTGGCCGAATCCGTCGGACAAGGGATCCATTGTCCTGTGCATAGGAAAATTTTCCAGGGAAGGCATTGCCGGTTTGTATTTCGACAGCAGATACTCCGCCACTATTAAACGCTGAACCTCGCTGGTGCCTTCATATATCCTGAGAAGCCGCACATCGCGCAGCAGCTTTTCCACAGGGAACATCTTCGTGTACCCGTATCCGCCGAAGATCTGCATTGCTTCATTAATGACTTCAAGCGCGCATTCACTTGCATAAAACTTTGCTATAGATGCGTTGATCGTGGGATCGATATTATTATCCGCTTCCCACGCCGCTTTCCAGCTTATAAGCCTGGATGTCTCAATCTTCTGATACATCTCAGCGAGCTTAAACTGGATCGCTTCATGTCCCATTAAAGGCATGCCGAATGCTTTTCTTTTCTTAGTGTATTCGATAGCGTATTCCATTGCAGCCCTTGCAGCTCCGACTGCGAATGCGCCTATGATCGGCCTTGTTCTTGAGAACGTCTTCATTGCCAGAACAAAACCCTGCCCGGGGAGCGCCAGTATGTTTTCTTTGTGCACTCTAACATTTCTAAAATTCAGCCCCACAGTGTTGGAGCATCTCTGCCCCATCTTGGGTATTGCTTTGCCTACTGAAACGCCTTCCTGGTCTCTCTCTATAAGGAACGCGCAAATGCCGCTATGTCCGGCTTTAGGATCAACGGTTGCGAACACGCTCATGTAATCCGCAATGCCGCCGTTCGTGATCCAGTATTTTGTGCCGTTAATTATAAAATCATCCCCGTCCTGTTTCGCGTTGCATCTTATACCTGCTACATCGGACCCCATGGTCGGTTCGGATGTTGCAAAGCAAATCATCTTACCCTCTTTTGAAATTTTTGGGAGATACTTTTTCTTTGCCTGTTCGTTTCCGCACAGCAAAACCGGCTCCATGCCAAGCGAATTGTCAAAAATCGATGTTGCAATCCCGGGACAAGCAGCTGCAATTTCCTCAGTCATAATTGCAGCTTCAATAAGCCCGTAACCTTTCCCGCCGTATTCTTTCGGAATATCCGCGTTCATAATTCCTGCTTCAATTGCTTTTTTAATTACAGGCATGGGAATTTCATCTATTTCATCATAATAAGAAGCTACAGGCAATACTACATTTATCGCAAACTGCCGGGCTTCTTCTCTAAGTTTTTCCTGTTCAGGTGTAAGTAAAAAATTAAGCATAAATATCCCCCAATTGTTTTTGTTTTAAATATGAAAAAATATTACTTTGGGTGCGTCCCAAAACCTATTGTGATATTGTAAAAGGAGACAATAATAAGCGATATATAAGTTTTGGGACGCACTCTTAATGATGTTCTCATTATTGCTCTATATTTAATTCAGAATTTTAAAATTGCAACTCTTAAATCGGAATTTTTTATAAAGGTCCAATTTTCCAGTAAATATTAAAATCTTCTTGAATTTATTTTCCCAACAGGTAACTTAGATAGGATCAACTCTTAAAGCAATAATCAAAATATTATTTACTCAGATGGTAATGTCCTATGTATAAAAAAATTTTCTTATTTTTCATAGTTTGCTCGCTCTCCTGCACAACAATAAACGTTTCCAAATATCAGGATCTTAATGAGCAGCTTCGCGCGGAAAACAGCCTGATGAAAAACCGGCTCGCTTTGCTTCAGAGAGAAAATTCAGTATTAAAAGAGGAAAATTTACAGACAAAAAAAGAGGTACAGCAGCTTAACGCGAAAATAGAAAAGCTCGCATCGGATATGCATTCCTCTAAAGATAAATATCAGAAGGATATTACGCTCCGCGAAAGCCAGTATAAAAATCTGGAGATGAAGGCCGAAAAAATGGGAAAGGAGAGCGCTGCCAAAATTCATGAATTAGCAACACTTAATAAAAATATAGAAACAAAACTTACGTTCGAAATAAAACAGCTGAATAACGCGATAAAAATCCAGCAGGACGCGTTCAGCAAAGAACGTGAAATACTGCGCAATGAAAACCTGCAGAAAGAACTTGCTTTATCCAGGCAAATCGAAGAGCTGAAGAAAATCATGCTTGAAAAGGAATCGGATATTGCCTCATTAAAGATCGGGAACAGCGAGCTCTCGGTTAAGATCCATGAATCCGGGAAGTCGCTTGCCGATAAAGAAAAAGCCATGCAGGTTCTTGAAAAAGAATATACAAATCTTAAAGAGAAAATCAAGTCTGCAGAATCCGCACCCGATAAAACAAACAATGCTCCCTAAAATAATCATACCATTATGATGAGAAATATCTTAAGGCTTTTAACATTTTTATTTGTCATAAATACTGCGGCTTTCTTTTTGATTTTTCCTCTACACGCCGAAGAAGAGGTCTCTATCATTGTCACATCCAATCTGGGCGGAAAATTTTCACTAAACGGATCGGATAATGAAGAAGATCCGATGCTCGTGCTTGCGCAAAGTATCCTTGCTGAACGTAAAGCCCGTAAAGCTGATATCTATATTGACATGGGAAACGCATTTTATCCCGGGCTGCTTTCCAAATTCAGCTACGGTTCAGTAATGATGGATTTTTTTAATTTCTTTTCATGCGACGCTGTTCTAATATCTTCTAATGATTTGCGCATTGGCATCGACAATCTCCAGTTCTTGAGTTCTGGGAAAAATACCGAGCTTCTGTCTGCTAACATCACAAAGAAGAAAAAAAATCTGTTTTCGCCGTACATCATCCGCAAGAAGGGAAATAGACCCGTAGCCTTCACAGCCATATCATCAAAAAAGATATATTTCGATATAGCGGAAAAAAATCTGTATAAAATCCGGTTGAGAAACGAAAGCGAAACTTTAAACGAAAATATAAAAGCGCTCGAAAGCCTTGGAGTGCGGCATATTGTGCTGCTTTCAGGTTTAAGCATAAAGGATACGATATCGCTTCTCACTCAGCATAAACAGGTACAGCTCGCGCTCTGCGGCGGCGACAACACCGGCGATCTGTTTTCGGACAAGGCGTCGCGGATTGATCTCGCGGATGGAAGAACGGTTCTGCTGCTTCCGGGAGGTGATGCATTCTATTCGCTCAGCCTCCGGCTTGATGCGAATATTTCAGTGACTGGAATGCGGCAGATAACCCCTGCGCCGGTCGCGTTAAATTCATACGAATATTCGGAATTTAAAAGCCGTCTTGCTCTATGGAAAAAAATGTTTGCAGCGGATAATGAGTCTGTAATTCTTCATCTGGATGATAAAAAATTACTGATCAATGACACTAAACTTGCCGGGTTGCTCAGGGACAGATTCAATACAGAACTCTCGGCAATTGACAGGAACACTATACTGGAATCCTCATTTAACGGCGATATTAAATACCCTGATTTGCTTCGCGCCGTAAATTCCGATTATAATATATTTATCTTCAATTTAAACGGCATTGATATTAAAAACATTATCGGAAAAGATGATAATATAATAATCGAAGGCGTTAAAGACGGAAAGATACAGGGCTACCAGATAAACAACACACGCGCATACCGCATAGCAGCAACACAGCCGGCTTTTGAAAAGATTGAGCAGATCCTGGAAAAAAACATTCCATATCAAAACACGTGGACAAATGTTACTGATGCAGTCCTTTCGGATATCAAAGAAAAACAAATTATCTTTAAACACGATTTCAGTTATTTGAACAGGTCATTCAGGGCAACAGTAGATTTTTATCTTTCAAATTTTTTTGAAAACAACAAAGTTAAGCGTAGCGATAACATTGAGACTCCTGTAGGGCAGGCTGACGAAAGCTATAAACGATGGGGGATGGAAAACAAAATCGATTTAACAATATACAACAGGTATCACCAGTTCATCTTTTCGCCGTATATGTTTTATGAGCGTCAGGATGAAGAATATCTCAACAACCTTCTGCGCGGTACATTTACTTATAATCTGAATTTTTATGACACTATAAAACCATATCAGAAATCCCAGGCGGAATCCGTAATTAAAAGCACAGATGGACTTCGTCCTGTACTTATCCGCGAAACAGCAGGAATAAACGCAATTACCGACAGCCTTCAGGTTAAACTTGGCCTGGGCTTTGAAAAAAATGTGCACGATCCTGTACAAAGAACCGTTTACGGCATTGAGACGCTTATCGGGTACAAGCTTGTATTTTTTAATTATTTCACATACGGCTTAAATATCGATTCATTCATCTCGGCTAAATCTCACGAGAAATCAAAGAGGCATATCAGGAATGAAATACAAAACAGCCTTTCTGCATCTGTTAATCAATTCCTCAGCATTTCATTAAAATACCGATGGTTCTATTATTATTCAGGCGAATTTGATGACAAGTACGAAAATAATCAGACTCTCATTTCCGCAGATCTGAAAACCGATTTTAAATTATGGTAAGATAAGCGAAATACTTGACACAGCGGTTATATTTTAGTTTAATATTATAGAAATGCAATTTATATTTCTTTTTAGCTTCTCTCCATAATGAAAAACCATTAACTAAAAACACAATTAAAACAGCGGGAATCAAAACCATGGAAAACAATTACCGCGAAGCTGCGGAAATAATAAAGAAATCAAAAAACCTTATCGCTCTTTCGGGAGCCGGTCACTCGGTTGAAAGCGGTATCCCAGACTTTCGGGGCAAGGACGGGCTATGGACAAAATACGATCCGGCCATATATGCTCATATTGAAATGTTCCGTATGCATCCGGAAAAAACATGGGAAATGCTTGCCGAGATGCAGGAGCTTACAGGAAAGGCAAAACCAAACGCAGGGCATATTGCACTCGCAAGGCTGGAGGAGATCGGCATTTTAAAGGCTGTCATTACGCAAAATATCGATAATCTGCACCAGGCGGCCGGGAGCAAACACGTCATTGAATTTCACGGTAACAGCAGGAATTTAAAATGCCTTGATTGCGGAATGACCTTTTCCGCAGAACAGTTCCGTATTGAGAAATGCGCTCCGCCGAGATGCAAAGAATGCGGCAGCATACTAAAACCTACTGTTATTTTTTTCGGCGAGAATATTCCTCATAATGCCCTGATGGAATCAATGCGGCTTGCAGATATTGCGGATGCCGTTATGGTAATAGGTACATCGGCGCAGGTTTTCCCTGCCGCTTCCATTCCATATAAGGCCAAGGAAAACGGCGCCACTATAATTGAAATGAACCTCGAAAAGACCGCCCTTACAGATTCGATCACGGATATTTTTATTGAAGGTCTTCTTGGAAAAACATTGCCTGAACTTTTGCGGCATGTCGAAAGCAAATAAATAATTAAATTCAGCCTCCGTTACTGCCAAAATCAGGACTTAATATTGTTGACACTAATATATTTCCGCCTGACAATTTAAACATGCCAAGAATACAGATACTCCCGGAATCCGTTAAAAACAAGATCGCAGCAGGCGAAGTGGTGGAAGGCCCCTTCTCCGTAGTAAAGGAGCTGCTGGAGAACTCGATTGACGCGGAAGCAACTGAAATAGATGTCGAGGTATTCGACAGCGGCCTCAAAAAGATCATAGTTAAGGATAACGGCAAAGGCATTTACAGGGACGATCTTCCGCTTGCGGTGCAGAATCACGCTACAAGTAAGATCAGGGATATTTCGGATATTGAAATGATAGGCTCTTTCGGTTTCAGAGGCGAAGCGCTCGCGAGCATATCATCTATTTCGAAACTCACAATAATCAGCCGCTCTACAGAAGAGGAAATGGGCGCAAAGCTTGTGAGCACAAACGACAGCACTGAAATTTCCGATTACGCGGGTTCAGCAGGCACAGCTATTATCATTGAAAATCTTTTTTACAATATTCCAGCAAGAAAAAAATTCCTTAAATCAAAAAGCGCGGAAGTAAGAAAGATCCGGGAAGCATTTTTGAGAACGGCTCTTTCTAAACCGGATATAAGCTTTACGCTCAGCATTGAAGGCAAGCGCGTCATCACGCTTGCGAAAACGGACAAACTGGAAGAAAGGATCGGGCAGGTTTATGGGAAATCCGCGCTGGATTCTTTAAACTTTGAAACGCTAAAAGACAAAGCCGGGATATCTGGCTTCTTTTCAAAGCCCGGTTTTTTAAAGTCATCCCGCTCAATGCAGGCTCTGTACGTCAACGGCAGGCCTGTTGAATATAAATACCTCGGTTTTCTGTTATCGAAAACTTACGATGCAATAGCTCCAAGGGGAAGCCATCCGGCTGCCATCATATTTATAAATATCGATCCCGAGCTGATCGACGTGAACATCCATCCTGCGAAAAAAGAAATCAGGTTCTTTGACCAGAATTACATCAACAGTCTCATAATGCGGCTTGGGGAAAAAGCGCTAAGCAAAGAGCATAGGCTGGACATTGGGCATATAGACGCACAAAGACAGGCTATCGGAAATGTTTTACCGCACGCGGAGGCAAATTATTCTCCGGGCAGATTCGATTTTAATTACGACACATTGCCGCGCCGCACACATACCGGCCCAAAGACTGAAGCATATAAATTTTTTCAATCGCCCGGATCGCTAATTAAGGAAGCAGAGATGCTATACAGGGCTGTGAGCGAACCGCATGACTTTAAATATTTAGGAATTATTTTCGGGACTTATATTGTAATTGAGTATGATATTGCCCTGGTTTTTATCGACTTTCACGCGGCTCATGAACGCTATTTATATGACCGGCTTTTAAATGCCGGGCAACAGCAGGAAACACAAAACCTGATATTCCCGATTATAATTGAACTATCTATTGAAGATTACCAAATATTTCTTGATAAAAAAGATTATTTTATTGATTGTGCATTCGATGCAGATATTTTTTCCGATAACTCAATTGTAGTACGCGGCATACCGGCAATTGCAAAAGACCTTGACATTGAGGGCTTTTTCGCTGATATAATAGAGGCGTTAAGGAACGACGCGGATCATATACTCGATGTAAAAAAAGCGATTGCAGAAAAGGCCGCATGCCGTTCGGCAAAGCGCTCAGGCGACGACCTTACTGCTGAAGACGCGGAGCTCATAACGACACGCGCCCTGAGCGGAGAGTACGACAAGAGATGCCCGCACGGTCGGCCTTATATGTACAGGCTCGAAAAAAACGATCTGGAAAAGGTGTTTAAGCGAATATGAAAAAAATAATTCTTGGAATAACTTCTTCGATCTCGGCTTACAAGGCCTGCGACTTAACAAGACTGTTTGTGAAATCCGGATATTCGGTCTATATTGCAATGACCGAAAACTCGAAGGAGCTTATTACTCCTCTTACGCTTGAAACGCTTTCGGGCAATCCTGTATACTCGGACAGCTTCGTAAAAAACATGAGAGAGATGGGACACATTGAGCTCAAGAAAGACGCTTCGCTTTTTCTTGTTGCGCCGGCAACCGCGAACATAATGGGCAAATTCGCGAACGGGATCGCGGACGATCTGGTAAGCACAACGTTCCTCTCTGTAAAATGCCCTGTGCTTATAGCACCTGCGATGAACCCGAACATGTGGGCTCACCCGGCCGTTCAGGCAAACATCAAACAGCTAAAATCATGGGGAGTCCGGTTCATAAGCCCTGAAAAAGGCAAAGTCGCGTGCGGCGATGAAGGCGAAGGCAGGCTCGCAGATATTGAAAAAATATTCGAGGCAGCCGAAAATGCCCTTAAAGAATAGAAAGATAATCGTCACAGGCGGGCCTACGCGCGAATGGATCGATCCTGTGCGCTATATCTCTAACGCGTCATCCGGCAAGATGGGCATTGCTCTTGCAGAGGCGGCTGCCGCGAGGTCAAAACAAACTGTTTTTATACACGGGCCAATTGACAACAGCCTGTTAACGGATAAAAGATTCAGATCGGTTCAGGTTGAAACCACAAACGACCTGCTCAATGCCGTAATAAACGAGCTTACTCCGGATTGCATAATCATTATGGCTGCGGCACCTGCCGATTACAGGCCTGCAGAAAGATCGTCTACAAAAATAAAAAAAGAAGACGGCAATGACGAGCTTATCCTTAAGCTGACAAAAAATCCGGACATACTAAAGTTTATTGCAGAAAAAAAAACGAGGGACGCTTCGCTAAGCGGAATTTTCGTAGCCGGCTTTGCGGCAGAGACAGACAATACTGAAAACAATGCTCTTAAAAAGCTCATTGCGAAGAACCTTGACATGATATGCCTTAACGACGTTACGCAAAAGGACGCGGGTTTCGGCACAGATACCAACCTGATCACCATATTTATCAGGAACAAAAAGGGGAATGATTCAGCAAACAAAATTGATCTGCCGCTGCTCACAAAACCGGAAGCAGCAAACAGAATACTGAACGAGATAGAAGGTGAATTGAATTAAATAAAAAAGCCCGCGGTTTTGCATTCCGCGGGCTTTGCTGTTTTTGCCACAGAGTCACAGAGACACTGAGTTTTTTCTTAGTTTTTATTATAAAAATAATTAATTTGTCTTCTCTGTGACTCCGTGTCTCTGTGGCAAAATAAATTTGAATTTATACAGTTAAGACGCTAGCTTATGAAAAGCATTTCCCAGAATTTCGGGAGTGCCCACGATTCATCATCAACCATTGATTCAAGCTTATCCACATCTTCTCTTATAGCATCCATCTTTGCTTTTACTTCACGGCAGTAATAGTCGGCCTTTTCCTGCTCATCTTTGATTGATCCGCCCTTTTCATAGCTCACTTTTAATTTCGACGCAGCCGATTTGATGCTGCTTATAAGCATTACTATGCCTATCAGGAAATCCTTCTGTACGGATAAATCTGCTCCGCTTCCGACCGCATTCGAGGTGCTGGCAATTGACTCAGCCAGCTCTTTCTGATATTTCAGCCCTGAAGGTATGACCTGCGTAATTACCATATCGTAGAGTGCCTTTGCTTCTATCTCGATTTCCTTAGAGTATTTCTCCAGCCAGATATGGTATCTGGATTTCAATTCGACCTTGGATAAAACTCCATACTTGTCGAAAAGGTTCATAGCTTTTTCTTTATTAAGCGCCATTAGAGCCTCCGGGGTAGTCTTTAAATTTGGAAGACCTCTTCTCTCCGCTTCTTTGTGCCATTCTTCGGAGTAATTATCTCCCATAAAGAGAACCGCTTTTATCTTCTTTAATTCTTCCCTGATTAGATCAAAGATAGCCTGTTTAATATCCGTATCCTTTTTCGCCTCCAGCTTGTCGGCCAGTTCATCCAGAGCCGCTGCCACAATTGTATTCAACGTAGTGGCAGGGAAAGATATTGACTGCGATGACCCGACCGCCCTGAACTCGAACTTGTTTCCCGTAAACGCGAACGGCGATGTCCTGTTCCTGTCCGTAGTATCCTTGCTCACCAGAGGAAGCGAAGATAACCCGAGATCGATAATTGCATCGTCGCAAACATCGCTCACACATCCTTTCTCAATATCATCAAGAATCTTGGTAAGCTGATCTCCCAGGAAAACCGAAATGATTGCAGGCGGAGCTTCATTCGCTCCCAGCCTGTGATCGTTAGCAGCGTAAGCGACTGATGAGCGGAGAATGTCGCTGTACTCATATACAGCCTTGATAGCTGCGATCAGGAACACGAGAAACTGCATGTTATCATGAGGCGTTTTACCCGGTTCAAACATATTGTTGCCGTCCGTATCTGCCAAAGACCAGTTCAGGTGTTTCCCCGAGCCGTTTATCCTTGCAAACGGCTTCTCGTGAAGCAGGCATGCAAGATTATGATGCTTCGCGATCCTGTGCATTGTATCCATAACAAGCTGATTGTGATCCACGGCTAAATTGGCTTCTTCAAAAATGGGAGCCAGCTCAAACTGGCTGGGCGCCACCTCATTGTGACGCGTCTTCGCCGGGATTCCAAGCTTGTAAAGTTCTTTCTCAATATCATGCATGTACACTTGTATCCTTTCTTTTATGCTTCCGAAATATTGATCCTCGAGTTCCTGTCCTTTTGCCGGCGGCGCGCCTATAAGCGTTCTGCCTGTAAGCACAAGGTCCTGTCTTCTATAAAAATAATCCTTATCTATTAAGAAATATTCCTGCTCGGGACCCAGGTTGGATATTATCTTTTTTGATTTCCTGTTGCCGAGAAGTCTTAATATTCTAAGCGCGCTTTTATTAACAGCGCTGATTGAGCGCAGCAGCGGAGTCTTTTTATCGAGCGCCTCTCCGGTATAGGAAATAAACGCAGTCGGGATGCAGAGCGTCGCTCCCGAACCGTTCTTTCTTAAAAAAGCCGGGCTCGACATATCCCATGCGGTATATCCCCTTGCTTCGAATGTGGCGCGTATGCCGCCGCTCGGGAAACTTGACGCGTCCGGCTCGCCCTGGACGAGTTGTTTCCCGGAAAATCTTTCTATCACTTCGCCTCCGCCGACAGGCTCAATAAAGGCATCGTGCTTTTCCGCTGTAATGCCCGTCATGGGCTGGAACCAGTGCGCAAAGTGCGTAGCGCCGTTCTCCATTGCCCATTCCTTCATGGCGTGAGCGATCGTGTTCGCCGTGTCAATATCCAGCTTCTTGTTTTTTTCTATAATTTCAGTCAGCCTTTTAAACACATCCTTGGGCAGCTTTGCTTTCATAACTTTTTCATTAAACGTATTCTCGCCGAAATATAACGATACCGGCTTGTCAATCTCATTAAATTCCATATCACTCCTTTCTGCTGTAATTGTTGGTTTAGTATTTCTCATGAATTCCTCCAAATCATTTATTAATGTTAAGATACAAGATATACGCAAAATCTGTCAATATTTGTTGCTTTTTACTACTAAATATTCAAATAATTTAACAATTTAGTAACATAAAACGTGTTTTTAGCAGTGAAAATCATATTTTAGCATATAATTATTAATTTGTGGTTTACTTGGAAAATGTTTTTCAGGATATAATTTGAATACAAAGAATCTATTTTACCAGGTAAATCGAGTGACTATTCCGTCAAATAATGCACAATTTAAGAAATCGGGATTATATAAAATGAGCAGATACTGCAAGCAAACAATATTTATAACGTATCTTTTTCTGATAATTGCTGCCTTCGCATTTGCAGAAGAACGCATATCTGCCGATAAATTTTTCAGTAAAACAGAGAAAGAAACACTAAGGAAGGGCAATATAATCACAAAGAGTTACCTTAAATATAACGGAATTGTTCACACTTCCGGCACGGACGCGCAAATCAGTTTTCCCGCAACCGGCTTCATCGGAAAAGAAACCGCGGAATATGAAATGATCTGCATCGAAAAAGCGTTTTTCCCCTTCGCATTAAACGATAAAACAAAACTGTCTATCTATAATACGCTTGCAGCACCATCAAAATTATCCGGCATGCGCTACTATTCCAAAACAAGCGGAAAAACCGGCAAACTGATTACAGGTTCGCAGCATATCGATTCAACAGATATGAAAAAGCCTTTAAAAGATACTGTATACACTGCAATATCCCCAAAAACCGTTCTTTACTTTAAAACAACGGACAACAGGTTCGGCAGCCTGCTCTTTAGAAGCGAAATATATAACGACGGAGATAACTTTATTTTAAAAAACGTATGTATTCAGCCGATGGAAAAATATTTTATTTTGATAAATAATAAGGAAGAATATCAGCTTGTTTCTTTTTTTATTTATGATAAGGAATCAAAAGGATATTTCTATTACTCAATAAATGCCATGCGGATACGAAACGATTATTTCCTGAAGCGTAAACTGCTTTCGGCAGAAAACTTCGCGAACCGGATGCGCGGCAGCACCGTTCACATTGCAAAGTTCCTGGGGCTTGACTGGAAAGACAGGCTTAAGGCGTTTGAGTAGCCTCAGCCCGCAAAGCCGCGGGCGTTTGCCCTGCATTTGTTTAGCTGTTTCGAGATCCATTCCTCATATTTTTTCGCTATAGCCAAATATTGGTCTGTATTTAAAGGCGGTGTATTCAGGACATTCAACAGCTCGCCGGATATGCTCCCGGTTTTGCCGAGCATTCTACCCGCCTCCTTTAGGAGCGCAAGATGCCCTTCCATGACCGACGGCTCCATTTGAAAAGCAATGGCGCCGGGAATGCAAATCTCGCCAATTGCCTCCGAGCCGAAACTGTTTGCCTGTGCCCTGAAGGTCGCGACCAGAGGAGCAAAGGTTTCGGTTTCCGGAAAGCCCGAAGTTGAGAGAAGGAGAAACTTAGCAGGCATGCGCCACGTATAAAAATGCCTCACCCTGCCCCATTCATCCTTAGTTAAATACGGATTCATGCAGCAGGTGCTGCGGTCGATTATCATTTTAAGCTGTGCAGGCATGCTGTCTGCATATACCGGAGTCGCCATTACAAATACATCGGAATGCTGAAAGTCGTCGTAGATGCCGGTCATGTCATCCTTTACTGTGCAAATGCCCGGACTATCGTGCATGCACGACATACACGCCCTGCATGGCGAAATATCCATGCCGTTCACAAAAATATGTTTTACTTCAGCACCGCTTTCCGAAAGGCCGTTAGTCATGCTAATTGCCATCCTGGCTGTTACGCCTTCAATGCCCCTTGCGCTTCCGTTAATAATCAGTACACGCATAATCACCCTGCCAAAAGTTTAATTAAACAGCTTCTGGAAGAATGGGAAAAACGAGAGATCGTTGAATATGACAAAAACTCCCATCGCAATAAGCAAGCCCATGCCCACATACTGTATCTTCTGCATTATCTTTTCATTTATTGGCTTTCCTCGAATAGCTTCATAAAGAAAGAACAATATAAAGCTGCCGTCAACTACAGGAATAGGAAGCAGATTCATTACCATAAGTATAATGGATATCTGTGCCATTAGCAGTATAAACGCGGATACTCCTTTGTAATAGGCAACATCGCCCGCGATCTTTGCGATCTTAAGCGGCCCGGACAGGTTTTCCCTTACATCAAGTTGGCCGGAGAACATCATCCCCATTCCCTTTATATTCATAACGACAAAGTAATACGGTTCAACCAGCGCTCTCCAGAAACCGCTTATTACGCCGTATTTTACTTCTTTCATATCCGGGGATACTGCAGTCTCCACGCCGATAAATCCGAATGAATCGTAGCTTATAACTCCATTATAGTTCCCGCCGCTGTTCGAGAGCCTGATGACCTTATCTTTA
Source organism: Spirochaetota bacterium (assembly GCA_043803405.1). Classification (GTDB taxonomy): domain Bacteria; phylum Spirochaetota; class UBA4802; order UBA4802; family JAFGDQ01; genus JAFGSG01. Next base: position 41,061 of record JAZDKB010000004.1, on the reverse strand, counting down.
TTATCCGACAGCATTTTTTTAAACTGGTCGAATGAAGCGACGGCTTTATCATTAATCTTTAATTTCTTTTTATTGATTGCTTTTTTTACTATATCCATCTTGTCTATAACAACTTCGAATTTTTCATTTTTAAAGCGGCCGTCTTCGAACTGGCGGATTGAAAGGATTTCCCTGACCCTGGGCGTAACTGAAACATTCATTTGCTTATTGGCGCGGATTATTTCCAGGTTCAGCTCTTTCCCGGGATTTGCCCTTACTACCTCAGTAAATTCTTTCGCGGAAGTAACTTTTGTGCCGTTTACCGATTTGATCTCATCATACTGTTCAATCCCGGCCCTGGCTGCGACATCCTCCTTAAGAGCGCCTACTACCAGTATTCGCTCACCGTAAGGCATAACACCTATGGTATAATGATCCTTTTCCCCGTATTTCTGCGGAGTTATATTATAACTGAGCGTCTTCCCGTCTCTTTCCACCTTTATGGCAGTTTGCTTTCCTTCAGAAAACATTATCCTGCTGCGGATGTCGAAAAAATTTACTATTTTATACCCGTTTATTTCGATTATTCTGTCCTTATCCTGTATTCCCGCTTTATAGGCAGGCGAGATATATGAACCTTCTCTCAGGTATGTTGGTATGGTTACCTGGTTTGTTTCTGTCGAGTACCCGATAAGATTCATTGCAAAGAATAGCAGAATGCCGAAGAACAGGTTAAAAAGAGGCCCCATAAGCACAGTAACGACCCTGCGCAAAGGGCTTGCGCTCAGGAATTCATACCCCTTTCCCTCTCTCTTCTCGGACGGATCCTCGCCGTAGAACTGGCAGAACCCTCCGAACGGGATAAGGGTTACCTGGTATGTTGTTTCTCCGATCTTCTTTTTTAATACGCCTTTGCCGTAGCCGATCGAAAAGACCTTGGCTTTAATTCCTACCATTTTGCCGCCCAGAAGATGTCCCAGTTCATGAATAAAAATACAAAGCCCCAGAAGAATGACTGCGGCTAAAATATAAGTTAATGTTATCATTTTTTTTCCTTAAATTGATTTTCGAAAATTGTTAAAATATGTCATGCTATTAAGCTGTTTGCAATCTCCCTCGCCCATTTATCAGACTCAAATATATCCGATATATCCGGATCATTTATCATCTTATGCTTACCCATTGTCTTTTCAACTATTTTTACTATATCTGTAAATAATATTTTCTTCCCAAGAAAAGCGTTTACAGCCACTTCGTTTGCAGCGTTAAGAACGGCAGGCATTGTACCGCCTGCCCTGCCCGCGGAATAACACAATTCCAGCCCAGGGAATCTTTTTCTGTCGTATTCGTAAAACTCGAGTTTTCCCACTCTGGCAAGGTCCAGCCTGCCGAACGGGTTTGCTTTTATTTCCGGATAAACAAGCGCGTTGTGAATCGGGAAGGCCATATCCGGCACGCTCATGTAAGCGTATATCACGCCGTCCCTTGTTTCCACCATTGAATGTATAATGCTCTCAGGATGGATTATAACGCTTATAGAATCATAACCGACATTAAACAGATGATGCGACTCTATTACTTCGAATCCTTTATTGAACAGCGTGGCGGAGTCAATAGTTATCTTGCTGCCCATATCCCATGTGGGATGCTTCAGTGCTTCTTCGGGCGTAATCCTTTCCATCTCTTCAATTGATCTATTGCGCAAACTGCCGCCCGAAGCAGTAAGGATGAGCCTGCTTACGGCAGACGGATCTATGTTGCATATCATTGAAAATATCGCGCTGTGTTCGCTGTCCACAGGGATCAGTTCAACACCGTTTTCCTTTGCCTTCCTGGTGACGATCCCGCCCGCTGTTACAAGGGTCTCTTTATTTGCAAGGGCCAGGCGTTTAATGTTTGGAAGTGAAGCGAGCGTGGGCATAAGCCCTGCAGCTCCCACAATTGCCGACACAAGGATATCAACCTTCTGCCTGGCAAGCTCCACAACGCCTTCATTGCCTTCAAAGAAAACCGTGCCCGGGAACTTCTTCTTAAGCCCGGCATACTCTGCCGACTTTAACGCATCGGCAGAAGCAACAGCGGCGGCGGCCGGCCTGAACTCGCTCAATTGTTCTTCGAATAATTTTATATTGCTGTTACAGCTTAATCCGTATATTTCAAAATCATGATCGATTGATCTGAGCACCCTTAACGCGGATAGCCCGATTGATCCGGTTGATCCCAGTATGGTAATTTTTTTAAAGGACATTTGCAAATCCAGATTTAATAAGGCAGGACGGTATGTTAATACTCTGTTTTAATAAACACATCCTGATCAATTAACGCCTTTGAGTATCAAATAATAATAGAAGAAAGGCAGAGAAAATATCAAAGCGTCAAAGACATCCCACATTCCTCCGTGCCCGGGAAGCAGGCTGCCCGAATCTTTTTTAAGGCCGTCTCTTTTAACAGCGGATTCTACCAGGTCGCCAATATGCCCAAGCATGCTGAAAACAATACCCAGAACAATAGATTCCGCAAAGGAAAACAGGCGGATATTCAGGAATACATCATAAATTTCATTTGTCGCAGCCATGAAAATAACGCTAAAAATCAGGCCGGAGAAATATCCCTCCCACGATTTATTCGGCGATACTGGAAAATTCAGTTTATGCCTGCCGAATAAACTCCCTCCGAAATACGCCATCGTATCATTTATCATAACAACAATATTTAAAATAAGTATATATAAAAAACCGTTCTGTAAAGCCTTGAGCAATATTATATGCGAGAAGAAAAAGACAATATATACAACACCGAATACGGTCGCCGACAATGAATATATTCCGCCTTTTATCGGCCTGCCGAATAATTGAATGACCAGTATTACTGAAAGGAAAAGCGTCATTAAAATAAAGATCATCCGCGCATCAAGATCGGCCGGGCAGTAAAAACCGAGCCTGTTTCCGAACGCGTAATAGTACATTATTAAATTTACAGCAGCGCCAGCAATAATTCCAAATACAACAAACGGTTTGCCGTCTTTTTCCTTATCGCTGATCTTATAATATTCATATAGAGATAACAGGCTGACCGCAAGGGAGACGATTAGCACGCCTATAGAATTAAAATAATCAAAAGCAAGTGCGAGAAAGTAAACAGGCAGTCCGATCACTCCTGTTGCCACTCTGTAAAGTGTGCCTGTTTTAAAGTCCTTTACCATCCGCCGTATCTCCTTTCCCTGTTCTGGTATTCGTAAATAGCTTTCTGGAGATGCGCGGGCTTAAAATCCGGCCACAGAACATCAAGAAAAACAAGCTCCGAATAAGCTATCTGCCATATCAAAAAATTACTTATCCTGTATTCTCCGCTTGTCCTTATCATTAAGTCGATTCCGGGAAGGCCGGCCGTTAAAAGGTATTTCTCCAGTTTTTTTTCGTTCAGTTCTTCGTCCGGCTTCCTTGCACCTATCCATTTATTTACGGCGTTAACTATATCCTGCCTGCCGCCGTAATTAAAACACATATTTAAAGTTATCTTTTTATTATTTTTCGTTAATGCAATTATGTCGTTAATGCTGTTTACTACAGATTTAGGGAGCTTATCATATAATCCGCAAAACCTGATCCTCACGCCGTTTTTCATCAGGTCATTTCTTTTTAATTTAACATACAGGTGAAGAATATCCCACAGACCTTTTATTTCTGTTTTTGATCTTGACCAGTTTTCAGTGGAAAATGCATATAAGGATAATACTTTGACGCCGAGAGAACTGGCGCATTCGGTAATGGAATCGATAACGTCAGCGCCTTTCGCGTGCCCTTCCAGCCTTTGCAATGAATGCATTTCGGCCCATCGCCTGTTCCCGTCCATTATAACCGCTATGTGCCTGGGAACCCTTTTCAGATCAATTAAGCTTTTATAGTCTTTCATTAAAATCAGACATTCAATATTTCTTTTTCTTTATTATCCGTAATACTCTGAACATCTTGTGTAAACGTGTCCGTAATTTTCTGGATTTTAGCAATAGCGACCTTGGAATCATCCTCAGATATTTCCTTTTCTTTTTCCAGTTCCTTGATCATTTCATTGCCGTCTCTTCTTATGTTCCTGATCGCAACCCTGCATTCTTCCGCTTTCTGTTTCGCATGCTTCACGTATTCCTTTCTTCTTTCTTCGGTCAGGTCAGGTATCTGTATTCTTATCAGGTTGCCGTCGCTTGAAGGGTTTAAGGAGAGATCAGACTTAAGGATGGATTTTTCAATTGATGACATGTTCCCCTTATCCCATGGATTAATTACGATCAGTTTCGGTTCGGGACACGAAATAGTAGCAACCTGGTTTATCGGCATTTGCGTTCCATAAACATCAACCCTGACATTATCGAAAATTGAAGGAGTTGCCCTGCCTGTTCTTATGGCAGCGAATTCCTTTTGAAGATTTTTTACGCTCTTCTTCATTCTTTCTTCAAGATCGGAAATAATTTCCTCTGTCATAAATAACCTCTAACTTTAATTAGCAGTCTTAACCAAAAGCCTGTTTTTTTAAATTATCTGACTTTCTACGAAATATAAAATTCCTTAACCGTGAACAATAGTGCCTATTTTTTCGCCCATCACTGCTCTTTTAAATGCACCCTTATCAAAAAGATTAAATACCTGTATAGGCAAATTATTATCCTTACACAGCGAAATCGCTGTCATGTCCATAATTCTGTAATTATTTTTTAAAATATCCAGGTATGAAAGAGAATCGATTTTTTTTGCATTTTTTTCTTTGGCCGGGTCCCCGTCATAAATGCCGTCCACTTTGGTCCCTTTCATTAGAATGTCTGCCCCGATTTCAAGAGCGCGAAGGCCTGCGGCAGTATCGGTAGTAAAAAAAGGGTTGCCCGTGCCGGCAGAGAGTATAACAATTATTCCTTTCTCGAGATGGCGCATAGCTCTTCTGCGGATGTATGGCTCTGCAACAGAGCGCATCTCAATGGCGGACATCACGCGTGTGGGTGCGCCGAGCTTCTCCAGCGCGTCCTGAAAGGCAATGGCGTTTATTACGGTAGCAAGCATACCCATTATATCGCCCGTAGCCCTTTCAATACCGAGCGCTTTGCCGACTTCGCCTCTGAATATATTGCCGCCGCCTATTACCAGCGCAACGGCAATGCCAAGCTTGTAAACTTCATGTACGTCTGCGGCTATGCTTTTTATTGTTTCAATATCAATGCCGGATTGTCCGCTTCCGGCAAGCGCTTCCCCGCTTAACTTTAACAATACCCGATTATACTTTGATTTTTCCATTACGCGGTTTATAAGTGTATTTTATTTCCCGATCTTATAACGGGCAAATCTGGAAACCGAAATATTTTCTCCGAATTTTGCGATTTTTTCTTTAATAAGATCCTTTATAATGACTTTGGGATCGCGCATATATTCCTGCTCCATAAGGCAGACCTGGGAGTAATATTTTTTCAGTTTACCCTCGACTATCTTCTCCAGGACATTTGCAGGCTTCCCCGAATCCTTCATTTGCTCCCTGTGTATATCTTTTTCACGCTCAAGTTCTTCGGCCGGTATATCCTCAATGTTGACGCACAAAGGCGAACTTGCAGCCACCTGCATGCACAGCTCTTTTCCGAATTCCCTGAAATCTTCGTTCTTGGCTACAAAGTCTGTTTCGCAGTTAAGTTCAAGCATTACACCCAGCTTGGAATTCCCATGTATATAGGTCGCTACTATGCCTTCCTTAGTCGCCCTGCTTTCTTTTTTAGCTGCCGATGCAATGCCTTTCTTCCTTAAATAATCGATCGACTTTTCAATATCGCCGCCGCATTCGACAAGGGCTTTTTTACACTCAGTTATGCCTACCTGAGTCCTTTCCCGCAGTTCTTTTATTAATGCACTTGTTACTTCTGCCACTTAAAATCTCCTATAATATATATTATTTATAGCATCATCAAATTGTTGAAAATACTGAATGAAGTCAAGCAATTTAATTAACGGATTAATGGATAATTCAGGCAATTTACGGTTTAAATAGAAAGATAGTACCTGCAAAATGAACACTATAATCCGCTAAAAATAAAAACCTCAAAAGTTAACAAAACGACATTGACACTAATCTGAAAAAAACCTATTCTGTAAGATATTCCATTCAAAATCTGATCGGATAATATTAATAAAGCAGGCTCCATAGATGTCTCTGAAACCGATATATAAAAAATAAACACTTGAACATTGCAATATTTACTGTAATATTCGATATTTATATTCTTTCATAATCAATGCTGCTTTAAAGGGAGAACTTTTATTTATGAAAAAAATATTTATACTGTCACTGTTAGCATTTCTGATCTGTTCATTTTATCTAATTACCGATGCAAAACAGCCTCTGCCGAAAGCGCCGGGTATAGCGCTTGAAGACACAAACGGAAAGATCACAATGCTTAGCTCGTTATTAACCGGCAGCAATCTTGTTATATCATTCTGGTCGTACGACTGCCTTCCATGCAGAAAAGAAATGCCCGAACTCCAGCAAATGGCCACTTCGCAAATATTCAAAGATAAAAAAGTTAAACTCGTATTTATCTATGTTGAATCCACTACCGAAAAGACAAAAGAAGGAACAGCCGAAAGGCCTTCCAGAGAAAAAGCATCTGAGGTTTTGCAAAAGCTAAATATTAAAGAAACATGTTTGCTGGATATTTACGGCATGACATTTAATAATTACAGAAAAGTAAATAATATTAAAAATGCGACACTACCGCTTCTTTTTCTTGTAAATAAAAATAAGGATATATTATTTTCTGCAATCGGCTATAACGAAAGCAATTTAAAAGACCTGGAAAAAGCAATTAAAACTAATTTGTAAAATGCAGCGCGAGTTTATTTGTTAAATCCAGTATCTTCTCTGCTATTTCCTTGCTCAGTGTGCCCATGCCGCAGGCGGGCGTGAATACGGACTGCTTAAACAGCATATTGCGGTCTATTCCCTTGCCGGCTAATTTATCTGCTGCGTTGTTTACTTTATTTATTATTATATCAAGCGTTATACCTTTCCTGTAATCCGAAGTAGGCACTGCTCCCCATGCAATTATGCCGCCCCTGTTAAGGAACTTCTTTATGCTTTCTGAAAATAATACGAAGTTCTCCGAGAAGGCAAATGAGTCGAAGTTAATAATATCGATCTTTGTCTGCAATAGCATTTCCCAGTCGGAATTGCCGCAGCAGTGCATTCCTGTAATTACGTCTTCGTGTTCCTTTACAGTATCAATAAGTTTATCGAATATATTCGTTGCCTGCTCTTTACTAAGCGGCATAAAAGCAGAACCGAAACCCGACATGGCTGGCTCATCAAAGAATATAACGGGTGCTTTACCGATCTTCTTTATTTCCTTTGCCTGCCACACGGCTTTCATTGCGAGCCCGCGAATGACCGCGTCGCTCAGCATATCGTCGAACAATAACGGCTTGCCGTCATCGCCTTTTAACGAATACAATAATGTTACCGGGCCAACAACCTGGCCTTTTACAAAGTCAATTTTGCTGCTTTTTAATTTTTCGATTAAAGTATAAAATCCGTGCGCATATTCCCTGCTTATTTTAAAGTAATCGTAATCGCTGGAGGTTAAGTGTTCATAAAATTTAAGTACCTGCTCGTCCTTAAGGGTGCCGTCAAATATTACTTCGTTATTCTTATTCAGTTTGAGGCAGGGAAGATTCTCAGTATATTGCGTCAGCATACCTTCTCTCGGATCTGCGTTTACGATCTGCGGCCAGTAAGGCAGGCTTGGGCATTTGTTTATGATAAGATCGGCAATAGCATTAATGTCGGTATGTGGTACGCTTCCTATGCCTGTTGATTTGCATTTTTGATTAATCAGTTTTTCTTTGTTAGTCATTTGTCTCGTTCTCCGGACTTAGCTTAAATATATTCTACCACACTGTCCCATTCGTTTTTAGTCGTTAATAATGCTAAAAATTGAAATACGGCAGTGAACTGGAAATCATTTATTAAATCGCGATGATTTATTATTTATTACGCTTTATAAAGAATGCAATATATTTTGCAATAAACTTATAATTAATTTAATGACCGGGATTTATAAATTGCCTTTAATATTTAATAAAGTTATTATCAAAGAGTGCATTGGCTTTCTAATACAAGAAAAAAGAATTTTACAAAAGTACTGGATTTTTTAAATAAAAATAATACAATATTGCAACTAATAAAATTCCCCGGGGCAAGCCCCCGGTGCTTTCGCACCGGCTTCCGCCTTCGGTGTCAGCGGGATATTATCCGACTAATATTTAATCAAAAGGAGAAAATATTATATGAAAAAGTTTATTTTGTTCAGCATCGCCATTTACTTATTTACTTTTTGTTTTCAACTAACAGCTGAAAATAAAATCGCCCTGAAATTTCTTTCGGATGAAACATGGAAATCTGAAGAGACCATAATAATGAAAGGATTAGAGCCGCCTGCGTCCCGTATAGAAAGCGAAAATAAAGTTGTTAAAGTTTTCCCGGACGGTTCTGCGCTTATTAAATCAAAAGCATTTAAAGCTGAGGCCGGGCTATCCCTCGATAAGCTTGCTAACTTTGATAAATCGCCGCTTTTAAACAAGGAGCAATATAAATTAATTACGCCGGACGGAAAAATATTTATTCCAAGGCCAAAACCGCAGTTTGATAATCCGGAAGAAGCTGCAGCCTCAAAGGAATTCGGGTTTACTGACGAGATAGATCTCCTGTTAAAATCAAAATCCATTGATGATTTTATCAAAATAAATTCTGAACCCATGGATTCATATCTCATTCCGGATAAACCACTTGCCGTAGGAAAAAGCGAAAAATCAGACATGTGGGTTATAACACGGATAAAAGAAGAAATAGTGGACGGCATAGTCTGTGCTGTTTTTGAAGGTAAAATGGGCCCTGTAATAAAGACTGTGTATGTCGATGCCGCCACAGGCAGAATTATCTGTGTAAAAATAAAACAGGGATCACAAGCTGAGATGACATACAGACGTTTAAAATAGAAAAAAATTATTATTAATTATTACTCATTTAACTGATTTTTTTATTATGCATGTAAGATAAATGTCATAGTAATCATCAATTTTAAGGTGGCAGGATGCCACCGCAAGCCGCTTCTTACAGGATGTATACATTAGCGGCGAGAAAATTGATGATTACTATGACATTTATCCATAATTGAACTATAATAATGCGGAAGAGCCATTCAAGATGAGTAATTAAATATTATTGAAATCAGCAGGAATAGTCTTAGTCTTTAGATCGAACTTAAAATTACAATAGTAAAAGAAGATATTTATGCTTATTAAGATACTGGAAAAGTTTTCACAATTGCTGGTGGTATGGGTGGTTTTATCTGCCGGGGTAGGTTATCTTTTCCCCCATGTTCTGGTTCCGCTTGCGCCTTTCACTGACTGGCTGTTCGCGTTTACCATGTTCGGCATTGGGTGCCTGCTTTCATTTAATGATTTTAAACCTATTATTGAAAAGCCGCGAATTGTTCTTCTTGGCACTCTTGCTCAATTTGTGATTATGCCGCTTCTTGCTTTTTGCATCATTAAAGTTCTTGATTTGCCTCCGGCTTTGGCAGTGGGGCTTATACTTGCGGCCGCAGTGCCGGATGCTATGGCAGCTGGCGTAATGTCGTACCTTGCAGAGGCGGATGTTGCGCTTTCAGTTGCCCTGACTACGGCCACGACTCTTGTCTCTCCTGTTGTGACGCCTGCCCTGACTTATTTTTTGGGACAGGAATATATCCGGATACAGTTCTGGCCTATGATGCAGAGCATTATGCTGATGGTTATTGTGCCGCTTTTTCTGGGATTGCTTGTTCAGCATTATTTTAACAAATTCATCACAGGCATAAAGCCTGTGTTCCCGGCGTTCTCTACGCTCTTTATCGCTTTTATTTGCGGCCTGGTTGTTGCGCTTAATAAGAATGCGCTTGGCAATGTTACGGTTGTTATACTGATTGCTGTGGTAAGCCTGAATGTCCTCGGCCTTGTTTTCGGATATCTTGCCGGCAAGGGATTCGGTTTTAACCTGATGCAGCGCCGCACACTCGCTATCAATGTAGGGATGCAGAACGCGGGCATGGGCGCTGTGCTGGCGATTAAGCATATTTCTCCGGAGGCAGCTATTCCTAACGCGCTTTTCGCAACATGGTGCATTATAAGCGCTGCCATATTAGCTGCCGTCTGGTCGCGTAAAAAAAAATGAAATCGGAATTTATCTTGCCTTTCGGGAAATAAATAATATCTTTAATTAGAGATAATCACCTGACGATATTATTATGAGGGACGAAATGAACCGCAAAAGATATATCATATATTTCCTTATTTTTTTGATATTTTTACCGGCTACCGCTTTTACCGCTAAAAAAGAAAAAGAAGAAGATACATTTAAAAAGGCTGTAAAATATTTTTACCAGAAAAAGCTTGAGATGGCTGAGATTCTTCTGCAGGAAGAGATTAAGAAAAATCCTGAAAATGCGTTTGCCTACTCTTATCTGGGCGACATTTTCCTTGAGAAAAAAAGGTTCGACGGTGCGCTAAGCCTGTACAAAAAAGCCCTGGACATTGATCCGAATATAGCTGATAATTATTTCAGGATAGGACAAATTCACTATTACAAAAAAGAAGCGGATCAGTCAATCGACAATTATAAGCTTGCATACAAGATCGATAACAAACTCACGTTCTCATATTATCATATTGGTCTGAGTTATCTGATGCTTAAACGCGATAAAGAGAACACGATACAATACTGGGAAAAATTTTTAAAGATAGCACCCGAAGACGTACAGTACGAAAAGATAAAAAGAGCGATTGAGCTTCTAAAAGATCCGAACTTTGTTCTGCCTCCGCTCGGCAGCGACATTTCAATAGAGGAAGCGCTGCACCTTGGCGGATCAACGCTGGAATCCGCTGACAGAAAAGCAAAGGAACAGAAAGCAGGCCACGAGGACAAAAAAACCAAGACCAAGCTTGAGGGAATTTACAAGGACGATTTGCCATAACAGCAATACGGTTATAAATTAGAATTCAGCTCAAAAATATTAGTTTTGATGAATGACAATCAATCGAAATACATTACAAAATTTTTGATGACGCCTTTCAGGCCTGATTCCGGAGTAAAGTTAGAAATGTATTCCGATTGATCAAAGTATAAAACCTGATTTGAAGATGGGCAGATGCTCATTCTCTGTACCGGGACAAGCAGGGACAGGATATAATAAGGAGAAACAATATGACATACTACGACAGATATAAAGGACTTAAATGGGGAGCTGCCGGGGTGCTTATTCTGGCTCTTCTTCTGGGAGGCGGATATTTTCTTTTCAGAGGCGGCACCGGAGACAGCACAGGCGACATACGGGACCTGCGACTGCAACAGATTGAGCTTTATAAAAAGATCCTGGAGACTGATCCGAGGAATACCGGCATACTGGTCAAGATAGGCAGCCTTTATAAGGACATGGGCGACCTTGACAAAGCAATTGAGTACTTTAAAAAGGCGCTTGCGATCGATCCGCAGAACTACGAGGCATTGAACGAGCTTGGGCACGCGTACGCCCTGAAAGGCGACTATGATAATGCGATCGCCACGCTTGAGCTTGCAAAAAAATATTTTCCCAAATACCCGAAGGCATATAACAGGCTAGGCAATGTATTCGACGATCAGGAAAAGTTAAAGAAGGCGCTTGATGAATATAATAAAGCAAGAAAGTTAGCTCCTAGAGATCCGGAGAGCTACTGGAACATAGCAAAACAACGCTTAAGAAAAGGGGACAAGAAAGGGGCTGTTGCTATTATCATGGAAGGGATTAAGGCGAACCCGAAAGATCCGGAAGGCTATTATAATCTTGGCCGCGTATATATGGAGACAGGCGAATTTAATAAAGCAAAACAGGCCTTTGATAAAGCCATTGCCTTAAATCCTAATAAGTCAAAATATTACGTGGGTCAGGGTAATGCAAACTTAAGGATGGATAAAACCGACGACGCGATCGCTTCTTTTGAAAAAGCGCTTAAAGTGGATCCGAATGATGCGGCAGCTCTCGAAAGGCTGGGCGATGTTTACGCAAAGCTTGGCGACTGGGCAAAGGCTGCTGACTATTACAGAAAGGCTCTGGGCTACAACAGCAAGGATAAAAATCTGCGCGACAAATACGCGCTTGCGTTAAAAATGCTGAACAGCGCTAACAAAGTTGCAGTGAATGACAAACCCGCGCTGCCGGAAACGGATAAAGTTGCTCCGCCCGAAAATAAGCTGCCCAAGGTTGATAAGCAGCTTCCTAAAAAGGACGACCTTACAGACGATACAGGGCCCAAGATCCCGCCAAAGCCTCCTAAGGATGACAAGTCCGAAGCTACGAAATGGAGAGAGCTTGGCGACAAGCTCAGAGCAGAAAAGAAATACGATGCAGCGCTTAACGCTTACAAGAAAGCTGTGGATATAGACAGCAACGACGACCATTCCCATTACTGGCGCGGTAGAATATACGACCATGGCGGGATAACCGATGAAGCAAAAAAATCGTATCAGAGCGCGATCATTGCTAACCCGAAAAACGCGGATGCATTTTACAGGCTGGGGCTCCTCTATTATGTGGAAAGCAAATACGGCGAAGCGGTAAAGGCGTTCGACAGGGCGGTTAAGGAGCAGCCTGTTTTCCCGAAGGCATACTATTCAAGAGGGCTTGCAAACATTAAGCTTAACGATAACAGGCAGGCGATCAAGGATCTGAACACATCGCTGCAACAGGATCCGAAACTTGACAGGGCGCACTTTAATCTCGGAGATATTTATTTAAAAAGTAAAAATTACAACGAAGCGCTCAGCCATTTTACTGAAGATTTAAAGCTGAGACCGGATAATCCTGACACTGTTTTTAAAGTTGCGGAAACATATCACGAGATGAAGTCATATAACAACGCATCTCAGTTCTATCAGAAAGCAATTGAGCTGGACCGCGAGTATTTCCAGGCGTATTTCAACCTGGGGCTTATCCAGTCGATACAGAAAAATTATACCGAAGCTGTAGGCCTGTTCAACAGGGCTCTGGAACTAAAGGCAGATGATGCGCCTACATTATACGAACTTGGAAAGACTTACGAAGCGAGCAACAACCAGGATAAGGCAATTGCCTTTTATCAGAAATCGATAACAGCAAATCCTCATTACACGAAAGCCTATATTAACCTGGGTAATCTTTACCTCAACAACGGCCTTAATGATAAGGCCATTCAACAATATAAAAGCGCCACGCAGAATGACCCTAAATCCTTCGATGCTCATTTTAATCTTGCCAAAGCTTTCAGGGAAACCAAAATGTACGATGAAGCTGTGGAAGAATACAACACATCTCTCAATATTAATCCCGTTGACGCAAAGGCGCATTTTTTTCTGGGATTGACATACAGGGACAAGCAAATGTATAGTGACGCGGTAAAATCGTTCGAAAGAGCTACCAAGATTGAAAGCAGGTACTGGGAAGCTTATGAGGAACTCGGTACTATTTATTACAGGAATTTAAAGGATAAGGACAAAGCGGTTTACAATTATGAAAAGCTGTTATCCCTGAAACCCGATCACGCAAACCGCGACAAGGTTCAGGATATAATTAATATGCTGAAGGGGAAATAAGGGCGGGCAGAATAAACATATCGTCATTAATACTTAAATTATTGCGGAGAAGGTAGCTCCTTATGCCCTCACCCCCGGCCCAGGGCTGTCTCATGCTGATTATTTTAGTTGTAAATCGGGTATGCTCCCAGCCCCCTAACCCCCAAAGGGGGCAAGATCGGGAAAAATAATGAAGTAATATTTGGTTGTTTTATTCCAAGCCGGTGCCCCCGCCGGGGGATAGGGGGCCGAGACGGCAAAATATTTGTTAATAATAAAAATGTGAGTAGAAGTCAGCCCGAAAGGAGAGGGAGAGATTAGGTCAATGGAAATTACAATATGAAATATTTTTATACAATGCTTCTTTTCGCTGCAGTTATTCTTTCAGCATCTCTTAACTGCACAATAAAATATTACGATACCAACAGGCTTTTAAACGATTACACTACCGAAGGTTTTCTCGACAGGGATCATTACCAGGTGATCATTACAGGGATGCCGGATAAAGAGGCTAGAGGGCTCGTAGCTTCGCGTGAGAGTGCGCTTAAAAACGCAAAAGCGGAGATGGACAACAAAGTAATCACTAACCTTATAAAGTATAATCTTAATTATAATTACAAACTATCAAACATTAAGAATGCGAATGACATTCAGAATTCCGACGAAATAAAAAAGAACCTGATACAGGAGATGCGGGAATTCCTTCGATACGGACAGATCGCTTTCGAATATTATAAGGAAAATTATTCAGCTGTTCTTGTTTACAGGATATTTAAGGAAGACCTGGCTGGCAAAATCGAATCAATAAAACCGGCATTTGTATTAAAGGACAAAAAACCGGAAGTAAAAAAATTGAAATAACTGCGAACGGCAAAATATATCAACCGAGCTTCTTCTTCAAAATCTCATTTACCAGCGCGGGGCTCGCCTTTCCTTTTGCTGCCTTCATTGCTTCGCCCACAAAGAATCCGAAAATCTTTGTCTTGCCGCTCCGGTAATCATTGACCTGGGACTGATTGTCGGCGATAATTTTATCTATTATATCTTCAATTACTTTAGGATCGGTTTCCTGCTTTATGTTCTCTTCACCGATGATCTGGATCAGTCCTTTACCGGAAGAGAATGCTTTCTTGATAACATTCTTTGCTATCTTACCGCTGATCTCGCCGGAATCTATCTTTTTAAGAAGCATGGCCAGATCGTCTGGCTTAATATTGAGTTCTTCTATGTTGCCGGTTAAAGACAATATCTCAGTAAAAAACAGGTTCGCTAATGCCCTTGGATTATCATAACCGGCAAGGACAGCCTCAAAGAAATCTGCATACGAAGGATTTATCATAAAGAGGCGCGCTTCCTTCCCTGAGAAAGAATATTCCGAAATATATTTACGCTTTCTTGTAAGCGGAGAATGTGTCAGTTTTCCCCGGACTTTTTCTATCCATTCGTCGCTTAGTTCAATGGGCAAAAGATCGGGATCTGGGAAATACCTGTAGTCGTGCGATTCTTCTTTGCTCCTCATGGAATATGTTTTCTGGCCGCTTTCGTCCCACAGCCTTGTCTCCTGCCCTATTCTTGCGCCTGCCTTCACCATTTTATTTAGCCGTGTGATTTCATAATCGAGAGCTCTTTCGATTGCCTTAAACGAGTTCATGTTTTTAATCTCGACCTTTGTTCCGAGCTTCTTTGCTCCCTTTGGGCGTATTGAAACGTTCGCGTCGCAGCGCAGGCTTCCCTCTTCCATGTTGCCGTCGCATATCCCGAGCGACACAAGCATGGCGCGCAGCATTACAACGTATTCGCGCGCTTCTTCGGCCGATGACATGTCCGGCTCTGTTACGATCTCTATGAGAGGCACACTCGAACGGTTAAAGTCTACGGCGCTCGCCTTCGATCCCCATATACCGGGCGCACCGACGTGTACCATCTTGCCGGCGTCTTCTTCCATGTGTATGCGGTTAAGCCTTACTTTCTTTACAGAACCGTTTATCTCTATCTCGATAAACCCTCCGGAGCAGATGGGTTCCTCGAACTGGGATATCTGGTAGCCTTTCGGCAGGTCGGGATAAAAATAATTCTTGCGCGCAAAGACTGAACGCTTGTTTATAGTTGATCCTGCCGCAAGCCCTGCGAGAATCGCCATGCTGACTGCTTCTTTGTTAAGCACAGGCAGGACGCCCGGATGCCCGGAGCACACGGGGCACGTGTTCGCGTTCGGCTCCCGGCCGAACTGCGTTGAACATGCGCAGAACAGCTTAGTGCGCGTTCTTAACTGGGCGTGCACTTCGAGCCCGATCACTGCCTCATAATCCGCTTCCGCAACCGCGGCCCTGTTCCCGTTCTCTTCTGAAGCCGTGCCTGCGCCGCTCCTTCCCTGCGGCGGCACCAGGTAGCTTGTACCCTGAAGAGCAGGCCCGTTCCCGAGTAAAAGGTCAAGCTTATCCCACGCGCTGTTTGTATCGTCGCGCATATATGCTTTCCTGTCCACAGCATGGCTTGCGGGATTTACATCCGCGACAGATGCCTCGTTTATTACGCGGGCGTATTCCAGAAAATCGTCCAGTTCTTTCACGAACTGCTGTTTTTCTTCGGGCTTTACTTCAAACGAAGCAAGCTCGATCAGGTTGTCTATGTTAATCTTTGGTTTTTTCAGCATAATATATTGTTCAGGAGTTCTTCATGATCAGCTTTATATTTTGTACAAGCTCTGACAAAATATTAATTAACGACGACGTTTATTATGGCTTATATTTGAACGAATTGTTATCCTGCGTGTTGAACTTGTAATATCAAGCAGCAATCTTAATGCGTCATTTACATCAGCCGAGTTGCCGAAAGCCTTAGCTATATCCGGATCAAGCACAACAACATTTGCCCCTTCATCCAGTAAACGTTTTACGTATTTACCGCGAACAGCTTTTGAATAATCAAAATTATACTCCGGCCGTAAATCATCAACATTCCTTTTTGCTTTAATTTTCATGTCGTTTCCTTTCGTGCGCCGTCGCAGGACGGGCGCTTATAATTCGAATTATTTCCCTTCTTTCGGTAAAGGATACTACAACCAGGCGTCCACGGGATGAAAAACCTATAATTATCCATCTATGCTCATTAATTGAATGATCCGGATCATCAAAAGTTGCCGATAACGGATCATAAAACACTGTAACTGCTTCATCAAAAGATATACGATGTTTCGTATGATTATCTTTTGCTTTTTATTTATCCCATTCGAATCGCATCATTTTTAATAATCATTAAAAATAAATCCGTCAATCAATATTTACCTACGGTGAAATCCTGTTAATATCCCTCGGGAACAATGACGCCTCGCGAATATTTTTCAGATTGCATATCTTCATAGTAAGCCGCTCCAGCCCCATGCCGAGCCCGCCGTGAGGCGGCATTCCGTATTTAAATATGGAAAGATAATCCCTGTACTCGCCCGGATTAAAACCGAACTCCACGATATTTTCCCTTAACTGGTGATAGTCATGGATACGCTGTCCGCCTGTGGTTATCTCTATCCCCCTGTAAATAAGGTCGAAGCTCCTCGTGTACCCGGGCAGCCGTTCGTCCGGCATTGTGTACATGGGTCTTTTTTTAACAGGGTACCCGATCACGTATACAAAAGAAGAATTCTTCTTTTTCTCAAAATAATCGCAGAGCGCCTTTTCGCCAGCAGGCGAAATATCGCCCTCTTCCATATCCCTGACTCCCATCGACTGCACTATGTCCATAGCTTCAAGGAAATGCACGCGCGGAATTTTATCAGGCACTTCCAGGAACAAAGCAGGCATGTTCACATCATCCTTAAATTTAATTTTAATATTTTGGAAGATATATTTAATCAGGTTTTCCTGCATGTCAATGACATCCTGTTCATCGCGTATGAATCCCATCTCAAAGTCCAGGCTTATATATTCGTTCAAATGCCTGATGGTGTCGTGATGCTCTGCCCTGAACACAGGGCCAATCTCGAACACTCTTTCCAGTCCGCTGCCTACCATTATCTGTTTATAAAATTGCGGCGATTGCGCCAGGTATGCAACACGGTCGAAATATTTTACTTCAAAAATATTCGTGCCGCCTTCAGTACCGGAAGATATGATCTTGGGGCTTTTTATCTCAGTGAAACTCTGCTGCCTTAAGTATTCGGCAAATAGTTTCACAATTTCGGACTGTACCCTGAACGCAGACAAAATACCGGGGTTCCGGATTGAAACATTTCTGTTGTCTAGTATGGTCGACAGGTTCACATTGTCCGCCGGATTGTTTATGCTTACCGGTATACTGCTTTCAGCATGAGTAATTACATTAATGCTCTCTACTTTTATTTCAATGTTTCCATAAGGGCTCCGTTCCTCTTTTGTCACCTTGCCCCTTACTTCAACTACGCTCTCTGCCGTGATGCGCTCAACAGGCTTTTCACCTTCAATAACAAGCTGGGTAAAGCCTGTCCTGTCCCTGAGGTCGTAGAACTCTATACCACCCAGGTTTTTCTTTCTGTGTATCCAGCCTGCAAGCAAAACATTCCTGCCTACCATTGCTTCAAGCTCATTGCAGAAAACGCGTTCTGTTAGTGTTTTCGTCCTTGCATTATATAAATGCGAAATCTTTCTGATGTTATCCTTAGTATAAACATGCGTCGCATCTGTCGCGGCCTCAGTGTTGTCTTTGCTTACAGCGCCGACAATATGCGCATGCGCTTCCAGAATCTTTTTAAGGTCCGGAATATGCCTTTCCTGCCCGGCCTCGAACGCGGATGCGATCCGTAAAAGCGTCTGCTCGTCAAGGGGCCTTCCCATAAGCTGGAAGCCCGACGGCATACCGGAAGCAATGCCGCACGGAACAGAAATTGCCGGAAGCCCGGCCAGGTTTGCGAGTACAGTTGTAATATCCGAAAGATACATTTTCATGACATCTCTCTGGCTCTCGCCGTGAAGGAACGCGATGTCCGGAGCAGCCGGCATTACGATCACATCGAACGATTTAAAAACATCCTTCATTTCTTCTCTTATGAATGCCCTGACTTTAAGTGCCTTTCTGTAATACTCATCATAGTACCCGGATGAAAGCACAAAATTTCCGAGCAAAATCCGTTTCTTCACTTCCTTGCCGAACCCGTAAGAGCGCGTCGTAAAAAGCATTTCCTGGAAGTCGCTCTGCTTGCCGCTCCTGAACCCGTACTTCACTCCGTCGTAGCGCGACAAATTGGAGCATGCCTCTGCAGTCGCAATTAAGTAATAAGCAGAAATAACATATTTTATGCAGGATAATGAAATCTCGCTCACGGCAGCGCCCAGCCCTTCCATGGTTTTTATTGCTTTGGAGAATTGTTCCTGGACCGGACGCGACACCCCTTCGCCGGCAAGCTCCCGGACTACGGCAACCCGAACGCCCTTAATGTTCCCGTCAAGCTCTGCCGTATAACCGGCCTTTGCAGCTTCAAGTGAAGTGGAGTCTTTCGTGTCATGGCCGCTTATAATGCCGAGAAGCGCCGCGTTCCCGTAAACATCGCGCGACATAGGCCCTATCTGGTCAAGCGAAGACGCGTACGCGGCAAGACCGTAGCGCGACACAAGCCCGTATGTCGGCTTAAGCCCGGTTATCCCGCAGAACGCGGCAGGCTGGCGTATCGATCCGCCTGTGTCGCTCCCGAGCGCAAGCGGAACCATACCGGACGCGACAGCTACTGCGGAGCCGCCGGATGAGCCTCCCGGCACACGATGTATGTCCCACGGATTACGCGTATGATTAAATGCCGAAGTCTCGCATGTCGATCCCATCGCGAACTCATCCATGTTCGTTTTGCCGACAATAATGCCGCCGCTTTCTTTTATCAGCCTCACGGCAGTTGAATCATAAGGCGGATTATAGTTTTCGAGTATCCTCGAAGCGCATGTTGTCGGAATGCCGATCGAATGCATATTATCCTTTACTGCAACCGGAATGCCGTCAATCGGGCTAAGCGGAGATCCGTTGCTGCGCCTTCTGTCGCTAGACCTCGCCTGCTCCAGCAGCAAAGACTCATCATACATGGAAATGAACGCTTCGAGAATCGGATCATATTTGGCGATCTGATCAAGAGTAGCCCTCATCAGCTCTTCACAGGAAATTTCTCTGTTGTTTATAAGGTTTAAAATCTCACGGGAATTTTTTTCGGTAATATCTTTCATTATATAAAGAAATCCTTAAATATTATACATAAGACGAATATTTATTTAACAAATAAGTATTGCAAATACACTGTCACATTCATTTTTAACGGTTAATAGTGCTAAAAATTGAGTTCTAATAATATTACAAAGCCATAAATGTAAAATGATTTAATATCAAGAGCTATTTAGGGATAATTTTAGCATTTTTTACAAACACAATAATAAAGTTCAATATAAAATAAACAACAAATATTACAGTATTGTAAATTTTAGTCATTCTTTTATTTGACATTATTCCAGAAGAAAAATATTATGTGCCGGACAAAAAGCAATCTATCGGGATAAATATATGGAAGATAAAATTAAAATAATCGGCGAAAGCCTTTACAGATTTCAGGCTGCAATAAATGAAGGCGGGGAAACCTTCGAAGACTACATAAAATCAAATTACTCCGGCAAATGGATATCGGATGATCTTTACAATGCGATGGCAATCCGGACAACCTTTGTTAATTCCATGAACCAGTTCCTTGTTAAAGAAGGCCTGTTTAATTTAGAAAAAGTAATGCTCAGCATAATAACAGACCCGCTTGCTCACGACATTGAACACACGCCGTCCATCGACTACAAAGGACACACATACCTTACAACGCACAGCATGATTTACAGCAAATTTCTTGCATGCTCAAACCCGCGCATAAAAGGCATATTCGTAGATTCGCCAAACATCAGGCTCGAGATAGAAAGCCCCACCGGCGCCCAGCGCGGGAAATACCTCGCCGATTTTTCTCAGATGGATATTGAACTTAAGCGCAACAGGAACGTCACTCTTGACGAATATTATAGCAAAGTAAAATATGTAACCGACATCCTTAACGAAGACATGACAAAGATAAAAAACTTTTTTGAAAGGATGCTCGTTTATGCATGTGAGGAGATCAATAAAATCAACTCACAGAATTTGAAGGATCTTGGCATTGTGATAGAAATACCCAAAACACCTTTCCCGAGCTTTCAAAAGGACGAATGCGTAAAAAAATACGGCCAGAAAAGTCACGAAGAAAAAGCAGGACAGTCTACAGACTCGCAGTTCTTCTGGATTACCGGCCTTCTAAGGGAAAACTATGACCTGGTCTATCCGTACTTATTCACTGAAGGGAAAAAAGCCGACCCGCTAAAAGTGCAATCGCAGAATGTATTTAACTATGATATGCTTGCAAAAAGCATTGATGCAAAAACCGGGAAGCAGTCGACTGCAAAAGAAATATTATCAGGCGCCATAAGAGAATGGCTTTATGAGCCGATAGTTGAAAGGATACTTGACAACAAGGTCCTTCCGGCGCGGCCGATAATAGAAGACGGTAATATCGCAAATATCAACGACCTTGGAGGGTATGGGCCGTTTCTTCAGTTTGCTTCAATGAAAGGCCGGGACGGCGGGCAACTTTTCCCGGATACTTTCGGCGGAGGCATTGGCATAGAACGCACGCTATACGCGCTTCTCCGCGGGGAAAAAATAAAGATTGTTGATGATGTCACATTCTTCGGCAAGAACCCGGACTCTCATCCGCTGTATCTGTATTAATTTATCTCTCCAGAAGCACAGCACGGCTTAATGATACTTCCGGACGGTCTATTATGCGAAAACCTGTCGCCAGGCAAAGGCTTTCGAGATTGCTGAAATATTTTTCAGACGTGTGCATTTTAGGCTCAGCGATAAAATATCTTCCATGTTTATTTAATGTATTGTAAACATTCTTTAAAAAAATATTTATGTCCGGTACTTCGTGCACCATCCAGAAACTTAATGCAAAATCGACTTTTTTCTTTAGTTTAAGATCTTTCTTTGTGCTTAGATGCGGAGTTATTCGCTTCAGCATGCCGGCTTTTTCAGCCCGTTTCTTCATTACCTCAAGCATTTTTTCCTGAATATCGAGAGCAATGACTTTGCCTTTGTCGCCTACAAACGCAGCCATCCCAATAGAGAAGTAGCCCATCCCGCAACCGATATCCAGCACTGTCATCCCTTTCCTGATATATTTACTGAACATTTTATCCGGATTATGAAAAAACTTTCGAATGCGGTTATCAAATGTATATGCGAGCCACCATGGGCAAACCACATCGTCTATAAATATTTTTTCCCTAATAAATTTGAACATGGTTAATTACTCCTGATATAATCAACAAACAATACCGTCAACACTGACTTTTTTTCAATAATATATTGTAATATAATTTTACATCCGCATGACAATTCAATAAACCCAAATGTACCTGGCCATAAATAAATACCGGAATATTATTTTTCATTAAGGGATTTTAAGAAATAGTATCCTTTATCTACAGAGAGTCTCGTAACAGCGGCATTCTCAACGCGGAATCTCCAGCTGTCTTTTATTGATCCGATTATGTAATGGCCGAGTATCGTTCTTATGCATCCGCTGTGCGACACAACGGCAATTTTTTTTGCTCCGTTGCTTTTAACTTTTACAATATCCTCAAATTCTTTTATCACTCTTGCGCTCATTCGGGTAAAGCTTTCGCCTTCCGGGATTTCGTAATCCGTCCAGTCGCGCTCCCACATTTCAATATCGTCAGGATACCTTTCTTTGATCTCTTTGTAAGTAAGGTTTTCCCATCTGCCGAAATTCATCTCACGGAGTTCTTTTGTGAAGATTCTTTCGTTCGCGCACCTGAGGCCGTTGCCAGTCTCAACGCATCTGCGCATATCGCTGGAAAATATGTGATCGATAATTTCATCTTTAAGAGCATCAGCCAGTTTTAATGCCTGCTGCCTTCCATTATCGTTCAGGCCCACATCGGTTATACCTGAGAATTTGTGCATAGTGTTATTGTCTGTCTCGGCATGACGTATCAGTACGATTTCAAACATACCGTATCACCTTGATATCATATAAATTAAATATGTACAGGCAGCATATCGGTAATACACCTGTGTTAAAACAATTCATAAATAAATAGTGCAAAAAGCACTGTGATTTCCGTCATCTCGATAACCGCGCCTATGATGTCCCCCGAGATGCAGCCGATTTTTTTCTCGGCGTATCTTTCGCAAATTACTGCAAAAAGAATTACTGCCGGAATGACAACTAAGGTTAATTGTCTGATAAACGCAATGCTCAGGAAAGCCGTAATTGCTGATGCAATAATAATCTCCCTGTATCCTGTATGCTTAACCAGCGCGCCGGCCATGCTCCCCTTTCTTGTGCCGGATGCCAGCCCTGCAGTCCACGCAATACTCATTCTTGATATAACAGGCGTAATGCATAAATACGCGAACATATTCTGCTCGCTTAACGAATAAAGCAGGCTTATCCTGAATATCACATCCATTATTAGTGCAAGAGTGCCGTTCGTTCCTATCCTGGAATCCTTCATTATCTTAAGTATCTTTTCTTTCGGCTGGTTGCTGAAGATTCCGTCAAATGTATCTGCAAGGCCGTCCAGATGAAGCCCGCCTGTAATTATTATCCCGACAAAAACTACTGAGACCACGGCAATAATCTGCTTCCCGGCCAGATTAACAAGGATAAATGTCCCGCCAAGGATAAGGCCGATTATGAGTCCGACTACCGGAGAAAATATTACACCCTTTGCGAATTTATTTTCATCGAACTCAATCTTAACCGGCAATGGAATTGTGGTTAAAAACTTTAACTGCAATAAAAACATTTTAAGCATAAATCATCCCTTTATTTTCATGGGTATTCCGGAAACAATAAAATATGCCGTATGTGCTGCTGCGGCAACAACCTGGTTTATTCTTCCTGCAATGTCCCTGTAATAGCGTCCTAGCGGAGCGGGCGGGACAACGCCCATACCGGTTTCATTTGATACTATTATAGATTCTCCGGGAAAATCATTTACCGTAATAAGCAGCTTGTTTATTTCCGCCAGAATATTTTCTTCTATAATATTAACCGTTTTAATGTCAATTGTATCCCAATCAATATCATTTTCAAGTATCATTAAATTTGAAACCATTATTGTAAGACAATCTATTAATATAAATTTTTTATCTTTTATGATCTCTTTTAAGATTATATCAAGGTCTTTGTATTTTTCAACCGTTATCCATGCAGGATTGCGTTTTTCTTTGTGCCTTGCTATCCTGTCCTTCATTTCGCTATCGAAGGCAATACCTGCGGCAATGTAAACCACGCTGTCTTCGTTCTTTAATAGCTTTTCGGCAAAGGTGCTTTTGCCGCTCCTTGCCCCGCCTGTTATGAAAATAATTTTCCCCATTCAGCATCTCCCCGGATCAAGTTAAGAATAATAATTAGCTGTGTCTCTGAACATCCGCAATATTTACTTCCGAGAATGTTTTTATTTCCGCAAGAACTCTTGTTGCGGCATCCAGTAGCTCCATTGCAAGCGCAGCGCCCGTGCCCTCCCCCAGCCGCAGCTTAAGATCGAGCAGCGGCTCAAGTCCCAGATGCCCGTGCATATACTTGTGCCCGGCCTCCACTGAGCGGTGGCTGGTAAACAGGTACTCCTTCGCAAGAGGCGCAAGCTCGCACGCGATCAGCGCCCCTGCTGTGGAAATGAGGCCGTCGCACACTACAGGTATTTTGTGCGCAGCTGCGCCAAGCAAAAGCCCGGCAAGCCCGCCTATTTCGAACCCGCCCACTTTTCTTAGAACATCAAGAGCGTCCTTTTTGTTCGGCTTGTTTATCTTGATTCCGTTTTTTATCACTTTAATTTTATTCTGCAATGCCTTGTCGTCAAGGCCTGTGCCCCTGCCAGTAACTTCCTCAACAGAAACGCCGGACAGAACAGCTATGACGGCACTCGAAGGCGTAGTGTTGCCTATGCCCATGTCGCCTGTGCCCAGCAAATCAATGCGTCCTTTCATCAGAAGCTCCTCAACGATCGATATGCCTCCCTCTACTGACCGCACCGCCTCTTCTCTTGTCATAGCCGGACCCTTTGTAAAATTGGAAGTAGCCTTTCTTACTTTTTTATCAAAGATCATGAGACTGCGCGCAAAGTCGTAATTTACTCCGAAATCCGCGACAAGGACTTTTGCGCCTGCATGACGCGCCAGCACATTGATCGAGGCCCCTCCCTTAACAAAGTTAAACACCATCTGCGAAGTGACTTCCTGAGGGAAAAGGCTAACTCCTTCTTCAACTATTCCATGGTCGCCTGCGCAAACAACGATTACTTTATTTTTTAATTTTACGTCTAATGTGCCTGCTATCGACGCAAGCCTTGCGGAAATATTTTCCAGCACCCCCAGGCTACCGGCAGGCCTTGCCTGTAGAGACAAACGTTTGAGAGCTTCTTTATATTTTGCCTTATCAGGCGCTTTTATTTCCGTAATTGTGCTTTTTAAAACTTGCATAATAATTCTCCTATATAATTTACTTAAGAGTGCGTCCCAAAACCTATATATCGCTATGTTGTTTATCGAGACAATAATAATCAATTTTCTCGCCGCTAATGCTTACATCCTGTAAGAAGCGGCGTACGGCAACATCCGTGTTGCCTGAAAATTGATTATTATTGTCTCGTTTACGATATCCCAATAGGTTTTGGGACGCACTCTAAGTCAAAAAAAAAGGCTCCGGGGCACAGTATGCCTTCCAGAACCCTTTGCCATCGCGTTCGTAAAAATAATCATTATAAATTTCATCTGATTTATTTTAAAATTTCAGGTAAAAGTCAAGCGAATAAATAAAAATTAATATATGTTTATTCTCCTTGACAAAAAGGAATTGCCGTCCGAACAAACAAAAAATCCCGGAATTATAAAAAAAACATATTACAATGATTAAAGACGTATTATATATTTTATTGTCAGCTCTGTCATTTGCGCTGTCAACAGTATTCGCCAAACTGGTAATGGACGCTTCAGATATTTCCGCGATGGAGCTGACTTTTTTACGGTTCTTTGCCGGGTTCGCGCTGGCAGCAGTTTATGTTGCAGTGAAAAAACTATCCCTTAAACCGCAAAGCGTTAAGAATGTCGGCATGCGCTCCATCTTCAACGTGGGCGCCGCGATATTTTTCTTCCTGGCTGTGGAATATTCCACTGTCACTAAATCCAATATCCTTAACATGACTTACCCGATATTCGTGTTTCTCCTTGCTCCTTATGTAAACAAAGAGAAGGTTCCCGTGCTGCATTATTTTTTTCTTGTGCTGGGCATGGCAGGGATTTATTTCGTTGTTATGCCGGATGTATCCGAATTTTACCTGAGTAATATTAATAAGGGGGATATTTACGGTTTTCTTTCCGGTCTCCTTGCGGGATTTGCAGTCGCGTACCTGCGCGAAGCAAGAAAATATGATTCAACATTTGTTATACTTTTTTATCACATGGGCATAGGCACATTGATCACGCTGGCGCTGGCTTTTCGTGGTTTTATGATCCCGCACGGGATTGTGCTTATATATGTAATTCTAACTGTAATCACATCTGTTGCAGGACAGGTATTTATAACGCTCGGCTATAAATCAATCAATGCTGCGGCAGGTTCGCTAATCTCGTGCAGCAGAATTCTGATTGCTGCGCTTTTAGGAGTGACAATCTTCTCCGATCCGCTTACTTTGAAGATAATAGCAGGCGGCGTTCTAATTACAGTATCACTTACAGGCGTAAGCGGGATTATCGAGGGGAGAAAAAAGCAGGCTTAAAATCTAATTCTATTGACCGCATCTGGCCGATTATATACATTAAATGCATGGCTGGTGTCGGTTTGAATATATAGAGGCAGTACAATATGAATAAAAAATTTGATATTATAGATAGAACAATTGTCCCTTCGGATAGAACTGATAATGTAATAGATTTCTATATAAATCCGGATGAAAAAGAAAAGCAGATCATTTTAGCCAATCTGGATTTTGATGAACATACTTTATTGTCCGCACTGGACCCGGACGAGGTTTCGCGCGTAGAGTTTGAGAAAGACTATACATTTATTATATGGAAACGTCCCAACAATTATTCATTTGAAAATCAGCTTCATTTTAATGTTTCATCCATCGGTATTGTTTTATCAAGCAAAAAGGTTATTGTAATATTAAAGGATGATTACGAGTTATATGACAGGAGAGACTACAGAAAAGTCAATTCCGTGTTCGACTGCTTTCTGAAAATACTGTTTAATACGGTCCGCCATTATGTTGACCATATAAAAGCAATAAACATGATGTCAAAGGATCTTCAGGATAAAATTGCCGCCTCGCTTGAAAATCAGTACCTGGTTCAGATGTTCAGCCTGAGCGAAAGCCTTGTCTATTATATAAATGCTATAAATGCAAATAACACTGTTCTTATAAAGTTAAAAAACAATGCCCAGAAAATAGGTTTTACGCCCGATGAAGTTGAGCTGCTTGACGACCTGATAATTGAAAGCGATCAGTGCTATAAACAGGCGGAAATACACTCGACAATTCTCGCGGGATTAATGGATGCAAGAGGCAGCCTCATAAACAATAATATGAACATTCTTTTAAGAAAGCTTACTATAATAAATGTCATCTTTCTTCCTTTGAACCTGCTGGCAAGCATCGGAGGTATGTCGGAATTCACCGCAATGACAAAAAATTTGCCCTGGCAATTATCTTACTCATTATTTGTGTTAGGTATTATTATAATTGGATGGATGACAGCTGTTTTCTTAAAAAGGATGGGTAATGGAACCAAAAAAATGCCAAGAAGAAAAGTTCGCTAATTTTCGATTTGAAGGAAATCCCTTTGTCTTATAGCATCCCCCTTCGTTTTGCAGCAAATCCAGTTTATTATAATATCTTACATGTTTTTGTTAAAATCAGGCTGGTTTGCTTTAAAAACAACATGTTTTCCTTAGAAATAATACCTTGCGCCTGCTCCGCCCCTTATATTGAAATCGAAATCCGGTGCAATTTCCATGGCAGGAACAATTTCACCAAATATGCCTACGGGGACATCCTTAAAGGTATATTCTATCCCGAAGGGCATCCTTGCCTCAAGGCTGTTTTCATGATCGCTCTCATTTCCTTTGCGATGCTCCTCATGGTTATGGAATCCGGCGCCGCCTCCAACATAAAAAACAAGCTCTTTAACCGGGAACAGGCTCCCGAAATGACGCAGAAAATCGGCATATAAGTAAAAGCCGTCGTGCGCGCTCGGGCCTATCCCGAAATCGAGGGCATAAATATCATCCGGAAATACCTTTGCTGTAAACCCCGAAGGGTCTCCCAGTATAAATCCCACGCCTGCTTTGGTTGCAGCGCTACCCGAACCTGCATAGCAGATAAACATAAAAGCAAAAATTATTATAATCAGTTTACGTTTTGTCATTTGATATAGCCCTGGAAATATAGTAATGCCCTCACCCCTTGATCCCAATAATCCCTGTATTAAAATCCTGCTGAATTGACTTGTTGAAATACACTCGAATTGAACATCGTACATTTAAAAGTCAAATAAATTTTCCGGGGTTTAGCAAAGAATCTGATAGACAAAATATCGTTCTATTTATAATCCGTTTTGAATAATTTGTAAAGGTTTAATGAGTAAAATTATGATACCTTATTTCGATCAGCCTGTACTGCAAATAGGGACTGTAACAATTTACAGCTTCGGGGCGCTGGTTGGCGCAGCCATATTTGTTTTTTTCCTGAGGATACGCCGCCGTGCAATAGCGCTCGGCCTGGACGCGTCCGTAGCCGAACACATGGTGCTGTGGCTGGCGATAGGCGTGCTGGTGACCTCGCATTTATTTGACCGTATAGTATATTTCCCTGCTGAAACACTGGCCGATCCGCTTAGCCTGTTGCGGTTATGGGACGGGATAAGTTCGTTCGGTGGATTCATCGGAGCTTTGGCAGCAGCAATGATATTCTTCCGGCAGAGAAAGCTGGAAAGCGAACGCTGGAAGTATCTCGACATTGCTGCTTACGTGTTCCCGGTCAGCTGGCTTCTTGGACGCACCGGCTGCTTTATTTCCTACGATCATCCCGGAATACCGACCTCATTTTTTCTCGGCCAGATGTATTCGGACGGTATAGTCCGCCACAACCTTGGGCTACTGGAAGCCCTTTACATTATACCTGTACTCATCCTTTTCCTTGCGCTTGGTCGAAACAAAAACCGGCCTGGTGGATTTTATTTAGGGTTATTGTGCGTCCTTTACGCGCCCGTGCGCTTTGCTCTCGACTTTCTGCGCATCATTGACGCAACATATTTAGGGCTCACGCCTGGACAATGGGGATCCATTGTATTCCTCATTCTCGGATCATTGCTGCTGCGGCACTCAATCCGTTCAAAAAATAATAAGCCGTCGTTTCATATTATCAAAACCGAAGACGGGACAGATTCGCTCTATTCGGACGAATATAACCAGGCAATGCATTCTTTATCAGGCGCGTATAATGAAGCGCTTTATAAGCATGTTCATCCTTCAAAAATCCTGGAAAATAATTCCGCAGAATTGCGCGTTCTGGATGTAGGATTCGGTTTAGGTTATAACATACTTGCGCTTGTTATAGAGTTTCTGAAAAAGAATACAGACCGGAAGCTTTACGTCTTTTCCCTTGAGAAAGACAGTTCGTTTTTATCCGGCATAAATTCCGTTTCCTTTAACGACGATAAAGACGAAATATACGGGAATATAAAGAAAGCGTTTACAGGCGCGCAAAATGATTTTGGAAAGTATTCCATACAGATGCTTTTCGGGGATGCGAGAAAAACGATAAGCGCTTTAGAGGATGATTATTTTAACGCTGTGTTCCACGACCCGTTCAGTCCTGCAAAGAACCCGGAGCTATGGTCACTGGAATTTTTCGGAGAGCTTTACAGGATAATGAAAGCTGACGCAGTGCTTACCACCTACTCAAGCGCGCCCCAGATCCGGTCGGCAATGCTCGAAGCATGCTTTCTTATTGGCAAGGGCCCTTCTGTGGGAAAGAAGAGAGAGGGCACGGTTGCATCAAAGTTAACCGCTATTCCGCTTTTAAGCGAAGAAGAAATCGGCAAACTGAAGGCTGATGTTAAGTCTGCGCCTTACCGCGATCCCGGGATGAAGAGTGCCGGAAAAGACATTCTGCAGCAAAGGATTTCACGGATGACGGAAATAAGGCAGGAGAAGAAGCTGCAGAAACATAAAATAGGCCATGGCTAGTAAAAAGAGTTTTTAATCTATTTTTATAAATTAGCATGTAACTGCTTTTCAGGGAGCTGCTTAACTCTCTGCCAATCCTTTGACATATATTCAGCTTCCCACAAATCATAATTCTTTTGTAAATTCATCCATAATTCCGGGGTAGTATTAAAAGCTCTAGCAAGACGAAGAGACATGTCCGGCGTAATAGATGCTTTTTCATTTATAATTTTTGATAATGTTTTCCTTGAAACATCAAGCAGTGATGCCATTTCTGTAATTGTTATACTTAAAGGCTTTAAATAATCTTCCTGAATAATTTTTCCAGGATGTATCGGTTTACGTCTTATTTTATTCATAATTTTACCTCACTAGTGATAATCATCATAATCAACAATGTAAGCATCACCATTGAAAAATTCAAAAAAGATTCTCCAATTGCCTGATACTTTAACTGTAAATTGTCCTTTTTTATCTCCTGTTAATTTATGAAGATTTGAACCGGGATAATTCATATCTTTTATGTCATTGGCGGCATTAAGTCTATCGAGAATAAGTTCAAGCCTTCCGGCATGTTCAGGCTTAATGCCTTTTTTGCTCCCGGTAAAAAAAAATTCTTCGATACCTTTATGCCTGAATGATTTGATCATATTCCGAATGTAACCATATAGGTTACATCAGTCAAGAATAAAACGTTTAGATTTAGAAAATTTTTGTATGACTAGACCGTACAGGGGCGAATAATTATTCGCCCCTGCAAAAACAGTCCTGCGGTATTATTTTAATTATTTATGTTCAAACGATAAAACAAACAAAACAATTGATCTTCTTATATAAATTCTTACTGCACGGAATACGCCACGCGGAATCCGTATAAACTGTTATAGGACTTCGGCTTCACGTAAATCCTCTGTGTGGAACGAACCGTGTATTCGTCATCATACCATGAGCCGCCGCGCAGAACGCGGTACCTGCCAGTATCCGGGCCTTTCGGGTTCCGGGCAGATGATACCTGGTAATACTTGTCGCTGTACCAGTCCATGCACCATTCCGACACGTTCCCGCTCATATCATGTATGCCCCACGCATTGCACTTTCTTGAACCGGCGAATCGGGTCTGCTGATTTGAGTTCTCGTAATACCAGCAACACTCCGGATTAACGTTCTCGCCCCAGTAATATTTCGTGACGCTTCCGGCTTTGCAGGCGTACTCCCATTCAGCTTCATAAGGCAGGCGAACAGCCACCTTGTATTTCTCGCTGAACCTGCGGCAGAACTCCATTGCATCATTCCAGCTTACTGAATCTACCGGCATATCCTCGCCCGAGAACTGGCTCGGCACTGCTTCGGTTATTGCCCTGTACTGCTTCTGCGTAATTTCGTATTTGCCGATATAAAAAGGATCAAGAGCGACTCTATGCTGAGGATGCTCGTCATTCTCCCCCTGCCCGGCAGGTGAACCCATCGCGAACTCGCCGCCTTTTACGTAAACAAACGCAATGCCTCCGATAATAGTAATCGCAGTCCGGTCATCTTTCATAAGAGCGCTGTCAATGACAATCTTCTCCGCTGTCTTAACCTCTATATCACGCACTTCGCTTTTATATCCTTCAAGGTAAATATTTACCTTATGCTTTCCCTTTGTTATGGCAGCATTTAGAATAGGCGTTTTGCCGATCCGAATGCCGTCAACCTCAACATCGGCCTTGTCCGGTTTGGTTGTTACCTTAAGCGAACCCTTTGACGACTTCAGCTTGATTCGTATTTTATTAATTTCCTTTGATTTTACATCAGCCTGGTATTCACCCTCGTATTCCCCAAGCATAATCCTGATTGCATGCGGCCCTTTACCCAGCGAAGTTACAAACGGCGTCTTTTTGCCGAAGGGCTTGCCGTCTATCTCCACATCAGCGCCGTTCGGATCGCTCGCTATTTCGATCGACCCGATCCTGTCATTAACGGACGCCTCTATCAGTTTCGCTATGTACCTGGCAGCCTGTCTCATATCCTTTAAAGAAGCGATCTCCGTGTAACCGGCAAATACACTTTTATTATCCATTGTGCTTGCCAGGCTGTAGCTGATCCCTATAAGTCCTTCGTACATGGTCAGCCTGCCAGTTACTTTATAATCAATGCCCCTTATCCTGAATCCTTCGTCGGTCGTATCGTTTTCAATTACTCCTGCCATCACCAGGATTTTTTCGTTGATAAGCTTTCTTGAATACGTACGTTCAATTACGGAAATGCCGCGCATTGTGCTTAACTCGCTGTTCAGAAGCTCGGCAAAAACTCCCCCAAGGCCGGCTTCTTCCGCGGCCGTATTGCACCCGATAAATTTGTACACAGATATGCAAGTGCGCTCAAGGCTTTCTTTGTCTTTTATATCCTGAGCAGTAAGCGTGATTTTAGCATCCCTGCAAACTGCCTGGGATGCAGAATCAAGATCAAACGAGGATATGCCAGTTGAGTGCACGATCAGCCAGTTGTTTAAGTTTACTGTCCTGGCATCAACATCGTACTGATTCCCGTAAACGGAAACAGAGCCGACTGTAAGATAATCAATATTGAGATCCTTGTCCGCGCCTTTAAGGCTGTCAAGATCGCCTATGCCTGCCTGCGCCATTGTGAGTTTATTTACGTAGTCATTTACAGCCCCGCTCTTCCTGACCTCAAAGCCCTGTAGTTTATTATAACCTTCTTCAACTATACGTGCCGCGTTTACACCTGCAGTCTCCTTCTCAGCTCCGACTGTCAATGAGTCAAAGGGCGAAACAGCCAGCCTTATCTTCTGCGTCTGGGAATATATTATCCCGGACAACGCGGCCAGCAAAGCAAAAACAACAATGTATTTTATCTTTCTGTTTGTCATTGTCTTATCCTCCCAGCGCCGTTATCCACATCTTCACCGCAGCGCGTTCGGGCGCATTAGGACTGAGTTCCAGATATTTCCTGTAATATTGAGCCGCTGTCTGCCTTCTCTTTAATTTAAGTTCGTTAACCAGTCCCAGGTTTTTGTATACTGAAGGATATTTCGGATTCAGCTCCCTTACTTTTTCAAATGCAATTACGGAACTTAAAGGCTCATTTGCGAGATAATACACTACGCCGAGATTGTTGTATGCCATAAAGTGTTTGCTGTCGTATTTAACGGCAAGTGTGTATTCACCGATCGCTTCTTTAAACTTTCCAATCTTGTAATATAAGTTGCCGAGTTCGAAGTGCGCAGGAGCATGCTTTTCGTTGTACTCAACTGCTAAAAGCAGCTCTACCAGCGCGTCTTTGAACTTAGCGTCGCACAGGTAGGCCCTTCCAAGCGCGTAATGAGCGTCAGCAAGTCGTGGGTCGCTGCTAACAGACGCCTTTGCGCTTTTAAGCGAGCTTTCAAGGTCGCCTTTATCCACTTCGATCGATGCCTTTTCGCTGTAAAGCCTGGACTTCTCGGAATTATCCTTCGCGCTTTTTATCCCTTCCTCCAGCTTTTTTATCTCCCGGTTAACCTGCGCGTTCTGCGCAGTTTTCCAGCTTTCTTTAAGCGCTTCCGGGGCATCGACCTCTTTTTTACATGATGTTATTACAGCAGAGGCTATAATAAGCATTAACAGAATATATATCTTTTTCATATTCACCGCCATTGATGCTCATGCTGACAAATTTTTTATAAGATTAGAATAAAAATAATCACAATAGAATTCAATAAAATTTTATCAGTGATCTTCTATATTTTAAAAAAAATTAATAGTAAGATACCAATTCAGCTGAAAATATGCCGACATACAGCCCTCATTCTATCGCCAGGATATATGCCTCTGTAATATCGCCAGGCTTCAGCGCTTTATCGTCTGCAAAAAATATAACCCAGTCAATATCCGGAGCCTCGGCATAAGTTCTTCCAAAATAAAGCCTGCCGTCTTCGGTTTTGCCATCAACAATTACCATGCTTTTTGTGCCGATTCTTTTTGCGTTATTTTTTTTGTTAATGGAATCCTGAAGCTTCATTATGCTCCTGTATCTTTTATCTTTAATTGATTTACGTATCTGTTCTTTCATAAGAGCAGCTTTTGTGCCTTCTTCCTGTGAATACGTAAACACCCCGAGCCTGTCGAACTCCGCACTCTTAACAAAATCACAAAGCATTTTAAAGTCCTCTTCTGTTTCGCCCGGAAACCCTGTTATCAAAGAAGTCCGCAGAACAATACCCGGCACTTCGCTCCTCAGCTTCAGGACGAGGCTCCCGATATCTTTTCCTGTTCCCCTTCTACCCATCGCCTTTAGTATCCTGGTACTGATATGCTGCACCGGGATATCGAGATATCTGCACAGCTTCGGGTTATTCCGCAACTCCGCGATCAGATCCCCGTCAATCTCTTCAGGATAGCAGTAAAGCACTCTTATCCATTCTATGCCCTTTATCGCGGAAAGCTTTTTTATCAATTTTACCAGACTTCTTTTTTTATAAAGGTCGATGCCGTAGCGCGTTGTGTCCTGCGAAATAAGAATAATCTCTTTTTTGCCTAGAGCTGCAAGCGATTTTGCTTCCTTCAGTATATCTTCCATACGCCTGCTTCTGTACCGGCCGCGTATGGACGGAATAACGCAGTACGTGCAGCGGTTGTCGCATCCCTCGGCTATCTTTAAATACGCGTAGCCTTTATCCGAGCTTAATATTCTTTTATTATTTAAGTATGATAAGCCGCACTGCTCCGGGAACGATTCAGCTTTACCGGACGAGTATGCCTGTTTGATTACTTTAACAATGCCGCCGTACCCTCCAGTGCCCACAAGTACGTCCACTTCGGGGATGATGTCCGCCAGCTCGTGCCTGTATCTTTCAGCAAGGCAGCCTGTTACAATCAAGAGTTCGCATTTGCCTTTTTTACATTCAGCCATTTCGAGGATCGTATCTATCGACTCTTTTTTTGCGGACTCAATAAAGCCGCATGTGTTTACAATGAGTATATCAGCCTGTTTTTTATCGTTTGTGAACTCAAAGGATGCCTTGCTCAATAGCCCAAGCATAATCTCGCTGTCTACAAGGTTCTTGGGGCATCCGAGTGAAATCAGT
This sequence comes from Spirochaetota bacterium, assembly GCA_043803405.1. Classification (GTDB taxonomy): domain Bacteria; phylum Spirochaetota; class UBA4802; order UBA4802; family JAFGDQ01; genus JAFGSG01. The sequence continues at coordinate 6,103 of JAZDKB010000004.1, read as the reverse complement.
CCTACTTTTTTTTTCAAATTACAATATCCTATTATTATTTAGCGGAATTCGGCACGTCGGCACTACGCTTTAATCAATTTTAATTAAATATGCCACTGAGGCACAGAGAATTTGTTGTAGCTAAAAACAAAATAAATACTCTGTGTCTCTGAGTCTCCGTGGTAAAATTTTTTATTTTTTGTGTCTTCGCGTTTTTGCAGCAAATATAAAACATACTTAATTATTCAAATTTAATTACATTAACATCCGATACACAAAAAACGACAAAAGACCTATCGCAATCGTTGCCAGCAAATTCCTGGTTATAACGCCTGCAATTGCAGTAACTATCGCAGAGACAAGGTACGAATTCGAAAAGGAAATGTGCCATTCTCCATTTGGCAGTAAAACCGCCGGCAAAGTAATTGCGATCAAAACAGCCGGAGGGATGTATTTAAGAGACGCTTCCATTAAAACCGGCATTTTTATCCGGTCAGCCAGTGCAAAAAGAAAATAACGAATTCCGAAAGTAACGCCCATCATGCCAAGAATCATCAAAAGTTCATTCCCGGTCATACTGCCTCTTTTTGAACAGTCTTTCTTATGCGCTCTGTTACTACTCCGGCAAATATCCCTATAAATGCTGAAACTATGATCCCCAGCTTGTACGGCAAACCTAATGTTAACAAAGAACATGCCCCCGCAGTTGCAACACAGACTGCAACCGGCATATTTTTAACAAAAGGAATTATCATTCCTATAAATGTGACCGGCATTGCAACATCCAGTCCCCAGCCCGAAGCATCCGGAATTCTATCACCAAGAATCAAACCGAGAAAACACCAGAATTGCCAGTTCAAATACATGGCAATGGATGACCCCAGCTGATACCAGTGCTTCAATCCGGAAGGATCATCTTTCTGAAAACGGTGAACTGTCACGGCAAAGGTCTCATCAGTCAGCCAGAACGCTAAAGGAATCCGCCAGTTTTGAGGCAGGTGCTTTAAATAAGGTAATAACGTAGCGCTGTAAAGCATGTGCCTCAGATTAACGATAAAGGTAGTTAAAATTATGATTATTACAGGAGCCCTGGCAGAGATCAATCCCACAGCAATAAACTGAGCGGATCCTGCAAAGACAAACAAGGACATTGCCATCGATGCAGTTATTGACAGTCCTGAGTTGACGGCAAGGGCTCCGTAAATCAACCCGAACGGGAAAGCTCCTAAAAGCAGCGGAAATGTATCACGTGCTCCGGAAAAAAACTCCTGCTTACGAGTCGACAAAATATAGCTCCATTGAGTCTTTTCTTAATACAATAGGCATTTTTTTCTCAAAAAATCTCATCTGTGTCAACTTTTTATTTATTATACATAAATACTCTCAAGTGCAACTGCGGAAGTATACAGGAAATTTCCTTGAAATTAAGCCTGTTCTGGTGTATATTATATGTGAAAGCGAGAGATGAGGTTTCGCTAAATATTAAAGTGTGGAGAACTCAATGGATGTAAGCAAACGGTCGTTGGGTTATGGATGAAAGAGATTCAGGTTATCTTCCGTATTTATCTTTCCTTTTAATACTCTGAATCTTTCCCCATAATCTAACGCATAAATTTAATAATATTCTGATTTGTTGCAAAGCAGGTCGTTTTATCATATTTTGTTTAAAATGATAATATGACGTAAGCGCTGTTTTGTCTAAACTACGGGTTCGGAATTTTTAGAACCCGATAGAAAGGAGGTGCAGCCATGATTATCATTATTAATATTATACTAATCTTTATCGCAGGATTTGTTGTCGATCTCCTGACAGCCAAATATACAAATTTTATCGTTACCAAAAAAATGGGGCGGGCTGCTTTTCTGAGCGGATTAATTACCCTGGTAAATTTTGCCTTTTTAACTGTTCTGCTAAAGGATAGTTTAAACGATGGATTGTTCAACATAATTGCATTTGCAGGCGGCAACAGCCTTGGAACTTTTTTTTCAATGAAAAAGGTATAGAAGCGCTACACCCGTATGCGCGACGCGGAAATTAAATTCATTACAGCAATCACTGCTGCCATTAAAAATACGTACTGGTATCCGAAGCTTGTCCAGATAGTCCCGCTTATAAGAGCTATAGAAATAGAAAAAAAGTGGTCTATGGTAATGCCCATGGTGAGAGTCTGGCTCACATCTTCGGGCTTTACTGCGATCTTCTTTAAATATGTGGCGCGCGCCATGCCGACCGACATCAACAGCTGATCTGCAATAAAACAGCCGGCTGCGATATAAAACGCGGTCTGTTCATCAAACAGCATTCGGGAAAAGCCGTATCCTATACAAACGACTATGAGCACGGCAGCCTCAGTCATTAAAATGCGCCTCTCGCCGAAACGGTCGATCGCGTGCCCGAGTACCGGATTAAACACAATGCCTATTACGCCACCGACAGTCAGCAAAGTCGCTACCATTGCTGTGTTCTGTTTAAAAATGGTAACAAGCACCCACGGTGCAAAAGTAAGAAATATCTGTTTTCGTGTGCCGAAAAGAATGTTGAGCCAGTAAAACAGGCTGTATTCCCTGCGCAGCGTGAATTTTGAATGGTCCGGATGCGCCTTATCCGGCTGCATTAAAAATAATAATATTGAAGAAACAGCAAGACCTAGAGCAGCGATTGTGAACGAAATTGAAAACGAAAAATTTAAATATTTAAATCCGATAAATATAAGAAAGCTTCCTATGATCGCGGCAAAATTTGATGCCCCAGTAAGCTGGCCCAGGCGCTTGCCCACTTTCCCTTTTTCGGCAAACTCCATGCCTATACTTTGTGTAAGCGGCAGAAATATATGCTGGCCAATGCTGAAGATAAAAAGCCACGCAAGCATAACCGCATAAGTAACCGAAAAATGGCCCACAAGATAAATACCGACTGCGGCCAGAATATTCGCCAGGGCAGCGAAACGGCGGTTGCACATGAAGTAAAACAGTGCTGATATAAATATAACAAGAAATCCCGGGAGCTCGCGCGGGAGCTCGATCATTCCGCGCTTAAAATCGCCCATGGCGAATGTTTCGCTTAAAAAGTTATTGAATACTGCGTTAACCACAGCCATGGAAAATCCGAAGATAGATGCAGCTGCAAGAAACTGCAAAAAACCTTTAGGCAGAGAGCCAACCCGATCATTGATGAAGTTTCTCATTTTATTACCAGAATCCATCTTAAATAAATTAATTAATATGACTAAGTAACTATAATATGAAATATATTACAATAAAGAAACATCCTTCTTGCATGATTATGCCTTGACTCAAAAATATCATTACTTTAATTTAACATAATTTTAAAAAAAACAATATAGCCTTTCGCTGATTCGGGGATAAATAATGGAATTCATTAAAATGCTGATAGACTTCATAATGCACATAGACGTGCACCTTAACGAGCTTATTCAAAATTACGGACTATGGACATATCTCATCCTCTTTATAATAATCTTCTGCGAAACAGGCTTTGTTGTTACTCCGTTTCTGCCCGGAGATTCGCTGCTTTTCGCAGCCGGGGCTTTTGCTGCTAACGGGGCACTGGACGTGCGGATACTGTTTATCCTTCTCGCCGTTGCAGCTGTAGCAGGCGACACTGCAAATTACTGGATAGGGCATCACATAGGCCCGAAAATATTCCAGCAGGAGAAAATACGTTTTTTAAAGAAAGAACATCTTGACCGCACGCATCAGTTCTACGAGAGATACGGCGGGAAAACGATTATTATCGCGCGGTTTATCCCGATCATCCGCACATTCGCGCCCTTTGTGGCAGGAATAGGCAGCATGACATACTGGAAGTTTATCAGCTACAATGTCATAGGCGGAATTGCATGGGTAGCGATCTGCATGTTTGCAGGTTACTTCTTCGGCAATTTGGCTATAGTTAAAAATAATTTCAGCCTGGTTATATTAGCTATTATAATAATTTCAGTTATGCCGGGCGTATTTGAGTTTCTGCGGCACTATTATTTATCTAAGAAAAAAAGTTAATCGAACCACAGAATTTCGCTGGTGCCTTTAAAAATACCTACAGGCAGCCCGTCTTCCGTGCTTAAATAAAGAGTCCGGCCGTCGCTTTGTATTTCGGTAATGCAGTTGTTCATTTCCTGTGAAGTCCATGGGTTTGTAAGTTTTTTGCCCTCTATCTTATAAATATAAAAATAACCTTTCTCATAGGTTCTTGTGCGTTCCGATAAGCTGAGTGATGAAGAATTCTGAACAACAATTATCTCTTCCTGCCCGTCCCTGTCAATGTCCATAACAACAGGACTGCAGGTTAGCGGGCTTCTATATTTTTTTGTTGATGATGGATTAAAATTATCATATTCTAAAAAAACAGCATTATTGGTTCCGCCCATTTCTTCCTTGCTCTTCCACAGGCTTTTACCGTCCCTGTCCCAGACATGAAGATATGATTTATCGTCCAGTCCCAGAAATTCCATTTTGCCGTCTTTATCAAGATCAAACAACAATAACGTACTGAATTGAACTTTATTAAATTGTTTTAAAGGTTCCCCGCGGATCAGTTTTCCCTTTTTGTCATATTCCATAAAGTACATCATATCTATAAACGGCTCTTCATATTTAGTATCCTGGAAAAGCAGCTTTGGCTTATTTGCAGACGCATCCTTAATAACTCTTATACTGCCCTTCTCGCGGAACAGTATTTTAAATTTTCCCTGCCACTCCCATACTCCAGTCTGCATAGTAGCCCCGTAAAGAGTCATAATATAAATTTCGGGAATATCGTTTCCGTCCGCATCGCCAACGCTTACTTTTAAAAAAATCTCTCCGGCAGAACTCTCAAGGCTGTCCTTCTGCACCCATGCATTGTTCTCTTTTACAAATATCCTGATAATTGACTGTTCCAGCAGGATTAGTTCATTGTTCCCGTCCTTGTTCAGATCAGCAATATCAAAGGACATAACCTGCGATTTTTTCAATTTAAAACTCCCTGTCACTTCCAGAGAGGATAAAAGCCTGCCTTTTACAGCACCCTCGCCGGCTTTAGCCTGGCCGCCCTGCATAATATTTCTAAACTGATCCGCAATTGCTGCAGTCTTTGCAATCAGCTGATCCTCAGCTACGACCTCGGAAATCTTAACTGGAACGGAATCCTTTTTAGCTGTATCCAGAATGAAAAAATCCAGGCTCGATGACGTTCCCGCAGTGGTAACGCTTCCATATACGGCAAATTCCGCTTTAAGCTTAATCCCCGCTTCTCTTATCCTTTCAGCAGAAATATTGCCGGACTTCTCTTTTTCATTTAAAATTGAATTATACTGCTCATCTGCGATCACTTCAATGCCGCTTCCGGAAAGCCTTTTGCCGAGCATATTCTTAATTGCCTGCACGGTGTAAGCCTTTGCCGGATCGCCTGCATAGCTGAAAGGAAAAACCACAGCGCGTTTATCTGCTCCGAAAAAAGGAGAGGTAAAAATTATAATACAAGATAATGCCAGTAAAATCCTGTTAAATTTAATATTATTTTTCATATTATTTTATCCTTCCGGTTAGACTGCATTTTAAAAATAATTATTTTGTAGATATGAATGATTATGATCAATTTTCAAGCAAAATTTATAAAAGTTGAATCCGGCATCCGGATATAGGCAAATTGCCATTTAAGGTAAGGAAATTTTTATTCCCGACAACAATTTTTAAACTCATCCCCCTTTCCCCCTTCTCTTACAAACAAGAGAAGGGGGTAAAAAGACTCGAATTTCCTCTCCCTGATAGCAAATTGCCATTCCGAATGGCAATTTTGGGGTATCAGTACAGGAATTTCCCATATTGAGGCGGCAATTTGCCATCCGGCACCCCAAATTCAGGGCACAGACATAGGAAATTCCCTGCCCTGTACAGCAATTTCCCATTCCAGATCAGCTCATCGGGGCATTTAAAGGAAAATTGCATGTACTGAACGGCATTTTCCGAGAGTGTAAAAAAGATTGTGAGAGTGTAAAAAAGATTGTGTAAACAGCCATAGAATAAATAATTGAAGACAGAGGAGAAGAAAATGGCTGAAGGAAAAGAAATAGTAGAAGAACTGTTAAAGCAGATAGATTTTAAGAATTTAACAGTAAATCAGATA
>JAZDKB010000003.1:0-120142 GCA_043803405.1 Spirochaetota bacterium | reverse complement strand
TATCTGATTTACTGTTAAATTCTTAAAATCTATCTGCTTTAACAGTTCTTCTACTATTTCTTTTCCTTCAGCCATTTTCTTCTCCTCTGTCTTCAATTATTTATTCTATGGCTGTTTACACAATCTTTTTTACACTCTCGCATCCTCTGCTTCAATCCCGACAATTACATCTTACACTATCCTCTTCCCGTAAAGGGTGTTGCCCTTTAACTCAGTAATTTCTATCTTTATTTTTTTGCCAATATCATCCGGAACACCGGGAGTAATTACAGGATGATCCAGAAAGGTTTTTCCCATAAGCTCTTTATCCGATCTCTTGCTGATCCGCTCAGCGATCATGTCCTCGCGCGTATTCACTCTTGCAGCCAGCTTCTCTTTCGAGATTTTTCTTTGAAGCTCAATAAGCGCATTCAGCCGCTCAATCTTTTCATCTTTGGAAAGCGTTTCCTTTAACTGAAACGCGGCAGTGCCCGATCTCGGGGAATAGGCGTACGTGAACGCATCGTCGAATCTCACGCGCCTCACAATATCGAGAGTGGCGTTAAAGTCCTCCGCGCTCTCGCCCGGGAACCCGACAATGATGTCCGTGGAAATCGAATACCTGTCAAGCTTCGCGTCTATCTTTTCAATTATTGTAAGATAATGACCTATAGTGTATTTTCTGTTCATGGCCGTGAGCACAGCATCGGAGCCGCTCTGCAAAGGCAGATGAATGGCCCTTGATATGTTTTCATTATCACGGATGACATTTACTATGTTTTCATCAAAGTCCTTCGGATGCGAAGTAAGAAAGTTTATTTTAATAAGCCCGTCAATATCTGCAACTTTTTCCAGTAGTTTGTAAAACGTGATGCCGCCCGCTTCCCCGTACTGGTTGACGTTCTGTCCTAGAAGCGTAATCTCTTTTATGCCGCTGGCAGCAAGCCGCTTAATATAATCGAGAATTAAATCAGACGGGAAAGATATAAGGCGCCCTCTCACATAAGGGACAATGCAGTATGAACAGAAGTTTTCGCACCCATGCGTTATCGTAACCCACTTGTGCCATGGCTGGCTGTCCTTTTTGTCCGCAAGGGCAGGGTCAATGCGCGTTCTAAAGTCTTCGGGCAAAAGAGAACGGTAAAGCCTTTTCCCACTGCCGGAGAAGTGCTCCAGCACTATTTCCCCGATGCGCGGGGACTCGTAAGGCCCTATCACAAGGTCTGCAAGGCCGCCTTCTATCAGGCTTTCGCCTATCCTTTGCGCCATGCATCCAGTTATTACTATTATGCTTCCGGTAAGGCGAGCGCTCTTAATAGCACCGATTCTCGATATCACACGGTCTTCCGCGTGCTGGCGCACCGAGCATGTGTTGAATACGAGAATATCGGCAACCGCGTCCGGAGTTGCTTCGGCAAAACCGGCGTTCGAGAGCGAAAGTGCCATCAGCTCGGAATCGCCTTTGTTCATCTGGCAGCCAAATGTTTCTATGTGGAAAGTACACGAATTCGTTTTCAATTTTTATTGCAGTTAATGGAAAATAAAATAAAAAAATATATTTACAATATATTAAAACTTTTATTTATGTCAATCTCAAATGGCGTAAATTTTATTTAAATAGTTATTGACTTAAGTTGATATAAAATGTCATTTCCTATTATAGCTTCGCAAAAAAAATTTGGCGAAACACAAATATTTTAATAAATTAATTAAATATAACAATAGAAAAATACAACCCAGGTTTGGAGAATATAAATGCCGACTTATGATTATGAATGCACGGAATGCAAACACCGTTTTGAAATGTTCCAGTCAATTAAAGACGATCCGATCGATAAATGCTTAAAATGCGGCGGTAAAGTGAAAAAGCTTATTGGCGGAGGCGTAGGGATTATTTTCAAGGGATCCGGTTTTTATGTAAATGATTACAAAAAAGGCGGCGGTCAAAAGCACGAAGCAATATCGGACCATTTATCCACGCATAAATCAACAGATTAATTTATTTTATTAATCGTTTTTCTGAGAATTTATTTCTACAAAGAGCCTCTTCGGAATTAAATTCAGTGTCGCGGCGGGTTATTAGTTTACCTGGACGCTTTTTTCTGTCTGTAAAGCGTTAAGAGATATTTTTCAACCGCTATAATTGCGGTAGCAGGGATCAGTTCATCTTTTATCTTCTTGCCCATAAGCGAATCCGTAAACGATCTTATTGTTTCAGGGAACTTCGCGTCTTCAGGCGAAACAAGCAGGTATTCGATATCCGACATCAGCAGTTTCTGGCTTCTTTTCGGATAAAGATTTTTTCTCGCGTTATAAATCGGAATAACAATCTTAAGATTATTTTCTCTAAGGTCTTTTATTACCCTGTTGACAAGATATTCGTTTTCCGGGGTAAGTTCAATAAGGTCCGAAAGCGCTACTATTGGAGAGTTCATGCTTACGGCTTTTCTGTAAATTTTCGTAGTTTCGTGAGATATGTCTTTTCTCGAAAGTCCGCCCATGTCATCCATGCCTGCGGAGTCATCAGCCGACTCACCCTTTGAACGGGAACCGAATAAAGAACCAAAAATACCAAAAATAGCTTTAATAATTATTGAGAATATATTTTCTCTTTTTTTGGCTCTTCGGGGTTTTGCTTCGCCTTCCTGCTGCAAGGTTTCGCTAGAAATAAGCTTTCTTTTATAATTATCATAATCGGTTATTATCTTTTTTAATATTGTAAGTTTTTCCGAATTGATTTTAATGTAATCTTCTATTTTTTCAGAGCGTTTTGTTAAATTAAGAAAAGCGCCATACAGGATATCCATTCTTGTATTGACCTTACGCTTTTCAGCGCGCGACATGTCGCTCAGCTTTTCAGGCTGAAACAAAATAAGCTGGTTAAGTTCCGAGATCATAGTAAAATAATTTTCGCCGTCAATGTAAAACGTCTCGCCTTCCTCATTTTTAAAAGCAAGGATTTTGTTGGCTCTAAGGTTTTCAGAAGCGGCCCATTTGTTCAGGGTGTCCACAGTTAATTCAGTTAATGTGGCTGTTATTTCGGTCGCAGTAGTTAATTTATGTTCCCTTATGAATTTAACTATGTCTTCGTTAACGATCAGCACAGGATCGACTACCTTGTCTACCCTGTTAATGCAGGATACCAGCGACTGCAGATTCTTTACGTCTACAAGGTCTTTTTCAGAAAGCGTACTGGCGAGATCGTCCGTTAATATGCTGAAAATATAGGCAAGCTTTGTATCCCTGTAATCGCTGAACTCGGAATTCAGTATGCCGAATTTATTCAGACCTCTTCTCACGGAATCGGAATATAATGAAATTATTTCCTTAAGCGAAGTTAGATTAATAGATTCCTTTACAGGCTCATAATTATCAACGTGAAAACAGAAGTCCTCAGCCCATTCGATTTTATCATTATCAATATTATAGTTTTTAAACGTAAATATTGTCTTGTCGAGTTCTTTCTTGATTATCCTGGACAGCTCTTCTTTCTCGTCCGCTTTCTTTATCAGTTTGGATAAATTAAAGAACCTGTATTTTTTTAATAAATCATGCAGATTTTCTATTGATTGTTTATCCCTTAAGGCAAGCAGCTTTTCAAAATCATTATTGTCCAGCAAAATAGTGTATTCCGTTGTTTCGTAAATATCTATTTGTCGTGTCGATTGTTCAACGTGGAAATCGAAAGAAACTACAGGACGCATAAAGTGCGAATACCTTTTTAACAGGGTCTCCATCAGGTATTCAATTGTTCTGTCCCTGGTTGTAGTAAAAGGTATTTTTATTTTTCCGGATTTTTTCAGAACATCCATTGTGGCGAGTTGTTTATCGCCCAAGGGCAGTGAGTTCATCTGGTACAGTAAAATCTCGTTCAGGACCTCGTAAATATGAGGTTCCTTTGCCGTTTTTTCATCAAGGAATCTGAATTTTTCCCTTGGATCTGTAGCCTCAATATTTTTCATGGTTTTTTTACAGTATATAGATTAAATTGAACCGGTATTATTTGCAAACATTTTATTTATTGTTGCTTTTAAAGCATCGGTTATTTTGAGATGAGTTCTAACTATTTCATTTTAGTACAGACTTTAAATGCTGTATAATTTTTTCGCCAGCAATATTTTCCTGCTGCCCGTTTCCCATATTTTTCAGAGCTATGCTGTTGCTCTTTATTTCATCGTCCCCGATAATAACCGTATATTTTGCGTTTTCCCTGTCTGCTTTCTTAAACTGGGACTTAAAGCTGCCGGGTTCCGGTTCCATATCCGCGCTGAGATTATTTGTTCTTAAAATGTTTAATATTTCAAATGCTTTTTTCAATCCACCTTCTCCGGAATGAATAAGAAATATATCGAGCGGTTTTTGATTGATTTTGCTTTCGTCAAGAAGCAGAAGGATTCTTTCGATTCCAGCAGCAAATCCTACTGCGGGAGTCGGTTTGCCCCCGAACGTCTCTACAAGGTTGTCGTATCTGCCGCCTGCTGCGAACGCGTTTTGCCCGCCCAGTCCTTTGCTCACAAATTCGAATGTCGACTTAGTGTAATAATCTAGCCCCCGCACCAGCAGCGGGTCTTCGTTAAATCGTATATTATTATCGTTAAGAAAGCCTTTAAGCATGCTGTAATGATCAGCGCACGGCTTGCAGATAAAGTTCGTTATTCTGGGAGCTTTTATTTTAAGCTCAACGCATCTTTCGTTTTTACAGTCCAGAAGCCTTAAAGGATTCCGTTCCAGTCTTTTCCGGCAGTCTTCGCAGAGATCGTCTTTATTGACTGCATAATACTTTTTCAGTTCGCTTATGTAATTTATGCGGCATTCAGGGCAGCCGATAGAATTTATTAGTAGAACGTAATCGCTTATTCCCAGCCTTTTTGCGAGCGCGTCCATCATGGATATGATTTCGAAGTCGTAAAAAGGATTTATGCTGCCAAATGTCTCCGCCCCTAACTGGTTGAACTGCCGGAGCCTTCCTTTCTGAGGCCTTTCGGCCCTGAACATGGGCCCGGAGTAAAAAAATTTCGCGATCGAAAGCCGGTTATATTCGCCATTCTCAACATAAGCCCTTACGACACCCGCTGTGCCTTCCGGCCGCAGCGTAAGGCTCCTTCCTCCGCGGTCCTCAAAAGAGAACATTTCCTTTGATACTATGTCTGTCTCAGTTCCAATGCCTCGAATAAATACGTCAGTGAATTCGAATATCGGGATTACCAGCTCTTTAAAATTATAAATATTAAATACGTCCTTTGCCGTATTTAATACAAAGTTCCATGCCGCTATTTTATCCGGAAAAATATCTTCTATTCCGGGCGGTTTCGTGTATGTTTTGCTGCTCATAAATGTATCCGTAATATATAAAGGTATTAACTATGCGTCCTAAGATATTAAAATTAGCTGGGATAATAATTATCAATTTTTTCGCCGCTCATGCGACATCCTGTCGAAGCGGCGTTCGGCGGCATCCTTGCCGCCTTTAAATTGATAATTATTATCCCAGCTAATTCGCAAAAAAAAAATCGTATTCTAATTTTAAATTTCAAAGCTCCTTTGAACCAATCTTTAATCTTCTTCTTAGTATCGCGTCATTGTCAATAGCTTTATCGAATTTTATACGATAAATTTTATCCGGCCTGGCCATTTCAACAGATTCGTTTTTAATTTCATCTGTAATCTCTTTAACTTTTATTTTACAGTCCCTGATATTTGAATTAATTATCGGATATATTGCGTCTATTTCTTCATTGAGATATATCGGGTTAAATGTTTTGATATATGCTTCGGTTTCATCTCCGCCGCCGGATACTGCGTATCCCAGGAAGAGTACTTTTTGGATGTATGGTATTTCGCTGAAACTCATGTTGTTAAATTCATTAAACAAGTCGTTCGTGTACGGCCTGTGGCTTACCAGATCGAGTTCGTCAAGGTAGAATGGTAAAAATTTATCATAATCATTTTTATTTATTATAGTCTGAACAGCGTGTTTATAAATCCGGGTTGTATTCGCAGTATAATAAAGAGATTTCATCCGGCCTTCTATTTTAAATGCATTCACTCCTGCGTTTACATAGCCGGGTAAAACGCCGATCAGGCTAAGGTCTTTTGATGATAATATCTCGGTCCCGGCCGCGTGTTCTATTATATCGAGATGATTCCCAGGCCGCTTTTCCTCAACAAGTGCGTAGTTCCATCTGCACGGATGCGAGCAGCTCCCCTGGTTCGCATCCCTGCCCGAGAGAAACCTCGACAGCAGGCATCTCCCCGAGTACGAGATGCACAGCGCGCCATGCGCGAATATTTCGATCTCTGCGTCCGTGCTTTCCCGTATACTCTTTATTTCTTCGAGTGTTGTTTCCCTCGCCAGTACAATGCGCTTAATGCCCGCCTCGTTCCAGAATCTGATCGAGTAATGATTGAGCGTGGACATCTGTGTGGAAAGATGAATGTTCTGTTTAATCCCTGCATCCTTTAAAAGCATCAGCATCCCGGGATCGGATATCATAACAGCGTTAAAGTTAAAATCTTTGATTTGCTTAATATATTCTTTTGCATCTTCGATGTTTTTTTCATGGAGAAAAGAATTCATCAGGAAAACGGTTTCTGCTCCCGCTCCAGCACATATCCGAACAGCTTCTTTAATATCATCTAAAGTAAAATTCCCTGCCTGATCCCTCAGATTAAATTCTTTGCCGCCGAAGTAAACAGCGTCGGCTCCGAATTTCACAGCGATCTTCAGCTTTTCAAGATTCCCTGCCGGAGAGACGATTTCAGGGTTGTAAGTTTTGCCTGTCGTTAAAGCCATTCCTTATGCCTTTCTGATAATAGTCCACAGCCCTGCTGTGTTCTTTGAGTGTTTTTGAAAAATAGTGCGACCCGTCGTTTCTTGCAACAAAATAAAGATAATTGCTTTTTGCCGGATTTATCGCTGCTGTAATAGACTCTTTTCCCGGCGAGCAAATAGGAGTTGGCGGCAGCCCTGTATGCAGATATGTATTGTACTGTGTATCGTATTTTAAATCTTTATATGTTAACCTGTCTTTGAATTTCTTCAGGCCGTATTTCACGGAAGGATCGCAGTCGAGCCTCATGCCCAGGTTCAGCCTTTTATGAAACACAGCGGAAATGTATTTTCTTTCTTTATGCACCCTGGCTTCCTTTTCAATGAGAGATGCGATATTAATTATCGCGTAAATATTAAGACCGGCAATCTTTTTATCTGAGAAATTAAACTGATTCAGCACGTTTTTAAAATTTTTATGCATAATAACAATAATATCCCTTGCATCCTCGCTTTCGTTAAAAATATACGTATCGGGGAAAAGAAGCCCCTCTGCGGACTCATGTTTTATTCCGATTGATTGTAAAAATACTTGATCAAATGCATGTTCCAGAAATGAGTCTGCATCAGTAATTTTATTTTCATCCAGCTTTTCGGCGACCTCATAAAGATTGAATCCTTCCGGTATTGTGACTTTGCGTCTAATAATATCCCCGGCAGACATTTTTTTTATAATATCCCTGGACGACATTCCTTTGTAGATTTTATACTTGCCGGTCATTATGTTTGATCTGCCTTCAATGATCGCCAGATAAACGAAGAACTTGTCGTTTTTAATCAGATTCTTATCCATAAGCTTTCCGGCAATGTGTCTTAGCGAGTCTCCTTTCTCGACAAGAAAAGCGTCATCGCGCATACCGGAAGGTGCTTTGTTCAATAAGAACATTCCGATTGCTATTATTGAAAGCAAGGCAAGAAAAAATATAATTTTTTTAAAATTCATTTTGCTAAAATGCTTTAAAATTGTATTGTTAAATACTATCCGGAAACCTTTGCATGCTTTCCGAAGCACATCATGTTATTAATCGATTTTGGATGTATTTATAAAATAATTTAAAATATTTTTAGTAAGTCAATTATTTAAATTTTATAGCTTGATATTATTCGCAAACTGCTGTATGATTATTTGGCGCTTTATTAAATTATGAAGCGCATTGTTAAAACGGTTTCCTTGCTGCACTAATAACTATTTTTGGGAGACTTATATATGAAAGGGGAAATATTGCTTCAGAATATTGTAAATCTGCTGATAATTTCAGTAGTATTGTATGCTGCTATTATGGCAATCTTCTCAATCTCTGCTCTTAAGGCTATATCTTCGCTCAGATCGGTTGAGGCCACAAGGGATTTGCTTGTAATTCTTGTATCTCTTTTAATTTGTTACAAAGTAGATGCGCTGAGAATTTTCAAAGGAACCGGTATTAATTTGCCATATATGCTGGATATTATTATAAGCGCTCTGGTTTTGGCAAGCATGATAAACTTTATACGGCAATTCATGTCCAGATTAAAGCAGAATCCCGAAGAATAGCATTCGGCTCATCTCAAAAATACTAAAAATACACAACACGGCAATATATAGGTTTTGGGACGCATTCTTAACTATATTCAGTGAAAAAGTCCAATAAAACAGTACAGTTTTTGTTTTTTAACTTTCCGGATATCCGATCTCCCATTCGGTAATGTTTGTTAAAAAAATTCCCTTTTGCTTTCATTAAAATAAAAATTTTTCCATATTCAAAACATTTATAATATTTTCATTATACCTTTTAATATATTCTTGACTATGAAAACATATTCTCTTATTTGTGCATGATAATGGGATATTATGCAGTTATCCGGCTATTATTATTTTGGGTTTACGCAAAGAAATTTTAGCTCCTGCAGTATAATTATCTGACAAAAGAAAGACGGAGGTTGAAATAGTTTAATATGGCAAGAATTTATAATTTTTCAGCAGGCCCTTCCATTCTTCCGCTGCCGGCGCTTGAAGAAGCGGCAAAGAAAATGGTGGATTACGAAGGCACAGGAATGTCCCTTGTGGAAATGAGCCACAGGGGAAAAGTATATGACAAGGTACATAAAGAGACATTATCCCTTGTAAAGGAACTCCTTGCGATTCCGGATGAGTTCACCGTATTGTTTCTGCAGGGCGGAGCAACGCTTCAGTTCGGTATGATCCCGATGGCATTTTTGAAGAGCGGCATGAGCGCAGATTATGTTCTAACAGGCTCGTGGGCAAAGAAAGCGCTGGATGACGCCAAACTCATAGGCAAGACCAATGTTATCTGGGACAACAAGGCAGAGAATTATATAAAGATACCGCAGCCAGGCGAGCTTAAGTTTACTCCGGGCGCAGCTTATGTGCATATATGCTCAAACGAGACAATAGGCGGCATTCAGTGGCAGGATTTCCCGGATACAGGCGTTGTGCCTTTAATAGCAGACATGTCTTCGGAAATAATGTCGCGCCCGCTGCCATGGAATAAACTCGCGATGGTCTATGCAGGCGCCCAGAAGAATCTTGCACCGTCCGGGATGGCTTTAATCATAATGAGAAAGACATTGCTTGATCAGGCAAGGAAAGATCTTCCTGCGTACCTGAGATATGACCTTCATGCCGGAGATGACTCTTTGTACAATACGCCTCCGACTTTTTCTATCTGGATGGCAAATTTAACATTCAAGTGGATAAAGTCAATCGGCGGTATGGCTGAGATCGTAAAGAGAAGAGATATAAAAGCCAAAATGCTTTACGACATGATTGATGAGAGCAAAGGATATTACAGATGCCCTGTTGACGCCAAATCCAGGTCTAAGATGAATATCGTATGGAGACTAAAGACCGAGGATCTCGAAGAGAAATTTTTATCGCAGGCTGAAAAAGCAGGCTTATCGGGACTTAAAGGGCACAGGTCTGTCGGCGGGTGCAGAGCTTCTGTATATAACGCAATGCCAGTTGAGGGCATAAAGGCGCTTGTCGATTTTATGAAAGACTTTATGAAGAATAACGGATAATAGGGGGCTCGTCAGCCGAATACTGTTTATTATGAAAAAAAAGAATAATGATGACAGCCGCCGTCCATGGGGATTTTTCGAAGTCCTCTGTGACATGAAGGATCACAAAGTAAAAAGGATAACGGTTTATCCTGACAAGCGGCTGAGCTATCAGATTCACAATAAGCGCTCTGAGCATTGGTTTATTGTAAAGGGCATAGGTACAGTAACAATTGATGATGCAAAGTTAGAAGTAAGCGCAGGCCAATCGGTTGATATAACAAAACGCGCTGCTCACAGGATTAAGAACAACGGACGGGATGACCTCGTGATAATCGAGGTTCAGACCGGCGAATACTTCGGCGAGGACGACATCGAACGCCTGGAAGACGACTTCGGTAGAATTCCTGTAAATAAGTAAATAATATTTTATTAAATATTTTTAGTTTATGGAGGTCTTGGGCTGATGATAAGCGTAAGCGATTTGTCTAAGTATTACGGCGAATTCAGGGCTGTGAATAATATTTCTTTTTCGGTTAAAACCGGCGAGATTACCGGGCTTCTGGGGCCTAACGGGGCGGGTAAAACTACTACGCTCAGAATGCTAACATGCTTTCTTAAACCCACATCAGGTAAAATCTGCGTAGGAGATTTTTATGCAGACGAGAATCCTGACAAAGTCAGGAGCATAATAGGCTATTTGCCGGAGTCCGCGCCCATATACGGCGATATGATAGTGTTCGATTACCTGGATTACATAAGACAGATAAGAGGGATCGAAAGCGCAGGAAGAATAAAGGAAATAGCGGATATATGCGGCCTTAAAGAAATGATGCACAAGAACGTATCTGAATTATCGAAAGGATACAAGCAGAGAGTGGGTCTTGCACACGCAATGATATCCAATCCCGATATACTTATCCTGGATGAACCCACGAGCGGTCTTGATCCGAATCAGATCATAGAAATACGAAAACTCATCAAAGAGATAGGCAAAGAGAAGACCGTAATCCTTTCAACACATATACTATCCGAAGTTGAGGCCACCTGCGACAGGGTTATCATAATAGACAAAGGCGAAATTGTTGCAGACAACCGTACTTCGGAATTAAAAGCGACACAGGGCGCATCATCTAAAATATCAATAAAAGTCTCCAATATTGATTTTGATTCTTTAAACAGTGCTTTAAGAAATATTCAGGGCGTAAAAGACGTGTCAAAGGGAGACGATAAGGATTTGACTGCAGCTGTGATCCTCGCAGCTGCCGATCAGGAGATAAGGCCTGAAATCTTTAAAATGCTTAGCGAGAAGGGATGGCCGCTTTATGAAATGATAAAAGAAACCCGTTCGCTTGAAAACGTGTTCAGAGAACTGACAAGAGGAGGGAACAATGAATAAGAATATTGGAACAGTTATGACGGCAATAAATAGTACATTTAAAACAGCATTGCCTGTTATTAAAAAAACTTTTCAAAAAGCTATTATAATAATGAAAAAGGAGTTGATGTCGTATTATTCCACTCCGATTGCATATATAGTAATAACAGTATTTCTGGTTGTAACAGGATGGTTTTTCTTTTCAACGTTCTTTATATTTAACCAGGCCGAGCTAAGGGAATTCTTCAAGCTTCTGCCAATGATTTTTTCGTTCATAATTCCTGCCGTTACAATGCGTCTTTTTTCCGAGGAGAAACATACGGGAAGCTTTGAAATACTGATGACCCTGCCTGTATCCTTAAGCGATGTGGTTCTGGGCAAACTGTTTGCCGGCATAGTGTTTACTGCAAGTATGCTTGCTCCTACTCTTATTTACGTGGTTTCAATAATAGTTGTAGGCTCACCGGACGCTGGTCCAGTGATCGGAGGTTATTTCGGCGCTATTCTGCTCGGGGGCGCTTTCTCTGCTATCGGCATCTTCGCTTCCTCTCTCACGAAGAATCAGATCATCGCATTTATAATAGGCATGCTTCTCTGCCTTCTCCTTACGCTTATCGACAAATTTTTATTCTTTCTTCCTTCGGCGTTACTGAATTTCGCGGAATACCTTAGCGCAGATTATCATTTTAAAAATTTCGCGAAAGGTATAATGGATTCCAGGGATATAATTTACTTTTTCTCTGTAATGGCAGTCGGTGTTCTGGGAACCGTTCAAATTCTCGAGGAAAGGAGATAACCGTATATGATGATTCAAAATATAATTAATCTCATAAAAGAATTCATAATAGAAAGGAATAAAATAATATTATATATAATAATTATTATACTGGTAAATCTTGCAGGCATCACGCTGAATTTTAAATGCGATTTAACAAAGAACAATTCATATTCTCTTTCGGAAATCAGCGAGGATGTAGTTTCCAATCTTGCTGACCCATTAAATATTAAAGTATTTTTTTCGGATAACCTGCCTGCTCCATATAATTCGGTGCGGCGCTATCTATTAGATTTAATGGAAGAGTATTCCTCTGCTGGTAACAAATATTTCAGTTACGAAATTATAGATGTAGAAAAAGACAAGGATAAAGCGTCCAATTTCGGTATACACCCCATACAGGTTAAGGAAATTGCAAGCGATCAGCTTAAATTCAGAAACGCATACATGGGGCTTGCGATTGTTCATGGCGATGTAATTGAAAAGGTAAACTCAATAACCGAAGCAGACGGGCTCGAATACCGCATAACAACTGCGATAAAAAAGATGACCGGCAAAATAGACGTTCTTAGCAAGCTCGAACATCCCATTAAAGTTACATTATTTGCAAGCAGCAACCTCCCGGTTTCCGGCTCACAGAATATTGATAAAAAAATTGGGGACATTGTCAGGAAAACGAGTGAGGAAAATTATAACAAGCTTGAATTTCACTATGTTGATTCTGTAAAAGAAAAATACGCCATGAGCACAGCAGAGAATTTCGGGATCGTTAAGCTAAAGTGGCCGGCAATGACTACCAATGAAGGTAAAATGATAGCAGCAGGCGAAGGATTGCTGGGGATGGCTGTTGAGCTTGGTAATAAATTCGAAGTGATTCAGCTTTTGTCGAGATCAATATTCGGCCAGTATGTGGTAGGGGACCTGGATGGTTTAAAAGACAGCATCAACAAGGCTGTCGACAGTGTAATCAATAATAATCCAGGCATAGGATATGTTACAGGCCATGAGGAAAGAGACACAGCCGATTCCCAAAACGGCGCCGGTAATTTAAAAACCATGCTTTCCGACATGTACGATCTGAAAGAGATAGATCTTACCAAGGAAAATATTCCCGAAGAAATTAACACGCTAATAATAAATGGCCCAAAGCGCGAATTTACGGATTATGAACTATTCAAGATAGATCAGTTTATTATGAAAGGCAAATCGGTTCTTTTCCTTGTTGATTCCTTCAACGAGGTCAATGATCCGCAACTCAGCAGGTTCGGCGGAGGCAGGCCGTTTGTTTTGCCTGTAAATACAGGCCTTGATAAACTATTGTCGAATTATGGCGTTACGGTAAATAAAGACATTGTGCTTGATCAGAAATGCTATAAAGCTACACAGCAAAGCTTCGGCTCCATGGATATTTATTTTGTCCCTCTTATTCAGAATGAAGGACTTAACAAGGACAGCATAGTTACAAGTTATGTTAAAACCCTGCTATGGCCAAAAGGCTCGTCGGTTACTGTTAACAAGGAAGCAATTAAAGGAATGGGTATTAAAGAATTGTTACTTGTCTCATCTTCCGAGAATAGCTGGCTTATGCAGGGCAGAATTGATTTTATGCCGTTCGGGATGAGCCCGCCTGCCGATAAGTCGCAGATGTCAAAGCGTGACCTTGCAGTTCTTCTGGAAGGAAAGTTCGCAAGCTATTTTAAAGGAAAAGATATCCCGGCAGAGGATAACAAGGATAAAAACAAGAACGTAAAAATACCCGAGGTTAAGGACTCTACGATCACGTCTTCCGGAATGATCGAGAAAGCCTTAAAGCCGGCAAAGATAATTGTTGCAGGATCATCCGAAATTTCATTGTCGAATATAGTTGAGAAGGACGGCAAGTCGCTGAACGCGGTATTCCTTCACAACGCGCTCGACTATCTTTCGGGAAATGACAAGACTCCTGAAATGCGAAGCAAGGGAATTGATTTTAATCCCCTTAAAGACAGGGCTGACAGCATAAAATTTATTATTAAATTTTTTAATATCGCCGGTCTGCCTATCTGTGTTATTATTGCGGGAATAATCGTTTGGAGAATAAGAGAAAGACGCAAAAAAAGAATTATGGAGGAATTTGCCAAATGATTAGCATAATTAAAAATAAAAGAATCGCTGTAAGCCTTGGTGTAATCGCTATTCTTGCGCTTTATCTTGTGTTTTCGGGCAAGGATAAGAAATCCGGCGATGTCCCGGATGTTAAGAAGCTGGATGCAATTGATGAGATCCTGATTTTAAAAAAAGATAAGCAAATTAAGCTCTCTTATAAAGATAATAAATGGCTCATAAATGAGCAGGCATATCCTGCGGACAAACAAACTGTGGAAAAGCTGGAAAAGGATATGAAAGAGCTTGAGATAACCGACTTTATTTCAAAAGGCCCTTATTATACAAAATATGATCTTATGCCCGAACAGGCGGTAAAGGTCGTTGTAAAAAACAAGGGAAAAACTGAAAGGGATATTCTTATCGGCAAGACCAGTTCTACAAACCGTAATACTTATGTTAAGTTTGCCGGCGATGAAAAGGTTTATCTTGCAAGCGGCAATCTCCCGGACGATTTTAATAAAGATGTAGAGGAATTGAGAGATAAACAGATTTATAAAGTCGGCAAGGACGAAGTGCTGTCTTTTGAGCTTTTATACAACGGCAGGTTAAGCTTTGAAAAGAAAACCGAAGAAGTTGATGAAAAAGACAATATGCATGCAAAGGAAAAAGATAAAGATAAATCCAAAGAAAAAAAGAAAATTAAAACAGAGAAATGGATTTGTAAAGAGTTTCCCGGCATCGAGATGGATAAGAACAAAGTAGATTCATTTGTTAATTCTATTAGTTCAGTACGCGCCGACTCGTTTACTGATATAAATAAAAAAGACCTTTCGGGAGTCATTTGTCAAATAAAGACGAAGGTGTATGGCAAAGAGATTGAACTTAAGGTACATAAAAAAGATAAAGATAATTATCTTTGCACTTCTTCGGAATCTCCGTACGTCTTTATACTGCGCGAAGGCAACACAAAGAGATTCTTTAAGACCCTGTCGGATTTTAAGCAGGATATGAAACCTGGCAAGAAAGCTAAATAAATATATTGCCATTGAGGTAATCCGTGGGCTAAAATTTTAAAACAATAAATGCCCACAAAAATAATTTAAAAAAAATAAAAAAAATGTTTGATATTTGCCGGATTAATGTCTATGTTAGTAACGAATTGATATAGTATTAATATAATCACTTCTTCATTGCAACTAAGATGCGGCACATGATCCGGCGTCTTTCCTTCTTAAAATGGAGCGTCCTGAAAATCGTAAATGTTTAATCGAAAAACTCTCCTTAATTTAACGGAAATGCAATGAAAAATTTTTTCTATATTAAACTATCAATATAGTTTTTGGAACGAAGATATTTTCAGGACTCTATTATTACTGCGCTATTGAATAAGATCTTCGAATTTCATTAAACTTAATATTACATTTTAAGGAGAGCATAATGAATATTTATGCAGGTAATTTGGCGAATGAAGTCAACGAAGAAGATCTTCAGAGCGCCTTTCAGGCTTTCGGTCAGGTTACTTCGGTAAACGTGATCAAAGACAGATTCAGCGGCCAGTCAAGAGGTTTTGGATTTGTGGAGATGGCCTCAAAAGAAGAAGGCAAGGCGGCAATCGAAGGACTGAACGGTACGCAGATAAAAGGGAAAAGCATTACTGTGAATGAAGCCAGACCAAAAAGCAATGACCGCGATAGCAGAGGCGGCCGTGGCGGCGGTGGCGGCGGAAGACGCGGTGGCGGCGGCGGTGGCGGTTATGGCGGCGGTGGCGGTGGCCGTGGCGGTTACGGCGGCGGTGGCGGCGGCGGAAGACGCTACTAGAAATTTATATCGGATTTTAGAAACAGCCTGCGTTAATCCGCAGGCTGTTTTTATTTAAAGGCAAAATACTTTGACGCTTGCATCGAGGATGAAAGTCTATCGGTTTATGTGGTTGCACACAAATCGACAACACCTTGAAACATAATACCTTTGCTTTCGCGACGGCCGACACCGCGGGTGGCAGCTGGTAGTTCAGTAACAGGGACTTGCCCCGGAAAATTTTATTTTTAAATAATTTGTAGAAATCAAAGATTATAAAAAGCTCTCTTAATCCTTAAGAGCTTCGTAAAGGATTATGCCTGCTGCTACTGCTGCATTTAAAGAGGAAATGTTCCCCTTTAAAGGAATCCCGGCAACGAAATCGCATTTTGCTTCAGTGAGACTCCGCATGCCTGTGCCTTCGCTTCCGATTATTATAACAGCAGGCTTAAGTTCTTTAAGTTTGCTTAACTCAACGCTCCCTTTGTCCGAAGTGCCGATAATCCAGAACCCGGCTTCTTTTGCGTTTTCGAGGAATGTGGCAGCGTTCGGGACAGTATAAACAGGAAGATGCGCGGTGGCGCCTGCAGACGCCTTTGCTGCTGCCGGCGTTATGCCCGCGGAGCGGTCTTTTGTGAGTATTACACCGCGGCCGCCGAGAGCTTCCGTTGTCCTTATGATCGAGCCAGTGTTGTGAGGGTCGGTGATCTGGTCCAGAAAAACGAGTACGCCTTTCTCTGCACCAACGGCTGCAAGGAAATCCCGTAAAGTAATTTCCCTGGAAGCCTCCAGCATAGTCCGCGCGAGCTCAAGTACAACGCCCTGGTGCCTTGATGAAGGTTCAAATTTGAATAGTATATCTTTTCCGCAGAAGTCGATCTTTATGCGTTTGCTTTTTGCAGCGCTTATAATTTCGTCTATTATCCTTCCGTGCGCAGTATTAGAAACGTGGAGTACTGCATCCGCAGTCTTTAAGCTGCGAATATATTCCAAAACAGGATTGCGGCCGAATATTATTTCTTTGTTTTCCACCGCGTTCCGTCTTTGCTGTCTTCAAGAATAATGCCTTCTTTAAGCAGCATATCCCGAATTTCGTCAGCCCTTTTAAAATTTTTGCCTTTCTTCGCGTCCGTTCTTTCTTTTATAAGCTGTTCGATTCTATTAGTATCAACATTATCCTGCTTTGTACTCTTATTAAAAATAAAGCCGAATACACAGTCTATTCTTTTAAGCGAATTAAAAATTTTCTGAGTATCTACATTGGAAAGTTTTTCTCCGCTTATTAGTGAGTTAACCTCATGAATAAAATCAAAAAGAACACCCAGCCCCCCTGCAGTATTGAGGTCGTCGTCCATTGTCTCTGTAAATTTTGAAATAAATTTTTGTATAATATTTTCCAGTTCGGGATTGCCGCTTCCTTCGTTTTTTACATCGTTCAGCCTGATGATAAAATTGTCGATGCGCTCCAGGGCAGCGTCAGCCTGTTTAAGTCCGTCAAAAGTAAAATTAAGTTGTTTCTTGTAATGCGCTGATAATAAAAGATACCTTATTGACCTCGGCGAAAAACCTTTCCCTTCCAGATCTCTCAATGTATAAAAATTACCGAGCGATTTGGACATCTTGGCTCCGTCAACCAGAAGATGCTCCGCGTGTATCCAGTGCCGTACAAAGCGCTCGCCGTAGGCTGCTTCGCTCTGGGCAATCTCGTTCTCGTGATGAGGAAAAATTAGGTCCACGCCGCCTGTATGTATATCGATCGTGCTTCCGAATATTTTTCTTATCATAGCAGAGCATTCAATATGCCAGCCCGGCCTGCCGTTTCCAAAAGGCGTCTCCCAAGACGGCTCGCCGGGCGCAGCAGCTTTCCAGAGAGCAAAGTCACGCACATCTTCTTTCTCATAGCTGTCACTATCGTACCGGAGGCCGCACTTTATCTCTCTCTGATCCAGCCTGCTCAGTTTGCCGTATAAAGGAAACTTCGCTATACTGAAGTAGAGCGATCCGTCTTTTTCATAAGCAATGCCCTTTTCTTTCAGCCTTGTCAGAATGTCGATCATGGCATCAATAGATTCAGTTGCTTTCGGCATGTAATCCACGGGTTCAATATTAAGCGACTTTAAATCCTCAAGAAAAATGTCCGTGTACTTTTCCGTATAATTTTTTAACGTAACGCCTTCGTTTTTTGCTCCTGCGATTGTTTTATCGTCCACGTCCGTAATGTTCATCGCATGCCGCACTTTAAAACCGCGGAACTTAAGGTATCTGTTAAGCAGGTCATTGAACACGAAAGTTCTGAAGTTACCGATATGCGCGTAGCTGTAAACTGTAGGCCCGCATGAATAAATCGTCACTGGAGGGTAATCCGCGATGTTTTCTTTCTGAACGCCGCCGGGAATAAAATCTTCGTTTCTGCCGGAAAGGGTATTGTGTAGTTTTAAGGTCATATATTTTTTTGAGCTTTTGGGGCTAATCCCGTCAGGCAAGATCATTCTTTAGGATGTTAGCCTTTTTCATTCCCCTCGTCATCAAGCAAAATCTCATCAACATCAGTATATTTAATAACTGTTTTGACAGTCTCTTTGACTATTTCCCCGCCTGCTTCCGTTTTTTCCGGCTCTTCAACAGCGCTCACCAATTCATAAAATACAGTATCAGGAGAAGGAATAAGCTCTTCAATTTTTTCAGGATTAGTTTTATAATATGCCAAAAGTAAATGAATTTTTCTTATATATTTAACCAATTCTTTCAGCTTGGCGTTTTTTTTGTCAATCGTATCTTTTGCATCGATAAGAAGTTTCTTCAGTATTTCATTTTGCTTTTTTTGTCTTGCCTGCAAATCCAGAATAGTTTCGTGATATTCCTTATTTACTTTTCGAAAATCAAACTTGGCAAGGATAATTTCGTCTTTGCTTTTATCTTTTTCGATCTTATCAAGTATATCATGGAACTCGCTGGAAGCGAAAAGATCATCCGCAGATGTCTGAATCCACTTGCGCCCTTCATCATCCGTAAATTCGGTCAGATCCGGGATATCCTTCTTTGATTTTTTTAAAGACAGCATAATTGTTTAAATATATTTTCCTGCATTACCTGATATTTTACAGAGCCTTATACATATTATCGAGTTTGTAAAGTAAAATCTTGATATTTATAAAGCTTGATATTTTTATTTAAAATACTTGCAATAATTACGGTAATTTGCATTTTCCATAATAATTAAATTAAAAGTTTAGGATTAAGAATAATAGTGAGCTACTTTGATAATAAATTAAAATTAGAATTAAATAAACTCGGTATTCTAAAGATAAACGAACCTTTAAAAAATTATACAAGCTTTAAAACCGGCGGGCCTGCTGATTTTATTATCTGGCCAAATGATCAAAATTCATTAAAAGAAATAATTTTGCTATCCAGGGAAGAATCCGTGACTGTTACTCTGCTTGGGGGATGCACCAATCTCCTTGTCGGAGATAAA
The DNA here is from genome assembly GCA_043803405.1 of Spirochaetota bacterium. Classification (GTDB taxonomy): domain Bacteria; phylum Spirochaetota; class UBA4802; order UBA4802; family JAFGDQ01; genus JAFGSG01. The sequence goes on along the minus strand of JAZDKB010000003.1, from coordinate 100,827 downwards.
GGCATCAGGGGCGTTGTTATTATGCAGAACAGCGCATCGGGTAAAATAAAAGGCAAAATTTCAGTTCAAGATGATGGATTGGTTTATTCTGATGCAATAAATTTAAAAGAAAAATTTTTAAATTACTGCGTTGACTTCGGTTATGAGGGAATGGAGTTCATGGCGGGAATCCCGGGTTGCATCGGCGGAGGCATTGTAATGAACGCAGGCACTATTGACGGAAATTTTGCGGATATTCTGACAAGCATATCGATCATGAACACAGAGGGCGTCGTAACAAATTGTTCTTTGGCAAAGAATGCTGCAGGATACAGGACAATGGGGATTCCGAAGGAATACATTGTGCTTGGCGGCTATTTTAAGATGCAAAGAACACCGGATAAGGAAAAAGTTAAAGCGAAAATTGACAGGCTTTTACAGGAAAGAAAAAGCAAACATCCGCTTAATTATCCATCAGCGGGATCAGTCTTTAAAAATCCAGCCGGATATTCATCATGGAAGCTCGTGGATGAATCCGGATTAAAAGGCAAAGGAATAGGCGGGGCACGTGTTTCCGAACTTCATACTAATTTTATTATTAATTCGGGGAATGCCACTTCGCTCGATATACTTACTCTGATAAATCTGATAAAAGAAACTGTGTATAACAGATTTAAAATTATACTGGAGCCGGAAATTAAAATGGTAGGTGAGTTTTAAAAGCTGAAATATTTCGTTAACGGTTAAAATGAAATCCGGTCATGCAGTATTACAGCCTGCCAGGATTATTTTTATTGATCCGCATCCTGATCAATATGCCGGGAGAGCTTTTCGCGCAATACACTGGCGGCGTCATCAGGTAAGTTGCTGTTTTTTATTGAATCATCCGGATTCTGATTTTGGGTTGCAGGGTTTTCATCCTCGTTCATTTCAAAAACTTCATCCAGTTTTTGAATATCGCGGATTACAACATCTTCGGTTTTTGTCATCTTCATACCGTCGCCGTTAGTAATTATATATTCTCCGGGTGAATCAATGGTAATTTTATTTGAAGATTTTTTATCGACGACTTCGAGCTTACCTTTAATCAGCAAAATACTGCTAGCATCATTTGAAGTCTGCAGCATCAAGTCTGCGTCCTGTGCCCTTATTAACGCATGCGGTGTAGTATAAGCCTGTTTAACAGATGCGTTTTGATTGTTTTTGTTGAGTAGAATGCCTTTGTCGAGGCTGTAATTGACTTCCAGGTTGTTGCTTCTGTTGAGTTTGGCCTTATTGATAGTCAGCAACGATTCCCCCATTATCATCATTTTATTATCGCGCAAGGTCAGCAGCATCATTGCGGAATTATCGTTGGTTGAAATCGTGTTGCCGGAACTGACTGTATCATTAAGCTTGGCAGGAATTGCATCTATTTGAGCTTTGCCGTACATACGGGCAATTTTAAAATAAGCGGTGCTGGTCTTTACATTAAAATAAAAAACGGTTCCCGCAGCAATAATAATGAGACTGGCAGTGACTGAAGCGTATAATATTGCTCTTTTACGAAAAAATTGAATAATATCGATTAATTTTGCCTTTTTTTCAGAATTTGTTATTTTAACAACGGAAATTAATATACGCTTTTTTAACGTTTCCGGAAAAATTACATTGTTCTTGAGATATGGAACTGCAATTGGTAATAAAGAATTAAATTTTTTTTCACATTTATCGCAGCTTTTAATATGATTTTCTGCATATACCTGTTGTTTTTTATTTAACAGTTCAAACATTAACGCGATACATTCTTTCTGTGAAAGGTGTTTCATTGTAAATCTCCCCTTCTTAATTAATATAACGAATAAATCGCGATTAAGTGTCAGGGATGCTCATTAATTTAAAAAATTACATCTTTTTAGTTCTTCGAGGAGGTTTTCGGATATTTGACGCATTTTACGTTTTACAGTTCTTTCGGAAATACCAAGCCTTTCGGCTATTGATTCATACGTTAATGATAGTTCTTTTTTCATTATGAAAATTGAGCGCGATACAGGATCGGCGTTTTGAATAAAATCATTAATTTTTTCCTGCAGATATTTGGCGTTTAAATCATCAATAACCTTATTTCCGGATACTTCAATGTTTTCATCCAGCTGCGTTTCCGAATTACGGCTTTTTTTTCTTATATAATCAATGCATAAATTTCGGGCTATTGTGTATAGCATAGCTCTTAAATTGCTATCTACTATTGAATCATCCTTTGCGTGTGATAAAAGCCGTATAAATGTGTCATGCAAAATGTCTTCCGATGATTCCTGTGACCGGATAAAGGAATAAATATAGATCATCAGTTCTCTGGAGAATTTATCGTATAATTCGGAAATTTTTTTATTATCCAACATTTTTTTTATAAAATGTCACTATTTAGTATTATTTGACGTTATATAAACAGGAAGTTAAAATAAAAGAATTAAAATACAATTAAAAAATCGGAGGATTTAATGAAAAAATTACTCGTTACTATCGCAGCAGTTATGTTCGCAGCATCAATCGCTTTCGCAGCAGAAGAAGTAAAGAAAGAAGCTGTTAAAGAACCAGCAAAGAAAGAAGCAAAGAAAGAAACAAAGAAAGCTGCAAAGAAAGATGCAAAGAAAGAAGTAAAGAAAGAAGAAGCAAAGAAAGAAATGAAGAAAGAAGAAGTAAAGAAGTAATTTAAAAGAAATTATTACTTAAAATTTTTCTTCACAGGACGGGGAGAATAAACTATTGTTCTTCCCGTCTTTACCATTTTTTACCTGCATTTAAATATATATTATACTGGCTTTCCTCTTTTGAAAACAGATAATCCTTGCCGAAAAATATGTTAAATTCAAACTGGTCGAGAAAGATAATATGCCCTGCTATTCCTGCTACAAAACCGCTTTGATATCCGTTTAAATCATAACCTGAGCCTTCAAATCGGGTAATATCGGTAAATAAACCAATATGGTACAAATCTCTGTAAACGGAAATTCTGTATTCATTTGCAAATCGTAAGACATTCCTTGTGTAATAACTTTTGCCCATAAATCCCTTAAAATTTGCGCCGGAAACGGAATATTCATGATAAAAGGGAGGCCTGTCCCAGATTTTTTCAAACTCAATTGTGAATAAATAAAGGTCAAGGTTTTTAAACTCTATAGTGCCGTTCCATTCTATTGTCGATTCATGAAATGATTTTTTGTTTTTATAATAATTATAAACCGCTTCCAATTCCTGTTTTTTTGTTTTTTTCAGAGTCCATGGCCGTGCATCCAATTTTATTCTGGTTTCATATACAGCCCATGTATCGTTATGCCTGTTAATGTTTGCTGCATAGATCGAATCGGATTCCGTTTTAGGATCGAAAATAAATACTCTTTCACCTCCAAGACCTGCGTAAATATGAAGATTGTTAAGCAAGGTTACACCGGGAGCAAATATGCCTCTTAATTTTAAATAATTATAATTTATTATTCCCAGATCTTTTCGCGATGCCCTTGAATAATATGCCGATCCCGATGCCATAGGAGTAAAATAAATTCCTATGGGACTGAAATAATATTCAGAATGAACTTCCATGAATGTCCATTTCGGCGGATTTTTAAAATTCAGGTCAAAACCGTAATATAGTCCGATTGATGAGCCTATAATAAATACGTCTTTTTTTTGAAGAAAGTCAGGATGGCGATATACTAAATCAGGTATAAATCCCTTGGAGTAACTTGTTTTTATTCCGTAAGTTATTGTTTTTTGCTCGCTTTTCCCTCTGATAAATTCTATCTCCAGATTGTACCTGGAGCAATATTCATCAAAAAAAGGGATCCTGATTGAGGGCAACCAGGGGATTGTAATAACTTCATTTAACTGGAAAAAAGCTTTTTCTCCTTCAGTTATAGGAACTAAGGTATGTATTACGTCTTTAAACTTATATTTATTTTTGACCCGGTTAATTTCTTTTTCAATAATATATTTATTATATATTCGCTCCTTCAGTTCGAATTCGTATTTAATTTTAATAGTGTCAATAGTATCCAGCCTTTTAAATATTATTCTTTCGATTTGTCCTTCATCAACAAAAATAATTATTTTATCAATATTTTCCTGAACAAGATATGTCCTTACAAGGATATAACCGTTTTTTTGATAAAAAGCAGCAATCTTTTTTGAAATTGATATGAACTGATTCTCATTCGCCGGGATTTTATCAAGATGAGCTTTTTGAATTAAGCTTCTCTCATTTAGTAATTTTAACCCTAATATTTTTATTTCTTTAAATTGAGGTTTGCCTGTTAGGCCGGCACCTGAAAAGAACAACAGGCAAAAAATAAGCGTTAATTTCAATATTGTTGAATATTTCATAAAATTCATTTATTAAATACCATCTATGAAACAGCGGCAATCGCAGTGAATAATTAAATTATTTTATTATAAGGTCAAAGTATGCCGGTTTATATTTTTTAGAAAAAGCATAACATAAACAGGATAAAGGCTGCAATTAAAAATATTTCAATTATTAATTTTAGATTTACGAAGAAAAGAAACTACGCGGATTTTTTTATTGAATTATATGATAGAAATCTTCTTAAGTCTTTTTTAATAAAGAGTTTTTCAAGCTCGGGCGAAATATAAAGCTCAAGTTTTCCGCCTTCTTTTTTAATTCTTTGTTTGGCATTAATTAAAAATCCGATAAAAGAAGAATGAATATTTTTTGTTCCGGTCAGATCAAATATAATATTCTGGTTATAAGGCACTTCTTCAAAACTCTTTGAATAAAGAGATACCATTTCAAAGGCAATATGCAGAGGAAATGACCAGATATTATTATTTTTATTCATAAGTTATTATAGTCCTTGTTGTCCCGGTATATATTGTCGGAACATTTAACAATTATTTTAGAATAAATTAATTTTTTTTTAGCAAAGGAAGCGTGGAATTTGAAAAATATAATTATGACATTTTATTTTATTAATCAAAAAAATTTCTTGCAACAAACGCCTATTAATAAATAATCTCCATATTCTCAGCCTTTTGGAAATTTGTTTTTCGAAATAATAAAATTTTCGGTATCTTGCTTTAAGAAGAATTTATTATGAACCATGATCACAAGAGACGCGTTCCACAAAAGGGTGAAGTAATTGCTGATCTGGAGCATTTCCGAAGGCTTTTTATAATGCCCGATTCCCCGGATAAGTTTGTAGACTTCGGAAACGAACTTCTTAACCTGATCCATCATTTTTTTCAGGATAAAGGCGGTATACATAGCTCAATCCCGCTTCCTCAACTCGCAAAACTTTTTTCCGATATACATCTTCCGAAATATCCTCATTTACTGAAGGATGTCCTTTCAGAAATTAAAGATAAAGTTATAGCACATTCGGTAAAAGTCGGCAATCCGTATTATATCGGGCATATGACCAGCGCCATCCCGTATTTTATGATACTTTTAGAGATGATAATTGCAGCATTAAATCAGAATCAGGTAAAGATTGAAACTGCAAAGGCATCTTCTCTTGTTGAGCGTGAATTCCTTGCATGGATACATCAGCTTGTTTTTAAAAAGCCCGCATCTTTTTATAAAAAAAATGTTCAAAATTATAAAATCGCCTTAGGTAATATTACATCGGATGGAACAATTGCCAATCTTACTGCGTTGCTGGTTGCCAGGAATAAGGCGTTTCCTCCCAAAGACAGGTTCCCCGGGATCAGAAAAGCAGGATTGTATGATGCTTTAAAGTATTATAAATGCAGTAAGGCCGTAGTACTTGTTTCACGCAGAGGTCATTATTCAATTGATAAAGTAGCCAGGACTATCGGTATTGGACAGGATAATGTTATTAAAGTGCCTGTTGATTCTATGAATAAAATAGATATTACAGCTTTAAAGAAACTCTGTAGCGAAATTAAACAACATAATAGCAGTAATGAAGAAAAAATTAAAATTATTTCCCTGATAGGCATTGCAGGAACAACAGAAACCGGCAACATTGATAATCTTGTTGAATTAAGGAAAATTGCGGACAATAATTTATCACATTTTCATGTTGATGCAGCATGGGGCGGAGCTGTTCTTCTTGTTGATGAATATAAGCATATGCTCAAAGGTATAGAACATGCCGATTCTGTTACTTTCGATGCTCATAAGCTTTTATATTCGCCGTTATCAATGGGAATGATTTTATTTAAAAATGAGAATGATCTGGAGAATATAAAGCACTCCTCCAGCTATGTTTTACGGCCCGATTCAGTCGACCAGGGAAGGTTCACGATTGAGGGATCAAGGCCGTTCTCGTGCTTAAAACCATGGGCTACATTAAAAATAATGGGTACGGACGGTTTTAAACTGTTACTTAAATTTGCTTTTAATAATACAAAAACAATAAAAGCGTTGGTTGATAAACATGAAAATTTTGAAGCCATGTCTACCCCGGAGCTTTTTATATTTACTTACAGATTCGTCCCTCATGAAGTACAGGAAAAATTAAACGAATTAATGAGTAAGATTAAAAATGGATCAGATAAGTCCGGAGCTATGCAGAAAAGTGTTAAAAAGATAAATAATATGCTAAATACTCTGAATGTCCAGCTCCACAGATATTTAAGAGAAGAAGACAACAGTTTTGTATCAAGAACCAGACTTGAATCTACGCGGTATTATCCTCAAAAAGTAGTTGTACTTCGCAGTGTTACAATAAATCCGCTCACAACGGATGAGATTATAAAAGAAATAATTGAAGAACAGAATACCCTGGGAATGAGACTATACAGGTCTCGGTTTGCTTATATTAAAAAAAGACAAAAAGTTGTTCTTTAATTTTTAGATTTAATGCTATTTTTTGTTAATTTTCTTGACAGTGTTATGTCTCCTATATATTATCGGGATGTTTGAATCTCCAATATCTTTGAGTCTGATTCCATGTAGTTTTGCTGCGGAAGGTTACGGAATTTATTTATTTGCCTCACGGCTCTGCTGTAAGGAGGATTAATTAATTCTTGATATTATACTTTTTACCCGGATTAAGGCCAAATGAACGCTATTAAAATGAACAATATTAAACTCAGGAACTGGGACACTAGAACAAATATTAAAAGTAATTTTTGTTTCAGCTGCGATTTTACCGGTATAGTGCATGATCCACATTTTGAGCAACTGGGGATGGAGCCGATAATGCCATGCCCTAAATGCGTAGTCAGCAATTGCAAATGCGGAGGAGTCCCCCCGTATTATTTTAGCGAAAACGGCAAAATAATTCAGTGCACTTGCCGCGATATTAATTTAAAGATTCAAAAGATTAAAAGTATTTATTCAAAATCCGGAATTGATAAAAAGTACAAATGGAAGTTTATAAACAATTACGAAGTATTAAACAGAATAACCGAACAGGTAAAATCCGCCGCCTACGATATAATTCAGACATTTCCGGATGTTAAAAAAGGATTATTTTTATGGGGGAATCCAGGCACCGGCAAAACGCTTCTTTCCTCGATAATTTTAACAGAGCTTGTAAAAAGACATGCTGTTGAAAGTAAGTTTGTAAAAATATCACGGACATTTTTTAATAGACTTAAGGCTTCATTTAACGAGAGTTCGCCCTCTTACGGAGAGGCTGATTTAATCGAGAGGGAATATGCCGAGGTTGATGTCCTGGTTATTGACGATTTCGGCGTACAACGCGATTCGGACTGGGAGCTTGAAACGCTTTATAATCTTGTTGATGCGAGATATGAAGCTCTTAAATTTACGATATTTACGTCAAACAATAATCCTTTTGTATCATTTAAAGATAAATCGCAGGGAAGAATACTTTCCAGAATAAAAGAGATGTGCAAAATTATCGAGCTATCCGGAGTGGATTACAGGGATAAATTATAAATATGTCTCTTGTTTATGTTGGATTAGGTTCCAACCTTGGCGACAGGGCTATCAATATAAACAAGGCGCGCCTGGAACTTTTAAGCAAGCCGGATATTACCTTTGTTAAAGAGAGCTCAATAGAAGAGACCGACCCAGTAGATTATGTAAATCAACCCTTATTTTTAAATCAGATTATTCTTGTTAAAACTGCTATCCCGCCTGAAAAATTATTAAAAATATTTAAATCTATAGAAAAGAAACTGGGAAGAAAAAAAACGATTCTGAAAGGCCCAAGGATAATCGATATTGATATCCTGTTATATGATGATCTGATTATTAAATCGCAGACACTTGCAATCCCCCATCCCGAAATAAAAAACAGGGGATTTGTATTAAAACATTTGCTGGAGATAGATGCAAATTTAATTGATCCATCAACAGGAATTCCGTATATCAATTTTCTGAAATCTTTAACTTAAAAGTATTCTTATCGATTATTCTATAAATTTTTTCTTTAATGAAAATATCGAGCAAATTTCTATCCAGCCTGTTCTTTAGAGCTTCTTCCTTCAATATTTTTAAAGCTGTAGAATGTTTAATGGATTTTTTATACGGCCTGTCGGTTGCTATAAGAGCATCGTAAATGTCGGCAATTGACATTATCCGTGCCTGTAACGGAATTTTATCCCCTTTAATCCCTTTGGGATATCCGGATCCGTCAAGCATTTCGTGATGATAAAGCACAATCTTCGGAATATTTTTAAATTCAGGCGGCCATGGAATTTTGCTTACAAAATTATACGTGAGGACAACATGGTTTTGGATTTCTTTTCTTTCAACAGGATTAAGGCTGCCTCTCTGGATTTCAAGGTTGCTCCTTTCATGTTTTGTGATAAGATTAATTTTTTTGCCGTCTATATCGAATAATTTTATGCCTTTTATTTCCTTCTGAATTTCTGTTAAAATTTCGCCCGGATCTTTTTCGGTAATAGTAGGCTCATTCAGTAAAGTTATGCGGTCTTTTATTTGAATGATTTTCTTTAATTTATCTTCTTTATTAAGCTGTATATCTTTCTTATTTTTTAATGATTGCTTTGTCTCCTTATATGCATAACTTAATTCGATAAATTTATAAAAATAATTAAGTTTTAAAATAAGGTTTTCAAATTCCTTTTGATATAACTTTTTATCTTTTTTAAATATGTTTATGTCTATATAGACTTTACCGAAGTCGTGAAGCAATGCAGCGAATTCAAGCTCTTTAATTTCCGTATTCGTATATTTTATGTCTTTAAACGGACCGCTGTTTTTATTGCTTATTACTCTGGCCATCTCTTTGCAGATTTCGGCGACACGGAATGAATGCCCTGATGTGGCAATATCTCTTGACTCGACTGCCGTTACCGATGCTTTTATAAACTCTTCAAACTGGTTCTGTATTTGCTTTATCATCCGGTTGTTTTCTATTGCGATTGCAGCCTGACCGGCAACCGATTCCATCAGGCTCTCATATCGAGAATCGAACGATACGACAAGTTCATTAAAATCTTTGGGAATTCTTAGTTTTATATTAAAAGCTTCGTTTCCATTTTTACAGATTTTATTATCCTGAAGTTTTTTGCTATTAATAAGCTGTATTACCCCGATGATCTGATCAATATGATTCCTCATGGGTACCACGAGCATTGATCTGCAGAAATAATTTGTCTGCTTGTCAAAGGAATTGTCGAAGGAATATGGCGCATTTTTCGGAATGTTATATGCATCCTGAATATTCAGCACTTCGCCTTTTACAGCTACATACCCTGCAATTGAATTTTTATTTATTGAAAGAGTGAACTCCTCCATGGGAAGCTGCCGGCTGAATGTATGTGAATATTTAAATCTTAAATATTTTTTTCCTGCTGTATTTTCTTCTATAATATAAATACTACCTGCATCGGCGCATGTAATCTTTTTACTTATCATAAGGATATTTTTTAACAGTTCATCAGGATCTTTTATTGTTGATAGAGATTTTCCGATATTGATCAGATCTTCCTGATCCTGCTGCATATCCTGAAGCACATGAATATTGTTATTCATTTCGGTTTTATATCTGTGAAATCCTTCACTATGCAAAAATGCTTTTCTGACAAGAAGATCGAATTCGGTCGATGATACGGAAGATGTTTTAATATCGGAAATATGCTGAAGCGCGCTGTTTTGCAGGAATTTAAGATCTTTTTCCTTGCCGATTACTATTATTTCATATAATAATTCATTATAATTATACTTGCTGGTTAAAAAATTTGAGAGCTTTTTTAATTCACTAACATGGAGAAATATTGCTGCATATACAGGACCGTTAATTATTTTGTTTTGTAATATATTTTTAATGGCAGTGTCAATACTTTTTGTTACAGTAATATTTGTTGATTTATTATCTGGAAGGGATATGCAGTCTGCTATTCTTTTTGATATTAATATATATTTATTCATACTGCTTTTGTTCAAATCGTCAATTTCTTACAGCATCAGCTTACCAGATACTCTTCTAATTTTTAAAACAGACATAGCGTTTGGCTTTCAGGATTCAAGATTTATAACACAAACAAACAAAAAGTGCAATCATTTAAAGGTGCAATTTATCTGGTATAATATTTAAGGCCGACTTTCGTTTCAACGTCATCCATGGTTTTCCTTGCAATTACTTTTGTTTTTACAGCTCCATTTTGCAGTATTTTATAAATCTCATCCCTGTTTTTCTCCAGATGCTTTCTTTTCTCCCTTGCGTTTTTGAAGTATTCCCAAATTATAGCAAATAATTCTTTTTTAACTTCACCATAGCCGGTACCGCCGGCCTTGTATTTGTCACGCATTGTTTCTATATTATTACTATCGGCAAAGAGTTTATATAAAGCAAACAAGTTGCACTTATCCGGATCTTTCGGAGCTTCAACCGGTGTTGAGTCTGTAACAATTCTCATGATTTTTTTTCTTAATTCTTTTTCTTCTTCAAATATATAAATGGCATTATTATAACTCTTGGACATTTTTTGACCGTCAAGACCGGGAAGCAGAGCCAATTCTTCAGATATTTTTGGTTCTGGAATCACAAAGGTTTCACCGAATTTTGAGTTAAAACTTTGCGCTATATCCCTTGTTATTTCCAAGTGCTGTTTTTGATCTTTGCCTACAGGCACAAACTCGGATTGAAAAAGCAGAATATCTGCAGCCATGAGTACAGGATATATAAAAAGACCTGCATTCGGTACAATCCCGTGTGCAACTTTATCTTTGTAGCTATGACTTCTCTCAAGCAACCCGAGTGAAGTATGGCAGGACAATATCCATGTCAGCTGTGTAACTTCAGGTATATCAGATTGAGCCCAGAAATGGCACTTTCCCGGATCCAGCCCCAGTGCAAGAAAGTCAATAGCTGCTTCAATTGTATTTTCTTTTAATACGTTTCCATCTTCCGAACTGGTCATAGCATGATAATTTGCCAGAAAACAGAAAAGTTCATGTTTTTCCTGATATTCTATCATTGGCTTCATCATACCAAAATAATTGCCTATGTGAAGTTTTCCTGAGGGTTGTATTCCGGAGAGTATCCTTGACATATTGTTACTCCAAAGCTGAACTGAGCTCGATTAATTTTTTGTATTTGAATTAAATAGAATGCAATTGCATTTATATGCTAATTCGTCAATTATAAATTAGTGAGTTATCCTGGCATGCTTTCTAATAATAATTTCTCAAAAATAATTCGGGATAATCTGTTTATGCAGGATAATTTTTTAGAGGATTTATTTTATTGAATACCGGGGAAATAGATTGGGACACTAATTATTTTTGCTTGCAGTAGATAAGCTGTTATACTTTTTTTGAAAATCTTCATTGGATAAAATAGGCAGGAACTGGTCGAGTTTTGAGATTTTAAAGATATTCTCAATATTCTCGTTCAGATTATAACAAATAAAGTCAATATTCTTTTTTAAAGCCATATTCATATATCTGATAAGTGAGCCGATACCTGAAGAGTCAATATAGGTTAAATGTGCTAAATCCAGGGCAATAACAGGAGGCTTCTTGCTTATTTCATCTGTAAAGAGAGTGCTGAAAAAGAGAAGTTCTTCAATATCGTATTTACCGGTTAATTTAATATTTACGATATATTCATTTCTATGAACATCTATTTTCATTAAAATTTACCTTCAAATTTAAATTATTTGAGATAATTATTATTAAAAAAAATGAATGTATTTCCTTGTTTATTTATAGGGAATGTGGATTAATTATTCTTTACTTGAGAGATCGTCAATTATTAATAAATAACAGGCTTATACATAATACTAATACATATAAAAAACACGAAAGTCAAATAAAAATGATAATAATAATAAATTTATTAATTATTTATAGTAAATTTTTAAAAAAGGCCGCTGGCAATGAATTCCAGACGTGAATGCAATGAGTGACTACGTGTAAATTGATACAAATATCTGCATGAGAAAAAGATATTTTTAATTTCAATATCTGATTTAATTACTACGATATTTGAATCCTCTTTAATAAAAAATCCTTTGGTTGATGAATCCCTGATGGGAGATACAACAATGTATGAAGTATAGTTGTCCGAAATACTGGCAACTATGTAATGAATATAAAATTTCATGTAGCCTGCAACTAATAACTCAAAACCTGCTGAAAGAATTTTTGAGGGATTATTCTGTCTGCACGCGGTTGTGCCCGACAAAAGAGATTTTATCGCATCAGTAATCGCTATCTTAGTCGAAGCCTGTACCTGCTGGTTTTTCACTGTTTCGTCATTTGTTTTTTCTGTTCTCTTTAATGCGATCTCCAGTTTTTCGAGTTTTCCAAAAAAGTACGCAAGAGAAATGGTTTCTTTTTTTATAACAGGCATTGTATTATCAGTTGATGAAGGCGCTTTCTTCTTTTCAGAGGATGCTTTCGCGTTAAGAATGAAATTTGAATAAGGTTTAATTGCGGTATTAAAGAACCAGGCGGACTCCGGGTAATCCTCTCCGATAGACGAACCGTAAGGAGAATAAAATGAGCTGTTCATCTCTTTCCCTGCAATCTCAATAGCCACAAACGGCGGAGTGAATCTCAGGCTGTATAATATCCCGAAGCCGTTATCTTTGTTTCTCGTATTATCTTCATGCAACGTTTCTTTCTGGGTCATGGCTCCATCAAGTATAATTTTTAAAAAATCGTCCTTGTATTGCGCATATAATCCGAATCCGTTTAAATTTGATATGCTGTTTGATTCGCCGGATTCTTCATTGTATTCCCAGACAATCTCTTCTTTATATCTGCTGTGAATACTTGCATTCAGAAAATATGTCTGAAGTAAAATAGAATTCGAACTCCCGGCTGATAACATAAGCCCGTAAGTTTGGATCTCCACCGGTTCATTTTGGTTGTAAGCTTTTCCGATTTTGCCGTCAACTGTATCCATTGTGCCTGATATTTGATTTGATTCGTATGAGTTTTCATCAATAAATCTTTCTTTAATCGAATAAAAAGCGTTTAAAGATAAATTTAAATCCTGTAATTTAAGTCTGGACGATCCTGCAATTCCGTTGAAAGCGAATACCGGATTTCCTGTGTTGCAGGGAGTGAATGTTTTATTAATATCTGCGGTTTCCGGGTTGCTGATTTTAATTGAATATATGTCCGGGTCATAGGTCCTTTTCGCTCCGGCCAGAAGGCCGGAACCGAAGCTCACGAAATAGTTGCCCAGATAAAAAGACATGCACGGCGAGATATCCTTTAATAAGAGATTCCATGTGTATTTCTTATCCTTCTCCTTCTTAAGATAAATACAGGATACATTTAAAGAACTTTCTTCGCTAAATAAAATAGATAATCTTTCCCTGTAATAATATCTGGTAATGTCATTATATTCGATAGTATCCTTTTTATATTCGCTTTTAATAACAAAATCCACCGGCATATCGGCGTATGCTTTTATGCAGGCAAATAAAAATAATGCTATTGCAGTAATTTTGTACATGTTTCAATTATTCTTTTTTTCTTTTCTTCATCGATGTCGGAGAGTTCTTTTACCTGACGTATAATTTCATCCCGGCCTGATGTTTTTGCCATATCAGCTATTCTGAGAGCAGTACCTGCCGACAGGCCGTTTTCCAGCAACCTCTGGAACAGCAGTTTTCTTGTATCTGTGTTGTAACCGGCTTTTGAAGCTTTCTTATAGTTTTTGCTTTCCTTTTTTCCGGCATCGTCTGCTATGCCTGTGATATGTTCCCGTACGTCGTTTAATTCTTTTTCCGAAACGCCGATTTGCATAAGTGCTTTCTCGCTTACGGGGCCTATCAGATCCCTGTATTTAATAATTCTTTCAATAATTTCCGTTCTAAACAGATTCGCTTCCATAATATCTTCAGGAGAACATGTATTAATATTTACTCTCTTTTTTTTCTTAGGCAGAGTGCGTCTGCTTAAACTTTTATTGTAATTGATCTCTTCAACCGAAAATTCAGTTGAGGCAACAGTAAGTCCGAGTTTGTGAGTCAAGCCCAGATATGTGTGATGGGAAAGCCCGTAGCATACTGAAAATTTATTATACATAATGTTTACAGCTAAAGAGTAAGTCGAAGTTTCGCGGGAATAGCCTCCTTTAAGACTGAGACACGTCAACATGTTGGCAGTCATTGAAAAGCTGTTAATGTACGTGTAATATGTTTTATTGAGGTTGTATGCAAATGTAATACCGTTAGCGGGTTTTAACGCTATGCCAATGCTGCGGTTTGCATATAGAAAGTCTACTGTGGTTTCGTTTGTTCTATTTTTCCTGAGCAGCGAATATATATTTTCCTGTAAGTAGCCAATATTGATCCATTCCAGCGGTATAAGCAGTGCGGATAATTTGAAATCAACGGTACTGTAATTGAATTTAATAGTGTCCGTATTTATATTAATATGATAGTAAGATACTCCCAGCCCGGCTCTTAAAAATCCCGCAAGCCTGTAACCGAGATTGCCTTCTAGAACATCCTCGTTGTATTCTGGGATGCCGAACCTGTTCCAGGCTGCCTGCAAGGCAGCGTTCCCGAAATTGCTTCCGGCACGGATGTTGCCGGAGTTCAGCTCATCCATCATGTACGGTTTTGCGTAGTCCATGTTCAGGTATGCCCCTTCCCAGAGAGGCAGGTAAGCGGGATTGGAAAGATGCCCGAACGTATTAATATCGGACACGGCATAATTATACGGGAAAAGAGAATACGGATTTGTCTCTTTGTATTCAAAGGAAAGATTCAGTGTATTAGCCAGAAGCAGGGCTAAAGCAATTTTCATTTTTTATATTGGCTCACTATTACATAGACTCTCTCCTCTTGAGATTTTTTTAGTTCTTTTCTTGTAGCTTCTATTTGCGCAAAGTATAGTCCCGTAGCAGCTTTTTTGCCTGATCCTTTTATGTCCCACGTTATAGGAAAATTGCCAGGGCCGGTATTAGTGTAAAGTGGCGATTCATATATTAGAACGCCTATTGATGAGAATATCCTTAATCTGATATTGCATTCTTCAAAAACAAATAATTCGATATTAACATTGCCGTTTGCAAAATTTTCCGGCCCTATGCTGATTTTGTTCTTAATAGTTTTAAAAAGATTTCTGCCTGAAGAAATATTCTCGCTTAAAATATTCTCCCTTCCGGGGGTCATGTATTTTGTAACTGAAAAGTCATTAAGGGAATTGGTATCAGCCGGGCTCTTTCTGGATATTGTCATGTATGGAGCAAGTGTATTTACGCCAATGTCTATCATGCATTCCTGGCTTGTTTTACCCGGGCAAGTGTTCCATTGATTTATATTTTGCGCGGCGATCAGGTATTGTTCGATTGTTTCATTTACAGAGCCATCCCTGTTTGAGTATGCAGCAAAATCGATTGTATTGCCGTTATTCGGATCATCATCTGCGTCAATTGCGACAACGCAGTCTGTAGTCCACAGGTTCCCTGCCGAGATATTCCGGTAAAGATCCATGCATCCGTTCCGGTTTGTGTCACCGGTATTGTCCGTCTCGTCCGTCATTCCGGAAGCAGCAAAGTGAATGACAACAAATCTGTCGTCCCACGGCGTTTCGGGCCTGTCGTAGGAATAGATTGTAACCGGATCAGCTGAAAGATTTTCATTCGCTCCGTAATACATTGTTACATATAAACCGGATATATTCATTGATTCTTTATCCGGACTGTAATAAAATAGTTCCACCCAGTCATCGCCCGTTGTTGCGCTGGCTATTTCGTTTATAAGCAAACCTGCGTTAAGATTATTATAACAAATAATAATAAGTATAATTGATATGATATATATTTTTATATTCATAGTAAGCCATTAATAAATATGACAATTAAAATTATCCAGCATATTTTTTAAATATTTGAAATAAATTGCATCTTTTATGGATTTTTAAGAATTATGTATAGGTGGGCATTTTGAATACATGTGGGTATTATATATGACGCGGTTGTAATTGATTTAAGATCGCTTTAATTAAAATATTATGCCATTATATTAATTTATGTTATTATTTATTCAAAACATGTTCTAAAGCCTGAAGGTAACTACGTTTATTACCTTTAATAATAGACTTGTTGCAAACCTGTCATTTTAGATTTGCAGCAAGTCTATTATTTATACCGGGTTTCAGGACGCAATTATACTCTATTTAAAAGGATTAAACGCATGGCTTTCATACAAATACCCGGATTTACAGGAAAGGTTTTTGTGCCTGATGAGACCACTAAACCAAGAAAGCATAACTGCAAGGATTGTTTTGAATGTCAGATGTGCAGCGATGAGAGATGCGAAGCATGTAGAAAAAGCCATTGCAAAAAAAACAGCAAAGACCGGCAAGAGGATTCTTTTTGCAATGAATAAAATGATTCTTGCTTAAATGATATTTTATTATTATTGCAATATTTATACAGCCATTATATAATCGATAACATTTATTATTTATACTTTTCTTATTTATTAGCCCGGCAAATGCAAGGATACGATTTATGGATCAAAGAAAGAATAAGATTGTAGACAGAAAATTTCAGTTAAAGACTACCTATTCCTTTATGAGTATTTTCTTTGGCTTGATTTGTATTGTTATAATAACGGTTGGCATTAATTTCTATAATGATAATAAGAAAATAGAGAAAATTATTCAGGAACAGAATAATATCATGGATGCTCAGAGCGAGATAATAGAATCAATGCTGCAAATTGTGATGATTAAAGACGGGGATAAATCGGATTTAAATAGCAAAATAAAAGAAAAAAATGAAAAGAATTCAGAGTCAATGAAAAACAACATAATTCTTGTTAAGGAGTTGACTCAGCGTAACAATGTCATATTCCTGATAGTCATCATATTCTTAATTTCCACAGGATTTATTTTATACCCTGTGTTGATCAGGAAAACGCATAAAATATCCGGGCCTATTTATTTAATGTCCGAATATATAAAAGAAATAATCAGCGGCACATATCCCGACTTAAGGCCGCTTAGAAAAAAAGACGAGTTAAAAGAATTTTATGAATTGTTCTCCAGGCTTATTGCCTATATTAAAAAGCGGGATGAAGAAAAGACGCAATAAATTGAAAAGTTATATAAAACTGGCAGCTTAAATAAATTGAATTATTGTTACTGCAAAAACACCAGCTTAATTATTTTAAATTAAATATATTAGACTTGTTGCAAAACTGTCATTTCGATTGAAGAGATACTTATGATTTGCAGCAGGTCTATTACGTAAAACTATGGCTAATGAGCACTAAATATATATATATATTAGCATCATTAATGTTATTATCAGCTCTTTATTCCTGTAAAAAAGACGTGTACAGGGAAAAGGAGCCTAATAATAGCTTTACTTCTGCAAATAAAATTGAGCCTGATATTGCCGTAGAGGGACTGCTTGATACGGGTTCTGATCATGATTTTTACAGGCTCGACATTGTCAGCCCGATAGTTATGGATATTGAGCTTTCTCCTGTCAAGGGAATCAATCATGCGATCAGGATATGGAGGGAGAGAAGTGTTGAGCCTCTTGAAATAAAGTATATTGACGATTCAAGGAAGTCTTCCCCGGAAAGGATGCGCAATATGTATTTTTACGCAGGTGCGTACTACATTGAAATTCTGCATGGAGACCGCGATATTCCGCAGGGCAATCCCGAGAACAATTATGTGCTGCATCTCAGGTCCGGAAGCTGGGATGGAGAAGAGAAGGAACCCAATGATGATGATGTAAACGCAAATCTGCTGGAAATAGGAAGGGAAGTGAAAGGATATTTTTCTCCGGCTTTCAATAAATTGAACACCAACACTGCTTCATTATCCAGGGAAGAAGACTGGTATTATTTTGATGTTGATCTTGCTGACGGCAAGCCTGTTCTCCTGGATATTACGATTTCGGGCGTGCCGGATGTAAGCTCAATGCTTTCTTTATTCGACGGCGATAAAAACGAAATTGCTTCTTCAGGCGCCGGCAACACAGGAGAGGCCAAACGGCTTGAGGGAATCGGGATTATGAAGCCGGGCAGATATTATATCATGGCGGCCTCGAACTTCGAATCAAATAACGGAGCAATGTACACATTGCAGACAACTGCAAAGGCGTACGATTATTCCACGGAGATTGAGCCGAACAATAATTTCGAATCTGCCAACCCGATGCAAAAGCCCGGGATCACCGGCAAAATATTTTCCGAGGGAGACAGGGACTATTATCTGTATACTGCCCCGGCAGCGGATGCGGAAGGAAAAGCTGTTGCGGACGAGCAGTATCTTTACAGAATTGATGCGTCGTCCGATAGCCTGGATCTGATAGTAAGGATATTTGACGAAAACAGAAAGAAGCTGTTCGAGATCGATAACGTAAAAGGCCCGGGCGCGGAAATAATGCCAGATGCCCTGTTAAAGATGGCTTTTTACATAGAGGTATCTTCAAGGAGGGGCGACAACACAAGCCCGGATTATAATCTGAATGTGTCATTTATTCCGTATAACGAGAGCTTCGAGATTGAACCGAATGACACAAAGGAAAAAGCCACGAGAATAAAAGGCAGCAGGATCACAGGCTTTATTTCCAGGAAAGACGACAGGGATTATTATCTTATAGAATATAAAACGCGGGTGAGGAAAAAGTTTACGTTTAACGGCATTAAGAATGCGGAGTTTAAAATCTCTGTAACAGACCCAATGGGGTTTGTCGTTAAAACTGAACAGGTAAAGGACGGGGAGTCCGTCTCGTTTAAAGAAATGATTGACCTTAAAGGCTATATAATTATAGAATCTGTATCCGGTAATTATGACGATCCTTATACAATTGAATTAGGAGAATGATATGCGGATAGTATTTAGCCTGGTCATTTTTTCTTTGCTTGTTTTAATGTCGTGTTCTTCCGGCGATGTAAGGAAGCCCGACATACGTGTTGAAGATCCGCAGACAGTGACCACCCAGGTCAATAATAATACTATTGTTCCGGACGTTCAGCCAAGAGAGTTTAATTTTAAATTTGTGGGCTTTGATGTCAACATAGATGATCCATCCTGGGACAGGAGATCGTATTACAGGATATTTATAGACAAGATAGACGCAGGCCGCACTACGATCGGCCTTGAGTCACAAAAGAAGACTTTCGAAGCAAAGATAGCAGGCAACAACAGGCATCTTCTTGTTGTGGAAAAGTGGGTTCTTGACGAAAAAAAAGGGCAGTATGTAAAGCTTAACAATATTGAGCAGCCCAAGCCGTCGTATCTTTATTTTGATCTGCCGGATGATAAGGCTGCTGTAATAAAGCTGAAGAATGACCCGCTAAACAACAAGTCCGAGTTCCTGCTGGAGTTTGAGTGAGATAATCTACGACGACTTATCCTTTGTGTTCAGGTTAGCCGCTTCCTGAGCTTCCCTGTAGTATTTGCCGAGTACCCTGAACGCCACATCGTAATTCTGTGACGCGTTCCAGAGAATGTATCCCCGCACTCCGGAATCGTGAACAGCTTTAAGCTGTACCTCTATGTATTTGTCGAAAGTAAGATTCGATTTGCCGACCTTCATCTGGAATGCCTGGATGTATGTCACTATTTCCGCTTTTTTGCTTCTTTCTTTTGCGCTTTTGGAAGTGATGAATACAGTGTGATACGGGTCTGCCATCAGCTTGGCGCTCCATGTATAATGGGACGGATATGCCATTGGGCATATTATATCCACTACCTTGTCGAATACTTCCATCTTCTGTCCTATGCCGTCATCCTGATTCAGCGGGATCCTGCCGAAAACGTCTGCCGCTATTTTGGTATTATATTTTTCAACACGCGCCCTTGCCTTACGGAAGAAGCTTTCTATAAAAGCATATTTTTCAGCAAACGTAAGGCGCTTCGATACGCGGATATCGCTGAACCTTATATAATCGAACTGAATTTCCTTAAAGCCGTTAATGCACGCTGCTTCTGCGATATTCAGTTTGCCGTTTATGAACTCTTCGGTTACAGGGTAGTGGCTTAGCCCGTCCGGGAACACAACGATCCTTGCAACAGGATGAAAGCCGTTCTTCACGCAATGCGAAACGATTTCCTGCGAAACCGCGCAGGTGTCTGCTTTGCCTGTCTGTACATCGAGCACAAGTGTATTGATCCTGTTCTTTTTCGCTTTTTCCATAAAGCCTGTAAGCCTGTCCATATTCCTTGCTGAGTAAACATTAAGATAAATGCCTTTATAAAACTGAGGGAACTTGTATGTGTCTTTTTTGCCTTCGGATTTAAGATTAATGGTATCGTCGCTGAAAGCGGTGTTGCCTGTGAAGGCGCTAAAAAGAAGAATAGAGGATAATAAAGCCACGCATTTTTTGTTCATGTTTGCTCCTGATTGTTGGGTGTGTTTTCTTTTTATTTCGACAAATAGCCTGCGGCGGTTAATCGAAAAAAATTAAAGCGAATGGATATGTGCAATAGGCGGGGGAATATCAGGTATTGTCAATGAATAATCTGTGCCGGTCGGCGCTAATCATTGATATTTTTTCAGGGAGCGCTTACGAGATATCGCGTTACTTACTATAGCATTCTTACAGGCAAAAAATCCTTTACTTTCTATTTAATTATTAGTATTTTACACAAAGATAATAACAGTTTGGGCGGTAATATTATCTTATTATAAAGGAATTACTTTTATGCAAACAACATTCAATGACCTGGTAGATGATGTCAGGAATTTATCACTGACTGAAAAGATTGAAATAAAGAATATACTGGAAAAGGCAATTATTGAAGAGGAAAGAAATAAAATTTACAATAGTTATGCTGAGTGCCAGGAGGAATACAAAAATAATAGCTTTGTGTTCTCAGATGATGTAAATACCCTGCGCAAGATGATTGACTGACTGAAAGTCCCCCTTGCCCTTTTCTTTGTACGCCCAAAGAAAAGGGCGAAAAGAAAGGTCGGCCGCTCAAACGCCGCGGCCGGCTTGCTCGGCGTAAGGGACATCCTGTCCCACGCCTCGCGGCCGGCATCCGTGCTGGCCTTCTGCATCTGGTTAATAGTATAAGTGTATTGATTGCCGGTATAATTTTCATTCGTATATAAATAGCATATCCTTTTTCGTATTAAGCTTTCGGTTGTAAATGCTAAGTGGAATATAGCCGGAGGCCGGAAGGAAAGGGAGTTATCGTCGGCCTGTTGCTGTCTTTTCTGCTTATACGCAATAAAAAAGCGCCCTTGCGTTTCAGGGCGCTTTTTTTGCGTGTGCTCTAAGACAAGCTTCTTTGCCAAAAACTGCATTTCATGCTAAGGATTGATCCTTGCGATGTTGTTTCGCGCAGTGCCGTTGTAGCTTGAAAATTCTCCGCCAACAATGATTTTACTGTCGCTTTGAATTGACATGCACTCTATATCATCATCTGCGCCTGTACCAGGATCAAAGGTTGTGTTCAGAGAGCCGTCCGAATTGATCCTTGCGATACGGCATCTGACAGTTGAGTTATAAGTTGTGAATTCTCCTCCAATAACAATTTTGCCGTCGCTTTGAATTGACATACATTTTACATTATCACCTGCGCCTGTACCCGGATTAAAGGTTGTATCGAGTGAACCGTCAGAGTTTATCCTTGTGATATGGTTCCTGACAGTTGAGTTATAAGTTGTGAATCCACCTCCAATAAGAATTTTACCGTCGCTTTGGATAGCAATGGAACTTACCGAACTATTTGCACCCGTGTCGGGATCAAAGGAAGAGTCGAGTGAACCGTCAGTGTTGATCCTTGCAATATGGTTTCTGACAGTTGAGTTATAGGATGTGAATCCGCCTCCAATAAGAATTTTACCGTCGCTTTGGATAGCAATGGAACTTACCGAACTATTTGCACCCGTGCCGGGATTAAAGGAAGAGTCGATTGAACCGTTAGTGTTTATCCTTGCAATACGGTTTCTGACAGTTGAGTTATAAGCTGTGAATCCGCCTCCAATAAGAATTTTGCCGTCGCTTTGAATTGCAATGGAATTAAGGTAATTAGTCGCGCCTGTACCTGGATCAAAGGAAGTGTCGAGTGAACCATCAGTGTTGATTCTTGCAATACGGTTTCTGACAGTTGAGTTATAGGCTGTGAAGTACCCGCCTATAATGATTTTACCGTCGCTTTGAATTGCAATGGAATTTACGGAATAATTTGCGCCTGTGCCCGTATCAAAGGAAGAGTCGAGTGAACCGTCAGTGTTTATCCTTGCTAAATTATTTTTGGCAATGCCGCTGTAGCCCGAGAATTCTCCTCCAACAATAATTTTGCCGTCGCTTTGAATTGCCATGCAGGCTAATGATAGAACTTCGTTCTGAAGAGGGATAGTAGCTGCAAAAGAATTATCCTGTGACCCGGTTGATTCCAGCCTTATAATGCTTTTTATTGCAGTGCCGTAATCGTTTTCCAAAAAACCGCCGATAACAATTTTACCGTTGCTTTGAATCCCCAGACAATAGAAACCGCTATCCATACTTTCATAAAAGGAAGGCTTGTTAAGGTTGAATAAGCTGTCGGTAGAACCGTCTGTATTAATCCTGATAATATTGGATGAATACTGTTCGCAAATAACAATTTTGCCGTCGTTTTGAATGGCAATACCATTTAAATAATAACCTGCGCCTATGCTTGGAGCAAAGGAAATGTCGAGGGAACCATCGGAATTGATCCTTGCAATTGTGTCTCTTGAAGAACCGTTATAAGTTTCGAATGTTCCTCCAATAATAATTTTGCTGTCGGATTGAATTGCTACGCATAGTACAATACCCCAACCAACTCCGGTGCCAGGGTCAAAGGAAGTGTCGAGGGAACCGTCGGAATTGATCCTTGCGATATAGTGTCTTGAAGTACCATTATAGGTTATGAAATCCCCGCCAATAACAATTTTGCCGTCGCTTTGAATTGCAATAGATTTAACGGCATAATTTGTACCTGTGCCAGTGCCCGGATCAAAGGAAGTGTCGAGTGAACCGTTGGAATTGATCCTTGCGATACAGCTTCTTGAAGAACTGTTATAGGTTGTGAATGCCCCTCCAATAATAATTTTACCGTCGCTTTGAATCGCGATGGAATAGATAGAAGAATATGTGTCTGTGCCTGTGCCGGGATCAAAGGAAGAGTCAAGTGAGCCGTCAGTGTTGAGCCTTGCGATATGACTTCGTGAAGAACCATTATAGGTTATGAACCTGCCTCCTGTAACAATTTGGCCGTCACTTTGGATAGCAAGGCTTCTTACAACATCATCTGCGCCTGTGCCAGGATCAAAGGTTGTATCGAGGGAGCCGTCCGAATTGATCCTTGCGATATTGTTTCTTGAATAGCTGCTGTAGTAATTAAATTCTCCGCCAATAATTATTTTGCCGTCGCTTTGAATAGCCATGCAATATATTTTGCCCTGGGAATTTGGCCCTGCTCCGGGATTAAAGGATGTATCGAGAGAACCGGGCGACGTTGGCGGGTCTCCGGTAATTCCGGGACTGCTGCTTCCTCCTCCGCCTCCGCAGGAAACCATGCCCAGCATTATTAAGAAAATGATTAAAACGCGCAAAAATTTAAAGCAGTCTTTCATAACTCCTCCTGTTGTAATTAAGTTATTTTGATAAGGATATTTTAAAGCAGTGACTTTCAGAATTTAATAAGTTAACTTCTATAGCAGGGTAAAATTATGAAAATCGTTCATTCTGACAAATATTCTATAATGATGTCAACATTATTTTTGAATTATTATTATTTGTCTATTAAACAGGAATGTTTACCGGATATAATTGGCGATGACCGGGCAGTCTGCGGCAGGTTTCATTGTTTTTTCAGGGAGCGCTTACGAGATACTTCTTCTCATGAAAAGCGCTCCTGAGCTTAAGTTTACTTCACATCTACAATCGGGCTTTTACCTGTCTTGATCGAGCTTGAGCCCAGTTTGCTCCCTATCTCGAAATATCCTTTGTGTACGCGACGTACGGCATAAGGAAAACGATTTCCTTGTCCGTAACCTTTGTCTTACGGTTAATGTCTCACAGTCACTCGACCGCTACCTCACTTAGATTCTTATGCTGTTTCATTGAGATTTCAGAATCCGGTAATAGATTGTTAAGTAAATAAATAAATATTGACGATAATATAGATACTGTTTATATAATTATTATCATACTGCGGTCATGGAGCGTATCATGCAGAACATTAAACCGAGCGACCTGCTCTCCCTGCTGGATAAAGAAAAGACGGTCAGCATTAAGTTTCCCTTTCACAATGAAACATTGCTAAAATCTATAGACGCTTTTTTTTCCAAGGTATTAGCCAAAATAGATATGATCTATCTCCTCGATTCAGTTGTTACCATATTAAGAGAGATAATCGCTAATGCGGTAAAGGCAAATGCGAAAAGGTATTATTTTTTAAAACTTAAACTGGATATCAATAACCAGGAAAAATATTCGAACGCGATTAAAAACTTCAGGAAAGAGGTAATAGGCACAGATACTATTGAAAAAGAGCTGGAAAGTACCGATTTCAGGGCAATCCTTTCTGTTGCGATGACGGATGACGGGGTTAAGGTCATGGTTGAGAACAATGTCCCCATACATGCAGTGGAAATGGAAAGGATAAACATAAGGATGAAGAAAGCCAGGGAATATAAGGATTTTACCGAGGCTTATGAGGAAATATACGATGAGACCGAGGGCGCAGGCCTGGGTATTGTGCTTTCAATCCTGCTTCTTAAAAATACAGGGATGGGAGAAAGCGCGTTCAACATATCAACGGACGGCAAAACCACGCAGGCAAAATTTGAAATACCTTATGAATTAAAGCCTAAAGTAATCACAACCCAGATCAAGAAGCAGATAATAAGCGAAGTTGACGGGCTTCCGAGCTTTAACCAGAATATAGTGGAATTATTAAGGCTTTGCAAGGACCCCGAATCCACAATAGAACAGGTAGTAGGAAAGATAATTTCCGATCCGGCGCTAACGAGCGAAATATTAAAGCTCGCCAATTCGGCAGGATTCTTTTTAGGTAAAAGAGTTGAACATATAAACGAGGCTGTGCTTATAATAGGATTTTCGAACCTTCATGACCTGCTTCTGGTTACAGGCACGCGCAGCATTCTGGAAAAAAGATATACAAAATTTAAAGAGATATGGAATCACTGCACAAAAACAGCAGACTATGCCAGGTATATTGCTCAGAAATTCGGCAAGTCAAAGACTGTCGAGTTCGCGTATCTGGGCGGACTGCTCCACGACCTGGGGAAGCTTGTACTTTTGGCAGCTGATTCGAAATTTACAGCCTGGATATCCGACCTGACAAAAGACAGAAAAATAAGAACGTCTACCATACTGGAAGAGGTCTCGCTCGGGATCAGTCACTCCACAATAGGGGAGCTTATGGCAAAGAAGTGGAATTTCCCGGAATACCTGGTAGACGCAATTAAGTTTCATCATTCGCCACTTGAAGCTAACGATAAATTCAAAGAGTTTATTTTCCCTGTGTACCTGGGTAACATGCTTGCCGAATTCGAATCAGGCAAATACAATTATTATTATCTGGAAGAGTCGGTCCTTGAGAAATATCAATTGCGGACGCAAAAGGATGTGGACGATTTGCATAAGGAACTCAAGGAAGCTTTTAAATAGACGGACGGGGACTAACTGAGTCAGTAGGGCTGTGTTATGCTGAATATAGTTGCATTAATTAACTCTTTCGAATGAAAAATCCCCCGGCTCGCTTCGCGATCCACCCCCATTATTAAAGGGGGGTTAGGGGGGATTTACTGGATAACCAAACTTTAATCTCATTATTCGAATCACCCCTGGACGAAATATACTGATCAATTATGGCAAAATACAAAATCGCTGACACACCGGCCGGATCAAAAACCCTTCTATATATAAATCCCGAGGACTCCCGCGAAGTAAGGCTTCATTCCATATACGATCCTTTAAAAGAATCAGAGAGAAGCGCCGGGTCATTCAATCCCGGCAGGTCGAATTTAATAATTATTGCAGGGCTTGCTCTCGGATATCATGCTGAATATCTTAGAAAAAGATTCCCGGCTCATTTAATAATCATAATTGAAAAAGATGCTGAAGTGATACAACTGGCGCGCTTAAATAATCCGGGCGCTATTAAGGATATCTCAACAGTAACATCAACAGCGGATCTCCCTGCTGTGTTTGAACAAATAGATATTTCAACAATAAAGGGAGCTTCCACTTATATTCACAGGCCGTCGTATTCCCTGAACAGGGAATTTTACGATGCTGTGTTAAAAGGTATAAAAGAATACATAGGATCCAAGGTAAGCGATCTCCTCACCAGGTTTGAATTTGAAGAGAACTGGATCAGTCATATATTTAAAAACATACATCATGTATATACTTCAACACCGGTCATTGAACTCTTC
The DNA here is from genome assembly GCA_043803405.1 of Spirochaetota bacterium. GTDB lineage: Bacteria > Spirochaetota > UBA4802 > UBA4802 > JAFGDQ01 > JAFGSG01. The sequence goes on along the minus strand of JAZDKB010000003.1, from coordinate 74,062 downwards.
GGCAGGTTCCGGGGAATGCCGGGCATAATAGTGTCAGCCGGGCCTTCGCTGAAAAAGAACGCGCGGCTCCTTAACAGCATCAGGGACAGGGCGCTTATTGTTTGCGTGGATACCGCGTTTAAAGTGCTGCACAGGATGGGCGTAGTTCCGCATATTGTAATGACGCTCGATTCGCAGAAATACAGCCTAAAGCATTTTCTCGGTATCATGGAAAGCGGGTCTGTACTCCTTGCGGATATGGTATGTTATCCGAGGCTGGTCGGATCATATCCGGGTGAAAAGATATTAAGCACTACCACAAAGTATTACAGCGATAAAAATGGCAATGTGAAAAGGGAGACAACTCCAATATGGGACTGGATGGAGGAGTTTACGGGTGCTGTGGGTGATATCCAGTCCGGCGGATCGGTTGCTACCAGCGTTTTCGACCTGCTCCTTAATCTCGGGTGCAGTTCAATTGTGCTTTTAGGCCAGGATCTCGCGTATACAGGCAGGGAAATACACTGCTCGGGCACATATCATAACGACGAATGGCTGCCGAAAACATCCAGGTTCCTTAACCTAGAAACAATAAACCAGAGGGTGATCCGTAAGAGAAAGATAAAATATATAGAAGGATATAAAGGCAAAGGAAAGGTAGTCACGGACTTTGTTTTTGATATTTACAGGAACTGGTTCAGGGATTCCGCAGCCAGGGTTAACATTCCTGTAATTAATGCTACAGAGGGCGGAGCCAGGATAGAGAACACGGTGGAAACGCCGCTCGGGGAGATATTACAGTCGACGAAAACGCAGCCGCGCACTCCGGATCAGATTCTGAAAGCTGAGCTTGGCAATAAGAGCGGCAGCATTAAAAAGCCGGTTGTCCTTCTGGATGCAGTAAATAAAGCGATCGCGGCAATAGAAGATATAAAACGGAAGACCTCTTCCGGCATATCTTCAGATGAGGAAATGCTGAACATAATAAACAATAGCTTTGCTTCAAAGCTGATCACGCCTTTTCTGCGAAGGGTCTTTGTGTATTTCGCAAGGCATCCCGATCTGCCGCAGCAAAAGGCTTCCGAACTCCTGATGAACGAACTGAACGCAACTTTCGCAAAACTGACCCGGATGCTCGGAATGTGTAAACAAAATCTGCAAAAAATCCGATAAGTAATATATATCTATAACCAAACACTATCTTTAAAGTTACACGGAAATATGAAAATCAGTCATCGTACAGGCGTTCGCATCTTTATCATAATATTTTTATTTATATTATGCGGGATATCCGCAGCGAACGAAGTATTGCTTAAATATAAAAGCAAAATAGACTGGCAAAAGGGGTATGTTGTTTCCAGGGGCAAGTCGCAGATTGCCTTTAACGAAGAAGGCGACTCTGTGGACATGCTTACAGGCAAAGCTATTCCGCTTAACAGGGCAAGGGAGATCAACTATAATTCCGCAAAGGAATTTGCCATAGCTATTATGGCTGATACAATTAAAAGCATGCGGATCGATTCTCAAAACAGCCTTCTGGATATTATGAAAACAAGCAACGACACACAAAGAAGCATATCGGACAAAATTAACAAGAATGTTGTATTTAAGGAATATCCTGCGGAATTCGATTCGTCGGTCTGTGAGGCAAAGCTGAACTTCGGGAGCATTATTGCGTCCCTGCCTTTCGATTACCCGTCGGACGATTTCCCTGTAAGAACGGAAGTCCCCATATCAACTCCCTACACGGCTTTAATTGTGGACGGCCGCGGACACAATATCAAGCCTATGCTGTTTCCTTCGGTGTACAGCGATTCAGGGCTCGAGATTTTCGGAAGACGATTCATCGACAGCTCGCAAGCAGTTAAGAGAGGCATGGTGTCGTACTGCTATAATGAGGATCAGGCTTTTATAGACGCTCGATCGGGAAACTCTCCTTACTTTGCCGCAGCTGTTGACGGCCTGAATAATTGCCCGGTAATATCGGAAAAAGATACGCGCAGGCTTCTGAGCAGCCGGCAGACAATAAATAATTTGAAAAAATGCAGGGTGATCTTTATAATAGATAAAGCGGATTTAATGCAATGAACTTTATTATAAACATATTAAATAAAATAATTATTATAATAAACAGATTTATAGACAGCTTTGATAAAAAGACCGTCAATATAATAAAGACATCTTTTTACGGCTTTGTGTTTATTCTGGTCATAATAGGCATATACATCGGGTATAACATGGGCAAGGGCTCTGCCAGAAAGTTCGGCAAGCCGCTTACTGAAGACACAAACACTCTCTTCGATTTCAGCTTTAAAAAAAGCAGGGAGAGATCGCGGTTCAAGTCTCTGCTCGAATCCGAGCTTATTGAAGAAAAAGCCGATAAGCAGCTAAAAAAAACGGAGTTTCCTGCTAATGAAACAATAAAGACAGAGCTGGATACGAAAATCATTGAACCTGCTTCAGATATTAAAAAACAGCCATTGCCTTTTATGGACAACAAAAAAATCGCAGATGTCGATAAAACTGATGATAAGTTTAAAAAGTCTGAAGTACGGGAACTTCAAAAGGAAATACCTAAACTAAAGATGACCGGGAAAACAGTGAAAGAAAACCGTCCTATAGATCCTAAATCAAAGATCATTGATAAATGAAAAAGATATTATACATTAGTTCCATACTGACGCTTTTATTCGCGTTTCCTTTGTACGCAGTGGAGTCCAGGGAGCTTGAAGATATAATTGAAAATATTATAAATTCGAACGCGTTGGTAAAAGAAACAAAATCTGCTCCTGCAAAAAAGGAAAACGCAGGTACGGACGACAGGAAGGAGAGCAAAAATAATAAATCCGCATCTTTCCCATCTCCTGACGAGGCGCTGTTAAAGAGCGGGATTCAGCTGTTCGAGGCATCTCTTTACGAAAATTCCAGGCAGAAATTTGAAGAATTAAAAACAAAATATCCGGACAGCTCGTTCAGGGATATCAGTTCCATCTGGCTGTCGAAAATATATTCCCAGCAGAATAATTACAGCGATGCCGTAAAAACACTGGCTTCAATAAACCAGGAATCAGGCGAATATCCTGCTGCGCTTTTTTACACAGGAGAGATAAACCTGAAAAAGGGGGACGAGTCCGGGGCGATCGAGTACTTTTACCGGGTGCCTGCTCTTTTCCCGGATCATGAACTGGCTGACGATTCGCTTATCGCAATCGCCAAATTATACTGTAAAAATAACAAAGGAAACCAGTCTCTTGAAGCTGCCATAAAAGTAATTAAGAATTACGGGAAGAGAGAAACCATTGATGACGCGTATTTTGTAATTGCACAGGTGTTTGAAAAGGATGCAATGCTGAAAGATATCGGGATCGCAAGAAAGATATATAAAATCTTTTTAAAAAAGGCCGGTGTTGAGAAAGCCCCGTTTTTTTATAATTCGCCCCTGTTAAGCAAGGTTAAAAAGAACTTAAAGGATATTGAAACTACCTATTACAGTAAAGCGTTTGTTGATTAGCAGCCTTATTTTAGTGCGACATTCATCTCCAGAGATCCCATAGGGCTGTACAGGTTTATCCCAAGCGTTGTCTGCTGAATTGCAGAGATCGTAAATTCCTTTCCTTCGACTACAGTAGGCGTAGTTATGTTAACCTGCTGTGTGCCCTTTGTTATGTCGGTAAATAGATTCATTGCGTTTCCGGTAATCATGTTCGCGAATTCGCCCATAATATCCTTCCATTCGCTGTCTATTTGTTCTTTAGATAAGCCCGGCATAAGGATATCCGCTATTTTATAAACCATACTCATGGCAAGGCTGTAAACCACAACCCCCTGAATGCCTCCTGTTATGCCTATGATTATTGCAACCTCATGAGACGGAGAAGGTTTGTCTTTAACGACAAGTTTCCCTCTTCTTAAATCCACGCCTACTACGGATTTAAAAACCGAGCTTGCAGCTTTAAGAAACGGATTTACGTACTCTGCATTAACATTCATATTATTCCCTCATGATTAATATTTACAAAGTTATATATTTGCCTGAATTTACATAATTGGATTTCTTTTTTTGTCGTTCAGTCCTGATGATTATAAATCCTGAATCCCGAATAATCAATTAAATTTTAAATTTCTGGTAATTTTTGCTTTATCCCGTATGGACGACATTATTGACATAAACACCGAATTATTTTTTTGTTCAAGAAGCTCTTCTTCCATTTTTGCGTATTCCTTTGCGGAAGGTTCTCTTGTTATAAGAGCATTGCTCACAGGCGTAAATATATATATGCCGTCAAACCCGTCAATCGCCCTTGATGTCCTTCCTGCTTCAAGTGACAATAAATTGTCGTTAAATATAGGGGAATTGCTGAAAGAGTATAACATTTTTCCTTTGCCGCCCCCTTCTTTTACAGGATCGCCCAATTTAAAAAGACCGGATACGAATATTCCGCCTGCGAGACTGGAGGCCGCTTCATCGAATGATTTTTTTCCTTCAGCCAGCTTGTCGATTTTATTGATGAGATCATTCTTTAGTGCTGCGATTTTATTTTTCTCGATCTTATCCCTGATTCTTTTCCTGTCTGTTGCGGGATCTTTTATTTCATCTTTGCTTTTCTGCAGCTCTTCGTCTATTTCCTTCTCAGTTACGTTTATGCTGTTTTTGAATCTTTTGTTAAGATCAGATGTTGAAAGATAACAATATTTTATCTGTATATGGGAATTCTCCAGTCTGTATTCTGTTGCAACCTCTTCAGGGGAAACGCCTACTCCCTGAAAAACCAGATGCCTGAATTCGTTCAGCATCAGGTCTTCCTTTACCGTTAAAAAGAAGTCGGGCAGTCCCAGATGGTAATGCGCCAGGTACCTGTCCAGATATTCCTTGCTGAACTTGCCGCTTTTGTCTTTAAATATATTTTTAATGCTGTTCATTACACGCTCGTCCGAAACAGCGACTCCGATTTTATGCGCATTCTGCAGCATCAGTTTTCTCATTATCAGGTTATTGAGGATCATGTCCTGCATTTCCTTTTTATCCGCATTCGGGATCTGGCTTGCCATGTTTTCCCTGTATCTGACAAACTCCAGGCGGTAGATTTTTTCTCCGTCGATTATTGCAACTACATTATCATCCATCCCAAGCTTGGTCATAAAGTCCGGCATACCGAACGATATAATTATTATTAAAGTAAAAAAACCGATGATGATATATGCTCCCACTCTGACCATCGGCGATTTTGATTCGAACATTGTTTAACCTCTGTTTTGTCTGTATTAAAATTGCATGAATAAAATAACGTGTTTCCGACCCTGCCTTTTCCGGCTGTTCATATATAATGTAATTTATAAACAAAAATATTCTGTCAATTAGAAATATGCAAATAATATTCTGAGAGATAAAGACGCAGCAGCAAAAGACGCGGTAAGGACGTTTTATTCTGTTTCGGCTTCATCAATTAACATTACCGGAATCCCATCTCTGACCGGGTATTTTCTTTTGCAATCGATGCAGATTAATTTTTCGTTTTTTGTGTCGTACTCCACATCGCCTTTGCATGCAGGGCACGCTAAAATATCAAGAAGCTTTGTATCTATCATTTCCTGTCCTGAATTTATAATATTAAGAATCAATTTATTTATACTTATTTAGCATTCAATGTCAATCTTTTAAGGATTATTCTTTAAAAAAATCGGAGCCCGGACTCGTTTTTTTGGAATTTTATGCTTGAAATTATGTCCCCTGGTTGTAATCATTATGCCCATGGACTTTGTACATCTGCATAATCACTCCGATTTTTCCGTTCTGGATGGAGCAATAAGGGTAAAAAAACTGGTCGCGAAAGCAGCCGAATTCGGAATGCCCGGCGTCGCGCTTACGGATCACGGCAACCTATTCGGCGCTATTGAATTTTATCAGGAGGCTAAAAAAGCCGGGATTAAGCCGGTTATAGGCCAGGAATTCTATATAGCTCCTGAATCGCGTTTTAAAAAAGAATCACAAAATAAAGGAAGAGATTCTTCGTATCATTTAATTCTTATAGCGAAGAACGAAGCCGGTTATAAAAATCTTGTTAAATTGTCATCAATCGGTTACACTGAAGGCTTTTATTATAAGCCCAGAATTGACCACGAAGTCCTTGAAAAACACAAGGACGGCCTCATTTGTTCCAGCGCGTGCATAAAAGGCGAAATACCGTCGCTCTGTTTAAAGGGCAAATATGAAGATGCCAGGAAAATGGCCGGAAAGTTCAGTGAAATGTTCGGCAGGGATAATTTTTACCTCGAGTTACAGGATCACAATATACCGGAGCAGAAGACTGCCAATGCGGAATTGATAAAATTATCAAAATCGCTTAATATCCCTTTAATAGTAACGAATGACTGTCATTATCTTTTAAAAAGCGATGCGTATTCACACGACATCCTGCTCTGCATACAGACCGGCAAAACGTTCGATGATGCAAACAGGATGAAATTTTCCTCTGATCAGTTTTATTTTAAATCAGCCGAAGAAATGAAGGCAATCTTTCCCGATCATCCTGAAGCTGCTTTGAACACCAGGAAAATTCTGGACATGACTGATATTAAGCTTTCGCTCGGGAACGTTATCCTGCCTCATTTTAATGTTCCTGATGGCTATACTCTTGATTCGTACCTGAAGCATCTTGTATACGAAGGAGCTAAAAAAAGATTCCCGAACGGGATACCGGATGCCGTAAAGGAACGCATCGAATATGAACTCAAAGTAATAACAGGAATGAATTTTGCCGGATATTTTTTAATTGTCTGGGATTTTATTGAACAGGCCAGGAGGATGAGCATTCCCGTTGGTCCGGGTCGCGGTTCGGCAGCAGGTTCAGTTGTATCGTACTGCCTCAGGATTACTGATCTTGATCCGATGAAATACAACCTGCTGTTTGAGCGCTTTCTGAATCCGGACAGAAATGAAATGCCGGATATTGATATAGATTTCTGCGCAGAACGCAGGGAAGAAATAATAGATTATGTAAAGAATAAATACGGCGAAGATCATGTAAGCCAGATCAATACTTTCAACAGGCTGACGGCAAAAGCTGTGCTGAAAGACGTTGCCCGCGTAATGAATGTCCCGTTTGCCGATGCCAACCAGGTAACCAAGCTGATCCCGAACTTCTCCAATCTGGAAGACACTCTGAAAGATGTGCCCGAATTCAGAAAGCTGTACAATGAAAACAGTGAGTGGAAGAAGCATATCGACACCGCGCGCACTCTTGAAGGGCTGTGCCGTTCGGTAGGCAAGCACGCTGCGGGTGTTGTAATATCGAGAGGACCCATAACCGAGCATGTGCCGCTGTACAGGGACTCGAGCGACGGGAGCATCTCTTCCCAGTTCGAAAAAGGCGACCTTGAAAAAGCCGGTCTGGTTAAGATGGATTTTCTCGGTTTAAAGAACCTGACTATTATTGAGAAGTGCATAAAGCTTATTAAAAAGCACAGGGGCATTGATGTCGATATTGCAAAGATTCCTATGGACGATAAAAAGACATACAGGCTGCTGGCAAACGCGAATACCAACGGTGTGTTCCAGCTTGAAAGTTCGGGCATGCAAAAGCTTCTGCGCGAGCTTGGCCCGACAGACTTTGAAGACATTATAGCGATCGTTGCTCTTTACAGGCCGGGTCCGCTGAACTCCGGCATGACAAAAGACTTTATAGCAAGAAAACGGAATCCCAAAAAGATTAAATACCCTCATGCGATCCTTGAGCCTATTCTGAAAGATACGCTAGGCGTTATTGTGTACCAGGAACAGGTAATGAAGATTTCCCAGGTAATGGGCGGATTCTCAATGCCCGACGCGGACAAGCTCCGAAAGGCAATGGGAAAAAAGAAAATGGAAATTGTCGATAAAATGGAAAAGCCTTTTCTCGACGGAGCAATTAAAAACAAAATAGATATTAAGCTGGCTCAGGATATATATTCTGCTATGCGCGAATTCGGGGAATACGGATTTAATAAATCGCATTCAGCAGCCTATGCTGTAATATCTTATCAGACTGCTTATTTAAAAGCGAACTATTCTATCGAATACATGGCAGCTTTGCTGTCCTCACAGCCGGATAAGCAGGAAGACATTATTCAGTATATTAATGACTGCAAAACGATGGGCATACTGGTTCTGCCCCCTGATATCAATACAAGCGAATACGATTTTACAGTTCAGGAGTCGTGTATACGCTTCGGGCTTGGCGCAATAAAAGGAGCTGGAAGCAAAGTAATAGACGCGATTATTCAATCGAGAAACAGGTTCGGCAGATTTAACACGCTTAAGGAATTCCTTGAGAATATAGACACTGCTGTTCTTAACAAGGGCGTTCTCGAAGCTCTTATTAAGGCAGGGGCACTGGACTCGGTATACGGAAACAGGGCTATGCTTTTTAACTCGATAGATATTATTACAGAGATTGCCAAAAACCTGCAGATCGATAAAGCATCAGGGCAGGGCAGTCTTTTTGAATCCGACGGACAGCCGGATCCGGAGAATATTACTATTAATTTGCCCGGCACGGATGACTGGAACAGCAAAGAAAAACTGAATTACGAGAAGGAAGTTCTCGGATTGTTCATATCCGGCCATCCGCTTGAAAAATATAAAGAAGAACTGGCCGGCCTTCCGTTTATCCCAATAGCGGAAATAGACGGGCAAAACAAAAGCGGAGAAATATCCGTTGTCGGTATAATAAGCAATCTCAAGGTAAGGACTTCGAAGAACGGGAAGGTTTTCTGTACATGCAGTATTGAAGATACAGGCGGCATTATTGAGGCGGTTTTTTTTCCGAATGTATATGAAAAGTTCGGTGAGCTTATTGAATCGGATGATCCCCTGGTTATAAAAGGCAAAGTAGATTTTGAAGAAGACACGGCTGTAAAGATTATCGCGCGTGATGTTAAAAGCCTTAAAGATGCAAAAAGAGATTCCGTTTCCGGTATTCATATTAATTTTAATACTGCAGCTCCCGACGAACAAATACTGAGAAGCTTAAAATCCGTTATTGTAAAATACCAGGCAGGCGGGACCAGATGCCCCGTATTCTTCCATTTAAACGGCAATAGCGGGAACAAGAAGACGATCAAAGCGCATCATGCCTTTAACACAATGCCTTCCGAGAAGCTTAAAGCCGAGTTGTCGTCCATTGTGGGTTCCGGTGCCGTATACTATACTCATATAAAGGCATTATAAGCTTTTTTCTTAGTATTATATTTCCTTCTGTGCTATTCAGATTCTGACTGCACTTTAAATGTAAAATAATTGACAGGATGACTGTTATGAGTAAATACGTTTTAACAATTTCATTGCTATGCTGTAGCAACGTTTTTATGACATTCGCATGGTACGGGCATTTAAAAAATTTATCCAATAAGCCGTGGATTGTGGCAGCCCTTGCCAGCTGGGGTATTGCCTTATTCGAATATCTTATTCAGGTGCCTGCAAACAGAATAGGACACGAAGCAATGACTCTGGGACAGTTGAAAATAATTCAGGAAGTTATTACATTATCAATATTTTTTCCGTTTGCGACTCTCTATATGAAAGAGAAACTCTCTCTTGACTATCTCTGGGCCAGCCTTTGCCTGCTGGGCGCTGTATTTTTTCTTTTCAGACAAAAAATATTCGGATAAGATGAGTCGTAATAAAAACAAATATATGTAAAAAGCAGAAATAACTATGATCCCATTATACGATATAAAAAAATATTTTTATTTTATAATATGTGCAGCTTTTATTTTTGGCTGTTCACAGGATGCAGAAAAAAAAATAAATAAAGGCCTGGAGTTATACAATAACGGTGAGATTGCAAAAGCTGCCAGCTGTATTGAAGAGGGACTTGTCATTGCATCCAGCATAAAAAAAGTAAATGAAAACCGATTATCTTACGGACATAATGTTTTATTCAGCAGGCAAAAAAAAATACTTAAAATTATCTGGCCGCTGGAGATGGAACTGGAGCTGGCTGATAATTACAATATTGTCAGTTATGATCAGGACGCCGGGAAACTGGGATTATCAAACGGAACTGATATCAGGATTTATAATTCTGAAGGCAGTTTGGTTAAAACATGCGGGCCTACACCGGATGATAAACAAATTAAGGCATTTATTATCAGCAGCGAAAATATATATTATTATAAGAATAAAGGAATTTTTATTTACGACCAGGCTACCGATACTGAAAGACTATTAATGCCCGATAAATCCAATTCGTTTTCCGATAAAGAAAGCTACGAAGTGTATATGTACAGGGCCGGAAATCTATTAGGCACTGCTGTTGGTATAGCAGGAAAATATAACTATAATATTTTCGATTTAAACAGCAATTCGGCAGTTATACAAAATTTAAGTTTAAGCTCCAATAAACTGCTGCTCAGGTATAATGAACTGTATTATATTACAGGGAATGCAGGAAAATACGTACTGGCAAGACTGTCTGTCCCGTCTATGAAAATAAAGAATCTGTTTCAATTCGAAAATCTGCTGGATGTTGAATTTTTTTCATCCGGTTTGCTTTTCGAGAACAGGAACGGTTTTTGGGGTCTTGATTACGAAAAGTCATACGCACGGAAAATCCCGTTCTCTTACGAACTCAAGGGGGAATGCTGCGGCAAAGCTGTGATAAAATATTCCGGTAATTATTATATAGTCGATTCGGTTAAATTCTTTGAAATGATAGATTCCCTTAAGGATAAAGCCCCATCAATTTTTGAAATAATGAATTGATAATAGTTTATTTGTTCCGCCACTCTCTCTGCATTTCTCTGTCCATATCCCTTTTCTGAATAGCTTGTCTTTTATCATACTTCGCTTTCCCTTTCCCCAGACCCAGTAAAACCTTTACTTTCCCGTTTTTAAAATACATCTTAAGCGGGACAAGTGTAAATCCTTTTTCCTTTAACTTTCCTGTAAGCCTTCTGATCTCATGTTTATGCATCAGCATTTTTCTTTCCCTCTCGGGTTCGTGATTAAAACGATTCCCTTTCTCATAAGGGGAAATATTCATGCCGATTACAAATATTTCCCCGTTATTTATCCTTGCGTAACAGTCTTCTATATTTACTTTTTTCATCCGCAGAGCCTTAACCTCGGTGCCTGTCAAAACAATACCCGCCTCAAACGTATCGGATATCTCGTATTCAAACCTGGCTTTTTTGTTGGTTGCTATTTGTAAAATTTTATCGTCCATTGGACTGCTCTCCATAAATAATTGTCCCGGCCTGTTGCTAAAATATCTTACAGATGTTAACGATTGAAATAGTGTATTTGTCATTTCGAAGGAGCGATAGCGACTGAGAAATCCTTAATATGAAATAAATTTTAGATTTCTCACATGCGTTCGAAATGACAGGCTCTAAATTAATATTCGTTAAACGCTATATGTAATACAAAATAATTCATAATCGGATAAATTAATATATAGGCTATTAAATAAATACAAATAATAAATCTTCTAATATTATATATGCGGTTTTCAACCAGAAAAATATTTTTTAATATAAAAATTCATTTCAATATTTTTTTTGACTTTTTTACAGCTCTGGGATATAATTCAATTTATAAATGATGCCTCTGAAAATTTTCATGTAAGCCATTTCATGGATATTTCCGGAAATTAAAAGATTACTTTTAAAACTAACTTACTGATATTGTGTATATAAAGAATTTCTATGAAAGAAGCTCCGGCCAAGACCCTGAAAGTGCTAATTGTTGAGGATCAAAAATCAATTATTTATTTATTGCACGATATGTTTTCAAGTTCAATAAAATACACATATATTGTTGAACATGCAGAAACTCTTTCATCGGCTATATCGAAATTAGATACGAAAGACTTTGATGCAATACTTCTGGATTTGAATCTGCCGGACAGCACTAATCTGCACACATTGCAGGTTATTAATCAAAAAAGGCCGGGGATACCCATTGTAGTAATTACCGGAGCATACACTAATGAGATCGGCCCAAAGGCGATTTCTCTTGGGGCGCAGGACTATCTGGTTAAAGGAGACTTTAACGCTAACTTGCTGGAGAAGTCGATCGATTTTGCCATTGAGCGGAAATTAACAGAAATGAATATGCTCAGCAAAGAAAAAGAGTTCAGAATGATGGTTGAAAACGGGTCCGACATAATAAGCATAATCGATACTGACGGAATAATATTATACAAAAGCCCTTCCATTGAATCCCAGTTCGGGTATGAACCTATAGAACTTATTGGCGAGAATTTTTTTAATTTTGTTCATTCTGATAATAAACAAAAGCTTATTACTGAATATACAGGACTGGTTAAAAATCTGTATTCTTTTCTGGTTAAGGAATACAGGTTTAAACTTAAAACCGGATTATGGCGCACTCTGGAATCAAAGTTCAGCCCTGTGGTGAACGAAAACGGGATCGTATCATGTGTAATAGTCAATTCCAGGGATATAACAGAGCGCAAGGCAGGGGAGGAAGAATTAAAAAAACATCGCGATAACCTTGAAGAATTAATTAAAGAACGTACATTTGAGCTTATGTGTTCAAAGGAAATGTCGGAAACAGCCAACAGGGCAAAGGGCGAATTTATAGCAAATATGAGCCACGAGCTAAGAACCCCGCTTAACTCAATAATCGGATTTTCCAAATTAATGAAAAACGGCTACAACAGTAACACTTACGGCGAATATCTGGAAAATATTAATAATTCCGGTATGAGATTGCTTGAGATAATAAATAATATACTGGACCTTGTAAGGATAGATTCGGGAAAAATTAAATTCGAAAAAAAACCTACAAGAATAGATTCAGTATTGCTTTCCTGTATCAATATTTTTAGAGAGAAAACTGCAACTCAAAACAGGAAAATAGAATATATAAATGAGAATAACGATTCGCTTATACTTGGTGATGAAAGCAGGCTGGAGCAGATGTTTCTTCAGCTGTTATCCAATACTGTAAAATTTACAAAGGATGACGGGCATATTAAGATAAACACCCGCAGAAAAAATAAATCTATAGAAGTGGACATAGCAGATAACGGTATAGGAATAAAAAAAGAAGTTCAGGATCGGTTATTTGAAGCATTTTGCATGGGTGAGAATGGTTTAATAAGGGAAAGGCAGGGGGCAGGGATAGGCCTTAGCATTGTAAAGAAAATAATCGATGCGCATAACGGATCAATTTCTTTAAAGAGCATTGAAGGACTGGGAACTACGTTTACTATATCAATTCCGGTTATTGAAACGTCCCAGATAATAAACTGAACTGACGGACAATTTATAGTTGCTTGTTTAAAATATTTTTTCGACAGGTTGATCTTATAAACGATCTGATAAGTGACATGTATTTTACTTAATAAACCGGCTTGTAAACAGGGGAAAAATAATGGCTGCCAGAAACGGGAATATGGTTATCAGTAAATATAGTATTAAAGCCCCTATATTAATTCTGGAAGATGTAAAGGAAAATCAGGATTTGCTGAACGAGTTGTGCAGAAATATGGATGTTCCTTGCGAAATTGCCGAGAACGGGCAGAAGGGACTGGAACTTATGGAAAAAAAATCCTTTTCCATTTATATTGTGGATTTAATGATGCCTGTAATGGATGGGAAGACATTTATTAAAAAGCTTAAAGAAAAAATTCCCGATGCTGTAATACTGGTCCAGACTGCGCTTGATTCATCCGATACGATCATAGATATTATGAAATTGGGTGTTTTTGATTATTTAATTAAACCATTGGATCCGGATCTGTTTCAGAAGGTTATTAGAAAAAGCCTGGAATACAAAAATCTTAGAGATATGGAAGCCGAGTTATCGAATGCAGCTTCCTTAAAAATCAGGAATCATCTGGAATGGCTGAATTATAAAGAGGACAGAAGAGTTGCTGCAAAGGAATATGCTGAAATTAAATCCATTTATAATCTTAAGACTTCCCTGACACAGGGGAAAGGTTTCGGTTCTTTGCTTACTATTATCGATATTATTAATAATGCAAAAAAAGACGAGGGCAATGCATATTCAATAGATAAAGAAATGATTAATCTTCTTATCGATAATTATGAAATGTGCACGGAGCAGCTTAAATGGCTGCACGAGATTTCAAATTTGCTTGAGAATGTTTTTGCTTTTGATGTAACAAATTCAGCAGTATTGATATCGGCTATTCCCGGAATGGTAAAAGATGTTGTACCTTATCTTGAGAAAAAAAATTTAAAAATAACATACCCTGAACTTAAAACAAACTGTAATTTGAATATTAATCTCGAGAAATTAACTTTGATAATAGAAGAACTTGTTATTAATGCGTATAAATATTCGGTTCATGGCAGCACTATAAATCTCTTTTCATTTATAAAAGAAGGTTACCTGTGGATTTGCACTATGAATGAAATAACTGAGAATCCTTACGGCGGAATACCTCAAAAATACGAAAAACTTGTTCTTGAACCTTTTTTCAGAATTCTGCCGCCTGATGAAAGCATTCAGAAAGTTGAAAAAATCGGCCTTGGCCTGGGGCTGACGATTGTTGATAATATAACAAGGAAGCACGGGGGAATTTTTTTAATACATGATGTAAAGGATCATATTGAGAACCGGGCAAAGAGCAGTGTGCTGGCGCAAATTATGCTGCCTGTTATTATCGATTAATGAGTGCGTCCTAAAATCCGATAATAATTATCAAATGGATTTTAGAAAGCACTCTTAATCAGACTTTATCTCTTAAGGTTAATTAATTCCTGAAGCATTTGATCAGATGTAACTATTGTTCTCGAATTAGCCTGAAATCCGCGCTGAGTAATGATCATATCCGTAAACTGGTCAGAAAGATCAACGTTCGACATTTCCAGTGTTCCTGCTACTATCTTCCCTCTGCCTGCTTCGGAAGCGGCTCCTATGTTCGGCATTCCTGAGTTGTTCGATGTCTCAAACAGGTTCTCGCCGTTCGCGGTAAGGCCGCCCGGATTATTAAACACAGCCATACCGACCTGTCCGATTGTCTCTTTTGTACCGTTTGAATATACTCCGGTAATAACGCCGGAATCGTCTATATTAAATGCTTCCATGTATCCCATTGTGAAGCCGTTCTGCTCAACAGCTTTGGTCGTAGAAGGGCTTGAATACTGGGTAATACCTTCAACCAGTCCGGCTTTGCCGATATCCATGTTGATTGTCCTGACAGTCGGGTCGCCCGCGATTCTGTATTTAAAATTGACCCCAAGACTCCCCTGATTCAGTTCGTCCGGACTGCTTTCGTCCGCGACGGAAATAAGCCTTCCTTCAGGAGAAAAGCGCAGGTTCATTCTGTTGGATGTGTTAGCCTGGTCGGCCTGGTTAGCGCCAGCAGGCACGTCGAGCATTACCGGGCCGAGTGCGCCGGTTATGCCTGCCGAAGCTGTCCACTGATTCGGCGCTGTTTTCCAGAACGTGAGGGTCAGCCTGTGAGGGTCGCCCAGTTTGTCGTAAACATCAATGTTTGTCGTAACGCCGGCAGAAGCCCTCATTGCGCCTGTAGCGTTCGGAGGCAGCACCGGCATTTTGGCATCAAGATTGCATTTATATTTTAAGTATGTCGTTTCTTTCGCTTCAACTTTACCGTATATGGGGACAACCAGGTCTTCAACTGTTCCGGATGTATTTACAACTTTTTCGCCTTTCTCATTTCGTGTAGCCATCCAGCCCTGAACTCTTAAGCCGTTAGCCGGGCTTACGAGCGAGCCGTCTTTGTCCAAAGTAAAATTGCCTGCTCTTGTATAATATTTTTTATCGCCTTTCCCGGTAATAAAGAATCCGTCTCCCGATATAGCCATGTCGGTCTGGTTCCCGGTCGTCTGCAGGCTTCCCTGTGTAAAGAGCCTGTCGATCGATGCTATGGTCATTCCCAGCCCAACCTGTTTTGGATTAACTCCGCCCTTGTTCTCTTCCGGTTTCGCTGCGCCTGCAATTGTTTGCGACAACATATCCTGGAAAGTTACCCTGCTGGTTTTAAACCCGTAAGTATTTACATTGGAAATATTGTTGCCGACTACGTCCATTCTGGTTTGATGGTTTTTTAATCCGGAAACACCGGAAAAAAGTGATCTCATCATGGCGATTTTGCTCCTGGATCCAAATTTTTTTTAAACAAAATGTAATAAAAAAATTAATTCCCTGCTTTATTAGTATCGTTATTATTCTTATTATCTTTAGGATTATAATCCGTTACGTTTGCTTTCCCGGTTTTATTTTCCGGATCATTTGTGTATACTGAATGAATATCATTTAATCCGATTTCCTTTCCATTTACCATAAGTCTTATTTCGTCGTTTTTGTAAAATATTGAAGTGACTGCTCCCTCAACCTTTATGCCGGATGCCGGATCGAACGCTTTGACGTTTTTACCGAGAAGTGAATACGCTTCTGCTGATCTGGAAGTTTTGTTAAGCTGCTGAATCGATTTGTTTACGTTTGTCATTTGCTCCAGCGCGGAAAACTGTGCCATTTGCGATATGAATTCCTTGTTTTCCATAGGCTGGGTCGGGTCCTGATGTCTCAGTTCCGTAACCAGAAGTTTTAGAAAAGCGTCTTTATCCAGATTTTCATTCCCCACTTTATTTTTTCTGGGGGAATTTGTTATAGTGTTATTTGTGTTTTGCTTTTTTACTGAATTTGTAATTGCTGCTGAATTATTTTCCATAACATACCTTTTATTAAAAAATAAATAATGTCTTATTTGTGTCTAAAGTACAAATGGTTATATGTCTCTGTTTATATAATGAGATCTATGGCACCATCGTGCATGTAATGCGAATTTATTTCATATTCATTGCCTGCAGTTACCGGTTCTTTATGATTGATAATATGCGGCAATGCATCCTCTCTGAATCCGGAAAATGAACTTTTATTTTCCCGGACATTTACGTTGAATTCGCCGACCGAAATTCCGTTATCCTGAAGGCGCTCAATTACAGACTGCATATTCTCGAGCAGGACTTCTTTTGCTTCTGCGCTGTCCACGAGAAATCTTCCCATAATGACGCCCTGCTCAAGGTTTAGGTTTACGTTGACTGTGCCGAGCGACTCGGGCTGCAGCCTTATGGAGAAGCTTCCGTTTTTGCTGTCGCGCACAACTATCCTTGCATTCTGCATCACCGCATCAAGCTGATCCTCGAACGCGTTTCTTCTCTCGGTTCCTGCGGCATTTCCTTTGTGAAGGCTCGATCCTGTACTTTCCACTTCTTTTCTTTGCGAGGAGAAATTGAAGCCGGACGAATTATCCTTCGCCTGTGCGTTTTCGCTTTTGTCGGCCGAAGTATTTTCCTGAAGAACTTTTTGAACATTCAGATTTTTATTTTCATTAACATCTTCGATTTTGCTGAAAATATTTTCGGTTTTTTTATGATTTATATTCTGTTTCAGATCTTCGATAAGTTTTGATATTTGTTTTTTAAGATCCTCTATATCGCGTATATCCCCGCTTTTTTCAGTCTTTGCAATAACATCTTTGTTGTCGAAATTCAGGCGCTTAATGCCGGAACGCTCATTCGCGGTTTCAATTAAGCTTTTAAGTTTCTCCAGCATTTTTTTCAATTCAAGGCTGTTCTGTGTAATTATATTTTTATCCGGATTATCATTCTTTGTTATGAGACTGTTTTTTAATTCAGATAAAACCGATTTAATCTCCTGTATTTGCCTTTTTTCAAAAGGTGCTCCCTTAATCATATTTAAAATATAATTTATTTCTTTTAACAACAAAGAAGGATCTTCAATTTCAGATGCTTTTTCTTTATTATTAGTTTTTTTTGTTCTTAGAGCGGAATCCTGAACATCTTTATGGGTTTTATCGGCGCCGGCAAGTTCGGATTTATCATCGGTTTTTTCGTTTTGGTTGTTGGATATATTGTGAATATTGTCTTTTTCGTTATTTAAATAATTAATATCTTTGCTGACTCCGGATGGGTTTTCTTTGTCAGTAATTTCTTCATTCTTTTCAGTTTTATCAGTTGTTTTTAAATCATATTTTTCATATATAGGTTTTTCTGTACTTGCTATATCGTTATTATACGGATCATGCCTGCTGACCTCTCCGAATAACTCGCCTGAATACGATGGATTATTAAGTTGATCCTGAAGAATGTTATTAAAACTTTGACTCGGGATCGGAAGTTCCTTTAAAAAATTCGAGGAATTCGAATGAGGAGTTACCGGATTTTCCAGAGTTTTAATAAAACCGAGATTATTAAAATTATTCATTAATGATTCCTGATTAAATAATTTTTTAATTATTCTGCAATTATAGACTTAACTGATTAATAATATCGATAGGTTAGTTGATAAACTGAATGAAAATTATTTGGAAATATATGTTGGGGCTGTCTTATAATAAAAATATGCCACAGAGGCACAAAGGATTTATCTTCGAATAAGGTTGTTTTTATTGAGAAATTTCTCTAAAATTAATAGTATGTTATACTTTTTTAAAAAAGTTAAACTTATTGGCATTTGCCAGGATGGCAAGGTGCAGACGGCGACAGGATGTCGCAACAAACGTCTGCCTCTGTGTCTCCGTGGCATATTTTTATATTTTACTGAAGTTTTCCTTTAAGAACGTTTTCCGGCTGAGTACCTACCATTCTGTCGACTTCTTTGCCGTTTTCAAAAATAATAAGCGTGGGTATGGATTGAATTCCAAATTTGCCTGCCGTACCCGGGCTTTCGTCTGTGTTGACTTTAACGATTTTTGCTTTTATTTCACCGGATGTCGCAAGTTTTTCAAGTATAGGCCCCTGCATTCTGCACGGCCCGCACCAGGGCGCCCAGAAATCCACAAGGATTTTTCCTTTTGCTTCCAGGACTTCCGATTTAAAGTTATTGTCATTAATTTCAGTTAAATTTGCCATAAGTTTCCTCTTTAAAAAGTTAAAAATAAAGTTCAATATTCCGTAAAGGCGAATAATCATTCGTCCTTACTTTATTTAATAATAATATAATTATTTATTATGTCAACGAAATAATAAGATGCATTAACCGTGATGCAGATATTCATAAGCAAGGCAGTTTGGATTCTTGGAGCAATATCCTAACTTAACCAGCTTGCGGTTCTTGACATACTTTTTTAAATGTTAGAAAATATTTTTCTTCGTATTTATTTCTAAATAGATTATTGAAAGCTGTTTATCTTTTGTCCATAATGAAACTTTATTGATAAATGTTGATGCTAATAAATGTATGTCAATGTAGCTAAGACCTTTACCGTATAGATGTCTTTCTTCAATAAATTGTAAAACCTCATCATCAGTTGCTACAAGAACTTCAGGTAAAGCTTTTAATAATTGAATAATTTCGACTCTATTTTTTAAGTTTCCTGAGGCCAGCTCTCCAATTATGAATGGATGCGTGCAGACTTCCCCTTCATGAAGAAGTTCAAATAGTTTGGGGTCTGTTCTTTTTAAATGGTCAATCCAAATTGATGTATCTACCAGTATCATTTGGATTTTCTTCTTGGTATATATTTTGCGTCTTTTTCAGTTCCGCCTAAGGCAGCAAGTCGTTTTGCACTTTCAATAGTTATTAATGCTTCAAGACCTTTGTGAACCAGAGCTGTCTTTTCTGATATACCGGTTAACACTGATGCTTTCTTTAGTATTTGGTCATTTATGTTTAATGTTGTTCTCATGCATATTAATATGCATATTTAGTACATATTTGTCAAGAAATATTTTTCTGAACTGCTAGCGCATCCTGTCGAGGTTAACATATTTTTCGAGAAATGTTTTGCTTCTGCCGTTAAAGCTTATTGTAAGCTTGGTATTGTCCCCGTCGCCTTTGATGCTTGTGATGATGCCAGTGCCGTATTTGGGGTGCATTACAATTTCCTTTACTGAATAGCGGCTTTTGTTTTTCTTTTCCGCAATGGCTGCCGGCGGCTCATATTTCGGTACACTATTAATGCGGGTGCTGACAGGATTTGCTTTCCGGAAATCGGACGAGCGCACTGTGCCAAATGAAAAATCGCCGGTCTGGAATTCGGCAACCTCCAGCAGCTCTTCCGGTATTTCATTAATAAATCTTGAAGGAATTTTATATCTCAGATCGCTGTAGCTTCTTCTGATCTCGGCATTGGTGACATAAAGCCTGTTCATTGCGCGCGTGATTCCAACGTAGCAGAGTCTTCTCTCTTCTTCGAGGCCTTCTTCAGTGTCGCTCGACATGCTGTGCGGGAATGTCCCTTCCTCCATGCCTGTTAAAAAAACGACAGGGAACTCCAGCCCCTTTGCAATATGGACTGTCATGAGCGTGATTGAGCCGGTCTCGCCGGGCGCCTCGCCCGGATTCTCCTCGGAAGTTACAAGAGAAATATCCTGCAAAAATTCGTTAAGGGTCGCCTGCATACTGACTTCTTCGTAAGCATAGATGCTGTTCAGAAGCTCATCCAGGTTTTCCAGCCTTGCCCTGCTCTCAATCGAATCTTCATCTTCCAGTTCTTTTTTGTATCCGGTTATTTCGATGATCTCGTTTACAAAATCACCAAGGCTCAGTTTTTCCGGAATGTCGCGGGACATCTCCATGCCTTTGGCAATAATATTTTTAAACTCAGCCAGCCCTTTCGGGATTTTCCCTTTTATCGGGTATCCCTTATCGATGATATCCCACTCCGAAAGCCCTTCGGCACCCGCAGTCTCGCGGAGCGCTTCAATGCTTACGCTTCCAAGCCCCCTCGCAGGCGTATTTATTACCCTTAGGAGTGAGACAGTGTCCGCAGGGTTTGCGATTACTCTTAAGTATGCGAGTATATCCTTTATCTCTTTTCTGTCGTAGAACTTAAGCCCGCCTACTATCCTGTAGGGCAGGTTTTCCCTTCTAAGAAAATCTTCAAACACCCTGGACTGCGCGTTCGTCCTGTAGAATATCGCGAAGTCCCTGTTTTTAAGCCCTTCCCTGTTTTTCAGGGAAATGATCGTGTTCACGACATATTCCGCTTCCCCGTATTCGTTATTTGCCCGGCACCAGATCACAGGCTCTCCCTCGCCACGCACTGCGACCAGCCGCTTGTCTTTGCGCTGCTGATTATTTTTAATAACGTAAAATGCCGAGTCCAGTATGGATGATGTTGACCTGTAGTTTTCCTCCAGCTTTATTACGCGGGTTTCTTTGTAGTCCTTCTCAAAGGTAAGGATGTTGCGAATATCCGCTCCTCTCCACGAGTAAATGGACTGATCGTCGTCGCCCACCACGCACAGATTGCGCGTAGCCGAAGACAGGTGTTTGCAGATCAGGTACTGCGCGTGATTCGTATCCTGGTATTCGTCTATCATGAAATATTGCCACATGCTCTGCATTCTGGATAACTCGTCCGGGCATTCCCTCAGGAGTTTCGCAGTTTCAATGAGGAGGTCGTCAAAGTCGAGAGCGCACAGGCGCCTTAAGCGCTGGTGGTATACCTTGTAGATCTCCGGAAAATTAAAAGGCAGATTAGCCGGCATGAGTGAGTCCGGGCCTGCGGAAAAATATTCAGCCTTGTTCTTTATGTCCGAAATTCTGGAAGCTATCATGCGCGGTTTCACTTTTTTCGGGTCAAGCCGCATGTCCATAAGAATATCTTTGATGAGAGCTTCCTGGTCGCTTGTGTCGTAAATTGAAAAGGAAGATGGTATGCCGATCTTCTCACCGAACCTTCTTAATATATACACAGACGCAGAATGAAATGTTTTAATGAACACGCTCATGCCTTCCGGGCCTACAAGATCGATCACTCTTTTTTTCATTTCTGCTGCGGCTTTGTTGGTAAAGGTCACTGCCATTATATTATACGGCCGTATTTTCTTCTCTTTAATGAGATAAGCGACCCTGCACGTAATCACCCTTGTTTTGCCCGAGCCAGCGCCGGCGAGTATCAACAGCGGCCCGTCAGTATGGAGCACAGCCTCTTTCTGGCTGCTGTTTAGCTTTTCAAGTAATGCTTTCATGCTTTATTTCCTTTTGTAAGAACCTAATAATTAGAGTAAAGTTGATTCTGTAAAGATGTTTTCTCCTTATTATTTATAAATTTTTCAGCGAAAGAGAATTTAAATTGGCTTGACTAAGTATTTGGTCAAATATATATTAAAAGAAAAGAAAATTACATAAGGATTTATATATGTCCATTAAAGTAAATATATACGAGACAAAGACACACCTGTCAAAATTAATTAACAGGGCTATAGAAGGTGAGGAAATAGTAATTGCAAAATCAGGAGAGCCGGTCGCAAGGCTTGTTTCGATAAATAAAAAGAACAAAGACAGAAAGCCCGGAATTTTTAAAGGGAAAATTAAATATTCTGACGATATTGACCGGCCGTTGCCGGATAAAGCAACAGAGGATTTTTATAAGTAATGAATTATATTCTCGATACACATGTTTTATTATGGTTCGCAAACAATGATCCGCGGATTTCAGAAAAAGCAGAGAATATAATAAAAACTTCCAAAAACAATATTTTTCTAAGCTCTGCGGTAGTCTGGGAAATAAGCATTAAGCTGAAGCTGGGCAAGATAAATATTGATGTCGATCTGGATACTTTTGTTTCAGAGATCATTCGCGCATATAATTTTATTCCGTTTCCGGTTACAATCCCCCATGCCATACAGGTTTATAATCTCAAAGAAATACATAAAGATCCGTTTGACAGAATGCTCATTGCCCAGTCAATCAGCTCTGGCTATCCGATAATAACATCTGATTCGCAAATAAAGAAATATAAAGTCAAGACAGTCTGGTGAAGTAAAGTAGCCTTACTTTACCGCATCGATTGCTTTTTTAGCTGCTGCTTCAAGCAGGGCAATATCCGGTTTTTTAATGAACTGCTTTTCCATAAGCACATCCATTACTGCCCTTGCTTCTTTAATGTCAGCCAGTGTTGTTTTATAAACCTCTTCCCTCGAAAGCTTTATCCTTGCAACGCCGTTCTTAATCGCTTCCATGGCCACGTCCGCGGATTCTTCCGCAAAGACTTCCGTTTCGTCCATAGTGGGCATTATTTTTTCCGGGTTAATGCCTTTCTTCTCCGCGAATTTCGCGATTGCGTACGCGGCAGAAAGCGCCATCTCGTCCGTTATTTTCCTTGCCCTTACAAGGAGAGCGCCCTTAAGAATGCCCGGGAACCCGATCGAGTTATTGACCTGGTTCGGAAAGTCTCCGCGGCCTGTTGCAACAATATACGCGCCCGCTTCCTTTGCAGCGAAGGGATAAATTTCCGGCACCGGGTTGGAGCATGCAAACACAATCGGCTTCTTCCCCATGCTTCTTATCCAGTCCTGTTTAACAGCATCAGGGCCCGGCCTGGATAGCGCGATCAGCACGTCCGCGTCCTTCATGGCAGCTTCGATCTCGTTTACCCTGCCCGGATTCGTAGCTTCGCAAAGCTCCCACTTCCTGTAATAAGCCGCATCTGCCTTTATGTCGTCCCTGCCTTTATGAAGCCCGCCCTTTGAATCGAAAATAATCATTTTAGACGGGTCAGCGCCCGCCTTTAATATCAGCCTTGAAATGGTTGTGTTGGACGCGCCTGCGCCTATCATAACTATCCTGACCTTGCCGATCTCCTTGTCCGCGACCTTAAGTGCATTGACAAGTCCCGCGACTGTTACGCAGCCCGTGCCCTGGGCGTCATCGTGCCACACAGGAATATCGCATTCCTCGCGCAGAGTATCCAGCACCTTGTAGCAGTTGGGCTGGGAAATGTCTTCAAGGTTGACTGCTCCGAAGCTCGGCTCCAGCATCTTTACAAAATCAATTATTTTATCCGGGTCGTGCTCGCCCTTTTTATTGTAACTGTTAATGCAAAGCGCAACCCCGTCGACTCCGCCGAGGTATTTCATAAGGAAGGCCTTGCCCTCCATAACACCAAGCCCGCCCGGGGGCGTGCAGTCGCCGTCGCCCAGCACGCGCGTCGAATCCGAAACCACCGCGACAAGGTTTCCCCTGTTCGAAAGCTCGAAGGATGCGTCATTGTTGTCCCTTATCGTTGTCGATATCATCGATACGCCCGGAGTGTACCATACATTGAACCAGTTAAAGCCGTAAATCCCGGCTTTGGGTACGGTCATTGTTTTCCCGCAGTAGAATTTATGCGCTGTTAAAGAAAGCTCTTTTAAGAATATTGTTTTTGCTTTAGCCTTCTGTTCCTCCGTAAAGTTGTCCGGAAAAAGCGAGTTCAGATCCGAAAGCGTTAGATCAAATTTCGACATGTTGTTTTCCTCTTAAAATTTCTTGTATGATATTATTATGGCTATGTTGTTTTTTTAAGGAATATCTTTTGAATTCAAGCAAAAAAATTCAAAGGATAAAAAATATAATATAATTATGATTTTAACACTGCCAGCGCTGGGAAATTTCGTTTAAGTTCGTCAAACGTATAGACCATTCTGCACTCGGGCAGCGATTCCAGGAACAGCTTGCCATAACCTTTTGAAAGAATGCGCGGGTCGAGTACTGCAACAATGCCGCGGTCTTCCTTGCTGCGTATCAGCCTGCCGAAGCCCTGCTTGAATTTTATTACAGCGCTCGGGATCTGGTACGAGGCGAACGGGTTTAAGCCAGCCTGTTCAAGGCGTTCAATACGCGCCTGTGTTATGGGCCTGTCCGGCACGCTGAAGGGCAGGCGCATCATGATGACCCCGCGCAGCAGGTCGCCCGGAAGATCGATCCCCTGCCAGAACGAATGCGTTCCCATCAGTATTGACCCGTCGTCATTTATATAGCGCTCTACTGTTTCGGTAGCGGAAAAGTCGCCCTGGGCATAGATCGCGCGCTTGACCAGAGGTGCCAGCTTTCTTCTAACGGTCTCAAGCATTTTGTAGGATGTAAAAAGCATGAGGCAGTTTCCGCCAGCGAGATCTATTATCTTTGCGGATATTTCCGCAGCATGATCCATGTACCTCGGATCATCCGGGTTGGCCGATGCTTTTTCCAGGTACAGAAGAACATGATTCTTGTAATCGAACGGCGAGGTTAAAAGCAGGGGCTTGTAATTGAAAATGCCCAGCCTGTCCGCAATAAACGAAAACTCTTTTTTTGCGGTCAGCGCGGCCGAAACAAAAATGCTGCTATCGTAAAAGGAATTTATTTCATCATACATGGATTTGGAAACATCTACAGGCTTGCCGAGCAGATGAATATCGCCTATCATTTCTTCGCTGTCGCGTTCTATCCAGTAAACAAAATTGGAATTTTTAAGATACATGAGCGAATCGATATTCTGCATAAAACTGAACATCTTCCCGCGGGCGATCTCGAATTCTATATTCTCGGCGTCTTCGCTAAAGTCGTCTTCAACCTTGTCGAAGATAGCAAGAATATCCTTCAGATGCTTTATCAAAACGTCGCCGAATGAAAGAGTTTCTTTAAAGCGGAAAGAATTCTGTTTGTTGCCGAAAAGGTCGCGCAGCTTTTCAAAAAATATATTCAGCTCTTTCGAGATCGCGTTCACTGCCTCAACCGCTTCTTTCCTGTTTTTGTCATTGGATATCCTGCGGACTATGCCGCCTTTCCTGGTCTTCTTGTAAAGGCTCTGAAGCACCTCTATCATACGGTCATAGCTCTCCTCAAATCCGAGCTGATCCGATGCTATCTCCTCGATTGAATGCGCCTCGTCGAATATCACCAGGTCGAATTTCGGCAGATACGCTTTGCCTGCGGATATATTGGAGAAGAAAAGGTAATGATTCATAACAAGAAGATTGGAGCTTGCCCAGTCCCTCTTTGCCCGCAGGTAAACGCAGCTCGATGTGAAAGGACAACGGTGCGTATTGCATGCTTCGCTTTCCCTGCATACTTCGTTCCACAGGCGGTTTGGAACAGATATGTTGAAACGTGAGATAATGTCTTTGCCAGTAAAACAGCCTTTCAGGATATCTATTGCTTCTTCATCACCTGGTTCAAACGCGCCTTTTAATATGAGAGCTTCGAATCTTTTCCTGCACGGATAATTTGAGCTCCCGAGGCACAGGGAGTGCTTAAAGTCTTTTCCGGCATATTCTTTGATGACTTTTTTTGCGAGGAGTATGTCTTTGTCTACAAGCTGTTTCTGAAGCGCCTTGGTCTCGGTGCTTATAGCCACTATCTTTTTATTGTCCAGGCTGTAAAGAATTGCGGGTATAAGATACGCCAGCGTTTTCCCTATGCCCGTGCCTGCTTCTATCAGCGCGTTCTCGTTATCAAGAAGCCGCTCCATAATAAATTCCGCCATCTGAAGCTGCTCTTTGCGAAACTCAAAGTTCGCATGTACGCGGCTCAAATGCCCGTTTTCGCCGAAAATATCATTCATTTAATTTTATATATTCGACCTCATCCTCCTGGCCTCCTTGTGCGAAGGAGTGATCGGTTCATACTGATCTAATAAACCCTCTTGTTAAAAGAGAGAATCAACTCCCCCTCTCCTTTTGGGAGAGGGGGCCGGGGGGTGAGGTCTTTATTAATTTTTCAATAACGCCTGTGGTCGAATACCCGTTAACCAGAGGCAATATCTTTATAATGCCGCCGTTCTCTTCAATTACTTTTTTTTCTATTAAATCATCCGGAGAATAGTCTCCGCCCTTTACATGAATGTCGGGTTTAATTTTTTTAAGTAATTCTACAGGAGTGTCTTCTTTAAAAAGCACGCAGTAGTCGACAAAGCCAAGTGCGGCGACAACCGAAATGCGCCCTGTTTCGCTGTTAAGTGGCCTGTCATTGCCCTTAAGCCTTTTCACCGAGTCCTGGCTGTTTATGCCAACAATAAGTACCTCGCCCAGTTCGGAAGCCTTCTGCAGGTAATCGATATGCCCAAGGTGCAGAATGTCGAAGCATCCGTTGGTTGTAACAATAGTTTTCTTTTCCTGTTTTAATCCCAGGCAAAGATTTTCAATTTCAGAAAAAGATATAATTTTTGTATTATAATTTTTTGTTTTCATTAATTATTACCAGCACATTTTTTTGTAAGATATTAAAATAGTAAAATTATAAATCAACAGATATTTATAAAGAAATTATTATTGCGGTTAAGGGCTGACAGTTTTTGAGATGAGTTCTGATAATTAAATGAGAAATAAGTAGGGGCAGGCCTTGCGCCTGCCATTATTGCTATTCGAATTTAAAACGCGGGTACCTGTCGACAACGCCTGTGATAAAGGACAGAACATTTGCCATATACCGGTAATATTTTACAATAAAGTCGAATAGAACGCCGGGCCATCTCTTTCTAATGATGATCGCGATAATTCCTATGAGGCAAATGAGGGCGGTTCCTATTGACAGGACAGCAAGGATAATTATGTGGGGCAGAGCCGCAAGCAGTATGCCTGCCACGGATATTCTCAGAATTGCCAGCAGCCTCGAGTACCTTACAGGGTATGTAGCGTCATATTGAAGCGAATAATTAATGTCTTTTCTGCCTGCGAACTTTGGAATTTCTTCCACTGCGTCAATGCTGCATGCGCTTAAGGAAAGCATGTATCTTATGGTATTTTCCTGAATACAGGTAAAATCTTCTTCATGAGTTCCCGAGAAGGCAATTATTATCCAGTTAAAAAGAGACAATAACAGTGATAAGACAGAATAAACAAACAAAACAATAAAATGCGGGATAAGCACTATGGGATACAGGCAAAGCAGCCTGAATATGGCGCCTATCCTTGAATATTTAAGGGAATAATCGATGGAGAAATTGATTATTCCGCCGGGGACAGTATCGCGGATATCCGAATCAGGGCTTGCTATTTCTTCCTCGTGTTCCCTGAAATTGCTTGCAGAGGGTTCTTCAAAATCGATTTTTCTTTTATCTTCATCAAATGAAATATCTTCATTTTCATATTTATCCAGATCAATTTCCGGTAGCTGATCATCGTCAATAACAATAATATCGTCCGATTCCCCGGTTTTAATTTCTTTGTTAAAAGTTACTTCAGGGGCAACCTCATCGATATTCAGCCTTATGTCTTCATCGTCAGAAGCTGCCGGCGCGGCAATCTTATCTTCTTTCATCAACTCTTCGGTGGTGAGGCCTGCATCGGACAATGATATCCTTTCATCGTCCCCTTCAAGCGCTTCGCCTTCCTTTAATTCTTCCACTTCATCCAGGGTCAGGTCAAGGGCGTCAAGATCCAGTGTAATATCTTCCTCGTCTTCCGGGGTCATTGTTTTACGTTCTTTTGGTTTAACGGCCTTCTTTTTACTGCTGCTTTCAATAAAATCGCCTTCAATGTCGATAATTTCCTTCGTATCTATTTCAGGGATTTCAAATGAATCCGACAATTCTTCTGTTTCCCTTCCTTCTGCAATGCCTGCCTCATCCTCATCAAGCTGAATATCCAGTGAATCGAGGTCGATTGTGATATCTTCATCCTCGCTTTCGAGCCCGGCTTTTTCTTTATGGGAAAATATTTCGTCGCTTTTTACTTCATCCATCAGGTTTAAATCTTCAGTGAATTCTGCGCCGATTGTTTCATCGGTTAATTCTTCGAGAGGGGAAGGTTTGCTTACTGCAGTTTTTTCAGACAAAATATCTTCTTCGGCTTCCATAGGAGCTAAATCCTCGAGCAGATTTTCATCTTCGGAAAGGATATCGTCTCCTGCTACTTCGTCAAGAAAACTATCGTCGAATTTTGGCGCGCTTTTTGCGTTCGCAGCAATGGCTTTTACGGCTGCCGGCTTGGGTTGAACTTTACTTATCTCTTCGTCAGAAGTCGCGCCTTCCTCAGACAGGCTGCCCATGTTCTCAAGGTCGGGCAGTTCCATGTCCTCAATATTAAAACTCTCGTCATCGTCTGTATCTGAACTCAGTTTTTCCAGAGCGTCGGATAAATCCTTGTCGGAAGGCATTTCTTTCCCGGCTGTTTTGCCCGTGTCTTTGCCTTCATCTTCAATGCCGGCCTCTGTTAACGCTTCTTCGCTTAGAGAATCCAGAAGTCCGTCATCAGCAATTAATTTATCTTCATCAGGGAAGGAAATTTTCTCTTCGAATACATTTTTATCCTTCCCCTTTTTATCCATAGTCTGTTCAGACAGCTCTCTTTCTTTTTTTTCTTCCCTGTTATCGATTTCAACATTAGTCCCGCATTTAGGGCATTCAAAGCCGAATTTTTTGCCCATGATCTTCGAGTCGTTTACAGAGTACTGGGAGCCGCAATTTGTACAACTGACTATCATTATATTCTCCTTGCGCTATCTGCCTGGGAAATATCTTTCATTTATATTGTTTTGTATAATTAAAAACGATAAAGGCAAAAAAAATATCGTATACCATTTGGCGTCTCTGCCGTTCAGCTGTTCGGATTTTTGTATATACTTAAGGCTAATGTAAAAGTACCATATCCCGCCCGTAAAAATAATCAGCAGAATATTTGAGACCGGATTATCGTTGAATATCCTGCTTACCCTGGCAACCCACCAGAATAAATATAAAAAACCTGTCAATAGAGTTAAAAGAAGCAATACGATAAGATTATTTTCTGGATAATATTCTATTTCCATTCCCTGCCTCGGAATTATATATGGTTTTACCGGTCTCTATTATTAACGGTAGATTTTGTTATTTATCTTACTTTTTTTTATTATAAAAATAAATCCGGAATATAGAATTGATTTTAAACTGTTTTGCGAATATTAAAGCCAAAAAACCTGCGAATTACTTATATCATGACAATTTAAATACTAATACATAATGTTAAACAGCGCAATCTAAAATTGTATCTTTATAATATTTTTTATCGGTATAAACGCGGTTTCGTCCCTGTATGTTTAACAGGCGGCATTATTTTATTTCAATTGACTTGACATAACAATTAAGTTTAATTACTATTATTTGATCGTATAGAATGGTTATTTATTATGGAATTCTTAAAAAACTTGCAAAAAAACAAACGGCAAAAGCTTGAAGATCAAATCAAATCATTGAAACAAAGCAATATGGAAATGGCGGAGACCATTAAAATTCTCGGCGATTATCTGGAAATGTACGAAAAAGTGATTGAAATGAGCCGCCGGGAATTGATGCAGGCTGATGCTACCATTAAGGCACAGAACCTTGTGTCTGAAATGACCAGGCAGGAGCTGATCGGCAAGGATAAAATAATCCACGCGCAGCAGTCTACGCTTGATCTTAGCATAGAGGAAAGAAAAACAGAAAATGCCTTAATTGCGGCATGGAAGGCTGTAATGGATCTCGGCAGGGAAGAACGCATACAGGCTGACGAAATAATCCGCGCGTTGGAGCAGGTGGAAGAGCTGAGCAAGCTGGAAAGAAAGGAGAGGGACGGCCAGATAAAGGCGCTTGAAAACACAATGCGCTTTTCAATGGATGAAAAAATGACTTATGAAAACATAACAGAAGCTTTCAAAAGAATTCAGGCTCTCTCGGATGCTGAAAAAATATACATACTGGAGCTCTTGAATCAAAAGATCCACTTTGATTATGATAACCTTAAAAAAAATTACAGAATTGACAGCGATGACTGACTTCATCGGATTATCTGTTTTACTCCCGCCTATAATCTTATAACCCGCAGAATATAATAATATTATTTTCGGTTTAAACATCAGAATTTCATTTGCAGATCGATTAAATCTTTACCTTGACTTAATTAAAATTATAAATTATAATAATTTATTTGTTACGATTAAAATATATTTTTAAGCAGTCAGAATATTTGATGAGGTCTCCGGACAATGAATAAAGGGAAAATTCTGCATAAATATACTGCTGAAAAACAACTGGAAAGGGCTGAAAAAGAATTAAAACATGCCGAGCAGTCGCTGAAGCTCTTTAAAATGATAGCTGAACAGTCCGTTGATGGAATTATTATTGCCGATTTAAGAGGGCGCATACAGTTCGTGAACAAAGCCTGGGCAGCCATGCATGATTGTTGTACAGATGAGCTGATAAATACAAAAGTAACGGATTATTTTTTTAATGAAGGGAATAGTATTAGTATAAATGAGTTTATTAAGAATGTAATGGAAAACGATTTTTATGAAGATGAAATAATCCATAAAAAAAAAGACGGCAGTCTTTTTCCTGCTCTCACTGCAATAACTTTATTACGAAATGAAGAGAATATACCGGTAGGATTTGTAGAGAATTCGCATGATATCTCGGAGCGTAAAGCATCGGAGAAAGCCCTGCGCGACAGCGAAGCAAAGTTCAGATGCCTTTACGAGAATGCTCTTGTCGGAATGATTACAACCGACGACAGCGGAGCGATAACTGCTATTAATGAGTTAGCGATTAAAATGCTTGGCTTTACCGGCAAGGAAGATCTGGTCAACAAAATCAATATCCGTGATATTTGCGCTGATAATAATGTCAGGGAGTCATTTTTCGGCGGCATTCTTGAAAAAGGCAAAATCAGTAATTTTGAGATACAGTTCACAGGAAAACAGGGAGGAACATTCTGGGCTGAGGCGTCATTTAAATATTACAAAGATGAAAAAATAATAGACGGGATAATAATAGATATTTCGAAAAGAAAAAACGCAGAGGAGCGCATTTATAATTTAACATATTATGACCAGCTCACAAAGCTGCCAAACAAGGAATATTTTAAAACATATATTCAGAATGAAATCAATAAAAATGAAAGGCGCGGCAAAACGGATATATTTGCGGTGATGTGTCTCGGCATTAATGGTTTTAAAAGCATAAATAATATTTACGGACCGGAAACTGGCGATGTTTTACTGGCGGAAATTGCGCACAGGCTTGAGAAATCGCTTTATAATAAGGATGTCGTATCCCGCTTCGACGGCGATAAATTCATGATTTTATTTTCGGATATTGCCAGCCGCGACGATGCGGGCCAGCTTGTAAAAAAGACCAGGGACATATTTACCGACAGCATTAAAGTCGAGGAAAACCAGTTTACTATCAGCGTAAGCATTGGAATCTGCCTGTACCCTGAGGATGGAGTGACTCCGGATATTATCATCAAGAACAGCGAAGCGGCGATGTTTACCGCAAAGGAGCAGAGTAACTTAACTCATTTCTTTGATCCTAAATTAAATGAGGAAATCATTACCCGCTTTCAGATTGAAAAAGAATTAAAGACTGCAATTTCTAATAAAGAATTTATCGCCTATTATCAGCCTAAGGTAACATACGACGGCAACATAGTAGGAATGGAATCCCTGATAAGATGGGTGTCGCCCGTCAGGGGGCTGGTACCGCCTGTTCAGTTTATTCCTATAGCGGAAAAGAACAGTATGATTATCGGGATAGGCAATATTATACTGGAACAATCATGTTTGCAGAATAAAAACTGGCAGGATATAGGCTGCAAAAGCATCCGTGTGTCTGTGAATTTGTCCCCGATTCAATTCAGTCAAAAGACACTGGTAAACGATATTGAAAAAATTCTAATTAAAACAGGGCTTGACCCGAAATGGCTGGAAGTTGAGATAACCGAAACCGGCATCTTTAAGAATGAAAAAGAAAGCATTGAGAAAATGAATGAGATCCATAGCCTGGGCATTGCTATTTCCATTGACGACTTCGGGACAGGTTACTCATCGCTCAGCAAATTGAAAGATTATCCCATTGATACGCTTAAGATAGATAAATCCATTATTGACGGCATTCCTTTTAATAAGACTTCATCAATAATTACAACTACAATTATTGATCTGGCTCATAATCTCGGTTTTAACGTGATCGCAGAAGGCGTGGAAAAGAAAGAGCAGCTGGATTTTCTTGTTTTCCATAAATGCGACCAGTTCCAGGGTTATTACTTTTCCAAACCAGTGACTCCCAAAGAATTTGAAAAAAAGATAATTTAAATATAACTTTTTAAGATCTGCAAAACAGCATCATCCACTGAAGAATAATTCTGGAGGATTTGTTTCTTAATATCCGTAATCTTTTTCTCTCTTCTGTAATCCGAAAGATACCTGTAATGGCCAAGCCTTCTGCCTATTATAAAATTTTCCTTATCTTCCGTATCCATTTTTAAAAAGTCGTCAATAAGCATCAGCATGTCTTTTTTACCCTGCGGGAAATCTCCCCCCAGATCTTCGAGCAGATTCATTATGTGGTCGCTTAAAAAAGTGCTGGTTATGCCTTTAAGATTTTCAATAAAAATCCTGAGTTCTCTTACTTTTTCCTCTTCAGTGAGAGGTATCCATTTTTTTTCGGTCATCATTTCATAAAGAGGCGTGCGCGGCACCGGTACTGTGCTGCGTATGCGGATAAATGTCGGGTTTATCGCGTTTAGCACCCTTGCCGATTCTTTTGCATTCTCTTCGGACAGCTCACGACCGCCAAGTCCGGGCATAAAATATTCAGATAGATCAAATCCTGCTTCCATTGCTTTTTGACCTGCAATGATGTGATCCGCGGCAGTAACGCCTTTATTTATCAGTTCCAGGACTTTATCGGAACCTG
This sequence comes from Spirochaetota bacterium, assembly GCA_043803405.1. GTDB lineage: Bacteria > Spirochaetota > UBA4802 > UBA4802 > JAFGDQ01 > JAFGSG01. The sequence continues at coordinate 40,717 of JAZDKB010000003.1, read as the reverse complement.
ACTCCATGCCTATATGCATTCTTGTAAGCCCTGCTGCCCTGAGATCCTTCAGTTCCTGGAGCGTTTTTTTGCTGACGGTTTTTGATCTCGCATAAGTTGTAATCCGGACTATCGAGGGAAATCTTTCCTTGAGATATTTCAGAATATCTATAATATCCTGCGATTTCATTACCATGGAATTGGCATCCTGCAGGAATACTGTCTTTGCCCCCAGGTAAAGCCATGTACCTATTCTGTAAAATTCTTCCTGCATTGAAATGTTGGCTTTAATAGCCTTTTCCACTACATCCCCGTCTATTCTGCCACCGTGTCCCATCTTTTGAGATACTGCCTTTAACTCGTCGGATATATGCTGAATTGCATCGATCTCTTTTTTAATCTCTTCGACTGGTCTTCTGGAAAATTCTTTTCCCTTGTATATATTGCAAAATCCGCATTTGTTCCATGTGCAGTTTCTTGTAAGCCGCAGAAGCAGGCTTTCCGCTTCGCTCGGCGGCCTGATTGGCCCTGTTTCAAGCGTGTAATCCATAAACTCTCCTTAGCTGCGAAATGTTTAACTTTAAAAGTTATTCTTCGCAATAGTATTAATCAATATATTAAATTCTCAGTTAAAATTCCAACTCTTTTAAAATAAAAACAGTTTGACATGTATGTTATTAATAGCAATCTTTTCTAAGAAAAAAACGGAGTGTAGAGATGAGCGAAGAAGTATCACAATTAATAAAACAAAGAATAGAAAAGGTAGAGGATTTAAAAAAGAAAGGCATTAATCCTTATCCCGTTAAATATTTTAAAAGCGATTATGCTGCTGATATAAAAAGCAATTTTAAAGATGAAGAGTCGAAAGAGGTTAATGTTGGAGGGCGGTTAAAATCCAAGAGACCCATGGGCAAGGCCGCGTTTGCGCATCTTGAAGATATATCCGGCACTATTCAGCTCTATGCAAGGGAAGACGCCCTTGGGAAGGAAGGCTTCGGGATATTTACGACATTCGATATAGGGGACGTCGTAGGAGTAAAGGGCTCGACATTCAGAACCAAGCACGGAGAGATATCCATAAAAGTACAGGAGATCAGGCTACTGGCAAAGTGCATACGGCCTTTGCCGGTCGTTAAAGAGAAAGACGGCCAGCTGTTCGATGAGTTCGCGGACAGGGAACTCAGGTACAGGCAAAGATATGTTGACCTTGCAGTCAGCCCGGGCGTAAGGGCGGATTTTATACTGAGAAGCAAAATTATAAGCGGCATAAGGGAGTTCCTCACGGAACGAGCTTACCTTGAGGTTGAGACCCCGATGATGCAGTCTATTCCGGGCGGCGCAGCGGCAAGGCCGTTCATTACCCATCATAACGCGCTCGACATTGATCTTTATCTGCGGATAGCACCGGAGCTGTATCTTAAAAGGCTTCTTGTCGGCGGTTTCGAAAGGGTGTTCGAGCTTAACAGAAATTTCAGGAACGAAGGGATAGACACAAAGCATAATCCGGAATTTACCATGCTTGAGCTTTACTCCGCATATCAGGATTATTCATATATGATGGATCTGGTGCAGGAAATGGTTTCTTCGTTGGCTCTTAAGCATCTGGGTAAAACAGCAATAGAGTACCAGGGCTCCACAATTGAGCTTGCACCTCCATGGGAAAAGATTACTTTTATTAATGTGATTAAACAATATACCAACGTCGATTTTAATAAAATTCAAACAGTTGAAGAAGCGCGCGAGGCCGCGAAGTCGCTCGGCCTTGAGGTCGCGGATGATATGTCGAAATGGAACATCGCCAATGAAATATTTGAAGAGAGGGTTGAGGATAAACTGATACAGCCTACCATTATCATGGATTACCCGAAGGAACTTTCGCCGCTTTCCAAATCCATGGAAGATAATCCGGAATTTGTCGAACGGTTTGAGCCCTATATTGCAGGCAGGGAGATCGGCAACGCGTTTACCGAGCTGAACGACCCGTTCGATCAGAAAGCCAGGTTCGAGGATCAGGTGCGGAAAAGGGAGGCAGGCGACGATGAGGCACAGATGATGGACAGCGATTACATCTGCGCACTGGAGTACGGGATGCCGCCTGCGGCCGGGATGGGAATCGGCATAGACCGGCTGGTTATGTTCTTTATCAACAGCTCATCCATAAAGGATACGATCCTTTTCCCGCTTTTAAGGCCCGAAAAAATAGATTGACCTTGAAACTTTATCTTATTATGATTTCTGTTATGCGTTATAAAATAAAGTTGTTATGTGTCCTGTTATTTCTGCTGAGTTATGTATGCCCGGTTTTCGCATTAACCGGCGAAGAAGCAATGACCAGGCTAATGAGCCGGCTTAACAGCGCGGATACAATAAAGGGAAGGTTGACGATTTCGTATCAGACCGGCGAGGTTTATTCCGGCATATTCATGTACATGCGGCCGGGAAAAATGTATGTAAAGTTCACGGACCCGCCCGGCAAGCTTATTATCACCAACGGCAAAAAATTATGGACTTATGATGCATCCACCGAGGTTTGCGGTATACAGGAACTGGAAACAACTGAAGCAGATAAGGATAAGGAGAATAGCGAGAATCATGGTAAAGATGTTAAGCCTAGGCTGATGGGCGGGATATCGCGGTTCTTCCGGACTTATGAAGCCAAATTTATTGAAGATCCTTCCCAGCCCGCTATTGAGCTGGTGAATGAGGGCAGAAAATATTCAGAAGTTAAATTTGTCCTTACAAAGGATTTTATTCCCGTGAATGCCGTATTTAAAGACATTAACAGCGACGGCTTTGTAATAAAATTTTTTGATGTAAAGACCGGAGAAAAAATAGCCCCTGGAGTATTTAATTTTAAGGCGCCTGCCAATGCGCAGGTTGTTAAAAATCCTCTGGATATAAGATAGAACTTTTATGAAAAAAACAGCGATTATATTGCTTTTTATTCTTTTTAGCGCCAGCGGGCTTAAAGCAGCGGAGGAGGAGCTTTTTTTTACTTACATGGGGCCTGTTGTCGGAGGCGGCTATAACCAGGTCGCGTACAGAGGCTGGTCGTCGGAAACGGACACAAGAATATCAAAAGTAATTACCGGTTATTTCGTAAGCGGCGGTTGCCTGCTTAACATATACGTAAGGAGATTCATTGGTGAATTTTCTCTTGAATATATTAATAATTTCAGCAGCGGAAAACCCGATGTATCGGTTCAGCATTTAATTTATAACAGCACGTTAAAGTATTCATTCCCTTTGTTTCCTGAGTTCGCATTTACATGCGGTATAGGCGCATATCTCGAAACTCCTCCGTCCGATAAAAGCTATAACGGCGGCGGCCTTAACGGCACAACCGGACTAGTGTTTGATATTTCGCGCGAATGGAAACTCGTATTCGATGTCCTCGCCAGATACGGACGTTTCGGCATGGGCGATGATTCTTCAAAATTCTCATTAGGAGCGAAACTGGGTATGGTATATAAAGTTGGAAGAATATAAAAGAATCGCAAATTTAATTCTTGTTCCTTCTTTTTTTTCTTTGCTGCTTGCCTGCACTATAATTTTCTCTGTTTATTCCTGCTTATTCGATTTACATTCAAATACAGCGATCGGTATTTTTATTACACTGCTTTCTCTTTTATTATTTATTCTATTTATACGACGTACTTCTCGGTCTTTTTTTAACGCGTTCATTCCTGTCATTATCTGCCTGGTGATTGTTATACAGATATTGCTTCAGTACAGGACAGCGCCAATTAATCTGCATTCCCATAAATTTATGGCAACCATTGAATCCGTGAAGGATTTGAGGTACAGCTCCGAAGTAGAGTTAAGTTTTTACGAACAGAATGTGAATCCATCCGGTTTTTTTCAAATGATAAACTCAGCTGTAACCTATCTTGATAAAGATATAAAAGTAAATCCCGGCGATAAAATTGAAATTCATGCCAGGCCGAAAGAAATTATACCTGGGAATAAAAACAGTTCGTCTTTTGAAACTGACCTTTTCAGAAAGGGCGTAAAATTTATTTTTTATCTCAACCGGAAAAATTTTAAAATAATAAAGAATGCTCCTCCGGTGTTAAAAGATAGTATCAGGATCTCAATCGAAAATAATTTGTTAAAACTATTCGAAAAAAAAACGGTCCCGGTTTTAAAGGGATTGTATTTTGCGAACGGCAGCTATGTGGATAAATCCACGACTGCTGATTTTAAAAGAGCGGGCGCTTTGCATATACTTGCAGCAAGCGGCGAACATATAGGCATAATAGCAGGAGCATTGCTCATAGCGCTCAGCCCGTTGCTGATAAACAGAAAAATACTCCGCATAATGATCGCGCTCGTTGTATTATTTTACCTGTTCATAACAGATATGCCGGTTTCCCTGCTAAGGGCATTCGTTATGTTTTATGTGTTCTCAATACAGTATATATTCGATCTTGAAAAAAATATTTTCAACACGCTTTTTATTTCCGCAGTCATCATTCTTGCGATTCATCCTTATGAACTGTACAGCCTGGGATTTCAGCTCTCATTCGGGGCCACGTTCGGGATAATACTATTCTTTAACTTTTATAAAAACGCTTTCTCATCCTTGCCTTCGGTAATTTCGAAAGCTCTTGCCGTAACCTTATCAGCCCAGACTTTTGTTTTGCCTGTTATATTTCTCCGGCTGAACGAAATCAATCTTGCAGGGCTTTTCTCGAATATAGTACTTGTGTTTTCAATGTCCTGGATGCTGATACTGTCGGTTGCAGCTAATGTGATCTCGGTCTTTGCTATACAGCCTGCGGAATACTTCGCTTTCTTTACCGACGGTCTGTATTCAATAAGCCTTCAAGTGATAAAGTATTTCTCCGGTATAAATGGCCATTTCGCAATTACTGGCAGCAAAAGCGCACTGCTTTTACTGCCGTACCTGCTTTTTCTTTTGCCTGTCATTCCGGTTAAACTGAATAAAAAGTTATTTCCACTTTCTGTTTGTGTTTCAGTTGTGTCTGCATGGGCTATTCTTTCGTACAATTATTCGGTAAATGCGAACAATATAGCATTGCTCGAAGGCAACAGCAGAATTATAATAGTGCAAACCGAAAAAGTCGATCCTGTTATGTTTGGGCAGTTGCACAGTATCGAAGAAGCGGATATTATTGCGGGATATTGCTGCCGGAACAATATTCGGAATATAACCCTCTGCATTCCTGTGCCGGATTATAAAAATCTGAAAAATTATACATATTTAATAAAAAAAATAATTGTATCAAAATGCCGCATTACATCCGACTTTATGTTCAGCGGAAATTTAAATAAGTTTTGCCGGATTCTTGATGCTGACGGCATCAAGCTCAACATTGCCGAATCCGCAGGGAATAAGCGGAATGTATTCAATCCAAACAATATTAATAAGAGCTTGAAAAATATTCTGGCTTCACCGCATGATAATATCATTGAAATTAATAATTTGTTTTTTCAGGGCTATGAATCGAAAAATAGTATAATAGAAGAAGTTATTAATAGCGGTTATAATATTGAATATTTAGGTTCTGTATAAATGTTGGACAAATAAAATTAAACTTATTATAATAGTTTAAAAATCTACTTATTGAATTTCAGGGAAAAAGAATGCCAATAGCCTCAAAAAGAATTGTAACATATATAAATGAAAATGACCCGCCGTTTACTGCGCGTGACATAACTAAATCCTTGCTTTCTCCTCCTGTAAAAGAAAAGAAAGCGAAAGCCGGCAAACATAAGAAAAAAGGCGGTTCGCGCGAAAGCGAGGCTCTGTCGAAAGTCGGTACAGTATTGAATGCGCTCGTCTCCATTGGGTATCTGGAGAAAAAAAGAAAGACTTATGTTAAAAACCGCCGTTTTAGATTATCTGGCAAATTAATTCTAAATTCCAGCGGTAATGGTGTTTTAAAAACAAATGATGGTGATGAAATAATAATTTCAAAAGACCAGATAAATAAGGCACGTAATAATGATAAAGTTGAAGGCAGGCTAACTGACTTCAGGGACGGGGTATATTCCGGAGAAATAATTAAGGTATTAGAGCGGAAGAGGGAGCAGTATTTCGCAAAGGTGATGAACAGATCCGGCAATTATATCTATTTCAAGCTCCTCGACACGTACGGCGAAATGGATGTATGCGCCGGGACGTCAAAAGAAGGGCAGAAGGCGGACTTCGCGATATTACGGCTCACAGACAAATATATTTCCGGTAAGCAGGAATGCGTTGTTGAAAGTTTTTTTTCCAATGAGGACAAATACGATGTTGATCGCATTGTTGCAAAGCATTCGCTCCCAGGCGCTCATAAAGAATATGCGGAACTGGATGGCGTTGAAAACAAGGTGATGAAAGCTGAAGCCCGCGGGCGCAAGGATTACACTAAACTTTTTACAATTACCATAGACGGCGAGAGGGCAAAGGACTTTGACGATGCCGTATCGCTGGATGTAACGGACAGCGGCTACGTCCTTTATATACATATTGCGGATGTATCGTCTTACGTGAAGAAGGGAAGCGAACTGGACAGGGAAGCGTTTAAAAGAGGCACGAGTTATTATCTCGGAAATTCGGTTATTCCGATGCTGCCCGAGCTTCTTTCAAACAATCTCTGTTCTTTGAAAGAAGGAGAGAAAAGGCTTACACTTTCGGTTGAGATATCTTTCGATAAAAACGGCAATGAGACAGGCCGCAGCTTTTACAGAGGAATCATTAAAGTTGATAAAAGAATGACTTATGTTTCAGCAGATATGGCGATTGATGGCACTGACGGGGAAGCGAAGAAGAAAGAGAAGAAAAACAAAAATTTGCATGATGTTTTATCGCATATGTTCGAGCTTGCCTCCAAGCTTAAAGAGAATCGCCTGAAGCGCGGCCGCATCGATTTAAACCTGCCGGATTATGAACTCATTTACGATAAGGATAGTATGAAGGATATCAGGTTTGCACTGAGGCTCCGAAGCCATTTAGTGATTGAAGAATTTATGCTTAGCGCCAATGAAGTAGTTTCGAGGGTCCTGACTGAAAACAATATTCCTGCTTTATACAGGGTGCACGAGAATATAAGCGATGAGAAAATGCAGACGCTGCGTAATTTTTTAAGGACATTGGGTATTTCATTAAAAGCTACAAGCAATATAGGGGTTGCGCTTCAGAAAGTTGTGGATCAGGTTAAAGGTAAAGAATTCGAGAAGGTAGTAAATTTTATTATTTTAAAATCATTTATGCAGGCATATTACGGAGCTGAGCCGCTCGGACATTTTGGACTTGGATTTGCGGATTATACGCATTTTACATCTCCCATAAGAAGGTATCCGGATCTTATTGTGCACCGCTGTTTAAAAAGCCTGATAGATAAAACAGCGCTTCCGTACGAAGCTTCCGAGCTTGGGCCTATCGGCGAGCAAAGCTCCGAACTGGAGAGGATAGCACAGAATGCAGAGCGCGATCTTTTCAAGCTTATCTCGTGCAGATTTATGCAGAGCGAGATCGGCGAAGTCTTTGAAGCAGTGGTAAGCGGCATTGGTAAAGCAGGCTTTTTTGTCGCGCTTATAGACAGGCCGATCGAGGGCATGGTCCCGCTCAGGTTTCTCACCGACGATTATTATCTTGTTAATGATGATGAGTACACTGTGACCGGCAGAAAGCTTGGTAAGAGATACAGGATAGGCGACAGGGTGCGTGTGCGTTTAAAGGAAGTATTTTACGATACTATGAGAATCGACTTTGAGGTTGCATGAAACATGAGATTCGTTATTCAGCATCATGCCGGTAAAGATGAGCATTATGATTTGATGATAGAGCAATCTGATGCTGATGCTCTGCTGACATGGAAGATAGGGCTTGCGGACATGAATTTGCTTTTGAGCGGGAGCCATGTAAATGCCGAGAGGCTTGCGGATCACAGGAAGGAGTACCTCGATTACGAGGGGCCGGTAAGCAAGGGCAGGGGGAGCGTAAGGATATTCGACCGCGGGGAATGCACACCTCTTACTGAAAAAGACAACGCGTCCGGGTTTATGCTGGAAGGCCGGAAGCTTGCTGGAAATATCATGCTAAAAAAAAATGAGAACGGATTTTTTACAATCTCGTATAGTGCAAAACAGGAATAATTCTTCTTTACTTTTACGGAACAGCTTAATAAATTTGTTATCCGCAATTAGCTTTTGAAATAATCACAAGAACAGCGAGGAGCAAAAAATGAAACTGACTGCAAAGCCGGCGGTCTATAATTTTAAAGAGAATGATACTGCGGTAATATTTCTGCCGGAAGAATACGAAAAAGAAATCAGCAAACGGATAATTCCGGAATTTGCGTTCATTAAAGAGAGCGCCGACATTTCGTCCTTTAAAGGCAAATCTTCGGAGATCATGTTTATCCCGTTTAAAAAATATCCCAATATTATGCTGGTCGGGTTGGGGAAAAAGACGAAAATAACAAAAGATTCCTTAAGGGAAAATTCGAGTACAATAGTTCCGGCCTGCAAAAAGAGAAACATTCCTAAAATTAATATAATCCTGCCGAAGTTTGAAAAGCATGATGAGATTGAAGTTCTATCCGCTATTGCCGAAGGATTGACCCTTGCAGATTATTCTTTTGATAAATATAAATCTTCAAATGATGAGGACAATAACCAGCTGAAGAAGATTGAGGAAGCGTTTATTTACTGCGCAAATACAGGTAAAGCTGTTGGGATTTTAAAAGGGCTGGAAATATTAGCCGCGAATACAAATTTGTGCAGGGACATTATAAACGAGTCAAGCGAGGTAAGCAATCCTGTTGCGATTGCCGGTGAAGCAAAAAAGCTAATGAAATTTAAAGGCATAAGCTGCAGGGTTTACGGGAAGAGCGAAATTGAGAAATTAAAAATGGGGCTTTTGCTGGCAGTAAGCAAAGGAAGTAAATATCCTCCACAGCTTGTTGTTTTGCAATATAATGGTGATCCGAGAAGTAAAAAGCATATTGCTATAGTGGGCAAGGGAATTACTTTTGACTCCGGAGGAATGAACCTGAAACCGTCCGCATCAATTGAGGATATGAGAAGCGACATGTCCGGAGCAGCATCGTGCCTGTATGCTGTCAAGGCTGCCGCTGAGCTGAAACTGAAAAAGAATATCATTGCTGTTATGCCTTTATGCGAAAACATGCTGAGCAATAATTCGTACAGGGCAGGTGATATTTTTACAGCTTATAACGGGAAGAACGTGGAGATCGGGAACACGGATGCCGAGGGCAGGCTCATCCTTGCGGACGCAGTTGCTTTTACGGAAAAAACGCTGAAGCCCGATTGCATAATCGATATAGCCACGCTGACAGGCGCCTGCCTTGTTTGCTTCGGTGAGCTGATTGCAGCACTTCTTTCAAACAACGACAAACTCGCTGACGCTATTTTTAAAGCAGGCGCTGAGACAGGCGAGAAGGTATGGAGGCTTCCGCTGGATAAGGAATACGATGATCTTATTAAATCCGACATCGCGGATGTGAAGAACGTGGGGCAGGGAAGGAACGCGGGAACTATAGTGGGCGCCATGTTTATTAAAAGATTTATTAAGGAAGTCCCGTGGGCGCATATAGACATCGCAGGCACATCGTGGTTCTCTAAAGCAAGGGGATACAGACCCAAGTATGCCACCGGTTTCGGAGTAAGGCTCTTTGTCGAGTTTTTTAAAACGATGGATATATGAGAATTTAAATCCATCTTGACTAATGGCCACTTTTAGATTAGATTGTATCCATAATTATATATTCAGACAGATTGCAAATTATTTTATTACGGAGGAAGATTAACATGTTAAAGAAAAATGAACTTATATTTGCATTAATATTCTCTATGTGTTTAATTGCTTCACCTGTATTTGCAAATAAAACTTCCGTTTCAATTGATGCGCCGGATAAAGCGGCTAAGGGTTCCGTTATTAAAATAAAAGTAAACATAACTCACAGCGCAAATAATTTTATTCATCATACAAACTGGGTGTATGTTAAAGTTAATGGAAAAGAAATCGCGCGCTGGGAATTCTCTTCAGGGAAGCTTCCGGAGAGTGAAAATTTTTCCCGTGAAACAGATTACAAAATTGAAAGTAACGGACCACTGGCTGTGGAAGTTGAAGGAAACTGCAACATTCACGGAAGCACTGGAAAGGCAGCCAAAACGATAGAAGTAAAATAGCAACAGATCAGAGGAGTAGACTATGTTCACCATGTCAATATTCGGAATATCAATAATAATGATATTAGGAATAATCAATATGTTTCTTTTAATATTTCAATTATTGTCAGGACTTCATTTTATTCAGGTTAAAATTGGAATTCATAAAAAAGCAGGAATAGTTCTATTTATAACAGGAATTCTGCACGGATTTCTTGCTATATTGGCGAATTTTTAACACAATATTTATTTATGAATTGCCACGGAGACACAAAGGCACAGAGGTAAAATATATAAAATAATTATTTTATTCTCATTTTAATGCTGATCTCTCTATAACTCTGTGTCTCTGTGGCAAATATAAACAGTTTAAGTAAAAAGTTCATCTAGTGAATTATTTATTGCTTCTGCTGTTTTAGCCAGGTCTTCGTCGCTGTGCGCTGTTGAAAGAAAGCCAACTTCGTAGCCGGATGGCGAAAGATACATCCCCCGTTCGAGCATTGCTTTGTGAAATTTTGCAAATAGTTTCATGTCCGATTGTTTAACATCGCTTACAGAGCTTATTGATTTTTTATCCGTAAAATACAGCACGAAAATGGATTCCATTTGCAGAAATAATATTTTGCCGGTATGTTTATCGAGAGCAGGCTGTAAAAGCTTCCTGAATTTTTGCGCTTTGCCTGCAAGCAGCTTGTAAGCACCGGCGTCGAGTTTCTTAAGCGTGGCTATTCCGGCGCACATCGCAAGCGGATTGCCGGACAGTGTGCCTGCCTGGTACACAGGGCCCTCGGGCGCGACTTTTGCCATAATCTCTTTTGATGCTCCATAAGCGCCTACAGGCAGGCCGCCCCCGATTATCTTGCCCAGGGCAGTGATGTCCGGTTTAATTCCAAAATACTCCTGAGCGCCTCCACTTGACAGCCTCAGGCCTGTAATGACCTCATCGAATATTAATAGCGCGCCATATTTGTCGCACAGCGTCCTGACTTCCGCTAAAAAGTTTTCTTTCGGTGGAATGAGCCCGTAATTGCATGGGACAGGCTCCATTATTATTGCTGCGATATTATTTTGCTCTTTCTTTAAAGCCTGTTCAAGCAGATCAGTGTCATTGAACGGCACAACTATCGTATCTTTTGCATTGTCTTTCGTAACTCCGGCTGAATCCGGCGTACCGAATGTCGCGAGTCCTGACCCGCCTGCAACGAGCAGGTAATCCGCATGGCCGTGGTAGCATCCGTCGAACTTGATGATCTTGTCTTTGCCTGTAAAGCCCCTCGCAAGCCGTATAGCGCTCATTGCTGCTTCAGTGCCTGAGCTTACAAAGCGCACTCTTTCGATTGACGGGAAGCGTTCGATTACCATTTCTGCGATCACGACTTCATAGCGGTTGGGCATGCCGAAGCTTGTGCCGTTCTTTGCCGCTTCGATCACTGCCTGCACAACGTCTTCGTCTGCGTGTCCAAGTATTAGCGGACCCCACGACATGCAGTAATCGATATACTCGTTATCGTCTTCGTCGAATATACGGGAGCCTGCGCCGCGTTTAACGAATATCGGGTTCCCGCCTACGGATTTGAAAGCACGGACAGGGGAGTTTACACCGCCGGGCATAAGCGCGAGGGCTTTGTTGTATAACTCGATAGAATTTTTTATATTCATGATATTGTTTATTGAATAGTATTTATAATTTTGCCAGTAAGAGTTGTTTGAAAATTGCCACAGAGACACTGAGATACAGAGCTTTATTAGAATTAATATAAATATTAACTGACAAGAATATTATTAATGCTATTGTAATTTTATTAAATAAAAATTCTCCGTGCCTCTGAGTCTCTGTGGCAAATATTTTTCATGAATTATCTTTTATGGTAATTTAGTTTTAAAAATCTTATCTAAAACCAGTTTCCTTTAAAAACATCCCTTGTATGATACGAGATTATCATGTCAGCGCCTGCCCTGAAAATCGAAGTGAGTATTTCAGCGCACAGAAGCCTTTCATCGCCGAATCCGTTTATTGCCGCGTATTTGACCATGGAATATTCTCCGCTTACGTTATAAGCGCATACAGGCACGCGAACAATGTCTTTCACTCTAAGTATAATATCGAGATACGAAAGTGCAGGCTTTACCATAACTATATCCGCGCCTTCGTCAATATCGAGCAGGACTTCCTTTTCCGCTTCGATAGCGTTTCTCGCGTCCATCTGATGCGTCTTCCTGTCCCCGAACGCGGGTGCGCTGCCGGCAGCGTCCCTGAACGGGCCGTAGAACGCGGACGCGTATTTTGCGGAGTACGCGAGAATAGCTGCGTCAGCAAAGCCGGCGCCATCAAGCGCTTCCCTGATCGCAAGCACGCGGCCGTCCATCATGTCCGAGGGAGCAACAATGTCCGCGCCTGCTTCAGCGTGCGAAACCGCGGTCTTCGCTAGCAGTTCAAGAGTGGGGTCGTTCAGTATCTTTCCGTCTTTTACTAATCCGCAATGGCCGTTGCTTGTGTACTCGCATAAACATACGTCTGTTATTATGCAGATTTCCGGCAGCTCTTTCTTTATGCGGCGCAAAGCATTCTGTACTATTCCGTTTTTATCGTACGCGCCCTTTGCTGCCTCGTCTTTCTCAAGCGGGATGCCGAAAAGAATGATCTTGTTTATCCCAAGCTTAAGGTCGCTTTCCAGATCTTTAAGAAGATTATTAATGCATACCCTGTCTATGCCTGGCATTGATTTAATCGGCTCGCGTGTTTTGGCGCCTTCAATGACAAAGTGCGGCATAATAAGTTTATTCTTGTCCGGTATGGTTTCTGCGGCAAGGTCTCTTATGATCTGGCTTTGCCGTAAACGGCGGGATCTGTATAAATTATTCATAATAATTATCCTTGTGTGAATTAAATTGTCTCTTCCCGGAATGTTGGGAAATATATGCCCTCACGCATATCATCCCAAGGCTGCCTCAAACTAAATATCTGTTATTATTATTTGCTTTTTGCAACCATTTTTGGATATTATCGCAATTGCCCTTTCAGCCCCCTAACCCCCTGAAGGGGGCACATTCGGGAATGTTCATATTATATCTTATATCTTTATCTAGATGTATTATATTATCTGATATCTTTATTCTTTATTTGCTGTATTAAATCTTTTAACCGCTAATAAAAAATATTGTCGATTCAATACCTTCCCAATTATGCCCCCTTCAGGGGGTTAGGGGGCTGGGAGCATACCCGATTCACAACTAAAATATTTAGCGTGAGACAGATCTGTCTATCATCCCTGAATGACCCATTAAAATTAAATATCAGATTAAATTTAGTTTTTTTCTTTCACTTCCTTTGCCCCGTACTTCTTCAGTAAATCAATTATTGCTTTATTCTTATTGGCAACTGCAATCTGCATGGGCGTGGTGCCGTCCGGAAATTCCCTGTATTGCCCCGCGCTTGGTTCGTTTACACGGGCGCCTTTTTTCAATAACATCAATGCAATCTCCATATTGTTCCAGTAAACCGCGCTGTGCAGTGGCGCCCAGCCCGATCTTCTCATATAGTTTACATCTGCGCCATTACTGATGAGAAGGCCGGTAAATTCAACCCGCTCATTGGCAACCGCGATATTAAGCGGAGTATCGTTGCTTGAATCCACAATGTCAGCATTGGCACCGTTATCCAGAAGCAGTTTTGCCATCTCAAAGTTTTTCTGGTTCAGTGCCGCATGAAGCGGGCTGATCCCCATATAGTTTAATTGATTGATATCAGCCCCGGTTTTAATTATTCTTTTTGCGTAATCAATATCATTGGAATTGATCGCATTAAAAAGTTCAGTATCTCCTTTCTCATCCGTGGAATCCGGATGTCCCGCACGTCCCATTGTTAGGCGCGGCTTTAAGCTAATGGCAGTATTAGCAGTATCAGGAAAAAATCCTATATATACATTATTTACATTTGGCGCAAAGGAAAAAGTTTCGGATGTAATAACAGGCTTTCCGTTTTTATACGCGGTAAATGGGTCTTCGTGCTTTTTAAAAGCGCATCCGACCCAGGCGTATTCGGGCAGAAAACGCACAAATCTGTAATTATCGGACGGATCGGCTTCTTCTTTAAAATCACTCCTTCTGTTATTATATGACTTGCGGATATAGTTGTATCCCCAAACAGGGCCGCCGATCATCGGTACCAGTCCAAGTAAAGCCAGTTCCCCGCTTTCAATATAGAGTCCTATAAGCATAACCCCTGCTCCGAGTGTAATGCCTCCGGCAGCGATCAGAAGCCCGCCTGCCACATTAAGCGCAAAGTGTCCGGTATTTTTCATAGTGCTTCCGGCTACTTTTTCCGCATATTTGGTATCCTGAATAAGATCCTGTATCTCGTTATCCCTTATAAAATGACGTTTATACCAGTGCGATGAATCCGGGGTAATATAGAGATTAATATTATAATTATTTTTATCTTTTAAAACAAGGCTGCTTTTAATTCCCTGCGGACGGAACCTGATTCCCCTTGATCCCCTGACAGGGTTCGATTTTACATCCGGATGCCATTCCGGTTCCGGCCCTGGCCCGCCCAAAATGATTACCAGTTTGTCCGGCGCCTGCTCCATGTCCCCGAAAGCTTTTGCCCATTGCATGGACTTGTCGAGCTTATGCGCGGCCCTGAAATCTATCTGCGCTTTTTCCCATTCTCCGCACATTGCCCACATCGCGGCAAGCAGTACGCGCATAAACGGATCATCGAACCGCCCCTCATCGCTCCACTCGCTGCTCAGTAGAAAGGCGCATATCTTTGCTTCTATGAATGCCTTGTCGCGTTCTCCCCGCATCGAATATCCCCATGACAATAACAGGTGAAGCCAAATTATTTCATGCTCCGAAGCGTAATATCCCTCAGGCGTTTCCATATAAAAAAACGATTTTAATTCTCTTGAGACTTTAACCCTTATTTGATTATCCGCTTTTTTTGCGTAAGCGATCAGGCCGTCTATCCCGGGCTTTCCGCAAAGCAGGTTCAGATATGCCTTTTCCATTTCGGTAATAAGTTTATTTTTCTCTCCTTCCGGAAAATGCTTAATTGTCTTTTGTATGTCCCACTGTTTAAGGTCACTAACTGAAACAGCATAGTCCTTTTTTGTAAGGAGGGTTGAGCATTGAGTCATGCCGGCTATTAAAATCAGTATAATACTTAATCTTAGCATTGATTTTCTTGCCTTTATTATGATAATTTTTAATTTTATAGCAATGCAGTAATCTCAATACGGTTTCCATCTGGATCAAGAGTAATACTTTCATATCAAAATATTCTATTGATATTCAAATAAACATTCAACGACTCGCCGCTCTGCCGATGGTTTCAAGCAGCATAGTATTTCACTATCGCTTCAACAAGACCGTCGATAGTGTACTCGGACGCGACGACATCAGGCGTGTATCCCAGAGCCTTAAGGGCGTCCGCAGTTATAGGGCCTATGCACGCGAGCTTCGCGTTTGTTTTTTTGACGATCTTAAAGAAGTTCTTCACTGTTGATGAACTCGCAAACGTGATCATGTCCGCAGACTGAACAGCAGAAAGCGCGTCTTCTGAAATATTATCAGGGACGATCGTATCGTAAATTTCTATTCTCTCGACCTTTGCTCCAAGAGAGAGCAAGCCGTCTTTAAGAGCGGGCCTTGCTTCTGTGGCACACGGCAATAGAATGCGTTTATCTTTAATCTTAAATTTTATTATCTCTCTTAATATTCCTTCTGCAATAAATTCTTCGGGCACAAGGTCGGGTTTAATAAAATATTTTCTTAGCTCATTCGCGGTTGCCGGCCCGATTGCCGCGATCTTTGCCTTGTGCAGGCACCTTGCGTCTTTATTGCAGTCTGTTACTTTATCAAAGAAAATATTTACGGCATTCTGGGACGTGAAAATTATCCAGTCATATTGTTCAATATGGTCTATCGCAGTAACAAGTGCTGTTAAGTCATTCTTTCTTTTAAGTTCGATTGTCGGGAACTCGATCGCGTCCGCGCCCAGCTCGCTCAGTTTTTCTGCGAGCACGGACGCCTGTTCGCGCGTGCGCGTAACAGCAATCCTTTTGCCGAACAAAGGCATATCCTCGAACCAGCGGAGTTTGTCGCGCAGAAGCACGACCCTGCCGATCACAATTATGGCAGGCGCTCCAATACCGGCTGCCTTTGCTTTTCCCGCAATATTGCCAAGAACTCCCGTAACAGTCAACTGAGCAGGCGTTGTCCCCCATGACACAACACCTGCAGGGTAATCTTCGGGAAAACTTTTTTCCGAAATCAGCTTGCGGGAAATATAGTCAAGATTCTTCATCCCCATTATAAAAATAAATGTTTTCTGCGGATCGAATTCAGGGAAATTGATTTCTTCTTCAGGCGAGTCGCCTCTCCTGTGCCCGGTTATCACCTCAAAGGAGTTCGCGTAATCCCTATGCGTTACAGGAATGCCTGCATACGCGGGCGCGGAATAGAACGACGATATTCCAGGCACAACGCGGAACCGTATTCCAGCGCTTAAAAGCTCCTCGGCCTCCTCGCCGCCCCTGCCGAAAATGAACGGGTCTCCGCCCTTAAGACGCGCAACCAGCTTGCCCTCCTTTGCTTTTTCAACAAGGAGCCTGTTTATTTCTTCCTGCGGCATGGTGTGCTCACTGCCTTTTTTACCCACGAATATCTTTTCGCATTTAAGGTTTTCGACAAGGCTTTTCCCTGCAAGATAATCGTAAATCACGCAGTCAGCCCTTGCTAATATCTTCAGTGCTTTTTCCGAGATAAGCCCGGCATCGCCCGGACCTGCGCCTATCAAATATACAAGTCCGCTTTTCATAAAAATTTGTCAGCTCCATTAGCTTTCAGGATCTCCGCCAGCTGTTTTCCGAGCAATTCAGGATTATCCCCTGCAACATTGCTTCTTAGCGAATTTTTACCGTCAGGCGAGGTAATTGATCCGGATAAATGTATTGTGCCTTCGTCAATATAGGCTAATGCGCCGATGGGAATATTACATCCGCCTCCGAAATATTTCAGAAAACTTCTTTCCGCAGTAATTGCTTTATATGTTTCCGTATCATTATATTGCATTAAATATTCTTTAAGATAATTGTCAGCATCGCGGATCTGCAAAGCAAGCGCTCCCTGCGACGGCGCCGGAAGAAAAAAGCTGTATGGAAGAGTAAGCGATTTCAAATCTTCCAGATTCTCTAAATCGATATTCAGCCTGTTAATGCCTGCTCTCGCAATTATAATAGCATCAAATTTCCCTTCACGCAGCCTTTGTATCCTGGTGGGAACATTCCCCCTTAGCGGCAAAACCTCCAGCGAACTCATTGCTTTTTTGATCTGAGCCGATCTTCTTATTGAGCTTGTGCCGATTATAGCCCTGTCATAGAGATTCAGAAAATTATCCTTATTGTAACACTTGTTCCTGATCAATAAAATATCCGAAGGATCATCCCGCTTTAAAACAGCGGCAACACTGAGTCCGTTTTGCTCATCAGTAGGAAGGTCTTTTAACGAATGGACAGCTATGTCGACCTCGTTACGGATAAGCGCGTCTTCAATTTCTTTTGTAAAGAAAGCCTTGCCTTCCATTTTATCAAAAGAAATATTCTGTATAATATCGCCCTGAGTTTTTATTATTTTTATTTCGGTTTTTTCCCTGCCTATGAGAACTGCCGCATAGTTTGCCTGCCACAATGCCAGTTCGCTGCCTCTTGTCCCGATTCTGATTGTTTTCATTTAAAAATAATCCCCAGCAGGTATAATATTGACTAAAAGTATATATGATCCCCTTTTACTAATTTGAGATTATTTATTTTTTCAATAACTTTTTATATTTTGTCGTTGCAAATTATTATACGTTTTATAAATTATTATGATGCATCTTATTCATTTTTGGGAGATTAGGTTCTATATATAAACAGAATGGTTTGAAAATTACCGCCTTTATTTAATAATTTTAAATTCCGGGATGGGATCATGTTCAATACCAAAAGACTAATTACAAAATATGATTATGAGCGGATACAGAAAGTTTTGAGTTTTATCAATCCTTTCGAGTATTACAGGTCAATTGAAAGGCTTAAGGAAAAGTTTAAAAAAGCAAAATTTATAGATTCAAGAAAAATCAAGCCGACAGTAATTACAATGAACAGCAAGTTTCGTCTTAAGAACCTTGGCAATGGCATGCACAGGGATTTTGTGCTTGTATTCCCGGACGATTCCGATCCTAAAAGTAATAAAATTTCAATATTTGACGATATCGGTTCGGAAATCTTTGCCCATGAAAAAGGCGAAGTTGTGCACCTGCAAAATGGAGAAGACGCTTATTATTTAATTGAAGATATAATATATCAGCCCGAAGCAGCAGGCGATTATAATTTATAGAGTTTTAACTCTGTGCCTCAGTGTCTCCGTGGCATTCTTTTGTGACAGCACCGGTCGAGCGAAAGCGGTGACCGTACGAATATATTACTTCTTAATAAAAAATTCCGTTCTTCTGTTTTTGCTTCTACCTTCTTCAGTAGCATTCGAAGCAACCGGTTTTGTTTTCCCGAATCCCGCGGAGCTAAGCCGTTCGGGCGAAATTCCGTTCTTAATCATATATTCCACTACTGCGTCAGCCCTTTTTTCGGACAGCTTCTGGTTGTAAGCGGCTTCCCCTGTCGAGTCCGTATGCCCGCGTATTTCGACCCGCATGTCGGGCTTATCTTTCATTACTTTAATCAGCTTGTCCAGAATATCAACAGATTCTTTTTTTAAATACCACTTGTTGATTTCAAAAAGGACATTATCAACAGTAAATGCCTTTCCTTTTTCGATCCTGTCGAGAATGATGCGTTTGTCTTTATCATTGTTGTTAATGATTTCTTTCTTCGGTATATATCCGTTTGAAGTTACAAGGAGTTCAACCCCGTCTCCTTCCGGTACATCAATAATTCCGCTTTTATCGACTCGCCTTTTATCGGAATATACTATCCTGTCCTTATCTCTTTTTTTAATCTCAACTTCCGCAGGCAGGCCGTTATTGTCTTTATCTGTAATGGCAACCTGCATTTTTCTTGTTTTGATCTTTTCAGGCTCAGGACGCTTTTCACCGGACAGCCTGGGCTGGTCAGGTTTTACTTCTTCACCGTTTTTATTCAGAGCGGGTTTATCGGGAACAACAGCATGCCCGCTACCGCCGTCAACTATACGCGCATAGTATTCAGTGCCGATCGCGTAAACATAGTTCCCGCACGGGAAAAACAGTATCCCATTCGAAGCGCTTGGCTGGGACACCGCGCCCGGGAACGGGGTCTTGTATGTCCACAAAACTTTATTCTCAACAAAATCAACAGCCTTAAGAATCCCGTACGGAACATCACGTTCTTTAACCTGTTCGTTAGCATTGTAGGCGACATACAGCTGATCCCTGACCGTGACAAAATACGGCCCGGATTTAGGCGGCATTAGAATTGTATGTATAATATTTCCGCCGGCAGGGTCAATGGCAACGATATCCTTGTTTCCCAGAGTGAATAATATCGACCTGTCTGTAAAACTCGGAATCGATGTAATAATATCTGCATACTCTTTGATCCAAATTTTATTGCCGGTTTTTAGGTCAAGGCAGTATATGGTATTTTCCGAAGGAATATAAACAGCCTGCTTGTAAACAACAGGCGGAAATATCTTTGTCGGCTTTTTTATGTTTTGCGACCATACTTCCTTTCCTGTGTCTGCTTTAAGGCAGTGAACAATAAAAGTCCCTTTCCCGAAATCCATTGACTGGGTAAATATCAGGTCATCATAAAACGTGGGGAATCCGCTGTATGTCTTTACAGTTTCATTGATCCATTTCTCATGGCCGTTTTTAATTTCGCGCGAAATGAATGTATTGCGCGTGCCGTAATAAATTTCGTTGTCAAGGATGACAGGGTCTGCGTATATTCCGTCCACCATGGGTTTAGATAATCTTCCGGACATGTCCGGCCTTGTGTTTTGCTGCCTCATTCCTGTTCTTGCCCAGTAAATTTCCCCGTTCCTTTTATTTATGGCGTAAATCGCAACAGGATCGCTTAAGAAAAGCGTGTTGTCTTTAACAAGCGGATATTTTACTTTACCGGCAGAGCGGGAGAGAGCCTTGAACTGCTGCGATATTTCATTAAGATTGATCTTCCATATCATTTTACCGTATTCTTCGTCAAGGCTGTAAACATTTCCCTTCTGATCTATGAAGAATACCCTTCCGTCCGACACTACCGGATTAAATGCTCTTTCGTCAGCCTGAAAGAGCCATTTAAGATTATTGTTTTTTACTATGATCTCATCGTTATTTCCGGTAAAATATATGTTGCCTTTATATATCGGCCAGTCGCTGCTTTCCGATGTTGCAGGAATAATTAAAAAAACAATATTAAATATATATAAAAATATAAAAAATAATTTTTTCATAATATTTCCTTAATGGACAGATAATTTTTAATACAGGAAAAATAATTTAACATGAAATACGATAATGTCAAGGGCAAATATATTTATTTTATTAGTGCCTTGACAAGACGGAAATTTATATTATAATAATTTGGTTAGAATTTTTAAATTTTCTCGTACAGATGCCTGGGAAATAACATAGTAATCAGCAATTTTCTCGCCGCTAATGCATTCATCCTGAAAGAAGCAGCTTGCGGCGGCCTCCTGCCGCCTTAAAATTGCTGCTTACTATGTTATTTCCCATTGGACAGATACCTGGTAACAAAATGAAAAAAATATTTATTAAATTACTGATTGTTTTAATCGCAATACTGATTTTACTTGCGCTGCCGTTTGCGGTTTCAATGACATCCGATCATGTTGTGCTTATTACGAATACAAACTCGAAATATTATACTGCAAAACATTTGCTTGTAATAGGAGAGTACGCTTTCTGCCGGAAAGACAGCATTGAATATACTAAACGAAAAGAAGCTCTTGCCGGCATTGAACATAAGTATGCCTACAGCTTTATTCCATTGCGCGAGATTGCCTACATGGAAATAATTCCGTCCGGCGATAATAACGGGAATGTCACTGGCGGCACTTTTGAATCCCGGTATCTGGGAAAATATAAAATAGATGTTTCCGGCAATGTGGGATATCTCTATCTGGGCATTAAAAACGGGAAGGTAACCGGTTCAGTACGTTTCCCTGACTGGGCGAATGGATCGTTCGAGCCTCTTAAAAATCCGTGGATCAATAAAGGTAAAATCGGATTTATCCGCTCTGTGGAGACACTTGAAGAGTTAAAAAAAGTCGGATCCCACGGATATTTTACACAGGAATTTCACGGAGAATATAAAGAAAACGGAAATGTAATACATGGATATTATCTGAACCGCGGGGCTAATATGATGTGGCGCGCATTTAAACTAAAATAGCAAATTAAATTAATCAAGCAATGCGATCTTGCCTTTTTGATTATATCCGAATATCTCTCCTTTTCTTTTCTCTTTGGAGGCATACATAGCACTGTCGGCCAGATCGATTAATTCTTTATGGTTTTCTACATAATTAGGCTGCGGATAAGTAGCAATACCGATGGAAAGTGAAATGCCTGCGGCTTCCGATTTGATTTCCTGATCCCCGATTATTTCCCTTATGTTGAACTCGAGCAGCATTTCGCGTATTCTTTTGGCGATAATTAAAGCCTGCTGATGGTCTGTTTCAGGCAGAAATATTGAAAACTCGTCACCCCCGAATCTCGAAGCAATATCATAAGGCCTTATAATGTTGACATATCCCTGGGACTGCTCCTGATCGCTATTGATACATTTATACAGGTTTTCGTCAATAAACAGACTGCTTATTTTTTTAAGCACCTGATCCCCTACTAAATGGTTGTAGGAGTCATTGATGTTTTTAAAATTATCCGCGTCAAAAAACAGCAAAGTCAGATAAGATGATGAATTAAGCGGATAGGTATTTTGTTTAGTCTGATTGCCTTTCTTCTCATTATTTCTTCTGACTCTTTCAAATTCGATTTTTAATCTTTCTTCAAATGTTTTTCTGCTTAAAAGCCCTGTAAGGCCGTCAAATCCGGCCTGCTGAAGCCTGGTCGCGTTTTTCACTATGGCGGAAAGGGATTTTGCCTTTACAGGTTTATACAGAAAGTAATAGGCGCCTTTATCCAGAACAATATCGGATAATTTATCGTCCCCATAACCGGTCATGGCAATTATAGGCGGCGTGATTTTAAGTTCTTTGCTTAATTTATCCAGCAGGTACAATCCGTTATCGCAGTTTGGGCGCTCACCTTTTGTTACCGGCAGAGAGAGGTCCAAAAGTATTGTATCCCAGTAGGTTTTCTGAATTAACTCCAGAGCTTCTTCAACAGTACGGGCTGTTTTAATAAAATAGTTCGGATTTGAGACAATCAATATGTCTTCAATGGTTTTTAGCACCAGATCTTCGTCGTCGATAATGAGAATGCTTAGGTCGCGCTCATTCGGAAGGTCATATTTCTTTTTTAAACTTGCTGAAGCTTTCATAGGAGTGTTAATTTTATTTTATTATTTTTAAAGTATAATTTACAAGTATTGGGATACCCCTGCATGAGAGGCAAGTTATTTATTGTCGGATATTGAAATTATTATCGGATTCTGAAGATAAATGGATTTCGTTAAGCATTTTTTATATTTTTAGGCACCCAATTTCGGTTTTTTTAATAAATTTCGTATTTTATTGTGATAATTATTATCAATAATGCTCAAAATTTATAATTATCTATAATGTATATTAAAATTGATCAGGTGTCAAGAAAATCGATAAATGTGTCATTTAAAACTGAAATGTGGACTGATTTTTGAAGATTTAAATTTTTGTTTTTCCCGAATAACTGATTGTGTTCCTGTCTTTTTTGGGGCGTGTACTCCGAGGATAAATGAGGCATTGCCTGGTTTAGTCGAAATTAATTATTGACAATTCCGGCAACCATTCCTTAGCTATAGCCCAAAGTAATTAAGATTATTTGTATAATACTAACAGGAATAATTAATATGCAATTTATTGATCTTCCCGCACAGCAGAAAAGAATTAAAGATACAATCAATAACAATATTTCCAGAATAATGCAAAGCTGCAGTTTTATTAATGGGCCGGAAGTCGTGGCAATAGAAGAAAAGCTTGCAGGTTATGCTGGAGTAAAATACGCTGTGGGCTGTTCCAGCGGAACTGACGCATTGCTGATGCCGCTTATGGCATACGGCCTTAAGCCGGGCGACGCCGTATTTACTACGCCGTTTACTTTTATTGCTACCGCAGAAGTAATTGCGCTTCTGGGAGCGACTCCGGTCTTTGTTGATATTGAAAAAGATACCTTTAACATAGACACAGCTATGCTTGAAGAAGCTATTAAGAGCGTTAAATCCGAAGGCAAACTGATCCCGCGAGCTATAATTCCAGTCGATTTATTCGGCCAGTGCGCGGATTACGACGAGATAAACGCTATTGCCAAAAAACACGGGCTTTTTGTGCTGGAAGACGCGGCGCAGAGTTTCGGGGCCATGTATAAAGGGAGGAAGGCGAGTTCGCTTGCTCACGCATCGGCAACCAGCTTTTTCCCTGCAAAGCCGTTCGGATGCTACGGCGACGGCGGAATGACGTTTACCGACAGTAAAGACTTATACGATAAGCTTGTTTCTATTCGGGTGCACGGGCAGGGATCGGATAAATACAATAATGTACGGATAGGCATTAATGGCAGGCTCGACACTATTCAGGCAGCGGTTCTGCTTGCAAAGTTCGAAATATTTGAAGAAGAAATTCAGCTTAGACAAAAAGTCGCCAGTAAATATTCGGACGGACTTAAGGATTCTGTTACAGTTCCGTTTGTTAAACCGCATAATATTTCCGTGTGGGCGCAATATTCCATAATGCATCCTGAAAGAGATAAAATAATCTCCAGGCTTAAAGATAACGGGATACCGACAGCAGTATATTATCCGAAGCCTCTTCATGTTCAGGATGCGTTTGCGTATCTTGGACATAGACTTGGAGACTTCCCGGCCAGCGAACTGGTTGCCCGGAAAATATTCAGCCTGCCGATGCATCCTTATATTGAAGAAAAGGATCAGGAAAGAATAATAGATATCATTAAAAAATATGTGTAAATTATTTCTGTTCTGATACACTTATAAGCTTATTTGTTGACTTAGTATTTTTTTTATGTTACAATACAATACTTTATTCTCAGTTAATCCCGGAAACCAGTTCAGTAGCTTTTTAATATAATTATTCAGCGGTTATATAATGGAAAATAAGGACAAAGAAAAACAGGAAGCCAGTGTTTCCGAAAAGGACATGCAGGAAATATCTGTTGAAGAAATAACAAAAAATTTAAATGACATAACCACGGTTAACGTTGCCGTATGGCGCAAGAACAATATAAATCAGCTGGTTGTGCTTCCCGTTAAGAAACTTGACGAATACCTGAAAGAGAAAGATGCAGACAAATTTAAATTTTTTATTGATAAGAACTGGAAAGAAAGAATCAAAGAGCATAAAGCAGAATTAAAAAATCAGGAACCTGCACCGGAGGCTCCTGACGACTCCCAGGCAATGAAACAGGTTGAGAAATTCGGAAAGGTTGATGAACAGGTCTCCTTGTTCGGCAAAATGTCGGTAGTTGAACGGGAAGAAATACTTGATGAATGTATATCAAAATTAAGCGAGGACAGTGAAAAGAAACAGCTCAATATTGACTCAATAGTATATATGGTGTCTGTCCTTAGCAATACGTTTTACGCAAATAACGCCAATCTCGAACAGAATATTGCAACCGAAAATGTAAAAGATAATATTAACGGAGTCCTTGTGAAGTCGGCATGGATCGTAAAAATCCTGATAGATTTATTCGATCAAAAAAAATATCCCTATGGCGACCTTAAAATTATTGAAAAGATATCAACAGGCTCAAAAACAATCGATCATATAAACAAAGTATTCCTCAGGTTTGTTTCCTTCTGTAGTTTTTATAATGAGTATATCGGCGAAGGCCTTTTTACAAAAAATATAAGGGGAGCATTCAAAGATAAATATCACCGGCATTACAAAAAACGTCTTCCGACTGAAGAGGTATCAATTGAAAGGATTTTTAAAGACGGAATAAGGCGCATAGACAAGGAAAAGGAAATCCAGAATTATATCCTTGGTGCGCTTTTATTTGATATTGGCAAGCTGCGCTATATTGGTTATCATGACGGTTCAGACCCTTATGACGAAGACACGGTAAAGAAACACGCCCTGCACGGATATAATATGCTTATAAAAGCCAGACAGTATCCCTTTGAGGTGTTTGCAATGGCCGTTTTTCATCACGAATATTACGGTGGAAAGGGAAGTTACGGTTTTACGAAGCCATTGCTTTCAAAATTTACCGGGAAAAAATTTACGGAAGAAGATTTTAAATATTTTATCAGTTATAATAAGGATGACTTTATTCACGGCATTTCACTCGCTTATTTCCCGTGCAAGGTGCTGGAGATCATAGATATTTTTGACGCGCTTACAGGCAAAAAAAATTATCCTGTTGTAGAGGCGCTCACAATAATGAAAAAAGAATTTATAACAAAGAGCTTTAAAATCGATCCTGTTATTTTTAAGATATTCCTCGAATACAATGTAAAATGCGGCACACTTGAGAACAGCAAGCTGGAAGAGATAGACAATATTATATTTTAGTCTTTTATCTCATTTTTGTATCCGTCCCCCTTGTAATAATACATAATTGTAATAAACATATCATTTATAATTAACGGTTTTGAATTAAACAGATAATCTTTATTATTTATCATTATAAATATTCCATTTTGAGCAATATTTTGCCCCACTTTGTTACATGTACATTAAATAGTTCTCTTCTCTAAACATTACATTCCATTAAATAACCTTAAACATTATTCTGGCACGCTTCTTGCATAATATTTATGTGTAAATATAACTCGCGGCTATTTATAAACTTTTTTAAATGCAGCCGCTTGAGAAAACAACAGATCTTATCAATTATATAAATACCTATAAAGGAGAAATAAGATGAGCGAAATGAGAAAGATTGCTATTTACGGCAAAGGAGGCATCGGCAAATCCACCACTACACAGAACACTGTCGCTGCTCTTGCTGAGGCGGGTAAAAAGGTAATGGTAGTGGGTTGTGATCCCAAGGCGGATTCGACAAGACTTCTCCTGGGAGGTCTTTCGCAAAATACTGTACTCGACACACTTAGGCTGGAAGGTGAGGACCTTGATCTGAATGATGTTGTAAAACCTGGGTTTAAGGGAACTATCTGCGTTGAATCCGGCGGGCCCGAGCCGGGTGTCGGGTGCGCTGGCAGGGGCATTATTACATCGATAAATCTTCTGGAACAGCTCGGCGCCTATTCCGAGAAGATCGGCATTAATTACGTGTTCTACGATGTGCTTGGAGACGTTGTGTGCGGAGGGTTTGCTATGCCTATGCGCGAAGGCAAGGCACAGGAGATATATATTGTCGTATCCGGTGAAATGATGGCAATGTACGCGGCGAACAACATCTGTAAAGGTATTGTAAAGTTTGCCGAAGCCGGCGGGGTAAGGCTGGGCGGTCTGATTTGCAACAGCCGCAAGGTTGACTTTGAGGCAGATCTTATCATGGCGCTTGCTGAAAAACTTGGAACACAGATGATTCATTTTGTACCCAGGGACAACATAGTACAGAGAGCGGAGATCAACCGTAAGACGGTTATAGAATTCGACGCTTCAGCCGAACAGGCCGATGAATACCGTAAACTTAGCAGGTCCATGGATGAAAACAAGATGTTTGTAATACCCAAACCGCTTTCAACTGATGAGCTTGAAGGTCTGCTTATCAAATATGGTATGGGACAGTAAAATATATAGGAGAATAAATATGATAATGATTAAAGCAATAATCCGTCCGGAGAAAGTCGATACGGTTCTCGAAAAGCTGATGGCTGAGGGGTTCCCGGCAGTGACAAAGATGAATGTCTCGGGACGGGGCAAACAGCGCGGTATAAAAATAGGAGACATTACTTATGATGAGATCCCGAAAGAACTTTTAATGATAGCTGTTCCGGATAAGGATAAGGATCTCGTTATTAAGGCAATAATGTCGACTGCAAGGTCAGGCTCAAAAGGGGCTTTTGGTGACGGTAAAATATTCATTTCACCGATTGACGAGGTCTACACGGTCAGCTCGGGCATAAAGGAAGGTACAGGCGGGCAGTCGGAGGTCGCTGTATGAAAGAAGTAATGGCTGTTATCCGCATGAATATGATGAATCAGACAAAGCAGGCTCTGCTGGATGCCGGGATAACATCTTTTCACGCGAGAGAATGTCTCGGAAGAGGTAAAGGCCTTGTAGATTTTATCATACTAAAAGGTTCTGAGCAAATATATGAGGAAGCTGTGGCGCGGCTTGGGAATACCCAGCGCCTTATACCAAAAAGAATGATATCAATAGTTGTTCCGGACAAACTGGTTGAGAAAGTTGCAGGCGCGATTATTTCCGTAAACCGGACAGGAAAATCCGGAGATGGAAAGATATTCGTAATGCCTGTAAGCGGATCAATACGCATACGCACCGGTGAAACAGGCCATGATACGCTGGACCAGTGACGACGGCCGGAATGAACATGCAGCATGAACCGGTCATATTTATAAACCCGGCATTAACTGGAGGCAGTCAGGAGGAATTATTATGAATAATACTAAAAAAGCAAATACCGAGATAAATCCGCTGGATATAAAGAATGAAATGCTTGCAAAGTACCCTGTCAAAGTGGCAAGGAAACGCGCTAAGCAAATAGTAGTGAATAAAGCAGATAACGAGGGCAGGGTTCCCGAGATCCTCGCGAACACGCGAACAATTCCAGGCATACTCACGATGCGCGGCTGCGCTTATGCCGGGTGCAAAGGCGTTGTGCTTGGCCCCACGCGCGACATTCTTCAGATTACGCACGGGCCGATAGGCTGCGGGTTTTACAGCTGGCTTACGCGCAGGAACCAGACGCGTCCTGAAAGCGATGCTCACGCGAACTACATGACTTATGCGCTTTCAACCGACATGCAGGAGGACCAGATCATCTTCGGCGGAGAGAAAAAACTTAAGAAAGCAATAGAGGAAGCGATCGCGATATTTCATCCTAAAGCGATAGGGATATTTTCCACATGCCCTGTCGGGTTGATCGGGGATGATGTACATGCCGTTTCGCGCGAGATGGAGGAGAAATATCCGGACATAAATATTTTCGGATTCAGCTGTGAAGGATATAAGGGAGTCAGCCAGTCGGCGGGTCATCATGTCGCGAACAACAAGGTATTTACAGATGTAGTTGGGCAGCTTGATAAGCCGAAGGAAGGCAAATTCAGGATAAACATACTGGGCGAATACAACATAGGCGGGGATGCGTTCGAGATTGAGAGGATAGTAAGCGCGTGCGGGATAACCCTGCACTCTACGTTCAGCGGAAACTCGGACTATGATGAATTCGCGAGCGCGCATACAGCAGATCTCAATGTAGTTATGTGCCACCGCTCGATCAATTATTTGGCTGAGATGATGGATAAGAAATACGGGATTCCCTGGTTCAAGATAAATTTTATAGGAGCAAACGCAACAGCCAAGTCGCTTCGGAAGATAGCTGCCTATTTCGGAGACAGTGAAATCATTAAAAAGACGGAAGAGATAATAGCAGCTGAAATGCCGGAAGTTGAGAAAGTGCGCGAAGAAGTCAGATCGCGCTGCGAAGGCAAGCTTGCAATGCTTTTCGTAGGCGGGTCGCGCGCTCATCATTACCAGGAGCTTTTTACAGAAATAGGAATGCGTACAGTTTCCGCCGGTTATGAATTCGCGCACAGGGACGATTACGAAGGACGCAGAATTATCCCGGATATTATTCTGGATGCCGACACGCGCAACATTGAAGAGCTTACAGTGACACCGGACCCGTCCAGGTTCAGTCTCAGAAAGGAAAAGGACGAAATGGAAAATCTTGCCAAAGAGGGACTATCTTTCGGCGGCTATGAGGGAATGATGGCTGAAATGCGGGACAACAGCCTTGTGATCGACGATCTCAATCATCATGAGACTGAAATACTGATTGAGAAATACAAGCCTGATATTTTCTGCGCCGGCATTAAGGAGAAGTACGTGGTTCAGAAAGCGGGCATCCCGATGAAGCAGCTTCACAGCTACGATTACAGCGGGCCTTATGCGGGATTCAGGGGCGCGGTGAACTTTTACAGGGAGATAGACCGTCTTGTGAATTCGAAGATATTCAGCTTCACTAAGGCGCCGTGGGAAGTGAACCCGCAGCTTTCCGGAAGCTATGGATGGGATAAATAAAACTGAAATATGAAGACAATGCTAAGGAGTTAATTATGCTATTACGACACACACCGGAAAAAACAGATGAAAGATCGGCTTTGACCATAAACCCGGCAAAGACATGCCAGCCTATTGGGGCGATGTACGCAGCGCTTGGGATTAACCGCTGCATGCCCCACAGCCACGGCTCGCAGGGATGCTGCGCTTATCACAGAAGCGCGCTGACCAGGCATTACAAGGAACCGGTCATGGCAGGGACAAGCTCGTTTACTGAAGGAGCGTCCGTATTCGGTGGGCAGGCTAATCTGCTTGAAGCAATAAACAATATTTTTACGATCTATAACCCGGATATTATAGCGGTTCACACTACGTGTCTCTCCGAGGTTATTGGGGATGATATAGGACAGATAATCAAGACGGCAGCCGCAGAAGGCAAAATCCCGAAAGGCAAACGCGTAATCCATGCGAACACTCCGAGTTTCAAGGGCTCGCATATTACCGGCTTCGCAAGCATGACTCAGGCCTTTGTCCATTATATGTCCGAAAAAGGGCCAAGGGAAAATCATATTAATATAATTCCCGGTTTTATTGAACCGTCCGACATGTCCGAGATGAGAAGGATCGCGGAGAAGATGGGTATTAATATAATAATGTTCCCTGATACTTCCGGCATTATGAATGGTCCGCATGATGGACGTTTCCGCATGTTCCCGAACGCCGGTGCAAATGCGGATGCTGTGAAAAGCGCAGGCTCCAGCTTCTTCACCGTCGCGCTCGGCCGCACAGCCTCGCTGCCTGCGGCAAAGCTTCTGGATACGAAATGCGGCGTGCCGTTCGAGACTCTCGAGCTTCCTATTGGCCTCAGGGCAACAGACAGATTTGTTGATACTCTGCGGAAAGCCGCAGGCGTTCCTGTACCGGACAGTATCATGTTCGAGCGCGGCCAGCTCCTGGACATGATAAGCGACATGCACCAGTACTTTTATAACAGGAAAGCCGCTCTTTGCGGGGATCCGGATCAGCTTACAGGCATTGCCGAATTTCTTTCCGATATTGGAATGAAAGTTTTGTATGTTGTGACCGGCACTTCTGCAGGAGCAAAATTTGAGAGCCGCATTCATGATATAGCAAAAAGCGCGGTTGTTAAAAGCGGCGAACGCGCAGACATGTTCTATTTTCATCAGCTTGTTAAAAACGATAAGCCTGATATCATACTGGGAAATACTTATGCAAAATATATTGCCCGTGATGAGGACATACCTCTGGTGCGGGTAGGGTTCCCTATATACGACAGAGTGGGGCATCAGTATTTCCCTGTTACAGGATATCGCGGAGCAATGAGACTGGTGGAGAAGATACTGAATGCAGTACTTGACAGACAGGACAGGGATGCTCCTGAGGAGGGGTTTGAGCTGGTCATGTAAAGGGGAGACTGAGGTAAAAGATCAGGGAGCGAAGTGCTTCTTCCGCCCCCTAAATCCCCCTTAAGGGGACTTTAAGATTTGTAGTGAAAAGATTATCTTATTGGGTTTAACTTTTAAAGACCCCCTAAGTGGGATTTAGTTGGTCTTTGCGCAACCGGGAACATAAAATTAATAAGGAGGATATATGATCGACATTCTTGATGCGAGAAAGGATCAGGTATTCAGAAACGGCGAAGATGCTCACAGCATTGCCTGCGGCAGGGCGAGCCTTGCTGGTTCTGTGAGCCAGCGCGCATGCGTATTCTGCGGATCACGCGTTGTGCTTTACCCGATAGCAGATGCTCTGCATCTCGTTCACGGCCCGATAGGTTGTGCTGCTTATACGTGGGACATACGCGGATCATTATCCTCCGGACCAGAACTTCACAGGATGAGTTTCAGTACAGACCTGCGCGAGCGCGAAGTTATTTTCGGCGGCGAGAAGAAGCTTTACGCATCGTTAACAGAGCTGATTGCCGCATATAAACCCAAAGCCGCGTTCGTATACTCAACATGCATAGTGGGGCTCATCGGCGATGATGTGAATGCAGTGTGCCGGAAGGTATCTGAAGAAAGCGGCATCCCGGTTCTTCCAGTGCATTCGGAAGGGTTTAAAGGAACAAAAAAAGACGGATACCATGCTGCATGTGAAGCAATTTTCGCTTTAACAGGTAAGAGCGAGGACAGCCGGCCGGTGCATGGCGCGAGTATAAATATACTCGGCGATTTTAACCTGGCCGGCGAGACATGGATAATAAAGGAATATTACAGGGAAATGGGCGTGGATGTTGTATCGTGCATTACAGGAGACGGCAGGGTCGACGAAATAGGCAGGGCGCATAAAGCTTCTCTTAATGTTGTGCAGTGTTCGGGTTCAATGACGCGCCTGGCCGAAATGATGAAAGAAAAATACGGTATCCCATATAAGCGTGTTTCGTATTTTGGTATAGAGGATATGTCAGCAGCATTGTACGATGTGGCTCAATATTTTAACGATACGGATATCCTGGATAGAACGGCAAAGCTTGTGGGAAGAGAGATATCTGCTATTCTTCCGAAAATAACCGGATTCAGAAAATACCTTGAGGGTTCACGAGCCGCGATCTATGTGGGCGGATCATTTAAGGCATTCTCGCTTGTAAAGGCACTCAGGCATCTCGGTATACATACTGTGATAGTCGGTTCGCAGACAGGGAGCAGTGAGGATTACGATTATCTGAAAGAAATCTGTGACGAGGGAACGATCATCGCGGACGACACGAACCCTCTTGAGCTGTCGCACTTTATGGCTGAGAAGAAAGTGAATCTGCTGATAGGCGGAGTCAAAGAGAGGCCGATCGCGTATAAGCTGGGCGTGGCTTTCTGCGATCACAATCACGAGCGCAAGATCGCGCTCGCAGGTTTTCAGGGAATGCTGAATTTTTGCGAGGAGGTATATGCGTCCATTATGAGCCCTGTGTGGCGGTTTTCGCCTGCATGGCAGAGGCGGATGAACCCCCTCGGCCGCGAAGCGCGTCCACTCCCCCTTATCAGTCTGACTTCTACCCACATTTTGGGTAAGTGAGAAGAAAGATGGGATAGGAAAGGATGCGGAGTGCTAATTTGGCCCCCTAACCCCCAAAGGGGGCACCGGCTTGGAAATTATTATGGCGAATAATCTATTTTTTTACAAGAATGTGCCCCCTTTGGGGGTTAGGGGGCCAAAGGGGTAATTGCGATGGAATGTAAGTTTGGTAGCCTAATACAAATACTATTTAGCATGAGACAGCCCTGCCCTTAGCAGGGGGAGCAATCTGTGCACCCATAAGGAATGACATTAGGATTAAGAGGAACTGGAATGAATCTTACTTACACAAATGAAGACAAGCGGACTTTCACTGCTACGAGAAACGCGTGCAGGATGTGCGCGCCTCTTGGAGCGAGCCTTGCGTTCAGGGGGATTGAGGGATGCATCCCTCTTATACACGGATCGCAGGGATGCTCCACATATATACGGCGATACATAATCAGCCATTTCCGGGAACCGATGGATATTGCGTCTTCTAACTTTACCGAGGCTAGCGCTGTTTTCGGCGGGCGGGTGAATCTGCATACTGCTCTTGATAACGTTATACATCAGTACAACCCGGCTGCGATTGGAATAGCAAGCACCTGTTTGTCCGAGACTATTGGCGATGACGTGGATATGCTGATAAGGGAATATGCAAAGCGCGGGATCGATGATGCGCCGCCCATCATTTACGCATCTACGCCGAGTTACAGCGGAAGCCATATTGACGGATATTTTAAAGCAATAGTGTGCTCAATACGCGCCCTTGCGCAAAATAGCGGGCAAATGAAAAGCATTAATATTATACCGGGATTTGTTTCTTCAGAAGACATCAGGCATCTTAAGGAAATATTTTACGATATGAAAATCGATGCTGTGGTATTCCCGGATTATTCCGAGACAATGGACGGAGGAACATGGGAAGAGTATTTAAAGATTTCCGCAGGAGGCACGCCTGTAAGCAGCATACGCAGCATGGGCGGGGCGAGTGCCACTTTACAGCTTGGAGGCATTGGATTTGAGAATGCGGCGGATTACCTGGAAAAAAGTTGCGGAGTAAGCGGGGAAACAATGGGGCTTCCCATCGGTATAGACGAGACCGACAGATTCTTCGGGCTCATAAAAAAAATTACCGGGTGCGGTATTCCAGAGAAATACGCTAAAGAGCGCGGCAGGCTGGCTGATTCTTATATCGACGGGCACAAATATGTATTTGGGAAGCGTGCGGTAATCATTGGCGATGGGGACATGGCTGCGGGTATAGCCGGTCTATGCGCGGAGACCGGCATTGTCCCCGTGATCATTGCATCCGGCAGCGGTACTTTAAACAGTTCTATGCAGCTGGTGTCCGGTTCATGCAAAGAAAAACCTGCCATGCTTGCGGATACCGATTTTTCCCGCGTTCTTGATCTGTCGCGCGATCTTGAACCCGATATTGTTATAGGGCCAGGCAAGGCGTATTATGTATCGCGTGAGCTCGGCGTTCCGCTTGTGCGCGTTGGTTTTCCAGTACACGACCGCATAGGGGGACAGCGCATGCTTCATATCGGGTACAGGGGAACACTGAGGATTTTCGATGCCATTGTAAATACGCTGCTTGAACATAAGCAGAACATTTCGGCTGTGGGGTATAGTTATCAGTAGCAGAAGACCCCCTCGGCAGCGAAACGCGGCCTCACGTAGATTATTTTAGTTGTAAATCGGGTATGCTCCCGGCCCCCTAACCCCCGGAGGGGGCACCGGCCTGGAAATTATTATGGCGAATAATTTATTTTTTTACAAGAATGTGCCCCCTTTGGGGGTTAGGGGGACGAAAGGGTAATTGTGATGGAATGCAAGTATGGTAGTCTAATACAAATGCTATTTAGCATGAGACAGCCCTGCCCTTGGCAGGGGAAGCAATCTGAGAGTGAATGTCGCTTTGATGAGGAGGGAATAAGGAGGTACAATATGAATGCAAACAGTCATCCGTGTTTCAGCGCTGACGCGCGGCACAAATTCGGGAGGATACACCTGCCTGTGGCGCCGCTATGCAACATGCAGTGCGGTTACTGCAACAGGAAGACAGACTGCATCAACGAATCAAGGCCGGGAGTAACGAGCGCTGTTCTCACGCCAGTACAGGCTGTAAAATATCTTGATTCAGTTATTGAAAAGCTTGGCAACATATCGGTAGTGGGTATCGCGGGATCGGGAGATCCTTTTGCGAACCCGTCCGAAACAATTAATACGCTTTCTCTTGTGAGGGACAAGTATCCGGATATTATTCTGTGCGTTGCCACGAACGGGCTTGAAGTTGCGGAATACGCGGAGGAGCTTGCGAAGCTTAAAGTAAGCCATGTGACCGTAACGGTCAATGCACTTAATGCAAAGACAGGCGGCAGAATATACGAATGGGCAAGATACGGCAGAAAAATGTACAGGGGCGAAGACGCTGCCGGCATAATTCTGGAAAGACAGACCGAAGGGATTATCCTGCTTAAGCAAAACAAGATAACAGTAAAGATAAACACTGTCGTGATCCCGGGCATCAATGATAAAGAAGTTGCTGGCATAGCAAAAAAAATTGCTGCATTGGGCGCAGATATTCAAAACTGCGTTCCGTTATATCACGTTGCAGGCACTGCCTTTGAGAACATGGAGCCCATGCCGAATGAAGAAATGGACGCGATCCGCAGCGAAGCCGGCAGATATATCGGGCAGATGAGTCACTGCATGCGGTGCAGGGCTGATGCCGCAGGAATGCTGGGGCATGAAAATTCTGCTGAAATAACTGACCTGCTGGAAAGCCATTCGAAAAATTATATTACAGAAGAACGTCCGTTTATTGCAGCTGCGAGCATGGAAGGGCTTCTGGTCAACCAGCATCTTGGCGAGGCTCCCTCCCTGTGGATATTCGGATTTTCCGACGGGAAGCCGCAGCTTATTGACAGGAGGTTCACGCCGATACCCGGAGGAGGTGACGCACGCTGGAACGAAATGGCAATACTGCTGAGCGACTGCGGCGCTGTTTTAGTGTCCGGAATAGGCAAAAGACCGAAGGAAATACTTGAGCATTCCGGCATACGCGTAATTGAGATGGAGGGGTTAATAAACGAAGCTGCACAGCAGCTTTTTAAGGGCGGTGAAATACCCGGAATAATGTTAAGAAAAGCAGGCTGCGGAATTGGCAAAACATGCGGAGGAACAGGCACAGGATGCGGATAGAGACAGCCCTGCCATGGGCAGGCACAAAGGCAAAAATTGCTCAAAACAATCAATTTTTACGGAGAAAACAAATGAAAAAACCAGAACATCACATCTTTGTATGCGCCAGCTTCAGGGCTGGCGGGGATTCACAGGGCGTGTGCAACAAAAAAGGCGGGCTGCAGTTCGTGCAGTATCTGGAGAACGAGCTTGCGGACAGGGGAATGCACGATGTGGTTGTTTCCGGCACAGGATGCCTTAAACTCTGCGACAGGGGACCCGCGCTTATTATTTATCCGGAGAACTGGTGGTACGGTAAAGTTGAAAGCAACTCGGCGATTGACGAAATACTGGACAGCCTTGAAACAGGGAAGCCTGCGGAACAGTATTTAATCTCATAGTACCCATCCGGCCGGTTTTTATGGAAATACCAAAGCGTAAAATAATCATTCTCGATACCACTCTCCGGGACGGGGACCAGGCTCCGGGGATGGCCTTCAGTACAGACGAGAAGATACGTATTGCGATTTTGCTGGAAAAACTGGGTGTTGATATAATAGAAGCCGGGTTTCCGGCATCTTCAAAAGCGGAATACGATGCAGTCAGAGAGATCGCGTCCGAAATAAAAAATTCAGCCGTATCTGCGCTTGCGCGTGCGCTGCCTGGCGATATTGAGGCTGCGGGCATGGCGCTGTCCGGAGCCTCAAAAAAATATATTCACATTACCATTCCAACATCGCCCGTTCATCGCGAGTATAAAATAAAAAAGTCAAGGGAAGATATTTTAAAGATGGCGGTTGAATCTGTTGCATTTGCCCGTAAATTTGCAGATGTTGTTGAGATGGGCGCAGAGGACGCAGCCAGAACTGAATATAAATTTCTTGCCGAGTTCTGCGTTGCTGCCGCTGAAGCAGGAGCGGATATAGTAAATATTACGGATACCGTGGGGTACGCGCAGCCTGCCGAGTTTTCCAGGCTGATTAAAAATTTAATGAAGGATGTTCCCGCGTTTGCTGCCGGCTCTTCGCTTATAAGCGTACACTGCCACAACGACCTTGGACTGGCACTGGCCAATACGCTTGCCGGGATTATGGCGGGCGCGGCACAGGCGGAATGCACTCTGCTCGGCATTGGCGAACGCGCGGGCAATGCGGCTCTCGAAGAACTTGTTGCTGCGATCAGCGCGCGGGAGGACTATTACCGGAATCTTTATACCGGCGTACGGCCGGAATATTTTGCGGATGCTGCGCGGGCAGTGTTTAGCGCTGCGGGTATGGGGCCTTATCCGAACAAACCCGTACTGGGGGCGCATACGCATTCTCATTCGTCCGGCATACATCAGCACGGCATGTCCGGCAACAGCCGGACATATTCCATACTCAAACCTCAAAGATCATCCGCCCCTTCAATGGACTTTGTGATGTCGAGACATTCAGGACATACAGGATTAAAGGAAAAAATAAAAGAGCTGTCCGGCCTGGAATTATCCGATGAAAATATTGGGGAATTATTTACTGAATTTAAGAATATTGCGAAAAGAAAAAAGATAGTAACCGCGACAGATATATTGCTTCTGCTGTGCAGACAGGGATACATTAAAAATTCAATATGGATTTTAAAGAATATCCATTATCTTAACGGACAATCTCAAAACAAAGGCGAGTTCTCCGTCTTTATGGAATTTATAAACCAGAACAATGCTGTAAAATGTATAAGCAGGAACGGTATTTCCGGATGGGATGCGGTAATATCGGCCCTTAAATCGGTATTTCATTTTGATATTAAAATAATCGGTTTCCATTCGAGTCTGTATGGCGACGAATCCGTCCGGTCAGAGAGGTTCTGCATGGAAGCCGGGTTTGAGGGCAATGTATATCGCGATGAATGCTGCGGAAGCGATATTCTTATTATGTTTGTCGAAAGCTATCTAAATATCGTTAATAAGATTACCACGCGGTTTCAGTTCGTGGGGAATGATTAAGACAGTGTCTCTAAAAAAACATTTATGCAAAATAATATAATAATCAGAAAAGCCAGATTGATCGATATTGATATTCTGTGCGATCTTCTCTCCGGGCTGTTTGCGGTAGAAACGGACTTTAACGCCGGCTACCGGAAACAGGATAGAGCCCTTTATCTATTAATCAATGACGACAACAAGGATGTTTTTGTCGCTGCGGATGGAGCTGTTATTGCGGGTATGATCACAGGCCAGACAGTCGTTTCAACAGCTGCCGGAGGATTATCCGTTCTGCTGGAAGATCTCTTTGTGGTCCCCGGGTACAGAGGCAAAGGCATTGCCACTATGCTGATGCGACATTTATTGCTATGGGGAAAAGCAAAGGGAGCTGTCCGCGTTCAGCTTGTAGCAGACGAACGAAATCCGGCAGCGCTTGATCTTTATAAAAAAGCAGGGTTCGCATTGAGCAATATGCGCGGTCTTTATAAATTTATTTAGACTTATCCCGATATGTTAATCCGAACTCAAGGGAAGCCCTTATACGGTAAAATAGCTTTGATACACATTTGTGCCGGCTATGGCTTCTTTGCACAATATTGTATCCTCCGGAATCGGTTTTAAATATTTTTCCTTATTTTCCCGTGATAATCTAATATCGTTTATCTGATATATATTTTACTATCCCATAATATTATTAAAAAATTATTAATAATTACCTGCTGAAGTTACATCCATGTTAACAAATTCAGAATGCGCACATTGCCTCCGTTGCTGGTACGCTATTTGCTTAATTAATAGTTAAGCATATTAGTCAAAGGAGGTTTATATGAAACGGTTTATCAAATTGATGCTGCCTGTTATTTTACTGGCTTCATCTGCAGCGCTTTTTGCTGATGCTGTACGATCGGCAGATCCGGGCGGTACTATTACAGGCACAGTAGCAGATGTGACTGCAGCAAAGCCCGGAGAGCCTACTCTTCTGGAAGTAGCAAATGCTGTAGGGCATAATAAAGTTGCGATCAATATGGTTTGGGTATTGATCACTGGTTTTCTGGTTATGTTCATGCAGGCCGGTTTTGCCATGGTCGAGACCGGGCTTACAAGGGCCAAAAATGTTGCTCATACAATGGCCATGAATTTCCTTGTTTATCCGCTTGGCATGCTCGGATTTTATATGGCCGGGTTTGCGATAATGTTCGGCGGGATAGGGGCTTTAGGCACTCTGGGAGGATATGCCGGTTTAAACAGCGAGTTCACCATAACACTATTCGGAAAGACTTTCGGCCTTTTCGGAACAAAGGGATTTTTTCTGAGCGGCGTTTATGATGTCGGAGTATTCGCGATGTTCCTGTTCCAGATGGTATTTATGGATACTACCGCTACCATTCCTACGGGTTCGATGGCGGAAAGATGGAAATATTCCGCGTTTTTTATTTATGCCCTTTTTGTTGGCACTATAATATATCCCGTATATGGCAACTGGGTATGGGGCGGCGGATGGCTTGCTACGCTTGGCGCAAATTTCGGAATAGGGCATGGCCATGTTGACTTTGCCGGATCTTCCGTAGTTCACATGACGGGCGGCGTGCTTGCTCTGGTAGGCGCGAAACTCTTAGGCGCGAGAATAGGCAAGTACAACGGCGACGGAAGCCCGAACGCCATACCGGGTCATAACATACCGATGGCTATAATCGGTACTTTTATTCTTGCATTCGGATGGTTCGGTTTCAATCCCGGTTCTACCCTTGCAGGAGGCGATCTTCGAATCAGCGTCGTTGCTGTAAATACGATGCTTGCTTCTGCAACAGGTGCGGCTGTTGCTACGTTATGGATGTGGTGGGTTCGGGGTCATAAGCCAGATCCGAGCATGATGTGCAACGGAATGCTTGCAGGCCTGGTGGCAATAACTGCCCCATCCGGCTTTGTTAGCGCAGGTGGCGCAGCTATAATAGGGCTTATTTCCGGAGTGCTTGTTATTGAAGCTGCTTTCTTTATCGAAAGAAAGCTAAGGATAGATGACCCAGTCGGCGCTATCGCTGTACACGGTGTGAACGGTGCGTGGGGATGTATTGCTCTGGGTCTTTTTGCAGATGGTACTTACGGTGACAGCTGGAACGGAGTTGCAGGTACTGTGAAGGGATTATTTTACGGCGATCCTTCCCAGCTGTTAGCACAGCTGATAGGCGTTTGCTCGAATATTGTGTATGTAGGTATAATCGGGTTTGTAGTGTTTAAACTGATTGATCTTGTTGTAGGCAACCGCGTTTCCGCTGATGCAGAACTTGACGGTCTTGATGTGCCGGAAATGGGAGTGCCGGGTTATGTTGGAGTAAAGCTGGATAAATATTCGGAAACTCCGCTTCCAAAACCAGCGCTCGCAAAGTCTAAATAAGGAGGAGAAATACAATGAAAAAAATTGAAGCAATTATCCGTCCTGAAAAAGTTGACGAGGTCCTTGCCGCGCTTGAAGATGCAGGATATGCAGGAATAATGATAACTGAAATAAAAGGACACGGCAAGCAGAAAGGCCTTACTCAGCAATGGCGCGGGAAGGAGTACAGGGTTTCCCTGCTTCCAAAAGTGAAGATTGAACTGGTAGTCAAAGACTCTGATGCAGGCAGGATTTCCGAAGCTCTAATAAAAACTGCCAAAACAGGCAACATCGGAGATGGTAAAATCTTTATCTCAGGCATTGACAATTGTATCAGGATACGTACTGAGGAAGAAGGCGATAAGGCGCTTTAGTAAATTAATTCTATCCGCGGCAGACTGCTGCGGATAGTAATAAAATCTTTTTTAAATCAGCAAAATAAATTATAATAAAATAATTAATTTCATAAGGAGAAGACAAGATGAAAAGAATAACTTACTTTATATTATCAGCAATGATCATGCTGGGAACAGCTGTCATGGCAAAAACCGCGCACGCGGAAGATTCAAAAATATCGGTGCCCGTGTCTTTCTCATACAACAGCGTGTACTGGTGGAGAGGAGTTGAACTGAACGGAAACGGCGTAGGCGTTTTGTGGCCTGGTATAGGGCTTAATTACGGAGACCTGGCGCTCTCGGCAGCCGCAGGCATAAGCGAAGCATGGATT
>JAZDKB010000002.1:0-40576 GCA_043803405.1 Spirochaetota bacterium | reverse complement strand
TATCTGATTTACTGTTAAATTCTTAAAATCTATCTGCTTTAACAGTTCTTCTACTATTTCTTTTCCTTCAGCCATTTTCTTCTCCTCTGTCTTCAATTATTTATTCTATGGCTGTTTACACAATCTTTTTTACACTCTCGCTGTTTACACAATCTTTTTTACACTCTCGTAATTTTTACAATATTTGCGTATGTATTTTTATTGTTTAACGAAACATTCGCCAAACAATATGAGACTTGAAAATCATTATGCGAAAACCTCGTCAGACAATACGAAACATTTGCCAAACAATACGAGACTTGACAATCATTATGCGAAAACCTCGTCAAACAATACGAAACATTCGCCAAACTATGCGAGGCTTGAAAATCATTATGCGAAAGCCTCATCAGACAATGCGAAACATTCGCCAAACAATGCGGGACTTGAAAATCATTATGCGAATGTCTCATCAAACTATACGAAACATTCGCAAAACAATGCGGGACTTGAAAATCATTATGCGAAAGTCCCGTCAAACAATGCGAAACATTCGCCAAACAATAAAACCGGCATTTTTAATAATATTATACAATTAATTATGCAAAACAAGGCAGATAGCCTGTTAATTTAAATAAATCTTTAAGGAAGGCGTAAAATGCCCGAAGATATTAGAAAATCTTTTATGTTGTTAAACACAAAACTGGAGAATCTTGCGGACGGAGCAAGGAAGCATGCTGCTGACGAAGGATACCCTACAGAGGTTGTGGAAGAAAAAATAAGAACTATTAAAACCGAGCTGGAAAGAGCAATGGAACTGTGGAAGCAGACACAGGCGGATGCAAGCACATATAAAAACAATTACGAAAAGCTTGAAAAAGAGATTAAAGATAAAGTCGCCAAGTTCAATTCATCAGTATACGGCCATTTCGGTAAAAAAAACGCGCAGGTTAAGGATTTTGGGTTAAAGCCTTACAAAGAAAAAAGCGCGGCTAAAACTGCTTCGCCGGCAACAACAGCTCCCGCAACAGCAACAGCATAGAAAAAGTCTTACAGGGAGTCTCCGCAAAAGGGACAGGGATAATTTTAAAGTATCTCTTTCAGTTTAGTTACAAATTTATACTGGTAATATAAACACGCGAAAATGCTGATAAAATATAATATATTAAGAACCAGTGCATGATTATACTTTGTAACAAATAATAAAACCAGTGTAGCTATCCAGGTTAACATAAACGGCGAACTAATGAATAGAGTGAATACTTCTTTTTGCTTTTCCGGATTCCCGCTGGCTTTCGGCATCTTAATAAATATATCGCGCAGCAAAGGAATGCAAAATGCCAGGAACGTCAGCCCGAACAGCCGCGCGTGTATTCCGTTTATAAAACTATAATCCTGTCCCCATGTCGATTCACCGGTAACAAGCATCATAATGGAAAAATTAATTATGACCGGGAACAGATAGAAAATTACGCTTATCTTTTTGCTGTCGGCTTTTTCATCAATGCTTTCTGCCTTTTCGTCAATGCTGTTGATTTTTTCATCACTCATGTTTATTTTTTCCTGATTATTTATTTTTTAAGGAAATACTAAGTTGATCTATCATTTATTAGTATTTAAAATTTTCTGTCAAGAATAATCAGGAATTCCGGGTAAAATGAATCAATAATCCTGTTTCAGAAAACATTACATAAAATTAACTCATTGACAAAACTATATAATATAAAAATAATCTGTAGGAAATATTATACCAGGAAAACAATAGTGGATAAATCAGTTAATCAGCTTTACGCGAACATCGGCAAACTTATTACATCTTCTCTGGAGTTCGACCGGATAATCCAGGGAATAATGGAAGAGATACATTTGTACTTTAAACCCGAGTACTGGAGCCTTTTGCGCCTGGATGAAGCAACTGATGAACTGTTTTTTGTGATCTTTAACGGTCCTGTAGGTTTAAGCTATGTTGAAGATATAAGGCTTAAAAACGGTGAAGGGATCGCGGGCTTCGTAGTAAAAAATAAATTTCCTTATTTTGTGCCGGATACTGCAAAAGATAATAATTTTTCAGAGAAAGTAGATACGCGTACCGGATTTAAAACAAAATCAATAATGGCCGTTCCTTTAATATATCATGAAAAAGTATACGGCGTCATAGAAATAATAAACCACGCTGATGGGACACTGTTCTCGGAAGAGGAGATGTTTATTTTGAAGACTATTGCGGACTTTTCCGCAATAGCATTCGCGAATGCTTATCTTTACGAAAGCGTCATAAGGCTGTCACATACGGACAGCCTCACAGGCGCGTATAACCGCATGAAATTCGATCAGTTATCCGCACAATGGGAAAGCTCCGACCCACACAGGCGCAGTATTGAGAAAGAGCATATCACCGCAATAGTAGTAGACCTGAACGACTTTAAAGAAATAAACGACTCTTATGGCCACATGGTCGGAGACAATGTATTAAAAGCATCCGCCATATTTTTTAAATCATGCATAAGGGAAGATGATATTCTGTTCAGGTTAGGCGGAGATGAATTTATAATACTGCTGCAATCCGCTACGGATGCCCAGCTGGCAAACGCAACAGAAAGAATAATTAAAATTTTAAAACATGGCAATGGTAAAGAACTTGTTAACGGCATTAAAGTCGGTTACTCCTTCGGTTACGGCTCGGGCAAAAGGCACGAAATAAAAAAAGTTATAGAAGAAGCCGATTATAATATGTACCTGTCAAAAAAGAACACTGCTGTTTCCCCTAAATTCTAAAAAACCGGCGCAGGCATGCTCTGCCTGGAACACAGTTAAGCTGCGTTTATCTCTGTATAAGAACTTTCTATCGTCCCATCAATTAATATTTCTTGACATATACTGATAAATTTTATGAGTGTACTTTTGCTATTAATTGCACATCCAAAAGAGTTTATAGCAGTTTACGAAATG
Source organism: Spirochaetota bacterium (assembly GCA_043803405.1). Classification (GTDB taxonomy): domain Bacteria; phylum Spirochaetota; class UBA4802; order UBA4802; family JAFGDQ01; genus JAFGSG01. The sequence continues at coordinate 37,648 of JAZDKB010000002.1, read as the reverse complement.
ATTAGTACTGTGTCATTTCGAACGGATGTGAGAAATCTCTTGATTAACTGTTAAGATGAGTTGATATTATTATAATTCAAAGCAATTTATAATTTATTTTTTAAAAGGCAGGCTGTAAATAAATGTTAAATATAAACGATGTCACACTTTCTTTCGGCAAAAAAATACTGTTCAAGGATGTCAACATCAGGTTCGCTCCCGGAAACTGCTACGGGCTTATCGGCGCAAACGGTTCGGGAAAATCCACGTTCCTTAAAATACTTTCAGGCGAAATAGAATCGAATACAGGGAAGGTCGAAACCAAACCTGATGAAAGAATTGCCATGCTTCAGCAGGATCAATTCGCGTTCGATGATTACACGGTGCTGGACACTGTAATTATGGGGCATAAAAAACTGTATGATGTTTTAAAAGAACGCAATTCGCTTTATTCCAGCGAGGATTTTTCCGAAGAGGACGGGCACAGGGCTGCGGAAATAGAAGAGATGCTCGATGAAATGAACGGATACGAAGCGGAGTCTGATGCCGCGTCTTTACTCTCCGGCCTTGGAACTGAAGAAGCGCTTCACGGGCGCTTTATGAAAGAACTGGAAGGGGGGCAAAAGGTAAGAGTGCTGCTGGCACAGGCGCTTTTCGGGAACCCGGATATTCTGCTTCTCGACGAGCCTACGAACAATCTCGACATTGAATCCATTACATGGCTGGAAAACTTTCTGTATAATTTTAACAACACAGTCATTGTAGTATCGCACGACAGACATTTTATGAATAAAGTATGCACCCATATAGCGGACATTGATTTCGGAAAGATACAGATATACGCAGGCAATTACGATTTCTGGGCAGAGGCAAGCCAGCTGGCTGTTAAACAAAAGCGCGAAGAAAACAGAAAGAAAGAAGATAAAATAAAAGAACTAAAATCATTTGTGGAGAGATTCAGCTCCAACGCGTCAAAGGCAAAACAGGCAACATCCAGGAAAAAGCTTATTGAGAAACTTACGCTCGAGGAGATACCTGCTACATCGCGCAAATTCCCGTACGTAGCCTTTAAACCGGGACGCGAATGCGGAAAATCAATCCTGACTGTAGAGAATCTTTCAAAGGCAATTGACGGCACCGTGCTTCTTAAAGACTTTAATCTTATCGTTGCAAAAAATGACAAGATTGCCTTTGTGGGGCAGAACAATCTCGCGAAGACCGTATTTTTCCAGATGATAACAGGCGAAGTAAAACCCGACTCAGGCGAGTTCCGCTGGGGCGAAACAATAAAGCAATCGTATTTCCCTAAAGAGAACACGGAGTATTTTTCCGGCGATTTAAGAATAATCGACTGGCTGCGGCAGTATTCGGAGGAAAAGGACGAGACATTCGTAAGGGGATTCCTCGGCAGGATGCTTTTCTCGGGTGATGACTCGCTTAAAAAAGTAAACGTTCTCTCCGGAGGCGAAAAAGTACGCTGCATGCTTTCCATGATGATGCTTTCGGGAGCCAATGCTCTTATTCTGGACGAGCCAACAAACCATCTTGACCTTGAATCTATAACATCGCTTAACAACGGGCTTATCAAGTTTCCGGAAGTAATCCTTTTCTCTTCGCACGATCATCAGTTCATCGACTCTATTGCGAACAGGATAATCGAAATTACGCCCGGTGGCGTTATTGACCGCTACATGACATTCGATGAATATATCGAAAATAAAGACGTAAGGGCATTGAGAGATGAAATGTATCACGGCCACGAAAGGCTTAGCCTTTAAGTATCTATTTCTGTTGATTAATACTCATCTTTTCTTTTTTCTTCTTGCTTTTTAACCAATAACCATAAGTATGGACAGGCTTTGACTCACCTTCATATCCAGGTCATCCGGATAATTAAAGCTTACAATACTTGTTTAAAGAAAACCGAATGAGAACAATACTGCAAAAATCAGAAAATACAGCTATAACCTACGGCGATTTTAAAATCACATACAGCGGCCTCCTTGGAAGAGTACAATATTACTATAATCTATTAAAAAAAATTAAAGCTGAAAAGATCGTAATTTACTCCGAGAACAGACCGGAATTTGTATACGTCTTTTACGCAGGCTGGAAGAAAAACGCGATCATGGTGCCTGTTGACCACCTTAGCACGCCTGACGAATTATTATACATCCTGAAAGATTGCAAGCCCGAAGTAATATTTACATCGCGCGAGAACCTTGCAAAAGCCAAAACCGCGCTTAAAAAGGTTAAGCATAAGATGAAGCTTTTCATTTTAGACGATATCCCGGAACAATCCGCTGAATATACTGAAAATATTAATGTGGAAGATATTTCCCGCACCGCCCTTATTATTTACACATCCGGAACTACGGGCAGCCCAAAGGGAGTTATGCTTTCCTTTGAAAATCTGTTCTGCAATGTGGATGCTGTCGTGGAAGCCGGCATATACAGGGAAGGAGAAAGAATCCTCGTTCTTCTTCCGCTTCATCACATACTGCCGATCCTTGGAACAATGTTCGCTACGCTCTGTGTCCAGTCCTTAATGGCAATAAGCCCGTCTATTAAAAGCGAGGATATTATAAGCACGCTTGTAAAAAACAGGATCACGATAATTATCGGTGTGCCGAGATTCTACGAAATGATCCGGAACGGCATAATGAACAAGATAAACGCAAGCGCCGTTACAGCCGCAATTTTTAAAATGGCAAAACTTATTAACTCAAGAACATTTTCAAAAATACTTTTTAAGAAAGTCCACAGGAAACTTGGCGGAGAGATCAAGTACCTTGTTTCCGGAGGCGCTGCGTTAAATACGAAAATAAGCTATGACTTTAATACCCTCGGATTTGATGTGCTCGAAGGATACGGAATGACCGAGTCTGCTCCCATGATTACGTTCCCGAGGCCGGGCAAAGTTAAGATAGGCACTACCGGACAGGCAATGCCCGGAGTAGATATTGAAATCCGTAACGGGGAGATTTGCGCGCGCGGGAAGAATGTTATGCAGGGTTATTACAAAAGGCCGGAAGAAACTGCGCAGGTAATAAAGAAAGGCTGGCTTCACACCGGCGATCTGGGCGAGCTGGACAATGACGGTTATCTCACAATCACAGGCAGGAAGAAGGAGATCATCGTCCTGGCCAACGGCAAAAACGTTAACCCTGTCGAGATAGAAGAAAAACTCGTAAAGATGAGCAGCCTCATTAAAGAAGCCGGAGTGTTTCTAAAAGACGGCAAACTTCAGGTTATCATACATCAGGACAAAACACAGGCAAAGGATCCGCAGCAATCCGCTGAGAAAACATTATTTGATCTGATTTCTGGATATAATAATTCCGTATCACCTTACAAAAAGCTGTTAAAATTCAGCATTACTCACGATGAACTTCCAAAAACCAGGCTGGGAAAGATTAAAAGATTCGAGCTGGCAAATCTTGAAACTACCAAAACCAAAGAGCGCACAAAAGAACCTACATTTAAAGAATATATACTTATAAAGGACTATCTTGAAGCTGAAACAGGGAACAATGTTTTCCCTGATGACCACATTGAATTCGACCTTGGGCTGGATTCACTTTCAAAGGTAGGGCTTCTGGTATTTCTCGAAAATTCTTTCGGCATAAAAATAAAAGACGATCATCTTTCCAATTATCCTAATCTTCTTAAGCTCAGTGAATTCGTGCGAGATACAAGGACAAAGCTTCACGACAGCATTGTAAACTGGGCGGATATTTTGAGAGAAAAAGTCCATGTCACACTTCCAAAGACATGGTACACCGGCGAACTCTTCAAGTATGTAAGCAAAGGCGCATTTAAACTATGGTTCAAACTTAATGGCTATGGACATAAAAATCTGCCGAAGCCGCCTTTCATCCTGGCGCCAAATCATCAGAGCTTTTTTGATGGCATGTATGTCACCATTTACCTTAGACGCAAACTATTAAAGAATACCTATTTCTACGCGAAATCCAAACACGTTAAAAACGCATTACTAAGGTTTATTGCGAGAAAGAACAATGTCATTGTTGTTGATTTAACAAACGACCTTAAAGGATCAATTCAAAAGCTTGCTGAAGTATTAAAGAAGGGAAAAAATATTATCATATTCCCTGAAGGCACAAGGACAAAGGACGGCGATGTGGGCGAGTTCAAGCAGACTTTCGCAATTCTAAGCAGGGAAATAGGCGTCCCTGTTGTCCCTGTCGCTATCAACGGCGCTTACGAAGCCCTGCCGACAGGCAGCCGCTTCCCGAAGCCCGGTAAAAAGATCAGCGTGGATTTTCTTCCGCCTGTATTTCCCAAGAAGAAATCGTACTCCCAGATCGCGAACGAAGTAAAGGGATCGATTGTTAAAGCTATGCAGGAAAGAAAAGCTTCGTAAGTTAACATTAAAAAATTTGTCATCAGTTTTCAAAAATATTTTTATTTCCCTAACGTCGTAATACGTCTGTAACAATAAAATAATACATATATTAAAAATAAACCGATGCGTTCGGTATTATTGCAGATCACATCGGTTTTATAATTTAGCTCTTAACTTGTGATTACTTATAATTATTTGAACACTATTGTATTCCTTTAAATTATCTTCTTAAATTAAAACTGATATAATAATCCGATTCCAAAGGCATTTGTCCTGTAATCATTAATTTTATATGAACTGCCGTTTGCTTTAAATTTTTGATCATCGGTAAAACAATATGCATAATTCGCTTCAATACTCAACTGCTGTGGAATAATTGCATATTTTATCCCAACCGGGATAATGAACATATTATACGGATTACTTTTAATACTGCTATTATCCGAATTATTTTTCGATTTTTCTTCCATTACATAACCGTAACTAAAACCGATATTAAACGCCAGATCTTTCAGAACGTTATACTGGTACTCAAGTGAAGCATATATTACATCACCTCCCTTGGTTTTTGTTGTACTGTTGTCTTCCGCATCTTCGGTTTTTCTTTCTGTAAAATACGCATAAGATACTTCGCCCATAAACTGGGAGTTGCCGATTTTCTTGCCTATCTGTATTCCGCCGTCTATCTCGTGGCCCCCTCTTCCTTCAGTCCCCTTTTTATCTGATGTTGCGTCCTTGCTTTTAATCAATTTGGGTGAATAGGTTAAATAAAAGTCACAGATTATATTGTTTTCAAACGGACGATAAGCTATTTTTATTTCCGGGTCCGTAAATCCTTTATACTTATATTTATCACTGGTGTCGTCGGTAAAATTATACTTCGTATAATCATTAAAGTAATAGGAACCTGCCAATGATAATGCAATCTGATTTGTTAGTCCGTAACCGACTTCTAATTCCGAACTTTGGCTTTCGCCTTTTATCTTTGTGCCTTCGTCCGTCTTTGCGGAAGTGTTAGTATAAGTAAAGGACGGCATAATAAAAACAGTCCCTGCTGTTGGGAAATACATTAAGTCCAGAATATTTCTCGAAGCAGGTTTATTCTCCTCACCGAAAATTTTTACTGTAAACAACAGTAATGTAAAAATTGTTAACATTGCTTTTTTCATAAAAGCGCTCCTTAAAATTATTTTACTGACGCCGTGTTAATATTTACCACGGATTTAACATGAGAATTAATATTCATGTTAAAATAGTCAGTCTTAGAATAATAAAAGAAGCTGATCTCTTCTTCCTAAAAGAAGAGATCTCTGGAAATAGGAATCGTACTTTATTTTTTTTAATAAATTAACAGAGGCGTTTATCTGCGGATTGCCGGATGGATGAGGTTTTGTTTGCAGTGTTAAAAAATAATTAACTCATATTAAAAATACAAATTTTCTCGTACTGGCTATTTTTAATATAAGTTATAGTACACTATCACACTCGTTTTTGTAGTTAATCGTGCCAAAATTTGTACACAGTAACCATAATACTTGTTCGATCGAATTGGATAATAACAAATCATGTTTTAATCATTCAAAACGCAGAGCTTCAATCGGATTAAGCCGGGCTGCTTTGAGAGCAGGGAAATAACCGAATATCACACCTACCGCCGCGGAAAAGAGAAAAGCTATTATTACTATGCTCGCATTAAAAATAAACGGTACACGCAATATACTGCCAAGCCAAACAGATCCGGCGAGGCCAAATACAATGCCAGTTAAGCCCCCTAAAGAAGATAGCACTACTGCTTCTACAAGGAATTGTATAAGCACCTCGCGTTCAAGAGCTCCGATTGCAAGCCGGATGCCTATCTCACGGGTGCGTTCGGTCACGGATACCATCATAATGTTCATTATGCCGATGCCGCCTACAAGTAAACTGACTGCAGCCACTGCGCTCAGGAGGGCGGTAAGGAGCTGCGTTGTCCCCGTAAGCATTTTCGCTATTTCTTTCATGTCCATAACGTTGAAATTATTATCATCGCTCGGTGAAAGATGCCGGCGTTCACGCATTAATTGTTCGATATCCTGCTGAACCTTCTCGGTACTCGCGCCCTGCCTGACTGAGAGCTGTATAATGGCGACCTCCTGGTTGCCGGAAATGCGGCGCTGAAAAGCAGTCAAAGGGATAAGCACAATGTCGTCCTGGTCCGTTCCCATACTGCTCTGCCCTTTTTCCGCAAGCAGACCCACTACTTTGCATGAAAGCTTTTGCAGGCGTATGCTTTCGCCTGTCGCTTCCTGGCTGCCGAATAACTTTTTGCGCACAGTCTCTCCTATAATACAGATTGCCGCGCCGCTGCGCAGTTCACCGTCTGTGAACTGCCTGCCGGACTTGATCGACCTGTTTGTTATCCTGAGATACTGATTATCGCTCCCCGTTACAGCGGTTGACCAGTTCTCATTTCCGAATATCGCCTGCACGGACTGATTGGACACCGGCGCAACAGCAACAACAGAGCTGATATCCCTTGCGATTGCTTCAGCATCCGCCACCTTGAACGGTTTACTATCCGAGGACTGTCCGGGTCCAAGCCTTTTACCCGGGGTGATCATCAGCATGTTGCTCCCCATACTTTCAATCTGCTGTTTTATCTGCGCAGTGGCTCCGCCTCCGATTGTTACCATTGTAATAACCGCACCAACGCCGATCACAATGCCAAGTATTGTCAGGACTGAACGCATTACGTTTCGTTTGATCTCGCGCAATGCCAGTAATAGCATGTTCCAAACCATTATTTTATCCTCCCGTTCACTTTGTCCGAGGCAAGCAGGCCGTCTAAAAAATGCACAACACGCCTCGCATATTCAGCCATTTCCGCTTCATGTGTCACCATGATTATTGTGATTCCTTCGCGGTTCAGGCCGGTAAGCAATTCCATGATTTCATGGCTCCGTACAGTATCAAGGTTGCCTGTTGGCTCATCAGCGAACAGAACAGAAGGCTCGCTTACAATCGCACGCGCAATCGCAACACGCTGCTGCTGGCCTCCGGATAGTTCGCCCGGAGTATGTGTTTCCCACCCATTTAAACCGACAGTTTTAATTGCTTCCAAAGCGCGCTTCCTGCGTTCTTTTATCGGCACGCCTCTATAAATGAGAGGCAGTTCTACGTTTTCCAGGGCGGATGTGCGGCTCAGTAAATTAAAGCCCTGGAATACAAATCCAAGATAATATCGCCGCAGACGTGTCCGCTGGTTGTGGTCCAACTTACACACGTCGATATCTCTGAATTTATAAACTCCGTCCGTAGGCATATCCAGACAGCCGAGTATATTGAGACATGTAGACTTGCCTGAGCCGCTCGGCCCCATTACTGCAACGAAATCGCCTTCATCGATACGAAGATCAATTCCATTAAGGGCGTAAAAAGCCGCCTGGCCTGTACCATACATCTTTGTTACACCATGGAATTCTATAATGGGAGGATTACTAGTTTGATTATCGAATTTCATATTATATACCTGATGTTATGGTATCTGTTACCACCAGCATACCTTCTTTTATGTTTCCTGACACAACTTCCGTCATTGTTCCGTTTGTTGAACCCACAGTAACAGGGATAGCTATTAGCTTACTATCCCTTAATATCCAGACTCGCTGCTCCTTTTTATTAGCCGTTGAATCCGGTTTCTGCCCGGACTTGTTGCCTGGGGGACGGGGAAGCAGAGAACTTACAAGACTGCTCTCGGAAGGAGCGGAAGGTTTTTTCTCCTCCTGCACAGGAGGGCTGAAGCGAAGAGCTGTACCGGGTACCAACATGGTATTCTTAATATTTTTTACTACAATATCGGCAGTCGCTGTCATTCCCGGACGCAGGGATAAATCCGAATTATTGACTTTAAGAACTGTCGTGTAGGTAACTACACCCGATGTTGTCGATGAACCATAATGTACCTCGCTAATCCATGCATTAAATGTCCGGTTCGGATGCGCGGCAACAGTAAAGGTTGCTTTTTGACCTGCCTTGACTTTCCCGACATCGGCCTCATCAACATTTACCTGCAGTTCCATTTGCTTAAGGTCTTCTGCCAGTGTAAAAAGCGTCGGAGCGCTCATAGCAGCAGCCACAGTCTGGCCGGGTTCAATACTGCGCGTGAGAACAATTCCATTGATCGGGGAACGGATAACAGACTTGGAAAGATCAGTTTCGATTGCATCGAGATTCGCTTTTGCCTGCGCAACGGAAGCTTTATAACTGGCTTCCTGGGCTTTTGCCCTTTCAAACGATGCTTCTGCGGTACCCATGTCTGACTGCGATGGAACCTTATTATTGCTGAGTTCGCGTACTTTTTTATACTGTTCAAATTTAGCGCGGGTTTCATTGACTGTTGCCTGCGCCTCAAGGACTTTAGCCCTGGCAGATTCAAGCGCGGCTTTATATTGAGTGACCTGGGCTTCGAGCTTTGAGGTATCCAGCCTTGCGAGTATCTGCCCGACTTTAACCTTGTCATTGTAATCTACATACACGATTTTTATGACACCGGACAGCTCGGTACTTACAGTCACTTCGTTTGTCGGCTGTAAAGTTCCGGTTGCAGTGACTTGTACAATAAAATTCCCGCGTTTCACTTCTTCAGTTTTATATTGTATGGAATCCGATTTCCCTGATTTACTTATAATTAAAAAGATAATCGCCCCTGCGATGGTAAGGGAACCTATAATAAGCCACCGCTTCAATCCCTTTCTGCGTTTTGAAGATTGATCAATTCCCAGAGTGTCGGCAATATTAGATTCCAGATTATTATTTTTCATTTTTATCTCCATCATTAGTTGTGCTTTTTGTTTTATTAATATTGTTCTCTTCGGGGGCAAATGATTTCCATCCGCCTCCAAGAGCTTTATAAAGACTTACCAGATTATAAACAACAGTACCCTCGCTTTGAGCAAGCTCATCCTGATATGACAAAAGAGAACGCTGCGCTTCAAGAACGCTGTTAAAATCCGTCAGCCCTGCTTTGTATTTGTACTGAGCTAGCTCGACCGCTTTTACGGCAGCCTGAACCGTCCCGCCAAGCGAGCTCTTTCTCTGCTGTTCTTCTGCAAAAGCCTTAAGAGCATTTTCAACTTCTTCAAGAGCACCGAGGACAGTAGCCTCATATTTAATGAGAGCCTGCTCCTGAAGGGCTGTCTGCACCTTTATATTTTGACGTATTGCCCCTGCCCTGAAGATACCCCAGCTGATAGAAGGGCCTCCGCTTAAAACCAGGCCTGTACTTGAAGATGAAATTCCTGTTGTAGCTTCCAGACCTATTGATCCGCCTAACGTGAACTTCGGGTATAGTTCAGCTGTAGCCACGCCGATCTTTGCTGTTTGTGCAGCCAGCTCGCGTTCTGCACTCCGAATATCCGGCCTGTTCCTGAGAACCTCAGCAGGAACACCTATCGTAATTTCAGGAGAAACAACCGGAACAGGTTCTTCTTTGTTTAATTCTCCACGTAGTTTTCCCGGCTGTTCTCCTATAAGAACTGAAATACGGTTCATTGCCTTTTCAAGGCCTATGCGCAAAGCTGGGATTTTAGAGCGTGTGCTTTCAAGACTATAGCGAGCCTGTTCCACTGCCAGTTGATCGCTGAGATCAGCTTCTTTCATCCATAATGTCAGCTGATATGTTTCTGCCTGCGCTGCAAGGTTTCCTTCCGCGACCCTTATTCTGGCCTGATAAGTCCTGACATCTATATAATTCAGAGTCAGTTCACCCAATAGTGAAACAAGTGTATTGCGCAGATCTTCATCTCTTGCCTGAAGAGTAGCAGTAGCTGCTTCCACAGAACGGCGCACACCTCCGAATAAGTCAATTTCCCAACTGGCATCAATGCCTGTAGAATATAAATTTTGATTTGTATTGCTGCCTTGTTTTAAATTTTTATTTCTTTCCCGTGTAGCAGAACCTGTAGCATCGACAGCAGGATAATAACCAGCTTCCTCAATCCCGCGGTTTGCACGCGCCTCGCGAACCTTAGCGACTGCATTCTTAACATCAAGATTGCCTGCTACAGCCCGTTCTATCAGGCTGGAAAGTATGGGATCATTAATAGTCTTCCACCACTCTGCCAGACTATTCGTATTATTTTTTTTATCCTCTGAATCTTTGATGAGCTGGTTATTCCATCCGGCAGGGGACGACACTTCTGGTTTGACATAATCCGGCCCAACAGTGACGCATCCGAAAAGGAAAAACATCACCAGGATCATATAAAAAAATAATACTTTATTGCGAAAAATCATAAGTTACGCTCCATAAGAAAAATTCTAAGTTTATAAATTATCTTTTAAATCTTTATATTTTTAAATTCTTCAACATGGGCTTCAAAAAATTTTAAGAATTTATTGAAATCATCTTCAGGTATTACAGTTACTGCCCTTTCGTGATGGGGCGGACCGGAAATGATGATCACCTTATCTCCGGGTTTAATATTCATAGCTTTCCTTGCCTCAGCGGGGATAACAATCTGCCCTTTTGTACCCAGCGGTATTTTGCCATAAAATTTAGGAATATTATTCATTGTTTCTCCTTTTATTATTATCTTAACCCAACTTTTAGCAGGGGTATATAATTAACATGATTTGGTATAACTTGTATGAAATGTATTACGAGATATACATGTAATCGACCTTGCCGCTAAGGATGAACCTCTTTTTAAATAACTGTTTTATTTAAGGGTGTAGAAATAGGAGGATACAAGTTTGTCGATTTGCAAGACAAAACGGTAGTGCATTTAGCAATGGAGGTAGCTCTGAAGAATTTCATTCTTTGGAGGACATTAAACCAACTCCGGCTGCTCCCATTCCCATAACCCCCATACTGCCGCCGGCACGAATCCCAATACCATCGGATTTATTTGTCAGCATTGAAGTTAAAGAAATAACTATGCCGTCCTTTATTAAGAATGTGTAAGTATAACCCCTATCCCGATAATAAAGTAAAATATCATAACTCGCATTAAAGTTGTAAGTTGCCATAAAATCGTAAGATTTATTATTACCCAGTTCTTTGTCCGGAAATTTATTTACTTCCCCTGTAGAGATCATGTTAATCGGTTTAACCTGATTAAAAGGGATAATGCGCTCCGGTGTGCCATATCTCACTACCAAATCCTTGTAAGAAATGCCGATAACTGACTTGTCGGGCAGCGAGTCAACACCAACAAGCCCACGATAGCTATAGCTTAAACATCCGGTTAACAATAGAACTAATATGATAAAAAATAATTTTGGATTATTGCGTGTTGTTACCAGGTTATTTGCCATACAATTCTTCTTCCTCATTCCATCTGTTCAAATTTTCTTTCTGCTCACATGCTGCAGTACTTGGAATTTATTCAACAAAACGATGATCAAAAAGGAGGCTTGCCACCTCCCCCGCCAGGTCCTCCCTGCCCGGGACCTCTTTGCCCGCCAGGAGACATCTTCCTGAAATTGTCATTTTTTGATGTGATTAACCAGAAAGGCTTACCATCGTAATTCCGAATCCATAATTCCCGCGATCCGTTTTTGATCAATCTGGGAAGAATAATTCTCTTACCCACTAAAACTGATTCAACTCCAAGAATTGTAATTTTTTCTTCTATTTTAAATCTATCTGTGTCCTCAAAATACCAGCCAGGAGCAACAGGTACGAGATACGATTTCTTCCCGCAAGCCACTTCCATATATATACCGGTGCTTGCACCGCTGTCATGTTTCCATGGCGCCTTCCAAACTTCCTTGATTATAACTTCGAAATCTTTTTGTCTGGAATCGTCGTAATCCATTTTATCAAAGTCAATTTGAGCATAATTTTTTTTGTATTGTTCATCTGCCAGAGCATTGACATACGCTCTCGCAATAGTAAGAAAAATTACCAGATATATAATAATATCACGCATCATTTATTCTATCTCTTAATATGAATAATTAAATTCTTTTGATTTAAGCGAGGTTAAAACTAAAAAAAATATCCGATATCCCAAAGAATAAATTCACTATGATGATGAAGAACTAGTCGAATCATCATCGTCTTCTTCTTCATCGTAAGTGTATGTCAGGCTTAACGAATTATCGCTACAATCATCATCCGAGTCCGCAGAAAGGCTTTCTTCTTTAATTTTTTCATCATCCCTGTAGATTTTTATCTTGAGCGAGTCAGTACATTCATCTCTTGTCGCGTCCACTTCTATGCTGTCCAGGTCATCAAACGTTTTCTGAAAATAATACGAATTCCCTGTTTGATGATAAGGATTTTCCGTGCTTGATCCTCCGAATCCCACCGGGGTATCGGAATTATATATAAAGGTTCCTTCGAAAGGGCCATCGCAAATAACCAGCATTTTTATTTCGTCTTTTTTATCTTCTCCGCACGACATTCTTATCAAAGAAAAAATAATGATAATAATTAAACTAAATAATTTGTGTTTTTTCATATTAACCTTCTGAAAAAAATAATGAATATAGGTTCCATAATTACAGATGCAAAAAAGGGGGTGCCCACGAATTGACTATATTTTTTCCAGGCACCCCCTTAGGTCAGACACCTCCAGTATTAAATTATACTGCCTGAAGCACCGTTGTATGCTGATGATTTTTTTTTAATCATTCATACCTTCATGTTTGCTTCGCGGAGGACGCAACTCGTCATCTGAAAGATATCCGTCCCCGTTCTTATCCATCTCCTTGAACATCTTTGCCTGAAAAGCGGTCCACTCGGCCTCAGATATCTTTTCGTCCTTGTCCGTGTCCATTGCTTCAAAAGGCCCTTTCCCGCCTCCGCCCGGACGGCCGATTGCAGCAGAAGCAAAAAACGCAAACAGCAAAAGACTTGCTGTAAAAATAATTGTTCTTTTCATTAAGAATCTCCTTATTGAAATTTATTTAATTTACAACCGGATGGGAAAATGGCTATACCAGACTTCCGGTTATTTTATTCAATACATGAAAAACATAAATCATTATTACCGGTGAATCGACCTGCCCGCTAAGCTTGGACAACTTTTTTTTAAATTCGATATTGAATTGTGCATTAAAATAAAATTCCCCGGGGCAAGCCTTTGGTTCTGACGTACCAGCCGCCACCTTCGGTGTCGGCCGACGCGAACCAGATGTATTATGTTTCAAAGCGTTATCGGCGTTATCGATTTACTTCGCAAATCGATAGGATTTCATCCTCGACGCAAGCGTCTAGGTATTACGCCTTGAAAGAAAAATGTGGAATGTTAGTCTGAAAAGCTAAACGCCGGAGCTTGCTTTTTTTCTGTATTCTGTAGGCGTGTAACCGGTGAGTTTTTTAAAAACAGTATTAAATCCCGATTTGGAATTAAATCCTGATTCGTAAGCTATTCTCAGTATAGTATAATCTTTATAATTTTCGTCCGTCATCATCTGCCTGGCTTCATTTACTCTGTATTCATTTATATACATGAAAAAATTCTTTCGCAGTCTTTCGTTAATGACCTGGGTCAGATGGTGCCTGGGTATATCGAGTCTCCTGGATACATCCAATATGGTCAGATCGCACTCAAGATAAGGTTTTTCCGCTCCCATAAATTGTTCAATGGTGTCAAGATAATTTTCCGCTTCTGCTGTTTTTAGTCCGGATTTCTCATATTTTTTCAACTTTTCCTTGTTAATATATCCATTACTTTCGGCTTTATCCATATTCCTGAAAATGACCGGCTGTTTTACGGCAAAAAAACTGAATGCGAAAATAAAAAACGTAAGGGCAATATCGGGACTTATTCTGCGGTCAAGAAAAGGATGTGCATATATTTCCGGGGTGATTTGCGCACTTAAAAATACAAATAAATACGCAATCACAAAACATAGCGTTACCCACTGCAGCCATTTAAGGTTAAGCATGATTGAATCATAAGAAAAATATTCAGAAATATTTTTCTTATGCCTTTGTAAAAGCAGCAGAATAAGTGTTGTATAAACCAAAAATGAAATAACTACAAGTAAGAGAGTAAAATACATCATCATATTTAAGTCGGGAGGCTCCGGGAAAGATATATTTTCGTGAATTCCAGGTGGAGGCATTAAACCAGCCGCAGGCATCTCAGATTTTTTTTGAATATCCGGAGGTGGCGTCAAATTATTATATCTGTTTTCAATTTCATATCTTCTTTCAATAATTTTTCCAGGTTGAACGGGGTCGAACTCCGGAAAAATAAATGGCAGCACTGCAAACAATATAAACGGTAAAAAATGCAGCAAATATATCTTTTTAAAGACAGGCTTTGGATCAATTTCGAATGTTGTATAAAAATACAAAAAAGGCCCGTATGTAAAAGGATAGCTTTTTATTGATAAAATTATGTCCGGGAGAGGAATATTTAATGCTCCGATAATAATAAGCTTAATAAGCATTGGGAAGCCGAGGAAAAATAAAAAAGCGGACGCAACTTTATCTTCAAGCCTGAACGGCCGCCTGCTTAAAAAGAAAATAATCGCGAAAAATGCAAAGGATATCCCTATGTGCAGAAACGGAATCACGGTTACTACCTCAAGAGATTGATATTGATATTTTCATATATTACCTCTTCTAAAATATGTAATTTATGATCTTAATAAAAATCGTCGCAGGTTAAAGATTGACACGTTCCTCCTGCGTGAAGATCTGGCCAAATGCTTCGTGCGGGTAAGCGGGTAATTCGCTCTCTCACCTACCAAGCGAAGAGGGCGGGAAGTGAGCTAACATCTTGTTAAAAGGTGAAATACTTTTCTTCTGATTTGCACGAAGGCTTTTTTTTTGTGTCATTATAATATTTGACCCCATTATTTTTAAAAAGTTCCAAAATAAATAAAATTTTTTAATTTAGAGCAAATAATTTTTTGCCTGTTCAATTTATGATAGGACATTAATACTATTACTGTATCGTGTTTATTTTTAATGGTTAAAAAGGACAAAATTTTTCAGGATTGTTTGAGTTTTTCAAATTTTTTATTGTTTTTTCTTCAGGGTGCGAAAAGCGTCCTCAAAAATTTTATTACGTATTTTAATTTTACAATTTCAAATGCGACATTGCGGCATTATTTTCGCCGGTATGATTTCTCTACCTGGTAAAACATACGCCAAATCCTATTTTCCTTTGGCGTATATTATAATCGATAAGGCTCTCTCCGTAGCCTTCCAGGTACTGCACCATCCATTTCATACTGTTGGTAATCATTGGCATTGTCAGATTAATTTCAGCCGAACCTTTGTTCCATTTCGGATTGTAACGGAATATGCCGGAAAGCCATATATTCCGCAATGACGGAAATTTTGCTGTAAGGTTTAATTCGCTGTACCCATAATAGCGGGCGATATCGGGATTATCATCGCCGTCGTTATCCATCTCTTCTTTCTTTTTTTTCTCTTTCAGCCTGTACCATGCCTTTAATGAACAGATAAAATAATCGTTTTCATAATACGGGGAAAGATATATCCTGTTCCAGCTTCGAGAGTAAGGC
This sequence comes from Spirochaetota bacterium, assembly GCA_043803405.1. GTDB lineage: Bacteria > Spirochaetota > UBA4802 > UBA4802 > JAFGDQ01 > JAFGSG01. Next base: position 21,825 of record JAZDKB010000002.1, on the reverse strand, counting down.
AGTTTCTGCCCGTTAGATTCGTGTTCAATCCCAAGATCGGCACGGATGCCTATCCACATCTTTGTTCGGATGAATAATTCCGGGTTAAAATTATTTTCGCGGAATGGAAATGAGTTCTTTTTGTCGTAAGCCTGCCAGAACGATTTTTGCGTATATGCCAGATAAAAAGCCCAGCCGTAAAACCGAACCACCCTCTGCTTTACGCTGATTTGAAATTTTACTTCCTTATCCTTTCTGTTTTGGGTGCAATCGGATACGGCAACAGGCAGGAAGTAATTCGTTCTATGGGTAGAAAAACCGTTTTCAATATTATTCGATCTGTTGTAGTCTATTATTTCGGTTAGCGGATGAATTTTGAAGCCGGTTGTTTCATCGCCGATTGCTCCCTCGATTTCCTCTTCGGCACTGGCCGGTATGCCGGTCATCAGCGCTAAAATAAACACACAGCAAATAAAACTTCGCATTTATTACCTTATGTTTTATGAAGCAAAATGGTTAAAATATTAATGAACGAATAAGCAGTGCAACTTGCGAAGCAGAACTGCAAAGCAAGGAAAGCTAAAATACCAAATATATTTCAAAAAAAAGCAAATGGTGGTTCACATCTCTAATTCATACTATTGTTAGATTTCTACTTTTTATTTAATTTGCCTGTAGCGGAATTAAATCGCACAAGTTTTTCCCAATCAATTTCTCCGTTTTCTTTGCAGAAATCATTTGCGAATTCTTTTGTGAATTTATTTATCATTTGGGAGTACGACTTTACAAAATCATCATTTTTTTCTTTAGCTTTATGACCAAGTGGTTCAATTATTTCAATATATAGTTCATTGTCTCCGGAAATAAATTCCCAGAATTGCTGACCGCAATACTTGAAATAATCACCTTTATCCGGTTTATTTTCTCTTCCATAGCAACATCCATTTACGGCTACAATATTTAATTGAGAGTTGCTTGTTCTGAGAGCTTTTTTTGCGGTTTTAAAATCAGTAACCATTTTTTTGATTTGTGAGCTATTGCCCCAATTTGGACCTGATTTTATCGTTACAATATATCTCGTTCCATTATCATCAAATTCAAGATCGATACCGGTGATCCCGGATTTATATCCGTTAAAAACCTTCCCATTTATAAAAATGGCAAGACCCTCTATCCAGTCTCCGAAAATTGTTTCTTCATTTGATGAAATATGAGCATCAACAAGACCTTTAATAATTTGCTCTGCGGTTAATACATACTTTGCTTTAAAAAGGTAAGGATTTTTCCGTTTAAGTACTCGAGACAATTTCAAAGTGTCAAGGCTTAGAATGCGTTTTTGATGGAATGTGCCAATATTCTGTTCAACGTACTGCAGTACGTCTTTTAGGTTTAACTTTTCCATAATTTACCTTTGATTCAAACAAGTATAATTCAACAGGCTGGACTTTCTCCCTAACCATCTCATAATATTCCGGTATTATGTCAATGCCAATGGAATTTCTTCTCATCCGTTTTGCAACATTTAATGTTGTACCCGAACCCATAAACGGATCAAGAACCGTATCATTTTCTTTTGTAAAAAGTTTAATGAACCATTCAGGTAATTCTTCCGGAAAAGTTGCACTATGATTCTTGTTATTGCATTCTGTTGCTAAATGTAAAACATTTGTCGGGTAGGCTTTATCTCGATTAAGCCAATTTGATATATTTTTTCCAAATCCGCTCCCTACTTTTGAATTATCCCGGATTTTATCGATATCAGAAAGATTTTTCAATCTTGCGTTAGCCCAATCTCCCATAGGAACCATTACTTCTTCCTGATACATATTAAATTTACGATCTTTATTAAATTGAAGTAATCTTTCCCATGCATCACGAAAACGATTTGGCCATTTTCCGGGATAACAATTTTTTTTATGCCAGATGAATTCTTCTGTCCATAACCATCCTTGCTTGCGCATTTCAAGAATGAGCTCCATGACATATATGCTTCGTTCACCGTTAACAACTTTTTCTTTTATATTTAGAATAAATGTTCCAGTGGGTTTTAAGACCCGCAATAATTCTTTTGAAATCGGTAAAAACCATTCTACGTATTTATCATGACTAATGCCTCCGTATGTATTTTTTCGTTGATCTGCATAAGGAGGGGATGTTACGATAAGGTCAACTGAATCAGTAGGAACAAATTTTAATTGCTCTTTACAGTCTCCTAAAAATATGTCGGTTTTTATTTCCATTAAAAATCTCCAGCCAAGAATAATACGACATAATTTATATATTATGACTCATTTTTAAGTCAAGTTTTTTATATTGAATCACAACCCGATGGGAATATCTTTTGAAAATTATATCAAAGGTTTTGAATACTGTTTCATAATATACCCCTGTAATATTTTTAAGTAATGTCAAATGTTAGCTGAACTGAATTGAATATTAATAGCGGGCGCAACGCAAGAATGCACAAAAAATTATAATTCCTTTAATACTGCCAGTTATTTTTCAATTATAACCAATTGCTTAATAATTTTTAAGCACCTAAATAGTATAAATTTATTTTTTAGTTATAAGGTTAATAAAATCTATCTCACTTATAAACGGAAACTGTATAGTAATCGACAAGGTCATCGCCGGTCATCCAGATGCCGTCATTGCCTGCCCCGTTGTAATAGGTTGTGCCCAGAGGATTCCCGTGCCGGTCAAATCTGTTTCTCATGTACGACTTCAGGTTTTCATCATCAGCAGTGAACCATTTGCCGTCCTCCCCTGCTCCGTACGAAGCAATATATAATTCCTGGTCTTTTTTTATATTCCGGATAACATTGTAGCGTATGTAAATTTTATACCATGGAACATCATCGTCCGTAAACCATAACCCGTCCGGCCCTACCCTGTTATTTGGCCAGTAATAACAGGTATGTGTCTCAGTCGATTTTGTGTAATCCAGAACAGTATAATAATTAATATTATCGTCGGAATTATACCATATCCTGTCGTTTCCCGGTGAATGCGAATTGATGCTTAAGGCAAGCTGACCGTCTTTGTTATATTCAAACATCTCTCTTGAATTAATAAAATCGTCATCAGTAAACCATTTGTTGTCATAACCTTCCCTGGTGTATTCTGTTTTCTCAATGATTTTGTTTTCCGCATTATAAGCAAAGGAATACCAGTATAAAATATTTCCGTATTTGTCCTGGCCGAATGTTTCCCTTAAAATATTTCCGGAATCATCATACTGATAAGTCGTCTCTTCCGCCAGGTCATCGTCTTCTGTGAACCATGCCCCGTCCGGGCCTGCGCCTTTGTATTTCCATTCAGCTTCGATCCTTGAATCACTGTCATAATTAAGCAGATAATAACAGCTAACTATATCCGTATCCGAATACTGAATTTCCCTTCTAAGCAGATTGTTGTCGTATTCGAATAAATGCAAAGCGGAGAAGCTGTCATCTTCAGTAAGCCAGATGCCGTCCCTGCCTGCCGAATCTCCTGCAACGTATTCAACTTCGTTTCCGTTATCATTATAAAAATGAAGCTCGTACGAGTTATAAATATCATCCTGTGTAAAATATTTGCCATCCGGACCCGGGCCGTTAAATGATAAGCTTTCGAGCACATCCCCTGCCTTGTTATAAACGATCATCACATCAACATCATCATCGTCGGTAAACCAGGTTCCGTCCTTTCCGCCAGAATAATATCTTGTGTATTTTGACATAGTCCCGTCTTTAAAATATTCCGGTATTGAGTAGCCTATTATTGCATCATTGTCCGGGTCTGTCCTGTGATTATCTTCGGGTATATATTCAATAGTTTTTGCAAGCTGCTGGCTTTGAATAATAATTTTATATTTGGCAGTTGTTCCGTCCTCAGCAGTTACTGTATAGGTAACACTGCCTTTGGAAAAATTTGCAGCTTCATCGCACTGGGGTGTTATAGATTTTCCGGAATATGTAATTGCTGGGATAAGTAATTTTTTGTTGGTATATAGCGGAACTTTTAAAGTAATTGTATTACCGCTTACCGAGCCTGAAATATCTTCGGATAAATACTTCGGATTTTTATTTGCAAACAGATCAAACGAGTGGATCATTTTGGCGTTGTCGTCATTATACTGGTCATTCAAAAAAAAGCCTGGCTCATCCGGCTCATCTGTTTCACTGAGAGTTTCGGTATGATAAATGTTTTTACTGTTTTCTTTGTTATCTCTGCTGCATGAGATCACAAACGAAAAGAAAAGCGCCAATAAGATGCATGAGCAGATAATAAAATACTTTTTCATGATTATCCTCAGGAATGTATCCCGGAGCTTATTCCGTCTTCAATAATGTATTAAAAAACAATTAACAGGTTATGACTGATATTCCGGATTCCGCTCTTTTAATTAATTAACCGGTTCTCATGGATAGTATATCCGGGCAGCCAGCAGAAAATATACTTTATTTTATAGTAAGTTATTTGCAATCAATTTTTTTTATAGCGGTTGTTATTTCGTCTATATTAAATGTTTTACTTATTTCTTCCTAAACAGCAAACCCATTCTCTTTTTTAACACAGAATAAAATCCCGGTTTTCCGGAAATGCAGAAATCGTAAATTGCATTTGCTGTCTGCGGCGCCCTTAAATAGCCGAAAAGCTTATGCGCATTGTACTTTCCGTTTTGTTTGTAATTGTTATGGATAATAACATCCTCAGGGCCTAAACCGCGCGAATTTTTATTAAAGTCATCCGAGATGTTATAAACCAGCGCAACTGGATCATTCAAATCAGCGAAATTATACCATTTATGGCTTATATTTTCCGGGGACGGAAGCGTCCCTGTTTTATAATTTGTTCCCTGCCCTGCATGGATCTTTTTAATGATATTCGGAAGCGCAAGAGGCGAACCTAATGTTATGAGCGTATGAACATTCGCGTCCGGAAGCGTTTGCGTTAACACGTCATAAGCAACAATGGTGCCCATTGAGTGCGCAATAAGAAGTATCTGCTTGTTTCTGTACTTAGAAAGAACATCGGCAAGCCGTTTGCGTATTACGTTCTTTACCGGAACTCCGTTGTCTTCCAGCTTACTGCTTGTATGGTTAAAGTAAAAATCCAGATCCTTGTACAAATGTCGGATAAACATATCCGCGATTTTATCCGGATTAATTAATCGATTCTCTTCTAAAAAAAGCTTATCCAGCTTTTTCTCTACCGAATCCAGAAACTGCTTTTTATTTTTGCTTGGAGAAAAATTTTTGTAATCTTCAGTATTTCCGGGCAAATACGGTTCATCTTCATAGAGAGGGCTTTTTTTGTTTTTCTCATTTATGTCCAGAGGCTTTTCGTACAATATGTCCGACCAGTAAACGGATTTAAAAACAAAGGATGTACCGGGATGCCCAATATACGAAAGGCCTTCCCTGATAGACTTTATCCACCATTCTTCTAAAAGATCATCAGGGACTTTATTTGCAAGTCCGTGTATGCCTATTATTATTTTTTTATTAAACAGAAAATTAAAGATTCGCATGATATATTTATTGTACCCCTGTTATGTAATCGTATGTTCAAGCGGTAATTTATCCTCTTAGATGTTTTTAAAAAAGCATGCAAGCAATTTAAAAAAAATATTATTAATGATGTTAAACCGGCTACTCCGGGTACCTGAATTCATAATTGACAAAAATGCAGTTTAAGTATATAATAAAAATCAAAGAGAATAAGTTTGTTTATATTTTTTTGCGTTTCCTTGCAGGCGCAGGATTGCTAAACAAACATTGCGTCAGCCAGAAAATTTTACAAACGCTTCATGCTTGTATTTACAGCTGACAATACATTTTTTGCAGCCTTAATGCCCTGCTGCTCCTCCTAAGAGCGCCTGTTTATTAAACGCAATATCCTGTAAAAATTAAAATACCTGTCAGAAATTATTTATCGAGAAAATAATATGAAGAAAATTTTTGCACTTAGCTGACAGCCAAAAGGAGAGCATCCATGGATTTTCCCGAAGCTGTCGACATTCTGCTTGTGGAGGATAATCCCCATGATACGGAACTTACCAGACGGGCGCTAAAAAAGCTTAACCTGGACGTCAAACTTTATGTTGTTGAGGACGGCTGGCAGGCTCTGGAATTCCTTTTTTGTGAAGGAATCTATAAAGACCGGAACATCATCTATAAACCGAAAGTGATAATGCTGGACTTAAAACTACCCAAGGTTGACGGCTTAAAAGTTCTGACTATCATTAAGGCGGATCAGCGGACTAACCGTATTCCTGTGGTTATTCTGAGTTCATCTAAAGAAGATCCGGATATTAAAACAGCATACGACCTTGGTGCAAACAGTTATGTAGTTAAACCTGTGGATTTTGATTCCTTTATGGACTCAATAAGCCATCTCGGTTTTTACTGGCTTCTTGTGAATCAGTGGCCTAAATAAGGTTTTAGTGAAGATATTTGCGGATAAATAATAGTATTGTTAAAATTCATATAAACCAGGCTGGAGAAAATGATGTTGCTGACACAACTGGATATAGATTCTCTTCCCTGTATCCACAAAGGTTCCCATTCGCTGATCTATTTAAAAGATAAATCCGGGTACGGAATGCCGGTCATAATAAAAGTTCCGGCTAATGATGTCGCTGCTGAAAGCTTCCTTAATGAATACACACTGACAAAAAAACTTTCTGTTCCCGGCATTCGCAGCGCTATTGAACAAATCGTTGTTTCCGGTAAACCCGCACTTGTCCTTGCATACATTGAAGGGGGAACAATTAAAAAAGCATTTGTAGAAAAAAGAAGATCCATGGCCGAGATTCTCTCGGTTTCAATTTCAATTGCGCAGGCATTGCACAATATACACAGCCGTAAAATCATCCACAGAAATATCAGCAGTACAAATATAATAGCGGACAGTATTCACAATTCTGCCACGATCATTGATTTCAGAATTTCATCACAGGGCGATACAATAACAGACTATCTGAATTTTGAGTTTTCTGAAGATTCGCTCAGCTATATTTCTCCGGAGCAGACCGGCAGGATTAACAGGTCTGTTGATAGCCGCTCTGACCTGTATTCTTTCGGGATTGTTCTGTATGAAATGCTTACAGGTGTGCTTCCGTTCCAGGCAGAAGATGCCCTTGAGCTGGTTTACTGCCACATCGCCAGTCCGCCAAAACGACCTGAAGAGATAGCGCCTGCGCTACCGCCCGCAATCTCGGAAATAACGCTTAAACTGCTCTCCAAAGCCGCTGAAGACCGCTACCAGACCGCGCTCGGTCTGAAATTTGACTTAGAAAAATGCCTCACTCTTTTGAAAAAAGGACAGGAAGCTGAAACCTTTATCCTTGGAGAAAAGGATATTCCTGACCGGCTTATGATAACTGAAAAAATATACGGCCGTGAAAGTGAAATACAGATGCTTATGAATATATTTGAACGGATTGTAAATGAAGGGTTTTGCGAACTGGCAATGGTAGCCGGATATTCCGGCATAGGAAAAACTTCACTTGTACAGGAACTATATAAGCCTGTAACCAGGGAACGCGGCACATTTGTTCGCGGCAAATTCGATCAGTATAAATTAAATATTCCCTACTCTGCAATTGTTGAAGCATTGCAGGAACTGATTCATAAAATTTTAACAGGAACCGAGTTACAGATATCGGAATGGAGCCAGCGTATACGCAATGCAGTCGGAACACTTGGCCAGCTGATCATTGACGTTATACCGCAGATTGAACTCATTATCGGCAAACAGCTGCCTATCCGGGAACTGTCTCCGTCAGAGACCAGCACCAGGTTCAATGTTGTGTTCCTTCGCTTTATAGATTCGCTTGCCCAGAAGGATCATCCCCTTGTTATATTTCTCGACGATCTTCAATGGGCGGATTCTGCAAGTCTCACCTTTCTGGAGCATATACTCACAAATCAGGAAAAAAGATACCTGTTCATTATCGGGAGTTATCGTGACAACGAAGTGACTCAATCTCATCCCCTCACCCGTACACTTGAAAAAATTCAAAAGGCAGGCTTAAAACTTCACTCTATAAAGCTATCCCCCCTGTCGCCTGTTGATGTAAGTTATCTTATAGCCGATTCCCTGCACACGCAACGGTCACTTGCCGAACCACTTGCCGGTCTTATATATAAAAAAACCGCAGGCAATCCGTTCTTTATTATACAGTTCCTTAAAAGCCTTTATGAGGATAAACTGATAGCCTTCGATACAGAACAACAATGCTGGACATGGAACATCGACAGGATAAAAACAGCGGGGTATACTGATAATGTCATAGACCTGATGTCGTCCAAACTGAAAAAGCTGTCAGTGCAAACTCAGAATATTCTTTGCTTTGCGGCCTGTATAGGCAATACGTTTGATCTGCTTACACTGGCTCTCATAAATGAAATGCAGGATAAAAATACCAGGCAGGCCATTGAAGAAACGCTTAAAGAAGGGCTGCTACTTCATGTGAGGATAAATGTTTATAAGTTCATGCATGACCGCGTGCAGCAGGCCGCCTATTCGCTTATTCCGCAGGAACAGCTTGCCGGTCTGCATTTGCGGATCGGACGTCTTCTGCTTGCAAAAACGCGGCAGGAAGATATTTCTGAATTTGTTTTTGAGATCGTAAACCAACTAAATCCCGGTTCACAGCTTATAACTAATGAATCCGAAAAGGTATACCTGGCCGAACTTAATCTTCTGGCCGGGCGAAGGGCTGCGGCGGCCACAGCCTATTTATCGGCTATCGGATACTTTTCCGCAGGCCAGCTGCTGCTTTCTGCGGATAGCTGGAAAACATCTTATGAACTTACCTTTAATCTCGGCCTTGAACGCGCCCGCTGCGAATGGCTTTGCAGTAACTATATCGACGCTGCTGCAATGCTGGAAGTATTAATGGAACATGCATCGAGCCGTGCCGACAGGCTAAAGGTATATCAGATCAAAATACTTCTGCACACAACGCTGGATGAGAACGAACAGGCCGTTATGACAATTCTTTCTACCATGTCCGAACTGTTCGGAATAATAATTCCTTTACATCCTTCGCTAAAGGACATCCGGGACGCCGCAGAAACGATATGGAAAGAGATGGGGGAGCGTTCCATAAAAGATCTTCTATCGCTGCCTGTAACAGAGGATCAGGACATTAAAGCAGCAAACGCATTTCTCTCTGCATCGCTGCCTACTACGTTTTTTTTCGATGCAAATCTTACCAGTCTTTTATCCTGCCAGATAGTAATCCTGAGCATCCGCTACGGCAACAGCGAATATTCGCCTCACGGATATGCCTTCTTCGGAACCGTTATCGGGCAACTCTTTGATAAATGGGATGAAGCATACCGTTTCGGCAGGCTTGCAATGGACATGGCAGAAATGAAGGAATTCAGCCAGGGCAAGGCCGTAGCCTGTCATGTAGCTGCAACATTTATAAACATCTGGGTGCGCCATGCCAGGGAAGTCATTCCCGTTTTCCGGGCTGCCTTTCAGGCTGCAACACAATCCGGTGAGATGAATCATGCCTGCTATACGGCCGAACATATTACAGATACTCTTTTAATGATGGGTGTCCCGCTGCCGGCAGTGGCGGCGGAAACAGCCGGACTTTTAGAATTTGTAAGGTATGTAAAATACGAGGCCATATACGATATCATAAACTCTATTTATAACGTTATTCAGGAGTTGCGCGGCGAAAGCCTGCAAACCCGGACAGATAAAGAGCTGATTACGAATATTCCCGATGTTCCGGTGAACCCATGGGGAGCGACAATCCATTACACGCACCAATTACTCCTGCGGCTCATTTTAGGAGATTATAACGGAGCATTTGCGGTTTTAAGCAAAGTCAATGAGCTGATCCACAGAAATACTACAGGTGCTGTTCCTGCCCTGCCAAAAGCCTGCGATATTATTGCAGCAGGCGGAGGACAGATTACTGCGGCAGATATTACTTTTTATACGGCACTTACAATATCATTGCAATACGACCCGGCCGTACAGGATGACCACATAAATTATATGGGAGAACTTGAGGCATACCGCGGGCAGTATGCCATCTGGAAAAAATATTGCCCCGAAAACTTCGCAAACCGGTATGCCCTGCTGAGCGCGGAGCTGGCACGGCTGCGCGGCAGCGACATGGAGGCTATGCGCCTTTACGACGAGGCTATCGACTCTGCGCGGGACAACGGTTTTACGCAAAACCAGGCACTCAGCGCCGAAATCGCTTCGAACTTTTACAGGAACCGCGGTTTCGTGCGGACGGCAGACGCATATCTGAACGAAGCCCGTAAATGCTATTCGCGATGGGGCGCAAACGCAAAGGTAAAAAAGATCGATGACAATTATCCGATGCTTTTCAAAAATGAACCGGAAAGTTCCGGCACTGATCAGCTCGATATTCTCTCCGTCGTTAAATCTTCGCAGGCGATCTCCGGCGAAATTGTTCCTGAAAAACTGATTAAAACGCTTATGAAGATAGTGATCGAAAATGCGGGTGCGGAACGCGGCATACTTATACTTGACATATACGGAAGCCTGTTTGTTAAGGCGGAGGCATCCGGCCAGGATACTGTCATCCACTCCATCCCTGTAGAGGCAAGGCCGGATCTGCCGCATACTGTCATTAACTATGTATACAGATCGGGCGATACCGTAGTTCTGGATGATGCTGCAATTTCAAGCGAATATACGTCAGATCCGTATATAAATAATAAAAAAATTAAATCATTATTATGCATGCCGATCATTAAACAAAATAGTATAATAGGTATAATATATCTTGAAAATAATCTGGCTGCCGGAATTTTTCGTCCGCAGCAGTTAAAGATACTGGAAATCATCTGCGCGCAGGCGGCAATTTCCCTGGATAATTCACGGCTTTACCAGGAAATCAATCAGGAGATTGCCGAGCGAAAGATAATTGAAATGGAAATTCAGAAATTCAACGATGAACTGGAAGAGCGTGTAGCGGAGCGAACCGGGCAACTCGAAGCAGCCAACAAAGAGCTGGAAGCTTTCTCTTATTCAGTATCGCACGACCTGCGCGCTCCCCTTAGGGCTATTGACGGATATACGCGCATCCTTGTTGAAGACTACGAAAAGAGCCTGGACGATGACGGAAGACGCGTTTGTTCGGTTATCTGCGCGGAAAGCAGGCGCATGGGGAAACTGATAGACGATCTGCTGGCTTTTTCCAGGCTGGGGCGCGCCTCAATGAACAGCGTTCTTATTGATATGGAGAATCTTGTAAAAATGGTTTTTACCGAATCAGTAAAACCTGAAGAGCGCAATAAGATCGATCTGAGAATAGGGACGCTGCCGAAAGCAAGCGGCGACCCGGCCCTGATAGGCCAGGTATGGATTAACCTGATCAGCAATGCCGTAAAATTTTCCGGACGCAATGAGCAGAGAGTGATTGAAATATCGGGAAGAAGCCTGACCGAAGAATACGAATATACAATACGCGATAACGGAGCCGGTTTCGACATGGAACATGCGGAAAATCTTTTCGGCGTATTCCAGCGGTTGCACAGCATAAAGGAGTTTGAAGGCACAGGCGTCGGCCTTGCAATAGTTAAACGGATAATAACCCGTCACGGAGGCCGTGTATGGGCAGAAAGTAAGGAAAACTCCGGCGCCGCCTTTTCATTTACTTTGCCGAAAAAAGGAGAAATTCAATGACCGAAGATTCTATCCGCATTTTAATTCTTGAAGACCTCCCGACAGATGCTGAACTGGCAAAGAGAGAAATAAGCAAAGCCCGCGGGAAATACGAATTCCGCATCGTGGAAACGCGCGGGGAATACCTTGACGCTCTGAACACATTTGTTCCGGACGTAATCGTATCCGATTACCGCATGCCCCGTTTTAACGGCCTGGAAGCCCTGAAGATGGCATTAGAGCTGAAACCTTTAACGCCGGTAATAATACTGACAAGCGCAATAAATGAAGATACGGCAGTCGAATGCATGAAAGCAGGAGCTTCGGACTACGTTATCAAGGAACATATCAAACGTCTCGGACAGGCAGTGATCCATGCAATCGAGGAGACTGAAACAAAGAAAAAGCGCGCAAAGGCAGAGGAAGAGAAACGCAAACTTGAACAGCAGCTGGCACAGGCGCAAAAGATGGAGGCAATAGGCACTCTCGCAGGAGGCATTGCGCACGATTTCAATAATATTCTGAGCGGAATACTGGGTTACGCAGAGCTGTCGTTATACAACCTTAAGGAAACTGAAAAAGTAAACGGCTATATCAGTGAAATCATTAATGCAACGCAGAGGGCGCGCGAGCTTGTAACCCACATACTGGTCTTCAGCAGGCACACGGAAATGAATCTCAAATCTATTATTCCCAGGTTTACAATTATGGAAGCTGTAAAATTACTCCGCGCCACTCTCCCATCCACAATTGAGCTTAAAACGTCGCTTAAAAGCAACTCCGCCATACTGGGTGAACCGACCCAACTGCACCAGGTCGTTATTAATCTTTGCACCAACGCGGCCTATGCTTTGCTGGGCAATAAAGGCGTGATTGAAATAATTCTTGAAGATATGGAAGTTGATGAAGATTTTATCAGACTTCATCCGGATTTGAATCATGGAAAGCATATAATGTTAAGCATTTCGGACAGCGGCTGCGGAATTGAACCGGAAATACTGGATCATATATTCGAACCGTTCTTTACGACAAAACCTACAGGCAAAGGTACAGGTCTCGGGCTATCCGTAGTGCACGGCATTGTTAAGGAATTCGGTGGAATTATAACTGTGGAAAGCAAAGTAAATACAGGAACATCTTTTAAGATTATCATACCTGTAACAATACCTGAATTAAAGACATCGATTAAAACAGCGGAAAACGCAATGCAGGGAGGCAGTGAACGGATCCTTGTCATTGATGATGAAACGCTGATTATCGATATGCTTAAAATAGTCCTGAGTGACCTGGGATATAGTGTAAATGTTTTCATGGACAGCGTGTCGGCGCTTAATGCATTCCGGAACGATCCCCAAGCCTATGATCTTATAATAACAGACTATACTATGCCGCATTTGACCGGCGTTGAAATAGCAGAAAGAATAAAAGAGATAAGGAAAGATATTCCCATAATTCTCTGTTCAGGATATGTTCAGAAGGATCTTGAAAGAATTTCCTCTCTGGAGGCTGTCAGCAGAATACTCCAGAAGCCTATTATGACTTCCGACCTTGCAAACACTATAAGGCTGGTCCTCGATAATAAGTAAAAGTGCGCCACAAAATCTATATCTAGCTGTGTAGTGTGTCGAGATATCACAATAGATTTTTGGAAGCACTCTAGTACGTTGCTATTACTTTTTAATCTTTAATTTGCTCCCAATGCCCCATGCCTTCCCTGCATTTTTTCCCACTTCCCAGTAATTATTATCAGGCATAGTGAGAGTAAACGGATTTATCTTTTTTATATCAGGCGTTCCATCTGTCAGGTACCGGTCTTCGCTGAATGCTTCAACGATTTCACCGATAAACAATGTGTTAAAAGGCAGTTTGACTTTATCATACAATTTGCAGGCCATGCTTACCGCGCATTCTTTTATTAAAGGAGCAGTTTTCAGATCGCCGTAAAAAACATCGAATAAAGCTGCTTTATCCGTTTTGCTGCCTGTAACCAATCCGCAATAATCCGTCTTCTCAATTAACGAAATCCCAGGAACATTGACACTGAAAGTTTTCTGCTCTTCAATCCCCTTGTTCGTATAATGCGGCCCAAGGGCAATGGCGATCATAGGCGGCTTAAAATTGACCCTCGTAATCCATCCTACTGCCATAAAATTTGCCTTGCCGTCAACAACAGTGCCGACAATGGTCATGGGCATCGGGTAAACAAAAGCATTGTTATCAATCTTTACTTTTTCCATAACAAATCCCCCATTTTTATATTCCAAACATTTTTTTTGATTCACAATCATCAGCCAGCTCGCCGTTTATATATAACGCTTTTAATATATTGGTGCATTTTTTTGAATCTTCTTTCTTGATATAAAAATGAAACGTGGAATGACCAAGCAACAATGCTGAATCTTCGGAACAATAAAAAATAATATTATTATAATTAAATTCTTCCTCAATGACTGCTTTTTCCATAATTGAACGGCTTGTATAAATTTTTATAAAATCATTATTTTCCATTTTATTGCCTGTATCCTTTTTTTCTCTGCGGTTATGTTTTATTATTTTGCCTAATAGCTCTGTTCGCAACTCAGTGCGCCGCGGCCTTTTAACGGCGTAAAGTCATATCCTTTGTATTCCGATGAAAGTCCCTTTGTTACCTCTTTTGCGTTGCTAAGCGGCGTTTTGTAACCTTTCCCGATATAGTTCGATCCGGCATCAACCAGGAATTTTTTGCGTTCTGCCGAATCATCTGCACACGAAATGTGCCCGCCATGGTCGGGCTTAAAGTCGAATGGCTCGCTGTGCAGGCTCATTACGGTGCTTTCGTGCGGCTTTGTCCCGATTGAATAGAACAGCGGGGATTTGGAATTCTGCTGCGGGATGAAAGCGACGTAGGTAATATGTTCCCCTTTCCTCATTTCTTCAAGATGCCGGCCGAAACGCTGTTTACGCTCCTGGCTCCAGTTTATCTTTTCCTCGAACTTGCCTATTTTAAAACGCTGCTGCACAGGGATAAAAAGATATTTTAAATTATCGGATTTTGCAAGGTCAATGACCTGCTCGGGCGCGTATCCTGTTTCCATGAACGACATTATGGCTTTCTGGTGCTCGGAATATTTCGAGTACAGCGACCATGACTTAAGTATCTCCCGCGCCTTTGCAGAAATGCTGTTCTTCCCGAACGTTGTTGTGTATCTATAAAGTCTGTCCCCGGACGCAGGGCGCAGTATCCCTGCTTCTGCTTCGAATGAAACATCGAGCATGTTGATCACATTCACAAGTATTATGCCGCCGGAATCATCTTCACCCAGGAATATGCCCTGCTGATCCTTGCTTTTGCTTATCCTGCGGACAATTGTCCCTTTTGTAAGTTCTAAAAAGCTGTTTACCTGTGATAAAATGCCATGTTCAAGAAGGAATTTCATATTGTACTCCGCTTAATGCAATGATCTTATATTAGAAATTTCTTTTATTTATTTTATAAGTTCGTTAGAACCAGTCTAACTCTCTATTCTTCCAGTATTATCATTTCCTCGCAATATGATGTATGCGGACGGATTTTGTTATAGTTTCTTTTAAATAATAATTTAGGATTCAGCCGGCGGATCAATTCCGTTGTCGCTTTTTCCGTAAGATGCCGGCAGACAAGCCTGGTGTCCATGTCAAGTATTCCACAGGCTTCAAGAGTGGGACAAAAGTTTTTTGAATGAATTACTATGCTGTTTTTGTTTCTCTCAACTATTGGAGCTTCATCACGTGTGATGCCGAGTTTATCCAGAAATAATATATAAGCATCGTCTATTCCGCAAGAAGCTTTGCCATCCGGATTAATATTTTTTTTCTTTGCCCATTCAAGTCTTTTAATGCATTTTTCATTTCCAAGTTCTTTCAGCCTGTTCTCGTCGGCATTTCTAAGCATTTTAATATCGTCTCTTACAGACTTGTTGTATAATACCGAACACTTATCATAAAGAATATTTTTGTAAATATTGATCCTTTTACCTGCACGGCTGAATATTTCTTCCAGCGGAATATTGATGCGACTTCTGCCCTGCTCTATCGATTCTTTAATTGAATATCCGAATGCTGCTTCTTCGATCCCTGACCAGAATATTGCAGTTGAACACATTGGGCAGGGCTCGTGCGTTGATATAATCGTGCAGCCGTATAGACTTTTTCCGAATTTGGAAGATGCAAGCCTTATTGCTTTCATTTCTGCGTGCGCAGTTGGATCCCCGTCTGTTGAATCCGTATCGTGCGCCTGCGCAATAAGCTTATCATCTTTTACGATTACTGCCCCAAAGCCGCTGTTTCCTTCTCTCAATGAGAATCTGGCTTCGTCAATTGCTATGCTCATGTATTTTTGCAGATCGATCATGTATGTTTTGACCGGTAATAAAGATTATATGATGAAGACAACTAATATTTGCATATTATTTGTCTCCCTGCATTTAAATTCACAAGTACTTTTCCTTATTATTGATTGCAAAGGGAACAATGGTAATATTTGTAAGGATAGGATAGGTTAAGTTTGGAGTGACCCCCTAAAACTGTAAAGTGAAATCACAACTAATTAACTGCTTCTCCCCGTATTGCTTCTATCAGATCTTTTGAAGGCCCGTCCTTTGTTAGATATACTGAAGCACCGGCTTTTCGCATAGCCTCCTCCCGGTCAGCCTTCTCGTACATTGAAAGCCCGATTATCCGGGTCCCCGGTATTTCCGAAATGATTTTCTCAGTAGCCTCTATGCCATTCATCTTCGGCATACCTATATCCATAATAATTACATCCGGGCGCAAGGCGCGGGCCATGTTCACTGCATCCTCTCCGTTTGATGCCTCTCCGACAACCTCCATGTCCTTTTCGTTCTGGATAAGCTTTACAAACCCTTCCCGTACAATCGCATGATCATCCGCCACCAGAACCCTGATATTTGTACCTTCCCCGTTTTTACTTACTGTATTACCGGCAGGCGGGATGGCCGCTTCCGGAGCGGTTTCCACGGTAATGCCCGATGCTTTCTGCCTGTCCGCCGAAGGCAGTGGAACGGTTAGCGTTACCCGTGTTCCTGTTCCGGGTGCACTATCAATGTTAACATATCCGCCAAGATGTTCCATGCGCTCCCTTATGCTGAACAGCCCGAAGCCAGTATGGGAATCCCGATTTTCTATTTGCGATATGTCAAACCCTTTGCCGTTGTCCGTTATAACAGTCTGAAGTATGTTTTCATCTGAAATATTTAGAGATACATCTGCTTCTCTGACGCCGGCATGCTTGATAATATTCAATAGCAGTTCCCGAATGGACTGAAAAAGAAGCATTGAAATTCCTTCAGAGTCCGGGGTTATTTCTATGCCTGAGTTTATATTAATTTTTAATCCCTGCTTTTCCTCCATCCAGCGGCTAAGCCACTTTAGTCCCGGGATGAGTCCGCCTTCGTGAATAATAGGCGGCGAAAGCTCTGAAGTCAGGGATCTCGACATCTTTATGGATTCCTCCAGAAGATCAGCCACTTTTTGTATGGAGCTCTTTAAATCGTCATTATCAGTCTTCCTGTGGACTGATTCAGCGCTGAGCTTTGCTCCAACGAGTATCTGCTGCAGATCATCATGAAGAATAGCTGCCAGCCGTTTGCGCTCCCGGTTCTCTGTCTGAGTCAGCTCCTGGGCTAATGAGCGAAGCTGTTCCGTCCGCTTTTGAAGCTCTGCCGTGCGCTCCTCTACACGCTGTTCCAGCTCTTCGCGGGCTTTCCGGAGCTCTTCCTCGGCCTGTTTGCGCTCGGTGATATTCGAAGAAATTTGCAAGGCCCCGAAAATCTGCCCTTTGACATCTTTGAGGGGTATCGTTTGCTGGAAATAGGCATATTGTCCATAAGACATTTCAAATGAAGTCGGGTAGCCCGACAGCGCTTTTTGATATATCGGTTCGAATAAATCCGCAATATCTTTCGGATACGCTTCGCGCAGCGTTTTACCTTCCATTTGAGATTTATCTAATTTGTTCTTTTCGACTTCTACGCCGCCGACGATCAGGAAACGCAAATGTTCGTCAAATAAATGAATTGAAGTGTTGGGAATGGAGTTGACCAGCAATCTATAGGTTTGCACGCTTTCCTGCAGCGCCTCCTCGGCCTGTTTGCGCTTAGTAATGTCGCGGCAACTCGATATAAATTCGGCCGGCCTTCCTTGATTGTCGTATGTCACTATGGAACGCACTTCGACAGAACGTTGCCGACCGTCCTTTGTGTAATGAATGGCCTCAAAGATGGTATGACCATTGGTAGTAAGCCGGGACGCTACTTCATCCTTGGTACTGCCGACATATTCTGTTTTCAGCAAGTCAAAGGATTTCTTTCCGATTGCTTCTTTTGCAGTCCAGCCGTACATTGCCGCCGCAGAATCATTCCAGTAATTGACGACAAAATCGGCGTCGAGCCCAATCACCGCGTCATGGACATTGGCGAGCAGGTGCGCCTGGAACGCGAGTTTTTCCTCGGCCTGTTTGCGCTCGGTGATGTCGCGGAAGATGAGGACAACCCCGGTGAGGTTGCCGCTGCGATCCTTGATGGGTGCCGCGCTGTCGTCAATCGGGACTTCAGTTCCGTCTTTGCGTATCAGGATGGTGTGATTCGCCAGTCCGGCAATTTTTCCGTGCTCTAGCACTTTTGTTATTGGATTTTCCACGCGGCTGCGCGTTTTTTCATTGATAATGTTGAATATGTCATGCACGGGTTCTTGCCGCGCTTCTGACAGCATCCAACCCGTCAATTGTTCCGCGACGCCATTCATGAATGTGATTTTACCTGTGGTATCTGTGGAAATCACCGCATCGCCGATGCTTGCCAGCGTCGTAGAATATCTCTCTTCGCTCTCGTATACTGCTTCTGCGGCATCCTCCCTTTTTTTATCGAGGATATTAACTGACCTTGCAGTCAGCCAAATCATCAGTCCGAAAAGTATCGTATACGTCAGGGCCACGAGGACTACGCCCACTTCGGACAGAAAAAGTCCGGAGCGTTCTCCGAAGAGCCTTAGCCAGCCTACTATGAGCGGAGTGAGCAGGACTGCGGGAAGCAGCCGCCGCACCATGATTCCCCCTGCCTGTTTGCTTGAAAATATGCCCATGAGCCAGGAATCCAGACGAAGGCAGAACATCGAGATGCTCACAACACAGAAAGCGATGCCTGTGTTAACCGCAACCCTTACGCCCAGGAATTCATGGATCGACTGCACGCCGAGCAGGTAGCTTATGACTACAAGATAAGCTGCTAAAAATACCGGGACCATCAATGCATGGCCGCAGCCGGCGGCACTGCGGCCTTCGGTTGACAGCCGCGTCAGCGCGGAGCCGCACAATACGAAAAGCACAGCAGTCAGCAGTGCGAGCCTGGTTTGCGTTTCCCAGAAAATGGCCAGTACCGGCATGTTTTCGACAAGCGGCGGCCTTCCGGTGATGATGTCGGTCAGGTACAGGGCTATTGTGATAAGACCGATTAATACGACAAATATTCCGGGGATCCTGGAAATAAAGCGTTTGCTGGTTCCGAAAGGATACCTGATTAAGAGAATCAGTTCCAATGCAAGTAGGACGAAGCAGACAGCAGTTATTATGCTCATAGTCTGCCAATTCGGGCCGAACGATATCAGCACTGCGACATCGAGCGCCCAACCCGCAATCGTGAGCAGGCCGATTGTGCCTGTGACAATCGCGGCAATCCATGCAATTGAGTAGGTGAAGGCGCTTCTCTCTGTTGCCAAGTCACGGCCTGCACTTGTTGTTTTCATGTCCGGCTTCATGTGCAACTCCTCAGTTATTTTACAGGAAATCTGGCTCTCTGCCTTCCTTCTTCTTTTGAAACTATGCGTGTTTTATCTTTCTTAACTGAATTTAAAACCTTTTATGAAAGACATTTCGTTTATCTTTAATATTATTTTTCCTTGAAGCACAAACTTCTCGAGAACTCGCTTGTACCAGTTACTTCAATTTGATTTGTGTAACGCAGCATTGTTCGCTTTGTTTTTTGCCCCCTTAACGAACATGTTCAGCGGTACTTCGGGTACTTGTACCGGATTGCAAAAGCTCACATGCTTTGAACTTCGCACAACGTCCTTCAGCAAGACCAACGCTAGAAGTATCCGACTGTAACGAATATTAGGTTTTGTTTTTAAGTTTTAATAAAAAAACATAGTCATTAATATGACTAAATAGACTTTTAATATTTTTATACTGTCATCTCTAAAACATCTTCCCTTTCATAAAAAAATTTATCATCGACAGTATTGTAAAGATGCTGAATACAAGGAGCGCCCATCCAATAAGTTTCTCCAAAATCTGCATCCTTTGCATAGATTTTACAAATCCGGGTTTCCATGCATTATACACTTTTTCAACAGCTTCGTCTGTCTTTTCCTTTTTTGAACTATTTACAATGAGACCTCCCCCTGCAAGAGCAAAGATAATCCCCATAAATAATACTATTAATCGATTGTCAAATTTCGGGTACATAAACATGAAAAGGAATAATGGTCCCAATAACAGACCTAGAACCAATGGATGTCTGAATAATAATAGTATTTTAATGATTACATCTCCTTCAATCTTTGTATCTACAATACTTTTACGTACTGCTTTAACTCTTTTAAAAATTATTCATTCTTGTCTTAAAAGCTGGCACGGAGCCTATCCTATATTTCTTTCTCAACAAGATATGCTTCACTTAACAAATAAAGCTGAAAATAAAATCTAACGGCGATTCAGGTGTGTTCCCCACGACACAGACATTCTTTGCAACTTAAACCGCGTTCGACTTCACAGACAAACTGCCGCGCACGGCGGGCAACATTAATAAATTTCAGAGATCATTCTCTTCCCAATACTTCGGGCTTTTCACGGCGCGAGGAACACGATGTTAGGCGAAAGTTTTATAATTAATTTAAGAACATATAGGATTAGATTAATGCTCAATTATAGAATTATGAATTAATGTTGAGTTCTTAATAGGTGCATAAGGCTTGATTGTCTTTAATTCCTTCGAATCTGATTGTTGAGCATAATAAATATCTAACCTAAGTTGTAAATTCATCCAAAAATCTGGAGATGTATTAAAATATTTAGATAATCTAAGAGCTGTACTTGGACTTATTCCTCTACGTCTATTGATAATTTCATTTATTCTTTGATATGAAACATTTATTGCATCAGATAATTCTTTTTGAGAAATATTCATAGGCTTTAAAAATTCTTCTAATAGCATTTCTCCCGGATGTGTAGGTTCTCGGTGTGATGGGACTCTTATCATAATTATTCTCCAAAAAATACTTTAATGATAATCAGTAATCTCAACATCCATAGGTCCTTTTTCTGACCACTTGAAACAAATGCGATACTGATCATTAATTCGAATACTATACTGTCCTTTCCGGTTTCCAGATAAGCTTTCTAATTTGTTTCCTGGAGATATACGTAACTCTTTAATCGTTATTATTGAATCCAGCTGATCCAATTTACGAGTTGCAATATGCCAAAGACTTTTTGGGCATATTTTTAATGCAACTTTCGTTATTTTGCCATTAAATATATCTTCCGTGGCAATATTTTTAAAGGACTGCATCATATGTAAGATACCATGGATGCCATGCTATTTCAAGTCAATCAATATTTTTTATTACCGGGTAGGTCAGGGACGTTGCCGCTCCTTTCCCCCCTAAGAACTGTACAAGATAGTTTTACCACAGGCACTTCCTTCGGTCGCCCATCATACGGCTCAAGCATTCCAAAAGGCAGACTTGTTAAGAACTGCCCGCTGTCAAGTAAACTATCTCAACAGCTTCGCAATACTACCTCACGGCTACAAAACCTTTCGGTTAGAAGGTGCACACCTAAGCGGTTTATTTGCTTTCCTTCTTTGATGTAGTTCTGAAAGTTTTCTCACAATGGAACACCCGCTGGACGTCTGCACTCTTTCGAGTCGGGCAAATCTTGAACCCGTATTCACCCCATTACAGGATGACATTCGCTTTTTCCGACATCACTTCCACCGCTTGCCCATGGGTTGACATTACTGCCAGCTTTCCACCTGCGTGGAGACAATCGGGGTTACCACAGTCCTTTAACTCAACACGGTGACTTAGGTCCTGCCTGTTCGCCGGGGGAATTGTAGTCTGCGTAGGATGAAAGCAGAGCATCCTATCCATACCCCC
>JAZDKB010000001.1:0-58824 GCA_043803405.1 Spirochaetota bacterium | reverse complement strand
TATATTGCCCCCTAACCCCCGAAGGGGGCATAGAAATTTTTTATTGAATAAATTCTCATTTTTACAATGGATTAGCACATAATCTATATTTAATATCAAAAGATATTGTTTCCCCTTCCAAGCCGGTGCCCCCTTTGGGGGTTAGGGGGCTGGGAGCATATCCGATTTATGACTAAAATAATTAGCGTGAGGCAGCCCTGCCCTTCAGGGGATTTAGGAGCATTAGGCAGAAAAGGTCACCTTATTTTAGTATGAGACAGCTCTGCCCTGTTGTCCGAGTTCCGCAGCCATAGAAAATTTAATTACTGATCCCCCATAAATAAAACAAATGATTCGATTAACCGGCTTAAAATCAATATTATAAAATTTTATTTTTCTATAATTAAATTGCTCAATTCGTCAGTATCGTCTTTTTTGCACGGGAAATGCGTATGCAGAATTTCTCCTGTTTTTGCGATAGCCACGGTTATGGCATCTCCCTGTTTTTTTTCTTTAATGCCTTTGACAATAATGTCAACAATTTCCTGCCATACGGACGGGTTCACCCTGCTGTTAATTCCGTGATCCGCGAGGACCCAGACTTTCCTTTCAAAAACCGATATGTATATCAGTACGCCTGTCTGGTCTTTTGTTTTATAGAGCCGGTGTTTAAAGAACTGGTTTATCGCGGCTTCTTCGACTTCTTCGTTTATTTCTTTGTCGGATATGAATAATCTTTTAAGCTTGGGATTGTGTTTTATAAGCATGTACATTGTATAAAAAACCGGCATAAAAATCGTAAGAAAATACCAGAGGTGTTCATTATTTTTAATGAAGACCGCAAATAAGGCAATGATTAAGGCGAAAATAAATCCTCCGATAAAATTCGATACAGGGTATGTATAGCTTGAAGATACTACCATAGGTACAATTTCGCCGGACGTGATTTTTTCGGCATCCTTAACTGCATTTCGTATTTTTTCTTTATCCGGATCGGATAAGAATTTCCCGGCCAGATTTTTCATGGCAAGACTCCTTAATTGCTCAGTTTTTTTACCAGTCCCCGGACGCGCCTCCGCCCCCGAAGCTCCCACCGCCTCCTCCGCCGAAACCGCCGGACGAAAACCCGCCGTCGCTCCCGCCTCCTCCGCCTATAAAGAAGCCGCCACCGCCGCCTCTGTTGCTCCATCCTCCGCCATGCCCCATTCCTATAAGCGAAAGGATCGCGGGCAGGGCGAGCCCTGCCAGGAAGCCGACCGGTATAAGAGCCAACAACCAGGCCGTGAACGGCAGCGTGAAAAGGCCCGCGACAGGGAAAACAACAGCGCCCATTATGCCGCCGAATATTTTTTTCATTGATCCGACTATTGCAATAAAGAATAATAAAAAAAACAAAAAGAACAGGCCGTTGCCGGAAAGGAACGATTTTTTTCTGCCGCCGGCAGATCCGTCAGCTTTAAATTCTCCTCTTACAACGGATATTATGGCATCGACTGCATCAAGAACGCCCTGGTCAAAATTATTATTTTTAAAATTCGGTATAATAATATTTCTTATGATGCGTCCGGACACAAGGTCTGTGAGTTTTCCTTCAAGGCCGTATCCTGTTTCTATTCTCACCTTGCGGTCGTTTTTTGATATCAGCAGTATAACACCGTTGTCGAGTTTCTTCTGCCCGATCTGCCATTTTTCCGCAACGCGTATGGAGAACGGCTCAATAGCGTCGCCCTCAAGCGAAGGAATTGTGAGCACCGCGATTTGCGTGGAATCGCTCTTTTCGATCTCTTCGAGTTTTGCTTCCAGTATGCTTATTGTCTGTGGGGAAAGAATGCCGGCGTAGTCATTCACCCTGGCTTTCAGAGCAGGCGCTTCCAGCGCGATAAGCGGGTCTGCTAATGCAAATACGGTTAGAATAAGTGCCGCAAATTTTCCGGTAATTGATTTCATGATATTTTACACTTTGAATATTATATTATATAGACGTTCTTTTTATGGAACTGGATTATTCCTTTGTATGATATGGCAATTGCTGATACAGAAATCTATACCTGCCAGCTGTCCGGTTTTAAGCCTTCGTTCTGATTCCAGATAACGAAGTTCCTGTTCTGTTGGCTAAATTGCCTTCAGTTACAGCAAATTTGCTATGTTCGCCTACCAAATTGCCGTTCTGAATGGGGAAATTGCCATGCCGGTCAGCTAATTTGCCATAAGAATGCCCCGAATTCGGGGTACGGAACCGGAACATTGCCATACAGGATGGGAACATTCCCGTATAAAACAGGAAAATTGCTGTCCGGCACCCCAATTTTCCTGTTACGAATAGGAAAATGCTATACCCGACAGCTAAATTGCTATTCCGGATGGCAATTTGCTATACTACCCGGCTAAATTGCTCTCCATGTAACCGGTGTTTGGGAGCTTCTGAGCAATTATCTTAAAATTTAACTTCCGGAGCCTTTTTGGCAGTTTCCTCTGCCTTGAAATATTCCTTCTTCTCAAGCTTTAAAATAAAATTATTTGTGATGCTGTTCGGGAAACTCCTAATGGAATAATTAAAATTCTTTACAGCCTCATTGTAGCGCACCCTTGCCACGTTTATCCTGTTCTCCGAGCCTTCCAGCTGGTTCATTAAATCCTTAAAATGCTGGTCAGCCTTCAGGTTGGGATATCTTTCCACAACTACCATGAGCCGCGCGAGCGCGCTGGACAGCCCGTCCTGAGCTTTCTGGAACTGCGCGAGCGCCTGCGCATTCCCGAGATCCTTTGCCGAAAGCTTAACACTTGTAGCTTCCGCCCTTGCTTTAATTACGCCTGTCAGCGTTTCCTTTTCGTGAGCCGCGTATCCTTTAACTGTGCTTACGAGATTCGGGATAAGATCTGCCCTGCGCTGAAGATTCGATTCAATATCGCCCCATGCGGCAAATACTGCTTCTTCCTCTTTCTGCATAGAATTATAACCGCAGCCGCTTAGCGCAAACGCAGCGATGATTGTCAATGTTACAAAAGATGAATAAAACTTATTCATTGCGTCCTCCGTAAAATTTATATTTGTTTGGTGTGATTATAATAAACATCGGTTTTTCTGTCAAGGTCAAGAATTTTTTGCAAATGGTTGATGATAGGGGCGGGCATCTCATAATAAAAAATTTGCCACAGAGTCACAGAGACACAAAGGATTTTGATTCGAATAACGTTGTTTTATAATTGATAATATTTTATACTATTTTCAAAACAATTGTTAAACTCTGTGCCATTTGCCAGGATGGCAAGGTACAGACGGCGACAAGGTGTCGCAACAAACGTCTGCCTCCGTGTCCTTCTTTTACGATAGCCCCGTAATTGAATTGCCGAAATAGGTTCTATAGCTCGTAGGTTACGTCCAGTTCGCGGCTAAGTGCTTTGAGGTCTTCGGCAACCTTTGGATTTAGTGGCACGCCTTCGCGCATGAACCGCTCGCTTGCTTCATATTCCTTTTCGCCGTGTATGTAGATGCGCTCCTGTCCCTGCGCCTTCGGAGCGTCTTTGAGTCTGCGCTGCAGATCATCCATCGCTGCCTTGAATTCTTTGGCAGGACGAAACGCGTCCACGCGCCATGCGCCGAAAAAGTGTCCAAGATTGGCAGGGAGCGGTTTGCCTTCCGCGGTCTTCGGATACACTAGGTTCGCGTATGCAGCGCCGGATAATATTGCACAAAAGATGTCCACCCACAGCACCATTCCGTAGCCCTTATACCCGCTGAAGAGTTCGCCCTCGCCGCCCAGAGGCAAAAGCCCGCCTCCTGCCCGATTTACGAAATTTTCCAGCACGCGTGTTGCGTTTTCGGTGCTTACGCCGCTTTCGTCCGTTGCCCATCCGAGCGGCATCGGCTTATTGAGGCGGTCGTATACTTCTACTTTGCCGCGCGGCACTGTGCTTGTCGCCATATCCAGCACAAACGGCCTCTCCTTTCCGGCCGGAGCAGCAACAGCGATCGGGTTTGTGCCCATCATCGCATTGCGCCCGAATGTAGGAGTAACAAGCACGTCCGCATTAGTCATTGAAATGCCGATGCAGTCGTGCTTAAGCGCCATCATGGCATAGTATCCGGCGATCCCGTAATGATTGGAATTGCGCACAGTAATAAATCCCGAGCCAACGGATTTGGCTTTCTCAATTGCCTTGTTCATTGCAGCAAATGCCACAGGCTGGCCCAAACCTGCGCCTGCGTCAATCGAGGCTGTGGAGGGTGTCTCGACCACTGTTTTGACTTTGGGATGAGCAAGCATTACGCCGTTTCGCAGGCCGTCAACATAGCGGCGTAGGCGGGCAACGCCGTGGCTGGGAATGCCGCGCAGGTCGGCTGCTACAAGCACGTCTGTTGTAATTACAGCATCCTGTTCGGATACATCCAGCTTTTTAAATATATTTACGCAGAAATTTTTAAGAGCATCCGTCTTTACATTAACTTGCTCGCCAGCCATTTTTATCCTCCGCTCCGTCAGCTCTTTATGCCTGCAAGCCGTTTTGCAGCCTTTTTCTTGCTCTCTGTATCGCTCTCGCGGAAAATAGTAACCCTGTGTGCCTCCGGCGATCCTCCGCCGTGTATGTCGGAGATAGTGTCCGCGCTTTCGAGCGCAAGCTTCTCCGCAAGCCTGTACATCTTGATGCGGTCCTCAACCGGGATAGAATCCACGCCCTTCATGTATTTCTTTAAGAGTTCGCCTACCTCGGGATTTTCAAAATCTCTGTCCGAAGGCATATCTGCTACAAATCCGCCGCAAACGTCTATCATCAGCCTGGTTGCTTCTGCCATTTCTTTACCCTCATGGATCTTTGAAGCATTGGCCAGAACCGTGTCGATGAAGTAATTGCCCGAAGGCTGTTTTTTGCCTTCATAAGAAGATGCCAGGCAACATGCGTAAAGAGTTTCCGACCTATGGATCATATCAATGACTTTCTGTTTCAGATGGCTCATTTTATTGGTTCCATTATAATCCATCATTGTAAGTGCTGTACCAATCATGCAGTCAATTTTGCCTGACTTGCATCCGCCATGGCTTTGTCTGTGGAAAGACGAAAATTTTACGACCATATCTACGGCAAATTCGGTCTCACCGCACATGAAAACGCGCTCCCAGGGAACGAATACATCATCGAAAATAAGCGTTGGACAGTATTTGGAATAATATACGTTACCTATGTCGCAGCCATCCAGCTCGCGCATGTCGAGCGTGGATCTGCCGACAACATGTATCAGCCCCTTTGTATCCGGAGGTATTGCAAAGGCGAGGGAGTAATCCGCGTCCGCCTTGCTCATTGCGCGCGAGGGCAGCACTATGATCTCGTGCGATGAAAGGGAGCCTGTCTGATGCGATTTTGCCCCGCGTACGACAATACCGTCTTTACGTTTTTCAACCACGTGAACGAACATGTCCTTGTCGACCTGCTCGTTTGGAGTAAGAGAGCGGTCGCCTTTCATGTCCGTAACGCCTGCGTTGGCAGTAAGGTCGTTCTTCTGCATGTATTTCAAAAATTCAGTAAAATTCTGATTATATTTAGTGCCGTACTTTTTGTCTATGTCATACGTTACCATTGCGAGAGTGGAAAGGCAGTCAAGGCCCGTACAGCGCTGGTGGCATGTCCCCACGTAAGTGGCCATTTTTCTGTTTATTTTAACACGCGCAACCAGATCCTCGATGTTCTCCGGCGGCAGCGTAAACCTGTTAACCGGCTCATTAATGAGCGGGCTGGTTGTTATAAAAAGTTCTTTGTTTTCCGGTATCAAGGCCATCTCATAAGTCGCAGCAGTCGCTTCAATGCCTGCGCGTATGCGCGGATTATCGACTATATCTGTTACGCGTTTTCCGAACATATAGACTACCGGTTTAAGCGACCGTAAGGATTCGATGTATTGTTCTTTTGTCTTAATCCCCATTAACTATTTTCTCCGTGTTTAATTTCTGTTTCAGTTTATGGTTAACTCTTTTAATTAATATTGATGTAACCATTTTTTGAGGTTCCCTTATGAGAAGTCAGTCCGTTCCTGTTCCGCGAGTATCTTTTTAATACTCGTAATGACCTGTATCTTTACATTTGTAAGATGATTTTTAAGCACCGATTGCGCTCTTTCGAGACTGCGAAGTGCCACTGCGTCATATATTTCCTGATGCGCCTGGTCCGTTGCCGCAAGCGATGATATTGGAAAATAGTTGCCGCCGTATTTGAGAAACAGCATGTCAAAAACGTTCTGCAGCATGCGAATTTGCGTGGTTTTACCGGAAAGAGAAGCAAGAGTCATGTGAAATTCCTTATTCTTGAAAAGCCTTTCCTTTAGATAAAACTCCCTTTCCGCAGAAAGATGTGCCTCAAGCGCAGCTTTTAGCTCGTTTAGACCTTTCTTATCGATTTTTTCGATAGTTGCAGGCACCAGAGAAGGCTCAACAAGCTCCCTTATCTCGTAAAGTTCTTCTATTTCCTTAAGACTAAAGGGCGCCATATAGTACCCGCGGTTCGGTTCATGCAGAACATATCCCTGCAGTTCAAGCCATTTTAGCGCCTGAATAATAGGCGTAGGGCTTAATTCGAGCTTTTCCGCCAGGTCCCTATATGCTATTTTCTGTCCCGGCACCAGCTCTTTATTATAAAGCATGTGCCTTATGCCCTGATACGCAATCTGACTGCTGTCTTCTTTTTCTGTTTTATTGGATTTTTTCTTTTCGTTTGCCATGAGACAACGTTAAAAAATTTGATTAAATATGCAATTAAATTTTTATTTTTATCGCAAAATAATTCGCATTGATAATTTAATCAAATATGTGATTATTTTTATTGACACATATAGGCAGCAATTATAGATAATTCAGGATAATTATATATTTTACATATTTTATTAATAACAGACTTTCTGCGAAACTTTCATTTGGAGGAGCATAGTGACGAGAAATCTCTTAATAATTAATAGATTTCTCCCTTTGGTCGAAATGACAATTTAGCTTTGTCTTGTAATTATGATTAGTTAACCATTTATCTGTCATATTAAATTCATAAATATTAGGAAATTAACCGCTATGAGACTTCACGAATACGAAGCTTTGGATATTTTTGAGGAAAACGGAATTCCTGTTCCGCGACGCGGACTTGCTTCTACTATGCACGAAGCGCTTCACGTTGCAGGGGAGATCGGCTATCCGGTTGTAGTAAAGGCGCAGGTTCTTGTTGGCGGCCGCGGTCTTGCAGGCGGCGTTAAAACAGCTTCTTCGCCGGATGAATTAAAGGGAGTGGCAGAATCAATGCTGTCTTCCGACATTAAGGGACTGCCTGTTTTAAAGCTTCTTATATGCGAGAAAGTAGAAATTGCCAAGGAACTTTACCTTGGTTTTACAATAGACGGATATTCCGGCAGGCCTGTTATCGTAGTGAGCACAGAGGGCGGAATGCTCATTGAAGAGACTGCCAGGACATCGCCGGAAAAAGTAGCTTCTATCCATGTAGACTCGTCTTTCGCGTTTTATCCATATCAGGCACGCGCTCTTT
Source organism: Spirochaetota bacterium (assembly GCA_043803405.1). Taxonomy (GTDB): domain Bacteria; phylum Spirochaetota; class UBA4802; order UBA4802; family JAFGDQ01; genus JAFGSG01. The sequence goes on along the minus strand of JAZDKB010000001.1, from coordinate 51,333 downwards.
TAAGAAGGCTTGGCGTTAAGCAGCAGCTTATAACAGCATGGACTGATGTTATCGGCCAGCTTTACAATGTTGTTATGCGCTACGAGGCTCTCATCTGCGAAATAAATCCTCTGGTCGTCCTTCCCAACGGCGGGCTGATTGCCGTAGACGCTGTTCTTGAAGTTGATGATTCGGCTGTATCCAGGGTGCGTTTTCCATTGCCGGACCGCGTCGACAGAATTGAGAATGCGCTTGAGCGCAGGGGCAGGGAGATTGGCGTTACTTACGTTGACCTGAACGGCGATATAGGGCTTATAGCTTCCGGAGCAGGGCTTGGCATGGCCTCTATGGACATAATCGGTGAAAGGATGAAACCCGCCAATTTTCTCGAGACAGGCGGCGGGATTACCGCGGATCTGCTTTATCGATGCATGGAGTTAATTATGATGAAACCAGGCCTCAGGGCAATACTTATAAATGTATACGGCGGCATCAATCCTATTCATGAAGGCGCCAAAGGAGTAGTGCGCTATATAAAAGAACATAACGTAAAGATACCGATTGTCGCAAAGGCGCTCGGGAACCGGCAGGAAGAGACATGGGAGATTTTTCGTTCAGCGGGCGTCCATGTTGTAACCGAGGCTGCCAGCGAAAAAGCAGTCGAGCGCTTATATGAATTAGCAGGACGAGGTTAACGATGAGTATACTGATAAATGATTCTACACGCGTAATTGTACAGGGCATCACAGGCCGAATAGGAAGCATGCAGGCACACTGGATGCTTGAATACGGAACCAGGGTCGTGGCCGGAGTTACTCCCGGCAAAGGTGGAACAGTCGTTGAGGGACTCCCTGTTTTTAACAGTGTCCACGAAGCAGTAAAAGAGACAGGCGCCAATGCTTCGGTATTTTTTGTACCTGCTGCATTTGTTCTGGACGCGTTTATGGAAACCATAGACGCAGGTGTTAAACTGATAGTTATCGTACCTGAGCATATTCCTGTAAGGGATGTTATGAAGATGCGCAACTATGCTATTGAAAAGGGCGTATTCGCGTTAGGCCCTACTACTCCCGGCATTCTCGTTCCTGGCAAAGGGAAGATAGGCATTATGCCTGCGTCCATGTTCGCACCCGGGCGCGTGGGCGTCATCTCCAGAAGCGGAACTCTCTCGTACGAATTCGCAGGCATTCTCTCGGAGAACAAGGTAGGGCAGAGCGCTGTTGTCGGCATGGGCGCTGACCCTGTCGTGCTCAGAAATCTGGCGGACATCCTTGAGTTGTTCGAGGAGGACGAAGGCACGGACGCAGTGATAGTTGTAGGCGAAGTAGGAGGCGAACAGGAAGAAAAAGCAGCCGGGTTCATCGCGAGAAGGATGACCAAGCCTGTGGCAGCGTACATCGCGGGCCGTTACTCGCCGCAGGGAAAGCGCATGGGACACGCAGGCGCTATAGTGCGCGGCGCATCCGGAACTGTTGCGGGCAAGCACGAAGCTCTCAAAGCAGCTGGCGCAACAGTACTCGAAACCCCAATACACGTCGCGGAGTGGGCAAAGAAGCATAAGCTGAGATAATTTAGCAGTAAGAGGTTCTTGAATGCATTCTTGGTAAGAAATTATGGGGGCGTATCATAATAAAAAATCTGCCACAGAGGCACAGAGACACAAAGGATTTTGATTCGAATAACATTGTTTTATTGGTAAATATCTTTATCTTTAATAAAATTTTACACTATTTTTAAAATAATAGTTTAACTCTGCGCCATTTGCCAGGATGGCAAGGTACAGACGGCGAAAATGTCGCAACAAACGTCTGCCTCAGTGTCTCCGTGGCATTCTTTTGAGATAACTCCATTCTATTTAAAAGTCAGCAGGCCTCTGAACACAGCTTCGTTATCCGCTTCATCGCGCGCTTTTGCAAAGATATGATGCACTCCTCTGGACACCGCGTTTCTCGGCAGTTTTACTTCGATCCACTTCCTGTCATCATCAAATGTTGAGGGATAAATTTCTCCGTCAATAATGCAGATGATGGAATCCTTGTTTATTCTTGAGATATTGTCTCTGGTGTTAAGCCGCAACTTCCGATAAAATTCCCTGTCCTCACAAAGCTCGAATGTCGGAGGCAGGGATATTTTCGGAGGCGTTTTGTCCAGAATGAGAGCAAAGAATCCGTTAGTGTAAGTCTCTGCTTTGAATTTGCCGGATGAATATTTCGTTTTTAATGCCACAGGCTTCCTTCCTTCAAAGAATTGAAAAATCTGGACATGCCTTGCATCTTCATCCTTTATGCCGGACGGTTTCTTAACTGTTACTGTAATCGGTTTTTTGTATATAACGTCATGCGGAAAGACTGAAAAAGCGCTGAACAAATCGGGTTTTAATACGGCAAAATCCCTGCATAACGCGTCAGTTATTTCACTGCTGACAGCATCTTCCAGTCCGGCCAATACGTCGGAGCAAGTCGCATCTTCGGGAATATATATATTTATATTTTTATCTTTATCCCAGATTGAGTTGTTCTTTTTTTTATTGATTAAAGTAAAATTTTTATCCGGCGGCAGATCTGATTTTTTTTGTAAAATTTTAAATTGCAGATTTTCTTCGTTGCCTGCGAAATCCGATACCAGTATGGTGATATGTTTGATGTCTTTTTCTTTTTCGCTAAATTTTAAATAACCATCTCCTGATGAACTAATGCCTGTATAATTATTCGCTTCTTTACGGCATAGGGTATAAACGTAAAATACTCCGTCTTTTATTGTTGATTTGGATATATCGTACGTTAACGATCCGTATTGAAGTTCGGAATTTTTCAGGCCGTCAAAGGCCAGCTCATATATTTTTTCTTTATTAAAATATACGGAAATTCTGTAGATCGCGACATGGTTGTATGCTCCCACCTTGTCGAAGCACGAGATCTTGAAGAAAATTTTTTCTCCTTCTGTCTCGATTAAGTTGCTGTCCGTAATATATGACCCCCATCTTTTTTTTACTCTAATTTTTTTTTCACTTATCGTTGTGTTGTCTTTTTCGCTGCAAATATACAGGCTATCCATTACAGGTGGGTCGGTATCTTTTATGTGTATATAATCCAGAGGATTGACGCATTTATCATTTTTCCTTATCTCGAAATGCAGGTGAGGAAACCCGGCTCCGCTCTCTCCCGTAAATGCGATATTTTCATCTTTTTTATAATATAAATTGCTGTTGATAAACCTGAAGTCCGTATAATTTTTATTGTACAGTACTTTAAAAATTCTCGCCATGTTGTTTAAATGATATTTGCCTTCTTCAAACGAATCAAGATGCCCGTAAACTGTTTCGATATTGCTGCCATGGCCCATAAAAATAGCATTCCCGTATCCGTTTTCTTTCGAGATCAGCCTGGAAATTTTTCCTGCGCCTGCGGCAAATACAGGGTAACCGGTACGTCCGTTTGTCCTTATGTCAATGCCCTGATGAAGGGAAAAGCCGCGTATCTCGCCGAGCGTGGCCGAGAGGCTTTTCGGCAGATTTACAGGCCAGTTAATCAAAGGATCGGCTGAAATATATAATGAATAAGAAATAATGAGTGCAGAACAAATTATAATTAGTATTATAAAAATTTTTTTCATTGCGAATATATTCTTAAGAGATAATATTATTACAAGGCTGAAAAAATATCTTTATTAATTTTAGAAGTCAATGATTAAATAAGAATATATATGGAACTTTTTAAACAAACAGGGGGTCTAAAAGTTATAATATATTTTGAGGTAGGGATTATGAAAAAACATTTGTTATCGTTAATGATTACTGGTTTTTTATTTGCTGTTGCTTCAGGCTCTTTTTCTCAGCCGATGGGTCCGGGAGATCGCAGGGATGGAGATATGAGTCCGGGCCGCGGGCCGATGGGACATGGCGGGGGAATGCATCATGAAGGTCGTCCGCACAAAGGTCTGTTCTTCGGCGATCCGCAGGTAATGAAAGAAAAATTCGGACTTTCTGATGAGCAGGTTGAGAAAATCGGAATTATCAATAATGATTTTAGAAAAAAGCTGTTAACTATACGCGACAGCATTGAGCCGAAAAGGACTAAACTGCAGAGCCTTCTCACCGGCGATAATATAAATTTGAATGATGTACGGGCTCTGCTGGAAGAAATATCAAAATTTGAAGTCGAGATAAGAATGCTCAGGATCAATCACATTCTGGAAATTGAGAAGGTTTTGACTCCGGCACAAAAAAAGGAGTTAAGAAACTCTATGAAGCAGATGATGGGCAAGCTGTACAGGCGGAACGATATTTTATACAGGGATCGTGAGCCTATTGCGGATTAAGTGCATATTTTTCTATTTTGTTAATGATTTTTTGCTGTTGAATAACACGGGTATAAATATGACTGATAATGAATTCGCCGAAGTTGTAAGTTCAACAAAGGGTATTGTACTTTCTGCAGTTAAAAAGCATTTGGCAGCGCAGTATTTTCATTCGATTGACGATGTTGTTCAGGAAACGTATTTAAGAGCGTACAGATCTTTAGCAAAGAATGCCTTTAAGGGGAAATCGTCTATCGAAACCTGGTTATATGCAATTGCAAGGAACGAAAGCCTTCGCATGATGAAAAAGCTGAACAGAGAGGAAATAAAATTCAGGAAAAAAGCCGAGAAAATGGAAGAGCTTGAATCCGCAATAAGTGCGGAAGAACAGAATGATATAAATATAAAGAAAATGGACTTAAAGATAATAATAAATTCTATGCCGGAGAAATACGGGAAAGTGCTGGAACTGTTTTCCCAGGGGTATTCTGAAAAACAAATAGCCCGGGAATTATCTATAAAAAAGGGAACAGTTAAATCACGGATCTTCCGGGGAAAGTTTATTTTGCAGAAAATTGTTGCAGGAGGTGCAAAAAATGACAACTAATCAATTCGATGAACGGATGGATTTTGAGATCAGTCAAAGAACAAATAATCCCGACTGGGATAGTTTTATTGGCGCTAGGGTCACATCAAAGCACAGGAAAAAGATCAGAAGGAATGTTTATGCCTTTTCTTCGTTAAGTATGCTTGCAACTGCTGCAGTTGTTGTATTTGCAGTTTTTTTTAATACTCCGGCTGTTAAGCAGAGTGAGTATAAAATTTTTATAAGCAAACAGGTTGACGAAACGCATAAATCGGTATTTAAAAATTCTTATTCCGGCAGTTTGTTATCTGTTAGTTTTACTGATGATGGGAATAATTCCATTGATAATCTGATCGATAGTGCTCTTTTGAAGCGTTAATATTAAACATGCAGTAATTTTATTTTTTTAAATAATATGCCGTTATTTATATTGACAGATAAGTCAGTTTATTGTTATGTGATATCAGGATATATTTAAAATAATAAATTTATGACACGAATTTCCAACATATCGCTTTTGACTTTACTATTGGCTCTATTGCTTAGCATGGGTACATCCATGCGGGGAATCTCGTGACTTATAACAATAAAGAAAGTTAAAAGGCCGTCACGGTTCACCGCGACGGCCTTTTTTTTTAAATTTAATATGATTACAGGAGGAAACAGGGAAATGATTTTCCCACGCATCCTTAAAAATATAAACTCACTATGCTATTTTGTTTTCCGGCAGTGCATTTACCGGAGTGTGCTATTATATTATAGCAGTTTACGTAATGAATAGTACTGTGTCATTTCGAACGAATGTGAGAAATCTCTTAAATCAAATTGGCAAACAGATTTCTCAGTCGCTATCGCTCCTTCGAAATGCCGACTTAATATTCTAAATTAACTAATTCAATCGTAAACCATTGTAATTAAATTAATTAACTAAAACGGAGAAATATATGAAAGAAGATAATTCAAAAATCAGTAAGATCGATAAAAACAGAGTTTATATTTTTGATACGACATTAAGGGACGGCGAGCAGTCGCCGGGCTTCAGCATGAACATTGATGAGAAGCTGCATTTTGCAGGCCAGCTGATAAAACTCGGGATCGATGTAATTGAAGCAGGATTTCCTGTTGCTTCTCAGGGCGACTTTGACGCTGTGCAAAGGATAGCCAGGAGTTCGAAGGGTATAACGGTTGCCGGCCTGGCCAGAGCGAATAATCCGGATATTGATACAGCATGGAACGCAATTAAAGACGCTGAAAGACCGCGCATTCATACGTTTATATCAAGCTCGGATATTCATATTATACATCAATTCAAGAAAGACAGGCCAACTGTGCTTAAAGAAGCAATTGCTGCCGTTGAGAGAGCAAAGTCCTATACCGGTGATGTTGAGTTTTCTCCTATGGATGCTTCGCGCAGCGACAGGAAATATCTTATTGATATGATAACAGCAGTGATTGACGCGGGCGTAACTACTATAAATATTCCGGATACAGTCGGATATGCAATACCTTCAGAATTCTATGCACTGATACGATATATTTTCGATAATGTCAAGAATATCGATAAAGCGATCATCTCGGTTCACTGCCACAACGATCTTGGCCTGGCTGTGGCAAATGCGCTGGCTGCGGTTCAGGCAGGCGCCCGCCAGATCGAATGCACTATAAACGGCATTGGCGAGCGGGCGGGCAATACCTCGCTTGAAGAAGTAGTAATGGCCATCAGGACAAGAAAGGACCTCTATAACGTTTTTACTGGTATCAATACGACACAGATATTGGCCACAAGCAAGCTGCTGACTCATATTACAGGAGTGTCCGTACAGCCGAATAAGGCGATTGTCGGAGCTAACGCGTTCGCTCATGAATCCGGTATCCATCAGGACGGTCTGTTAAAGAGCTCTTTTACTTATGAGATAATGAAACCCGAAGATGTAGGGATTTCAAAATCAACGCTTGTGCTTGGGAAACATTCCGGAAGGCACGCTGTTGTGGACAGGCTAAAGAGTCTTGGGTATGAGCTGACCACGGAAGAGCTGGATCGTTTTTTCAAGTATTTCAAAGATCTCGCAGACAGGAAAAAGGAAATATTCGATGATGACCTGGAAGTTATCATCTGGGAATCGATTTATAAAGAAGAAGGAAGATATTCCGTTTCCAATGTTCAGATATCGACAGGAATGTTTTCTCCGCCAATGGCAATGGTAACGATTACTGACAGGACAATGGGTAAAGAAGAAGAGTTCGATGTAGCGCACGGCAATGGCGGCGTTGATGCCGGAGTTAAGGCAGTAATGAAGATAACAGGTACAAAAGCGCGCATTGAATCTTTCAACCTGGTTGCCATTACAGGCGGTTCGGACGCCCTTGCCGAGGTTGCAGTTACTGTAGTGGAGGAATTTGAGGGGAAGAAAATTACCGTATTCGGCAATGGCGTAAACATTGATGTTTCCATTGCAGGTATACTTTCTTTTGTTGATGCTCTTAATAAACTTGAATATATGAAGAAAAAGAACGGAAATATTTAACAAAAGTACTTGATAAAAAAATCGTCTTTATATAAAAGAATTCTAATTAGAATATTATTAATTGAGGTGACGTAATATGGCAGAGCAAAAGGAATTCGACCAGAAATCGCTGGCTTTGGAGCAGGCGATTATTCAGATAGAGAAGCAGTTCGGGAAAGGTTCAATAATGAGGCTTGGCGACGATTCTGCGAAAGTGAAGGTTGCGGCAATTCCGACAGGCTCTATTGAACTCGATATAGCCCTTGGCGTTGGCGGAATCCCGAGGGGAAGGGTCACTGAAATATTCGGCCCAGAGTCTTCAGGGAAAACAACGCTGATGCTGCATGTGGTGGCACAGGCTCAGAAACTTGGCGGCACTGCGGCTTTCGTGGATGCCGAGCACGCGCTTGATCCGTCTTATGCTGCAAAGCTCGGCGTTGTTACAGACCAGCTTCTTGTATCGCAGCCCGATACGGGCGAGGAAGCTCTCGAGATCACGGAAGCGCTTGTGAGATCGGGCGCAGTCGACATCATTGTAATTGACTCTGTCGCAGCTCTAGTCCCCAAGGCCGAAATAGACGGCGAGATGGGAGATTCGCACATGGGACTGCAGGCAAGGCTTATGAGCCAGGCTCTCAGAAAGCTGACAGGCATTATCTCGAAATCGAAAACCTGTGTTATTTTTATTAATCAGATAAGACATAAGATAGGCGTTATGTTCGGTTCACCTGAAACTACAACAGGCGGAAACGCACTTAAATTTTACGCTTCCATACGCCTGGATATAAGGAAGATAGAGGTGCTGAAGTCCGGGGATGACGCGATAGGCAACCGCGTGCGCGTAAAGGTTGTGAAGAATAAGGTCGCTCCGCCCTTTAAACAGGCTGAATTTGATGTTATGTTCGATTCCGGCATTTCAGTGATGGGCGGGATACTCGACCTTGGTGTAAAATACGAAATTATAAAGAAATCCGGAACATGGTTCTCCTACGGCGAAGAAAGGATAGGGCAGGGCCGCGAAAATGCAAAGACATTCCTTGAAAATAATCCTGCTACTGCTTCCGAGATAGAGAAAAAGATAAAGATTAAAACCGGACTTCTTGAAGAGAAAGAAGGCAAGGCTGAGGAAACTCCAAAGGGTAAAAATAAACCGGCTGAGAAGAAAGCAGAAGAAGCCGTATCTTCTTCCAAATAGCAATATTTTTTAATGAAGAAAAAGATCACCTTAAAATCGCCTGATGATATAAAAAGGATCAGGGAAGCAGGCAGGATAATCGCAGAGATTTTTAAGGTCATTTCCTGTAAATCGTTAACCGGAGTTTCTACACTGGAGCTTGATAAATTTATTGAAGATGTAATTTTTAAAGCAAAGGCCAAAGCTTCTTTTAAGACTGTAAAAAATTACGCCCACGCTACGTGCATTTGCATAAATGATGAGGTTGTTCACGGCATTCCCTCCAAAAAAAAAATAATTAAAAAAGGCGACATTGTAAAGATCGATATAGGCGTTGTTAAGAACGGTTATTTTGCGGATGCATGCCAGACATTTACCGTAAAACCTATATCCGATGCTGCCGATAAATTAGTATCGGTTACAGACAAAGCTTTGCAGATAGGGATAGATACCTGTTATCCCGGCAAGAGATTGGGAGATCTTGGCGCTGCCATTCAGGAATATGTAGAATCAAACGGATTTAGTGTTGTGCGTGACTACACAGGCCACGGCGTAGGATTTGCCGTACATGAATTACCCAGTGTTCTGCATTTCGGGACTAAAGGCAAAGGCAGGATAATTTCCGAAGGCATGGTGCTCGCCATAGAGCCTATGGTTAACGAAGGTACAAGCGATGTTGTGGTGCTTGGCGACGGCTGGACGGCAGTTACCGAGGACGGGAAACTCTCCGCACAGTTTGAGCATACAGTCGCTGTCACAAAAGACGGGCCGGTGATCCTCACTGGTTAAAAAGTGCGAAGGCAAGAAAGCCGGATTTGCATTGACTTTTAAAAAAAATCGTTATATTATATTTAACTGGCAGCGCGGGCAAATAAAAATATTTTTGTATTTAAAGAATGAAAAATATATTGAATTTAATATTTCGATTTATATTATTTCCTCTTTTATTTTTTGTATTGATAAATAGTTTATACGCTGAAACTTCCATAACAGTTACTCTTTCTACTGCTGTTGAAGCAGTTTTAGATTCAGATGATTTTAATACAGCTGAAATGGCCAGGCAGATTCAGGATACAAGCGACCTGAACGGCCCGTTTGTTGCTAATGCCTTTGCTCTTGCCAATGTGCTTGGTTACCCGATCGGAAAATCATATTTAGGGAGCTTCCCTCATTTTGAGATCGGCCTGGCAGCCGGTTCAGGATGCACAAACATGAAGTATTTTGATGAAAATGATCCAGCGCACGACAATGATACACTCCCTATGTTTGCGCCTAATGCCGTACTTCATTTTGGAATAGGCATAGGAGGCGGAGTAGATATACTTGGAAAGATGTTTTATGTAAGCAAATCCGTTGTAAATAAATACAAGTCCGACATTGACTACGAGACAGATGTTGCCACTTTAAAGGATTACAAAATATATTCAGTCGGCGGAAAAATAAGGTATAATTTTATCCCCAGAAAGAAATTTTTGCCTTTTTACCTGGCATTCGGAGGACTAACATTTAGCTTGGGCGGGAATTTTATGTATGGCGACATTAGTTTTACCGGGGATTATCAATATGACTTTGAAAATATAACTGTTAGCGGACTGCCTAGCGGAGTTCCAATGCATTTTGACGGTGCGTTCGATGCAAACATTCATTGGGCAATATTTACTATTGATGCGCAGGCAGTTGCTTATTTTGATATTTTTTATTTATTCAGTCTTTATTCGGGTTTCGGAGTTGCCGGAAATATCGGATCATTTAAAGTTAAATTTAAAGGAGAAGGTGACTTTACTACGGACACAACATACCCTCCGGTTTTAACAACTACCGACATGGGAACGCTCACATTTTTATCTGAAAATAAATACAGACCGAGCCCTGTAATTCCTCTTTATATTCTTGGCCTTGAGATCAATATACTTGTTCTTAAGCTAAATGCTGAAACAATGGTAAATCTGCTGAACCGAAGCGATGTGAACGTGCAGTTCGGAACAAGGCTCCAGTTTTGATTAAATGCTTCTTGCCAAAAAAATCCTCCTGAGATTAATCTGATACAATGAACTTTAAATTAATAAAAAAAGATAATTCCAGCAACGCGAGAAGAGGTAAGATCATTACTTCGCGCGGTGAAATCAATACGCCGGTGTTCATGCCAGTAGCCACAAGAGGGACAATAAGGGCATTGACTTTCAGGGATATTGAAGAGATCGGGTTCGAGATCATTCTTTCAAACACATATCATCTTTATATAAGGCCGGGTTTGGATATACTGGAGAAAGCCGGCGGGGTTCACAAATTCATGAATTACAACAGGCCGGTGCTGACAGATTCGGGCGGATTCCAGATATTTTCGCTTTCCGATCTGTGCAAGCTGCGTGAAGACGGCGTGGAATTCAAATCGCATCTTGACGGTTCCAGCCATCTGTTCACGCCGGCGAAGGTACTGGATATTCAGAAGGTGATCGGCTCGGATATTATGATGGTTCTCGATCAATGTACGCATTATCCTTGTACAAAAGAGGAAGCGAAGAGTGCAGTAGAGCGGACTGTAAACTGGGCAGGCATATCATACAATTACTGGAAGGATAATTTTGATACCGAAAAGCAGGCGCTTTTCGCGATTGTACAGGGAAGCGTCTTTGCGGATTTAAGGGAAGAGTGCGCAGAAATGCTTTTACAGAATGAGTTTTCAGGATACGCGATCGGTGGGCTGTCTGTAGGCGAGCCAAAGAGTTTGTACAGAGAAATGACCGAGATTACACTTAAACATATTCCTGAAGATAAACCCAGATACATGATGGGTGTCGGAAGCCCCATGGAGATTTTATTTGCCGTAATGCATGGGGTGGATATGTTCGACTGTGTAATGCCCACAAGGATAGCCAGGAACGGGACTCTTTATACATCGCTTGGCAGAGTAAACATAAAAGCAGCGAGCCATGCGGATGATTTTTCTCCCCTGGATCCGAATTGCGGATGTTATGTATGCAGAAATTTTTCAAGGGCATATCTTCGGCATATTTTCCGCATGGGTGAGATTTCATCATTGATTTATAATTCTTATCATAATTTATTTTTTATGAAGACATTTTTAAATGAAATCCGCGAGAGTATAGAACAGGATGTTTTTAGCCAAATTTATAAAAAATGGGCGAATGTATATAAATTAACTTGACACAGATTAACAGGTTATTTAAACTGTAGTATTCTACTCGCTTCATAACGGAAATAGGAAAATCAATTAATAATTCCTCCGAAGAAACTGATTATATTAAATTCAATAAGGATGTAAACCGAATATATATTACGGGAAATTATTGATACGAATTCTGATAAATTAGGAGTATGAATAAAGTCACTGCATTGTCCCTTTTCGGGTGACTATTGCAGGCAGGAGCTATATAAATGGATATTACCCAGAGAAAAAGAGGCGACATAGTTATTTTAGTAATTGTCGGGGAAATTGACTTATATAATGCGCCTGAGATAAAAGACATTATTCATAAAATAATTGAGGGACGGAATTATAATGTAATCATTGATCTTGAAAAAGTATCATATATTGATTCATCCGGTATTGGCGCTTTGATTTCCAGCCTTTCTAATTTAAAGAAATATCAGGGCGGCCTTAAAATAATTAACGTCTACGCATCAGTCAAGAAAGTCTTTGAACTTACTAAACTGACATCATTTTTCGAGATATATGATTCAGAAGATGCTGCTATAGCGGCTTTTAACAGATAGAAGCATATTATACGACAAGAATCTCAGCAATATAATCTTTAAAATATTAAAACTATTATTCCGGTATTTTATTGTGTTACCGGCAAAACTATAAGGGAAACAATTAAATAAGAGGTGATTAATATGTTAAATTATAAATCGAGAATTATGGTGGCATTGACTGCCTTCGTATTTATTTTAAGCTGCGGAGAGAAAATACCGGTTAAAGAAATGGCAATGGCCAAAATGGAGATATCCAGGGCATTGTCTGTAATGGCTAAAAAGTATGCTCCGCAGGAAATTGCTGAAGCTGAGAAAAAACTATTAGAGAGCCATAATTTTATTAAAGAGGATTCTCTTGATAAAAGTAAAGATTCAGCAATTATTTCACGTAAAAAAGCAGAAGAAGCGTACAATAAGTCAATACCTCTTCTGGCAAAAGATACACTTGATATAGCAAAGCAAAGTCTGGATCAGGCTGAGGCCCTTTATGCTGAAGTATTGGCAGAGAGTGAATATAAACAGGCAAAGGAAGCTTATGCTGCTGCTTTAGCTTTATATGAACAGAAAGAGTATTATGCAAGCTACGAGAAATCGCTTCAGGCCGACGGGCTCGCAAAAGAAGCAAGAAACGTTGCTATAGGTAAAAAAGAAATATTAAGCAAATCGATAGCAGAAGTTAAGGCGATACTTGCAGAAGCCGAGAAATATAATGCTTTAGCAGTAGCGCCCGATAAAGTTAAAACAGCAAAGGATAATTTAAGCATCGCGGAAGAGTCTTATAAAAATCTTGAACTTAAAAAAGGATTTGCAGCTATGGAGATCGCCGGGACCAATGCGGATGAAGCATACCTTCTGGCACTCAAGGAAACTGCTAAAGTAAAACTGGACGAAGCCGGTAACTTATTTTCCGAAGCTGAAAAGTCCGAAGGAGCAGCAACAGCAAAAGATGAGCTGAACGGAGCAAAAGAGGCGCTGAACCAATCGAAATCCCAGTTCCAGGATTCAAAATATAAAGAATCAATTTTATCTTCGGACGAATCCATGAGGATGTCCGGCATGGTTCTCGGTTCGTTAAGAGAGTCGGCAAAGGGCAAAATTGCAGGTGCTGAAGCAAAGCTTGAAATAGCAAAAAATTCGGTCGGAGCTGCGATTGCTGTTGAACAATTGAACGGAGCAAAAGAAGCGCTCGAAACATCCAGGAGTCAATTTAAGGAATCAAAATATAAAGAATCGATAGCATCTGCTGAAGAATCCGAAAGATTATCAAACATAGTAATTAATACAAAAGCAGCAGAGGGCAAGGGAGCTATAGCAAAAGGCGGCAAGGGAATTAAAGGATCAGGTTCCTCAGCTGAATCGATCTTTTCAGAGGACTATTTTATTTATAAAGTCCGATACATTCCGCAGAGAAGAGATTGTTTATGGAGAATTGCAGAGAAATATTACAGAAATCCTTTATACTGGCAGAATATTTATAAAGCAAATACGGATAAAATACGTAATCCTAATTTAATCTGGCCGAATATGCTTATTAAAGTTCCTAAATTAAAAGGTGCTTCCCAGGAAGCAGAAAAGGAAACAGCGGCTCCTGAGAAGATCAAAGAACAGCCCGCAGTTGATAAAATGAAAGAAACTGAAATTCCTGGGATTCAGAAAGAATCGCCTGCAGCCGAACCGCAGGCATCAGATAAGAAGGATGCAGAGCCAGTTCCGGTCACTCAACCTGCGGCTGAGAAGGAAACAGCACCTGTTCCGGCTGCTTCCGAAGCAGAAAAGAAAGCTGATGTTCCTCCAGTGAAAGAAAAGGAAGCGGTAACAGTACCGGCACCCGAAGCAGAAAAGAAATCCGAACTTCCGACCGTATCAGAGAAGGAAGCGATCCCTGCTCCGGCAGTAGATAAGCAAACAGCACCGGCTAATACTGAGCAAAAATAATAACCTGCATGAGAACTAAATTAACAAATATTTTGCAGGTTATTATTATTATAACAGGAATAATTTATCTTTTACTTGGAGCATTTTTCTTTTATTCTCCGGTTAAATTTTTCCAGATTTTTTCAATTGAAGTACCTGATGACTGGTTTAAATCAATTGAGTATGATACATTCGTTGCGCCGCTTTATATACTGGCGAGAAGTTTTTCCGCTATGCTTTTTACTGCAGGAATGGCAATGATCCTGCCTCTTTATGATCCGTTAAAATACAGAGGATTGGTATATTTTACCGGAATAGTGTTCCCCTTATTTTCTTCAGTAATACTATTGTATAATGGTTATACATTTGATCACTGGATATTAACATGTTTTGGAATTGGTTTTGTTGCCATTTTTTTGGTAACATTATGGGGACTTATAATTACATTAAAAGAAGCAAAGGCGGGGATAGAATAAATTATTTGATAAAGAATAAAAAAATCCGCCTGTTGCATCCAGAGATCCAGACCGTGGGAGCTTTTTTTTAACAAATCATTCATATTATTCTAATTTTAGTACATAATAAGTTTTGGATTATTTATGCAGCTGCAAATAAAAAAAATAAACAATATAATAATATTGCCGCTCACCGGCAGATTGGATGTTCAGTATTCAATACAAATTGAGAAGGAAATATACCAGCTAATTCAAACGGAAAAAGATTTTCATTTGCTTTTAAATCTGGCTGATGTTAAGTATATGAGCAGTTCCGGCATCAGGATTTTCGTTTCTACAATGAGAATTTTAAAAGAGACCGGCAGAAAGCTTAAGTTGTGCAGCTTAAGCGAACCGGTTAAAAAAATTTTTGAAATTGTTGAATTGCTGGATATGTTTGAAGTATATAATACGGAAGATGAAGCGATCAGAGCTTTTTAATTTTAAGCATAATAACTGAAAATATATTTTCTATTATTTGATGGGTTGGATAAACCTTGAGAAATAAATACAGAAATGATGTAGATAAGAATTCGTTTTCCTGCTTTAAGGAATTAAATATTGGGAATATTGATAAGGAAAAATTATCAATATTTATTAAGGATTATCCTCTGGGCATAAAGAATTATTTCCTCTTCCAGAATTATTTTTGTTTTAAATGGCCGTACTGGCTGTTTAATTCCTTCTCAATAAAATCAAAAACATTCAATCCCATTACGCCGTATCTTTTGCTGAATAACAGCAACCGCGACTGGATGTCATTTTCAAACCGACGTTCGTCAAATAGAATATTTATTGATCCTGCAGGCATGATTTCCCTGATAAGTGATATCTGGTCAATAGAATTCTGGATATTGGAAAAAAATATTTGCTACAGGCCACAGGAGCGGATTTCTTCGGTTAAACAAAAGCTGGATTTGAATACTTCTTTAATTAGTACTATATGGAAAGAAGCTAATTTCGAATTCCATGAAAGTATCTATGGAATTAAAGACGAAGCGGATGAACTTGTTCTGCACCTTAATGCTATCGTGCATAAAAGCAATACTCATCACTGTATGTTTGTCGTTATGCGGCCATATAATATATTGTCAATAGGCGGAATTAACAAGATTGAATATAACAGTAAATCAAAATTAACCGGGATAAATAATGTCGATAGAATTTATTTTGAAACCAAACCTGATTATTTTTTGGGAGGCAATGCATCATTTGGCGATATTGATTTCAATGACTTAAATAAAAAAACCGGCAGCATAAAATGCGATTACGGGATGGCAACACTGGGACTTGGCTATAATCTCACAAGAGGAACTAACGAATTTACAATACGGATAAATACCGGCGGTAAAAAAGCATTTAATAACCGCAAGTTAAATTATTCGAAAATCAAAAGCGAATATATTGATCACACAAGCATTTTAATCAACACAGGATTTAAAGCGAGATTTCCTGAAAAATCCGTTGAGAACTGGCTTAATGGTTCAAAAATATCTGCCCTTAAATTTTTAGACGACAATATTATAAATGCGATTTCCACATATAATGCTGATTTAAGATTTTTATTCTATATTACATCCGGTTATAACAGGATGGGATTTTTCAATGAGTCTATACGGATTTTAAATGAAGCTGCTTCTAAAATCGGTAAAAGCAAACCAGATATCCGCAGTATTCTGGAAAAATGTTATTTTATATGCGCAGTTACAGATTATTTTAAGCTGTCAAGAGATTTAGATTATGTCAAAGGGAAATACAAATTCATCAGGGAAATTTCCGGGCAGATAATTCAACATTCCGGCAACATTAAAGATAATAATCCGGCACAATATGAAAATTCGATTGAGAATTATGCCGTCATGGAAAACCATATTCATGATACGATTTTAATTTCATTCACTCTTTTTCAAATTTCATATTTAGCCAGATGTCTCGGTATCTTTAATGATGAGCTGAAATTTGAAAAAGAATCCCACAGGCTTGAGAAAATAATCTTAAATGAATTAGTACAGAAACCCCATGCAAATGACAGCAGTAATGACGAACAAGAGAGCCATGATGAAAACATTCGCAATAAAACAAAGGGGAATATTTTTAATTACAGGAACGAGAATTTTGTTTATAACGTTTTTGCAGGCTATCCTTTTCAGATAAAATCGCTGACTGATGAGAACTTAAAAAAGATTACGGATAAAATTTCCGGTTTCTTCCCTGAGAATCCTCTGTATTTTAAATCCATTGGCGGCTCTGATATGTTGTTTTCGATTATTTTTGCCATTAATTTATTACGCGTAAAAGATCCCAGAGTTCACAACATTATCGCTAAGATTATTGAGTTCGGCGGGGAAAAATACGTTTTGCAGGATTATATTAATCCGAAAACCGGCTGCGGAATCAGGGGAGACGGAGATTCGTTAAAAGTAATCTCCGCCTTTTTTATTTTGCTGAGGTCGGTTATTTTTATGGATTCGCATGAACTGCTGGAGATTTTTCCTTTGCCTAAAAGCGAATGGTTTTCCGAGGGTTCGGAAATAGAGATACAAAATGCCCCCTCGCTTTTTGGAAATATTAATTTTAAGGTAATCACAATAAAAAATGAGGTGCAATTTTATTTTAACGATTTGCCGAAATTTCTCCCGCCTCAAATGAGGATCAATTTACCGTTCCCGACAAAGGTTAAGCAGGAAGATGATTTTATATTAAAAAAGGAAATCGGGAATTCGTTTTTAATTCACGGCTGGCCATCAATTATCAGATTTATAAAAGAATAATTTTTTTGTTATAATCCGCAATATAATCCCCATTTTATTTTCTAATATTTTTATTTATTAATTATGTCGATTCATATATTATATTTCCTGGTATTTTGAAAAGGATAACTTAAGGTGCGTTCCAAAACCTGAAAATAGATATTATTATCACGTGTTGCAATCTTACAATGGGTTTTTGAACTTACTCTTAACATATATTTCAGGACTAATTAAAAAGAGAGATGCTGCTTTTTTATTTAATAATAATTATTATACTGGTTTCGGGATTAATTTTTTATTTCTCATTTATTAAGCCTAAGCATGATCCGTTTAACAAGGCTAGGGAATTAACAAAACAGAATAAAATTCCTGAAGCAATAACAGAATATAAAAAAATTCTGTACGACAAACCTGACGATATCAATGTTCATTATATCATTTCTGAGTTATATTTAAAACTGGAGAATTACAACGAAGCGATATTTCATTTAAATGAAATTTTAAGAATTGATAAGTTCAATCTTGAGGTTCAAAAGCCAAAAGTGCTCAGAAATCTTGCTCAGACGTATTATTTGATTGATGATGTTGAGAAAGCTTTTCAGATATATTTTAATATTTTAAAGATTAATCCTGAAGATCCTGAAGCGTACTATCATATATCATTTATAGCTTTGGGGCAGGAAGAGTTCGAAATTGCTCAGAAATACTTTGAAAAATTAGTAAAACTGCGCGATGATTTTGAATCTTTTTTCGGCGCCGGAATTTGCTGTTATCAGAATAATAAAAATACGGAAGCGCTTAACTATTTCAAGGAAGCGTTATCAATGAAGCCTAACTCGGATATTGCAGCGCTTGCAATATCCTTTACTTTGCGGAGGACCGGTAAATATGCCGAAGCAATTTCGTACCTGAACAAGCTCGACGAAAGAATAACCGAAGATGCGGTAAATTATCTGGCTAAGAGACTTTTATCCTTTTTACATTTTGAAGCGAACAGGAACAACGAGGGCTTGAATTTACTGATTGATTTGCTGGCATTTTTAAAAGAAAAAAATATGCCAAATGAGATCAAGCTGACTTTGTATGATTTGGGTTTTGCATGCGTTAAGAATAACGCGCTTGATCAGGCAAATAAGTTCTGGGAAGAACTATACCAACTGGATAACGATTATGAAGATATAAAAGAAATTCTTAATTTATTAAAGAAAGACCTGAATAAGAGCACTTCCGGCGACGGATTTGAAAGCTCAATTTTTGATTATGTTGAAGACTGGATCGCAAGCGCTTTTTCTCCAGATTTCCTGTGGAATATTTGCGGATTAAAAAGCAATAAAATAATCGATATAAAAAATATTGCTGTTTCTGCAAAGATCGCAAAAGGAAAAGATATCGGCAGGGAAGCTGCTGACGAAATACTATCCGAAGACAGGTTAACTAATTTTTGCGATATGAGCAATGAATCGTTCAGGATGCTTTCGAACAGGCTGGTTCTTAAACTGGGGTACAAGGTTGATGAAATTTTACACACTTACAGGGAATCGGATGGTGTCGATATTCTTACACAGTCCGAAAACAAAGACAACAAAGAAAGAGTCCTGATCTGGGTAAGGCGCTGGAAAGGCAGCAAGATCGGCGAAATAACGCTTAGAAATTTTGCCCAGGCAATCAATGACATCAGGGCTCAAAAAGGAATATTAGTTACGAGCGCCGAGCTGACTGATGCGGCGCAAAACAGCCTGGCAAAACTCAGCAAAGTCAATATTATTTATCCTTCGGAGCTTAATGAGTTGTTAAAAGGATTGAACTAATGACCTCGTTTTGTCCTGATCCTAAGATCGAATATATCCGCATTGATTCAATCGATCTTGCGGATTCCACTTACAAAATCAGCAAGCCTTTAAAAGATGATAAGCTTAAAATTTCAATTCAGTCATTCGGCTTAATAACGCCTCCTGTTTTAATAAAAACCAATTATAAGTATCAGGTAATTTGTGGGCATAACAGGCTTAACATATTAAAAGAACTTAACGAATCGACAGTCGCTTCTCATATAATATCAGGTTTGGATGCCGGGAAATTCATCCGCTATGCGGTATTAAAAAATTTCAGCGGGGAAATCGGACCTATAGGCAAAATTAAATTTATTCAATTGCTGAAAACTAAATTCATGGCAGATGAAAATGATATATTGGCTACGGCTAAAGCTTTGTTTATATCCGAAGATTTTTTTGATAATAGTTTATCCGGGAAAGTTTTTAATCTTCCTGAGTCTTTATTAAATTATATTGATATAAAAGAAGCAGGTTTTAAAACACTCAAAAATATTTTAAGATTGCCCACTGAAGCTTTTTTGTTTCTTTCTGAATGGGTAAAAGAGACAGGCATGCGTTTAAATATTTTTAAGGAAATTGTTGATCTTATTATAGATATTTATAGAAGGGACAAATGCCTGGAGAAATTAACAGGGTTTGATCCGTTATTACTTGATAATAATAATGTCAGGAAAGATGAAGCTCTTTATCGCCGGATTTTTGAGTTGCGATACCCCGAATACGCGAATATTAAAAACAAGGCAGATGAGATAATCGGAAATTTCAGGAAAACAGGATTTGAAATTGATTTTCCTTTTTACTTAGAAAGAGATGATATCGTATTGACTTTTAAAATTAAGAAAAGAGATGGCATTGAGCTTCTTAAAAAAAGACTGGATCAAGTCGATTTAAATGAGATAAAAAATCTATTGGAGTTGATATAAATAAGATACTCAGTATGGACGAACTGGTTCGACTGCGTTTTCATTTTTCAGGAAAGAATTTAGACATCTCGCGGATTACTTCTTTGCATGTTTCATCAAATGAGATTTTTGATTTATACCCGGCAGCGTTTTTATGCCCGCCGCCTCCCTTCGCCATTGCGATTGAGGCAACATCGTAATCTCCCTTGGTTCTCATACTCACTTTGATCTGGCCTTCGATGTTCTGTTTTACAAGCACGCTTGCGATAACGCCGTCAACAGTAAGAGGAAGATTGATATTGAGCTCGCCTTCGGTAAATGGAGCGCCGGTTTCTTTAAGCATCTCGGGCGTTAGTTTCATCAGGATCAGTTTTTTATTAAAATGAATTTCCATTGAGGCGAGCATTCTTGCTCTAAGCTCAAAGCTGTCGAGTGAATTGCTCTCATAAATTTTTTCGTAAATATTGAATGGATTTGCGCCCGATTCCACGAGGCTGGCGATTATTTTGAAAGTTTCAGGAGATGTTTTCGGATATCGGAATGATCCTGTATCGAATAAAATACCCGCATATAATGCCTGGGCAGCCTTAAAACTGGGTTTTCTGTTGTAGTATTTTAATATATCATATATAATTTCGCTTGCGGATGAAGCTTCAGCTTTTATGAAATTATCTTCAAATTTATCTTCGCCGCCTTCGTGATGATCAATTATAAATACATCTTTTACCTTATCTTTAAAAAAATTATAAGCGACCCCGATATTGTCAAAATCGTTGGTATCGAGAACAAACACGGCATAATCAGCAAGGTCGGGCAGATTAAATTCCTTGCTTAAAATGTTTATCTCCTTGTCGGGGTCAATAAAAAGAAATTTATCGGGAATAGGATCGGAATTTAAAATAATTGCGGTTTTATTAAAGCTGGCCAGAAGCTCCTTAAATGCTATTTCTGCACCAAGTCCGTCCCCGTCAGGACTCTCATGGGTTGAAATAATAAATTTATCATATTTCGACAGGAAGCCTTCTAATTTTTTAAATCCCTGGAACATAAATTTATTCAGCCTTACGGATTGGATTTTTTAAAAGCGGGAAACCCAGTTCTTCCCTGATCTCAACATATCTTTCGGCGCATTTTTTTGCCAGGTTTCTTACCCTGGTAATATAGCCCACTCTTTCAGTGACCGAGATAGCTCCGCGGGCGTCCAGCATGTTAAATGCATGGGAGCATTTTAAAACAAAATCATAAGCAGGAAGAACGAGTTTAGGTTCTTCAGTATCAAGAATCGAAACGCATTCTTTTTCGTACATATTAAATAAATTAAAATAAAGCTCCGTGTTCGCTATGTTAAAATTATAATGCGAAAATTCAAATTCATTTCTGTGATAGATGTCACGATATGTTATTTTATCATTCCAGTCAATATTAAAAACAGTCTCTTTGCCCTGTATATACATGCATATGCGTTCAAGGCCGTATGTTAATTCGACGGCTATCGGATTCAATTCAATGCCTCCGCACTGCTGGAAATAAGTGAATTGGGTGATTTCCATCCCGTCCAGCCAGACTTCCCAACCCAGGCCAGATGCTCCGAGAGTCGGAGATTCCCAGTCGTCTTCCACAAAGCGGACGTCATGCTCTTCTAGCTTAATTCCCAGGAATCGCAGCGAATCAAGGTACTGATCCTGTACATTCAGCGGGGAAGGCTTCATTATTACCTGGTATTGATAATAATGCTGAAGCCTGTTCGGATTGTCTCCGTACCTGCCGTCAGTGGGGCGTCTTGAGGGTTCAACGTATCCGGCATTCCACGGCTCAGGTCCAAGGACTCGCAGAAATGTTGATGGATTAAATGTACCGGCGCCGACTTCAAGGTCGTATCCTTGTATAATAACGCATCCCTTGGATGCCCAGTATTCGTTTAATTTTGCGATGATTTCCTGAAAGTACATTTTGGATGATCCGCTAATATATATAGTTCCGAAGCAAATAAACCGGATTCAAAGAATTCTTTAAATTAATCAGCAAAAGATATTTTAATCTGATCCGGCAAATAATTTACATCAGTCCGTATTGACTTTCATACGTATTTTTTAAAGTTCTGTGCAATGTCTCGAATCTTTCCTTATTTGTCAAATTAAAATATTCCAGGACATCTTCGTCGAGTATTTCAAATCGAAGTCTCTTGTTCTCAATATCTACAAGAGCGTACGCCAGATATACCAGATAGATCATAGGTTTGTACTTTAAAGGCGCGATATGAGGCCTGTGATGATATTTTATTATCATAACAAGAGCTTCATTGAATTGCCATTTTTCGCAAATAAGGCTGCCGAGTGTTGTATGGCTTACTCCAAGGCTCATCTCTTCCAGGAGGCTGGCGTTCTCAATTATTTTCGTTCCGGCAATTTCATGGATTTTTTTTGTAAGTTCGGGTTTAATCGACAGTAGAATTATTTGGCCGATGTCCGCAAGCAACGCCGCAAGGTAAACAAATTCGCTCGCTCTTGTCTGTTTTGTCTGAATGGTAATTTTGTGTGCATAAAATGCAGCCCTGTATGAATCGCGCCACAGGTTTTCGAATTTTTTATATCTGGAATTCAATATTCTTTGTACGCCGGTTGCGACCAGAAGCGTATTTATAGTTTTAATGCCTATTAGTTTTACTGCGTCTTCAATAGTTTTTGTGCTTTGTAATGTTATGTAACCGGCTGAATTGGCCAGTTTAAGAAGCGAGGTTGTTAATCCCGGATCTCTTGTTATACTTTCGGAGATTTGTTTAACGGTTGAGTCCGGATCTGCGCACAGACGCTGGATCTCGGCTATATTCTCAGGGAAAGACGGAATTTTTTCCAGCTCTTTAGTAAGTTCATCGACAATTTTAATATTATGCTCTTCCCTATTAATGCTAAGAGGAATAATAATTGACGTAATTGTGAGATTATTTTCGCATTTGAGGCTGTAAGTATCATATGGAAAACCGGCGCTTTTAAAAAGCATTAATGCCATAATAAGGCCAAGTCCTGCGCCTTCGGAATCGTCCATTACGTCTTCAAAGGCTTCGGATATATCATTATAAGAATAGGCTTTTTTTATTCTTGATTCTATTTTTCTCTGCTCTTCCTCCAGGATCGGAGTATTGTTGATAATGCTGACTTTTAGCTTGTCAGGGTAGCTGTCAAAAATAATCCTTACAAGCAGGTTAACCTCTTTTAACCTGGCAAAAATATCGTTTCCGCCTGTATATACGTCCTTTTTAAAAGTCTCCATTCCTTGCCGGTATTCTTCTTTCTTTTTGATATCAAGGTTCATCATTTTGAAATATAATCTCTTTGTGTTCGCCTTGACTGCGTTCGTGATTACCTCGCGTATTACGGTAATCAGCATTTCTTTTAAATAAAGTATGTCGTGTTTGCCGAGGAATTTGTGTATTATTTTCATGAAAATTTCTTCAACTTCCGGTGCAAAGAAATTGAATTGTAAATAAAACCGCTGATTATTTTTTATCGATTTTTTATAATCAGCCGGTTTTAGGGTATATGGCTGTTCGTGTTCTTCCTGCAATTTAAACTCCCGAAACATCAATAATAATTTAGTTCCCGGTGAATAATAGGCTTTCCAACGCTTGCGGCGTATTTTATCGTCGAAGCGTGAATTCTTCCCTAGAAACTAATTTAGATACTTAAGTAATAAATAATTATAAATAATCAAGCCATTTATAATTATTTTTAAGAGCTCCTTCAAAAAGTGTGCTTATTGCAAAATATACCTGATCTTCGCCGTATTTGTCAAATCCTCTTGCAAAGCCGATGTACCCCTGAAGATTTATGTAATATCCGAGGGTAATTCTCAGGTTGAGTTCAATGCCCGCGCTCTTTTTAAAGTCGCAGGTATTTATTTCATTATTCCACACATTCCCATATTCGGCAAAAAGTGTCAACCAAAGATCGCGGAACATGAGCGGGAAAGTGCCGAGCCCGAAATCCTTCTGCAAAACAGGGAAGCGGTATTCGAGCGCCCCGACAGCTATTCTGTTCCCGAATATTCCGCCGTAGGGATATCCTCTTAAACCGAACTCGTCTTCATCTGTCGCAGGCGATGTAATATCGCCTTTCTGGAACCGGCCGATAGGATACGGAGACTTGTGATCCGGGTTGCCGAACGAGGCGCCGCCCCGGATGCGCGGCATAATGACATTGTTTCTGCCTATACCCGGAAGATATTCAGCGTATTCTCCCATTACTTTGGAATAAGTAAAATCCGACCCTATCTCTTTTCTGTAGGCATCATAAGCAATAAAAAAGTCCCTGCCGTCTTCCTTGCTTATGGAATAGGAATATTCAAGCGCGTTTGAGTACATGTATTTTGCCCGCACTCTTGCTTCAATATCTTTATAATTAAAGACTGTGTTCGGCGGTTCGTACCTGTCCGTTATGGACTTCTCGTATTTATAGGAAAACGAGATTACATGATAACTGAGATAATAATAGAACGGGAATGCAATCCCTGCTATGCCGGACCGTTCCATTTCTCTTTTAAGCGGCCTTGTGTTTTTATCTTCCCATGGGAATTTATCTTCTCCGAAGAAAAGCGTATCATCGTGATACTGCAAAATAATATCAGGGTAAAGGTAGCCGAATAAATAATATGCGTCTATGTTCGCTCTTTTTTCATAAGTATAGGCATAAGCAGTGAGTAGATACATGTTTTTATACAGGGTATCCCATCCCAGGGTTGAACCTCCGAGTACATACTCGTACTTTCCATGATATACTTCATAATTCCCGAAAACCGGGTACCAGAACGCTGGTATAAGCGAATTAAAGACGTTATATTTTTCAGTGCTGATTTGATTATTCAGAACGGATTGCTCAGCTGAACCGAAAAATTCTGCGGGCAGGTTTTTTATGTCGGCATTTTCCGGCTTTGAAGTCTTTTGCGGATAATCCGCTACAGCAATATCAAAACCGTTTTTCTCATAGCAGGAAAAAACAATCCTGCTCCCGTCCGGAGACACATCCGGAGAGAAGGCGCCCCCAAGAACGTTCGTTATTTTATATATTGCTTTGTTTTTCAGATCATATTCGAACAAATTATATACCTTGTCCCTGTCCGAAACAAAGATAATTTTATCCCCGTCCGGATGCCAGGTCGCGTGTATGTCATTGTAGTCATCGTTCGTAAGCCTTTGCATGTTCCTGCCCGCAATGTCCAGCACGGCGAGGTCGGTGTTCCCGTTTTTCTCTTTTAAAGTAAAGACAATCTTTTTGCCGTCGGGCGAGAACCTAGGGAAAGCGATCTGTATATCGCTCCTGTCTATTATGCTTTCAAAATTATTAAACGACTGGTCTGCCAGTATCAGTGAGAATCTGCCCGCGTCCTGTTTTACAAAGCAAATCTTTGCCCCGTCCGGGCTTGCGTCAATATAGCTGCCTTTGAGTTTGCTTGTGAGTTTTCTGTAGCTGTAATCGTAAACAAAAGCTTCATTAAATATGGAGAACGACCTGTAATATTCCGCATCCGAGACAAATATCCTGCCATTTCCCGAAACCGACAGGCTGTTGGGATCATTGACCTTGCACAGGATTTTATAGTCCCCGGTTTCCAGCGAATGCTTTATAAGTGCGGACTTGTCATAGTTCGTATTTCTGATATAATAAATATCCTTTCCGTTCCGGCTCCACCTGGGAATAGTTGTGAGATAACCGCTGTATGTTATTTTTTTATAAGATGTCAGCTGCCGGTTTTTTATATTCTCAATTTGCCTGTCGTATTTAATCTTTATAAATTCTTCCCATTCTTTCCAGAGAATGCGGGATGTTTGTCCTTCTCCATATTCCCACTCGCTGGCACTATACCAAAACCACGGAGTATGAGTAAAAAATGGGAATATAAGAAGTAAAGAATAGTGTACATTGTCGCTGTACGGTAAAATATTATAGGAATTATTGGTCATTACATTTTCAAATCTTCCTTTACCGTATTTCTTTTCCAGGTAATCTACAAACAGGCCGCCGTAAAGATAGGGCACATTGCCAATAGGCCATTCCCTTGGATAATTTGACGCGTCGCTTATAGGCTTAAAGTTTTTGTATAATATTTCAGTCCTCATTACCATGTCTGTGTATGTGCTGTTGTTACGCCCGAACTTTGAATAATCGGACTCGTGGTAAACAGCGTTCCCTTCCAGCATCCAGGTTGGCAGATACATGTTGGGGAAGCAGCATCTGCCGAATGCGTATCTTGTAATAGCAGGGAACCCGTAAACAGTATCCAGGTTAAGTATATGCGTGTATTCATGCGTAAAGACCATCTCGAGCCAGCTGTCGAAATTATTTAAAACGCTGTCGAGTTCGGGCCTTGTTAAATAAATCTCTATGCGGTTAAACGGGAAAGGCGTAGCGGAGCCGTTTGCAGTGTAAAAGTTGTCTACCAGCACAACGTCGGTTCTGAGCTTCGGCTGCCACTGTATAAGCGGGGACAGCCGCTCGTGGACTTTTTCCGCTATTACGGAAAGCTTTACTGCTTCAACCTCAATCCCCTGATGATAGTGTATCCAGAAATGTTTTGTCTGAATAGAGCGCCATTCAAGCTGCGGATCAAACAGCAATGCCGCGTATAGTTTAGAAGCTGTAATAAGCAGCATCGAAATAATAATTATTGTTTTTTTCATTTTATCCAGAATGTTTGCTGTAAAAATATCAAAAAGATATATAAGAGTAAGTATTAAATCAATAAATATTTTTAATTTTATATTGATTTAAAATAAACATATGTAGGGCGAATGATTATTCGCCCCTATAGGCTCTCGCGACCATCTCGCAGGCTCCGTACCATCTCGGAGATGCTCCGATCATCAAAAATACGCTTTTTATATAAAAAAGCTCCATTCTTTGCTTACAAAGCCATTATTATACATTTTTTTTAAACATCAGGGAATGAGAATAATCATATTCCTGTGAAATTACTTTTTACATAAATTACTTGACTGGACTTTGTAAAATACAAGTAATAACAAAATATTATTTTATAATATACAAAAGAAGAATTTATGAAAGAAATTTTAGTAAATGCAGTTAAAAACGGCCAGAAAACACTGTCCGAATTTGAGTCCAAAAAAATCCTTAAATCTGCCGGGGTACCGGTCACGAAGGAATTTTTAGCAGGTTCAAAGGCAGAGGCGCTTAAAATGGCAAAAGAAATAGGCTATCCGGTTGCTTTAAAGGGCTCAGGCCATAAGGTCGCTCATAAAACCGAGCTTGGCCTTGTAAAACTTAGGATTGATAACGATAATGAGCTTTCAAAGGCTTATGACGAAATAATGGGTAAGGGCGCCGAACTAGACGGCGTTCTGGTGCAGGAAATGATAAACGGAGGCAGGGAATTCATTATGGGGCTGTCGCGTGATCCGCAGTTCGGGCCATGCGTTATGTTCGGCCTTGGCGGTATATTCGCCGAAGTTTTAAAGGATGTCAGCTTTAGAGTTGCTCCGCTTAAGGAAGCGGACGCTCTTGAGATGATAAACGAGATTAAAACAAGCAGGCTGCTGGATGAATTCAGGGGTAGCCCCGGAGTCGATAAACCGATGCTGGCAAAGGTGCTTGTAGGGCTGGGGAACCTTGCTCTTGACTATAAAGAGATTGCGGAGATAGACGTTAATCCTCTCATTATAGCTAACGGGAAACCCATTGCAGTAGACAGTCTTGTAGTTCTTTCTTAGAAAGGCAGTTCTTGGTTATTGTGGAATGTTAGTATAAAATTTAATAAAAGAGAAACTTGAAATGCCCTCACCCCTAACCCTCTCCCGTAATTTTGCTTTTTAGGCAGAGGGGGTTGAGTAATCCGGGAGAGGGGAACCTTAAACACATATTTTTCCATTAGCATATCATTTAGTTAAATTATATAGAATATTATTTTATTAAGCAAAACAGGTTTATTGATTTTAATAAAAAATAATAATAAAGAGTGTGTAGATATAAAAATGAATAACGAAGATTTGAAGTTAATAGCAAATTCCATAAGAGTGCTTTCTATGGACGCGGTAGAGAAAGCGAACTCAGGACACCCTGGTATGCCTCTGGGCTGCGCCGATATTGCTGCCGTGCTCTGGTACAAAGTAATGAAATATAATCCTTCTGATCCGAAGTGGATCAACCGCGACAGGTTTGTTTTGTCAGCCGGACACGGGTCAATGCTTCTTTATTCCGCTCTGCATCTTGCCGGGTACGGGATATCAGCCGACGATATAAAGAATTTCCGCCAGCTTGGGTCGATTACGCCGGGGCATCCGGAATTCGGTTGCACTCCCGGAGTTGATACTACGACGGGACCTCTCGGACAGGGGTTCGCAAACGCAGTCGGGATGGCAATAGCTTCGAAGGTTCTGGCGAATGAATTCAATGCAGGCGGAACCAGCATAATCGATCATTTTATTTACGCTATAGTAAGCGACGGCGACCTGATGGAGGGCATTTCGTCCGAAGCCGGCTCGCTGGCAGGCCACATGGGCCTCGGCAATATTATATTTATTTATGACGACAACAGGATTACGATTGAAGGAAGCACGGACCTGGCATTCTCGGAAAATGTTGAGGAAAGATTCAGATCGTACAACTGGCATGTACAGAAAGCAGACGGCTACGATCACGACGCAATTTATAACGCGGTTATAAACGCACAGAAAGAAACAGCTAAGCCGTCGATCATTATTGCGAGGACTGTTATCGCAAAAGGCTGCCCGTCCAAAGAAGGCAATGAGTCTGCGCATGGATCCCCTTTGGGCAAAGATGCCATAAACGAAACTAAAAATAATATCGGCTGCGAATTGGGATCGCCGTTTTGCATATCCACCAATGTCTATGACCTTTTTAAAGAAAGACAAAAAGAACTTAAAAAGATATATGACGAATGGACAAATAATTTTAACGCAGCAATGAATGGCGGCTTGAAAAGCAAGTGGGATCGCTTTTTTGTCTCTCCGGATATTGATGCATTAAGAAAAAAAATGCCTCGTTTTGATGCTTCAAAAGGCACTGCCACAAGGAACGCTAGCGGAAAAATTATAGAAGCATTGTTCGCGGAATGTCCGGGACTAATAGGCGGCTCTGCAGACCTTGCTCCAAGCAACAAAACTTTCGTAAAAGGCTACAGCGAATCCGGAAAGGGCAAAGTGGGGCGCAACCTGCATTTCGGTATAAGGGAGCACGCAATGGGCGCAATACAGAACGGCATTGCGTATTACGGCGGGCTTCTCCCTTATAGCGCGACTTTCTTCGCTTTCCTTGATTACATGAGGCCGCCTGTGCGCCTGGCAGCGCTCAGCAAACTGCACTGCATTTACGTTTTCACGCACGATTCGATCTTTGTAGGCGAGGACGGGCCCACTCATCAGCCCATTGAGCATCTTGCATCTGCGAGAGCAATACCCAACCTTACTGTAATCCGGCCTGCGGACGCCGATGAGACCTCGGAAGCATGGCTTGCCGCGATCGAAAACAAAAATGGCCCCACTGCTCTTATACTGACACGCCAGGACATTCCGATTGTGCAAAAGGACACTGCCGGCGGAGCGCAGAATCTTCACAAGGGCGCGTACATCGCGTATAATCCTCAGCCAGATCCGGATATGATCTTTTTAGCAAGCGGATCGGAAGTGAGCCTTTCTATTGAAGCTGCAAAGAAACTGAAAGCTGAAGGAATAAATACGCGGGTTGTATCGTTTCCATCGTGGGAGCTTTTCGACAAACAGCCGGATGAATACAAAAATACTGTTTTGCCGGGCTCCGTACAAAAGCGCGCTGTTGTTGAACTCGGCATCAGGATGGGTTGGGAGCGCTATGCCGGCGAAAAGGCGGTCTATTTTACTATCGAATCGTTCGGAGCATCCGCGCCTCATAACATACTTGCTGAAAAGTTCGGTTTTACAGTTGAAAATATTGTTAAGCGGGTTAAGGATTATATTAAAAGCTAAAGAATAAATTTAGAGCCTGTTTCTTTAGATGCTAGTCGGAGCTCAGGGAGTCAGTAATTCATGCAATGCAAATTGATCCATTGAAATAAATTCTTATGTTGCGTCCAGGAGACTTATATTTACTACGAATATAACATATGGCATGTCTTTGAATGCTCTTAAAATAAATTACTTGTGTTTGGAAAAGAATCTGTATATATTTGCATTAACCTTATATGAAATTATCCGGCTTATATGCCGAAAATAAAAGCAGGATAATTCATAATCCACATTAAAAATATTTTCAGAACATCGCCCATGGAAGAAAAAAAGAAAAAAAGCGTTATCCCAATCGGAATCTTTTTTATTATATTTTTAGTAATGCTTATACTTTCTGCTGCTGTTTCTGCCGCTTATTTTTATTTTGAAACCACAAGCCGTGTAGCAGAGATGGAGAAATATACGCGTGATTACTCAATTCCGCTTGCCGAAGCTTTCGCAAATGTAGCCGAACTCAGCTATAAAAACAATGATCTGGCAAAGCTAAACAGGTTATTCAGGGAAAAAATACAGGCAAGTGTTATTGCTGAAGGATTTTTTGTGCTTTCCGACGGCAAAATTATCGTTCACTCAAGCCCGGAAATCGAAAAAGAACTGAAGGGAAACATAGCTACCGACGAATTTGCCTACAATATAGACCTTATAATGCTCCCGATCTGGACAAAAGTTGAACATGCCCAGTTTATGGATTACCATATATACGGCGGAAACAAAAAGTTGCCGTTCCCTAAAGAAATAACCAGGTTAATTAAGTCGTATGTTTATCCTAAAATAGATGTTTCAGGCTGGCTGGTTACAAAGGCTGTGATTGTTAATACTAAAAGCATCGGATGTATCAGCTTTATCATAAGCAAAAACAGAATAAATAATTTTTTACTTGAACATTTAAATAATACGGTAAAACTATCTATTATTCTTGCCTCAATATCATTTATTTTATCTTTATTTATTTCTTTAATAGTATATTTCAGGTACAGGAGCATAAGAAAAAATAAAATTACAATAGTGGAAGATATCGGCAGTAATAATATTGACAAACAGGAAAATTTTAATGAAAAAAGCCTCAAGGAAGCAATAAAAGTAAAACATTCTGTTAAAATAAAAGATATTATAATAACTGGTAAGAATAAAATAAAAGACGCAATACTAGTCAAAGAAAAATAGAGGTATATTCTATGATTTTTATTAATCATACAGAAGACCTGGAAGGAAAAGTAGTACTTATTGAACTAAAAGGCGCCCTGGATTCAGAGACAAGCCCTGATTTTGAAGATTATATAAATCAGCTGTTGCTGAAGAAGAAATTTTTCGTTATTATAAATGCAAAAAATTTAACATACATTAGTTCCGCGGGATTCGGGGTTTTTCTTTACACGCAGAAGAAAATATTGTCTTCCAAGGGATTCTTTATCGTATGCAATATTTCCGAAGAAATTGCCACAATCTATAAAATGCTGGGATTCGATAAAATCATTAAGCTTGCAAACAGCAAAGAAGAAGCTTTAAGCATAATGCAGAAACAGATAACGCTCATTGAAAGCGAAATGCGGGGAAAGGCTGTTATTAAAAAAGAAGCGCTGGATTCCTTTAGAGCGCAACCCGAAGTAGTAAAGGAACTTTCCAACAGCAATTCGGAGGAAGAGTCATCCGGAGAAAAGACATTCGATCATCCCATTATACTTGAATGCGCAGAATGCAAAGGCATGATAAGAGTAAAGAAAAGCGGCGAATACATTTGCCCGGACTGCAAAACAGGCTTCACTGTTGAACCGGATCAGACTGTGGTGTTTTAAAATAATTTAATGAAATATAAATTAATATTAATATTTATAATAACAGTTTTCATTTTGGGTTGTCCGGAAAGCCCCGATTCATCCGAAAAAGTTAAACCGCAGGTCGCGCAAAACGCTCAGGTAAAATGGGAATCTTTTAATGCAGGAATGTCTAAAGCGTTAGGTCAGAAAAAACCTGTAATCATTGATTTCTACGCGGACTGGTGCCACTGGTGCAAGGTGATGGACAGGGAAACCTTTTCAAACGAAGAAGTAACCAAAATTTTAAACCGCGACTTTATTGCAATAAGGATAGATACACAAAGAAGAGAAAGTATTACTTATAAAGGAAATATGACTACAGCCGACAGATTCGCTCCTTTGCTTGGAGTAAGCGGATTGCCTACGGTAGTGTTTATGGACGAAGAAGGCAACCTGATCGATAAGGTGCCGGGTTTTATTAAACCGGATGTCTTTACAGGCATTTTAAGATATATAAGCGAAGGATGCTACAAGCTTAAAGTTTCTTTTGCGGATTACATGAGTAAAAAAGCCGGGTGCGGAAAATAAATTTTTTAGGAAGTGTTTTATTATTTCGGAGGCAGTTCTATGACGATTTTAAAAAAACTGACGATCTCCCTGCTGATTATATTTGGCGTTGTTTGTTTGTCGTGTAAAGAAGATGAAGTCATAATAAAATTTCAAGTAGTTACAACTTGTCCAACTGCTTTTCCATTAGGAGGGCATTATTTTGTAAATGATAGCCGACCTATACTTTTTTCGGAAAAGAATTCAACTGACACAACTGGAGTACTTAGTGCCTATAAAGTTACTACAATTGGAATACAGGAATTAGGTGGTTATTCTTATTTTGAGGCTAGCATAGAAGATTTAGATAATTTATCAATTAAAGCAATTAGAACTAACTGTTCTTATGCGATAGATATATATATATATGAAGATGGAGATAAAGTTGATAGCGCTTCATTGCCTTCTGAGTCGACAGGTTGCACTATAAATCAATTAACAAAAGATTATTCAAATTAAATCTATCTTATATAATTGGAATCATGTTAAACTTTGAAATAAAAGACGCAACAAGAGAACTTACAATAGCGCGCTCCTTAAAGAAATACATTCCGCCTTTTAAGATTGTCGGCGGCTACAGGCTTATTGACGACGGACTTGACCCGGAAGCTACAGTGCAAATAGAAGCGAACGGGCGGAATATACATGAAGCTTCAACCGGGAACGGGCCTGTTGACGCGCTTGCCAAGGTATTAAAAAAAGCGCTGACCCCGCTTTTCCCGCAAATTGAGAAAGTGGAGCTTATTGATTACAGGGCAAACATACTTAATGCGAAAAGAGGAACAAGCACTGATGTTGAAGTAACAATTATTTTCACGGACGGCGAGGACGTATGGCAGGTATATTGCCTTTCCGAAAATATTAACGCCGCTTCATTTCATGTCCTTATTGACGGGTATGAATACGCTGTATTAAAGAAATAGATGAGTCTAGCGTCCCTTTGTTGCTGTGGCAAATTATTTGAATTACCCTGCTTACCAGAATAATAAAATCAAAAAGAGTAAACATGAATATTTTTCAGAAATCAAAACAAGGTATTATTACACCCGAAGTTGAAGCAATTGCCGGCTATGAAGACGTGCCTCTTAAGCAGGTTATGGACTCATTCGCAAAAGGTGAAATAGCTATATTTAAGAATAACAAAAAAAACATTAAACCTGTTGCCGTAGGAAAAGGTTTAAGGACAAAGATAAACGCAAACATCGGCTCTTCTCCCGATATGTTTAAAATCGATGTTGAACTAGCTAAATTAAAAACCGCTATTGAATACGGAGCGGATACGGTCATGGATCTGAGTACCGGGGGCAATATCAGGGATTTCAGAAAAAGAATTCTTGAAGAATCAACCGTTCCCCTGGGAACAGTGCCTATTTACGAGGTCGCAGTTCACATGGTGCAACAGAGAAAATCAATAATAGATATGAAAATAGAAGATTATCTCGAAGTCATTAAAAGACAGGCCGAAGACGGCGTTGATTACATGACCATACATTCAGGCGTAACGACCGAGTCGCTGGAATCACTTAATTCACAGGAGCGTATTGTAGGCATTACAAGCAGGGGTGGATCGATGCTTTCGCAATGGATTTCTTTCAATAAAAAGCAAAATCCGTTATATCAATATTATGATGAGATTCTTGACATATTGGCAGAATATAATATAGTAATTAGCCTTGGAGACGGTCTTCGTCCGGGATGCATTAGCGATGCCAGCGACAGGGGGCAGATACACGAGATGATTATACTGGGAGAACTTGCGAGAAGGGCAAGGGATAAGGGCGTGCAGGCGATAATAGAAGGTCCCGGGCATGTCCCTCTTGATATGATCGCGGAGAACATGAGGCTGGAGAAGTCGATCTGCGATAATGCCCCCTATTACGTGCTTGGGCCGCTTGTCACTGATATAGCGCCCGGTTATGATCATATCACGTCAGCTATAGGCGGCGCCATTGCCGCAGCAAGCGGCGCGGATTTTCTCTGCTATGTGACGCCTGCCGAGCATTTGCGGCTGCCGACTGTGGAGGACGTAAAAGAGGGCGTAATTGCTTCGAAGATAGCAGCACACGCTGGCGACCTGGTAAAGCTTAGAGATAAAGCTATCTCGTGGGACAATAATATGTCCAAAGCAAGAAAAAAACGTGATTGGGGAGTGATGTTCGGGCTTGCAATAGATAAACAAAAAGCTGAAAAATACAGAAGCGAACTCCCTTCAGGGGATGATCAGTGTTCAATGTGCGGCGAATTCTGCGCAATGAAGAAGTAAATAAAAAATTATATCTTTGTTTAACCGGAGGGATTGAAGTGGGCGATGAAATATATTATGATTCATGGAAAGAGAACAGGGATATTATTCTCGAATATAACCAGGTAAAACTGGATGATATAAATATTGTTAATATATTAGGGGTAGCAATAGATAACGTTACAAGAGACCAGTCTATTGTAAAAGTTATGAATATGATTACAGCGAAGGGATTATATCATATAATATTTCTGAATCCTTATAAAATACAAAAGATAAAATTTAACGCGGATCTGAGAGTCATTTACAGCAAGGCTTCCATGTATTTAACCAACGGAGCAGGAATTCAGTGGGCATCGGAAAAGCTTAACTCCAAAATAAAAGAGAGAATCCCCATTCTTAGTTTTATGATGGACCTGATACGTATTGCTGAAATAAAAGAGCATACTATTTTTCTTGTTGGCGGAAAGCCTGAAATTGTTGAACGCGCATTTTTTAATATACGCAAATCTTTTCCAAAGATCAGGATTGTAGGAAGGCATGGCGGGTATTTCAGCGAGGAAAGGGAAAAAGCGATAATTGAAGCAATACAGAAAAGCGAGCCGGATATAATCTTTGTCGGCCTTGGATTTCCAAAAGAAGATGAATGGATTTATAAACTGAAAAGCGAGCTTAAAAACGGAATAATAATCGGGGTAGGAGGGAGTATTGACATAATTTCAGGAGTTATAAAAAAAGCGCCCCCGTTTTTCATGATGAGAGGTCTTGAATGGTTTTACCGGATTATTACAAGGCCGTGGAGAATAGGAAGACTGATTATGGTTGTAGTATTTTTTATGAATGTTCTTTTTAAGAGATTTTTTAAAAATAAATAACAAGGGACTATTAATAATCAATTTCATGAGTGTTGATAATTCCCCGGTATTTATAGAGTAGCTACCTTTCAGGTTTAAAGGGAACAGCTTTTGTATCCCTTGCTTCCTGAAGATCTTTATCCGGGATTTTACATCTCCCTAAGGTGAAATTAGTGAGAGGTTCCCTTATGTCGCACGTCCTGCAGTGAATTACCACTTTTTTTTCGTTTGTATCCCATTCCTCAATTTCAACATATCTGGAACTGCAGTTTCTGCAAAAAATTACGGAAACATAATTGCTCATATTATTATTCCCTTAGTTTTCTAATTTAAAAACAATTATTGAAATATCTTCCATCTTTTCAAGGCCTTCCAAAAATTCATCCGCAAGATTATTAAGGGATTCTACAATCTCTTTTGGACTCTTATAATTCCTGCAAAGATGATCCATAATTCTTTTTAGTCCCAGGTTCTGCGCTCCTTTGTTTTTAAGATTTACGATCCCGTCAGTGATGATTACAAAAAAGTCATTCGGCTCCAGCTTTACATTTATTAGCTTCGGATGCAGAATCGCCATTCCGGAAGGAGAGGTAAATTTTAAATATCGGGCGACATTTTTTCGTATTATTATAGGGTAAGCAAAGCCTACATTAATGAACTGGATCAATTTCTTTTCGCAAGATATTAATCCGTTAAAAATGGACATGATCTCAATATTTTTACCAATAGTATTATTGAGATTATACAGCAATTTAGCCGGGTTGCCGTGGACAATCGATGTTACGCCTTTAATGGCGCCCAACAGAATGGAAGCGTTCAGCGCTCCGGGAATCCCTTTTGTCTGAGTGTCTCCAAGCGTAATGCCCACCGAATCATTGAAGAAAGAAATATCGTAAAATTCGCCCCCTAATTCTCTGGCCGGGATCGACCGGGCGGCAATTTCAATATTCTTGTATTTTTTATCAACAGGAGGGAGCAGGGAATTGTGAAACGATCTGGCGGAGTTTATCTCGGCTTTTATCCTTTGCTCTTCAACCGCCTGCTGAAAGAAGATTGCGTTTTGAACAGCAAGAACAGCCTGTTCGGAAAAGGCGGAGAAAAGTATCATGTCATTATCATCAAATCCCTGCCTGCCTTTTGGATTAATTGCCTGGATTACCCCGATAAGCTTTCCCTTGAATAAAAGCGGAACGCATAATATTGCTTTTGTGCTGAATCCCGTAATTTTATCGTAATTAGGATCGAATCTCTTATCAGCGTAAACATCATTAATGTAAATGGGCGTTCTTTTTTCCGCAACCCAGCCTGCTACACCCCTGCCGATTTTAACTCTGTGTTTTTCAGCCAGTTCTTTCCCAGCTTCACCCAATGCAACCTTAAATACAAGGTCCTTTGTTTTTTCTTCGTATAAAAAAAGAGTGCTGGCTTCTGCATTCATTATATCCTTGATAATTTCCATTATTATATTCAGCAATTTTCCTATATCAAGCGTTGAATTGATAATGGCGTTAATTTCAAGAAGTTTATTGAGATTATCCACTTGTTTTCCGGTTTCCTCTGTATATGTTTCTACTGTTGCATTCATTATATACTTATCCCGAGCTGCTTACTCTTCCTTGTTTGCTAAATTATATTTTGCGATCGCCAGTTTTGCGAGAGGAATTGAATATGGAGAACATGAAACATAATTTAATCCGACATTTATGCAGAACGCAATATTTTCAGGATCTGCCCCGTGCTCGCCGCACAAGCCGCATTTAATATTCGGCCTGGTGAGTTTTCCTCTCAGTTGAGCGAGCTCGATTAATTCTTTTACTTCTTCGCCCAGCACTTTAAAGGGATTGTCTTTCATAAGATCGTAAAGAGAATAGCTCGGGAAGAACGAGTTGCTGTCGTCCCTGGAAAGACCGTAGGATGTCTGTGTAAGGTCATTCGTGCCGAAGCTGAAGAATTCCGCATGCTGGGCAATAGAGCCTGCTCTCAAAGCGGCAGCCGGAAGCTCAATCATTGAGCCTATGCTGTAATCAAGATGATCTACACCGTATTCTTTTATTACTTCGTCTTTTATATCGCGGATTCCTTTAACCGTTTTCCCTTCAATTTTTTTGCCTGTTTTTATAAATTTAAGTTCATGCTCGCTCATTACGATAGGAATCATTATTTCGGGTTTAACCTCTATACCTTCTTTTTTTAACATGCAGGCTGCTTCAAAGATTGCTCTGCACTGCATTTCGTAAATTTCCGGATGCGTGACTGCAACCCTGCAACCTCTGTGGCCAAGCATGGGGTTCATCTCCGCAAGCTCGTCGCATCTTGCTTTAACTTCTGAAGCGCTGGCCCGGTCTTTTTTTGATTTAAGAAACGCAACCAGCTCATCCATGCTGCCGGACGTTCTCGGAAGAAATTCATGCAGCGGAGCATCCAGAAGCCTGATAGTCACAGGAAGTCCCTGCATAATTTTGAATAATTCGTAAAAGTCGGTTCTCTGCATGGGTTTTAAAGCAGAAAGCGCTTTTCTTCTTTCCGATTCATCTTCTGCAAGGATCATCTGTCTGAATGTCATAATTCTTTTCTCGTTAAAGAACATGTGCTCTGTCCTGCAAAGGCCGATCCCCCTTGCATGGAATTGTTTTGCGATAACAGCGTCCTTCGGCTGGTCGGCGTTCGCCCTTACGTCAAATGAATCGATGAATTTATTTACAATATCGAGAAAATCTAGAAGGCCGTTTTCCTTGAAATTAGGTTCAATGAGGCCTACTTTATCCAGGTAAATTGTTGGTGCTTCATAGTAGGGCACATTTATTGAAATAAAATCGCCTTCACTTACTGTTTTTCCGCCCAGAGTAAAACTGGTCCCCCTTATTTTCATATCTGGCTGAACCATCGCGACTTTGCCCAGGCTGCGTGCGACAACAGGCGCATGTGAAGAGAATCCGCCTTCTGTCGAAATTACGCCTTTTGCGACTTCAATCGCTTTAACATCTTCAGCATAAGTTGCAGGCATAACGAGAATTAAGTTCGTATCAT
Source organism: Spirochaetota bacterium (assembly GCA_043803405.1). Classification (GTDB taxonomy): domain Bacteria; phylum Spirochaetota; class UBA4802; order UBA4802; family JAFGDQ01; genus JAFGSG01. The sequence continues at coordinate 12,696 of JAZDKB010000001.1, read as the reverse complement.
CTCCTCTCATTATCGCTCTTTTATGAGCTTCTAGCAGGCTTGGTGTAGAAAAGAAAACCCTTCCAATGGCTGCGCCGGTTGAACCTGATACCCCGCCCTGGATCGTTTTTACTCCTTTAGTTGTTCTGGGATCAATTACCGGATGCAGCAATTCGTTGAGCTGATTAGGCTGAATATGTTCAACCAGATATTCTTCAGTGATTTTTTTTCTTTTAGAAAGGTCCAGCATTGTTTTAATGTGTGCCTGTGTTGACTTTTCATCAACCTCGAACTGTTCAACAATCCAGAATTTTCCTTCTTCAATTGTAAATTTTATTTCGCGGATTTCCTTAAAGTTATCTTCAATTTTTTTTGCAATATCGGCAAAGTGGGTAAAATATTTTTTTTCAATTGTAGAAATATCTTTTGGTTTGACCTTGTCGATATCAAACGCATTTTGTAAGTATTGTCCTTTTATTTTAGGTTCTCCGGTTACAATATCCCTTGTATAATAGTTGCCGGAAAATGAATTCTGCCCGTAATTGCCGTAGACCATAGCCTGAACCATAATGGCTAAAGAGTTATCAACATCGAGTTCAGAATCACAGTAAGCATCCGCAGCGCCTTTTAAAATAAGCCCAAGCTGATCATATACATCGTCGCTGTATCTGTCTCCCAGATATTTCTTGTAATTTTCAATAGTTTTTTTTGCGCTTTCAAGATTCATCTGTTTAGAAGATTTTTCTTCCAGTTTTTTAATATCCCCTTCATCAAGTTTATATATTTTTGTAGCTATGCTGTGCAGAAGATAAATTTGTTCACCGTAGGCAAAATCCTCACCGGTAAATTCTGCAAAACCATCAACAGTTTTTTCATTTAATCCGACATGGTGGATGGAAGGGAAGAAAGGAACATTTAAATCAGAGCTTAATACTACTTTTAGTAGCAGCGGTTTTTTCTGATTTCCAAAACCTTTATCAATATCTTTTTCAAGTTGAGTAATAGCGGTTTTAATGAGCTGTTTAATGTTAACCCGTGGCAGCTTTTTGGTTAAATCAGAATCGATAATGAATCCGGGTGCAATAGGGAGCCCGATTTTGGCAAGCTCAAGAGCTCTGCGGCCTCTTATGCCGGATCTTTTAAATAATTTGTCGTCAAAATCTTTTAATTCTTTATTAAAATTTATTATATTGTCCATAAGATTTTTAACCTCCGGAAGAAATAAAATGTAAGTAATATATTAAAAATTGATTTTAAATATCATTTCATCTGAAACAATAATAAAATAAACAGCAGCCTTTATTAAAATATAGAAGAAACAAGAATAATAAAATTTATTTATTTTAAAATAATTTTAAAACTTTCCCTACGCCCAGTTTTAGAAATTGTTCAAATCTGACGCTGGCGCCTTCAAATAAGTATTTTTGCAACTTCGAAACATCTCTTATGTTTTCACCGCTAACCTGAAAATAAATATAGGATTTACTTTTAACCTTGCCCCATTTAAACAGCGAATTGATGTCATTAATCAATTCGTTGTCATAAAAAATTGCCACCTCCAGGTCCGGATGAGAAGCCTTAAAACTTTCAATTATTTTTTTCCATGCTTCGACATTGCCGTTATGAAAGAGTTCATTAGTAACAAGAACAGAGTATTTAGGAGTAAGCGTTTTTTTGCCGGGCTGCTCTTTCCCGGTTGCTGATTCCTTTCTTGCTACTCTTTTAGGGCTTACGGTATGGTCAATAAATTCCTGATTTATAAATACATCTTTGCCTGCTATCATTTCTTCAATAGCCTTAATGGCTTCATCTGAAATTGTTTTATTTTCCGATTTTAAGTACTTTGCATATATAACAGCAAGATGATCGGCTGAAAGATCGCCTGCTTTTTCCCAGTGCGCAGGATTTTTAGGATTGATTAAAAATATTTCGCCATTCGGATTATAGTAGACGATCAAAATATCAACGGCTGTCCATTTCGAAGTTTCTTCAATAATTTTATTAAAGTCGGTAATTGTACTTGGTATGTTAAACGAATCATATGAGTAATTAAATTTTTCTTTTATAACAGATCCGACTATCGGCAGAATCTGGTCCCGCATTAGTTCATCTTCATCAAGTTTTTTCCCGATTAAATCGGCAATATTATAACCTGAACCGACTTCTTCAACAACTTCATTAACAGCAAAGAAATGATTAAGTCCTTTATTAAACTTGCTTTTAGTAGCCAGCGAAAAAAAGGTCGTTTCCATTAGTTAATTTCTCCTTTATTTTTCAAAAATATTGTAAAATGCAAATTAGATAAGCAGTATTAAGAATAAAGAAAGCGGCATAGAAAAGCAGCAAAGAAAAAAGGATGCTATTTTAATAGCATCCTTTTTTATACTTACTTGTTATACAATTTTATACTAACTCCTTTTTAGAGTTCTTTTAATCCTGAAGTTCTTCCTTTTGATGTTGCTTTTTTCTTTGCCGAAGGCGTTAAGTCAACAGTCCCCTTTACTTCCGAAGCTTCATTAGATGCTTTATATGCTGATTCGAATATATGTTCCTGAACTTCCTCTGTTGCGAACGATTGATCTATGTCGTCTCTTACAGTTGATCTTCTTCTTGTGTAAGAAGCAAATGCTGCATCCGCAAATCCCTTTGAAATATCGAACAGGAATTCGTTCAGTACACCGGCCATTCCTTTCAGAATATACTGTTTTCTCTTTGTAGTAGTTACATCGATATCAAGGATAAGCCCCGGTTGAATATGATGCGGATTGACTTTATATGTAAATTCATGGAATCTCTTTTCAACAAAGTCAATTCTCTCATCAATAATAACACGCTCAATCGGATTCTGATAACCGTGCATTTTGGCAACCATCTCACGCAAATATCTCATTTTTCTTACTAAATGAAGTGTTCTGAATTCGTACGTTCTGTTGTTTTTTTCAACAAAAGTATTTTCAGGATACATTTCACCGAGTTCATTCCATAGAATGCCGCTTGCATCATCTTCCTCTTTTGTGCTGACTCTCCATTCCTTCTTCATAAGTCTCTTTGTAAGATCGTCGAAATCTTTGAGCGATCTGAATCTCTTTTTTGATTCATAATGCGCATGGACTACATCCCATAACTTAGCGATCTCTCTGCTGAATGCTTCCATCTGTTTGTCGAATTCTTTTTTCTCTTCCCTTAATTGGTCCTGATCATAATAAGCCATTCTAATACCGTATCTTTCATCGGGAAGAACTGTCGGATCCATTTCTTCATATTCTCTGATATGGCAAACTCTGGCATTTTTAAGGTTATCGCAAACCTGATATCCCATTTTGCTTGTATCGAGAATTGAAGTTAAGGAGTTAAGACATGAATTGTAACCTCTGCCTCTTATATTCTCTTCGTCTATGACAAACTTGATGTTTTCTCTTATATTTAGCGGATCGTATTCACCTTCGTCTATTTCAGCTCTAAGGCCTTCTATCTTATCAAGGAATTTTTTTGCAAGGATTGTATACCTCTTTGATTTCTCGTCTTCCTTGTTGTCGTCAGTGAAGTTTTCCACTCTTTTAATCTTTTCGAACATTATTTCAGATGCTTCCAGTTCCTGTTTGCCCTGATCAACGAGTTCTTCTTTAAGCTCTTCAATCTGTCTTTCGATCAAGTTATGAATATGGGATTGAATTGATTTTTTTAGCAAAGACTCAAGAGTAACCTGGTAATGTTTTATAGGGCTTACAAGTTCGCTGTCGCAAATGTTTATTGATAATTTAACATCATAAACATATTTCGGTTTAAGGAAATTGTCTTTAAAGATGCATTTAAGAATTGCATATGCGTTCTGGCCTCTTACAAATGCACCGACATCTGTTTTCTGTCTTAAAATGGAGTTTGTTTCGTTCTCGAGGTCGTTTAATCCTCTCTGAATATGGCCCTGAAGGTGGCCATACATATTTACAATGGATTTTTCAATCTCACCTGTATTGAATTTTTCCGCTCCGCCGATTTTATCCAGCATTTCTGTTATTTCTCTGGGTGTATATCTTGCCAGACATTTTGATTCTTCCTTATCGACGAAATCACGGACTTTTTTTATAATTTCATCTTCCATGGTTACATTGTATCTGTTAAACATATTGACGTATGTCTGGTTGATGTAGCCATACAGTTTTTCTTTTAAACCGCCCATAATGTCGATTTTTTCCAGTACTTCTACAGGCAATTTGCTTTGAATATGGTTTAAAACTTTGTCAGTTGTCTCATCCAAAACTAATTTTGATTCGGCAACTTTATCTCGTCCTTCCTGAACGATTGAGTTTCTGGAACCAACGGCACTTGGCAATTCAGGGTGAACTTTATTTGGACTTTTGGGAAATTGAAAAACGGACATATGTAAACCTCCTTATTTTTCTGTTGTGATCATTTTTTTTCTTGATTATAGAAATATGTTGCGGCCAAAAGGCTAAGCGTGAAAATCAGTTTTTTATCTGTCTTTTTGGCTTTATACAAAATCTCTTACAACTTAATCGTATAAATTTACTTAAAGTTATATTAGTTGTCAAGTTTCTATTTAAAATTATTTTAAAAAAATTATATTTTATATCCTGCCGGAATGCGGAAATATAAATTTTGTATTATGTTGTCCGAATTCATCAAAAAAATAATAATATGTTGAATCAAATATACAAGATACATCTTTGTACCGGATACCGTGGTATAAATAGCTGATAAAAACGGCTATGTTTCTGAATATTTAAAAGTATAGTTTGCAATTTTAAACATATCCCCGTTTTTTAAATAACCTTCGGGATCTCTGTTCGCGTATTCGATTGCGTAGCCTTTGCCGGCCTGCAATGCATTTTTTACTTCACCATTAACTTTTATTGCAGTAATTTTAAAGGGATCTGTTATTTCTATATCGCGTATTGTCAAATTACATGAAGTTTTTGTGCCGACCAGTATTTCTTTTGCATCCTGTTTTGTAAGATCGAACTTTTCAAAATACGGGCTTATCATAGTATGATCCCAGTATTCTAATTTACCTGTTACTCTGAGTTTTGAATAATTTTTAAAATAGTATAAAACAGCCAGCACGATAGCAATAATTAATAATGCAATTATGAGTATTTTATAAGGAAAACCGCCTTTACCGTCTTTTTTATCTTCCATATTCTTAATATTTTCAGATAAATCTTTCTCAATACTCTTTTGAATGCCTTTTTCCCCGGTATACAGGGTTGTTTTTCCTGTCATTTTATCGGTTTTTTTTGCCTGTCCGGCATTAGTCTCAATTACTTTTGTGTATTTTGTAACATCTGCAGTTAGTTCTTTCTGCATTTTGGCAAGCTGGGGATTGGATTTAAGAGCTTCCCCAAAATTTACAAAAAATATAAACCAGTCTTTGTCCTTATAATTTTTTCCTATTTGTTTTATGTTTAACCTGTCGGCGCGTTTGCCCGGAGGCGGGTCGTCGATAGCATCTGTCATTATAACAATGACCTGTTGTCTTTTTTTATTTTTTGCTTCAAGTTCCTGCGCTTTCTGAAAAGCTGTTTTCATCATCTGGCTTGTATATGTCCATGCACCTGTAGCTTTTATGTTTTTTATATATTCAATAAGGCTATCTTTGTTTTTTTTGTCGTCAATATAGATCGTTGGATAAATTTTTATATCGGTATCGAATGTTATTAATGTAATGCTGTCATCGCTGTCCAGTTGCTCAATGAACTGCGGCAGGCTTTTTTTAACCTGGGGCAGTATATTTGAGCTTCCGGTACCGTATCCTGCCATGGTTAATGATGTGTCGACAATCAGGATAAGGTCTTTTTCGTTGCTGGCTTTTAGTATCTGGTTGTTGAATAAATTTACTGTAAAGAATACTGCGGTCAAGAGGGGAATAAATATTTTTTTTGATATTTTAAATATTATTTTTTTATTCAAAGTCCGGCCCTCCATGGATATGTATAGAAGATAAGTACTTTAAATTATCGGTTGAATATGTGTCAAACTATAGCATAAATTATAGATATGTCAATTGATATATTATATTTTCTTTGAGGATGGATTTGCTCTTTTAATACGGAGATATAACTATGCCGGGTATGCGTTTCAGTATGCGTTTTAAATAAAAAAGGCGTCTTAATAAAAGACGCCTTTTTTGAAATACGAAAACGAATGATTTTCTTTCGTTAATCTTTCGGCGGAATCCTCATTCCAAAGAAAGATCTGTATACAAAGAAGAGTCCGATAATGAAAATCGGTACTGCGATAATCATTGTATAATCAACTGATTTTGTGGATATCGCGTGCATTTTCATCTCAATCGCGATTTCAGTTGCCAGCAGACCAAAAAGTGTGGAGAACTTGATGATCGGGTTCATTGATACAGATGATGTATCCTTGAACGGGTCGCCGACTGTATCAGCAATGACTGTTGCTGCATGGAGTTCTGTGCCTTTTTCTTTAAGGTCAACTTCAACAACTTTTTTTGCATTGTCCCAAGCTCCGCCGGCGTTTGCCATGTAGATTGCCTGGAACAGACCGAAGCATGCTATGGAAATAAGGTATGCTACGAAGAAATTCGGATCTACGAATGCAAATGCAAGAGTCATAGCCATCAATGCAATAAAGATATTCCACATACCTTTCTGAGCGTATTGAGTGCATATCCTGACGACTGTCTTGGAGTCTTCCAGATCAGCTTCTTTTTTGCTTAAATCCATATTTTTCTTTATAAACTCGACTGCACGGTAAGCACCTGTTGTAACAGCCTGCATAGAAGCGCCTGCAAACCAGAATATAACAGCGCCGCCGCAGATGAAACCGAGAATAACCGGTGCGTCAGTTAAAGACAGCTTTAAGAAACCGACTTTCTTTAACAGCAGGATGATCGCGAAAATCATCGTGGTAGCTCCTACAACTGCAGTGCCGATAAGCACCGGCTTAGCGGTTGCCTTAAAGGTGTTGCCAGCCCCATCGTTTGTTTCGAGGAAGTGTTTTCCAAGTTCAAAATCCGGTTCAAATCCGAAGTCTTTCTTTATTTGCTGTTTAATATTTGGAATTGTTTCAATCTGAGAAAGCTCAAATATTGACTGTGCGTTGTCCGTTACAGGGCCGTAACTGTCTACTGCGATGTTTACAGGTCCCATGCAAAGGAAACCGAATGCAACAAGACCGAATGCAAATATTGACGCGTACGGGCCCATAACATCTCCAAGTCCAAACATGCTTGTAACATAAGCGCCTGTCATTAAGCCTGCAATCAGCATACCAATCCAGAAAGCGCTGAAGTTACCTGCAACAATACCTGAAAGGATTGTGAGGGATGCTCCGCCTTCTCTTGTGGCTGTAACAATTTCGGCTACATGTTTTGATTTTGCACTTGTGAATATTTTTGTGAATTCCGGTATGAGAACCGCTGCCAGTGTTCCGCAGCTTATTATCATTGCCATTTTCCACCAGATACCCGGATACTGAATGAATGTGATTGCACTAACAGCGCCTTTTACGCCGACTGCCTGTAATGCCTGGGCAGACAATGTAAGGTCAAGGTTGCCTAAAAGCAGATTGCTCATAAAGAACGATGTGCTTATGCAAAGTATTGCAGCAATCCAGATAAGTCTCATTAAAGGCTCTTCAAAATCGAACTCTTTTTTGCCTGCATATTTTGCAGTTGAAATTGCCTGGTTTACAAAGTACGAGATACCGGAGAAGAAGTCCATCAGGAATCTCATTGCGAATATCCAGACTATCAGTTTGGACTGGAGTTCTGCCTGGAAAGTTGTGGCAATCGCGTTAACAACTTCGTTGCCTACGCCTGCAAAGCCTGCTTTGGCAAGTATTCCGGCAATGTCCATTCTGCCGACTATGTCGGGAACTGTGATTGCAAGAGTTATGAAAGATATCAGAGCAACGCCTGTTACTCCGTATGTTTCGAAACCGTCTGCAGTTGGGCCTACGCTGTCACCGGCATTGTCACCTGTACAGTCTGCAATAACGCCCGGGTTACGCGGATCGTCTTCTTTTACTTTGAAAACAATCTTCATAAGGTCGGAGCCTATGTCCGCTATCTTTGTGAAGATACCACCTGCAATTCTGAGCGCTGATGCGCCAAGAGATTCACCGATCGCAAATCCGAGGAAGCAGTAGCCTACGATTTCACGCGGAACAAAAAGCAGAATAATAACCATCATTACAAGCTCAAGGGAAATAAGGAAAAGACCAACGCTCATGCCTGCGCGCAGCGGGATATTAACAACGTCCCATGGTTTGCCTGCAAGTGAAGCAAAAGCTGTACGTGCGTTGGCATACGTATTGACTCTTATGCCGTACCATGCAACGCAGTATGATCCTCCCATACCTATAACGGAGAACAATAGAACCTGAATAAGAACCGGGACGCGTTCGCCTTTAAGCACCAGGAAATAAAATGCCATAGCGATTGCTATAAAGCAGAACAGCATTAGAAGGAACTTGCCTTGCTGAATAAGATAAGTGCTGCATGTTTTGTAGATAATCTGCGCAACTTTCAGCATTGATTCGTGCGCTTTGATTTTTTTAATCATAAAGAACTGGAACAAGCTTATTCCCAGTGTTCCGGCAATAACTAATGCTCCGTAGAACAGCAGCTGCCATGCGGATATTGTTCCGCCGAATAAATTGTAACTGCCTGCGTGAAGATCCGGAATAGCAAGATCGGCTTCGCTGGCGTATACTTGCACTGCAGTAAGCAGAACAAAACCCAACAACAATGATGTACGTTTTAAGAAATTCATTGTGATTTGGAAACCTCCTGAAATTATTTTTAAATTATTAAACTTGTTTTAAAGAATACAACCTGAACCAAAAGAGCAGGAATAAATTAGCTGTAAAAACAGATTAAAATAAAGTATTCATTTTTTCAGTTAATGTATTGATTCTATGCACTTTTGAGTTAAATGTAAGCTGTATTGTAAAGATAGATTTAAATTACTTCTTAGACCATAAAGTAATATTAGCATTTTTTTTTGCAAGTTTTATATTTTTGGCAATATTTTATATATATAGAAAGCACAGGCACGAATTGCAGCAAATGAATAACCGATCACTGTAAAGGTACGAAAGCCAAATTTTCACTTACTTTACAACAGGATTGTAGATTTTAAAGAATAATTTTGCCACATCCAGAAGTCTTTGGTCGGCAGCAATAAAATAATCTATTTTAAAATAATTATTTGAGATAATTGCGGATGAAAGTTGAAGTGCGTCTAATAAAAAGTAATTTTTGAAGAATATTGATTTAATAAATCTATCGCAAGATTTTTTATCGATTTATCAATCTCAGTAACATTCATAAAATCCGTATCTTTTTGAAAATTTTTAAAAATTTTTAGTACAGAATCGAGTTATATTTCTCTCGTTCTCACTCGTTTTAACAAAGCAGAATGAAGTTCTATGAGATTTAAATCGGAGATAGTTAAAAATAAGTTTGTTTGTTCTTTATTTAAGAAATCCAGTAATTTTTCTGTTCCTTCTTCATCATGATATAATTTTAAGAGCGCGCTGGTATCTAAAAATAAGTTCATCTTTCGTTTCTTTCAGAAATAATATCATCCGCTAAATTGCCTCTTATTGATTTAGTGAGCTGTCTTGATTTTTTAGGACATTTTTGATAAGATGGCTTTTGGAACAACAATGACTTTTACTTCAGTATTATCTTTTAGAGGGATATTCGGCATTTTTACATTCCCTTTGATCACTCTTGTATCAATAATAATCTGGTTCATTTTATACCTCATCAAAATAATTAGTTTATTCCAATTTACTATTACTTGTAAAAATAATCAAGCCAATTGCAGCGAATCTGTTTGTAAATTAATGACATTTATTGATTGTTGATACTAAATAAAAAAAAGCGCGAATTACCTTAGGTAATCCGCGCTTTTGTGTTTTGCTGAGTAAATATGTTACTATGCGTTATATGCTTGCTCTGAAAAGAACGCCATATAAATATCTCTTTCCTTCATCTTTGCTGCTTGTAGTCTGAGTAATTTTTTCTCTGTAATTAATGCATTTAAAGGATGGGATTATTGAGAAGTTCTGCTCAATGCTTATCTGTGCGTTTACGAAGTAAGATAAGAAATCATCTGCGCCTTCGCCTGTATTTGAGGTTGTTCTACCAATCATATCATTCTCATCTTTTTCATAACCAACGCCGCCGCTGAATTTAACCATTCCAAGCGCATAGCTTAAACCAGCGTTTCCGCCGTATACTTTAGTATCTTCAACATCGTAAGTAGATGTACCAGCTGCATTTTTACTTCTTTGCGCTCTGTTGTTCCCTGCAGTCGGTAATCCTTTCGGGTTTCCGTTATGTGTATAGAAACCAAGGTCGCCTGTGTTCTGGCCATAGAAGCCATGAAGATGAACGCCTAGAGGACCGAAGTTGCCTTTGAATGTTGCGTTTCCAACATAAGCTAAAATTTCATACTCATCAGTTGGAGCACCGGCAGCTGTGCTGTGAGGTGTTTTAACAGAGTATTTCTGAACTACACCGTGTACGCCAACGCTGAAAGCGTCTGTTTTAAAGATGTATCCTAGAGCTACTTTTGGGATTAATACATCATTGTTAGTATTTGAGCTTTGAACTCCATTACTTAAATTAGCAGCGGAAGAACCATTGCCTGTAGGCTGATTTTCAGCTGTAGTAAATCCAAGTGCATTGCTTGTGTAAGGTTTCATGATCTGGAAGTAAGCGCCAAATGCTGAAAGTCTTATTTGCTGCTGCCAGTTGTCGTATGAAGCACCGTCGCATGCCATAATCTGTACATTGCCTGCATCGTTCAGGTTTTGGCCGCTATAAGGAGCAATTGTTTGTCCGAATAACAGGTTTACTGTTCCGGCAAATGTATATTCTCCGTAAACGTGTCTTGGGCTGAATCTGAAACCGCCTGCATAAGTGGCACCGCTATCACTTGGGGTTGCTAAATACTCTGATGCAACTCCGACTTCAGCTACAACTTTTGCGCCGTTTTTTTCGCCTTTAATACCGAAGTTTGTAGCAATTGTATCAGCCTGACCCAATTGAAAGTCTGTGTCCTGGTGGCCGATTCCTGGGTTCAACGGAGCAGTTGTTTTTTGATAACCGGCCCAGATATGTACTGTAGCATACGGAGTTACACCGTCAGCCGCTTGTGCTGGTGCGTAGAATCCCATTATGCAGATGGCAAATATTGCTGCCACTAATAAAGCTTTTAACCTCATGATACTACCTCCAAATAAATTTTTAATTTGTGATGCATTTAGTTGCTTCAAAAAATTAGGCAAAATTTTTCTTCTTTAAATTAAACAAATTTAATGCTAAATATTGATAAAGATGAAATTTGATTTTAGTTTAAAGAAGCGCCTCTTTTTTAAGAAGCTTGTGCATTTTTTTTGATTAAACCGGAATACCGGCAAATCTTTTAAAAAATAAAAAAATATATTTGTTGCTGTTAGGTTTAAGACAGTAATTAAACAATCCAATAAGTCAAGCAAAAAAAATTGATTGGGTGTTTTTATAGATAGAGGCATTATAGACCTCAGCTTTTACGCTAAGACCCCTAATCACCGGCCCATTCCCCCTTTGCAAGGAGGAATGGGAATTATCTGACTGTTCAGCAGTACTTGCGGGTCACAGCACTGACTTTCAGATACACAAAGGCTTTGAATGAATTAATGCGCACTTTACATTCCAGATACGAGAAAGTATCCGGCTGGAACAAATGTTGAACATTTAGCTTTTAAATTACCCGGCAGACTCATCCGTCCCAAGTGATAATTATTGTTTATTTAGGCAGTTAATGATTCGAGGTCAGCTGGAATTTTACTTAGGATTACTTCTTTTAAATCGACTTTCTTACTTGCATTATCAATGTCGATTCCGACAATATTACCTTCAGTATCATAGTCTAAAACTATACCTTCAGATATTTCTTGGCTATCTGTGCTCGTTTTTGATGATAAATCAATATAAAGCGAATCTGTTTCTTTGTAGTAATTTAATTTCATAATTTAAATCTCCTGTCAGGAAAAGCATTATGTATTGTCTTTTTGTCCATTAAAGTAATCACTCTAAGGATACGATCTTCAAGTTCTTTAATTTTACCCCAAAATCTAAAACGATTATTTTCTTGAAGTTCAACTTTCAATGGATTTTCACAAACCTGAATGCACCATTCTTTTTTAATATACGGACGTTTTCTTAAGACTTCCTTTTCGAAATATTCAGTAAAGTAATATTCATGCATATAAACAAATATACATTACGTGTTCTTTTTTAGCAATGCAAAAAAATAATCTTCGCTTTTCAAATAGGCCAAATCGTTTTTAATAAAAAATGTCAGTCCAGCTTGTTGTTAGCCGGGGAATGTGTACAGTAAAGGATTTTTTTACATCCGGCAGTCAGAGGAATATTAATTACTATCCGTTTTTCAGATGGTTTCCTGATCCCGGGCAGGAAATTTGCCATAGACAGACAGGAATTTGCCCTTCCGTACCAGCTCGCCGGCTGATTTTCGGCCGACTTCCTCGTTCCGGGCATGGATTTTCCCAGTCTGCATCTGGAAAAATGGAGAGTGTAATATTTTTTGTGTAAACAGATATTAGATATTCACTCTATCTCCAAAATGTATAGCAAACTGATTCAATGCAAGCCCCCATTCGACAATAGGCCTTGTCCATTTTCTGGATATATTTGTTATTGCCAGATAC